>NZ_OLMH01000002.1:530254-2229576 GCF_900290205.1 Anaerolactibacter massiliensis | reverse complement strand
TCCCGAACACAGAAGTTAAGCACTGCAGGGGCGAAAATAGCTGAGCGGACCTCAGTGAATCAAGCACGCTGCCGGGTAATCGATGGAAGAGCTTCTGCTCTTCCTCTTTTTTTTATGTTACTCTGGAGCAAGGAGTGAGCTAAAAATGAGTCTGAAGATTGAAACATATTCCCTGACAGGGAAGAATCACGTGAATCAGGATATAGCTGACAGCATTCTCGATGCCTTCTGGGTATTTGACGGAGCTACGCCTTTATTCGGAGATGATTATCTCGGCGGCAATGATGTTCAGAAAACCATGGAAGCAATCAGCGAGGCGCTGAAGCAGATGTATGATGGTAATCGATCGCTGCAGGATAATCTCCTTCAGGCAGTGAAAGCCATTGATCAGATCTACCTTGGCGAAGTGCCTGGCTATGACCAGCTGCCTTATTATGCAAAGCCTACGTTTGCGGCAGCACTGGGCCGGATCCGCCCGGGCAAGCTGGAATACTATGTGATCGGCGACTGTGCCCTTCGCACACTGGACGGCAAGCTGATCCGGGATGCTTCTTTTGATCGCATCAATGAGCGGAACAAGAAGAAGGTCGCTGCTCTGAAAGCCAAGCTGTGGAGCGTCTCTGTACTCAGCGACGAGGACGCGGAGATGCTGCGGAGAGAGTCTCTCCAGGTTTATCAGGAGACCAGAAAGCTTCTGAACCATGCAGATACGAATCCTGAAGGCTACTGGATCGCTTCACTGGATGGAACGGGCATTCCTCATGGTGTCAGCGGTGATGCGGAAATCTCTGAAGGCCCGGTCTATGCGATGTCAGATGGAATGATACACATTCTGGAGCGGATGCCAGGGCTGCTGGAGCATTCCCCGGATCCCGGAAAGCGCGATTTCCGCAGCAACGTGTCTGCCTTCGGGCCGAATTATACCGATGATGATGCTACGATTCTGATGGCCTCAGAATCCTGAGCGTTTCCATGGCTATAATTGGATTTACAACTAACTTATTGCGTAAAAAGCCCGTAAAAATGCCCAAAAACCTGTTGCATTCTCTTGATAGGGTATGCTATATTAAAAGCCCACGAGGAAAGCAGTATCAAGCAGTTTTTCTTCTCTGGTCCTAGTAGCACTGTTTCCTGAAATTTCTCGAATTTCTTGTTGACAGACTAATTAAGATAGAGTATTATCGTGGAGCACGCTTCGAAAGGAGCGGGCGAGAGATCTTTGAAAACTGAACAGGAATTAAGCAACGAAAAAGAACGTCAAATTCCGATAAGGAAAGAAGACTGACGAAAGTCAGCGAAGAATAGAGTCAAATCAAATGGAGAGTTTGATCCTGGCTCAGGATAAACGCTGGCGGCGTGCCTAATACATGCAAGTCGAACGAGGGAAGGCAAGCTTGCTTGCCGGAACGAGTGGCGAACGGGTGAGTAATACATAAGCAACCTGCCTGTAAGGACCGGGATAATGCCTGGAAACGGGTACTAAAACCGGATAGGCATAGATGGGGCATCCCATTTATGTTAAAGGTGAGAGACACAAACAGATGGGCTTATGGCGCATTAGCCAGTTGGTGAGGTAACGGCCCACCAAAGCGATGATGCGTAGCCGGCCTGAGAGGGTGAACGGCCACATTGGGACTGAGACACGGCCCAGACTCCTACGGGAGGCAGCAGTAGGGAATTTTCGGCAATGGGGGGAACCCTGACCGAGCAACGCCGCGTGAGTGAAGAAGGTTTTCGGATTGTAAAGCTCTGTTGCAAGGGAAGAACGGCACATAGAGGATATGTGAGTGACGGTACCTTGCGAGGAAGCCACGGCTAACTACGTGCCAGCAGCCGCGGTAATACGTAGGTGGCGAGCGTTATCCGGAATTATTGGGCGTAAAGGGTGCGTAGGCGGCCTTTTAAGTTTAAGGTGAAAGCGTGGGGCTTAACCCCATAAAGCCTTAGATACTGGGAGGCTAGAGTACTGGAGAGGAAAGTAGAATTCCATGTGTAGCGGTAAAATGCGTAGATATATGGAGGAATACCGGTGGCGAAGGCGGCTTTCTAGACAGTAACTGACGCTGAGGCACGAAAGCGTGGGGAGCAAATAGGATTAGATACCCTAGTAGTCCACGCTGTAAACGATGAATGCTAAGTATCGGGGCGACCCGGTGCTGCAGCCAACGCAATAAGCATTCCGCCTGTGGAGTATGCACGCAAGTGTGAAACATAAAGGAATTGACGGGGGCCCGCACAAGCGGTGGAGTATGTGGTTTAATTCGACGCAACGCGAAGAACCTTACCAGGCCTTGACATCCCTTGCAGAGGTGTAGAGATACATCCGAGGTTATCAAGGAGACAGGTGGTGCATGGTTGTCGTCAGCTCGTGTCGTGAGATGTTGGGTTAAGTCCCGCAACGAGCGCAACCCTTGTCTTCAGTTACCATCATTAAGTTGGGGACTCTGAAGAGACTGCTGGTGATAAACCGGAGGAAGGTGGGGATGACGTCAAATCATCATGCCCCTTATGGCCTGGGCTACACACGTACTACAATGGCGTATACAACGAGGAGCGACACTGCGAAGTGAAGCAAATCTCTTAAAGTACGTCTCAGTTCGGATTGAAGTCTGCAACCCGACTTCATGAAGCTGGAATCGCTAGTAATCGCGGATCAGCATGCCGCGGTGAATACGTTCTCGGGCCTTGTACACACCGCCCGTCATACCATGAGAGTTGGCAATACCCGAAGCCGGTGGCCTAACCGCAAGGAAGGAGCCGTCGAAGGTAGGGCTGATGATTGGGGTCAAGTCGTAACAAGGTATCCCTACGAGAACGTGGGGATGGATCACCTCCTTTCTAAGGAGAAAAAAAGGAAGTACAAGAAACGTTTTTCCCACGTAGCGGAAATTCCTGGTCAGTTTTGAGAGATCTGAAAGGATATCTCAATTGTTCTTTGAAAACTGAATAACAGAAGAAACAAACAAACAGATAGAAAGACAGCAAGAAAGTCTTTCTGTATAGTTGAAGAAAACCAAGTTTGGAAGCCAGTCTATTGAATGGCGGAAGAAACTTGGAAGCAGTTCTCTAAAAAGATTAAATAAGCAAGAGCGTACGGCGGATGTCTTGGCATATAGAGCAGAAGAAGGACGCAGTGAACGGCGAAACGCCTCGGGGAGTCGTAAACAGGCAACGATCCGGGGGTATCCGAATGGGGAAACCCGCCTGAAGTAATGTTCAGGCATCCTGGCGGAATACATAAAGCCAGAGAAGAGAACCCAGGGAATTGAAACATCTTAGTACCTGGAGGAAAAGAAAACAAGAGTGATTCCGAGAGTAGTGGCGAGCGAAATCGGAGCAGCCTAAACCAGTCTTAGGGCTGGGGTTGAAGGACCGCGAAAAGTTATGAGCGAAGGATAGTCGAAGTGCATTGAAAGGCACAGCGAAGAGGGTGCAGCTCCCGTAGACGAAATCCGAAGCGAGGCGAGCGGGATCCTGAGTACGACGGGGCACGTGGAACCCTGTCGGAAGCAACCGGGACCATCCGGTAAGGCTAAATACTCCTATATGACCGATAGTGCACCAGTACCATGAGGGAAAGATGAAAAGAACCGCGGGAGCGGAGTGAAAGAGATCCTGAAACCGTATGCTTACAAGAAGTCAGAGCACATTCATGTGTGATGGCGTGCCTTTTGTAGAATGAACCGGCGAGTTATCCTTGCATGCGAGGTTAAGCAGACAATGCGGAGCCGCAGCGAAAGCGAATCTTAACAGGGTGTTAAGTATGCAGGGATAGACCCGAAGCTGTAGTGATCTAGTCATGAGCAGGTTGAAGGTTGGGTGATTCCAACTGGAGGACCGAACCGACCCTCGTTGAAAAGCTGGCGGATGACTTGTGATTAGCGGAGAAATTCCAATCGAACGCAGCGATAGCTGGTTCTCCCCGAAATAGCTTTAGGGCTAGCGTTGGGTGAAACTTGATGGAGGTAGAGCACTGAATTCATGCGGGTGGCATCTAGCCATACCAATTGAAATCAAACTCCGAATGCCATGAAGCAATACCCGGCAGTCAGACTGCGAGTGATAAGGTCCGTGGTCAAAAGGGAAACAGCCCAGATCATCAGATAAGGTCCCAAAATCTATGCTAAGTGGGAAAGGATGTGGAGACGCATAAACAGCTAGGAGGTTGGCTCAGAAGCAGCCATCCTTGAAAGAGTGCGTAACAGCTCACTAGTCGAGTATCTCTGCGCCGAAAATTTACCGGGGCTAAGCATAGTACCGAATCTATGGATTTGATGCAAATCAAGTGGTAGGGGAGCGTTCCGGACCGCATTGAAGCGATACCGTAAGGAGTCGTGGAGCGTCCGGAAGTGAGAATGCCGGTGTGAGTAGCGAGATGCAGGTGAGAATCCTGCACAGCGTATGTCCAAGGTTTCCAGGGGAAGGTTCGTCCGCCCTGGGTAAGCCGGGAACTAAGGCGAGGCCGAGAGGCGTAGCCGATGACGAGCAGGTTGATATTCCTGCGCCCGCGCACGAAATGATGGAGTGACAGAGAAGGTTAGTACTAGTCCTTAATGGATTGGGCAGGGCATGTGTATAGCAGGCTGACAGGCAAATCCGTCAGCGGAATGGAAGACATGAACCAAGCGAACGCGCAAGCAAGTAGTGAAATGTACGATACCAGCTCTCAGGAAAAGCTTCTAGTGTTAATTCGTGAGCGGCCCGTACCAAAACCGACACAGGTGGACGAGGCGAGTAGCCTCAGCTGAGCGAGAGAACTGTTGCCAAGGAACTCTGCAATTTGACCCCGTACGTTAGCTATAAGGGGTACTCGAAAGAGTCACAGTAAATAGGCCCTAGCAACTGTTTAACTAAAACATAGCTCTCTGCTAAGCCGTAAGGCGAAGTATAGGGGGTGACACCTGCCCGGTGCTGGAAGGTCAAAAGGATGTGTCAGGAGCAATCCGAAGCGCTGAATTGAAGCCCCAGTGAACGGCGGCCGTAACTATAACGGTCCTAAGGTAGCGAAATTCCTTGTCAGGTAAGTTCTGACCCGCACGAAAGGTGTAATGATTTGGGCACTGTCTCGGCAGCAGACTCGGTGAAATCTTAGTACCTGTGAAGATGCAGGTTACCCGCAACTAGACGGAAAGACCCCATGGAGCTTTACTGTAGTCTGCTATTGAGTTTCGGTTAACTATGCACAGAATAGGTGGGAGACATTGAGACTGGTCCTTCGGGATCAGAGGAGTCACCGTTGGGATACCACTCTTATTTAACTGAAATTCTAACTATATACCGTAAACCGGGTATGGGACCGTGGCAGATGGGCAGTTTGACTGGGGCGGTCGCCTCCCAAAGAGTAACGGAGGCGCTCAAAGGTACTCTCAGAATGGTTGGAAATCATTCGTCGAGCGTAAATGCAGAAGAGTGCTTGACTGCGAGACAAACAGGTCGAGCAGGGACGAAAGTCGGAATTAGTGATCCGGCGGTGCAGAATGGAATGGCCGTCGCTTAACGGATAAAAGCTACCCTGGGGATAACAGGCTGATCTCCCCCAAGAGTTCACATCGACGGGGAGGTTTGGCACCTCGATGTCGGCTCATCGCATCCTGGAGGTGAATTCGCTTCCAAGGGTTGGGCTGTCCGCCCATTAAAGCGGTACGCGAGCTGGGTTCAAAACGTCGTGAGACAGTTTGGTCCCTATCTGTTGTGGGCGTTGGAAGTTTGAGGAGAGCTGTCCCTAGTACGAGAGGACCAGGATGGACGTTCCTACGGTGCACCAGTTGTCACGCCAGTGGCACAGCTGGATAGCTGAGAACGGCTGAGATAAACGCTGAAGGCATCTAAGCGCGAAACCAACTCCAAGATGAGACTTCCCTTCGAAAGAAATAAGACCCCTTGAAGACGACGAGGTTGATAGGTCAGAGGTGTAAGTGCCGTGAGGCATTGAGCTGACTGATCCTAATAGGTCGAAGATTTAATCACACGAGAGAACGCCACAATACGGAAAGACGAAGCAGTCTGAAGTCTGGAGAAATCTGTTATTCAGTTTTCAGGGAGCAATCTCTGGAAGAAATCCGGTGACGATACCGCAGTGGTCACACCTGTTCCCATCCCGAACACAGAAGTTAAGCACTGCAGGGGCGAAAATAGCTGAGCGGACCTCAGTGAATCAAGCACGCTGCCGGGTAATCGATGGAAGAGCTTCTGCTCTTCCTCTTTTTTTTATGTTACTCTGGAACATCATCCGCTTTTTCGTGCTACATTTGGAGCAAGAGGTGGTGCTTTTATGTTTCTTGGAGCAGTGATGGTTCCTCATCCTCCGGTTGCGGTCAGAGAAATCGGAAAGGGAGAAGAAAAGAAGATCCAGACAACTATTGATGGATTCCGGAAAGCTGCAGCATTCATTGCACAGAAGAAACCTGAGCTGATCATCCTGACTTCTCCGCATGCGGTCATGTATCGGGATTATTTCAATGTTTCCGGGGGGCATTCTGCTTATGGAGACTTCAGCAGATATGGAGCATCACGGGTTTCCATGGAAGTCTCTTATGATCATCAATTTACCTATGAGCTAACTCATTATTGTTTGGCCCATCATTTTCCTTGCGGTACGCTCTATGATCAGGAGAAGTATCTGGATCAGGGGACGATGGTTCCACTGTATTTTCTGAATCAGGCTTATCAGGATTATCAGCTTGTCAGGATCGGCCTTTCTGGACTTCCTCTGGTCATGCATTACCAGCTTGGTGAATACATTGCTCATGTGGCTGAATCTCTTGGCCGCAGGTGGATGGTTGTTGCGAGCGGAGATCTTTCTCATTGCCAGAAAGCTGACGGTCCCTATGGCTTCCATCCGGAGGGGCCGGAATATGATGACAGGATTATGCAGACGATGGGGTCGGGGAAGTTCCGCGAACTTCTGGAATATGAGGAAGGATTCCTTGAGAAAGCAGAAGAATGCGGGCATCGCTCCTTTACCATTCTTGCGGGTGCTCTGGATGGGCGGTCGGTGAGGCCTGAGGTCATCAGCCACGAAGCTACGCTTGGCGTAGGTTATGGAGTCGTGCTCTACGAGATCGGCAAAGAAGATCCTTCTCGTCATTTTCTGAAGGAATATCTGGAAGAAGAAGCGTACAAGGTGTCTTCTCATCCTGGTGATGCCTATGTGCAGCTTGCGCGGTCTGCAGTTCAGGAATGGGTGAATTGCCAGAGAGTTCTGAAAATTCCTGAGAACCTTCCTGCTGAGCTGTGCCATCAGAAATCCGGTGTTTTCGTATCCATTCATGAACATGGGCAGCTTCGCGGCTGCATCGGCACGATTTCTCCGACCCGCCCCAGCATTGCTTCGGAAATCATTCATAATGCGATCAGTGCCTGCAGCAGAGATCCGAGATTTGATCCGATTCGTGCTGAGGAACTGCCCTATCTTTCGATTTCCGTGGATGTGCTTGGCACACCGGAAAGGATTGCTTCGAAAGCTGAACTCAGCGTGAAGAAGTATGGCGTGATCTGTTCTTCCGGGGATCGAAGAGGATTGCTGCTGCCGGACCTGGAGGGCGTTGATACTCCGGATCAGCAGATTGCAATTGCCTGCCGGAAGGCAGGCATTAACCCTGAACATGATTCAGTGGCATTAGAGCGCTTTGAGGTGGTACGGCATGTCTGAGGTTCTCTGCCCTGGCTGTTTCCATCACTGTCTGATCCCGGAGGGAAAGAACGGCTTGTGCCACGCGAGAGGAACCAGGGACGGAAAGAATGTCTGCGTGAATTACGGGAGAATCACTTCCCTAGCGATGGATCCGATTGAGAAGAAGCCCCTGAAGCATTTCTATCCGGGCAGTTGGATTCTATCCGCTGGTTCTTACGGCTGCAATCTTTCCTGTCCGTTCTGCCAGAATTCCATGATTTCGATGGCGGATGAATACTCTGTTTCCTACCGCGTGATCTCTCCAAAGGAACTTGCTGAGATCGCACTGAGGGAAGAGGATAACCTCGGGATCGCTTTTACCTACAATGAGCCGATGATCAGCTGGGAGTATCTCATTGACACTGCAGAGCTTCTGAAGCCTCATGGGAAGAAGATCGTTCTGGTGACCAATGGCTGCGTGAGCGATGAAGTGCTGGATCTCCTTCTGCCCTATGTAGATGCAATGAATATCGATCTCAAGGGAGATGCAGCGTTCTATCAGGAGCTCGGCGGAAGCTATGAGATGGTGAAGCACACGATTGAGAGAGCCATTCCTGCATGTCACACTGAAATCACTTCTCTGATCATTCCGGGAAAGAATGACCGCGAGGAATGGATCGACCAGGAGTCCAGCTGGCTGGCAGGGATTGATCCGGATACGGTACTGCATCTGAGCCGGTATTTCCCGAAATATCATTATTCGATTCCCTCGACTCCGATCGAGAAGATTCTGTCTCTTCAGAAAATCGCCCGGAAGCATCTTTCGTATGTGTATACTGGTAACATATGACTCGATTAAAGGAACTGGAGAAGGAAGCACGGAGCGAACATATTCCGATTATGCAGGATTCCGGAATGGAATTCCTGCTTTCCTATATCCGGGAACGTCCGTGGATCATGCGTGTCCTGGAAGCGGGAACTGCGGTCGGATGGTCGGCCATGAATATGGCAGGAATCCGTCCCGGAATTACCATTGATACGATTGAAGTGGATCCGGCAATGGCAGCGCAGGCCAGAAGGAATATCGCAGATGCAGATCTGGATGATCGGATCTTCGTCTATCAGATGGATGCGGACGATTTCCGTACTGCAAAGTACTATGATCTGTTCTTCATTGATGCGGCGAAAAGTCAGTATCGCAGATACCTCGAACATTTTCTGCCGAATTCCTATGTCGGATCCGTGTTCATCTTCGACAATCTGAACTTTCATGGCATCGTTGATGATCCCTCTGCTTCGAAGAACCGGAGTACGATTCAGATGACGAGAAAGATTCTGAAGTTCCGGGAAGATCTGCTGAAAGATGAACGATTCGAGACTGAATTCCATCCGGAAATCGGGGATGGAGTGGCTGCAGCGAAAAGAATCAGATAATTCAGGACAGATGAAAGGCGGCTTGAGCCGCCTTTGATGTTTCAGAAATGATTTCCTCCGCTGCTGGAGGAGAAGCCGCTGCTATGATAGCCGCCTCCTCCGCCTCCGGAACCTGAGCCATTATTCCTGGGAATTCTGGTACGGGAAGTCTGCCGGTACATGAAGTAATCATGCATCGCAGTCAGATGCATCCCGTTTCTGGAGATGTAATTCTTCGCTTCTCTCTTTCTGCCTGTTGTTTTCAGCTGAGAACGCATTGCGAAGGCGATGATCAATGCGATCGCAAGCGAAATCAGTGCAGTGAGAGGGAGCGTATTGAGCCATTCCTGCCGGCGCTGTTCTGGCGTTGTCTGAGCCGTTCTGGCGTCAATTTCGGGATCGGTGTATTCCGGTTCATAGTAGGTGTAGCCTGAGCTTCTGAGGACGCTTTCTGATTCATTGATGAAGGATTCTGCGGCAGAGTACCAGTCTCTGGAATACAGCGATTCCATGACCAGATCATTCAGATCATCCAGCTGTGAAGTGGTGAATACATCCGCTGCAGCTCCATATGCGGTGCAGTCTTCATAACCAGGATCCGTGCAGATTGCCAGAAGCACGCCGCTTTTTCCATTTCCCCATCCGAGGCTGTAATTCACATAGATGCCTTTTGCAAACTGGGAATCAGAATAGCCCTTCATGCTGCCGGTGAAGATAACATACACTCCGCATTCAAGCTCTTCGCTGATCTGTTCAGCTTTGCGATTGAGCTCCTGCAGTTCATCACTGCTCAGTACTCCGGCTTCGTCCATGACATAAGAACCGGAAGCACTGATCGGAAAGAAGAGGCTGAAGAAGAAACACAGAGAAGCAGCGATCAGAAGAATCCGTTTTCTCATATTGTTCCTCCTCTGGCGATCAGAAAGTAAAGAATCAGAGCAATGATGGCAAAGCTGATCAACGTCAGAATCACAATCGTCCGGATGAATTTTCCGGTATCCGCCGGGAGATCGCCGACGGTCTTTCCGGACTGGCCGTTGACCGCAAAGAGATAATTCTTTCCTTCAAACTGTGTGGAAAGCAGCCAGACCGGAAGAAACACATATTCTGCCGTTCCTTCTTTCCGGTACACATCCTGCCGTTCCGGTATTACGGAAACATATCCTGCTACCGTGCTGTTCAGGAGGGCAAGGGTTGAATGGATCATCCGCTCATCAGTACGCTTCTGACTCTCTCTGGAGTCAATATCGTAGCTATCTGCAAGATAGCCTGGCATGTAGGCACTGGAAAAGTTCTCAAGCTTGCGGTAATCAAATGGCTCCAGAGCATCCATATAGGTATCTGGCATTTTGCTGGAAGCATCTGCAGGAACTCTCTGAAATGAAACATCACCGCGTCTGACTGCCTTGAAATGATCAGTCTCTGTCACCATGTAATCTCCCTGGGAAAACTGTCTGGTACGCGTGCAGTGATATGTGCAGTCTGCCGCAAGCGTTCCGGAATAGAGCCAGAAAGGAACATAGACTCCTTTTACTTCCTGGATATGATTCCGATTGCTGAATGCGTGCGGCAGGAAAGGCTTCTTCTGGTAGAACTCCTGAAGTCTTGTTTCAGCCTGTTCTTTTGTGACCTGGAAAGGCAGCACATACTTCGGCTGTTTTACCTTGAACTGGGCAGAGATCACAGTCGGATTATTGCAGTATGGGCAGGTGGTGACCGCGGTATTTTCATCTGCGATCAGTTCTGCTCCGCAGCTTGGACAGTGATAAGCCTTCATTCCATCCGGAGCGGAGTCGGACCATTCCCCGGCTTCTTCTGCATAAGCCTGTGCGCCTGCCTCTGCCGCCGCCTCTTCCTTCTTGCGGTAGTATGCTTCGGTTTCCTCTTCGGTAAAGGAACTTCCGCAGTAATCGCAGTGAAGTTTCTGAAGCCCGGCATCCCATTTGAGCGGACCGCCGCAATTAGGGCACTGGTAATTGACTAGCTGTTCAGGCATTGATTCCTCCTGTATGACTGAGAACAGGCACGGTCGCGGAAAACACTACCGTGCCTATGAAAATGCGCAATGATTACTCCGGTTTCTTCGTGCCGCAGTTGGAGCAGAATTTTCCGGTATTCTTTGTTCCGCAGTTCGGGCAGTACCAGACATCAGATGCAGGCTTCGGAGTACCGCAGTTCGAGCAGAACTTTCCGCTGTTCTCAGCATGGCAATTCGGGCAGATCCACTTTTCAGCAGCAGCCGGCTGACTTGCTTTCGCAGCACCTGCTTCATACAGCTGACCGGCATTGACTCCGCCAGCATTCTGAGCCATGTTCATGCCCATGAACCCCATTGCCGCTCCATTTGTATTCTTTGCGGCATCCTGCATTGCCTGCGCCTGTGCACCGACCAGCGTAGCTGCAGCCATCGTCGGATCCCGGTACATGCCATTGCGCTGTGCTTCCTTGATCATCCGTTCGTCTTCTTCCGAAGCTTTGATCGAGGAAACACCGAAGGAAACGATTTCGATTCCGCGCAGTTCTTTCCATTTCTTGGAAAGCTCTTCATTCAGCGCGTCAGCGAGCTCTGCGGTATGGGCAGGCACTTCACTGTAGCGGACTCCCTGCGCACTCAGCTTAGCAAAAGCCGGCTGCAGGGCAGTGAGCAGTTCAGAACGAAGCTGTCCTTCCAGATTGGAAATCGGATACGTATCCGTGAAATTGCTGCAGACATTCGTATAGAAGCTGATCGGATCGGTGATCTTCAGGCTGTATTCTCCGAAGCACTTCACGGAGATATCAATATCGAGGCCGATATTCTTATCGATGACCCGGAACGGAATCGGCGAAGGAGTCCCGTATTTATTTCCCGGCAGCTCTTTGGTATTGATGTAGTATACCCGCTGATCTTCTGCCGCCTGCCCGCCGAACGTGAACCGCTTGCCGATGGCCGCAAATACATTCTTCAGGCCATCGCCCAGAGATCCTGTGAACAGCGAAGGCTCCGTCTTGGAATCATAGCGGAATTCACCTGGCTGGGCGCAGATATCTGTTACCTGGCCCTGATCGACAATCAGCATGCACTGGCCGTCTGCTACTGCAATGACGGATCCGTCGCTGATGATATTGTCATCCCCGCGATTGGAAGAGAGCCCTCTGACTTTCTTGTGCCCTCTGACTGCGGCAATTCCGGAAGGGATCGCATCGCAGTAGAAGTATTCCTTCCACTGATCGCTGAAGGTACTGCCTGCTGCTGAAACAGCTGCTTGAATAAGGCCCATAGATTAGATTCCTCCTTCTCTGAGATGAAGCTATAGCGCTTCTCCAAAAAGTTTCTACTATTATCTTAGCATGAGATGTACGGTATTCCTCGAAGAATGAAATCACAGCGATTCCGGAGCTGCTGAAACTGCTGGATTTTCACGGCAGTATCATTACGATCGATGCGATCGGAACACAGACTGCAATCATGAAGCAGATCGTTGAGAAAGGCGGGCATGTATGGAATATGAAAATTCTATTGCCAAGACGATTCTTGAAGCGGTGTTAGCCTTTTTCCTTCCCTTTCTTGTTTTCTGGGGATTAAAAGGAATGGAATCCGGAATCCGAGTAGGGCTGATCATGCTTATATTTAATCTTCTTGGAAAGCTGCTTCTGAAACTGCAGCAGAAATCTGATCATGAAAAAATAAACATTAAGAGACTGGAATAAGAACTTGCATCGAATGATCTTTCTTCAGAATACGTGCTGAAAAAATGCTGCATAGGAATTACTGATTCATGGTAATAAAGGGTGTGATCTTGAACCGGAAAACCGCAGAATCATGCGATTTTCTGTTGACGTAGCACCCCTTTCTTACTATTATTATGGAGCACGCGATTTTTTATGCGCGCAGACATATGCGTGGGAGGATACGCAGCGATCCGTAAGACCACTGCATGTGAATATCTTTCAAGGAGGTAGCCACATGGCAAAGAAAGTTGCAAAAATCTGCAAGCTTCAGTTCCCGGCAGGCGGCGCTAAACCAGGACCTGCTCTGGCTTCGGCCGGCATCAACATGCCGAAGTTCTGCACCGAGTTCAATGACAAGACCAAGGATCGCAAGGGCGACATTGTTCCGGTCATCATCACTGCTTACGAAGACAAGAGCTTTGATTTCGTAATCAAGACCACACCGGCAGCGGTTCTTCTGAAGAAGGCTGCAGGCATTGACAAGGCATCCGGTTCCCCGAAGGCTGTCAAGGCAGGAAAGATCACTGCTGCTCAGCTCAAGGAAATCGCTGAGTACAAGATGCCGGATCTGAACGCAAACGATGTTGACGCAGCAATGCGCATCGTCGCTGGTACTGCTCGCAATATGGGCATCACCATCGAAGGCTGGGAGGCTAAGTAATCATGGCAGGAAAAAAGTATAAAGCAGCAGCTGCCATGATCGACAGCACCAAGACTTATCCGTATGCAGAAGCAGTTGCACTCGCAAAGAAGACTTCCTGCACGACGTTCGATTCTTCCGTTGAAGCAAGCTTCAGCCTGAATGTCGATCCGAAGCAGGCAGATCAGAATATCCGCGGTGCTATGGTTCTTCCGAATGGCACAGGCCGTTCCCAGAGAGTTCTGGTCATCACTCAGGGCCCGAAGGTTGAAGAAGCAAAGAACGCAGGTGCTGATTATGTCGGCGGACAGGATATGCTCGACCAGATCAAGAACGGCTGGTTCGACTTCGATATCATCGTCGCTACTCCGGATATGATGGGCCAGCTCGGCCGTCTCGGAAAACTGCTCGGCCCGAAGGGACTGATGCCGAATCCGAAGACCGGAACGGTCACGATGAATGTTGCTCAGGCAATTGAGGAAATCAAGAAAGGTAAAGTTGAGTACCGTGTCGATAAGGACGGCAATGTCAACGTACTGATCGGCAAGTGCTCCTTCTCTGATGAAGCACTCGCACAGAACTTCAAGGCACTCTATGACCAGCTGACCAAGGTTCGTCCGCAGACGGTCAAGGGTATCTACATGAAGGGCGTTACGGTTTCCACCACTATGGGTCCGGGCGTCAAAGTCACGATTGAGTAATCGGAAACATGAAAGAGCGGTATCCCCGCTCTTTTATTGTGGATTCATTGCAATTGCCCGGGACATCGTTTCTTTGTAGAATGAACAGGCGAGGAAAAACAGATGGAAACAGAACAGACAGGAAAATCCATGCGGCAGCTGATCCGCGAGCAGGAAGAACAGGATGAATCCTTTCATCAGTTCCTGGAAGAATTAGCCCGGGATCTTGGCAGTGAAGAGCGTGCATACAGCACGATGATGACGGCCCTTGCCATGCAGGAAATGACAATCTCCGGCGGCAGCCGGCCGCTGAGCGAAGAAGAGCAGCTCACCGCATTGCATCATGCGGTTTCGAATATCCGCAGCCAGCGGCAGATCATCGTGCCGCGCATGGCAGATACTCTCGCTGCGTCGTATTCCCCGAAAGAACTGAGGGAAGAAGCGAAGAAACTCGGACTGACCCCGGAAGGACCTGGAAAAGATGTTGCCAGACAGATCAGCAGGAAACTGCGCAGCAGAGAAGAAGTTCAGAAGAACTTTCTCTGTGTTCCGGATGAGAGTATTGCTGCATTTGAACAAGCCATGCGGAAGCCCTTCATCCCAAGCCAGGAGGAGCTGTTCCTGTTTGCGGCACTGAATCCCCATTATATTGCCATCAGCCAGACGGATCAGATTCTTGTCCCGGAAGACGTGAAGGAAGCCTGGAAAGAAGCAGCAGATGAGGCATTCATGACGCTGCGGAAGAAAGTGTCCTGGATGTTCAGCTGTCTTTCGTTTCTGAACTATACGATGTGCATGGCACCGGAATCAGTACTTGCAGAACTTTATGGAACAAAGTACGACCAGGCAGAAGCCATGGACATCTTCCATGCGATTCCAGATCAGTACCTGCAGTATGCAGATCAGAAGGGAATGATCGCTGATCGCTCCCTCAGCCCGAAGATGCGCAAGCTTATGGAAGAGCGCCCTGATCTTGAATATGCACATCCTGGCAGAAGTGAGATTGAGCAGACTTCAAGAGATGGATATCCTTCATCAGAACCATCCTATCAGGCTCTGAGAATGTTCTTCATGACGAATCTTCCGAAAGAGGATCCCTCGTCTCTGCTTCATGAGACCTGGTATTATCTTGCCCTCGGCGATGCCAGTCAGGCTCTCAACGGAATCCGGGGCGGACATGGAATTCAGCTTGGGGAAGGACAGCAGGATCAGTTCCTGCATCTGCTCTCGCAGGCAAATGCCCATACCAGAAAGATTTCTCTGAAGGGAAATTATCTGAATCCTTCGGCGAAGGAAAACTGAAGGTGAATTGAAAAACTGAACGCAAGTTTTACGAAGTTATCGCAAGCTGTGTGTGACAAGGAATAGTGAGAGACCGGTTCTGAAGTAATTCCGGTCTCTTTTCTATGGATTTTCTGCCTGAAATGATAGGAAAAGTGTTCAAATACGTTACAATTTAAGCGCAGTAAAACCTGCCCTGCTGTGCCGATAAAATTCAGACACGGTCAGCGCAACGGGGAATAATGACGGATGCTCAGCCAGAACCTGCCATGATTTCAGTGCTTAGTGATTGGAGGTGCCGGTCAGATGATTATGAGGGAATCTCATACTTCATCGGTAGAATACGGTTATAAATCTTCTTGTACCGAGGACGTTTCTTCTTTGGATAAACGGAGTAGAAGAGATCATGATCCCTGAGAAACGAGAAGCTGACGTATTCGAGATCGAGAACCTGCGGATCAGGAAGAGGATCTACAAGAGCGAAAAAGCAGCCGCTCTCTCTGTGCCAGCTCATGATGTAAAAGTCGATATGAGCGGTGCAGTCCTGGATGTAGATGCTAACAAGAGATTCCTTCTCGTCTCCAGGCAATTCCTGCGGAGCATTCGTCATTATGACTTTGGTGATCTCAGGAAGGCTTACGGTGTATTTCATTACTCGATGCCTTCCTTTCTTCTGGAGTCACGATAAATTCTGACAAGGGAAGGGTCCAGAATTACATCCTTTCCCTGGATCTGATGAATGCGGAAACACTTTTCCGCAATGTCATCGCCATAGGCAAACGAGAACATTTCATAGGGAGTGTGGTCATTCAGCTTCTTCCTGCGCAGCGAATTTGTATGACTGAACGCAAGATCGAAGAAATCCTGGTCCAGATCATTGAATGAATGTCCCTTCGGAATGATTCTGCGGAAGACGGAATGCGTATTCTCACAGTTAGGCTTCTGGTATGGAGCACCAGGATCGCAGTAGAACACATAGACACCGAACTTCTCAATTTCTGACGGATTGGAAAATTCTGATCCATTATCCAGAAGCCATACAGCTGGCATCACTTTCTGGAATAGTTCCGCACCAAGAGATTCATACAGATGATTGACAATTGATGTAACAGATGCCGAATTGTTATGGTCTCTGAGAAAGGCAATCTGGAAGTCCCAGTTCGCCCATGTAAGTGTCAGAATGCATTTTCCTCCCTTTTTTCCTTCTACGCTGTCACCCTGCAGAACAGAAAAATCCGGGTGTTCTTCCATGAATTTCAGATAGTCTTCATAGGTTCTTCCGATCCGGCACTTCTTGTCAACTTTGACGATCTGTGCCTTTTTACTGCGAGGCTTCATGCGCACGGCACGGGGAAGATCAATCGGTCTTGCGGAGATCAGACCCTGATTGATCAGATTGTAGGCCTGCTTTTCGCTGATGGTGAAAACGTCCGGCTCATCGACAAAGATATGATGGACTGACTGCCCCATTTTCAGACGATCTGATAGAAGAGTATCAATCTCCTTCACCTCGTCCTCGGTCAATGTGAGACCAGAACGAGACTCCTTGCGGATTTCTCTGGCTTTCTTGTCCGCTTGATCGGCATAATACATGTACTTTTTCAGAGGACAGTACTTCTTCTTTATGCACTGATTGCATACATATGGCGGTGAATCCAGCTTCCTGCAGACTTCTTCTCCGTAGCTGCTGCATGCCTGATTGCAGTTCTGTTTTCTGCAATGATTGCATTTCTTGTCTCTGCAGATACCTGACTGACCAGGACAGATTCCGGATATTGAACAATCCCGGCGATGAATACATCTGTTGGTATGTCCGACTCCGTAAGTGTTTACGAGCGTGCGATACTGCTTTACTTCTCTGCCAACAGAAGAAGCAGACATTCCGAGTTCATCAGCTATTTTTGCAAAGGAAAGACCATCAGAGAGATTCTTCTGAAGCGTAATACGCTTATCCAGATCAAAACGACGATAAGCTGCCATAGACAGTTCCTCCAGTTCTATCGTTAGATGGCAGTAATCTGGCTGATATCTAAATGATAAAGGAAGAACCGTTTCAGATCTACTTAATGCAAGCCCTTTATAACTTCTTGTTCAGACATACTTAATGCAATACTGGGGTTGCGTTAACTTTTACAAGTGAAGAAGGAAAACTGAATCATTCTGCTTGCATGGGAAAAGAAATCGGATAGAATTATGGACAAAGGAGAAACAGGAAATGGCACATCAGTACTTCTGTTACTGTCATGCATGCATCTGTACCGCCTGCGGTGCGTCTTTTCCTGTTTATGCTTGACTCTGTTTCTTGCGGGCATCTTTCATGGAAAAATCTGCACCGGGCACTCTGCTGGCCCGGTTTTATGATGTTCATCCAGGTGACGCACCGCAGGCAGTGATGTTTGCGGCAGAAGAAAAAGAGAAGGAGAAATCATAATGAAAATCTACAATTCAATCGCAGAATTAACCGGAAACACCCCGCTCATCGAAGTGCATCACCTGGAAGAGAAATTCCATCTGCAGGCGCATCTGCTGGTGAAGACAGAAAGCTTCAACCCTGCTGGCAGCGTCAAAGATCGCATTGCCCGCCGCATGATTGAAGATGCAGAAAAAGAAGGAATTCTGAAGAAAGGCACCACGATCATTGAACCGACCTCGGGCAATACCGGCATCGGCTTATCGATGGTTGCGACAGTGAAGGGATACCGCATCATCATCGTCATGCCATCGACGATGTCGCCGGAGCGCGTGAAGCTCATGAAGGCATATGGAGCTGAAGTTGTTCTTTCTGATGGTGCTAAGGGAATGAAGGGAGCCATTGCCAAAGCAGATGAACTTCATGCGGAGATCAAGGATTCCTGGATCCCGGGACAGTTCGTCAATCCGTCCAACTGGAAAGCACATTATGATACAACCGGACCTGAAATCTGGAAGGATACGGATGGAACTGTAGATATTTTCATTGCCGGCATCGGCACGGGCGGAACCATCACCGGAACCGGCAAGTATCTGAAAGAGAAGAAGCCTTCTGTGAAAGTAGTTGCAGTAGAGCCATCTGCTTCGGCAGTGCTGAATGGAAAGCCGGCAGGACCGCATAAGATCCAGGGCATCGGTGCAGGCTTTATTCCGGATGTGCTGGATACTTCAATCTATGATGAGACCCAGGATGTGGATAACGAGAAGGCATTTGAATACGGAAGGCTGCTCGGAACCACAGAAGGAATCCTGGCTGGCATCTCTTCCGGAGCTGCATTATATGCCGGGATTGAAGAAGCGAAGAAACCGGAGAACAAGGGAAAGACCATCGTGGTGCTTCTGCCTGATTCCGGTGACCGCTATCTTTCCACTACTTTGTTTGCGGACTGAGCAGAACTGCTTCTTCCTCACTCATCTTCATCAGTACATGATCAGAAAGCTCGCTGAATCGCGAGCTTTCTGCATATCACAGAACGGGCCTGCATAAATACGGCTCATCAGTCTTTCATCAGATGGATTGCAAAGTCTCCGATCGGATCACGGAAGTAGATTCTGGCAAGTTCACCGGAAGGCTCATAGACTGCAGTCTGATCAATGAATGCATAGCCGAGCGCCCGGTAGTATGCAAGCGCGCGGTCTGCGGAATGGACCCCGATTCCGATATGACCATGCATGCCAGGATGGTTCCTTACCATGATCTCTGCCATCGGACTTCCGAAATAGCCGATGCCGGTTGCAGATACCGTGCCGAGGAAGAGATCTGCAAACTGCTCAGCAGTTTGCTCTCCTTCTTCTTCGGAACAGTTGATGCCGATATGGCTGATATGAAGACCGAGCATTTCATGAACCGCAGTTCTGGCAGCTGCTTCTGCAGACTCAGGATCCGCAGTAAGGTCCGCAGACAGGATCCCGAAGTATGCAGGCTGATTCAGAAGTCTGAAGAAACTGTGCTCCGGTTCGGATGGAACTGCATTGCCCCATGGAATCATACCGGAAGGAAGTACTCGGAAGGCTCTTCCCTGAACTGTAAGGGTATGATCCTGTTCCGACAGGAAGAACTCTGGATGTATGGGATCCGTGCTGCCGAGCATCATATCCGGATAGGTCCTGCGGATTGCAGAGAATACTTCTTCCGGGACATCTTTCAGAATCAGAACCGGGATACCGCCTCTGCATAAGGCGCCGGCAAGCGATACCGCTTCTTTGGAAGAAGAGATGCTGCAGACAGGCAGAATGCCGATGCCGGCAAGGCGATGCAGGAGTTCTTCAGAATCATTCATGGATCTGTCCTCTTTTCACAGCTCACTGTAGAAGCAGGAAAACAGATTGTCAACGTACCTCACGGAATGGAAAAGGTGTACTATTGTCACCATATAAGGAGGAACTGTGATGCTGTATACCGAAAGCTTCCGGCAGGATAATTTCACTCCGAAGAGATTCGAATCCGATCATGTGATCACCCTGCATGGAACAGAAATTCCATACCATACGGTCTGCGAGGATAATGTCTTCTACAACAAGGAAGGAAAGCCGATTGCCTCGATCTTCTCCTATTCATATTTCCGCAAGGATGCTGAAAACCAGAAAGAACGTCCGGTTATTTTCTGCTATAACGGCGGCCCGGGCAGCTCCTGTGTCTATGTGCATGCCGGATTCATGGGGCCAAGACGCATGGTCTATGGGGAACCAGACCGTCCGACTGCCTTCGGACCATGGAAGGTCATCGACAATCCTGACTGCCCGCTGGACGATGCGGATCTCGTCTTTGTCGATCCGGTCGGAACAGGTTACGGGGTTCTGATTGATGAGTCTGAAAGCAAGACGTTCTATGGCATTGAAGAAGATGCGGAAGCACTGCTGACCTTCATTGAGGCATGGACGAAGCGGTATAACCGCGGTCTGTCTCCGAAATATCTGGTCGGTGAGAGCTATGGGTGCACCAGGAGCGCGACGGCTGCCGGCATCGCCGCAACCGGCGGAAAGGAACGGGAATACGGCATTGCATTTGACGGCATCGTGATGATCGGCAATACGGTGACGGTCGGCAAGTATTTTGCAGAAGGCATTCCGGTAGAGCCGAGTGTGCTCGGCTTTCCGACGTATGCCGGGGTCAACTGGTTCCACCATCATCCGACCGATCAGACGGTCGAGGAGTTCGTGAAGGAGGCCAAGGCGTTTGCGGATACGGAGTATGTGCTTGCATTGTATCGCGGAGAATCGCTGAGCGAAGCGGAGAAAGAACATATCATCGAGAGGGTTTCCTACTATACGGGTGTCTCGAGAGAGTATCTGCTGCGCAACGGGCTGAAGATCGATGATGATACGTACCGTCAGGAAGTGCTGAAGAAAGAAGGGAAGGCAGTTTCCCGCTATGATGGCCGTGTGACCAGACCATTGCTTTCTCCGGCTGTCGATGAAGAGAAGAAAGCATTATGGGATGATGCGACTGCGGATCGCTATGATGCCTATTTCTATGCCGCATTGACGGGAGATATTCTGCCTGGTCTGAATATCACTCTGGATCGCGGCTATATCATGTCGACGCTCGGCTGGAAGAACTGGAATAATGTGACCCCGGCAGGCACGACGGCAGAGCAGCTGCGCAATGCGATGACGAGAAGACCTGGCATGCGGACGTTCTTCGCAAATGGATGGTTTGATCTCTGCACGGAGTTCGGGTATGTCTTCCATACGCTGGATCATGCCGGCCTGCCGAAAGACCGGGTCTATGTTAAAGGGTATCCGAGCGGGCATATGATCTATCTCGGCGAAGAGAATGTGAAAGCACTTCTCACGGATGTGCATCAGTTCATTCTCGGCAAGGATCCGACGAGATAAGTACTCAGTAAAGCTGGTGCTGCGGTGCCGGCTTTTCTTCTGCAGAAAAGGGAAGAAAGATTCAGAAACCGTCTTGACGGAATATCTAAATGATATTATTTTGATATCACAAAGGAGATGCTGTTATGGAAGAGATTGTTCTGAAAGGAAAGAAAAACGGACTTGCGGTATGCGTGATTCTGATTGTCCTGTATGTGCTGGCGGTTCTTGGATTGACTGCGGAAACCAATGAAATCCTGTCTGTACTTGCCATGGTATGGATGTGCGCTGGCTGGATCGGATTCATGGGGCTGAAGATTCTGAAGCCGCAGGAGGCACTGGTTCTGACGCTGTTCGGAAAGTATTTCGGTACGCTGAAAGGAGAGGGATTCTATTTCGTGAATCCTTTCTGCCAGTCGGTGAATCCAGCTGCGAGAACTTCGCTGAATCAGAGCGGCGATGTGAAGAGCGAACTTCCTTTTGCAAGAGGAAATGGCATGGAAGGAGTCTCAAAGAAGATTTCTCTGAAGGTCATGACGCTGAATAATGCCCGTCAGAAGATCAATGATGTACTTGGCAATCCGGTAGAAATCGGCATTGCCGTGACGTGGCAGGTGAAGGATACTGCCAAGGCGGTATTCCGGGTAGATAACTATAAGGAATTCCTGTCGCTGATGTGCGATACTGCATTGCGTGATATTGTCCGTCTTTATCCGTATGATGTGGCACCGAATATCGATACGACCGGAGATGGTCAGCCAGATGATGGATCTCTGAGGGGATCGAGTACGGTTGTGGCAGAGCGGATCCGCCAGGAGATTCAGAAGCGGGTGAGTGAAGCCGGGATTGAGGTTCTGGATGCACGGATCACCTATCTTGCCTACGCACCTGAGATTGCCGCAGTCATGCTGCAGAGACAGCAGGCAAGTGCGATCATCGATGCACGAAAGATGATCGTGGATGGTGCCGTCGGCATGGTGGAGATGGCGCTAGATCGTCTGCAGAAGAATCAGACGGTAGAACTGGATGACGAGCGCAAAGCCGCAATGGTTTCCAACCTGCTGGTCGTTCTGTGCGGGAATCATGATGCCCAGCCAGTCGTGAATTCCGGAAGTCTGTATTGATGGCTGAGAAGAAACAGGTACCGCTTCGTCTTTCACCGCAGCTGTATGATGCCATTGCGCAGTGGGCAGAAGATGATTTCCGCTCGATCAACGGACAGATCGAATATCTTCTGACAGAATGCGTGAAGCAGAGGAAGAAGAACGGGGCTTATGTGGGGAAAGAGATTGATGTCCCGCCAAAGCTGGATATCAAGTGAAGAAATGAGGGAAATTGCATGAAGGTATCCTCTGCATCCATGTTCATGATGGGCATCGATGCCGCGATGGGAATTCTGATTCCCGTGGTGCTGGTCGTCCTGCTCAGAAAGAAGAAACATTGCGATCTGAAGCCGTTCTTTGCGGGCTGGATTGTTTTCCTGCTGTTTGCCAATGTCCTGGAACAGATAGTTCATTCACTGGTGCTGAGTTCATCAATCGGAACAGTGATCCGGAGTTCTGCCGGAATGATGGCACTGTACGGGGCGGTGATGGCAGCTTTGTTTGAAGAAACCGGAAGAAGGCTTGCCTTCTCAAAGGTTCTGAAGAAGAATCTGGACCATCCTTGGAATTCCTGGATGTACGGAGCCGGGCATGGCGGTGCTGAAGTATTCACAATTCTGACGATCGGAATGATCACGAATCTCGTATATGCCAAGGCGATCAATTCTGGAACTGAGGCAGAACTGCTTGCCGGGCTCACGAGTGCGCAGACTGCTCAGATGCAGAATCTGTTTGCCCAGCTGGCAGAGACGCCTGCCTGGATGTATCTGTTCAGCCTGATGGAACGGATTTCCGCATTGATTCTGCAGATCTCGCTGTCGGTTCTTGTGGCTGCTTCTGTGCGGATGGGAAAAAATGGGAACAGATATCTGCTTGCGGCTTATCTGATTCATTTCGGGGCTGACTTCCTTTCTGTGTTCATGGGCAGTGCCGGTCCGGTGTGGCTGGCTGAGATCGGGATTCTGATCATGGCGCTTCTGACTGCCTTCTATGTACAGAAGGTATGGGAAAAGGAATGCTGAAGCGAGCATGAATTACAACGAATAAGTAAAAGACAGTAATTGCTGGAAAGAGCTATATGCGATTGCTGCGGCAGATTTGGTCGGCGGCTATCCGATTCCGACAAAGATAGCAGATAGATCCCATAATAAAGAGCTTCCATTCCCTGTGGGATTGGGATATGCAGGGGATACTGGCGGACCGCCTGTATCAGAATCAGGGATCAATAATGAATGATTGGTTTCGGTTTGCGGGCGCAAATCAGCATTATTTAGAAGAACCGTTTTGGAATAAGCATCGGTCAGTAAACTTTGAGCTAAAATATAAGTAGCCTTATTCAGCAGGAATCATGCGAAGCAGAAACCATTGTATAAAAGGGCGAAGTATTCTCAGAGAGGAAGAACTGATGCTTGCGAGATATGAAAATCGCTGCTATCCGGATGGAACGGTAGCCTGGGTTGGAGAATATAGAAATCTTCATAATATTTCACATTGGCACAGCGACGCGGAACTGATTGAATGCATGTCGGGAACTGCTGTCATTTCCATTGGAAGCCAAACGTATAATCTTTCCAGAGGAATGTGCGCTTTTGTTTATAGTGCTCAGATTCATCATATTGAATCGACCGAAGATGCTGTACTTCTTGTTGGTATTTTCAAGCTGGAATTGATGAGAAGCATTGCAGACAAGCATATGCTTTCATATCCTGTCTTTGAGGATCGATGCGGGATTGCCAGGAAGCTTTATGAGATAAAAGAGGAACTGCATGATAAGCAGAAATTCTATGTTGCCGAAGTGAATGCAGTTGCAACAGAAGTGCTGATCAGTATATTCCGCCATGAAAGCATCTGCGAAGTCCAGGCGGATGACTCAGCAATCATGCAGAAATACAAACGGCTCCTGGGAAAAATTGAAGAGGAATATGACACGATCACGTTTGAACAGGCTGCAGATTACATGCATATGTCAGAAGCCTATTTTTCCAGAATGTTTCATAAGATTTCAGGGATGACTTTTTCTCAGTATCTGAACTGTATCAGAATATCAAAGAGCATCACAAATCTTCGCAGCGGAAAGTATACGATCTCAGAAGTATTTGTGATGAGCGGCTTTAATACACTCAGAAATTTCAATCGCGTATTCAAAGATTTAACCGGTTATTCTCCTCGCGATCTTCCGGCTGATTATTCAATGAATCTGAGAACTGATAATCCTGCGGATCAGATGTTTGACCCTACGCTAGGAAATTCTGTTCTGCTTTGACAATAATTGTCCGATTCAAGTCAAAAACCTTCTTTTCGGCTGCGCTCATGGTTCTACAGTATTAGTAGATAAACCTGCAGGAAAAAGAAAAGAAGGAATTTTATGATAGAGAACAGCTGCTATCTGGGAGTCGAATTCGGCTCAACACGGATAAAGGGAACGGTTCTTGACAATCATCTGGAAGTTATCTCTAATGCTGGATATGAATGGAAAAGCGAAATAGTCAATCATATCTGGACTTATGACTTATCAGAAGCTTTGCTTGGCTTTAAGGATGTCTTGAATCATTTAAATGGTCTGGACAGAATCGCTGCACTGGGGGTCTCTGGAATGATGCATGGATATCTAGCTTTTGATGAGAATTGGAATCTGCTGACACCATTTCGGACATGGCAGAATACTATAACCGAAGAAGCTGCAGAAAAGCTCACGGATCTATTTCAGTTCAATGTTCCTCAGAGATGGAGTATCGCTCATTTGTATCAGGCAATTCTGAATAATGAAGAACATGTTCCGCGTATTCGCCATATCACTACGCTATCTGGATATATGCATTACTTGCTGACGGGAGTAAATGCTGTAGGGATCGGAGAAGCCTCAGGAATGTTTCCGGTTGATGGCGAGAAACATGGTTACAACGAGGAGATGCTGAAAAAATTCAATGAGGTCTCAGCTTTAGACCTGCCAGTGGAGTCATTGCTTCCGGAAGTGTTAGTTGCAGGAGAATATGCGGGAAGGATCACCAAGAGAGGTAGTGCAATTACAGGTGGAATGCTGAGGGAAGGAATCCCTCTGGCACCTTGCGAAGGGGATGCTGGGACAGGGATGGTTGCTACAAATTCAGTGATCCCTGAAACAGGAAATGTATCCGGTGGTACGTCTATTTTTCTGATGGCAGTAATGGACCATCCATTAAAGAAGGTTCATTCTGAAATTGATGTAGTTGCTACTCCTGCTGGTAATCCTGTTGCCATGGTCCATTGCAATAATTGCACTACCGAAACAAATCAATGGATTTCACTATTTAAAGAGCTTCTAAAGCTTGAGGGAATAGAAATAGAGAATTCAAAGCTATTTGAAGATCTTTATCATTGCAGCATGAAGGGGAATTATCCGCCAATCAGCATTCTGAATTATACGGTTGGTGAGGGAGTTACACATATTAACTCTGGGTTTCCTCTGATCATACGTGACCCAGGGAGCTCTCTACAGCTATCACAATTCATGAGAGCGCATCTGTTTTCTTCGATTGCGACACTGGCAATTGGAATGAGAATCCTCAAAGAAGAAAATGTTGTGTTAAACAGATTGACGGCACATGGCGGCATTTTTA
The DNA here is from genome assembly GCF_900290205.1 of Anaerolactibacter massiliensis. Lineage (NCBI taxonomy): Bacteria > Bacillati > Bacillota > Erysipelotrichia > Erysipelotrichales > Erysipelotrichaceae > Anaerolactibacter > Anaerolactibacter massiliensis. Next base: position 2,203,753 of record NZ_OLMH01000002.1, on the reverse strand, counting down.
AAACAGATGGCGTTATGAATCTATATCTTGCCAGTGCTTTGCAAACCCCAGTTTCTACTATGAGAACAGCTGGAGAAGGCGGCCCGTATGGAATGGCACTTCTTGCGGCTTATATGGCAACAAAGCAAAGCAACGAGTCGCTTCAGGAATGGCTTGAACATGCAGCGTTTGCAGATTGCGATGAAAAAGTAATTAAGAGTGATCCGGAAATAACAATAGAGTTCTCAGAATACCTTTCACATTTTGAACAGGCACTCGAGGTGGAAAAGAAGGTATTAGAAGAGGGGGAAACAGCCAGGAAAGGGACTGACAGGTTTCTGAATAATAAGAAAAGATAAGGAGCACTTTTCGTACCAATATTTCTGCCTGTATTGGAAATTGCAAGAAACCGGAAAAGCATTAATAAAAGTGCTGATACTAAAACAAAGAATAACTTATGAGGAGAGATCAGAAAAAAACAGTCCAATAGTCTTGGAGTATTATCCATAAGCGTAAACACGATGACAATAATAGTCTATATTTTGGCATTAGACTTCTTTATCTGGCATGCATGTTAACACTATATTATGAATGACATTTGATCGATCAAATAATCCTGGATTACTCGAAGCAAATAGAAAGGAGCACGGAATTATCGTTTTTAATGCAACATTGCTTTAATCAGTATGTAGCTAATCTGAAAGGGAAAGTATTATGAAAAAACAATTTGATATTAAAACCACCAGCGGTAGCAAGCGAATTCTGGCAATACTGGTTACTGTTATATTAGTATCTAGCTGTATTGCTCAAATGATTTCTTCTGACTTCGGAAAGATTAAGATAGAAAAGATCTCAATTGATCCTCGTGGGGCTGCGCTTACAGGCGAATTATACTATCCTGCATATATTTCCGATGAAGAGAAACTTCCTGCTGTTGTCGTGGTTCCAGGGGCAGGCGTGATTAACTACTCCATGAGAAGTTATGCGGAGGAACTTGCTAAGGCCGGCTATGTCGTTTTTAATCTCAACCCTTATGGCTCTAGTACAAGTGAAACTCCAGTGAACAATGAAAATGACCAAGGAATTAAAGAATACAATATCTTCGGTACTCCAATGGGGACCTTGGATGCGGTCAACTACTTAAGAACGGTCGAGTATGTTGATCAGGATAATATAGGCGTAACCGGTCATTCGCAAGGATCACGTCGGACAGGCTACGCTGCATTGATGGACTGCGGATACTATACAATTAACGACCTTAAATTGAACATATTGCATGATAAACTCGGGATTACTTTCAACAAGGATGAACTTGAAGAGGATGCAGATGATCTTGCAAAACAGAAACTGTCATCGGATCAGCTTCAATATTATGAAGACCTTGCGGCGCAGGCCGAACAGCTGTATGAAACACGGATTAAATCAATACTTTTGGTCGGATCTCAGGCGCAATACGTTAACCCAACTCAAACAGTGCTGGTTGCAGGATATGAAGTGACAAGAAGCTGCCAGACAAATCTGGGAATCATTAATGGTTCATACGATTTTGGCTATGTTCCATACAACAATTCTGATGAGCTGAAGAATGCATGGTACATTCCACTCTCAGAAAACGTAGCTCAGGGTGGGTATTACAGAATTGACGACTTATCTGGCACTAGCAAAGTAATCGGAAACTTTAGGAAGGATACTGTCAATTCTGATCCTGCACTTGAGGACGCTATTGATCATCGAAATTTGCGCGTTGCTATGCAGACTGGAGAGACACACTCCAAAAACTTCTTTTCCAAGCATACAACAGCAATGGCAATAGATTTCTTTAATCAGACCCTTCATCATAATTCTGACGTATTGTACACATCAGACTCTTCCATCCATTTTGTTGCTAGAGAAATATTTAACGGCATATCTCTTATTGCGATGGTTCTGTCATTATTCCCTATTATCTCTATTCTGGAAAATACAGCAGTAGCTGCCGCACTTTCTGGGGATCATTTAACTGCATATTCAGGCCAGAAAAACAATAAAGTAAATTTAGTTATTGGAATTGGAACGGTACTGCTGAATGCCCTCGCCATTTATCTAGTAAATGGGCGTCATCCTTTAATTAATCATAAATGGAGCACATTTTTCCCGCTGATGATAACATGCTGGGCACCAATTCAGTTTGTTGAATGGCTTGCGGTCATGGGCGCAATCTTAGTAGTTATATATTGCATTATGACTAAAGGATGGAGATCTTTAAAAGATTTCTTCTCAAATAACGTTTGGATAGGAGGCGGAGCAATTGGGAGATCTCTTTATTCTTCATTAGTATTTATTGGATTTGGGTATCTTGCATTTTCGGTAATCCAGTATCTATTTCTTCAGGATTTTAGATTCTGGCAAGTCGCATTTGAAAGCATGAAGGTTGAATACTGGGTTTATGCTGCTAGATACTGCATTCTTATCTTCCCTTTCATGCTTGCTTCAAATATTGCTACGAATTTCTTATCGAATTCACTTATGCTTGGAAAACCAAAATGGCTAGATGTCTTATTAACAGTTTTGATTAATATTGCTGGGGTTTATCTTCTTTGCTGTGTTTCAGTTGCGCTGGATTACTCTGGAACAAGAACATCTTCCATTTCATCTTTCATGCTGACATATGGTGCAATTCTCTTTATGCCATTGATGACACTTGTTAATCGGAGAGCTTTCCAAATGACTAACAACGTTTGGATTGGAACGTTCGCATCGATGTTCCTTATGGCTTGGATGCTAGTGAGCGTATCAGGCTTGAATGCAAATTATGTCCCGCAGAATTGGATCGGTGTGTTCTTCGGAGCATGATATAAAAGATAGCATGACAATCAGATAAAGGGATTTGACAGAATCTGTATCAATAAAGCCAATCATATAAAGAATTGCTAGCACCGGATTGAAGAAGTCATATTCATCCGGAAAATTAGGAAGAACACTTCTGAGTCGAATTGATCCATGCGAATGACGCAAGGATGAAGTGTTTAAACGAAACAAAACAATAGACCATTATTTCCTTTGAAGAAATTGTTTCTCGTCCGGTGCTTATCAAATAGAATTGTAAAAAGTCTCATGTTATCAGCATATGAAGATAATGACGGCAATCTTTGGAACCTATTAATTCGCATTTTATTTCTGGGCTTTAAAATCAATAGCTTTTATTCAGCTATTTGAGATTGAAATTGCCATGATTCTGTTTTCCGGCAGAGTCTTCTTTCTGAAATACACGCGAAATAGATATGCTTCGAGAATCAGTGATTATCCTCGAATGTGTGAAATGAGCGAAGTCAAGAGCTTAACTCACGAAATAGTATTATCACCAATCTTGGAGCAGTTTACAGTATCGATTGGCTATGGAATAAGGTCTTACGCCTGCTACAAAAAAAGAACGGCATTATCAAACACTTCCATTTTCACTTGACTAAAACAAGTTAATCGCCTTGATTTCAAGCGTTGATATAGATTATTTCATCTGATTTCTGCGAGTGACTAGCTTTCCATGTTTTGAGAAACTGATTCTTACACAGGGAGCGAATGAAAGAGAAAATGAAGAATTATACTTTTTGGTTTATCGTGGGCAGCCAGGATTTATATGGCGAAGAGGTATTGAAGATTGTTGCTGAGCATGGGAAAAGAATAGCTGATGCCATAACAGCATCCGGTAACCTTCCATATCCTTTGGAATATCGCCTTACAGGCAGAAATTGCGAAGAGATAACAGAAGTCATTAAACAAGCAAATCGCGATGATTCTTGCGCAGGTATAGTGACTTTCTGCCACACCTTCTCCCCAAGCAAGATGTGGATTAATGGACTTTCACTTCTCCAGAAACCGTACTGTCATTTTGCTACTCAGTTTAATAAAGAGATTCCAAATGACGAGATCGATATGGGCTTTATGAATCTCAACCAAGCAGCTCATGGTGACAGAGAACATGGCTATATCGGAGCCAGAATGCATCTTCCAGTTCGAGTGATTGCAGGTCATTGGGCAGATCCCGATACTCAGAAAGAACTGGGAGACTGGATGTGTGCAGCGGTCGCTTCAATTTACAGCCGCACTTTGAAGGTTATGCGGTTTGGCGATAATATGCGAGAGGTTGCTGTTACTGAGGGAGATAAGGTTGAAGCTCAGATCCGCTTTGGCTGGCAGGTCAATACTTGCCCAGTTGGGAAGCTGGCAGAGGTTGTAGAGGCTATTTCCGCTGATGAGGAAAATGATGTAATGAACTCATATCAGGAGAAGTATGAGTTACGAACGGATAATCTTGCTTCGGTTAGATATCAGGCAAGACTTGAAGCAGCTATCAGAAAGCTTCTGAAGAATCATGGATGCGATGCGTTTTCTACAAATTTTCAGGATCTGTATGGACTGCGACAGCTTCCAGGTCTTGCTGCCCAGGACCTAATGGCAGAGGGATATGGATTTGGGGCAGAGGGTGACTGGAAGGTTGCGGCGATGCTTGCTATTATTCAGAAAATGTCTAAATCTTCCGTTCATTGCTCCACTTTTATGGAATACTACACCTATCACCTCAGCAAAGAAAAAAGCTATACCTTAGGGGCTCATATGCTTGAAGTTGATCCTAGTGTTGCTGCATCAAAACCTGTTATTGAGGTATTCCCGCTTGATATCGGAGGAAAAGAAGACCCTGCTCGCTTAGTATTTGAAGGAAAAGAAGGGAATGCAGTAATTTCATGCCTGGTAGACATGGGTGATCATTTGAGATTAATTGCGCAGGATATTCACTGCATAAAACCTTTGCTTCCTATGCCAAATCTCCCCGTGGCTAGAGTAATGTGGGAACCTTTGCCAAGTCTGAAAACCGGATTGGAGTGCTGGATTATGGCAGGGGGTTCTCACCATACAGTCCTAAGCTATGATATTAGTGCACACCAGCTCCAGGATTTCGCCAGAATAACAGGTGTTGAGTATCTCCATATTGGAGAAAATACGACTGCAGAATCATTTGAACATGAACTTGAAGTGAATGATTTGATCTGGAAAATGCGCACATATGCTTGAAGAACTGAAGAAACAGGTATGTGAAGCAAATCTTTCCTTGCCTAAGTACGGATTGGTGCTATTTACTTGGGGAAATGTCTCTGGAATTGATAGAGAGAAAGGACTGGTTGTAATCAAGCCCTCCGGTGTTCCGTATGAGACAATGACGGATCAAGATATGGTCGTTGTAGATTTGGTTACAGGGGAAACTGTTGAAGGGAAGTGGCGTCCATCCAGTGACACTCCTACACACCTTGTCCTTTACAGATCTTTTCCGGATATTGGTGGGATCGTTCATACACACAGTAAATGGGCGGTATCGTTTGCTCAAGCCGGGAAAGAAATACCAATTTTGGGGACCACTCAAGCGGATAGTTTTCACGGAAACATTCCATGTACCAGAGCATTGAGTCATGAAGAAATAGCAAAAGACTATGAAGAGGAAACCGGAAAGGTGATTGTGGAGACTTTTGAAAAAAAGAATCCAGATGAGATTCCAGGTGTACTTGTAAAGTCTCATGGCCCTTTTGTATGGGGGAAGAATCCGAAAGAAGCAGTCTATAATGCATCAGTGTTGGAAGCTGCAGCAGAGATTGATTATCATACTTTAAAGCTCAATCCAGAAGCTGAAGTAATAAGCTCAGCATTGAGAGACAAGCATTGGAACCGTAAGCATGGCACTCATGCATATTACGGTCAGTTGGCAGGACAGTCGGATGCTGCGAGAAGTTAGCCTTTGGAAAGTAAAGTAGACCAAAGAGTTATGAAAAAATAACTGAATAAAGTCTTTCAAAGTGCAATGACTTCAGAAGTGAAGGAGAAATCAGCGGTGGACGATTGCTCTCTTCTTCAGAACAGTAAGACTTCAACTAAAATGAAAACATTGCATCCTCTTCATCAGAGCACTCAGATGAAACAGGATGCATTTTGATTAGAAAGAGAAACTGTGAGAGTTATTATCTTGAGTATCGTGCCGGATGATAAGAACAGCATTTTGAATTGCTACAGAAGAAATGATAAAACGAGAAATAATTGAAGGATCATCTGTTTTTGTCTGAAACGCTGACACAGTTTAAGCTGGCCACTTGCACGAAGCGGAGAGTATCGTATCATTAAAGAGTAAAGTTTCAGGAGTCTGACGGCGAAGATTCGTTCTGAGCAGGAAGAGGAAAGCTGAACTGCTCGTTTATGCTGTTTCTTTCCCGTCGGATTCCGGCGGGATTTTTTTCGGAGGAATGAGCATGTATCGTTTCGCAATCTATGGCAAAGGAGGCATCGGAAAGTCAACGACAACCACAGCTCTTTCCTGTGCATTTGCTGAACAGGGATACCGGGTCATGCAGATCGGATGCGACCCGAAAGCAGACTCCACGCTGTTTCTGCATGGCGGCAAGCGGATTCCCTGTATTCTTGAAACCCTGAGAAACAAGAAGAATCTGGCTGGTCTGGAAGACATGGTATTTGAAGGGACCGATGGCATTCTGTGTGCAGAGTGCGGCGGTCCGCTCCCAGGCCTTGGCTGTGCTGGCCGAGGCATCGGAGCAGCATTTGAAGCACTGGAAGAACAGGATGCGTTTGAAGTTCTGAAACCCGATATTGTTCTGTTTGATGTGCTTGGCGATGTGGTGTGCGGAGGATTTGCCCTGCCGATCCGGGAGAGTTATGCAGATCAGGTTTATATCGTAACATCCGGAGAGAATATGGCATTGTATGCTGCAGATAATATTGCCCAGGCAGTGGAGAATTTCCGGGAGCGCGGATATGCAAGACTAGGCGGAGTCATTCTGAACCGGAGGAATGTTCCTAAAGAGAAAGAAAAGACAGAGGAGTTCTGTCACAAGCGGAATACCGTGCTGGCTGCGGATCTGCCGAGAGATAATTCCGTTGCGCTTGCGGAAGAAGCGGGCGGCCCGGTCATGAAGCTGTATCCGGATAGTGCTTATGCCGAAGCGGTCAGGAATCTGGCATCATTCATGCTGGAACATGGAGAAGATCGATGAAGGCATATCAGGAAATCAGGGATGTTCCGTACACCTTTAATGCAGATCTGGGCATGGTGTATTCCAGCCCATGCAGAGGAACCTGGAATATCGTGCATTACGGGCTGCTGGTGCCGGAAGGGCATGAGATTTATGTGTGTCCGACCTCATGCCTCAGGGGCGTGGTGCTGACCACGGCAGAACTCGGAATCCAGGCAATGAAGAAGCTTTCCACAATTACGGTAGGGGAAGACAATCTCCTTGATGGAGATATGGAAGAAGAGCTTTACCATGGCACGAAGGAGATTCTTGCAAAGCTGGACCCGAAGCCCAGGATGGTCATGATCTTCACTTCCTGTGTCCATCATTTTCTGGCGGTCAACTACCAGCGGGTTTATCGAAAGCTGCGCCAGGAATATCCGGATATTGATTTCATCGACTGCTATATGGATCCGGTCATGAGGCGCAGGAATCCGCCCGATCCGAGTCTGCGCAGACAAGTGCTCCGGGTTCTGAAACTGGCAGAAAAAGAAGCAGACCATGCCGCCTTTGTCGGGAACTGCTTTCCGATGGAATGGTGCGACCTGATTCCGTTATTGAAACGAAATGGTATCCGGATCAGCGATCTGACTTCAGCTAAGACCTATGAGGAGTTTCTCGATCAGGCACATGCCAGCGTCAATTTCACGTTCCATCGGGCTGCTTCGCCAGCCGCCAGAGATCTGAAGATCAGACTCGGACAGGAATGGGTTGAGATGCACGAAACCTATGACTACGAGACCATTGAAAAAGATCTGGACAGGGCGGCGGAAGCAATGCATATTCCGCCATATTCGGAAGCAGAGTATGCGAAGATGAGGAGCAGAACCGAAGCGAAGGTGGAAGAAGCGAGAAAAGCCCTTGGCGGGACTCCGGTTTCCATTGACTATACGCTGATTGATGAACCGCTGGGACTCGCACTGTATCTATTGGATCATGGGTTTGAAGTGGAATCCGTGCTGATTGATTCGATTCATGAAGAGGAAAGCGTGTTCCGGAAACTGCAGGAGAAGAAGCCTGATCTGAGGTTCTACAATTCGCTGAACTGGAATATGCGTGCATGCGAAAGGACGCATGAAGGAAAGATTATCGGCATCGGGCAGAAGTCTGCCTATTTCAACGACACGCCATATTTCATCAACGCGGTGGAAAATGCCGGCATGTACGGTTATCAGGGCATCATGCACCTGATGGACCTTCTCTTGGAGGCATCAGAAAAGCCGAAGGATCTGAAACGGCTGGTACAGGTAAAAGGATGGGGGTGCAGATGCGATGGGTGACTGGCATACGCATGTGATCACAACGACCTATGCGGCAGATGTATCCGGGGTATGTTCCGCGATGTTCGAGCTTGGCGGCATGAGTATCATCCATGACCCGAGCGGCTGCAATTCTACGTATACCACGCATGACGAGCCGCGCTGGTATGACAGCACTTCTCTAATGTTCGCTTCCGGTCTCGATGAGATGGGGGCAATCATGGGAGACGATTCGGTGGTGATCAAGGATGCAGCGGCAGCGATTCATGATCTTCAGCCGCGGTTCGTGACGCTGTGCGGTTCTTCGATTCCGCATGTGATCGGCTTTGACACGGTCGGTGTGGCAAGACTGATTGAGGAGCAGACCGGCGTTCCGGTTCTCGGTGTGAAGACCGATGGCCTCAAGAGCTATGTCTCCGGAGTCGGGAAGGCCCTGGATGCATGGATTTCCAGATTTGCAGATCCGAAAGAAGAAAAGGTTCTGAATTCCGTGAATCTTCTGGGAGTGACGCCGCTGGACTTTTCGACTGCTGAAAATGTCTCCCTGCTGAAGCAGACGTTTGAAGAATATGGCTGGAAAGTGAATGGATGCTTCGCAATGAATGATTCCTTTGAGAATCTTACGCATGCATGCAGGGCTTCGGTGAATGTTGCTGTCTCGTCAGCTGGTCTGATTCCGGCAAAGAAGATGAAAACAAGATACGGAATTCCTTATGTGCTTGGCCTTCCGATGGGAAAGAAGATGAGTGCAAGAGTCATCTCTGCCTGCAGAAAGGCACAGGAGGAAGGAACGAATCAGAGCGCCTATGAGACGTTCCAGGATGGGACCGTTCTCATCATCGGAGAAGAAGTGTTCGCTGCTTCAGCAGCACAGAGTCTCCGGGAGGCAGGGCTGCGCGCATATTCTGTGTCCCCTGATCCGGATGAAGGCTTTGATGAAGAAACGCTTGGCACCATGATGAATTCAGCAGAGATTATCGTTGCGGATCCGCTGTTCCGTGTGCTCTGGAATGAGAAACCGGGAAAGCGGTTCATCGATTTTCCGCATGAAGCATGCTCGGGGAGAATCTTCCGGGATTCGATTCCGCTGTTTGCAGGAAGTTCCTTTGAGCTGGAAAGGCTGATCGGATCATGAATGCTGAGAAGAAGTTCCATCAGGTCATGATCCTTTCCGTGGTGCTTCTGGTGTTCTGTTTTCTTGCGGCTTTATGCATGGGCAGATATTCCATCCCGATTTCGACCGTATTTGCTGAACTGATGGGGAATGGCGATCCTTCGAGCACGGTGCATACCGTAATCTTCAACGTGCGGATCCCGAGAATGATCCTGAGCATTCTTGCCGGGGCAGGTCTGTCTGCTGCCGGACTTGCATTTCAGTGTCTGTTTTCCAATCCCCTGGCAACACCGGATACGCTTGGCACGGCCGAAGGTGCGTCATTTGGTGCTGCCTTAGGAATTCTGCTCGGATTTCAGTCGGCGGGCGTGCAGGCACTTTCTCTGATCATGGGGGCAGCGGCAGTGGCACTGGTCTTTCTGGTGTCAGGAAAAGGGAATGGCCGTTCGCGTTCGATGATCTATGTGATCCTTGCAGGAATGGTGATCTCATCGCTGTTCCGGGCACTGGTATCGCTGACGAAATATGCGGCAGATCCGCAGGATCAGCTGCCGGTGATTACTTTCTGGCTGATGGGAAGCTTCTCGGGGATCACGAAGCGCTCACTCCTGACTTCGGCTCCGCTGATTCTTGCAGGGCTCTTGATTCTGACACTGCTCAGGTTCCGGCTGAATGTGCTTTCGCTTTCTGAAGAAGAAGCAAAGAGCCTCGGCATGAACCTGAAGCAGATGCGGATTCTCATTGTCGTCTCAGCATCAGCGATCACCGCGGCCGTGGTATCTGCCTGCGGCGTGATCGGCTGGGTAGGCCTGCTGGTGCCGCATATTGCACGGATGCTGCTGGGAAATGACAACCGGTACTGCGAGCCTGCAAGCATGGTACTCGGCGGACTGTTTATGCTGGTGACGGATACTGTTGCCCGCTGCATGACTGCCGCGGAGATCCCGGTTTCAATTCTCACTGCGCTGATCGGTGCACCGGTATTCATTCTGCTGTTAAGAAAGACAGGGGGAATCAGGGCATGAAGCTGGAACTGATTGATGGATCGTTCGCCTATGACCATTCCGGCCTGGTTCTGAACCAGGTTAGTTTTTCAGCAGAAGCAGGAGAGACGGTAGCAGTCCTCGGTCCGAATGGGATCGGAAAGACAACATTGCTACGATGCCTGCTTGGCTTTCTGAAGCTTCAGAAAGGGGAGATCCGGATCAATGGCAGACCGCGCTCTGAAATATCGGATCAGGAGTTCTGGCGCATGTGTGCATATGTTCCGCAAGCCCGCAGTCAGACGTTTGCATATACGGTAGAAGAAACGGTGCTGATGGGCAGAGGGCCATATCTCGGCTTCTTTCAGATGCCGCAGAGAAAAGATGAAGAGATCGCCATTCAGGCAATGAAGGAAGCCGGAGTCTTTGAGCTGCGCGATCGCAGCTGCAATGAAATTTCGGGCGGAGAGCTGCAGCTGGTGCTGATTGCAAGAGCCCTGGCGGCAAAGCCGCAGATGCTGATCATGGATGAGCCGGAGACCGGACTGGATTTCCGCAATCAGCTGATGGTCATGGACCTGATTGATACGCTGTCTCATCAGAAGGGAATGACGGTGATTCTGAATACGCATTATCCGGATCATGCCTGCAGCATTGCTGATCGGACGCTTCTATTGTCTGAGCATTCGGCGCAGTTCGGGAAGACCTCTGAAGTGCTGACGGAAGAACATATGGAAGAAGCGTTCGGGGTGGAAGTGCACATGCATGAAGAGAAGATCCGGGGGAAGAACTATATTTCGATGATTCCGGTAGCTCTGAAAGAAAGTCAGGGAACCAATCATCACCCAGAATGAGTAATAGTGCCAGCTCTGCTGGCATTTAAAATCCGCAGAAGATCCATGAATGCATGTATGAATCAGAAAGGGGAGAATCGCACTCCGGGCATTTCGCTTTGTGAATCAGAAGAGTTCTGGTAGGATGACAGCACAAGGCAGAACCGCAGTGCTGCGGCGCTGAGGAATATTGAAGGAATCAATGCCGGATCATTGCAGGTCGCCTGAGAAAAGGAGATCATTATATGTTAACTTTCAAGCCCGTGTACCAGCTTTATGTGAACGGTGAATTTCGTGATGCAGCAGATGGACGTACCATCTCTGTATACAATCCGTCTAACGGCGAGAAGCTGACTGAAATCGCTGCAGCCGGGAAGGCAGATGTGGATGAAGCAGTAAAGGGAGCATGGAAAGCGTTTGAATCCTGGAAGAAAACCACTGTGAAAGAACGCGCCCGGATTCTGAGAAAGATTGCAGATGTGATTGATGAGAATGCGGAGTATCTTGCAATGGTGGAAACGCTGGATAATGGCAAGCCGATCCGGGAGACGCGCAATATTGATATTCCGCTTGCTGCAGATCACTTCCGCTATTTTGCAAGTGTGATTGAGGCAGAAGAAGGAAGCGCGACGATACTTGACAATCGGTATCTTTCTCTGATTCTGCGGGAGCCGATCGGTGTGGTCGGGCAGATCGTGCCATGGAATTTCCCGTTCACGATGGCAGCCTGGAAGCTTGCGCCGGTTCTTGCGGCTGGAGATACCACGGTATTCAAGCCATCGAGCATGACGTCTCTGTCGGTTCTGGAGTTTGCCAGACTGACCAAGGATATCATTCCTGCAGGCGTCTTCCAGGTCATTACCGGCAGCGGCAGAGAAGCAGGTCAGGCGGTTCTGGAACATCCGGATCTCCGCAAGCTTGCTTTCACCGGTTCCACGGAGGTCGGTTATACTGTAGCGAAGGCTGCTGCTGAGAAGCTGATTCCGGCAACGCTGGAACTTGGCGGAAAGAGCGCGAATATCTTCTTCGATGATATGGACTTCGAAAAAGCGATGGATGGCCTGCAGCTTGGCATTCTGTTCAATCAGGGGCAGGTATGCTGCGCTGGGTCCAGGGCATTTGTACAGGATACAATCTATGATCGCTTCGTCAAGGAAGCTGTTCGCCGCTTCAGCCAGGTGAAAGTCGGACTTCCATGGGAAGAGGATACTCAGATGGGTTCCCTTATCAGCAAAGGCCAGAGAGATAAAGTTCATGGCTTTGTGGAGATGGCAGTCAAGGAAGGGGCAGAGATTGCACTTGGCGGAAAGTTCTATGAAGACGAGAAGACGGCAGGCGGTGCATTCTATGAGCCGACGATTCTGGTCAATGTGAAGAACTCCATGCGGATTGCCAAGGAAGAAGTGTTCGGACCGGTTCTTGTCATCATTCCGTTCCACTCTGAAGAAGAGGTGATCGCGATGGCGAATGACAGCGAATATGGCCTTGGCGGAGCGGTATTCACGAAGGATATCAACCGTGCATTCCGGGTGGCAAGAGCTGTGGAGACCGGAAGGATGTGGGTGAATACTTACAATCAGCTTCCGGAGAAAGCACCGTTCGGCGGATACAAGAAGTCCGGAATCGGCCGCGAGACGCATGCGATGATTCTGAATGCGTATACTCAGGTCAAGAATATTATGATAGATCTGGAAGAAACGCCAAGCGGCTTCTATCCTGATCGGGGGTAAGTTATGAACGAAAGAGATATTCTGATTGTCGGAGCAGGGACTGCCGGGCTGACGGCTGCGATCTATGTGCAGCGGGCAGGAAGGCATGCGGTCTTATTTGAGAAGAGCGCACCGGGCGGACAGATTGTCACAGCAAATGAAATACAGAACTATCCGGGCTTTGTGTCCGTGAACGGGGCTGACTTTGCTTATCGGCTGTATGATCAGGCCGTCAGACTCGGAGCAGAATTTCTCTCAGAAGAAGTGCTGGAAATTATTCCGGCTGATCATTCTGTCACGGTCCGCACGGCTGCTGGAACCAGAACTGGACGTGCATTGATCTATGCGGCTGGTGCATCGCACCGGAGGCTGGGACTTCCGGAAGAAGAGAAGCTGATCGGCAAGGGGATCTCATTCTGCGCAAACTGTGATGGCGCATTTTTCCGGGATAAGCGGGTCGCGGTCAATGGAGGCGGGAATACTGCTCTGGATGACGCGGTTTATCTTTCAAGGATGGCTTCGGAAGTATATCTGATTCATCGCCGGAAAGAATACCGGGCAGAAGAAGCTCTGCAGAAACAGATCGCAGAGATCGGGAATATCCATCCGATCCTCGATACGGTCATCACCGGTCTGAAGGAAAATGATGGGCATCTCAGCGGCCTGCGTCTTCAGAACAAGGATTCCGGAGAAGAAACTGAGCTTGCTGCAGAGGGGCTGTTTCTTGCCATCGGCATGAAACCGGAGACCGGATTGCTGAAAGGAATCGTGAAGCTGGATGATGCAGGATATATCATTGCTTCAGAGGATACCAGAACAGATGTTCCGAACATCTTTGCGGCAGGTGATGTGCGCAAGAAGCAGGTCCGCCAGCTTACAACTGCGGCTGCAGATGGAACTGCTGCTGCGATTCAGGCTGTTTCGCTTTGAACAGATCATCCGGAAAAGAGACAAGGCTGTCAGCAAATGACAGCCTTTTGATTCGTCCTAGTGGACTGGTGAGCACAAAGATAAACAGTTGACTAGCTATGGGTGTAAAGATTGTGCGAACCGGAGAACCACCTGCTTGGCAGGTGGATGATTGGGTGCTCTTATAGTAAAGAGCACCCTGCCTTAGCTAAAATAGTGGTTGTCTAAGTCACTAAAGTTAGAAAGGCAAGGTGCTGTTTACGGCCAATAAGAGTTACAGCTTGGCGCATACAAAATGGTATTGTGTTTACCACATTGTATTCATACCGAAGTATAGACGGAAAGTAATCTACAATCAATTGAGAAGTGACATCGCCGGTTATCTGAAAACATTGTGTGCATACAAAGGGGTGAAATTGCTTGAAGGGCATATGATGTCAGATCATGTTCATATGCTGGTAGCAATTCCGCCGAAGATGAGCGTATCGAGTTTCATGGGGTATCTGAAGGGGAAATCGGCAATGATGATCTTTGAGTACCATGCAAACCTGAAATACAAATTCGGTAATCGACATTTCTGGGCAGACGGATATTACGTGAGCACAGTTGGGCTGAATGAGGCAACAGTGCGGAAGTATATACAGGACCAGGAGAAAGACGATATAGCTCAAGACAAACTGAGTGTGAAGGAATATGAAGATCCTTTCCACGAGGATAAAGCATATCGGAAACCAAACGACAACAAGAAGAAGCAAAATTCAGGAACAGCCCATTAATGGGCGGCAATAGTTAAAAGTGCATAGTGGCTTAGACATATTGAAATATGGAGAAGCCAGCGTCTTGAGACGCTGGCTAGCACAATAGGCTTATAGCCTTAGAACAAACCACCCGTTTCACGGGTGGTCATGATTTCAAGCCCTGACTTTTTGCCCCTTCTGCTTCTGAGAGATGATTGGAACCATCATTGCGGTTCTGAAATCGCTGCAGGATATCGCTGTCTCCTGTTTTCCATCATATGATCACATGATCATATGGGAAGGAAAATCGTTCTGTTGACAAACGAGGAGATGCTGGTAAACTATCAGATGTTATCAAATACCAGAGACAGTAACGGCGGAAGCTTAATCATGTTACCGAGGTAGAAAGCTGTAAACAGACTTTTTTGCCCTTGCTGTCTGACGGCAAGGGTTTATTTTCCAGACGGTAGGCGATAACAGGAAAGGTAGAAGGTGAATCAATGAATCAGGCGGTATTGGAATCGAAGAAGAACGTTGTCTCTGAAATCCAGGACAAGTTCACGAAGTCTTCGTCCACTGTTGTCGCTGAGTACCGTGGTCTGAGCGTTGCAGAAGTCACCGAACTCCGCAGAGCACTGCGTGCTGAGAATGTTGAAATGAAGGTTTACAAGAACACTCTCGCAAGCAAGGCTGCTGATGCGGCTGGATTCGGGGATCTGAAGTCGTCGCTCACCGGTCCGAACGCGATTGCATTCGGTGAAGACGAAACCGCAGCAGCTCGTGTGATGGCAAAGTTTGCCAAGAAGCACAAGGCGCTGATTCTCAAGGGCGGAATCGTCGAGGGCAAGGTTGTCGACACTGAGACAATCGCGCAGCTCTCTGAACTTCCGAACCGGGAAGGCATGCTGTCTATGCTGCTGTCTGTACTCACTGCACCTGTCGCTTCCTTCGCAAGAGCAGTCAATGCGGTTGCTGAAGCTAAGCCGGCAGACGGTGCTCCTGCAGCGGAGGGCGCTGCACCGGCGGAGGCTGCTAAGGCAGAAGAAGCCAAGGCTGCTGAGTAAGCAGTCACAAGACCATTTGGAGAAAACTGGAGGAAAATTAAAATGGCTAAGTTAACAAAGGAAGACATTCTTGCTTATCTCGATGAAGCAACGATTCTTGAACTCAATGATCTCGTAAAGGCAATTGAAGAGAAGTACGGCGTTTCTGCTGCTGCTCCGGTTGCTGTTGCTGCTGCTCCGGCAGAAGCTGCTGATGCTGCACCGAAGAACGTTACAGTTGTTCTGACAAGCTTCGGTGATTCCAAAGTCGGTGTCATCAAGGTTGTTCGTGAAATCACCGGCCTGGGCCTGATCGATGCGAAGAAGCTGGTCGATGGTGTACCTGCTGAGCTCAAGAAGGATGTACCTGCAG
The DNA here is from genome assembly GCF_900290205.1 of Anaerolactibacter massiliensis. NCBI lineage: Bacteria > Bacillati > Bacillota > Erysipelotrichia > Erysipelotrichales > Erysipelotrichaceae > Anaerolactibacter > Anaerolactibacter massiliensis. The sequence continues at coordinate 2,187,771 of NZ_OLMH01000002.1, read as the reverse complement.
AAGAAGCTGAAAACATCAAGAAGAAGCTGACGGATGCTGGTGCTACTGTTGAATTCAAGTAATCGCCAGTAAAACAACATCGTGTAAAAAAGCCGAGGCATAGCCTTCGGCTTTTCGCCCCTAAGAAAGGAAGCGGATTTTATGGCAGTGACGCACTATTTTACCGATAACCGCTCGCTTCCGGAGAACCGGAAAGATCATTCCTTCGAGTTCATGGGGCATGCGTATACATTTGCGACAGAGGATGGAGTCTTCAGCAAGACCGGAGTTGATTATGGCTCCGAGGTGCTTCTGAAGGCAGCAGCACGGGAAAGAATTGCTGGAAACGTGCTGGATATGGGATGCGGATACGGAGTTCTCGGCATTGTGCTGAAAACTCTGTTTCCGGATGCCGCTGTCACCTGCTGCGATGTAAACCCGAGAGCTGCTGAGCTTGCGGACGCCAACAGCAAGACCAACAGGGCTCCGGTATCAGTGATTATCTCAGACCGTTTTGAACATGTTCCCGGAATGTTTGATGTGATCGTGACCAATCCGCCGATCAGGGCGGGCAAAGAAGTGGTCTACGGCATCTTTGACGGGGCATATGAACATCTTTCATCAGATGGATTTCTGCTCGCCGTGATCCGGCGCAAGCAGGGGGCTGAAAGCGCAGTCAGAAAACTGAATGAGCGATTCGGCAATTGCGAAATCGTGATGAGAGACAAGGGTTACTGGATCCTGAAAAGCAGGAAGTCAGATTGACAGGGTTGCATAATCGATGATAGCATTTTATGTTGATAAAAAGCCGATAAATCACTAAGGGGGTATTATACCCTTTTCGGCGTTTCCAGCATGCAGGCGAAAGGATGGCGTACATGGAAAAAAAGCAGGCATACCGCGTTATGCATTACGGTCCCAAATCAGTCCGCCGCGACTACACGAAAGTCAGTGCAGGCCTGGATCTTCCGGATCTGACGGAGATTCAGACGGCCTCCTATGACTGGTTCCTGAAGGAAGGAATCCGTGAAGTCTTCGACGACATCTATCCGATCAGCAACTACAGCGGCAATATCCGTCTGAAGTTTGTTGATTATGAATTCGGGGAACCGAAATACTCGATCAGCGAATGCAAGTACCGGGAAACCAATTACTGCGCTCCTCTGAAGGCCAAGATGGAACTTGAGATGGTGGATCAGGAGACTGGCGAAGTCATGACGAAGTGGGAAGAGGTATTCCTCGGCGATTTCCCGCTGATGACTCCGACCGGAACCTTCATCATCAATGGTGCTGAGCGTGTCATTGTTTCTCAGATTGTCCGTTCTCCGGGTGCTTATTTTGACATTGTCTCAGAAGAGCGCACCGGCAGAGATACTTATACCTGTGAACTGATTCCGAGCCGCGGCACGTGGCTGGAATTCATGTCTGATGATAAGAAGGCCGCACTGGGCCGGATCATGAATGTGTCGATTGACCGGAGAAGAAAGATTCTCTCCACGATTCTGTTCAAGGCAATCGGCATGTCCCTGAATCTGGAAAAGGGTGAGGATGCCTTTGATACGACTGGCATGCAGAAGTTCCTGAAGGCACTGCACTTTGATGTTTATCCGGATGTCATCGTTCCGGAAGAAGAGCGTGAGTTCCTCAATGATTATATGCTGCTGTATACCAGCATCTTCGGAAACTACGAAGAGATCCGCAACACGCTGGCTGCAGATAAGACAAAGACCACGCATGATGCGCTGCTCAGTGTTTATGAGAACCAGAGAGCAGATGAAATTGCGACCATCGATGGTGCTCTCACCACGATGGATCAGAAGTTCTTCGATTACCGCCGGTATGATCTGACCAAGGCAGGACGCTATAAGGTTCTGAAGAAGCTGAACATCCTGGACCGCATGGAGAATCATCGTCTGAGAGATGATCTCATCGGTGCAGACGGCAAGGTTCTCATCAAGAAGAACAAGGTCATCGGCAAGAAGGAAAGAGATGAGCTGAGACCGGAGATCAACAAGGGTATTTCCTGCGTTGCGCTGCCGTTCAACCATCTGTTCTCTCATCCGGTGACAGCAGTCATGAATACTTCCTGGACCAAGGCTCTGGTCGGAAGAATTCTGGCAACGGATCTGGATGGCAAGAAGAGCCATTATGATCAGGGAACGGTTATCACGCCGGAAGATGCCAAGGCACTTGCCAAGGAATTCAGCGAGGTTACCGTTTATGCAGGAATCTTCGCAAATGAAGTGAAGGTTACCAATGACAATATCAGCGCGGTTCTGAACTATGGTCCGCGTATGTATACAGTCGGAAGACTGACGGTCAATGGCAAGGATCTGGCTCATGAAGATGACACGCTGATTGCCGGAAGATATATTCCGGATGAAGACGAGACGAAGCTGACGACGGCAGATAAGGAAGCTGTCATGAGCAGAGTCATGGCTGGAGATCCGGTTACGGTATGGCTGGTCGGTGCATGCGTGCAGCAGGTCTGGATCCTGGATGATGATGGCGATCCGATCAAGCTCATCGGCATTGATCCGCTGAACACGAAGCATACGATCACGATGCCGGATATGTATGCGCTGTACAACTATGAGCTGACGATGCTGGATGGGGTCGGTTCTGTAGATGATATCGATATGCTCGGAAACCGCCGTATCCGTACGGTCGGCGAGCTGATCCAGAATCAGTTCCGCATCGGTCTGTCCCGTATGGAGCGTACCGTCAAGGAGCGTATGTCGATTGCAGATGCGTCGGGTCTTACCCCGAAGCAGCTGACGAATATCCGTCCGCTGACGGCAGCGATCAAGGAGTTCTTCTCTTCTTCTCAGCTGTCTCAGTTCATGGATGCTGAGAACCCGCTGTCGGAGCTGTCCAACAAGCGCCGTATTTCGGCACTTGGTCCTGGCGGACTGACGCGTGAGCGGGCAGGCTTCGAGGTCCGTGATATTCATAACAGCCACTATGGAAGAATCTGCCCGATCGAGACTCCTGAAGGCCCGAACATTGGTCTGATTTCCTATCTGACTACGTATGCAAGAGTCAATGAATACGGCTTCATCCAGACTCCGTACCGCCGTGTGGTCAATGGCCAGGTCACGGATGAGATCAAGTACATGTCTGCAGATGAAGAGAATGATCATGTCATTGCCCAGGCAAATGAGATTCATGACGGCAAGCTGACCAGCGAGAAGGTTGTCGCAAGAATTGCCGGTGAAACGGTCATGGCTGATCGTGACACGGTCGACTATGCCGACGTCTCCCCGAAGCAGATCGTCTCGGTTGCGACTGCCTGCATCCCGTTCCTTGAGAACGATGACTGCACCCGTGCCCTCATGGGCGCAAACATGCAGCGTCAGGCTGTTCCGCTGCTGAACCCGCATACACCGTGGGTAGGAACCGGCATGGAGCGTGCAATTGCACGTTATTCCGGTGCGGCCTGCGTAGCGACTGCTCCTGGCACCGTATCCTATGTGGATGCGACCAAGGTTGTCGTCACGGAAGAAGATGGCAAGGAACACACGTATGAGCTGACGAAGTTCCGCCGTTCGAATGCTTCGACCTGCCTCAACCAGAGACCGATTGTCGAAGATGGCGAGCATGTGGAGCGCGGCGATATTCTGGCAGATGGCTTCTCCATGGAGAACGGCGAACTTGCCCTCGGCCAGAACGTGCTGATTGCTTACATGACCTGGCATGGATATAACTACGAGGATGCCATCATCATGTCTGAGCGCATGGTGCGTGAAGACGTGTATACCTCGGTTCATATCGAGGAGTATGACATTGAGTGCCGTGAGACGAAGCTCGGACCGGAAGAGATCACCCGTGATATTCCGAATGTATCCGAGAGTGCATGCCGCAACCTGGATGGCCGCGGAATTGTCATGGTCGGTGCTGATGTCAAGGAAGGCGATATCCTGGTAGGAAAGGTTACTCCGAAGGGACAGTCCGAGATCACGCCGGAAGAGAAGCTGCTGCTGGCAATCTTCGGTGAGAAGTCGCGTGAAGTGCGTGACAATTCCCTGAAAGTTCCGCATGGCGGTGCCGGAACGGTTCATTCCGTCCGTATCTTCCGCCGCAAGGATGATCATGAGCTTCCGCCGGGAGTGAATGAAGTCGTCAAGGTCTACATCGTTCAGAAACGTAAGATTTCCGAAGGTGACAAGATGTCCGGCCGTCATGGCAACAAGGGTGTCATCTCCAGAATCAACCCGATTGAGGATATGCCGTACATGCAGGATGGCACCCCGATCGACATCATGCTCAACCCGTTCGGCGTTCCTTCCCGTATGAACATCGGACAGGTGCTGGAAGTCCATCTCGGCATGGCTGCTCGTTCCCTTGGTGTGAAGTTCGCAACCCCGGTCTTCGATGGTGTTTCGAACCAGGATCTGGAAGACATCATGAAGGAAGCTGGCACGCATCATAAGTATCTGCTGACCGATGGCATGACTGGCGAAGTATTCGATGAGCCGATTGCAGTCGGTGTCATGTATATGATCAAGCTTGCGCACATGGTCGATGATAAGCTCCATGCGCGTGCAACCGGCCCTTATTCTCTCGTTACGCAGCAGCCTCTGGGCGGCAAGGCTCAGAATGGCGGCCAGCGTTTCGGTGAAATGGAAGTCTGGGCACTTGAGGCATATGGTGCTGCGCATACCCTGCAGGAAATCCTGACGGTCAAGTCGGATGATATCATGGGCCGCACGAAGACTTATGAAGCAATCGTCAAGGGCAAGGATATGCCGGAGCCGGGTGTTCCGGAATCGTTCCGTGTCCTGATCCATGAGCTCCAGGCTCTGGCAGTGGATGTCCGTCTGCTCGGCGAAAATGGCGAAGAGATGGATCTGAAGCAGCTGGAACAGGAAGAGCTGAAGGAAGAGACCACGATTGATATGACTCACCAGAAGTTCGTGAACGATGCGGAGACGCAGAGCGATCTGACGGTCAAGAATGGAATTGATGAAGTCCAGGAGGCTGCAGTTGTCGGATTCGATGATGCAGATGACTCGGATGACAGCAAGGACTAAGGAGGATGCGGCAGGATGAATATTAATAACTTCACAGCAATAAAAGTCGGACTGGCATCACCTGAACGTATTCGTGAGTGGTCTTATGGCGAAGTCAAGAAACCGGAGACTATCAACTATCGTTCCCAGAAACCGGAACGTGACGGTCTGTTCTGCGAGCGTATCTTCGGTCCGACCAAGGACTGGGAGTGTGCCTGCGGAAAGTACAAGAAGGTCCGCTATCAGGGTGTGATCTGCGATCGCTGCGGTGTTGAAGTCACGAAGTCCAGTGTCCGCCGTGAGCGGATGGGCCACATTGAGCTGGCTGCTCCGGTTGCGCACATCTGGTATCTGCGCGGCATTCCTTCCCGCATGAGCCTGCTTCTGAATGTACCTCCGAAGCAGCTGGAAGAAGTAGTCTACTTCGTTTCCTGGATCGTGACAGATCCGGGCGATACGAAGCTGTCCTACAAGCAGATTCTCTCGGAAAAGGAATTCCGTGAGAATACCGCAATCTACGGACCTGGCAGCTTCTCTGCCGCAACTGGTGCAGAAGCGGTCAAGACTCTTCTGGAACAGGTCGATATCGATAAGGAATACAAAGAAATCCAGGCAGAGCTTGAGAAAGCAAATGGCGATAAGCGCAAGAAGCTGATCAAGCGTCTGGAGACGGTTGAAGCATTCCGGAACAGCGAGAATAAGCCGGAGTGGATGATTCTGACTGTTCTGCCGGTCATTCCGCCTGATCTCAGACCGATGCTGCAGCTGGACGGCGGCCGTTTCGCGACGTCTGATCTGAATGATCTGTATCGCCGTGTCATCACCAGAAACAACCGTCTGAAGAAGCTGCTCGAACTCGGCACGCCGGCAATCATCGTGCAGAACGAAAAGAGAATGCTGCAGGAAGCCGTTGATGCTCTGATTGACAATGGCCGCCGCAGCAAGCCGATTACTGGTGCCGGAGGAAGAGCACTGAAGTCTCTGTCTCATTCCCTCAAGGGCAAGCAGGGACGTTTCCGTCAGAACCTCCTCGGCAAGCGTGTTGACTTCTCAGGCCGTTCCGTTATCGCAATCGGCCCGAGTCTGAAGATGTGGCAGTGCGGTCTGCCGAAGGAAATGGCAATCAATCTCTATAAGCCGTTCGTCATCAATGAACTGGTCAATGAGCAGGTTGCGTCCAATCCGAAGACTGCTGAAAAGCTGATTGAACGTCAGGATGCGCGTGTCTGGGATGCTGTGGAAAAGGTCATTGAGAACCACCCGGTATTCCTGAACCGTGCACCGACTCTGCACCGTCTGGGAATCCAGGCATTCTTCCCGCGTCTGGTTGATGGTCATGCGATCCGTGTCCATCCGCTGGTCTGCCCGGCATTCAATGCTGACTTCGATGGTGACCAGATGGCTGTCCATCTTCCTCTGGGAGAGCTTGCTCGTGCAGAGACAGAAGTCCTGATGCTCGGTGCAAACTCCATTCTCGGTCCGAAGGATGGCAAACCGATCGTTACTCCTGGACAGGACCTTGTGCTCGGCAACTTCTATCTGAACATGGAAGAGACCGCAGAAGAGTTCTACAACAAGGCTGATGCGCTTGAGCGTCTTGGCCAGAGAACCGAAGCAGAGCGCTGGAGACGGTACGGGGACAATGAAGGCCATGTCTTCAAGGATGTGGACGAAGTCCTCATGGCGGAACAGGTCGGCATGGTCCACCTGCACAGCCGGATTGCAATTCCTGCAGACAAGGTCAACAAGACCTGCTTCACGGATTACCAGAACAGCTGCTACCTGCTGACTTCAGTAGGAAAGATTATCTTCAACAGCGTATTCCCGCCTGATTTCCCGTATATGAATGAATTTGACGGGGATAAGCTGAAGGTTACTCCGAATGATGATTTCGTTGAGCTTGGAACGGATATCCGCAAGGAAATCCAGAGCCGTCCGGTGACGAAGGAATTCAAGAAGAAGGACCTCGGAAACCTGATCGCTGCAGTATTCGCAAAGTACAAGAACGGCAATGGTGATGTTAATTCGCCGACGGTCCGTACTTCCACGATTCTGGACTCCCTGAAGGATATGGGCTATCTGTATTCCACGATTGCCGGTATGACGGTTGCACTGTCGGATATTTCCGTAGCGCCGCATAAGCAGGAAATGGTGGATGAGGGCCGCCGCAAGGCAGATGTCCTCAACAATCTCCGTGACAGAGGTCTCTTGACCGGTCCGGAGTGGGAAGCACAGTTCTCTGATCTCTGGGCAAAGGTTAAGGATCAGGTCGGTGATACGCTGATGGCTTCGCTGCCGCGTATGAACCCGATCAACATGATGGCTGTTTCCGGTGCCCGCGGCAACAAGAACCACTTCACGCAGCTTGCCGGAATGCGCGGCCTCATGGCTCGTCCTACTCAGTCCAAATCCAAGAAAGAATATCAGCCTTCTATCATTGAAGTCCCGATCTATTCCTGCTTCCGTGAAGGAATGAGCGTGTCCGAGTTCTTCATTTCCACCCATGGTGTACGTAAAGGACTTACCGATACCGCTCTGAAGACGGCAGAGTCCGGATATCTGACAAGACGTCTGGTCGATGTCGCGCAGGAAGTCATCATCAACGAAGAAGACTGCGGAACCGAACGCGGATTCCTGGTCCGTCAGCTGGTCGATGAGAAAGACGGAACGATCATTGAGAAGCTTGAGGAACGTATTGCCGGCCGCTATACACAGCAGGCTGTCACGGATCCGAAGACTGGCGAAGTGATCTGCCCGGAAGATACTTACATCACAGACGAGATGGCAAAGAAGATCGTCGATGCCGGTGTCACAGAGGTATGGATCCGCAACGTATTCACCTGCGAATCTCCGAAGGGCATCTGCCGCAAGTGCTATGGCCGCAATATGGCAACGGGCAATCCGGTTGAAGCCGGTGAAGCAATCGGTGTCATGGCTGCACAGGCAATCGGCGAACCTGGTACTCAGCTGACCATGAGAAACTTCCATACCGGAGGTGTTGCGAATAAGAATGGTGATATCACACAGGGTCTCCCGCGTGTTGAAGAGCTGTTCGAAGCACGTACGCCGAAGCGTGTGGCAGTCATTGCCAAGATTGACGGCGAAGTCACAGATATCCGCGAGCAGGACAACAAGCAGGGCATGATCATCACGGTGACCAATGAGAATGATTCCATTGATCATAAGTGTGATCTGACCCAGACAGTTCTCTCCAATATCACGGTTGGCACCAAGGTTACTGCCGGCCAGCCGATGACGGAAGGAACGATTGCTCCGAAGGAACTGCTCCAGGTTGCAGGTGTCAGAGCTGCAGAAGAATACATCCTCAAGGAAGTCAAGAAGGTCTACTCTTCTCAGTCCATCGATATTTCCGATAAGCATCTGGAAGTCATGATCAAGCAGATGCTGAAGAAGGTCATGGTCACGGAAAGCGGCGATTCCGGTCTGAGTGCAGGCCAGACGCTGAGCCGTGCGCATATGACGGAAATCAACGACGAGCTGCTCGATGAAGGCAAGACGCCTGCTCAGTTCAGCCCGATCATGCTTGGAATTTCCAAGTCTGCTGTCGAGACGGATTCCTTCCTGTCTGCTGCATCATTCCAGGAGACGACACGTGTCCTCACGGATGCTGCAGTCAAGGGCAAGGTCGACCATCTGGAAGGCCTCAAGGAGAATGTCATCATCGGCAAGCTGATTCCTGCTGGAACCGGCCGGCCGGAATACGAGCGTGAAACCACGAAGCGTATTATCGAGAAAGCCGACAAGATGATTGAGGAGCGCAGAGCAAAGGCTGCTGCGCTTGCAGAAGCAACTGCAACCAAGCTCCCGGATGAAGTTCTCGGCAATGAAGAGGAAGACGACTTCACTGCTGCAGATCAGAAGGACGCTGCAGAAGAAAAGCCGGAATCTTCTGAACCGGAAGACAAAGAAGCAGAATAAGTTTCGATTTAGATCTCTGTGCTATGCAGAGATCTTTTTGATTCCTTCGATGATTCTGAAGAAGATTGCTGAAATCTGAATCATGCACGAATGGTATGAATGCTGAAGTGGTCAGACGGGCAGCTGCTCTTCTGACTTTAAAAAAACGCCTGGAGAAATGTCCTGGCGTTTCAATAAGCGTTCAGAATGCGGTGAGCAGCTGTTCCTTGGCATGAATGAGCTGAGTGAGAAGTTCATTGTACGGAGTAGGAATTCCGTACTGTTTTCCTTTTCTGGAGATGGCACCATTCATGTATTCAATCTCGGTGATTCGGTGATTCTGAATCAGGTCCTGATACATGGAAGTGAAGGCAAAGCCGTTGACCGTCGGCCGGCAGTAATCCTGGATGGCTTCGATCATCTCGGTCTGGTTCAGATGGATGCCTTCTTTTTCCGCGACGGCGATATATTCCTTCACGATTTCCAGAATGATGGCATCGAATACCCGGAGACTCCTCAGTTCCATGTTATTGCATTCCAGCAGGGCGGTTAATGCATTGAGGCCGCCGGTAATGCATGCTTTGCGCCAGATGGAAGCGAGCACATTATCGCTGTAGCGGGCATTGAGTCCTGCCTGGTTGAGTACTTCAATGACCTTGTCAGCTGCCTGCTTTCCTTCCGGACGAATGTTCTGAATATCAATGGAGCCTTCTCCATTGAGCTCCAGAAGTCCCGGTCCTTTCATGGTAGCGGTCCACATGGTTGTTCCGGACAGGATATGGGCAGGATTGACATAGCGGGAAAGCGTGTCCTCATGACCGATTCCGTTCATGAGACAGAGTACATACGTATCATCCTGGATGATCGGAGAGATTGCATGGAACATCTGATCGAGCTGAGGGCTCTTCACCATAGCAAGAATCAGATCGACTTTCTCGTTCTTCTCATCAATTTCATCCGGATAGTAGATCGGAATCTGATCGGTGATCACTTTTCCGTTCAGGGAAGCGGTCAGACCGTCTTTCCGGATGGCTTTGATGTTGGCCTGCCACTGATCAATCAGAATTACATCATTTCCGGACTGATGAAGGCCGAGTGCGAATCTGCCGCCCATTCCGCCGGCACCTGCAACTGCAATTTTCATAAAACCTCTTTCTGAATTCGTTTTTCTGAGATCAGTTTACACCGAAAACTCAGAAGCGTGGACATACAGATGAGAGGTTCTGCCGTGTTGTATAATAGAGCTGCAGCTTGGAGAACAGTATGATTGACAGACGGTATAAATGGAAAGTGATTACGATTGCAGTACTCTGCGTGGCAATTCTGGCAGGGCTTCTGGTGCTGCATTTTACTGATCGCAGCAGCGCTGCTGCAGTCCAGGCGTCGGCGACTCCGGAAGTGACTATGACGCCAGCTCCGACGCCTGTTCCTTCTGCGACTCCGGTACCGACGGAAACGCCGACGCCCGAACCGACCGTTCAGGCAGATCTTTCCACGGATACCAGCATCACGAGATATATCAGCCAGACGCATACGATCAGCTCTGATTATGTGCCGCCTGATCTGGTGGATGTGGATGTGCATTCTGCAAGCACCCAGCAGCTGCGGGAAGAAGCAGCTGAGAAGCTGAAGGAGATGTTCCAGGCAGCGATTGAGGATCAGGTTTATCTGAAGCTGGTCAGCGGGTATCGTTCCTATACGCTTCAGAATGATCTGTACCATTACTACATTTCGATCCGCGGGCATGAGTTTGCGGACAATATCGATGATCATCCTGGTGCTTCTGAGCATCAGCTCGGACTGGCAGCGGATCTTGGATGCTGGAATGGTGCCTGTGAGCTGCAGTACTGCTTCACACAGTATGGAGACTATACGTGGCTGCAGGAGAATTCGTATCTCTATGGGTGGATTGAGCGCTATCCGGAAGGAAAGCAGGAGATCACCGGAATCATGTACAGTCCATGGCATTTCCGCTATGTTGGTGTCGAAGAAGCTAAGAAGATTCATGACCGCGGTCTGACCATGGAAGAATACTATGGCATCACGGACTGAGGGCCTGTTCTGAAAAGAACAGGCTTTTTGGTGTGAAGGTAGCCCTGGATTTTCAGACGTTGTAGAATATAGGCCATGACGGCGGAACTGATGATCCGGAAACTGCTGGGATTCTGCATTGCGGCAGCAGTGCTTGTTTTTCTTGCGGGCTGTCTGCAGGGACAGGCACTGAGGTTTTCTGATGGAGAATCGGTCAGACTCCCGGAACGGATTGCAGAACAGAATGGGGTTGAGGAATCTTCAGAGATGGTTCCTGATCATACGGAAGAACATAAGACGCTTCCTGGCTTTATGCCTGCAGCGATTCTTCCGGTTTCTCTGGTTCTGATTCTTCCGAGGAAGGAAGAGCAGAGAATCATATGGGTACTGCTTGATCTGACTATGCTGTTTCTGATGTCCGGGTGCATCAGTCGGGAGCTTGTTCCGAGGACTTCTTTCTTTTTGAAGTGAAAAACAGAAAGAAGGAGAGGAACAAGCAATGAGTTTTGGTGATTTATTCAGCAGTGAGAAGCGTCATTATCATGAAGCAGAAAAACAGGTAAAGAAGATCCTGGATCTGGAAGCAGAGTATGCAGACAAGAGCGATGAGCAGCTGCAGGCAAAGACGCCGGAGCTGAAAGCACGCATCGCTTCAGGAGAAAGATTGGAGAAGGTTCTTCCGGAAGCGTTCGCGACGGCTCGCGAAGCATCCCGGAGAGTGCTGGGAGAGTTTCCTTATCCGGTGCAGCTGCTGGGCGGCGTGCTGCTGGATGGCGGCGATATTGCGGAGATGAAGACCGGTGAAGGAAAGACCCTGACAGCAGTCATGCCGATCTATCTGAATGCCCTGGAGGGTAAAGGTGCGCATGTCGTGACGGTCAATGAGTATCTGGCCAGCCGTGATGCGAGCTGGATGGGAGAAGTGTATCGCTTTCTCGGTCTTTCGGTCGGCTGCAATCTTCATGAGCTGAGTCCGGCACAGAAGCGGGAGCAGTATCTGTGTAATATCACGTATACGACGAATTCCGAGCTTGGCTTTGATTATCTGCGGGACAATATGGTTTATGACCCGAAGGACCGGGTTCTGAGAGGTCTTCATTATGCAGTACTGGATGAAGTGGATTCGATCCTGATCGATGAAGCCCGCACACCGCTGATCATCAGCGGACCTGGTCCGGTACTGGATCAGAATTACATCAATGCCGACCGGTTTGCCAAGAGTCTGAAGCGGGATGCGGATTATTCGGTTTCCCGGGAAGACAACAGCGTGACTCTGACCGAGGCAGGAATCCGCAAGGCAGAGAAGGCTTTCGGGGTTGCGCATCTTTATACAGATCAGACTGCAGAGCTTGTGCATTACATCCAGAATGCATTAAGAGCGAATTACCTGATGAGCAGGGATGTGGAATATGTCGTCGGAGATAATGAGATTATCCTGGTTGATACGTTCACCGGCAGAAAGATGGAAGGCAGAGAGTTCAGCGATGGACTTCATCAGGCCATCCAGGCAAAAGAGAATGTGAATATCAAGCAGGAACCGGTGACGCTGGCTTCGATTACGTATCAGAACTTCTTCCGTCTGTATGACAAGCTTTCAGGTATGACCGGAACGGCAAAGACCGAGGAAGCAGAGTTCCTGGATACGTATAACATGAGAGTCTATGCCATTCCGACCAATAAGCCGGTCAGAAGAATTGATGAACCGGATCAGATCTTCCGGACCCGGCATGAGAAGTATGAAGCCGTCGTGAAAGACATCAAAGCTCTGCATGAGAAAGGACAGCCGGTCTTAGTCGGGACGGTATCCGTAGGAATCAATGAACAGCTCAGTGCGATGCTGAAGAAAGAAGGAATTCCTCACCAGGTGCTTAATGCCAAGAATGATGCGGATGAAGCAGGAATCATTGCCAAGGCTGGTCAGAAGTATGCAGTGACGGTAGCGACGAATATGGCAGGACGCGGAACGGATATCCGGCTTGGCGAAGGAGCTGCGGAGCTTGGCGGATTAGCAGTGCTTGGTACGGAACGTCATGAGGCAGCGCGCATCGACAATCAGCTGCGCGGAAGATCCGGCCGGCAGGGAGATCCGGGTTTCTCCAGATTCTATGTGGCCATGGATGATGACCTGTTCGAGAAGTATGCAGGAGAAGAAGGTCAGGCAGTGATTGCTCACTACCTGGCTGGAAAAGAATCGGATGCGCAGATGCGGGCATTTGCGGACCGGATTCAGAAGAGGGCAGAGGGACTTCACTTTGATGCCCGCAGGAGAACTCTGGAATTTGACAATGTGCTGAGCGAGCAGCGTGAGGTGGTCTACGAACAGCGCAGCCGGATTCTCGATATGGATGATCCATCAGAACATGTGATGGAACTGATCCGTCTGAAGCGCGGAGAAGAAAGCGAGCAGAAGTTCCGCTCGCTGACAGAAGATACAGATCCGGAGATCCTGAAGCATGTGGAGAAAGTGGTGATGCTGCAGAGCATTGATCGCTGCTGGATCCCGCATGTGGACTTCATGGAGCATCTGAAGCAGGGAGTCAGTCTCAGGAGCTATGCGCAGGTGAAGCCGATTGATGCATATAAAGAAGAGGGCTATAAGCGTTTCAACATCATGATGAATGAGACGACTGAACTCATTGTTTCTGCATTGATGCAGTGGGCAGAATCACAGAACCAGACAGAGTAAGGATTTGTCTGGTTTTCAGTTCTTCCCTGATCGATGAAAAAGAATCAGATCATGGCGAGACTATGCCAGTGCGGAGATCTTCTTCTGAGTCTGCTAGCATTTCCATGAGATTCGGTTTTTCTTTCAGGCTCGGAATCACTTCCGGAGATCCGTGGAGTCTCCTGGTTTCCAGTTCTTTGCTTTCTGAATCATGCCGAGAGATACATGGCAGTATCCGCCAGGATTCTTGTCGAGATATTTCTGATGATATTCCTCAGCTGTGTAGAAACATTTCAGAGGAAGACACTCCACAACAACAGGGCTGGTATATCTTTTCTGCAGGTCTTTGAGTGCAGTTTGTGCAGTATTGAGATCTGAGTCATTGAGGCAGTAGATGCCGGTGCGGTACTGAGTGCCATGATCTGCGCCCTGACGATTCAGAGAAGTCGGGTCGATGATGTTGAAGAAGAGCTCCAGCAAGGTTTTCAGTGAAATAACAGAATCGTCATAGAAGACATGAACCGTTTCTGCATGCCCGGTTTCGGTATGCTTGACCTGCTCATAGCTTGGCGAAGGAACGGATCCGTTTGCAAAGCCGACTTCTGTTTTTGTTACACCCTGGATGCTGTCGAGAAACTTCTGAGTTCCCCAGTAGCATCCGCCGGCAAGATAGATTTCTCTGATCATAGGCATCCTTTCTAGAGAAGAGGAATATGATGTGATTCGCATTCTGCGATCATCTCATCCGGCCAGATCGATGCCTGCACTTCTCCGACATGTGCCTTGTTCAGCAATAACATACATAGTCTTGACTGACCGATGCCGCCGCCGATGGTATAAGGCAGTTCCTGGTTCAGAATCATCTTGTGGTACGGAAGAGACAATCTGCCTTCGCAATGAGCAGCCTTGCACTGTTCCTGGATGGAATTCTCATCGACGCGGATGCCCATGCTGGAAATCTCAATGGCTCTGGAAAGACTCGGAAGCCAGAAGAGCAGATCACCATTCAGGTTCCAGTCATCATAGTCCGGAGCTCTGCCGTCATGCGGATGATGGCTGCGTTTCAGCGGCCAGCCGATCTTCGAGATGAAGACGCATTTCTTATCACGGACGATTGCGTTTTCGCGGTCTTTGACAGAAAGGTCAGGGTAGAGGTCTTCCAGTTCCTGGCTGGTGATGAAGAATACCTCATCTGCCAGGTGGCATACTGCTTCCGGATACTTGTACCAGACTTCATGTTCCATGTGCTTGATGACTTTGAAGATCTGCTTCACGACCGTTTCCAGAGTTTCTTCGGTACGTTCTTCTTTCGTGATGACTTTCTCCCAGTCCCACTGGTCCACATAGCATGAATGGAGGTTGTCCAGAATCTCATCACGGCGGATGGCGTTCATGTTGGTATAGAGGCCTTCATGGACATTGAAGCCGTATTTCTTCAGGGCATACCGCTTCCACTTGGCCAGGGACTGCACGACTTCAATGCGTTCTCCCGGCATTTCCTGCAGGTCGAAGGAGACCGGCCGTTCAATGCCATTGAGATCATCGTTCAGACCGCTTTTCTTCGTGACGAAGAGCGGGGCGCTGATGCGGGAAAGAGATAATTCCTTTCCGAATTCTTTCTGGAAGGTATCACGGATATATTTGATGGCTTCCTGAGTTTCCCGGACCGAAAGGACCGGATCATAATTTCTCGGACAGATCAGATTCATATCATTCTCCTATGTTTCCTAGATTCTACCATAAGGACCGGAATCAGAAGCGGATGATTCCGGTTCTGATCTTTTCGGAGAAGTACTGATCATGTTCGGCAAATATGATGGTCGGGCTCCAGGTGAGAATCAGATCTTCGATCTGTTCTCTTGATTCGATATCGAGATAGTTCATCGGTTCATCCCATAAGAGCAGATGAGCAGACTGAGACAGACTTCCGGCCAGCTGGACTTTCTTCTTCTGTCCTTCGCTGCACTCTTCCAGAGGACGGTCGAACTGCTCCCTGGAAAAGCCGAGCTTGCGCAGGATGGCAAGGAAGAGGGAAATATCGATCTTCAGATGATCGGCATAGCTTCTGAGATTTCCCTGCATGAATGAACTGTCCTGGAAGATCATGGAACACTTCAGTCCTGCTCCGAGATGGATGGTTCCTTCCGTACGGATATCCTGGCCGTTCATGAGCTTCAGCAATGTGGTCTTCCCGCAGCCGTTCTTTCCGTACAGCTGAATCCGGTCGCCTGGATGAATGGAGAAGTTCAGGTCTTCTTTGATGCAGACCTCTCCGTAATAGAGCGAAAGATGCTGGGCATAGACCATGACCGAAGAATGCCAGGCAGGCTGAATGAGCTTCAGGGATTCGCTTTCCTCAATATCCTTCAGCAGACCTTCTTTCTCGGTGATCGCATTCTTCCGGCGCCGTTCGATGTTCTTCGAGCGCTGCATCATCTTTGCCGCCATATGGCCTACATAGCCTTTATCGCCAGCGCCGATCTTGGACTTCTCGACCTGATCGGACCATTTTGCAGTACGCTGCTGGCCTTCTTCCAGCCGGCGGATCTCCGAGTGCAGCCTGGCATTCTGTTTGATCTCCAGCTGATCTCTGGCGGTTTTCTCTTTCCGCCATATGGAATAGCTGCCCTGCATGACTTCAATGCCGGTCTTGTTCATGGCCATGGTATGGTCGGTGCAGGCATCCAGGAATGCACGATCATGAGAGACCAGGATGAATCCTTTCTTGCGGTTCAGATAAGCGGCAGCAGCTGCTCTTCCGGTTTCATCGAGGTGATTGGTCGGCTCATCAATCAGCAGGAACGCATTCTCCTTCAGAAACATTGCGGCTAACAGTACTTTGGTCTGCTCTCCGCCAGAGAGAGAAGAAAATGGCATCCAGAGAATGCTGTCATCAGCTTTCAAGAGAGACAGTTCGCGTTCCATCTCCCACTGCTCGGCAGATGGGGCAATCTCATTGACGATATGTATGGATAGATCCTCAGTGTCTTTTACCTCATAGGGAAAATACTCAAACCTGCAGACAGACTGGATGGATCCGGTATAGGGATATTCGTGCATCATCAGTTTCAGCAGCGTGGTCTTTCCGCGGCCGTTGCGGCCGATCAGACCGAGTTTCCAGTCACTGTCCAGGCGCAGGTTCAGATGATCAAATACAGGCTCATAGGAGCCTTCATAAGTAAAGCTGAGATCGTGAATCACAATTTCAGACATCGGGTTCTCCTTTCTTCATGAAAAAAACGGAATGCAGAAAATGACTGCATTCCGTTCATGCGTAAGAGAACTTACCGAGAAGAAACGAATCATTTCTGCGCGCATGACGAAACCGATGACAGATTTTATCATGCTGATTAACGGCAGAAATGCATTCTCATCTTCTCACCCCTTCCTGGTTCTTTCTGGCATCATATCATGTCCCCGATCTCCTGTGAACAGAAGGTGAATTGAAAAACTGAACGCAAGTTTTACGAAGTTATCGCAAGCTGTGTGTGACAAGGAATAGTGAGAGACCGGTTCTGAAGTAATTCCGGTCTCTTTTCTATGGATTTTCTGCCTGAAATGATAGGAAAAGTGTTCAAATACGTTACAATTTAAGCGCAGTAAAACCTGCCCTGCTGTGCCGATAAAATTCAGACACGGTCAGCGCAACGGGGAATAATGACGGATGCTCAGCCAGAACCTGCCATGATTTCAGTGCTTAGTGATTGGTGGTGCCGGTCAGATGATTATGAGGGAATCTCATACTTCATCGGTAGAATACGGTTATAAATCTTCTTGTACCGAGGACGTTTCTTCTTTGGATAAACGGAGTAGAAGAGATCATGATCCCTGAGAAACGAGAAGCTGACGTATTCGAGATCGAGAACCTGCGGATCAGGAAGAGGATCTACAAGAGCGAAAAAGCAGCCGCTCTCTCTGTGCCAGCTCATGATGTAAAAGTCGATATGAGCGGTGCAGTCCTGGATGTAGATGCTAACAAGAGATTCCTTCTCGTCTCCAGGCAATTCCTGCGGAGCATTCGTCATTATGACTTTGGTGATCTCAGGAAGGCTTACGGTGTATTTCATTACTCGATGCCTTCCTTTCTTCTGGAGTCACGATAAATTCTGACAAGGGAAGGGTCCAGAATTACATCCTTTCCCTGGATCTGATGAATGCGGAAACACTTTTCCGCAATGTCATCGCCATAGGCAAACGAGAACATTTCATAGGGAGTGTGGTCATTCAGCTTCTTCCTGCGCAGCGAATTTGTATGACTGAACGCAAGATCGAAGAAATCCTGGTCCAGATCATTGAATGAATGTCCCTTCGGAATGATTCTGCGGAAGACGGAATGCGTATTCTCACAGTTAGGCTTCTGGTATGGAGCACCAGGATCGCAGTAGAACACATAGACACCGAACTTCTCAATTTCTGACGGATTGGAAAATTCTGATCCATTATCCAGAAGCCATACAGCTGGCATCACTTTCTGGAATAGTTCCGCACCAAGAGATTCATACAGATGATTGACAATTGATGTAACAGATGCCGAATTGTTATGGTCTCTGAGAAAGGCAATCTGGAAGTCCCAGTTCGCCCATGTAAGTGTCAGAATGCATTTTCCTCCCTTTTTTCCTTCTACGCTGTCACCCTGCAGAACAGAAAAATCCGGGTGTTCTTCCATGAATTTCAGATAGTCTTCATAGGTTCTTCCGATCCGGCACTTCTTGTCAACTTTGACGATCTGTGCCTTTTTACTGCGAGGCTTCATGCGCACGGCACGGGGAAGATCAATCGGTCTTGCGGAGATCAGACCCTGATTGATCAGATTGTAGGCCTGCTTTTCGCTGATGGTGAAAACGTCCGGCTCATCGACAAAGATATGATGGACTGACTGCCCCATTTTCAGACGATCTGATAGAAGAGTATCAATCTCCTTCACCTCGTCCTCGGTCAATGTGAGACCAGAACGAGACTCCTTGCGGATTTCTCTGGCTTTCTTGTCCGCTTGATCGGCATAATACATGTACTTTTTCAGAGGACAGTACTTCTTCTTTATGCACTGATTGCATACATATGGCGGTGAATCCAGCTTCCTGCAGACTTCTTCTCCGTAGCTGCTGCATGCCTGATTGCAGTTCTGTTTTCTGCAATGATTGCATTTCTTGTCTCTGCAGATACCTGACTGACCAGGACAGATTCCGGATATTGAACAATCCCGGCGATGAATACATCTGTTGGTATGTCCGACTCCGTAAGTGTTTACGAGCGTGCGATACTGCTTTACTTCTCTGCCAACAGAAGAAGCAGACATTCCGAGTTCATCAGCTATTTTTGCAAAGGAAAGACCATCAGAGAGAGAGGCTGCTGAAAAAGTGCGGTTATCGAATAACCGATTATGCCTCACCCATTAACCTATGAGCTGCTTGGACACGGATATCCAATTCAGAGCGATTAGCGCGTAATCTGAATCAATGCGATGATTATGCGCTTTTTCTTCATGTTTTGATTGAAACACATGCATGCATGGCGTATAATATAACTATACTCCGGAGGTGTCTTTATGCTAAGAATGATTGATATGCCCCAGTTGGATCTTGGCTCTTATAACGGGCTTTACGATATTCTGATCCCTGCAGATAACTTCTGGCGCCAGATGAACGAAAATGTTGACTTCTCTTTCGTCGCAAAGGAAGTTCAGAAGAACTACAGCATCTGCCTGGGAAGAACCGCAGCCGATCCGGTACTGCTGTTCAAATATCTGCTTCTTAAGACCGCACGCAAGCTCAGTGATCGTGATCTGATTGAAAGAGTCCGGTATGATATGGAAATGAAATACTTTCTGGGCTATAGGCCTGAGGAAACTGAATTCATTGATCCGAGCCTGCTTACCAAATTCCGCAGAACCAGACTCAAGGATACCGACCTGCTGGATGTGCTGATTGGCAAGACTGTTGAAATCGGGAAGAAGAAAGGAGTCATTCATGATCATGAAAAGATCATCGTCGATTCCACTCATACCAATGCACTCTACCAGCATATTTCTCCGCGTGAGGAACTGATCAGGCGAGCAAAGGAACTGAGAAAGTCTGTATATGCAGCGGATGAAACCATGAAGGACAGAATGCCGAAGAAGCGGGAAAGCAGCGGTCTTCTGGAGGATGAAATCGAATACTGCAAGGAATTGCTGGATCTGATCGCTTCAGATGAACGGCTTCAGAAGATACCGGATATCCAGGAACGTCTCAATTACCTGAAAGAAGGAGTGGAAGACACGAGTGAACAGTTTGAATTCTCCAGAGATCCGGATGCGAAAGTGGGGCACAAAACTGCAGACACTTCCTTCTTCGGGTATAAGACGCATATTGCCATGACCACGGACAGAGTCATTGTGAGTGCGGCAGTGACAACCGGAGAGAAACATGACGGCAAGCAGGCTGCAGATCTGATTGAGAAAGCAGAAGACGCAGGAGTAACCGTGGACGCTCTGATTGGTGATGGTGCATATTCCGAGAAAGACAATATTGAATACACCTCAGAAAAAGGAATCAAGCTGGCATCAAAGCTGAGTGAGAATGTGCTGCATGGAAGCCGGGAGAAAGAGTTTGAGTTCAACAAGGATGCCGGGATGTATGTATGCCCGGCAGGACATATGGCAGTCAGAAAAAGCAAAGGCGGTCAGGAGAAAGCAGCGAATGGTTCTGATACAAAAGTAGTTACCTATTTCTTCGATGTAGAGAAATGCAGAAACTGTCCTTTGCGAAACGGCTGTTACAAGGAAGGCGCGAAGTCAAAAACCTACTCGGTAAAGATCAAATCAGATACGCATATTGCTCAGATGGATTACATGAAGTCAGATGAATTCAGAGAACTATATGCTGAGCGATACAAAATCGAGGCTAAGAATGCGGAACTGAAGCAGACCCTCGATTATGGAAATGCCCATGCGTGCGGAATGAACGGAATGACGATACAGGCAGCAGTATCGATCTTTCTTGTGAACCTGAAGAGGATAAAAACACTTGAAACCAGCGTTAAGGGGGGCACCAGATAAGGAATAATCCTTTATGATCCTCACGATATTCCACTGAAAAGAAGAAAATCCTGGCCAGTATCAGACCCGGTCAGGATTCTTATCCAAAATTCTGTTTACAACCTCTACTTTGTCAGCAGCCTCTCAGAGAGATTCTTCTGAAGCGTAATACGCTTATCCAGATCAAAACGACGATAAGCTGCCATAGACAGTTCCTCCAGTTCTATCGTTAGATGGCAGTAATCTGGCTGATATCTAAATGTTAAAGGAAGAACCGTTTCAGATCTACTTAATGCAAGCCCTTTATAACTTCTTGTTCAGACATACTTAATGCAATACTGGGGTTGCGTTAACTTTTACAAGTGAAGCCTGTGAACAGAATTGCAGAAAAGCCTATTGACCACATGGTCGAAAAAGCATATAACAATTCTCGTGTGCAGGAGGTGCATGAGATGAAACGGGAAGAAAAGAATCAGCAGACTCGTTCGAAAATCGTGAACGGGGCAATCCGGGAATTCTCAGAACATGGCTTCGAGGCAGGCTCCCTGAATGTCATCTGCGAAGAGCAGGGAATCTCCAAAGGGATCATCTACCACTACTTTCCCTCCAAGGAGATGCTGTACCTCGAATGCATCCGGACTTGTCAGCAGGAGATGATCCGGTATCTGAATGAACATCTGCAGAATCAGGAAGGAAATCTTCTGAAGGAGTACTTTGAATGCAGAAACGAATACTACAAGCTTCATCCCGATGATGCACGTCTGTTTGAGAGCGCAGTTCTGTTTCCGCCGGAAGAAGTGAAAACAGAAATCAGGGAAACCTGGAATGCTTTTGATGAAAGAAGAAAGCAGCTGATCCGCAATGCGGTCAGACAGATTCCGCTGCGAGAGGAACTGTCAGAGGAAGAAGTTGTGAATCTGATCCTGAAGTTCCTGGATGATCGGAATGCAAGGCATCTGAGCGAGAAAGAAACCAGTTCTGAGAAAGAAGAAGATTTGGCATTGGATATATTTCTGAATGGAATCAGGAAGAGGTGAATGAAATGGTAATCTTGAAATGGATTGCGGGAATTGCAGCTGCGTTCCTGATAGGAAAACTGGTAAAGAAGATCAAGCTTCCGGAAATTCTCGGATGGCTGATTGCGGGAATGATTCTGGGACCGAATGCAGCAGGTGTTCTGCCGCAGACCTTGCTGGATTCCAGCTGGTATAAAGTCATCATCAGCTGGATGCAGTGCTCGTTCGGCATCATGCTCGGAACAGAACTGATCTGGAGAAAGCTGAAGTCTTATGGCAAGGCTCTGGTGCTGACCACGCTGACGCAGTCATTGGGAACGTTTGCGGTCGTGACGCTGGTATTCGGAATCATTTTCCATTTCTCCGGAATTCCGGTGTATCTGGCAGCAGCGTTCGGAGGAATTGCCTTAGCAACTGCTCCGGCACCGGCACTTTCGATTGTCCAGGAATTCCAAACCAAGGGTCCGGTCACCGATACGCTTCTGCCGATGGCAGTGCTGGATGATGTGGTCGGAATTGTCGTGTTCTTCACGGTAGATTCCATCATCACGAGAGCAGTATCCGGCGGAACAGTTCCGCTGTATATGATTCCGGTCATGATTTTCCTGCCGATTCTGATCGGCGTTGCAATCGGTTTTCTGCTTTCTGCCCCTCTGAAGAAGGACGGAAAGAAGGCGGAAACACTCGTAACCATTCTGATCGGCGTGACACTCTGCACGGCCATCGGGTATTTCTTCAATACCGCTGTGCTGAAGAATATCACGATCAATTACATGCTGATCGGAGTTTCGTTCTCCACGGTATTCTCGAACCTGGTTTCTGAGGAACGCCTGAATCAGATCGCGGAATGGTATCATCCGATTCTGCAGCTCAGTCTGATCGTTGCGATTGTGGATCTCGGCGCGCCGCTGGATTATCACCTGATTGCAGGTGCTGGTCTCTATACCTTTGTCTATATCGCCGCAAGGGCTGCCGGGAAGTATTTCGGTGCCCGCTTCGGAGCAAAGGCTACGCATCTGCCGGAGACGGTACAGAAGTATCTCGGGCTGACGCTGCTGCCGCACTCTGGCGTATCGCTGGTATTCACCGGCATCATCTGTGCAGTGCTGGAACCAGTCAGACCGGATCTTGCTTCAATCGTCAAAGGAACGATTGCTGCAGCTGCGGTCATCAATGAAATCATCGCCGTGCTGGCCGCAAGAAAAGGATTCGAGCTTGCTGGCGAGATTCCGGAAGAGCCGGAGAACCTTGAAACAAAATACGCACATTGATTCTGAAAGCGGGATTGCTCATATTCATCAGTCCTCCTTTTCATTATGAAGATGATTTCTGCACGAATAGTTTCTTTGCCGGGATCAGGATCAGAAGACTGATCAGCGCGGAGGCAGTGAACAATGCAGGTACCGGGAGAGAGACCAGCTCTCCATAGGAGTTGATATAGGTGCCTGCATCAGAATGATCAATCAGGAATGTTCCGATGTAAGGCCCTATCAGCATCGGCAGCAGCACATAGGCAAGCAGCCGGATGCCCTGGAACATGCCGACATGATCGATCGGCGTATAGTCTCTGACTGCACTCATGAATACGACTGATACCGCAGCGTATCCGGTCATCATGATCGTTCCGGCAATGACGAATAAGACCGGCTCACGCATCAGTGATGCCAGCAGCAGTCCGCCGGCATATAGGAAGATGGCAGTGCGGAAGACTTTGTCCTTTCCTTTCTGATCCGTGATCTTGCCGATGAGAACGGACATGACGGAGGCAAGGATGATGACAATGGCCATGACCATGGAATAGGTGATCGTATCAAAGCCGAGCGTGTACTGCAGGTAGATCAGCAGATACGGCATGAAGACCTGCACGGAGATATTGAAGATGCACATGGCTGCAAGGGTCAGATAGAACTTCGGGTTCTTCCGGATCACGGAAGGACGGAATCCGTAGCATACGCTTTCCAGAAAGGAAAGAGACTCTTTCGAAGAAACTGTCTTCGAGTCTTTGACAAACTTCAGGCCGAGCAGACCGCAGAGCGTGACGACACCTCCGACGGCTAAGAAGAATCCTGGCCATCCGATCGTTTCGGTGAGGATGCCGGACCCGCCTGCTACCACCAGCATAGCGAGCATCGGAAATACATTCAGCACGCCTTCTACCGAAGCTCGGTTCGTCTCATCAGTAGATTCAGTGACCCATGCGTTGAAGCTTGCATCATTGGCAACAGAGCCGAAGAACGACATGATGCAGTCGAGCAGGATCACGAAGAACACAGTCCGGCTCAGCACCTCGGCGGCAGAAAGAGAAGGCCATAAGGCAGCCGTATGTTCTCTGGAGATTGCCGCAAAGGCAATGGTCATGAGCCCCCAGATCACGTATCCCCAGCATAAGAAGCGCTTGCGGTGTCCTGCCTTGTCGCTGAGAATGCCCATGATCAGAGTCGTGATGGTCGAGATAATTGCAGACCATGCGACCATGTCGGCGATATCATGCGTGCTCCCGCCGATTTCATTGAACAGAAAGACATTGAATTCCATGTTCTCCACCGACCAGGCAATCTGGCCGATGAAGCCGAAAAGGATGATGGTTGCCCACGTGCTTCTGGATAATCTGGTTTTCATGATTTCCTCCGGATACTGCTTCTGATTCCATTGTAATGCAGGAATAATGAAGTAGATCAGATTTCAGAAGGATGCTGCAGCCAGACAGAGATCATTCAGGTTCTGGCAGCAAGGGGAATAAAGGACAGCTATTCGGAATAGTCTGTCCTTTCAGTATCAGGATTCTTCGAATTGTGCGTTGTAGAGCTTTGCGTAGAATCCGTTCTTTTCCAGAAGTTCTTCATGCTTGCCGGCTTCGACAATGTCGCCATGATCCATGACCAGGATCAGATCGGCATTGCGGATCGTAGAAAGGCGATGGGCAATGACGAAGCTGGTCCTTCCTTTCATCAGGTTCTCCATACCTTTCTGGATCAGGATCTCAGTTCTGGTATCGACGGAAGAAGTTGCTTCATCGAGAATCAGAATCTTAGGATCGGCGAGAAAGGCTCTGGCAATTGTCAGCAATTGTTTCTGGCCTTGGGAGATATTTGTGGTTTCTTCGTTGATTTCAGTTTCATAGCCGCTCTCGAGCGTGCGGATGAAGTGGTCGACATAGGCTGCATCTGCTGCTCTGACGACTTCTTCATCGGTGGCGTCTGGTCTTCCGTAGCGGATGTTTTCCATGATGGTTCCGGTATGAAGCCATGCATCCTGAAGCACCATGCCGAAGCAGTCTCGCAGGTCTTTCCTGGTCAGATCTCTGGTGTTGATGCCGTCAATATAGATGCTTCCGCTGTTAAGCTCATAGAAGCGCATCAGCAGCTTTACGATCGTAGTCTTCCCGGCTCCGGTCGGACCGACAATAGCAATCTGCTGACCGGCATGGATATAGGCGCTGAAGTTGTGGATGACAATCTTATCCGGTTCATAGCCGAAGGAGACATTCTCGAAGCAGACATCACCTCTGATCGTGAGGTTTCCTTTCTCATCGCGGATGGAAACCGGATGAGCAGTATCCGGAAGTGCTTCCGGTTCTTCGAGGAATTCGAAGACACGTTCGGCAGCAGCTGCCGTTGACTGCATGACGTTCATGATCTGTGCAGTCTGAGTGATTGGCTGATTGAAGCTTCTGACATACTGGATGAAGGCCTGGATGTCACCGATGGCAAGACCGTCATGAATGGCCAGATAGCCGCCGAGGATGCACACGCCGACATAGCCGACATTACCGATGAAACTGGTAATAGGCATCATGATACCGGAGATGAACTGGGATTTCCAGGCACTTTCATAGAGGTCTTTGTTCAGCCTGGAGAAAGCAGCGATGGAACGATCCTCGCCATTGAAGGCTTTCATGACGAGATGTCCGCCGTACATTTCTTCAATGTGGCCGTTGACCTGGCCGAGGGTGGATTGCTGGGCGTGGAAGTATTTCTGAGATTTCTTCACGACGAAGGCAGCTAAGATCCCGGAGATCGGGATCACAACCAGAGCCATCAGTGTCATCTGCCAGGAGATTCTCAGCATCATGTAAAGAATGCCGATGATCGTGACCAGAGAAGTCAGGATCTGCTGGACAGCTTGATTGAGAGACTGGGATACGGTGTCAACATCGTTTGTGACGCGGGAAAGTACTTCGCCATGGGTCTGGCGGTCAAAGTAGTTGAGGGGAAGACGGTTGATCTTCTCGCTGATTTCTTTTCGCAGAGAGTAGGTGGTCTTCTGAGTGACAGTGGCCATCATCCATCCCTGGATATAGCTGAACAGGGCACTTGCAAGGTAGATCAGCAGGAGATTCCGGAGGATCGTGAAGATACCGGCAAAGTCAATCGATCCCTGCTGGGTGTATTTAGCGGCAAGCCCCTCCGCAAGCAGCGTAGTTGCGCTGCCGAGGATCTTCGGACCAATGATCGAGAAGATTGTGGAAGCGATCGCAAAAATACAGATGAAGATCAGCTGGAAGCGGTAGGGCTTCATGTAGCGGAGCAGCCTGCGGATCGTTCCTCTGAAGTCTTTGGCTTTTTCGCCTGAGCCCATATTGCGGCCTGGGCCGTGCATTGGCTGTCTGTTTCTCTGACTCATTCTCCGAGCTCCTTTCTGCTCAGCTGGGAATGTGCGATTTCCTGATAGACCTGGCAGGTCTTCATCAGTTCTGCATGGGTTCCCATGCCGGCCATATGGCCCTGATCCAGGACGATGATCTTGTCTGCGTGCAT
Source organism: Anaerolactibacter massiliensis (assembly GCF_900290205.1). Taxonomy (NCBI): domain Bacteria; kingdom Bacillati; phylum Bacillota; class Erysipelotrichia; order Erysipelotrichales; family Erysipelotrichaceae; genus Anaerolactibacter; species Anaerolactibacter massiliensis. Next base: position 2,161,378 of record NZ_OLMH01000002.1, on the reverse strand, counting down.
GATCGTGCTGATGCGCTGAGCGACGATGAATACGGTAGAATGCGTCTTCTCAACCATGGCCGACAATGCTTCGCGGAGCTTTGCATCGGTAGCGTAGTCCAGAGCTGAGAATGTATCATCGAAAATATAGAGATCTGCATTCCGGGTCAGAGCTCGGGCGATGGAAAGGCGCTGCTTCTGGCCGCCGGAGACATTGGTGCCGCCTTCTGCAATCGGTTCTTCGAGCTGATGCGGCATTTTCGAGACGAATTCCTCAGCCTGGGAGACTTTGAGGGCATTCTGGATTGTATCGGGAGAGGCATTCTCATCTGCATATTTCAGATTGGATTCCACAGTTCCTGAGAACAGCACTCCTTTCTGGGGCACATAGCCGATCCGATTGCGGAGTTCTTTCTGAGTGACTTCACGGATATCTGTATTGCCGAAGCGGATGGACCCGGAAGACACATCGAAGAAGCGGGGAATCAGATTGATCAGAGTGGATTTGCCGGAACCGGTAGAACCGATGAAGGCAACGGTTTCGCCTGGCGCAGCATCAAAAGTGATGTCATGGAGCACATCTTCTTCGGCGCCTGGATAGCGGAAGGAAACGTGGTCAAAGGTGACTTTCTGGTTTCCTTCGGGAAGGTGCTTCGGCTGGATGGGATCCTTAATCGAAGGACTCGTTTCAAGTACTTCGAAGATGCGCTTTGCACTGACGCTGGAACGCGGAATCATGATGAAGATCATGGCTACGATCATGAAAGACATCAGTACATGCATTGCATACTGCAGGTACGCCATCATATCGCCGATCTGCATGGTTCCGAGATCTACCTGTTTTGCGCCGAACCAGATGATCAGAATTTCGACCGCACTCATCAGGAAGGTGACGATCGGCATGATCAGCGCCATTGCCCGGTTGACGAAGATGTTGACATCAGTGATGTCTTTGTTGACATCATCAAAACGTTCTTCTTCGATCTTCTGATTGTTGAATGCCCGGATGACCAGCATGCCTGAGAGCTGTTCTCTGGTGACCAGGTTGAGGCGGTCAACCAGTTTCTGGATCAGGCGGAATTTCGGGGTTGTGATCCCGAAGGTGATGAGCATGATGGCAAGGATGACCAGAACGGTCCACCCCAGGATGCCTGCCATGTTCTGGTAGCGCAGAACTTTGACGACGGAGGTGATGCCCATCATCGGTGCCATCAGCACGATTCGCAGCATCATTGTCATGACCTGCTGAATCTGCTGGATATCATTGGTCGTGCGGGTGATCAGAGAAGCTGTGGAGAAAGAACTGAACTCGGCAGAAGAAAAGGATTCCACTTTGGCAAAGACATCTGCACGCATGTTGCGGCAGGCCGCAGTGGCCGTGCGGCTGGAGAGATACGCGGCTCCGATCGCACAGAGCGAGCCGATGGCTGCGATCACTAGCATCCATCCGCCTGTCTTCCAGATGTAGTTGCTCTGCATGGCTTCAACATTCATGCCTAATGCCTGATATTCCTGCTTCATGAGCATGGTTTCAGCAGACTGGAGATTGCTGTCGGAATAGCCGGACAAACGTTCTTCTGCCTGAGTCAGGAACTGCTGACGGACTGTTTCATTCTGTTCCAGCATGGCGAATGCCTGATCGCTGCTGGCAAGACCAAGCTGAGTCAGAAGGTCTGGATTCTCCAGCATAGATACAAATAGGAAGGGCTTTTCGGTAATCGAGCTGAGGTCTTCCGCAGCCGTTCTGACGTAGATGTCTTCCTGCTGGACTGCGGGATATTCTTCTGCATATCCGGCATTGCCAGCTTCAATGTGCTGATAGGATTCCTCAAAAGTTTTCCGGTCTTCTTCGCTCATGAACAGTTCCATATGCGAAAAGACGGATGCCCGCATTGCCTGCGGGCTGGTATCGGTAATGCCGCTGTACTGAATGCCGTTGGTGACGATGTCAGACATATAATCCGGCAGGGCAAGCTCACATTGGACCTGGCCGAATACCAGGGCAATGATTGCGATTACGGACAGCCAGAAGGGCTTCAGATATCGAAGTGCTTTGACCATGACGTTCCTCCTCAGAAAAATCCCGCTTATATTACCACGGTAATATAAATGTGTAAACAAGGTTACATAAATATATTGCGGAGATGCGAAATGTATGCTATAAAAAGGGGCGGCATGAAAGAAGACAACGAAACCAGAAAGAAGATCCGTGACAATGCGCTGCGCCTGTTTCAGGAGAATGGTTATGACGCGGTAACGATCAATGCCATCTGCAAGGCGAGCGGGATTTCTAAGAACACCTTTTATTATTACTATACGGAAAAGAAAGACCTGCTTTTCAGCATCATTCATCCTTCTGAGGAAAGCCGGGTGAATATTATGTATGCGCTGGCCGGGATCAGCAGTCCCTATGACAAGCTGAAGGCGGCATGCAGACAATTTCTGGAGTATCTGCTGTACCTCGGACCGTCGGTGGTGCGAAAGATGCTGGAACTGCATCTGGCAAGTGCCATGGTGATGCAAGGCGACCATCATCCCACAGAGTTCGGGAAGCTGCTGCTGACGTTGTTTCAGCAGGCACAGCAGAATGGTGAGATCCGGAAGGATGTTCCGGCCGAGGAACTGATGCGGGGTGCCTGGTTTCTGATTGCAGGGGTGGTACAGACCTGGGCGGTCAATGAAGGAAAGATGGATCTGGAGGAGACTTACCTGCATCAGTTTGAGATACTCCTGAAACCGCAGGAGTGAAAAACAGACCAGAACCTGCCTGCGGCTGATTGCGTGGAATTCCCTTCCTGGAGTATGATAACGGATTTCATTTATTCATTGATGCTGCTGGTGGTGCCATGCGTTTTCTTCCTGGCAAAAGCGTTCAGGGAAAAAGCGAAAAAGGAAATGCTGGAGTGGCTGGTCCTCACATCAGCACTTCTGGGCTTCCTCATCATGATATACAAAGGCAGATGATCTTCTGCAGTCTGCATCTCAGATGGTTCGTGGATCACTCTCGTGCATAAGAGTGAATATTTGCTTTCCGGAGGAACCGGCTGGATCGGGAGGATTTTGCGCGCTTTACAATTTGTTTTTTATCAGATACTATAGTCCCGTCTTTTAACGGTGTTTCAGAATGCAGAAAGGACTTGGCTATGTACCGTGATTCTGTATCTCTCCATGCGTTTAAGGATCTGGCCTCTGCGGGAGGAAACCGCCCGCGCCGGGAAGGATAAGACTATGATGCCTGTAGACTGGACTGTCTGCAGGCTTTTTTCTGTTTGAAGGAGGACTTGGTTATGAAGAAGGCTGCAGTGATTATGGGGTCGGACAGTGATTTTCCGGTGATGTCGAAAGCGATGAAGACGCTGAAGGATCTCGGGATTCCGTTTGAGGCGCATGTGATGAGTGCTCACCGCACGCCGGAGGAAACTGCGAAGTTCGCGAAGAACGCAGAAGAGAATGGCTTCGGGGTTCTGATCGCAGGGGCAGGGATGAGTGCAGCTCTGGCTGGTTCGCTGGCTGCGAATACGACGCTGCCGGTGATCGGTGTTCCGCTTCGGGGCGGAGCGATGGATGGACTCGATGCTCTGCTCAGTACTTCCATGATGCCAAGCGGTATTCCGGTTGCCTGCGTTGCGATTGATGGGGCAAAGAATGCGGCATATCTTGCGGCAGAGATTCTGGCCCTGTCTGATCCGGCTCTTGCGCATCGGCTGAAGGAAGAGCGTGCTTCGATGGGTGCTTCGGTAGAACAGAAGGACCGGGCACTTCAGGAAAAGGTCAGGGAGCTCTGATGCAGGATCTCATTCGTGAGGAATGCGGTATCTTCGGAATCTATGACCGGGAAGAGAAAGAAGATGTTGCCGGAGATACGTATTACGGACTGTTTGCGCTTCAGCATCGCGGTCAGGAGAGCTGCGGCATTGCGGTGAATGACCGCGGGGTGATCACGGTTCATAAGGGTGTAGGACTTGTCCGGGATGTATTCAGCCGGGAAGAGCTGAGAAAGCTCGGCAAGGGACAGATTGCGATCGGACATACCAGATATTCAACGTTTGGAACAGTGAATCATACGAATGCGCAGCCGCTTCTGTTCCGTCATTATAAAGGCCAGCTGGCGATTGCACATAATGGCAATCTGACCAATGCGGCAGAACTGAGAAAGAAGCTGGAGTTCGGAGGAGCGATCTTCCATACGACGAATGATTCCGAGATCATCGCCTATGAGATTGTCCGTGAACGTCTGCGCCAGCCTTCGATTGAACAGGCAATCGAACGGGCGATGTACAACCTGGAAGGGGCATATTCGTGCGTGCTGACGTCGCCGATGAAGCTGATTGCGTTCCGCGATCGGACCGGGTTCAGGCCATTAGTCATGGGAAGGATGCCGGAGGGCCAGATTCTGTTTGCCAGCGAGACGTGTGCGCTGGATGCGCTGGGAGCGACGTATATCCGGGATCTGGATCCGGGCGAGATCTGCATTGTCGATGAAGATGGGGGCCGTTCTATCCGGACGCACTGCGGTGCTCGGGGGAATCTCTGCGTGTTCGAGTACGTCTATTTTGCCAGACCTGATTCCGTTCTGGAGGGCATGTCCGTGCATGAGGCCAGAAAGAAGGCCGGCAGAATTCTGGCCGAAGAACATCCGGTCGATGCGGATGTCGTGATCGGCGTTCCGGATTCGGGCCTGGATGCGGCGCTTGGCTATGCGGAAAGATCGGGAATTCCGTATGAGATGGGATTCCAGAAGAATCGGTATATTGCCAGAACATTCATCCAGCCGACGCAGGGGCAGCGTGAGAATGCGGTGCGCATGAAGCTGAATGCAGTGTCTTCAGTCGTCAAGGGCAAGCGGGTCGTGATGGTGGATGATTCCATTGTCCGCGGCACGACTTCCGGAAGAATCGTGAAGCTGTTAAGAGATGCCGGAGCGAAGGAAGTACATGTGCGGATCAGTGCTCCGCCGTTCATCAGTCCGTGCTATTACGGAACGGATATTGATTCGAAGGAACATCTGATTGCGTGCCAGATGAGCGAGAACGAGATCTGCAAGGCAATCGGGGCAGATACGCTTGGCTATCTGAGCGTGAAGGGTGTAACGGAAATGGCAGATGGCGCAAGGTGCGGATTCTGCACCGGCTGTTTCACGGAGAAGTATCCGGCAGCGACGCCGTCGTCTGCCGATAAGGATCGTTTCGAGCAGAAGATCGAGAAGAAAAAAGAAGGGTGAGGCCATGACCGAGAAGAGCTACAGTACCAGCTACAAGGAAGCGGGCGTCGATGTGACAGCCGGCTACAAGTCCGTGCAGCTGATGAAACAGGATGTCGCAAGAACTGCGATCCCGGGATGCCTGGATGGCATTGGCGGATTCGGAGGTCTGTTTGAGCTGAACCTGGAAGAATATCATCATCCGGTTCTCGTTTCCGGAACCGATGGCGTCGGCACGAAGCTGAAGCTGGCATTCCTGATGGACAGGCATGATACGATCGGCATCGACTGCGTGGCGATGTGCGTGAATGATGTCATATGCTGCGGGGCGAAGCCGCTGGTGTTCCTGGATTATATTGCCTGCGGAAAGAATGTGCCAAAGAAGATTGCGGCAATTGTAAGAGGAGTATCCGATGGCTGCGTACAGGCTGGCTGTGCACTGGTCGGCGGTGAGACGGCAGAACATCCGGGGCTGATGCCAGAAGATGAATATGACGTAGCCGGGTTCTCGGTCGGAGCGGTCGAGAAGGAAGCAATTCTGGATCAGAATACGATTCGGGCTGGCAATGTGATCGTCGGAATTTCTTCTTCGGGAGTTCATTCCAACGGTTTCTCGCTGGTGCGCAAGGTGTTCGATATCGATCATGCGGATCTGAACGGATACGCAGATGTCCTCGGAAAAGGACTTGGAGAGACGTTATTGACGCCGACGAGGATCTATGTGAAGCCGATCCTCTCGCTGCTGAAGCAGGTGAAGGTGAAATCGATTGCGCATATCACGGGCGGGGGCTTCTATGAGAATATGCCGCGTTCGTTCCCGAAGCAGTTCAATGCGGTGATTCAGAAAGGATCCTGGAACATTCCTCCGATCTTTCCGCTCATTCAGGAGAAGGGCAATATCTCGGAACATGATATGTACAACACGTTCAACATGGGTATCGGCATGAGCGTGATTGTATCGCCGGAAGATGCAGAAGAGACCGTGAAGATTCTGAATGAGGCTGGTGAACACGCCCAGATCATCGGCTATCTCGAAGCAGGCGACCATTCTGTCGTATTCGGAGAATAAGATGATCCGGATTGCAGTGATGGTTTCCGGTGGCGGAACGAATCTGCAGGCATTGCTTGATGCCGAAGCGGCTGGAAAGATTCCGGCCGGGAAGATTGTTCTGACCGTGGCGAGCCGGGGCGATGCGTATGCCCTGAAGCGGGCCGAAGCAGCTGGCGTGAAGACGAAAGTGATTTCCCGGAAGAGCTTTGCAAGTACAGAGGATTTTGATCAGGCCGTCCTTGCATGCATGAAAGAGAATCAGATTGAGCTGATTGTGCTGGCCGGGTATCTCAGCATGGTCGGGAAGCCGCTCATTGATGCCTATCCGAAACGGATTCTGAATATTCATCCGTCGCTGATTCCTTCGTTCTGCGGCAAGGGCTTCTATGGCCTGAAGGTTCATGAAGCAGCCCTGGCAAGAGGCGTAAAGGTGACGGGTGCTACCGTGCATTATGTCAATGAGATCACCGATGGCGGCGAGATTCTGCTGCAGAAGCCGGTGAACGTATTGCCTGGCGATACGCCGGAAGTGCTGCAGCAAAGAGTGATGGAAGAGGCAGAATGGCAGATTCTGCCGGAAGCAGTGAAGATGGTCAGCGAAGAGCTGGAGAAGGAGAAAAATCATGGCTGAAGATCTGTTTTCTTATCTCAGGGGAATTGATTATCCGGGCAGAGGCATCGTCATCGGGCGTACCCCTTGCGGAAAGCGCATGCGCATCGGATATTTCATCATGGGCAGAAGCTCGAACAGCCGCAACCGCGTGTTCGTGACGGATGATGACGGGATCCGGACCCAGGCGTTTGATCCTTCGAAGATGGAAGATCCGAGCCTGATCATCTATGCCCCGGTAAGAGTATTCCGGGATCAGACGATCGTGACCAATGGCGATCAGACCGATACGATCTATCAGGCCCTCGAAGAAGGAAAGACCTTCGAAGATGCTTTATTCACGAGAACATTTGAACCAGATGGACCGAACTATACACCGCGCATTTCCGCCCTCGTCAAGGGCAGTTCCTACCGGATGTCGATCCTGAAGAGCGATGAAGGAAATCCTGCATCGACGCTGCGTCAGTTCTTCGATTATTCCGAAGAGCAGCCTGGCTTCGGACGCATCATTCATACGTATGCGCATAATGGCAGTCCGATTCCTTCGTTTAGAGGAGAGCCAGTCCGCTGGGAGATGGTGCATGAACCGTTTGATCAGTTCAGCCAGCATCTCTGGGAAGCATTGAATCCGGATAACAAGGTCAGTCTCTTCACGCGTCAGATTACGATTGAAACAGGGGAGACAGAGACGAAGATCTTCAACAGGAATGAGGAGGAGAAGTAAGATGGCAAACGAGATTCAGCTGAAGTACGGGTGCAACCCGAATCAGAAACCTGCCCGCATCTTCATGGCTGATGGCAGTGATCTGCCGGTGAAAGTACTGAACGGGAAACCTGGCTATATCAACTTTCTGGATGCGCTGAACAGCTGGCAGCTGGTCAGAGAACTCAAGCAGGCGACTGGCATGCCGGCAGCTGCTTCCTTCAAGCATGTCAGCCCGGCTGGTGCAGCCATCGGTCTGCCGCTTTCTGAAGTGGAGCGGAAAATTTATTTTGCAGAAGATCTGGACGTTTCGCCGCTTGCCTGTGCGTATATCCGGGCAAGAGGAGCAGACCGCATGAGCTCCTACGGAGACTTTGCGGCACTTTCGGATCCGTGTGACAAGGAAACGGCTCTGGCCTTACAGCATGAGGTTTCAGACGGTATCATTGCACCAGGCTATTCGGATGAAGCCCTGGAGATTCTTTCTCATAAGAAGAAGGGAAACTATAACGTCATCCAGATTGATCCTTCCTACGTTCCTGAACCGATCGAGCGCAAGCAGGTATTCGGCATCACGTTCGAGCAGGGCAGAAATGAAGTGGTCTTAGACAATTCGATCTTCGGCAATATCGTCACAAAGAACAAGAATCTGCCAGAAGATGCGAAGCGGGATCTGCTCATCTCGATGATTGCCCTGAAGTATACGCAGTCCAACAGCGTCGCATATGCCTATCATGGCCAGGTGATCGGAGTCGGGGCTGGTCAGCAGAGCAGAGTTCATTGTGTGAGATTAGCCGGTGACAAGGCTGATCACTGGTTCCTGCGGCAGGCACCGCAGGTGCTGAATCTGCCATGGAAGGAAGAAATCCGCAGACCGGATCGGGATAATGCGATCGATGTGTATATCGGCAGCGAGCAGGAAGATGTGCTGAGAGATGGCGTCTGGCAGTATTACTGGACAGAGAAGCCGGCTGTCTTCACTGCCGAAGAGAAACGGGCATGGCTGAATGCGCAGAGCGGGGTATCGCTGGGCAGCGATGCATTCTTCCCGTTCGGGGATAATATTGAGCGGGCGCATAAGAGCGGTGTCACGTATGTCGCAGAACCAGGCGGTTCCATCCGGGATGACAATGTCATTGAAGCGGCTGACCGCTATGGCATGGTCATGGCATTCACCGGCATCCGTCTGTTCCATCATTGATTGAGGGAAGGACAATGAAGGTACTGGTAATCGGAGGCGGAGGCCGTGAACATGCGGTGATCCGCAAGCTGAAGGAAAATCCTTCGATTGAGAAACTCTTCTGTGCCCCTGGCAATGGCGGCATCGCAGATCTTGCCGAGTGCGTGAATCTCAAGGCTGATGATGTCAGAGGAATCACTGAATTCGCAGTTCAGAACCATGTTGATTTTGTCTGTGTGACGCCGGATGATCCGCTGGCCCTCGGCATGGTGGATGCGCTGGAAGCAGCAGGAATCAAGGCATTCGGTCCGGTTCAGAAAGCGGCTGAGATTGAAGCATCCAAAGTATTTGCCAAAGGACTCATGAAGAAGTACGGCATTCCGACGGCAGCGTATGAAGTGTTCTCGGATCCGGAAGCAGCGCTTGCCTATCTGAAGGAACAGAATACGTATCCGGCAGTGCTGAAGGCTGATGGTCTCGCACTGGGCAAAGGTGTTCTGATCGCACAGAATGCCCAAGAAGCGGAAGCGGCTGTGAAAGAGCTTATGGTCGATAAAGCATTCGGAGCAGCTGGCAATGAGATTGTAATCGAAGAATTCCTGGAAGGACCGGAAGTATCGGTGCTGGCCTTCACGGATGGAAAAGTCATGCGGCCGATGGTTTCTTCGATGGATCATAAGCGGGCTGATGACAATGATCAGGGTCTGAATACCGGCGGCATGGGCACGATTGCGCCGTCTCCGTTCTATACGAAGGAGATCGCGGATCGCTGCATGAACGAGATCTTCCTGCCGACCATGCATGCGATGAATGCGGAGGGAAGGACGTTCCGCGGGGTATTGTACTTCGGGCTGATGTTAACGAAAGATGGTCCGAAGGTCATCGAATACAACAGCCGGTTCGGAGATCCCGAGACTCAGGTCGTGCTTCCGTTATTGAAGAGCGATCTGCTTGAGATCATGCTGGCATGTGAGAATGAGACACTGGGAAATCTGGAGATCGAATGGTCGGATCAGTGTGCGGCGTGCATCATGGAAGCTTCGGGCGGATATCCGCTGAGCTATCGGAAGGGCTATCTGATCCACGGGCTCGATGAGCATGGCCAGCATCCGGGCGTCTATGTCTATCATTCCGGAACCGTGAAGAAAGAAGATGGCTATCATACCAATGGCGGCCGGGTGCTCGGCATCGAGGCCGAAGCTCCGACGCTCGAAGAGGCACTGCAGAAGGCTTATGAAGCGGTGAGCGATATCTCGTTTGAAGGAGAGCATCACCGGACTGATATCGGAAAGAAGGCACTGGAAGGGAGATACAGATGACGGTATATCGCTGCTTTGTAGAAAAGAAACCTCCGTTTGCGGTAGAAGCAGAAGGCGTGCTCCGCAATCTTCAGACTGTGATCCGCAATGGCGATGTCTGCGGCGTGCGCATTCTGAATCGCTATGATCTCGAGTCGATCGAAGAAGCGGATTACCGGCAGGCAGAACGCACGATTCTTTCAGAGCCTCAGGTCGATGTGCTCTATGAAGAGACTGCTCCAGAGCCTGCTGCAGACGAATGGGTGCTGGCCGTGGAATATCTGCCTGGCCAATTCGATCAGCGCGCCGACAGCGCTTCGCAGTGCATTCAGTTAAGCACGTGCAAAGGCAGACCGGAAGTACGTACTGCCCGGGTTTATTACATCCAGGGCAGTCTTTCTGAAGAAGACAGAGAAAAAATCCGTGAGACCCTGATCAACCCGGTTGAGGCAAGAGAAGCTTCGCTTGCAAAGCCAGAGACGATCCGCAGAACCTATCCGGAGCCGCCGGCACCGGAGGTGCTGCATGGCTTCACGGAAATGAATGAAGCAGATCGGCAGAAGTTCCATGATGAGAAGGGACTGGCCATGGATCTCGCGGACCTGGAGTTTCTGCAGGACTATTTCCGGAATGAAGAGAAGCGTGATCCGACCATCACCGAAGTACGGGTCATTGATACGTACTGGTCCGATCACTGCCGTCACACAACGTTCAATACGATTCTGAAAGACGTGAAGATCGAACCGGACTATATCCGCAAGACTTATGAAGACTATCTCGAATTAAGAGAAAAGGTATATGCCGGAAGAACCGCGAAGCCGATCACGCTCATGGATCTTGCGACCATCGGCGCCAAGGCGCTGAAGCAGAGCGGGAAGCTGAAGGATCTCGATGAATCCGAAGAGATCAATGCCTGTTCCGTGAAGATTCATGTCGATGTCGATGGCAGAGATGAGCCATGGCTTCTGATGTTCAAGAATGAGACACATAATCATCCGACTGAGATCGAACCATTCGGCGGAGCAGCAACCTGCCTTGGCGGAGCGATCCGCGATCCGCTGTCCGGCCGTTCGTATGTCTATCAGGCAATGCGCATCACCGGTGCAGCCGATCCGCTTGTGCCGATTGAGGATACCCTGAAGGGCAAGCTTCCGCAGCGCAAGCTGACGGTCACAGCTGCTCAGGGCTACAGTTCCTACGGCAACCAGATCGGACTGGCGACTGGTCATGTTCATGAGATCTATCATCCGGACTATGTGGCCAAGCGCATGGAGATTGGTGCGGTCATCGGCGCGGCTCCGGAAGAGAATGTGGTCAGAGAACGTCCGCAGCCTGGCGATGTCGTGATTCTGCTCGGCGGAAGAACCGGAAGAGATGGATGCGGCGGTGCAACCGGTTCTTCGAAGTCGCATACGATGGAATCGCTCGAAACCTGCGGAGCGGAAGTCCAGAAGGGAAACGCACCGGAAGAGCGCAAGCTGCAGAGACTGTTCCGCAATCCGGAAGCGACCCGCCTGATCAAGCGCTGCAATGATTTCGGAGCCGGCGGGGTCAGTGTCGCGATCGGCGAACTGGCTCCTGGTCTGCATATTGATCTTGGCAAGGTTCCGAAGAAGTATGAAGGCCTCGATGGCACGGAACTTGCAATCTCCGAGTCTCAGGAGCGCATGGCCGTCGTGACCTCGGCTGCAGATGCAGAACAGTTCCGGAAGCTAGCAGATGCAGAGAACCTGGAGTCCACGGTTGTGGCTGAGGTAACAGAAGATCCGCGTCTGGTCATGGAATTGAATGGCAGTACGATCGTGAATCTTTCCAGAGCATTCCTGGATACCAATGGCGCCAAGCGCTATGCCGATGCAGAGATCGATATGCCGGAAAGAGCATCTGATGATGGAAGAGACCGCCCGTTTGCAGAACATATGAAGAAGCTTGTCAGCGATCTCAACGTATGTTCTGAAAAGGGATTAGCGGAACGCTTTGATTCCACGATCGGGGCCGGAACGGTGCTGATGCCGTATGGCGGCAGAAGACAGCTGACGCCAGAGCAGGCAATGGCCTGCAAGCTTCCGGTTCTGAACGGGACGACGAATACGGCTTCTCTGATGGGCTGGGGCTTTGATCCGTATGTTTCTGCGGCTTCTCCGTATAAGGGGGCAGAAGAAGCAGTCATCACCTCAGTTGCCAAAGTGCTGGCAGCCGGCGGCAGTATGGATCATTGCTGGCTGACGTTCCAGGAATTCTTCGGTCATACCAGTTCAGATCCGAAGCGCTGGGGCAGACCGATGTCGGCACTGCTTGGTGCGCTGAAGGCACAGATGGAGCTTGGCATTGCGGCAATCGGCGGCAAGGATTCGATGTCCGGAACCTTCGAGCATATTGATGTTCCGCCTACTCTGGTCAGCTTTGCGGTCAGCACTGCAGATGCGGGCCGTGTGATCTCGGATGAGTTCAAGCGGGCTGGCCATCAGGTATGGCTGGTGCAGCCGGATTATGATGAGAATGATCTTCCAGAGTTCGGAAATGTCAGAAAAGTCTTCACGGAGGTCGAGCAGATCGTAAGATCCGGAGACGCATTATCTGTCTGGGCATGCGAGCGCGGCGGCATGGCTGAGGGCTTATTCAAGATGGGCCTCGGCAACCGGATCGGCGTGAAGATTTCTGATTCGGTATCGGAAGACGAGCTGTTTTCCAAGCATGCCGGCGCGTTCCTGATCGAAACTTCCGAAGAAGCGAACATGCCCAGTGACGCAAGACTGATTGCGGCAACCACGGAGGCGTATGAGTTCTCATTCCATGGCGAGACCCTTGATATGGAAGAACTGCAGAAGCTCTGGGAAGAGAAGCTGCAGCCGGTATTCCCGTATCTTTCACCGAGTGATGATACTGCTGTGCAGGCAGTTTCCTATCAGGCAGAAAAGCCGATGCACGCAAGCTATACGTGCGAGCATCCGCATGTGCTGATTCCGGTATTCCCGGGAACGAACTGCGAATGGGATACCGCCAGAGCATTTGAGAAATATGGTGCTGATCCGGAAATCTTCGTGATCCGCAACCGTACGCCGGAAGAGATCGAAGACAGCGTGGACCGCTTTGCGGCATCCATCGCAAAGAGTCAGATCATTGCCTTGCCGGGTGGTTTCTCCGGCGGTGATGAACCGGATGGATCCGGCAAGTTCATCACCTCCTTCTTCCGCAATCCGAAGATCCGCAAAGAAGTCACGAAGCTTCTCGATGAACGGGAAGGACTGATGTGCGGCATCTGCAATGGCTTCCAGGCATTGGTGAAGCTTGGTCTTGTGCCGTATGGAAAGATCATGGACATGGATGCGGACTGCCCGACTCTGACCTTCAATTCCATCGGCCGACATCAGTCCATGCTGGTGAGAACGAGAGTGGCTTCCAATAAGTCTCCGTGGCTCAGATATGCGAAGGTCGGAGAAATTTCCACCGTCGCAATCAGTCATGGCGAAGGCCGCTTCGCAGCAGAAGAAGCAGTGCTGAAGCAGATGATCGAGAATGGTCAGATTGCCGAACAGTATGTAGATCTCAATGGCAATCCGACGGAGAATATCCGCTTCAACCCGAATCATTCGGTCATGGCAATTGAGGGCATCACCTCTCCGGATGGAAGAATCTTCGGCAAGATGGGACATTCGGAACGCAGCGGGGATAATCTGTACCGCAACATTCCGGATCTGAAGTTCCAGGACATGATTTTCAGAGGAGCAGTGGATTACTTCCGCTGAGTCCTTACAGAGGCTGTCAGGAAACCCGATAAGGACCTGATAGCTTTTTCTTTTTCCACAGGGATTCCTGATCCCTTCCGGAAACATTCCGCCTTGCCCAGCTAAGATGGCAATGCTTCAGGAAAGAGAGTGCAGACACCATGAAGAGAACGGCATTGATCGGTTCCATCCTGGCTGCTGGCGCAATTGCGTCTGTGTCTGCAGTCCCGGCTTTCGCAGCATCAGATCCGGAAGATGATACGAGCACCTGCAGCTATGCGGAAGGTGAAGGTGCTTATGAAGCACGCATGGCAGAATCCTATCCGTGGTCTGAGGAAGCAGTTGATTCAGAAGCTGGAGATTCCGGCTATCATATCGGTACAGCTTCCGCAGAAGCTCGTCAGAATATCTTTGCAGAGATGCCAGCGGGAGATGATCTGACGGATGAAGAACTGAAGGAATTCTTCTCTGCAGCAGGCATCGGAGAAGGTGCTGCAGGATGCTATGATGAGACGCTGAAGTCTGGTTATGGCTATTCCATCGGACAGCCACCTATGCAAGCACAGCAGAATAACAGAGAAAAGGGACAGTGTAAAGTGGCCCCGTTGTCAAGGACAGTTTTCTGACAGTTCGGGTTTCTGAGGGTCACATGCATTGATCAAGACGGAAGACAGCTGAATCATAGCTGTCTTCTTTCTGTATTCAGCAGGTTTCAGAGAGATGTTTCCGGATCATCAGTGCTCGGATGATTCATTCTGCGCATGACGAAAACATCTTCTGGCCAGGGGAAGTAAGCTGCTCTATTCTTTCTGTGCCTGTATCAGTAAAGAGCGTCCATTTCTGTGACGTAGTCAAATGGCGGTGTGTTCTTCCATTCCTGCGGATTCTCAAGCTTCTTCTTCAGTTCTTCATCTGCTGTTTCGTAAGCTTTTCCTGCTGCTCTCACTCGCTCCAGAAGTGCTTCCAGTTCTCTGATTTCCTCATTGGAGTCTTCAATGAGCGTATTCAGTTTCTGAATTTCTTTCTTCAGCTTCTTCTGATCTGTCGCAATGATGTGCATCGGAAGGAGCTTCTTTTCTGCTTCCTTCTTCTTCTGAACGTTTTCTTCCCGCTTCTTCTTCAGATAGTTCAGATGATCCTCTACCAGGCTTTCAACCGGCCTCATCCGATCTCCTGCGATACCGTAGTAGTTATCTAATGGATAGACTCCTGTAGTCTTGTACTGATAGAACTCCGCAGGAGTAAGACCGGCAAGATCATACTGATAAGCTTTCTCATTGTAGTGGTGCATATAGCCTGCAATCAGATCTCTGACTGTCTGATAGTCCGGACACATCTCGATCAGCTTCAGAAGCTGGCACTTCATTCTTCCGAAGAAGGATTCCATCGGTGCGTTGTCCTGGCTGTTCCCTCGCCTGGACATGGACTGCACGAAGCCGTCATCTTCGAGCAGCTTCTGAAAGGTAACGGACAGGTACTGACTCCCCTGATCGGAATGAATCAGAGCGTCCGGATGATTCAGTTCGCTGCGATGCTGGTCCATCATACGGTGATAGGCTTCTGTAACCAGAGAGACATCCATATGCCTGCTTACTGCTGATCCCAGGATTTCCCTCGTGAATCCATCCTTGAACGCACACAGATAGCAGAGCTCGCGATTACTTCCATAGTAGAGATAGGTAATGTCTGTCAGGATCACTTTCCGCGGGCTGTCACCGAAGTCACGATCGACATAGTTCTGCTTGGCATCACATGGATGGAAATGAGTTGCCTGTCCCTTATAGGCATCTTTATGAGGGACATATGCGGTAATGCGCATTTCTTTCATCAGTCTGGTGATCCGTTTTCTGCTCACCCTGAGATCGTAATCACGCCACAGGTAAGTACGGAAGGTCCGCGCTCCGGGAATTCCGCAGTGCTTATGGATGATTGAGATCATCTTCTCCTTGATCTCCCGGTCTTCTTTCTGCGTTTTCGTTTCCACAGGATTCTCAAATCGTTTCTTCCAGCTGTAATAGCCGCTGGAACTGCAGCCGAAGATCCGGAACAGATCTGATGCCGAGAACTGATGAACATGTCCTGCTGGCTGAGTCTCCTGCTTCTGAAGAGTGTAATACACCATTCTGAACTTCTGATGGTTCTTCAGTTCGGATTCGATGATGTATTCGTCTCCGCCAATAGTTCGTGTACTTTTTTTTCCAGTTCGAGCAGTGCTTCCAGATAAGCTGTCCGTGCTTTGTAATAAGCGGCTTCTTCCTCCGGCGTCAGATCTCCCATCTCATCACGGGGAATACTCCCGTCAAATCTGGAAGGATCAACGAACGATCCGTCTTTCTCCATCTCTCTGGCACGCTTGGCAGCACTGTTTGCACGATCAGTACCCAGTTCCTTTACCGGGAAGCCGAGTGATTCATAAGCTTCCACTCCCGTCATTCCTTTGTTCATCTGCTGACACATCCTGATATAGAACTCCGTCTTGTAGATCAGATTCGTTCCGTGAATGTCCTTCACGTATTCGTTCTTCTCTGCAATTTCCTGAATGGCACTGCGTTTCTCGTAATACTTCGTTTTCTTCTTACCCATCTCTATTACCTCTCTATGATTCCGATGGTATCACAGCACCAAGATCTGCAGCGTGCTTCCGTGCCTTTTCTGCAGACCTGGCCATCATGCGGTCATACTTTGCCTGTTCCCTGGAAAGGTATTCCTGGTATTCCTGCTCAGAAAGATTGTTCAGATAGACGGCAAAGTCCATCGGTGTCTTTCTGCCGCGGTTCCATTGCGGCCGTTCAAAGTTGTAATAGTCAATGTAGTCATTGATTTTCTGCCGGATCTCAGACGTATCATGGGCATCGGAGAAGTCAGCTTCATCTTTCATATGCCCGAAGAAGGATTCCATGGATGCGTTATCCCAGCAGTTTCCACGCCGTGACATGGACTGAACGAATCCCATCTTCTTCAGCTTCTTCTGAAACGCATCGGAAAGATACAGTGCCCCCTGATCGGAATGAAATACCATTCCTGTCGAACAGACGGTATTCTGATCCTGATCTTTCATGATTCCGCTCAGCATCTCATCAGTAAGGTTCAGATCCTGTGTATCGCTTACTGCAGAAGACAGAATCAGGCCGGAAACACTGTCTTTGATCGGAGAGTAATAGGAAGTATTTCCCCGGCAGTCTTTGATATAGGTGACATCTGTCATGACCTGTTCATAAGGTTTCCCAAGACGAAATCTGCGCTTCAGCACATTCTCTTTCCGGTTCCTCTGAAGCAGTTCTCTGGCTGCCTGCCTGGATTTCTTCGGTGCTCTGACCGTACACAGCAGTCCGGCCTTTCTCATCAGCCTCTGAACTTTCTTGCGGTTCATGACCGTCTTCTGCAGCTTCGGCATCATCATGGTCACCATGCGGGTTCCTTTCGGATATCCGCGGTATTCAATCACTTTCCTGATCCGTTCAATGTCTTTCTCATCCTGACGCTGTTTTCCGTTGGAAACATAGTATCTCAGACGATAGAAGCGAGAGTGGCTGAAGCCGAGGATTCTGCACGCACCGCTGATCGAGAATCCTCTGACGTAAGGGAAGGCTTTCACCTGATCATGAATGAGATCACACACTTTCCGGAGAGTCTCAGGAGAAGTAATACGAAGGCTTTCTCTTAGCTCACTCATTTTTCTCTCTTCCATCTTCTCCATCAGCTCGCACAGTTTCTTCGCGGTGCTGAGATCCAGAGCGGCAAGATGAACCTTTCTGTTAACACGATCCGGCTTCCAGTGCAGAAGCTTATATCGAATCCGCATCAGTTCTCCCGCGCTGAGCAAGTCTGCAGGAATCTCAAATACCTGCATTACATCCAGAATCGGAAGGTCTCTGATCAGATAAGCACATTCATAGAATTCTGATCGGAGGGAAAGTTTTTTCCGGGTGACTGTTCTGACCCAGGAACAGCTCTTCAGTTCAGAAATCACTTCATCGGAACGGAAAAATTTACCCGTAACAGGTAATTTTCCTTCCAGAAGGAGTTTAAGCCTATGGATTCTCTGATAACCGATCCGGTTCGGATCAATGCCGTGCTCCTTCAGAAGCGTTCTAAGGTCAGTGCCAGGATATCTCCTTATCGCTTCTTTAACGAACGCATCTGAAAAAGAGATGCCGCCACGAGCTCTGACGAATACTCCGGTGTCAATGAGCAGCTGGATTTCTTCTTCTGAAAGCTTCGGCGCAGAAACAGAAATCGAAGGCCCATTTCCATTGGTGGGGTGACCATGTTTTCTGAAATTCTCAGTCAGTTTCTTAATCACTTGGTTCCCTATCATTTTCGTGGAGATTCCATTGTTCTCCAGGAACTTGCGGATCTCGTGATGAGAGACATACCAGTCATACATCCGGCATCTGAACTCATAGGTGAATGCGATGTGATTCGTCCGGATGAATTTCACATTCGGATTAGCCTGGAGAATCTGGATTTCCTCTGGAGAGAAGAATACATAATCAGTTTTAGGATTGCGTTTTCTGGATTTTCTGCCCATAAAAATGGCCCCTGCAGGAGGACCTCAGCACTGTCAGAGTGCTGTCCTTTCTACAGGGACCACTTTAGTGCAGTCCCTTTTAACATGCATTTAATCTAATCAATGGATTGATAAACCTGCGAGCATGAATTCAGGAAGCGGAGAGAATCTGTTCTGCTCGCTGAAGCATAACAGATCTTGCATGCATATATCCTGAAAGCGTATCGGCAAAAGAATCTCCAGCCTGAAAATCTTCAGATACGGTGATGACTGCGGAAGGAGAGACCATTGCCTGCGTATCTTCTTTCAGGGTTTGTGTTGTCGTAATGATTTCCGGAATGATGCCGAATTCGTCTCCGGAGATCCGATACAGATTTCCGTATTCCGTCAGATCAGCGAGATAAGTACTACCGATCTGCATCGGAACATAAAGCCCTTCTGAATAATTTATCCCATAGGAATAGCTGTAGGATTCTTTGATTTGAATATTGGATCCTTCCTGAACCCTACCGCTGTATGCCTTTACTACTTCAGCACTTGTGACGACCGCTTCTCCATACTGATGCTTTTCCAGCGCACGGATCAGAACGATCGTTCCGTTTGTAAAAGTATCTGAATCCTCTCCCTGATTTTCCTCGAAAGACAGGATCGCTCCTATCGGACTCAGATAGGTTTCGTGAAAGTCCTCAAGTTCGTCTTGTGAAACGTGTGGAAACTTTCCACGGAAGAAGAAGCCAGCTCCGATTGCGATAGCTAGACAGAGAAGCAGGCAGAAAATGGTTCGCAGTCTGCTCAGCCGCATTTCACTAACCTCCTCTCTTCAATCGTGCATATTTCATCACAGAGTGCATGTAATTCGTCTTTGTCGTGATCAATCATGACAAGGATTTTTCCATTCTCCCGCTCGTGGGCGATAACCTGTGCAAGCAGATGCTTCGTCTTTTGATCCAGACTGCTGGTAACTTCGTCCAGAAGAATCACATCCGGATCTTCCATGAAGGCTTGTATCAGCATCAGCTTCTGCTTCATGCCAAGTGAATAAGCCCCAGCTTTCTTATTCCGGTCTTCATAGAGACTGAAGAAGTGGAACCATTTCAGAATCTCATTTTCTTTAGCAATACCACGGAACGAAGCTAGATAACGGACATTTGCAAGACCGCTGAGATCATTGAGCAGTTCTGGCTTCTCTATGGAAACTCCGAAGCAAAACTGATCAATGGTTTCAGCAGATACTTCTTTTCCGTTATATTCCGTTTTCCCGGAATCTGGCCGCATCAAGCCGCACATGCATTTCATCAGTACGGATTTGCCGGATCCGTTCGGAGCATTCAGTCCGTAAACTTTTCCACCCTCGAGATTCCAGCTGACATGGTCCAGAATTGTGATTCCATGGAAGCTTTTTGAAACAGACTGAACTTGCAGCGTTCTATTCATCATTCCACCTCCGGTTTATAGCAAACAAGAAATACGCGATCAGCACAATGATCCATTGAACGATCCTGACAGAACTCATTTCCAGAAAGGTAACAGAACCCCGGAAGATCCAGTTATTGCAGGCATAAAGAATGATCTGAATCGCCGCTGAAAGATACGATGCGCGTGCAAAACCAGCATAAGGAATCAGAATCAGTCGGGTTCCGCTTATAAACAGAAGGCAACGTGCACAGTATTCCAGAAAGGAGATCACCTCAGAAGAAGTATGCTCACTCAGAAAAGCGGGAAGTACCGAAAACAGCATAAGAAATTCTGCGAGAATCAGCAGTTCACCCGAAAACTGTATCTGCTTTCTTATGTTCGCACTGACTCGTGTGCAGACTCCCTGCAGATGAGTGATTCTCCTTTCTTCAGCGCATGCGGCAAGATACAGAAAGGGACATACCATCTGGAATCCGTATATCTGATATTGTCCCAGGAAGATACTTTCCATGTCTTCTGCGTTGCAGTATACGAACATAACCAGAAAGACGAGCATGCATGCATACAGATAAATCCGGTATCTTCTGATCTGATGCAGGAGGATTATTCCCATATCTGGTCCTTTCCTGTAATTATCCGAATCAGAATGAACAGAAGCAGAGCCCAGAAGATCGGGGCTGAAAATCCAATCATCATCTGCATCTTAATTGGCAGATAAGTCAGAACAGAGGGCTTCAAGACACAGAAGGCATTATAATCGATCAGAATTCCGAACCCGCGTGGAAGAACTGCAAGGAGTATGGAACTGATCATCATAACTGCATATGGGCTGAAGAATACCGCAATGCGGTTACGCATCAGACAGCTTGTAATAAACCCGATCAAACCGAATACTGCGCCATACATACTGCTGAGCAGAAAGTACATCAGCAGATAAAGAATGGGCATACTTTCATAGAAACTCTGAAGCAGGGCGCCAGAAGAGTTCAGATACATTGATACTCCCATCGGCATGGAAGGATCTGCAATCTTTCCGATGAGGATACAGAAGAACAAGCAGCAGAGGTGATAATAGAGAATTCCGGCAAAAGAGGAGATCGCTGCAGACTTTGCAAGCTTCATAACAAATGATCTTCGCTTTACTCGTGTGAAAATGGAATTGCGAACTGGATAGTATGTATTAAATTGCTTGCCGCAGATCAGTGCGGCAAGCAGTGGGATCAGCCAGGCGAGCAGATTCTCGATCAGAGATCCTTGGAAGAGCGTTGTCATCGGAAGAAGATCAAATACGCCGAGATTCGCTGTTCCTTTCATCTGGTACATGCAGACAATTTCTGTCAGCAATGCGGTGAAAGTCAGGAAAACAAGTTTGTCTGAAAGAACAATAGTCTGCTTAAGTTTCATAGAATTATACCTGGATCCCCTTGAGGACATATGTTCTTTCAATAGACCATCACTCCGTTGATGTAATAATGACTCCAGTTTTTCTTTGCACTCTTGAAGTAGACTTTATGGAGGAATCGAGTGGTTTTATGATCTGAATAAGTGACGTAGGTTTTTACTCCATTCTCAGTTGCAATACCATAGTTTGTGATTTGATTTTCATTGGTATCTACAGCCCAGTAATTGACCTGATCTTGTACATCTCCATTAGGATTTAATGTCACATAAATTCTTGTTCCGTCAGAGGTGTCGTCAATCCAATATTCTGCAAGTTTCTGCGAAGCTGGGATTTTGAAGTTTATGATGTTAGTGGTTCTGTCTAAAGCATTGACATTTACAAGAAAACCGATGGCAACGAGGAAGCATGATGTGAGAAGGACGATTACTTTTTTCATGATTTGCTGGCCTCCTTTATTGGCCATATTTTAAAATCTTCAAGAAATTTTTCGTTGAAAGGAGGGGTGAAAGGCGGTTTAAACCAACCATGGTTGGAATGAGTCATTCCTGAAACTCCTACGAGTAAACAGCATAATGGATCCCTTTCTTTATTAGTATCATGAGTTGTTTTCCCTTTTTCGTCTAATAAACCGGGATATTTGGCTGCAATAACGTGATATTTGGAAGGCGTAGAAAAACGCGGTAGGATATATTAGTGTCGTGTATTCTTTTGTGTCGGTGATTGGAATGTATTTTTGTGAGCGATCCTCGCTTACTGGAAATGCAAAAATGCTTTATTACTACGGAATTATCTGCCTGCTATGTGACTTGTGTGATTTTGTCCCAGTTGGCATTCTTTCGGCCTTCGTATTTTCAAATGCTCATAAATGCTTGCTATACATAGTGTTGTTATCTCTATTAAGACACTACTGTGGAGGCTATCATGCTAAAACTCTTGAGGGATGCATGGTTTTGTATACTGCTGTCTATTGTTTTTATTCGGTATTCTCAAGCATTCATATGTCAGATACAATCATATTGATCTTTGTGCTTGTAAATGTTGTGATAGGAATATCTGCCGGCCTATTTGCTCTGGAAAGAAAGAGCATTTCAGAAAGGACTGCCTGTCAAAATTTCTATAAGGCGAAATCGTTAATTATCTTTTTGGGCTTGCTTTCCGTGGCGTGTTCTTTATCTGAATTTCGCCAAATGTCTGAACTCTCAAGAGCTATTGTCACAATACTTACTATCAATTCAATTTCTATGTTTTGTGGGGGGGAGGGAGTGTAGCCATTTGCTGTTACCATTATTGATGATGATTCTGATTCCCAGAAGATTTCTGAACTGATCAGTGATCTGGATGATTCAGGGAAATTCGTCCCGAAGATCTGCAGGGATCCTGTTTCGTTTCAGGTTTCTGATTTCTCTGATCTCTATATTATCGATATTGATATTCCGGATAGAAGCGGATTTGAAATTGCGCGAGAGATCAATCAGATTGCTCCGAATTCTCGGGTGATCTTCTGCTCGAATCATGAGGATTTAGTGTTTCGATCGTTTTCACTGAACGTATTCTTTTTTATCAGGAAGGCAAATCTGAAGGATGATCTTGCAGAAGGGCTGAAGAAGTTTCTGAAGGTTTCTGAGAATAATTCACTGATGGTGGATTCTTCTGTTGAATCTGTACGGGTTCCTTACAGCAGAATTACCTGTCTGGTCGTATATGGAAACCAGGTTGTGATCCGCTGCAGAGATCGTGCAGAATATATGATCCGTAATACATTGAAAAATGTGGAATCTACTCTTCCTGCGGAATTGTTTTCGTTTGCCTCAAGCTCTGTGATCGTTAATGTTTCTCAGATCGAGAAAATTTCAGGAAGCACAATCTATATGAAAGATGGTTCTCATTTTGAATCTAGCCGCAGGAAACTCGGAACATTGAAATCTCGTTATTCGGAATATCGACTGAACTGTATTCTATGATCGTAAATTTGATTGAATCAGTTGAATATGCATGCTTTTATACCGTCCTGTGCAGGAAGAATAAATTGCTGGCATTCTTATTCTGCTTTGTGGCAAGCTCTGTATTTATTGAAGTGATCAACGCTTTTAGCGTGACAGCAGGTTATTATTCTGCGGTGAACTACCTGATCGGGTTTATCACGCTCTCGATCGGAGAATTAAGAAATTCACTGCAGAAGATTTCATGTTCCCTGATGCCGGAATTGATTACTGCTGCAGTCAATTCCTTTTTGACGGTTGCGGTTTCCTTTCTGTTTTACGGGGCAATTGATTATGCTTCGCTCTTTGAAAATCAGTATGTTCTGATGATCATTCTGACAAAGGTTTTCCAGATTCTGCTGCTGTATCTAACCGCAAGGATCATTCTCGGAAATGAACTGGAAATTCCGGTATTTGATGAAATCCTGATCATTGCCTCGATCCTGCTTTGCAAGGCTGCTATCGATTCGCTGGAGTTTCTGCTGTATCTGGATCACTATGATTCATTTCACCTCGGTATTGCGATTCTCTGCGTCGTTGGATTTATTGTGGTTCTCGGGTTTACCGGGAAAGACGTTTCCGACAAAACAAAAGAAATCATGCATGCAGATTCCGAAAGACAGGCGATGAGCTATCGGATGGACCTGATGAAAGAAAACATCGCTTCTCAGCAGGAACTTTCTCGGATGAGACACGATGTTCAGCATCTTCTGAACTTAGTAAGGACTGGAAGTACTGCTGCAGTAAAAGTGGAGGCAGAGAATCTTCAGAATGAGCTGAATCAGAACGTGTTTATTCCGGTAGAAACCATCAGTGCTCCGGTGAATCAGATCCTGAATATTGAACGGCAGAAAGCGATGACAAAGGGAATTCATGTCGTTTACCATCTCAGCATCATCCGTGAGCCGCTTCTTTCAGAAGATGAAATATACATGCTTCTCACAAATCTTCTGGACAATGCAATCGACCATATCGGATCAGGAAAAGAGATCCTGGTTTCGATTTCTTCTGATGAAGAAGAATTTGCAATTTCTGTCCGTAATTCCATCGATGGTAAAATTCTGGATTCTTCCGGGCAGATGCCTGCTTCGAAACGGCCTGGTCATGGATATGGAATGATGACTGTCCGCAATGTGGTTAATCGGCATCATGGATATCTATCAATGTCTGATGAAGAAGGTTATTTCACGATCCGGATTCTGCTGAGCGGAAAGGTTCAGATCTGAAAGATTTACTGCTTCATTTATCTAGTTCTTTTACCTGGACAGGTTTAGCGGTTTCACTGAGTAACTGCAAGTCTTCTTGTTTGAGAGACAGATTCAGGCAGGATACAGTATCCAGAATGGTTTCCGGATGACGGCATCCGATCAGAAGACTGAGATTGTCGTACTGATTGAGTGTCCATGCCTCAAAGAGATTGGCATAAGAACAATTGTACTTTCTGGTTAATGGAGTCCAGACTTCGTCATACAGGTTCTGCAGGTTCTTCTGATATGGCTCTGTATTCCATGGCAGTCTTGCCCGGATATCTCCTGGCTGATAGGTTCTGATTAAATGTTCCGGTCCGGTCAGATAGCCTTCTTCCAGAGCGCCATAGACCTGGAAGGTTGTGTGATGTTTCGTGCAGGCAGGGAAATAGGCTTCGCCATGAAAAGGAGCTAAGAGACTGTATTGTTCCTGAACGAGAGCGGGATTGCCTGAAGCAGCGTAGGCATCGAGGTCATCCGGCTGGCTGTTGGAGATGCCATATGCCCGGATCTTTCCTTCCTGGATCAGTTCTTCTAATGCAGAGACGGTCTCTGCAGCAGGCCAGGAAGAATTGACATAGTGGACAACCAGGAGATCGATGTAGTCGGTATGCATTCTCTGCAGGGATTCTTCAACGTCTTTATGAATGGCTTCTCTGCCGGTATTATTGTTTACTGTATAGCCGTCTCTTGCGTATTTGAAGGTTCCATCTCCTTTGCGCCAGTTGAGGGAACATTTGGTCTGCAGCAGGAATTTGTCCCTTCTTCCTGCCAGAGCTTTGCCAAGGAGTTCTTCGCTTCTGCCCATCCCATAGACCGGGGCGGTATCGATATAGTTGATGCCGCAGTCTGCTCCAGCACTGAGCAGATCGTCTGCAGAGCTGATATCTGTGTCTCCCCATACGCTGCCGCCCCCTAGTCCCCAGGTGCCGAGGGCGATGATGGAGGCATTCAGATCGGTGTTTCCAAGTGTTCTGTATTTCATGGCCGGCTCCTTTTTTCAAGAATGATAGCTTCAGAAGAAACAGAAAGCAACATAATGCAATCATCAGAATCTTTCCTAGCTGATGATCTTTTTACATTGTTGTATTATTATCACGCCATGGCTTCTATTGTAACAGATATGACGACCGGTTCTCCGGCAAAACTGATATTCCGTTTCTCGATTCCCGTGATGATCAGCAATGCGTTTCATCAGCTGTATATTCTCGCGGATTCGATGATTGTTTCGCGTATGCTGGGAGTCGGCGCATTGGCAGCGCTTGGCTCGGCTGACTGGTATACGTTCATGTTCGTTTCCATCGTGCAGGCATTAGTTCAGGGGTTTGCCATTCAGGCAGGCCAGGATTTCGGTGCGCATAAAGAAGATCATCTGCAGAAGACGCTGGCAAGATCGATTGTGCTGACTTGCGTTGCTGCAATCGGGCTGACGTTGCTTGCGGTAACGACATTGAGACTGACACTTGGGTTTCTGAATACGCCGGCAGATGTATTTGATATGGCGTATGCGTATCTGTTTACGGTATTTCTCGGATTGTCTGCGACGACGTTTCTGAACTATACTTCTTCGATGCTGAGGGCATTAGGCAATGCACGGGTTCCGCTGATTTCAATGATTGTCTCTACGGTGCTCAATATCTTCCTGGATATTGTGATGGTGAAGGTGATGGGTATTGCCGGGGCAGCATTAGCGACGGTCATTGCACAGGCCATCGGCGGGTCCATCAATCTCTATGCAATGATGCATATCTCTTGTCTGCATCTTCATAAAGAAGACTGGAGTCAGGATGGGGATCTGGATTGGAGACTATTGAAGCTCAGCATTCCGATGATGCTGCAGAATCTCTTGATCAGTGCCGGCGGTATGGTTGTTCAGAGCCGGGTGAATGAGTTTGATCTGGCACATATTGCGGCATATTCTGCCATAAATAAGATGTTCGGCTTATTAGAGCTTGCGGCAATGGCGTATGGCTATGCATTGATAACGTATATCTCCCAGAATTTCGGGGCTGGGAAAACAGACCGGATCCGGAGCGGCCTGAAGAGTTCTGCGGTGATTGCGGTGATTACAAGTGCATTGGTTTCATTGTTTATTCTGGTATTCGGAAGAGGGATTGCGTCGTCGTTTCTGACTGGAGATCAGAAAACGGTATCAGAGGCAATTGGCCTCACAGTCCAGCTGCTGAATATACTGGCATATACATTGCCGATCCTGTATCTTCTGCATGTGATGCGTTCTGCTTTGCAGGGATTAGGAAATACGATGATGCCGATGATCTCCGGGCTTGCGGAGATTGCGGCAAGATTGGTGCTGGCTATCTTTGGAATCGGAATCCTTGGCTGGGATGCCATTGTATGGACAGAACCAATTGCATGGATTGCATCAGATGCAGTTCTGGTGGTTTCTCTGAAGAAGGATCTTTCATGCCTGAGCTGATCTCAGTCCTCGAATTTATAGCCGGTTCCCCGGATGGTGTGGATTATTGATATCCCCAGATCGTACTCAGAATATTCTCTCTGGAAAGAATGAGGCCTTTGTTTTCTGCTAGGTATGCAAGCAGAGCATATTCTTTTGTGGTGAGTGCAGTTCTGATTCCATCGATATAGAGATCATGGCCAAGCAGATTGAGTTCCAGGCCGCCAAATCTGAGTGTGCGATTCTTTTCCGAGAAGCCTGAATGGTGACGGGAAATGATCACATGAACTCGTGCCATCAGTTCATTCGGAGAGAAGGGCTTGGTTATGCAGTCATCAATGCCGGTTTCGAAACCGGATAATCTGCCGTATTCTTCTCCTCTTGCCGATAACATGAGAACGGGAATATCCTTGAATTTTCTGATCTTCCGGCAGGTGGTATAGCCGTCCATATCCGGCATCATGATATCCAGGATCATCAGATCAAAGTCCTGTTTCCGGCATAGTTCTACTGCTTCTGCTCCATCAGAAACACCGATGGTTTCATAACCATCTAAGGCTGCATAACTCTGAATCATCTGGCAGATCTCTGACTCGTCGTCTGCGATGAGTATCCGCGGCATTGGGAAATTCCTCCATTTCTTTGATTGGAAAGATTGAAAATCCTCTGTGTCCCTTCAGATCTTGCGGTGGTACTGCTCCCTACCTGCCGCCAGCAGGAATTCTGTATGTATTGCAGCAAGGACAGACAGAAAAGAAACAGCGCAATTCTGCGCTGTCATGATTCTTGCTTGAGGATGTGAGAACTCTCTGCCTGCAACTTGGTCCCTAGCTTTGCAAACAGTCATTCCATACTGATCTTCAGGAAAGCTGCTGAGGTATCTGGGTATGTGCTGCCATATTCAGCAGACTCATGACTCCGCAGGATACCATGGAACGGACTGCCTGTTCGGTAAAGAAAGCCATGTGCTGGGTATATACGACGTTCTTGAACTGCTTGAGATAGGCAAGATCACGGTCTGCGAAGATATCGGTCTTGCGGTCTTTATGCACAATGCCTTCTTCGTCTTCGACGGTATCTAATCCGAGTGCACCGATCTTGCAGGACTCAATGCCTTCAATGAGGGCTTTCATGTCCATCAGACCGCCTCTGGCACAGTTGATCAGAACGACTCCGTCTTTCATGAGAGCAATGGTATCGGAATTGATCATGTGGTAGTTTTCTGGAGTCAATGCGGTGTGCAGAGTGATAATATCGGATTCTGCATAAAGGCGTTCCAGCGGAACGAATTCGGCTGCGATTCCTGCTTTCGGATGTGGGTCATAGGCAAGAATATGACTGCCGAATCCGGAGAGATCCCGGATGACCTGAGAACCGATTCTGCCAGTTCCGATCACGCCTACAGTGAGGTCCCGGAGTTCTCTGCCCATCAATCCATCCAGAGAGAAGTCATTGACCTGCATGCGCCAGAGGGCTTGCTTGTATCCGCGCAGACATAGCAGGATCATCATGATGGTATAATCCGCAACCCCATCTGGTGCATATGAGACATTGGCAGTATGAACGCCATACTTCTTTGCTGCAGTGAGATCCAGATGGTTATATCCGATGGTACGCGTACTCAGATAGAAGATTGTCTGCCTGGCAAGTGCCTGGAAGATCGCTTCATCACAAAGGCTCTGACCGAGAATGGAGACCGCGCTGTCTGGCTCTAGTTCGGAAATTACGTCCAGGGTCAGACGGTCTGGACGTTCAGTGATCTCAATTCCTTTTTGGCGGAGTTCTTCAAAGTATGGTTTTTCATCGGGACGGACTTCGAAAGCAGTAATCTTCATGAGAGTACCTCCTGACAATAGTTATAGCGGAAGTTCTCTGGCTGTGGGGATTTATGGTGGCTGAAGTGCGGTATTTATGCCTAAAGACTCTTTGATTGCCTTTTAACGGGGCGATGTTAGAATAGTGACATATCCGGTTTCTGGGTATGGAAGTCATACTTCGGCCGGAGGAAAAAGCATTATTGTTTCTTGTTACAGGAGGATGGTCCTTTCCCGAACAGGCATCTGTCTGGGTTTTCTGCCATCAGGGGGCTTATGAAGATTATCATCGCAGGAGGCGGAAAGATCGGGTCTACTCTGACCGCACAGCTTTCTGCTGAGGGACACGAAATTACTGTCATTGACCGCAAGGCAGAAGTACTTGAAAACATCATGGAATCCTATGATGTGATTGCGGTTCAGGGAAATTCTGCCAGCATGGATGTGCTGGAGCAGGCAGATGTGCAGGAAGCCAACCTTCTGATCGCCGCAACCGATACAGATGAAGTCAACCTGCTTTCCTGCATGACTGCACATGGCATGAATCCGGAGCTGCATACGATCGGCCGGATCCGCAACCCGGAATACCGCCGTCAGGCTTTTGAGATGCGCGATGTATTCGCACTGAACATGGCCATCAATCCGGAACGTCAGGCTGCGCATGAAATTGCGCGTCTGCTGAAATATCCGGGCTTTCTGAAAATTGATACGTTTGCCAAGGGCAACGTGGAAATCGTGGAACTCCGCATTGATGCCAAGAGTCCGCTGAATCATGCCAAGCTGAGTTCTCTGAGTCAGATCGTGCATACGAAGGTGCTGATCTGCGCAGTCAGCAGAAATGGTGAGTGCTATATGCCGGATGGCAATTTCACGCTGCAGGTCGGAGATCTGATTTTCGTGACGGCAGCGACGGATCATCTCTCAATTCTGCTCCGGAATATGGGTATCATTGCCAGAAAGGCAAAACGGGTTCTGATCGCCGGAGGCGGCCGCATCAGCTATTACCTTGTAGAAGAACTTGCCCGTACAGGCATGGCCTGTACGATTATTGAGCGTAATTCCGCCCGCTGTCGGGAACTGGCAGCACTTCTGCCTTCGGCGGTAATCGTGGAAGGCGATGCCAGCAGCCAGGATTTTCTGAACAGCGAAGGAATCGATGACAGTGATGCTCTGGTCACTCTGACAGGTCTCGATGAGCTGAATATCGTGATTGCGCTCTATGCACATACCCGCAATGTCGCTCAGGTCGTGACCAAGGTAAGCCATGCCGAGAATAATCTGCTTCTGGACAGTCTCCATGTCGGATCAGTCATTTCTCCGAAAGAGATGGCTTCGAATAATATTGTGCGGTATGTGCGGGCCATGCAGAACAAGGAAGGCGCTGCAATCACGATTCATTCCATTGCCGGCGGCAAAGCCGAGGCAATCGAATTCCTGGTGGATGCGGATACCCGTCATGTCGGGCAGCCGTTAAGAGAAGTGAAGACACGTTCTGATGTGCTGATTGTCTCCGTTTCCAGAGGAGACCAGACGATTATTGCAGACGGCAGCACCGCATACCAGGAAGGCGATACGCTGGTTGTGGTGACGAACCGGACCTCGACCATCCGATCGCTGAATGATATCTTCGAGGACTGATCCATGCGCAATGCAATGAATTACAGGATGATTGCCCGGATCATTTCTCCGATTCTCATGATTGAAGCAA
The DNA here is from genome assembly GCF_900290205.1 of Anaerolactibacter massiliensis. Taxonomy (NCBI): domain Bacteria; kingdom Bacillati; phylum Bacillota; class Erysipelotrichia; order Erysipelotrichales; family Erysipelotrichaceae; genus Anaerolactibacter; species Anaerolactibacter massiliensis. The sequence goes on along the minus strand of NZ_OLMH01000002.1, from coordinate 2,131,140 downwards.
TCTTCATGATCCCGGCCTGGGCAATCAGCTATGCGGGCGGCGAGGCAAATGCGGCAGACGCAATCGTGAAGTCGCAGTTCATCATCATTGCCTGTGCAGCTGTGCTGTATCTGGTTTCCAGAAATGCGAGAAAGGGCTTCTATGCCAAGGAAGGCCTGGTTACCACCGGATTTTCCTGGATCATCATGTCTGCCCTTGGCTGTCTTCCGTTCTATATCTCCCGGGAAATACCAAGCTATATCGACTGTCTGTTTGAGATGGTTTCAGGCTTCACGACAACGGGTTCTTCGATTCTCACGGAAGTGGAATCCATTTCCAGAGGGCTTCTGTACTGGCGCAGCTTCAGCCACTGGCTGGGCGGCATGGGCGTGCTGGTATTCCTGATGGCCGTCGTTCCCCTGGCTGGCAAGAATGAAGGCTTCACGCTTCATATTCTGAGAGCAGAATCTCCTGGTCCTTCGGTCGGCAAGCTGGTTCCGCATATGAAGCAGACTGCCTTGATTCTGTATCTCATCTATATCGCGCTGACCATCTTAAACACGATCTTCCTGCTGATTGGCGGCATGCCTCTGTTTGAGGCAGTCTGCACGGCTTATGGAACTGCTGGTACCGGCGGCTTCGGCATCATGAATGATTCGATGTCTGGTTACAGCCCGTATCTGCAGAATGTCACAACCGTATTCATGCTGTTATTCTCTGTCAACTTCAGCTGCTATTATCTGATTCTTTTAGGCAGATGGAAGGATGTGCTGAAGGATGAGGAGTTCCGTCTGTTCTGGGTGATCGTATTCAGTTTCATCGCCCTGATTGCCTGGAATATCCGTTCGCTGTATCCGACTCTCAGGGATGCATTGCATCAGGCTTCTTTCACGGTTGCGACGATCATCTCGACGACCGGATTTGTAATTGGGGATTATGATGTGTGGCCGGCATTTTCCAAAGTGCTGATCCTGTGCCTGATGTTCATCGGTGCCTGCGCTGGTTCGACAGGCGGCGGCGTCAAGGTTTCCAGACTGCTGATCATGTTCAAGTCGCTGCGGCGCAATTTCCATATGAACATGCATCCATCAGAAGTGCGCACGATCCGCATCAACAAGCATGTCGTGGATGAGAAAGTAGTACGCAATGCAGCAAACTACATGATTGCTTATGCATTCATTCTCATCATCAGCATGATCTTGATTTCTCTCGATGGGTTCGATGTGGAGACGAATCTGTCTGCGGTCATGGCGACGTTCAACAATGTCGGACCAGGTCTCGCTGCAGTCGGACCGGTCTGCAACTTCAGCGGGTTCTCTGCATTCTCGAAAGTTGTTCTGATCTTCGATATGCTTGCAGGAAGACTGGAGATCTTCCCGATCGCCATCCTCTTCTCGAAGAGCACCTGGAGAAAACAGTAAATCTCAGAAAAAAGAAATCTGCAGAGTGATTCTGCAGATTAATTATTCTTTGATGTCAGGTTCTTTCGGCTCTTTTCTGGTGAACCGGAATTCATACTGACCAGTTACTTCCAGGGTGGAGCCTTCATCGATATGAAGCCTGCCGCCCCGGATCTCATGGTAGCGGCCATTTGCGTCGCGGATGCTGAGACCGGAATCGTTGACCGGATTGACCCAGTAGTTTCCTGCCCGGATATTTTTCGGCACATTGTAGATGCCGGAGGTCAGGGTCATCGTATTCTCGCTGGCAAGGTAGATCAGGTTCTTTTTCTTGTTCTCTTTTGCGGCAGCGGCCATGCGGTAGAATGTCTCCCGCATGAAGAACAAGTCGCTGTGCGGAGTATAGTACGTATAGCGGCGGTTATGTTCCAGGACATGAACTGCATCAGTCGGCTGATTATCCTTGATCAGGCTCGTGAGGCGGTGGCAGTTGATGAAATGCTCGCTCAGGAAATAGACGGCAGCGTCAGTCTCATACAGTGTGCCTTCTGCCTTTTCCATATCAGACTGATCCGGGGCATCGCAGAGATTGGAAATCTGCGGTCTGCGGATATCCGCGATAGCGGTGACAGCCATAGAGGATGGAATCAGGGATCTGGAAACATTGATATAGGCTTTACGCACGTTGATGCAGTGCTCGCCATCATGGAGCAGGATATTCGGCAGCGGAAAATACTTTGCGATCGTATCTTCTGCTTTATGGTTTTCCAGGTAGTCTCCCATCATCATTTCATGCATGGAAGGATCTGCCGTGACCAGCAGCTGGAACAGGTCATACTTCACCGGAAGCCCGTAATCTTCAATAATTTTTCTGCATTTCCTGCAGATATGGTAACCACCCTGGATGGCTTCGGGCTGCTTGAACAGTCCTTTTCCTTCTTCCAGGCAGAAATCGCAGATCTTGTTTGCCATTGCGCTTGGAACCTCCGTCTAGTTCATTATAGCTAAAAAAGGCACTGGAAGAACCATCCCCCTTTAACTGCGCATACCGGAACTGGCTTTATGGTGAAGTGCCTTTTCCTGATACATGAGGGAATCGACCCGTTTCAGGAAGGCATTGTAGTCCTCTGAAGATAATGGATCATAGATGGCATAGCCGATGCTGAAATGAATGGCATATGGCTTTTCTCTGCGGGCATTGAATTCTTCGGTATTTTCCCGCAGCTTTGCAACTGCTAGTTCCAGCTGGGAGAGAGTGCTGATGTCGGAGATGACGCAGAATTCATCTCCGCCGAACCGGGTGATGGTATCGTTCCTGCGGAAGGTTTCCGCAAGCAGGTGATAGACTTCCTGAAGCGCACTGTCTCCTTCTTTATGGCCATACGTATCATTGATCTGCTTGAAGGAATCGAGATCGATCAGAATTGCCGAGAAGGATACTTTGCGGTCGATGAGGCTGGCCACGATGTCATCGAGGCGTCTGCGGTTACCGGCTCCGGTCAGATAGTCCGTGCTCATATCATTGCTCTGGATGTGGATATAAAGCATGATGCATGCGAATACGAGACCGTTGTACTGAAGCTGAACACCCACGAAGATAGTCTGCAGAAATCCGAAGAACATCGAAACGACCGGGAAGGCAAGCAGGGTCCTGCGGTAGATCGGCTGGATCCGCTTCCTCTCGGAGATTGCATAGTATTCAAACAGCAGGCATAACAGCATGCTGAAGACTGCCCGGTACATGAAGAATCTGCCGCGGTGGTATTCCAGATTCTCACAATAATAGAACCAGCCGAGATGGAAGCATTCCGAGATGGTCACCAGGATGAGATTCAAGAAGAAAAAGCCGAGATACAGATGATGCCAGAACTTGGAGCGGGAATCCGGAGACTCGATGAAGCAGTTGAGATAGTTCAGGGCGAGCAGATATCCTAATGGATCAATGGCAAAGATATAGAAATTGCCGATCTGCATCAGGACATAGATATAGTTGTTCTCGGTCGTGGTAAGCCGGCTGAAGCTGTCCATGATCAGCAGGGAGATCAGCACAATCAGAAAACGGATATAAGTGCGATTGCTTGGTGCTCTGCGGACAGAGACAGATGCTGATAAGGAAGTATGCAGCAGCATCCCTGCGAGCAGAAGCGCATAGCAGTTCAGAAAGGCCCAGGCAGGTAGTTCCATGCCATCATTATAGAACGCCGTGGCTTAAGAAACGTGGAAAAGTGCAGAAGGAATTAACGGTATGATGATCAGAAATGGATTTCTGTACAGAAGGAGCAGAACTGCAGAGAATCTGAATCCATGCATGGACAGCCAGATATAGTAGAATGAACGCATGGAAAAACGAAAGCGAGGGAATGAGAATGGAGATCAGAACGCTGCTGTTTGATTTTGATGATACGCTCGGAAATCGGGAAGTATATGCATACAAAGCTTATGAAGAAGCAGTGGACTTTGTGAAACCAGGAATGGATCCGATGGAAAAAGAAGCAGTCCTGCAGACATGCATGATCCTGGATCAGCAGGGTGATATCAATAAGAATTATGTAAGCTCTGCATTGAGAGAGAGATTCGGAATCGATCTTGATGTGATGGGAAATCCTGACTTCAATCAGTGGTGGGAGACGAATCTCTGGAAGTACACGGAGCTGTTTCCGGATGCGATGGAGGTGCTGAACGAACTGCGTAAGCGGGGATACAGGCTCGGCGTGGTCACGAACGGGACTTCCTATTCCCAGCATCAGAAACTGGCAAAGGCGGGACTGGATACGTTCTTCGATGCAGTGGTGGTATCCGGTGATCTGAAGGTGAAGAAACCGAATCCGGAGATCTTCCGGTATGCTGCAGAGAAGATCGGAAGTGCACCGCAGGACTGTGCATTTATCGGAGACCTTTTTGCCAGAGATATCATCGGTGCTTATCGGGCAGGCATGAAACCGATCTGGATCTGGCCTCATGGTCAGAGAATGATGACGGCAGAATGCACGCGGATTCAGACGCTGAAAGATCTGCTGGATCTATTCCACTGAAAATGGGCAAAGAGTCAGCAGGAATACCTGCAATCTTTGCCATGCAATCCGCAGAATGCTCTGGAATCGCAGTATAATAAACAGAAGAAACAGGAGGATCAGCACATTCATGAACAATGAAGAACTGAAGCAGCACGCACGCAATATCCGGAAGAATATCGTGAAGGAAATTGCAAATGCACAGTCCGGACATCCGGGAGGATCTCTCGGAGCAGCAGATATCGTGACGTATCTGTATTTTGAAGAAATGGACATCACACCGGAGAATGCAGGAACGATTGATCGGGATCGGTTCGTGCTGTCCAAGGGACATACTTCACCGCTTCTGTATGCAGCCCTTGCAGAGAAGGGCATCATCCCGATGGAAGAGCTGATGACTTTCCGGAAGCTGGATTCGAAGCTCCAGGGACATCCGAACATGAATTATGTGAAGGGTGTTGATATGAGCACCGGTTCCTTAGGACAGGGATTAGCAGCGGCAGATGGCATGGCCATTGCGAATAAGCTCAGCGGAAACAGCCACAGAGTGTATGCACTGGTCGGAGATGGCGAAAGCGAAGAAGGCGAGATCTGGGAAGCAGCGATGGCAGCACATCACTACAAGAGCGACAATCTCTGCGCAGTGATTGATGTGAACAACCTGCAGATTGATGGCTCAACGGATGACGTCATCGGACCGAACCCGCTGACGGATAAGTTCCGGGCCTTCGGATGGCATGTGGTGGAAGTGAACGGACATGACTTCGATGAGCTGAGAGCGGCATTCAAGATTGCCAGAGAGACGAAGGGAGTGCCGACGGCGATCATTGCGCATACGATCAAGGGCAAGGGCGTATCGTACATGGAGAACCAGGCAGGCTGGCATGGCAAGGCACCGAATGCAGAACAGCTTGCACAGGCACTGAAAGATCTGGAGGCAGAATAAGATGGCAAAGGCAACGCGTGAAGCATATGGAGAAGAGCTTGCAAAGCTCGTAGTGGAAAATCCGAAGATCGTGGTACTGGATGCCGATCTGGCCGGAGCGACGAAGACAGCGATGGCTAAGAAAGCATGCCCGGAACGGTTCTTTGATATGGGCATTGCCGAAGCAGATATGATCGGACATGCGGCAGGACTAGCGGCAAGCGGATATATTCCGTTCGCATCGACGTTTGCGATGTTCGCAGCAGGGAGAGCGTGGGAGCAGATCCGCAACAGTGTTGCGTATCCGCATCTGAATGTCAAAGTGTGTGCAACGCATGCAGGCATCACAGTCGGAGAAGACGGCGTATCCCATCAGGCAACTGAAGATATTGCGTTAATGAGAGTGATCCCGGGCATGGAAGTCTATGTACCTTGCGATGAAGCAGAGACGAAGGCAGTCATCGATCATGTTGCAGAGACGAAGACCCCTTGCTATGTGAGACTTGGCAGAGCTGCAGTGGAGAATGTATATCCGGCAGAAACGAAGTTTGATTTCAGCAAGGTGAATGTAGTCCGCAAGGGAGAGAAAGTCGCAGTGTTTGCCTGCGGAGTGATGGTGCAGTCGGCATTAGGCGCAGCCGAGATGCTGAAAGCAGATGGTGTGAACCTGACAGTAGTTGATGTCTGTGCGATCAAGCCGGCAGATGAGGCAGGAATCGTGGAGATTCTGAAGAGCCACGACAGGATCTTCACAGCAGAAGAGCATAACATCATCGGCGGACTGGGAGGCATGATTGCCGAGGTGGCTGGCGAGAAGTGCCCGAAGCCGATTCACCGGATCGGCGTGAAAGACCGGTATGCAGAAAGCGGACCGGCAGCAGGACTGATGAAGAAGTACGGCCTGGATGCCGAGGGAGTATACAAGGAAATCAAAGAGAATCTGTGATCGGGTATGAAAGAACGTGTCTCAGCTGACACGTTCTTTTGTTTTATCCATGATTTCCCGGATCCGATTCCAGTTCTTCTCAGAGTCTTTCTCATCAGATCTCTGCACAAGAACGAACAGAGCATCAAGAACTGCCAGTTCGGAGATTCTGGTCGCATGAGCTTCGGTCCGGTGCTGATCTTCGGCCGCCGGCGTGATCAGGATGGCATCTGCCATTCTGGCAAGCGGGCTCATGGAATAAGCGGTAACCAGGATCATCTTTGCCTTATGTTCATGAATGGTCTCCGCTAGTTCAATCACTTCCCTGGATCTGCCGGTATGGGAGATCACGACGGCACAGTCGTTCTCGCTGAGCAGCGCAGCATTCATCAGCTGCATGTGGAAGTCCGTGCAGTAATTGCAGCGGATGCCGGTGCGCAGGAATTTCTGGTAGGCATCCAATGCTACGGCATTGGATTGGCCGAGACCGAAGAAAGTTGTGGAATCGGAGCTGGTAATAATCGCCAGGGCGGTATGGTACTGATGGGGATCTGCCTAAGCATCTGCTTCTTCGAGGGCATGGATGTTTGCCTGGAAGACTTTATGGATGATCGTCTCCTCGCTGTCTCCTTCGAGGATCTTCCCGGATACTTTTTCCTGAGGGTCGTTCTCTTCCGTGAGCAAGGCAATCTTGAAGTCCCGGAAGCCTTCGTATCCGAGCCGTTTCGTGAACTGGAAGATGGTGGAATCAGCCATATCCAGGTGTGACGAAAGATCGCTGATGCTCGAGCGGGAAACCTCCTGCAGGTTGCTCAGCACATAATTGGCTATTTCCTTGTCTTTCGCGCCCATATCGCGGTATGCGGCTTTGATGCGCACCACAGCAGTGGGTCCGGAACTCATTATGATCACCCTCTTTTTCTGCATTATAATCGAAAAATCATACATGCAGACAGAAAAAGATGAAAAATCAAAGAAAATCTGCATGCATGAAACATGCAGACTCAGTTCGGCTCTGAGGAGGACTTCCGGTTTGCCTTGATAAAGTCCAGGACCTCTTCTGGATCATGGGTGGTATCGAGCAGATGGAAGAAGGCTGGCGTATTGAGCATGCCGAGCAGCTCGGACATGCATACCAGATGCGAGGAGTTGTCGGTTGCGCTGAGCGAGAAGATATAGCGAACCGGATCATTCTCCGGGTTTCCGAAGTCGATGCCGAAGTCCATCGCATAGATGCCCATTGAGATGGACAGGGCTCCGTCTTCCGGCTTGGAGTGCGACAGGGCGACGTGCGGAGCGATGACGATATAGGCACGGTTTTTCTTCAGCGCAGCGACCGTAGCTTCAATGTAGTTCTCTGTGATGAAATGATCCTCAAGCAGAGGCTGATAAGCATGGCGGATCGCTTCTTCCCAGTCTGAAGCAGATTCGTGCAGGCGGATCAGATCTGTCCGCACAATGTCTTCGAGATGCAGGGATTCAGGCGGGACAACTGTACGTTTCGGGTTTTCTTCAACCTGGGTGAAATAGGCAGAAAGTTCTGCAGTGAGCTTCTCTTCATTGCGGATGTCGGCGTGCTGACGGATGATGTTCATCACGTTCTCAACGCTCGGTCTGCCTGGTTCCGGCATATTCAGCTGCAGATGGACGTTGTGGATCGTCTGATACTGTTCTTCTGCAGACATGACCGGGTTGACCCGGACAATCGGAATATCCGTATCGTCCAGTTCAGCATAGCGAGTCGCGAAGATGATATCTACCGGAACATCGACATCCCGGAACTGCCGGCTTTCAATCGGGGGCAGGAAGTTCATGTCCGGGAACATGTTCCGCAGCTCGTTATACAGGATGGCAGAGCTGCCGACGCCGTTGGAGCAGATGACCAGGGCGTTTTTCTGCACGATGCCGGTTGCCTTCTTGCCGGCATAGATGGCTGCGAAGTGCATCGTGAGATAGGCAATCTCGTCGGCCGGAATCTCCCCGCCGAACAGGCTTTCGTATGGCTTCATCGTCTCAAAGACGAGTTCATAGAGATCCTGGTATTCTTCGCGGACCTTTTCGGTCAGCGGGTTGTAGATCGGCAGCCGGAACAGCAGACGGTAATAAGCAGGCCGGAAATGAGAATACAGCTGGGTGAATATTTCTTCCTGATTGCTGTAATGCGCTCCGCTCAGCAGTTCGAAGCGGTTCATGATCTTGGCCACGAGACTCGAGATATAGGCTTTATCCTGAGTCTGCTCGCTGAGATCACCATAAGAGATTCCGAGAACCCACGAAGAAATATACTTGATGTCTGCGGGCTTGATCTGATCGGTGTTCTTGTAATTCTCAAGCAGTTCCTGTGTGAAGGCGTATTCCTTCGTGGAATGCATCATGTCGATATTCGGCATGTTCTCAATCTCGCTGGCGGCACTTGCACCATTGGAGATCCGGGCTTTCAGGAACGTGAAGATATAGATGAATTCAAAGAGACGGTCTTCGACGAACTGGATGTGATGTCGTTCTGCCAGTTCCTGGATCACAAGGTTGGAGTATTCATACAGATCCAGGTGATAGTCATCGATGAGCGTATCGAACACGCTGGCGTAGCGGTAGTAGATGATTGTCCGCATCATGAAGCGGCGGATGTTCATCTCGGTCCCGCCGAGGTAGTAGCCTCTGGTCCGGTTGTATTCAAGAGTGATGTCATTCTTGCTCAGATCAGAGCTCATGGTCTTGAGATCCATCAAGGTTGTAGACTTCGAAGTCCTGAGGCGGTCCATGAAGTCATTCAGGGAAACATATTCCAGGTTCAGAAACAGCAGCAGGAACATGTACGCATACCGCTCTTCTTTGTTGAACGAGAAGCGCTCCATGGACTTGGCTTCTTTCATGATCTTCCTGAGGACTTCTCTGGTGTCATCGTGGATGATCAGCTCATTCTCCTGCCGGATCGAGATCGTCGGTATGTTCATGGGTTTCAGAATGGCATTGATCTTGGAAATCCGGTATTTGATCTGCCGCTTGGTCAGGCCCGAGCTCTCCAGATCATGAACTGTGATGCCTGGCGTTCTCAGAAGGGAACGGATCGTGGTGAAGGTATCGCTGTCCATAGAGCTATTCTGCTTTCCTGAAAGAGAGCCTGAGCTTATAACGCTTCGCAGCTTCTTCCAGCCGATTTCTCGTTTCTTTCGTCATTGCTTTTGAAAACGGGTAGTTCAGCCCGAAATACTGATGGCCGGACGGGTGAGTGACTTCTTTTCCGGTGATCAGCATCTGCATCGTATGATCGTTCTTCTCGAGCACCGTGATATCGCTGATGCCAGGGTAATCCCATACGAGCGGTTTATGAAAGGTGCGGGGAATCTTCAGACCTTCGGGCGTGAAAATCACGATCGGGGTCTTTACGATGGCCTGATGGAAGTAGGTATACGTATATTTCACTGAGATGACCAGCAGGGTCAGAAACAGAAAGCTGATTAAGGCATTGCCGGCAAAATAGAACTGTGCAGCCAGGTACCAGGAAAGGAAGAAAATTGCAAACCAGAGCAGACCGAGCAAAGCATTGCGCGTCCGGTCGCTTTCAATCCGGATTTCAGATTCACTCATAAGGGAAGCCTCCGTATTAGTACTATTATAGGACATAAAAACAGGAATCTATGATTCCTGTTTTCGCAAAACTGACTAAAAGTATTCAGGCAAGTTTATAGAAGCGGAGCATCTCCATAATCTGTGCATCCTGATCCGGGGTGGAGTCATGTACCGGTCTTCTTGCCGGTCCGACTTCTGCGATGCCTGCCAGTTCGACAGAACGCTTCATCATGGACGGAACCGTGCCGAGCTTCAGAATGGCACGCAGCACATCGATGTCTTTCTGCAGCTGTTCTGCTTCTGCTGTATTGCCTGCTTTCAGATCTTTCCAGAGATTCACGATCGTATCGACGATGACATTGGAGGTTCCTGCTACGCATCCGGATGCCCCAAGTGCATATGCCTTGGAGATCTTGGAATCAGATCCGACCAGGACCTTCATCTTTGTGCCTTTGGCGGCATCGAGATAGCCCTGCAGATTCTCCATATCTCCGGAGGAATCCTTGATGCCGAGAATGTTCGGGCATTCCTTTGCAAGGCGGGAAACGACGGAAGCAGGAATATTGCAGCCGGTGGACTTCGGGATGTTGTACAGCATGACCGGAATCTTCACGGATTCTGCGACAGCCTTGTAGTGATCGAACAGCTCGTCATCGGTCGGCTTGATGAAATACGGGGTGATGACAGACAGCACGTCTGCACCAGCTGCTTCCATGTCCTTTGCAAGAGCGATGGTTTCCTTGGTGGAGCATGCACCAGCACCGGCATAGACCGGTACTCTGTGATTGACGACTTTGACGACCGCCTTGACGAATTCTACCTTCTCTTCATGCTCGCATACATGGAATTCCCCATTGGAGCCAAGCGGGAAGATTCCGTCTACGCCATGCTCAATCAGATGATTGACGAGCTTTTCCATCGCTTCATAGTTGATGGACTGCTCTGCATCGCGGTGGAATGGTGTGACGATCGGGGTTACTACGCCTTCAAACATTGCCATGGGGTTACTTTCCTTCTTTCTGTGCATCCAGGATGCTCTTGCCGAGTGATCCTCCCGGATGCCACTTCACATACTGATCCGGGGTGAGCTTCTTCTCGTTCTGCAGCAGGATGCTGAGACTCTGCAGCATCAGTGCTTCCGCCAGAATGGAAGCACGCGGAGGCTTGTTCATGGAATCGCCTTCCTGCTTGACGCCAGCCGTGAGGCAGACGTCTCCCTGCTTTGCCAGCCAGCTTTCCGGATTGCCGGTCACGCTGATGATCTTAGCGCCGTTCTTCTTGAGGGCAGTGACGGTTGCCTTGAGCTCTCCGGTTTCGCCGGAATTCGAGATGGCGATAACCACATCTCCCGGGACCACCTGGCCGGAGGATCCGTGCACGGCTTCAGTGCCGTGGAGTTCATATGCCGGAGTTCCGGTGGAACTCAGAAGGGAAGCGATGTAGCCGCTGAGATGCCCCGGCTTGCCGATGCCGGTGACATGGACGCGGTTGTTTCTGGATTCTGCGTCGAGAATCAGATTCTTTGCGTCAGTCAGGGCTTTGATATCGATCGTGTCTTCAAATGCCTTGATCTGCTCGTTGACGATGTTCAGGAATTCCTGAACCTGTGCCTTTTCATTTGCCATAAGTGATGGATCATATCCTTTCTAAAGATTCGGAAGAAAAATGAGGGCTTGGACGAATGCCCCAAGCCCTCATGGAATTATCACCGGATTAGTGGAACAGTCCGAGGATGAAGTTCAGAACGCAGCCCACGACGTTGTAGTCGACGTTCGGGAAGGAAGCTCCGGCGATTCCCAGTGCTGCAAATGCAGGATAGAGAATCAGCGGCAGCATTGTCGTGCAGAATCCGAGCAGGAGTCCGCCGAGCAGTGCGCCCTTGACGCCGCCATAGATGCTTCCGAAGACACCGCCGGTACCACCGGAGAAGAAGCAGATACCAGCAGCCGGGATCATAATGGTCTCAGAATGTGTAGCAACCATGATACCAGTAGCGATCAGGCCGCCGGCAACAGCACCGACGAATCCGAGCAGAACTGCATTCGGAGCGAACGGGAATACTGCCGGGCAGTCAACTGCAGGCTTGGAGTTCGGGATCCACTTTTCGGAAATTCCAACGAATGCTGCAGTGATCTCTGCGATGAACTGACGGACACCATAGATCAGGACGCTCATGCCAGCAGCGAACTGGAGGCCTTCAATCAGCGGCCAGATGAACCAGATGTCGTTTCCGGAAGAAGTCTGAACAAGTTCGAATGCATCGCCGCCCTTGACAGCGCAGGCAATGACAGCAACATAGAACAGAACGACCATGAACAGTGCAACGGAGAAGACGAAGTCACGGAACAGACCGAGCCAGCCCGGGAGATCAAGTTCAGAAACATCCTTGCCCTTGTGCTCGCCGTTCTTGCCGCCTACGAGCTTGCCGATGTAGCCAGCCAGCGTGTAGCCGATCAGGTTGAAGTGGCCCATTGCGATGTCATCAGAACCTGTGAGTTTGTTCATGAATGGCTGAGCAATGGTAGGAAGAGCTGCGCCGCAGAAGCCGAGGATGATGCCGCCGACCAGAATGGTAACTGCTGCCGGAGCACCATTAGCGATGAAGACGAGTGCGATGACGCAAGCGAAGTACAGGAAGTGCTGGCCTGTGAGGAAGATTGCCTTGAACTTCGTGAACTTTGCAAATACGAGGTTTGCTGCGAAACCGACAACCATGCAGAGAGCAACTTCAGTACCATAAGTATCGAGAGCCAGAGCAGTTGCGATTTCAACCTGTGTAGTGACACCGGTGATTCCGAAGCCAGCCTGGAACAGAGACATGAAGGTATTGACAACTCCGCTCATTGCGCCGGATCCGATGTTGAAGATCATGAATCCTACGACGGTCTTGACAACGCCGTTGATGGTGTCTTTCGCACTCTTCTTCTGAAGCAGAAGACCGATGAGTGCAATGATTCCCATGATAAGAGCTGTATCTCTTACCTGAGCAACTAATGCATTTAACATGATTTGATTTTCCCCTCTCTTTTTATGAGATTAATGAATGAAGCTGTGAATTACAGTGCGCCCTTTGATTTCAGGAATGCTTCGAGCTTTTCCTTCATCTCCGGCTTGGATACGATGTTCGTGATCCCTACACAGTAGAGCTCCGGATGATCTTTCGCGAGGTCTTCTGTGAGATCAGACATCGTGATGACCAGGTCGCCCTTGAAGTAGGTCAGAGAATCCAGATTGCCATGCTCGGTTTCGATTGGGTAATGGTTCTCAGAGATTACCTGGTCTGCTTTGATCTTCAGCAGAGTACTGGATCCCATTCCGGCTCTGCAGCAGACTAATGCGTGATAAACCTTTGCCATTCAAGCTTCCTCCTTTCCTTTTGTGAGATAGTCATACACTTCATGACTGTTCTTCGCCGTGTCAAGCATCTTGTAGAATGCTTCATCTTCCAGCAATTCGGACAGGTCCGCAAGCGCCTGCAGGTGCTTGTTGTTATCTGTTGCACTCAGACAGAACAGATAGCTGACCGGATCATTGTCCTTGTTGCCGAATTCGACCGGCGTGTCGAGCGTGGTGATGCCGATTGCGCATTCCAGGGCACCGCTCTCGGGACGGGCATGCGGAAGAGCTACGTGCTTGGTGATGACGATGTATGGTCCGTATTCATGGACCCCTTTGACAATGTCATCAACGTAGCTTTCTTTCACTTTCCCCGTTTCCACTAAGGGAGCTGCAGCTTTGCGAATTGCGTCTTCCCAGCCGTCCGCATGGACATGAAGCTGGATCAGGCGTTCATCCAGAAGGTCTTTTAACATATTTTCTCCTGTCTATGTCTGCTCGCTGCTATATCCAAACTATAGTTTCAGATTGCAGGTCAGACAATTCTTTTTGAGTTCATTTTTTGTAAACGCTTAGAACAAAAATTAAACTCTGTTCAGCATTTGTTTCAATTTTCTCAAGCTCAGGACAAAAATTACACTCAGTCCTGATGAGAAGCGCGGTAGTCCTCAATTGCCTTGCGGACCTTTGCGGCATTTGCAGCGATGTCATCAGAAGATCCCTTGGTCAGCAGACTTCCCATGCCCATGAAATCAACACCGCTCTCCAGCCACTCATTGATGTTGTCCAGGCTGATTCCGCCGGATGCCATGATCGGCATGAACGGCGTAGGAGTCTTGAAGATCTTCACGAGCTTCGGGCCGTAGAAGTTTGAAATCGGGAATGCCTTGATGAAGGCAGCACCCCAGGTCAGGCCATTGATTGCTTCCGTGACGGTTGTGCAGCCAGGTCCGTAAGGAATCTGGTAGCGATTGCACATCCGTGCGACTTCTTCATCTGCATTGCAGGAGATGATGAAGTCTGCACCAGCCAGGATGGCGATGCGGGCTGTTTCCGGATCGAGCACGGTGCCGGCACCGGCAATGATCTGATCTCCGTACTTTTCCTTGACTGCTTTGATGCAGTCTGCAGCGTCATTGTTGGTGAAGCTGATTTCCATGCAAGGAAGTCCGCCCTTCACCAGGCCGTCTGCAATTTCAAGGGTGCGCTTGACATCAGCACGTACAACTGCGAATGCACAGATGTCATACATTCTCTGAGTGATACTAGCTTTCTTGAGTCTCATAAACCCTCTCCTTTTCCACTTACAATGTAATCTCAAAGGTCATGACTACCAAATGCTTTTCAGATCATCTTTTGTTCAGATTCAGGACAGAAATCAGACTTTGGTCTGAACTGCAGTCAGATCTTCGGATCTGTCGGTTCTACTGTTTTCAGAATGTGCTATCTTGAGATTGACGAGGAGGAATCCTGCATATGATCTATACCATCACGCTGAATCCGGCAGTGGATTATCAGATGGAGTTTTCTGATCCGCTGCATTCGAAGGGAGTCAATCTTGCAGACCATGCATATCTCCATGCGGGCGGAAAAGGCATCAACGGATCGATGCTGCTGAGCAATCTCGGCATTCACAGCACGGTGCTTTCGTTTCTCGGCGGGTTTACCGGGAGCTATATCGAAGAACAGATCGGTTTCTATTCTTTCATTGATAACCAGAGCACGAAGATCAGCGAACCGAACCGCATCAATGTCAAAGTCAAGGACGGACCGGAATATGTGCTGAATACAAAAGGACCGGCAATTCCGGAAGAAGCTCAGCAGGATCTGCTGTCGCATCTGGATCATCTGAAGAAAGAAGACTATGTAATGATCTGCGGCCGGGCTGCCAATGGCATTGATATCACGTTCCTGTATGAGATTGCCGACCGGGTCAATGAGGCCGGGGCGAAGCTGATCATGGATACGGCTGACTGCCGGCTGGAAGATCTGGTCTACTGCAGTCCATTCCTGATCAAGCCGAATCTGGAAGAGCTCAGCGAACTTCTGAAAGAAGAAGTCACCATGCAGAACTGCGCAGCAGCGGTTGAGAAAGTCCTGCAGAAAGGAACGGAGAATGTGCTTCTGACGATGGGAGCCCAGGGCGGATACTTTGACGGGAAGCTTGGAAGGTTCGTGCTGAAGTCTCCGGAGGTTCCGGTCATCAGTACGAATGGTGCCGGAGATGCGGCACTGGCTGCGTTTATAGGAACATATCAGTCGTCCATGAATGCCGAAGAAGCATTGAAGATGTCCATGGCGGCGGGAACTGCTTCGGTGCAGACCGAAGATATTCCGGATTATCAGTCGATCATGGCTGCTTACAATGAAGTGAAGATCAGCAGAATCTGACATCGGGGAAGCTTGCAGATGCAGGCTTCCTTTTCGTCCTAGTGGACTGGTGAGCACAAAGATAAACAGTTGACTAGCTATGGGTGTAAAGATTGTGCGAACCGGAGAACCACCTGCTTGGCAGGTGGATGATTGGGTGCTCTTATAGTAAAGAGCACCCTGCCTTAGCTAAAATAGTGGTTGTCTAAGTCACTAAAGTTAGAAAGGCAAGGTGCTGTTTACGGCCAATAAGAGTTACAGCTTGGCGCATACAAAATGGTATTGTGTTTACCACATTGTATTCATACCGAAGTATAGACGGAAAGTAATCTACAATCAATTGAGAAGTGACATCGCCGGTTATCTGAAAACATTGTGTGCATACAAAGGGGTGAAATTGCTTGAAGGGCATATGATGTCAGATCATGTTCATATGCTGGTAGCAATTCCGCCGAAGATGAGCGTATCGAGTTTCATGGGGTATCTGAAGGGGAAATCGGCAATGATGATCTTTGAGTACCATGCAAACCTGAAATACAAATTCGGTAATCGACATTTCTGGGCAGACGGATATTACGTGAGCACAGTTGGGCTGAATGAGGCAACAGTGCGGAAGTATATACAGGACCAGGAGAAAGACGATATAGCTCAAGACAAACTGAGTGTGAAGGAATATGAAGATCCTTTCCACGAGGATAAAGCATATCGGAAACCAAACGACAACAAGAAGAAGCAAAATTCAGGAACAGCCCATTAATGGGCGGCAATAGTTAAAAGTGCATAGTGGCTTAGACATATTGAAATATGGAGAAGCCAGCGTCTTGAGACGCTGGCTAGCACAATAGGCTTATAGCCTTAGAACAAACCACCCGTTTCACGGGTGGTCATGATTTTCGCCTCAGAGGAAGAAAACGCTCTCATCATCCATGCTTGAAGTGAATTTCTGAACAAAGCAAATAGCCTATTTAGAATGCGGAAAGATATGTTAAAATGCGTAGCGCATTCTTTTTAATATAGGAAGGAGCAATTTTATGAAGTCATGGAAACTCATGATGAAATCCCTGCGCGAGTACAGGAGAGCGACGTATCTGACTCCGATCATGGTCATCGGTGAAGTCGTCTTCGAAGCCTTGATTCCGTATGTGATTTCACTGCTTGTCAATGACGTGAAAGCCGGATGCGGGATGGACCGGATTCTGCATTATGCATGGATCCTGCTGGCCATGTCGTTTGCGTCTCTGCTGTTCGGGTATCTGGCAGGTGTCTATTGTTCTCAGTCTTCGTGCGGGTTTGCGAAGAATCTCCGTCATGACGTGTTTTACAAGATCCAGGATTTCTCATTCGGGAACATTGACAAGTTCTCGTCTGCTTCGCTGGTGACGCGTCTGACGACGGATATCCAGAATATCCAACAGGCCTGGATGATGATCATCCGGACCGCATTCCGGGCTCCGCTGAATATCATCTTCTCCTTTGCGATGGCATATATCATGGGAGGTTCCATGGCAATGATATTCCTGGTCGTTATTCCGATTCTCGGCATCGGCCTGTATGCAATCAACAAGATTGTCATGCCGATCTTCAAGAAGGGCTTCCCGAAGTATGACAAGCTCAACAATTCGGTAGAAGAGAATATCAAGGGAATCCGGGTCGTGAAGTCGTTTGTCCGGGAAGACTATGAAAAGGAAAAGTTCAATGCGGCTTCTGAGGATATCAGAACAACCTTCACGAAGGCAGAACGGATTCTTGCACTGAACAATCCGCTGATGCAGGCATGCATCTATGGGGTCATGCTGTTTGTACTCTCAAAAGGTTCTGAAGTGATTATCACGACCAATGGTACTGCTCTGGATATCGGACAGTTCTCGACACTGCTGACCTACAGCTTCCAGATTCTTGTTTCGCTGATGATGCTGTCGATGATCTTCGTCATGATTACGTTCTCTGAAGAGTCTGCACAGCGTGTCTGCGAAGTGCTGCAGGAACAGAGCACGCTGACTTCTCCGAAAAATGGTCTGAAGGAAGTCAAGGATGGTTCCATCGATTTCGACAATGTCCGTTTCAAGTATTCGGCTGGTGCAGATCGCCCGGTTCTGGATGGCATTGATCTGCATATCAAGTCTGGTGAAGTCATCGGCATCATCGGCGGTACTGGTTCTTCGAAGTCTTCGCTCGTTCAGCTGATTCCGCGTCTCTATGATGCGACAGAAGGAACCGTAAGGGTTGGCAAGGAAGATGTGCGCGATTATGATCTTGTGACACTGCGTGACAGTGTTGCCATGGTTCTGCAGAAGAACGTGCTGTTCTCCGGAACGATTGCGGACAATATCCGCTGGGGAAATAAGGAAGCCACCGATGAAGAAGTGCGTGAGGTGTGCCATCTTGCCTGTGCTGATGAATTCATCGATCAGATGCCGGATGGATACAATACCTGGATTGAACAGGGCGGCACCAACGTATCCGGCGGACAGAAGCAGCGTCTCTGCATTGCAAGAGCGCTTCTGAAGAAGCCGAAGATCCTGATCATGGATGACAGCACGAGTGCAGTGGATACGAAGACTGATGCACTGATCCGCAAGGCAATGCGCGACTATATTCCGGAAACCACGAAGATCATCATTGCTCAGCGTACTTCTTCTGTGGAAGATGCTGATCGGATTGTCGTCATGGACGGCGGAAAGATCAATGCCATCGGCACGAGCGAAGAACTGCTCCGCACGAATGAGATCTACCGTGAAGTCTATCTTTCCCAGAATAAGCAGGGAACCGAATCCATTGCAGAAGAAGTTCCGGCTGGAAAGGAGGCATTAGCATGAGACAGAAAAAGCTGAAGAATGCAGGGGCTTCCGTCAAGCGCCTGATCAAGCTTCTCTATAAGTACAATCCGAAGCTGATGCCGATGATCATCATTCTGATTGTGGTCAATGCTGTGATCTCGGCACTGCCTTCGATCTTCCAGCAGAATGTCGTCGCTGTGATCCAGGAAAGCTGGGAAACAGGAATGACCTGGGCAGATGCGCGCCCGCAGATCATGCATTATGTCACGATCCTGGCAATCCTGTATGCATGTTCCCTGCTTGCAAGCTTCGTCTACAACCAGATGATGGCAGTATTCACGCAGGGATCGCTTGCTAAGATCCGCGGAGAACTCTTCTCTCATATGGAGAGTCTTCCGATCCGCTACTTTGATACGAACAAGCGCGGTGATGTGATGTCGTATTATACGAACGATGTCGAAGCGCTGAGACAGATGATTTCCCAGTCCTTCCCGCAGCTGCTCATCTCGGCTATCACGCTGACCACGATTCTGTGCATCATGATGTATTACAGTGTCTGGATGGGTCTGGTCATCATTCTCGGATCTCTCGTTTCCATTCAGATCACGAGAAAAGTCGGCGGCAAGTCGGCGCGCTACTTCATGGCGCAGCAGAAGGCAGTCGGTGCGACAGAAGGTGTCATTGAAGAAATGATCAATGGTGAGAAGGTCATCAAGGTCTTCAACCATGAAAAGGATTCTGAAGCAGACTTCGATCGTCAGAATGAGGCACTCTTTGAAGCATCCTATCAGGCAAACAAGTATTCCAATACGCTGATGCCGGTTCTGAATAATGTCAGCTACATCATCTATGTGCTGGTTGCAGTATTCGGCGGAATGTTCCTGGAATACAATATTCCGAATCTCTCATTCTCGGGTCTGCCGTTCTCGATTGCGGTCATCGTTCCGTTCCTCGGCATGAGCCGTCAGTTTGCTGGCAATATCCAGCAGATCTCTCCGCAGATCAACTCGGTGGTCATGGGCCTGGCTGGTGCAGAGCGCATCTTCCAGCTCATGGATGAACAGCCGGAGACTGATGAAGGCTATGTCACGCTCGTCAATGCGACAGAGAAGAATGGGGTTCTTGAAGAAACAGATGAGAATACCGGTCTCTGGGCCTGGAAACATCCGCATCAGGCAGATGGAACTGTCACCTATACGCCTTTGAAGGGTGATGTCCGTTTCTATGATGTGACGTTTGCATACAACCCGGATAAGATCATCCTGCATAACATCACGCTGTATGGCAAGCCTGGTCAGAAGATTGCGTTTGTCGGTGCTACCGGTGCCGGCAAGACAACGATCACGAACCTGATCAATCGCTTCTATGACATCGAAGATGGCAAGATCCGGTATGATGGCATCAACATCAACAAGATCAAGAAGTCTTCCCTGAGAAAGTCTCTCGGCATCGTGCTCCAGGATACGGTCCTGTTCACCGGAACGGTGATGGAGAATATCCGCTATGGCAGACTGGAAGCGACCGATGGCGAATGCATCGCTGCCGCGAAGCTTGCTGGTGCAGATGGATTTATCCGCACGCTTCCGCAGGGCTATCAGACGATGATCAGCGGAGATGGTTCCAGTCTTTCCCAGGGTCAGTGCCAGCTGCTTGCCATTGCCAGGGCAGCAGTTGCAGATCCGCCAGTCATGATCATGGATGAAGCCACTTCTTCGATTGATACTCGTACCGAGCAGATTGTTCAGAAGGGCATGGATGCTCTGATGAAGGGCAGAACCGTATTCGTCATTGCGCATCGCCTTTCCACCGTCAAAAATTCCAACGTGATCATCGTGCTTGATCATGGACATATCATTGAGCGAGGAACCCATGAAGAACTCCTTGCCGAAAAGGGAGAATACTACCAGCTCTATACTGGCGCATTCGAGCTCGAATAAGCACATGCATCCCCGCAAGTCTGATGACCTGCGGGGATGTTTTCCTTCAGAAGAACCCGGCAAAGCATGCATTTCTGCTCCTGAAGAAAGCTGAGCAGCTAAAAAGGCGCTGTCTTCACAGACGGCGCCTGAACGATCAGCTTCTAACGGTTTATTCAGTTTCCGAGTGTCTTCTTGAAGAATTCACCAGTCTTGTTTGCAGCGTCATACAGACTGTGGAAATCTTCTTCTGAGAATACGTTGAAGGTATGATCCATTCCCGGAATGTAGTAGACTTCCGATTCCGGATTGGTGCTCTGATCAGCGATCTTCTTTGCCCAGGCAGGATCTACGGTCGTATCGTCTTCGCCGGCAATGGCAAGCACCGGTCCGGTATAGGCAGAGAACACCTTCATGACATCTGTGTTTCTCACGTCTTCACACCACTGTTTCGAAACTGCAACCGGATCGCGGAAATCAAACTGCATCATGAAGTATCCCTGTTTTTCTGCGGTCTCGTAATCTTCATCTGACAGCATATCGCTGAGATCCGGTGCGCCTGCCCAGAGAACGACAGAATCAAATTCCGTGGTTTCTCCGGCTGCGAGCATTGCGTCCGTTCCGCCCTGTGACCAGCCCATGACACCGGCTTTCACATCGCTGCCGACCTGCTCGATCAGATAGTTCTTTGCGGCAACTGCGTCCTTGACTGCTTCATCGAAGTCATACAGGGTCGGATCTGCTTTGGAATCACCATAACCAGGGAAATCAATCCGGATCGTCGCAATCCCGTATTTCTCTGCCAGAACCGGGGCGGCCATGAAATATCCGTTGCCGGCTTCATTCTTAGTAGATCCGGTTCCGTGCATCATGACTACCGCACCATTGACTTCTCCTTTCGGAATGCAGGTGATTGCTGGCATCTGATAGTCATCTACTGGGATTTCGACATAGGTTTCCTTGTAGGCATCCGTTTCTTCATTGATGGGTTCATGTTCCTGAGCTGCTTCTGCAGACTCAGAAGGCTGTGCAGATGCGGTTTCTGATGCGGCAGGTTCGGAAGCGGACGGTTCAGAAGGCTCATCCGAAGCAGCAGATGCGGAAGAAGAGCCGGAACATCCGGCAAGCAGTGAGAAAGCAAGCAATGCACTCAATCCTGAAAGGTATCTTTTCATATCCCTTCCTCCCTTTGTACAGAATAAGATATTCTCCTTTGGACTGCAATCACGATAGAGAGTATCAGAAATCGGATTCTTCAGAATCTGCGGTAGAATCATTCCGGAGAACCGGAACAGGTGGTTCCTGGTTCTGATATCTGATAAGAGAGGGAAAGAATATGTCATCATTGATCAAGCTATCTGCAACTCTGGTTGCCCTGGAATTTCTGTATATCATGTATCTGGAGACGTTTGCCACAGCGTCAGAAAAAACTTCGCAGGTATTCGGAATGGAGATTGAGGAACTGAAGCGGAAGTCAGTCAATACGCTGTTCCGGAACCAGGGAATCTACAATGGTCTTCTGGCTGTGCTGATTCTGCTTGCAGTATGGGTATTTGCCAGCAGAACTGCAGTGATCATCCTGATGTGCTATATCATTGCAGTGGCACTTTATGGAAGTGTTACCAGCAATCCGAAGATCATTCTGATGCAGGGCGGTCTTGCGATTGTGACGCTGTGCCTCTGCCTGATCTTCTGAGTCCATTGCAGAAAAGTCCGGATCTTCGGAATCGATTCTGCGCTATATTAGAGGAAAGAACGGAAGGAGAAACTGGATGGAATACAGAAAATTCGGAAATCGCTATCTGGTGCGGATGGACCCGGGAGATGAGGTGCTTGCCAAGCTCACGGAATTCTGCAGGACAGAAAAAATCGCACTTGGAGAAGTGCGGGCGCTCGGTGCAGCGGATGATCTGGTACTCGGCGTGTATGATACGCAGCTGAAGAAATACTTCAGCAAGGAATATACAGGAGCTTATGAGATTACTTCTCTGTTCGGAACGATTACAGAAAAAGACGGAGAAGTCTATCTGCATCTCCACCTGGCTGCGTCCGGGGCAGATGGAAATGCCATCGGCGGCCATCTGAATAAAGCTGTCATCAGCGGCACTCTGGAGATGGTCGTGGAGCCGATGGAAGGACATGCAGAAAGAGCGGTGAATCCGCTGACTGGCTTAAATGACATTGCGTTCTGAACTAACGGTTTCTTACGATTGACACTGCCGTTGAAACAATTGCGATTGCGGTTGCGGCTGCTCCGACAAAATTCAGAATGAAGAGATCAAAGATTGCATAGAGAATTAGGTAGATCAGGAAGGCCCATCTGAGTGCAGTCTGATTATGGCTGATGCGGAAGATTGAAAACGTATAGAGGCCATTGGCAATGACTGGCAGATAGCCAAGCAGTCCGAGATTGTTGAAGGCGATTCCAAGCACAATTCCAAGAATCAGGATGATCCATTCCAGAATATCGGAATGGATTTTTCTGATTGCGAGAATGTTGCGGACCAGAGCAAGCGAACTCTGCACGACTGCACTGTATCCCTTCAGAACCAGAGAGCTGGCTCCGTAGAACAACTGACTGAAGCACTGGAAGGTCAGCATCTTTTCGCTGGATTTCTGGCTGCTGCTGATGGAATCGGTGAACATCGCACCGAGGCTGAATAAATTGCCTAATATTACTGAAGATAACATGAATTGTGGTTCCTTTCATTTCTGCCGCAGGAGAATATTCTGCAGATCTTCCGGCAGCTGGCTTCTGATATGGATGGAGACATCTGTCCGGGGATGGCGGAATTCTGCTTCTGCACAATGCAGGGCTGGCCGTTTCAGCAGAGACTGATCGCCGCCATACAGTTTATCGCCAAGCAGAGGATGTCCTGCTGCAGCAAGACCGGAGCGGATCTGATGAGTTCTTCCGGTTTCAATCTCAATGCGCAGAAGAGCATATGACGGATACTGATGAAGTACCTGGTAATGGGTGATGCAAGGTTTTCCGGTTTCTGAGACGGAGTTGCCGCGGATTCCTTTCTTCTTTTCCATGGTGTAGAAGAGCGTATCTTCCTGCTTCGGGAATACTCCGGAAGCGATGGCAAGATAATGCTTCTGCACCAGGTGCCTGGTTTCCATCTTCCTGGCGGTCTCTGCATTTCTGGCATAGATCATGATGCCCGATACTTCCCGGTCCAGTCTGCCGATGGTGCGGATGATGAAGGAGGGACCGTATCGTTCCTTCAGCATGGTTCCGAGATTGTCTTCCGGATGTTCTTTTTCCGGGTGGCAGGACAAACCTGCAGGCTTGTCGAGAATTACAAGATCTTCGTCTTCATAGAGAATTTCAGGAAGCGCGATTCTGGTTTCCAGCACATCGCCGCAATGTACTGCTGCTGTCAATGGGGCTGGCTGGCCGTTAAGAAGAATTGACCGGGAAGTGTGAAGCCTGGTCAGTTCTCTTCTGGAATAGGTTTCTTTCAGAAGGTCCTTGATGCGCATGCCTTCTTCTGTTTTTTCAATTTTGATCTTAATCTGATGCATGACTCTATTTCAGCAGAGATTCTGCTGGTTTAAAATATACAGAATGAATAGAAAGCAGGAAACCGGAAGATGCTGAATCCTTACTCAAGAACAGAACTCGTCATCGGCAGGGAAGCCGTTGAAAAGCTTCATCACTCCAGAGTGGCCGTATTCGGCCTTGGAGGAGTGGGCGGCAGTGCGGTTGAAGCGCTTGCTCGCAGCGGGGTAGGAACGCTTGATCTGATTGATAACGATCAGGTATGCATGACGAACCTGAACCGTCAGCAGTTTGCGACGGTGCATACGGTCGGCAAGCAGAAGACGGATGCTGCGGAAGAGCGGATCCATGATATTGATCCGGCCATCATCGTTCATAAGTATCCGGTCTTCTATCTGCCCGAGAAGAAAGATCTGTTCCCATTCAGCGAATGGGATTATATCATCGACTGCATCGATACGGTGACTGCAAAACTGGATATCATCGAAGAAGCCAAGCATCTGAATATCCCGATTCTTTCCAGCATGGGCTGCGGAAACAGACTGGATCCCTCTCAGCTCAGAATTATGGATCTCTTTGAGACGAGCGGCGATCCGCTCAGCCGGATCATGCGGCATGAATGCCGGAAACGGGGAATTGAGTCGCTGGATGTAGTCTGTTCTTTAGAAGAACCTGTGAAGCCGATGGCTGGCGATGCCAGCGATGCGAAGAATCAGAGAGCTGGCTCGAAGCGGAGATCCATTCCAGGTTCTACTGCTTTCGTGCCGCCGGCTGCCGGAATTCTCGCAGCATCGTTTGCGGTGAGGAAGCTGATCCAGGAATAATCAGAAGAAGTTCTTCTTCCGCTTCTTTGCGGCTGAGACGAGATCAAAGTCATTCAGGTAGTTCAGATCCAGTCCCTTCACGATGTCCAGGGCACGGTTCAGATATTCATCCGTCAGGAAGTGATCCGGCTGATGGATGTCCATGCCGATGATCACCGGGCATTTCTTTTCGGCAAATACTTCAAACATCGTCCTGGTCGGGTAGGCATAGCGATCACCGTCTTCATAATGGCGCCAGCCATAGTCGCGTACGCCGCTGCCGCAGTTGAGTTCCAGGGGCATATCATAGCGCAGAGACAGATCTGCGATCTTCTCTGCCAGAGTGCGGACGCTCTCGTCCAGGCGCGGATAGCTCCACAGGCAGACGTCCGGGTGGGCGATATAATCGCAGAGTCCATGCCGGCAGGCTTCTTCCAGACACTCAAAGTACTGATTGAGCTGTTTTTCTTCCGTGATGTCATAGGAGCTGAAGCCATGGAAGGAAAGGCAGTGCTGACCGAGAATGCAGTATTCCATCTCCTTGCGCCAGCGTTTAAGAGTCTCCCATTGGCTAGGATAGTATTCTACTTCCATGCCCAGGTGGATCTCGATGGTTCCTGCGTATTTCTCTTTCAGGGCAGTGATGCTGGAAACGTAATCTTCATAAAGCTCGATCGGCATGCAGTCACCAGGAGTCGGAATCGGATAGGGAGCGTGATCGCTGAATCCGAGAATTTTCAGACCAGCCTTGACGGCTGCCTGAACGTACGCTTCATCTTCTCCCTCTGCGTGGCCGCAGCGCTTGGTATGTGTGTGCCAGTTCGTTTGAATCATAGCTATTTTCTCCGTAGAGATTATACATGGATTCTTTACCCGGAAGCATTCGGATCGCAATATTTCAAGAGTTTGTTTTCAGAATGTTCCTGCTAGAATTGCTGTAGCTTGAGGAGGATGCGCAAATGGCAAAGAAGACAGATGATCGTCTGGATGAAATACTGAAGAAACTGGATGCGGCAGAGAAAGAATTTGATGAGAAGTTCAGCCAGTCAGGGCTGGCAGATCTGATTGAGAAACAGAACGCATCTCAGGGACATTGAGAGCAGGCAGAAGCCTGTTTTTTTATGAAATCCATGGTTCTGTATTGACTTCTATTGCAGGGGATTTTATATTAGTCGTGTACATATGAACAATTGTTCATATGAAAGGAGATTGCGATGTCAGAATATCGGCTGAAACTGGAGGGGCTTGACTGTGCAGCATGCGCAGCAAAACTGGAAGGGCAGATTCAGAAGATTGAGGGAGTGAATCATGCTCAGGTTGATTTCATGACTCTGACTTGTACGTATGACTGCGATTCAGAGAAAGAAAAGGAAGTAGAACAGAAGATCAGGGAAGTCATTAAGGAAGAAGAACCTGATGTCGTGGTTTCCGTGATTCCGGATGTCCGGCATACACATCAGGTGAAACTGCATCTGGAAGGTCTGGACTGTGCCGACTGTGCTGCAAAGCTTGAGGGGAAACTTGCAGGGATTCCGGGGATTTCCAATGTTCAGGTCAGCTTTCTGAATCTGTCTGCAGTATATGAATGCGAAGCATCAGAAGATGCAGAGATTGAGAAAGAAGTACGCAGGATCATAGCGGAAGAAGAACCGGAAGTACAGGTAACCCGAATTGCAGCAGGGAAGAAAGTGATATCGAAGTTCCGGCTGGATGGACTGGATTGTGCCGACTGTGCAGCCAAGCTGGAAAGAAAGATTGCAGAAATTCCGGGGATTGAGCACGCGCAGGTAGATTTCATGACCTTGTCTGCGTCGTATGAGTGTGCTCCGAAGGATGATCAGAGAATTGAAGCAGAAATGAGAAAGATCATTGCCGAGATGGAACCGGAAGTGATTGTGACGCGTCTTGAGAAGCTGGCAGGCATGCCGGCGGAAGATGCAGAAGAGGACGATGATTCTGAGACAGTTCTGAAGCAGATCATCATCGGTGCTGTTCTGCTGCTGATCGGTGTGTTCTTCCAGGGAACGGTCAGAAATGTTCTGTTCCTGGCATCGTATGTGGTACTTGGATACCAGATTCTGATCAAGGCGGTGAAGAATATCGGTCGCGGCCAGCTGTTTGATGAGAATTTTCTGATGGCGGTGGCGACAGCTGCGGCGATCTTCCTTGGTGATTATGCTGAGGCGGCAGGGGTCATGCTGTTCTACCAGATCGGAGAATACTTCCAGGATCGGGCTGTCGCAAAGTCCAAGAAGTCGATCGGCGATCTGATGAATATCAGACCGGATTATGCGGTCGTATCCAGGAATGGAGCATTTATCCAAGTAAGTCCGGAAGAAGTGGAGATCGGTGAGATTGTAAGAGTGAAGCCGGGTGAGAAGATTCCTCTGGATGGGGTGATCGCAAAGGGAAGCTCAAGCCTGAATACTGCATCTCTGACAGGAGAATCCAAGCCTAGAGATGTGGAGCCTGGCGATGAAGTGATCAGCGGTTCCGTGAATGAGACTGGTCTATTGGAGATCAGAGTCACAAAGGAATTCGGAGAAAGCACGGTCGCAAAGATTCTGGACCTGGTTCAGAATTCGCAGACGAAGCGGGCAAAGGCAGAAAACTTCATCACGAAGTTCTCAAGAGTCTATACGCCGATTGTTGTGTTCTCTGCAATTGCAGTAGCAGTCATGGTCGGTATTTTCACCGGGAACTGGAGCGAGGGAATCTATCGGGCATGTACGTTCCTGGTCATTTCCTGTCCGTGTGCGCTGGTGATTTCAATTCCGCTGAGCTTCTTTGCCGGAATTGGCGGATTGAGCTCCAGAGGTGTTCTGGTCAAGGGTGCAAACCTGATTGAGACTCTGGCAAAGACCGAACAGGTTGTTATGGACAAGACCGGAACTCTGACCTCCGGGACCTTTGCTGCAGAAGAAGTTCTGACCGATCAGGACCAGAACAAAGTCCTGGAAGATGCAGCATATGCAGAGTGCTATTCCAATCATCCTATTGCTGAAGGAATCCGGAAATCCTACGGAAAGAAGATTGAGGAAAGCCGGATTTCGGAAGTTCAGGAAATTCCCGGAAGAGGCGTGCGCATGAAGCTGGATGGTGCGCAGATTCTGGCAGGCAATGCCCGGCTCATGCAGGAAGAAAACATTCCGTTTATTGAATGCAGTATGCCTGGTTCTCTGGTCTATGTGGCAAGAGATGGAGCTTACGAGGGCTGCATTGTTCTGAGGGATCAGCTGAAACCGGATGCGAAGAAAGCAATTGCCGGATTGAAGAAAGCAGGAATCCGGACTGCAATTGTCTCCGGGGATTCGATGGAAGTCACCAGCATGGTTCAGGATCAGCTGGGCGCGGATATGGCTTTCGGCGAATGCCTGCCGGATCAGAAAGTTACAAAGCTGGAAGAGCTGAAAAAAGGATATGTAACCGCATTTGTCGGTGATGGCGTCAATGACGCCCCGGTTTTGACTGCGGCAGATATCGGCATTGCCATGGGTGCACTTGGCAGCGATGCAGCTATTGAAGCTGCGGATGTGGTCATCATGGATGATCAGCCTTCGAAGATTGTTCTGGCAATCGATGGGGCAAAGCGGGTTCTGAGGGTGGCCAATGAAAACATCTATGGTGCGATTACCATCAAGATTCTGACCCTGGTTCTCGGTGCGCTCGGGATTGCCAATATGTGGTGGGCAATTTTCGCGGATACTGGAGTAGCAATGCTGTGCGTGCTGAATTCCATGCGTTTATTGAAAATTGCGGAGAAGAAGTAACGTGCTTGCGGGTTCCTGATCGGGACCCGTTATTTTTTATTTTCTGTCAAGAGGAGAAAGTTTCTGATTTCTGCATTATGATGAAGGCAGAGTCACCAGGAGTACCCTGGAAGAAAGTGAGCAGGAAGGAGGCATTCAATATGTGTACCTGCGCAACGTATCAGACAAAAGATCATTACTTCGGACGCAACCTGGACCTTGAATTTTCCTATCAGGAATCGGTGACGATCACCCCGAGAAATTTCCCGATTCCATTCCGCAGAAAGGAAACCATGACTTCTCATCATGCAATGATCGGCATGGCTTTTGTCTGCGGAGGATTCCCGCTCTATTATGATGCAACAAATGAGTTTGGCCTTTCCATGGCCGGTCTGAATTTTCCTGGAAACGGATACTTCCCGGAACCGCAAGAAGATGGGAAAGATGAGATTTCTCCGTTTGAATTCATTCCGTGGATTCTCGGACAGTGCAGAAACCTTAAGGAAGCAGAATCTCTTCTGAAAAAGATCCGTCTCGTCAATGTTCCTTTCAGCAAGGAGCTCCCGATCACGCCGCTGCACTGGATGATCACCGATCAGACCGGATCGATCGTTGTGGAATCTGTCAGAGACGGTATTCATGTCTATCCGAATCCCGTCGGGGTCATGACCAATAATCCGACCTTTGATATTCAGCTGTTCCGTCTCAATGACTATCGCAATGTCTCTGCTGCTGCTTCTCCAGCAAAGTTCGGTCCCGGTGCAGAACTGAATGAATACAGCCGCGGCATGGGCGGTATCGGTCTGCCGGGTGATCTTTCTTCCGGATCCAGATTCGTGAAGGTGGCCTTCACAAAACTGAATTCCATCTCGGATGATTCAGAAGATGCTTCGGTCAGCCAGTTCTTCCATATTCTCGGGTCTGTCGAACAGCAGAGAGGATGCTGTGATCTGGGAGAAGGAAAGTATGAGATCACCATCTATTCTTCCTGCTGCAATATGGACCAGGGAATCTATTATTACCGGACTTATGATAACAGCCAGATCTCAGCAGTATACATGCATCACGAGAACCTGGATGGATCAGAAGTCATCTCTTATCCGCTGGTGACCAAGCAGCAGATTCATGCAGTAAACTGAAATCGCACAAATCAAAAAGCCCGCTGGCCTGCTAGATAAAGCCAAGCGGGTTTTATTTTGTGCTCGAGTCTGGATCTTCCTGAGAGTCAGGCTGATCTGCAGAGATTATTGATACTTTTTGTATACCGCAACTGTGATCAGAGCAGCTGTCAGAGAGAGAATCGCAGTAATCCCGTGCATCAGGATATCGGTATGATCTGCTGTATCAGGAGAGGAGTCAGCTACAATAACTGGTTCTGCAGAGGGGATCGGATGATCGCCTCCGGAATTGCTGTGATCCGCAGTGGTTACAGTCTTTTCAGCAGGGGTATGATGATTCGTAATCGTGAATCCTTCGGAAGCATTTCCGGAAACGGAAGAAGTATAGCCATCGATGCTGGTGACTTCTTCTGCAGTATAGACAATCTCAGTACCGCTCTTCATCTGATCCAGATCTGTCCAGGTGTATGTCCAGTTCATCTGACTTGTCAAAGTGACTGGATCACCAGATTCCTTTCCATCAGCATAGAGCTGAACCTGTACGCTTTCCGGGCGGATGCCATCCTGGTTGTTTCCATCATCCCAGACTTTCGTGACCGTTACGCTGGTCTTTCCAGGAGTATAGGAATTCGTGATGTCATAGCCGGTGATCTCAGTACTGTAATCCGGTACAGCATCTTCAATGACGGAATAGGAGATCTCATGGCCATCTCTGTATTTCGGAAGATCCGTGAAGGAATACTTCCATTCGCCATTCTCATCTGCTTCAACTACAGTCCGATCTGCTTCGATGCCATCAGCCAGAAGCTTCACCGTGATATGGTCCGGTCTCTTTCGATCCTGATTGTCCGCATCATTCCAGGTCTTGGTTCCCGAAATCGTAACAGAGGTGTGATTTGAAATGCTGAAGGTCTGAACGGATGCGTCTGTTGTGGAGAAGGTGATGCTGTCATTCGGATAGGTAACGGTATAGGTTTCTCCGTTAATGGTCGCTGATGCAGCGTTGGCGATCTGATTGCCGTTGTCATCGAGCTCCGCGATCGTGTAGACATCGTTCGTGTTAAGGCCGGTGAATAATGGCTGATCTTCTGCTTCTATAACACCGTTTTCCGTTCTGAGGTATGTCAGCTGTCCGTTGGCATTGGAGATCGTGAGGGTCTGCAGCAGTTGTCCGCCGTAGTACAGACCGAATCTGAAATCTCCAGACGGAAATGTCACCGGATCATTGCTTGTTCCATCGTAGAAATTCTTGCTGATGCGAACGGAAGTTCTGCTGTTCGGCCAGGTATAGTCGTATTCAGTCCCGGTATAGTAGATGTTGGCAATACTTGCTAAGTCGTTCAGAACACCTGTATTCCAGACATCAGCGCTATCGGTACTATTATTCATATCTTTCGGGTAAACCGTTACGTTATTGATTGTCTTTGTTCGAAAGATGCCAATATAAACAGGATCACTGCTTCTGATATACCCGGTCGGAGCAGATGTTTCAACAATGCTGTAAATCTTGTTGAACTGCAGTTTATAAGAGCTGCTGCTTGCTCCGAAGGTTACAGTTCCATCAGCATTGCTTGTTTCTGTGGCAACAGCATTACCTGTACTTTCAAATGTCTTATCGGTTTCAGAGTATGTCGTCTCATACAGTGAGAACTGTGCCCCTTCCAATGTCTTCAGAGCATTCTGACTGTCTACTTTTGTAATTTTGATGATCGGAGTGGTACCGAAGTCAATAGACCCAGCTGCTTCAACCTTTACTTTTTTTGCAGACCACTTGCTTCCCAATGACCGGTATCCGTACCAATATGCTTCATTAGAAATAGTTTCGATAGTTGTTCCGAGAGGCGCCTCTATGGTTGCGTCATAACTGATAATTAATTTCTTGTTATCTGGTATCACCAGAGTCAAGGTGTGGGCGCTGTTATCTATCTGGTAAGTGAATGAAACATTTTCCGTGGAATCAGCCGATTCTTTTACCTGCAGAGAAGAGAGGTTAATATCCAGATTTTCTGAATAACTATCTACAAGAGTCAGTGTATCAGAGTTCTCCAGGAGATCTTCTCCTCTCGGGTTTACTGTCATTGTGAAACTTGTCTGAAGCTGATTGGAGGTGCTCAGAGTTGTGCCGGAAATATCACTTCCAGATTTGTTTTTAGTGATGGAATCGGTGACTGCAATTTTCGTCTCTGTGCTGCTGGAATTAACCAGGCTTCCTGCAGTGCTATAAACGTTCATGATATTAGTGAACGTCTTCCCGGTGCCTTTCAGTACTTCAGGATCAGTGACGCGCATTACGATCTGAATCTGAATATCGCGAGTGCCAACTGAATCCTCAGAATCAGTGTCACGGCTGAGATTTGAAACCTCTATTTTGATCGTTCTGGTTGATGAATCATAATAACCATAAGCACTCTTGCGGAGATTTCCTGCAGTTGCTGCACCGGCATTGCCGTCCAGAGCGGCATTCTTTACACCGATATCTACCCAGTTATCACCAAGATTGGTAATCGGAGCAATCTCAGGCTGGAGTGATGGATCATCTTTTTTCGTGCCCCAGAAATATTTGGCAGTCCAGAAATAGCGCACATAGACCGGTTCCATACCTTCCGGAACTACATCTTCCAGACGGAGCGTTCCTTCTTCATTGCCTGCATAGTTTACTACCAGACGATAGTCAATGTAGGTGCCGGAAGACAAGGATCTGGTACTTCCGTCTGCGGCTGTCCAGGATGACAGAATCTTTCTGGAAGGATCATTTCCGCTCGTGATCTGATTTACACCTGACCATTTATTGTCGGTATTGCTGGCAGCATCGTAATTTCCGAATTCTCCTACTTCTTTGAAGTTGGTTCCATCTTGTGCAATTTTCATCGATGCGGAATTTACGGAAGTGAAAGATTCATTTGAACTATTGCGCATGCTCAGGCTGTTGATGAAGGTTTCAGCAGGCCGTGCCTGGGTTGTGCTGAATGCATTGGCTTTCGGTTCAGTGCGGACGATGATGTAGAGCTGCTGATTGTTTAAATCAATTGCTTTATTGAAGGTAAAGATGCCAGCATTGCCAGAAACACCCCAGGTCCAGCTGTTATCAGAGACTTCAGTGAATAAATTGTTATTCTGAATCTGACTGATCTGTGTATAAGCAGAAGTCAGCGCATCAGCGTTCTCAACAGAACTGAGATAGACTCCTGCAATCTAAACATGCGGAGTGGTGTCGATGTCTCCGTAGATTGACTGGTTGCCGTCAGGAGCATCCTGCAGCTGAAGCCCGGCAGGAATCTCTGTTCCGGCTGCGGTGATGATCCAGTACAGAGAACCTCTTGAGAATCCTCCGGAGGTATCCTGAATATTCCCGTACCATGCAGACTTT
Source organism: Anaerolactibacter massiliensis (assembly GCF_900290205.1). Lineage (NCBI taxonomy): Bacteria > Bacillati > Bacillota > Erysipelotrichia > Erysipelotrichales > Erysipelotrichaceae > Anaerolactibacter > Anaerolactibacter massiliensis. Next base: position 2,098,386 of record NZ_OLMH01000002.1, on the reverse strand, counting down.
GAGACACTGAAATTCTTTGATCCGCTGAGCAGAGTGCTTGTACTTATGCTGATTGGTGAAAGAGTCATGCTGGTTCCGCCTGGCCCGATCACCGTACCGCTTAGTGTGAAGGAGTTTCCGGCTGTTGTCTTGCTGTAGCTTGAGGTGTTTACAGGCTTTGCGTAATACGTCAGAAGATATGCTCCGGTACCGGCAGAATCAAGACCTATGCTTTCTGGCGTAAAACGGAAGGAGTTCAAGCTGTCGATCTTGAGCCATGCAGTCTTAGATGGCGTTAATCGGGAAAGTGCATTCACTGCTTCCTGGTCGCTGTTAAAAGAAGCGGAACTTCCAAGCCCATCAGGAAAATATTCCAGCCGCAGATAGCCTGCATAATTCAGGTAAAGACCATTGCTGCTGAGCGCATCAGTGAACGTTGCGGAGGAGACATTCCACAGACCTTTTTCATTGACTGCAACCTGATATTGGATACTGCCTGCAGGAATCGTGATACTGGTGAATTGAAAAACTGAGCGCAAGTTTTACGAAGTTATCGCAAGCTGCGCGTGACAAGGAATAGTGAGAGACCGGTTCTGAAGTAATTCCGGTCTCTTTTCTATGGATTTTTTGCCTGAAATGATAGGAAAAGTGTTCAAATACGTTACAATTTAAGCGTATTAAAACCTGCCCTGCTGCGCCGATAAAATTCAGACACGGTCAGCGCAACGGGGAATAATGACGGATGTTCAGCCAGAACCTGCCATGATTTCAATGCTTAGTGCTTGGTGGTGCCGGTAAGATGATTATGAGGGAATCTCATACTTCATCGGCAGAATGCGGTTATAAATCTTCTTGTACCGAGGACGTTTCTTCTTTGGATAAACGGAGTAGAAGAGATCATGATCCCTGAGAAACGAGAAGCTGACGTATTCGAGATCGAGAACCTGCGGATCAGGAAGAGGATCTACAAGAGCGAAAAAGCAGCCGCTCTCTCTGTGCCAGCTCATGATGTAAAAGTCGATATGAGCGGTGCAGTCCTGGATGTAGATGCTAACAAGAGATTCCTTCTCGTCTCCAGGCAATTCCTGCGGAGCATTCGTCATTATGACTTTGGTGATCTCAGGAAGGCTTACGGTGTATTTCATTACTCGATGCCTTCCTTTCTTCTGGAGTCACGATAAATTCTGACAAGGGAAGGGTCCAGAATTACATCCTTTCCCTGGATCTGATGAATGCGGAAACACTTTTCCGCAATGTCATCGCCATAGGCAAACGAGAACATTTCATAGGGAGTGTGGTCATTCAGCTTCTTCCTGCGCAGCGAATTTGTATGACTGAACGCAAGATCGAAGAAATCCTGGTCCAGATCATTGAATGAATGTCCCTTCGGAATGATTCTGCGGAAGACGGAATGCGTATTCTCACAGTTAGGCTTCTGGTATGGAGCACCAGGATCGCAGTAGAACACATAGACACCGAACTTCTCAATTTCTGACGGATTGGAAAATTCTGATCCATTATCCAGAAGCCATACAGCTGGCATCACTTTCTGGAATAGTTCCGCACCAAGAGATTCATACAGATGATTGACAATTGATGTAACAGATGCCGAATTGTTATGGTCTCTGAGAAAGGCAATCTGGAAGTCCCAGTTCGCCCATGTAAGTGTCAGAATGCATTTTCCTCCCTTTTTTCCTTCTACGCTGTCACCCTGCAGAACAGAAAAATCCGGGTGTTCTTCCATGAATTTCAGATAGTCTTCATAGGTTCTTCCGATCCGGCACTTCTTGTCAACTTTGACGATCTGTGCCTTTTTACTGCGAGGCTTCATGCGCACGGCACGGGGAAGATCAATCGGTCTTGCGGAGATCAGACCCTGATTGATCAGATTGTAGGCCTGCTTTTCGCTGATGGTGAAAACGTCCGGCTCATCGACAAAGATATGATGGACTGACTGCCCCATTTTCAGACGATCTGATAGAAGAGTATCAATCTCCTTCACCTCGTCCTCGGTCAATGTGAGACCAGAACGAGACTCCTTGCGGATTTCTCTGGCTTTCTTGTCCGCTTGATCGGCATAATACATGTACTTTTTCAGAGGACAGTACTTCTTCTTTATGCACTGATTGCATACATATGGCGGTGAATCCAGCTTTCTGCAGACTTCTTCTTCGTAGCTGCTGCATGCCTGATTGCAGTTCTGTTTTCTGCAATGATTGCATTTCTTGTCTCTGCAGATACCTGACTGACCAGGACAGATTCCGGATATTGAACAATCCCGGCGATGAATACATCTGTTGGTATGTCCGACTCCGTAAGTGTTTACGAGCGTGCGATACTGCTTTACTTCTCTGCCAACAGAAGAAGCAGACATTCCGAGTTCATCAGCTATTTTTGCAAAGGAAAGACCATCAGAGAGATTCTTCTGAAGCGTAATACGCTTATCCAGATCAAAACGACGATAAGCTGCCATAGACAGTTCCTCCAGTTCTATCGTTAGATGGCAGTAATCTGGCTGATATCTAAATGTTAAAGGAAGAACCGTTTCAGATCTACTTAATGCAAGCCCTTTATAACTTCTTGTTCAGACATACTTAATGCAATACCAGGGTTGCGTTAACTTTTACAAGTGAAGGAATCGTGATACTCTCTCCGCTGGTGCTTTTTCTCCATGCATTATCGGAATAAGAATAGAAGAAGTCCGGTGCAGTCTGAGTGATTGCATCCGTGATCGCACTTCCCTGGACCTTTCTGTCCCATTGCTGGGTGGAAACGGTTGAAATGGTATCCCCGGATCCGAGGGTCTGGTTTCCATAGGTCTTATTGGTGTCATCAGAATATGCTCCGGCACGGTTTCCAATCTGGATGGAGCTGCTTGAAGAAGTACCGGCTGGAATGTAGTCAAGAACGGTTTTCCTGAGCTTGACATTGAATGTGATGGTTTTGCTTTCTCCGGTATGAAGATCGCCGATATAAAGATTGAATCCCAGGTTCTCGTTGCTCGGCTTGACGACATAATACGGGTCAGAAGAACTGCTGTCTTCAGAAGCTCGCTCAGCAGCGGATACTGCATTTCCTGACGTATCTGTTCCGCTGTAGATTCTGAAATCAGACCAGCTGCCATTATTATCCAGAAGAACGCTCTTGAGCTGATCCTTGGTAAGATTCGTGCGATATGCTCCGAAGTCATCTGAAATCTTGACATTGCGGAGTGTCCAGGTGTTTGTGCTGGATGCGGTAACTGTGATGGTATAAGGAATTGTGACGGTATCTGTATTGATTGTGATGGTTCCGGTGTTCTTGGATACGGTTGCTCCAGCCTTCGGGGTGAAGGCAGAGGTAACAGAAGATCTCTGGTGAATACCTGATGCCGGGGTGGCTGTATTCTTGATGACCCCATTATTTGCACCGGCGGCTCCGGCATACCCGCGGCGCAGCTTGACCTGATAAGTCAGTGTCCGTGTTTCATTTGCACGCATGGCGCCGATCGTCCAGGTGAAGGAACCTGGACTTGTATCTGTTTTCTGGGAAGAGAGGATGATGGTTCCTGGATTCTGGCTTGCTGTGCCATCCCCTCCGGAAATGGTTTCAGATGGCTGAGTTTCAGCAGAAAGACTCAGAGAGGAGTCAGTAATTCCGATATATTCTTCTACAGCAGGTTCATTCTGCGTAAAGTGATCTGTGACGGTGACATCTGGCATTGCGGCATTGCCAGTTGCAATGGTCAGGGTGTACTGCAAGAAAGAATTGCCGTTTGCATCTTCGGATTATTTCGGATCAGACTTCTGAAGGGTCAGGGTTCCATTCTCGGAATCATAGTCAGAATTGAATCGCAGTTCTGTGCTGACATCTCCGATGACTAGTGTCTGCGTATAATTCTGGCGAACCTGATCGGGGTCAGGAGTTGCCATAAAGGTGAAGCTTGCATTCTGGATGGTGGAATTATCGCCATCCTGATTGATGATTTTATCCAGATAATCAGAGTTAACCTGAATCGTGATCCGATTTCCGGATGCTGAAATCGTTCCTGCTTCTTCGCTGCCATTCATGATCTTGTTACTGGCAAAATAAGGATCTTTCAGAAGAGAGGGAATGTCATAGTACAGGATTCCGCTATAGTTATCTCTAAGTTCTTTTGTGCTGATTCCTGAGAAATTTACAGTAATGCGGAAAGGGGTATTCAGCGGGATCAGCGTTTCGAAAGAAACAGGAGTCCAGCTGCTGCCGTTCTGCCAGCTGATCTGGGCACCGGTAATGTATCTGGATTTGCCATCCTCTTTTTCAGAAAGATTGATGCCCGTGCTATCTGCTGCAGCAAGCATGATGGCAGGCGCAGTAACCTCTTCTTCCTGATTATCTTCTGCAGCGAAGTTTGCGGTGTACGTAATATCCTGCGTTACATGAGAAGGGGCGAAGTAGGAATTCTTTGATACGGTAACATCTGCTCCGTTTTTTTCTGCGGTCCAGCTGACAAATTGATATCCATCATTGGGCTTTGCTTCTGAACCGCCGTAGGAAACCGTTCCCGTATCTTTGTCTACAGTTCCAGTTTCTTCTGAAACTGAAACGGAACCCATGCTGGCGTCATTTGGCTGGTATATGATATGAAAACCTTCTAGTTGCCCGGTATCTGCAGCAGAAGCCGAGGAAGGTTCGGTCTCACCAGTTTCAGGTGCAGGGCTATTCGTATCTTCCGCAATCAGATGGAGTGGAAGATTGCCTGATGCGATGAGCATGGCAGCGATTCCTCCAATTGCAGTTTTCTTTTTCCAGTTCTTCTCAGTCATTTTCATACCTCTCGCTGCTGAATGATGCGAACCCGCCATAAATAATTGAAAATCCGCATGATCAATGGGATTATTATAATCCAAGAGAAAACAGAATTAACGAAAAATGACTGATCAGCTAAATACTTTTCTGCCTTTTGGAATCCCTCCGTTCTGGTTGCAGTGCCTGCCTCCGTTTTCTGCGGACCTGGATGCTTCTGATGATTGCATGCGGCGATTTTTCGCGCAGGAAGGCATCGTTCCGCTTTTGTTGTAGAATAATGCCATGTACAAGAAGATTGCTTTATCCATTCTGTGTTTCTTTCTGCTTCTGGTTCCGGTCAGTGCGGAGGGAGAGAATGCTTCGCCTTCTCCGTCTGCTTCTTCTGAAGAACAGAGCGCAGTGTCAGTTTCTGCTTCCAAAGCAATTCTGATCGATGAAGACAGCGGCACGGTACTGTTTGACAAGAGTTCGTCTGAGAGTGCAGATCCGGGAAGTCTCGTGAAAATCATGAGTGTGTATCTGGGCGTCACGAACTTATCGAGTGACCAGGAACTGACGATGTCGGATACTGCGTTTGATACGTATTCGCACGATACCGGCGTGCTCTGGATCAATCGCGGCGAGACACTGAGGGCAGAGAGCGCGGAATATGCATCGATGCTTACAAGCGCAAATGATACGACTGCCATGATTGCAGAAGGGGTGAGCGGGGATCAGGATACGTTTGTGAATCTGATGAATCAGACAGCATCGGATCTCGGAATGAGCGGAACGGTATTCTCGAATGTCTTCGGGACTTCGGATGGAACGCAGACATCGACGGCAGAAGATATTGCCTTACTAGTAAGGAAGGCAAGAGACAATGATACGTTCTCGGCAATCTTCGGAGCTGCTTCGTATACGATTCCGGCTACGAATGTGCAGTCTTCTTCGAGAACAATTGTCAATGACTGCGGATTTCTGAAGAGCAGTGACAGCAATTATAACGAAGAAGTGACGGGCGGAAGAATTGCCGGGACAGACAGTGCGGGCTACAGCATGGTGGTCTCTGCTTCAAGAGGCAAAACGAATCTGATTGCCGTGGTGCTGGAAGAAGCGGACAGTGCGAGTGCGTATGCGGATATCTCGGCATTGCTGGAATATGGATTCTCGAAGTTCCAGACCGTAACGGTTTCGGCAGACCAGATCGGCACGAAGACGGTAGAGGTTCAGCAGAATGGGAAGCATGTCTATGATGTGACGTTTTCAGTGGATTCCGGATTCAGCATCCTGCTTTCACGTGATACGGATGCCAGCGGTCTCTCGGCGGAGATCGTCGTTAAGAATGAGGATTCCGGGAATCCGGATGAGATCAGTGCTCAGGTGGTGTTTTCTCTGAATGGCAGCGAAATCGGCACGGCAGAGATGAACAAGGAAGTCACGGCAGTTCAGGAAGAGAGTGCGAGTGCGGAAAGCAGCGTGAAGAAGCTTTCAAAGTTTGATTTCTTCTGTATCGGGGTTCTTCTGATGCTTCTTCTTCTGAAACCGATGATTCGTTTCTTTCAGGCGCTGACGCCGCCGAAGGAATAAGTGAATTTTCGGTGAATCTTTTCCGTGAGATGAAGTATATGAGAAAGGACATGGTAAACTGAACATGAAGAAATTCCTGCGCGGATGGGTCGTGAATGGTCTGTCCCTATGGGTTATAGATATGCTGATGGACAGCATCTCGTTCGGAGATGGCGGAGCGCTGCTGGCAACAGCATTGCTGGTGACGCTGCTGAATATGACGCTGAAGCCTTTATTGAAGATTCTGTCGGCTCCGATTACGATACTGACTTTCGGACTTTTCTCGATGGTGATCAATGCGGTAGTGCTTGAGGCTGCGTTTGCACTGTCTTCGGGTTCTCATATTGCTTCGTTCGGGTCGGCATTGCTGGCGGGGATTCTGCTGGCGATCCTGAACAGCGGTCTGAATAATCTGTTTGCGCAGAAGTAGGAGGGTTCGGATGACATCTGTGAATGTGATTTATCAGTCAAGAAAAGGAAATACGAGAAAAGTCGCTGAAGCAATTGCACAAGCATGCGGAGTGAAGGCAATCGATATCAATGAGCCATCACAGCTTGGCGATACGGATCTCTTGTTTATCGGGATGGGAGTCTATGCCGGAAGGCCGGATGCGTCGGTCATGGATTATCTGGATAATCTTCCGGCGGGAAAGATCCGCGGTGCTGCTCTGTTCAGCACAAGCGCGACGGGAAGAGACCGCACGGAACTGGCAGTGAATCTTCTTGAGCATAAGCATATTACGGTATATCCGAAGCATCTGCTGCTGAAGGGAAAGTTCCTGTGGATGAATAAAGGAATGCCGGATGAGGCAGAACTGGAAAAAGCAAGGCAGTTTGCAAGAGAAGTGCTGGATTCCTTTGCCGGGTAAGATCTGTCTGGAACAGGACGCTGTGCGGCAGATCCCGAAAGGAGCACAGCGGGCAATTACGAAGCTGGAATCAAGATGCTGGCAGAGACTGGATTGTGATGGGTCTGGAGATGCCAGTTTTTTGCTGTGACAGGAACTCATCATTTTGTTCATGTTAAAAATGTTCGAAAAAATTTCAGAAAAGCAGTGATTTTTTCTGAAAATTCATGTTTTTTAGAGAAAAGACAGATTCTGCAGGTCTCTTTTTTGATATACTTGCCGCATATATGAAAGTGGTTATTCAGAGAGTCAGCGAGGCGTCAGTAACGATTGACGGAGAGGTTCATGGAGCGATCGGGAAAGGGTTTCTGCTGTTAACAGGGATTGAGGATTCTGATACGGAGGAGGTCGTGCAGAAGGTGGCGGACAAGGTTGCCAGGATGCGGATCTTCGATGATGAGAATGGAAAGATGAATCTTTCGCTTGCTCAGGTAGGAGGAGCGATTCTGTCGATTTCGCAGTTCACGTTGTTTGCGGATTGTGCAAAGGGCAATCGTCCGAGTTTTGATAAAGCCGGAAAGCCGGAACATGCGAAGAAGCTGTATCTGCATTTTAATGAAGTGCTTCGTTCTTATGGATATCAGGTAGAAGAGGGTATTTTTGCGGCTGACATGAAGGTGCGGCTTCTGAATGACGGGCCGATCACGATCGTGCTGGACAGTCATGAACTGAAAGGGGGATGCGCACATGGGAAAGATCATCTACGGAAGTGAAGTCTCATCAGAGCTCAGGGAAGAGCTGCGCCTGGAAGCCGAACATCTGAAGCAGGAAGGGAAGCGGATTCCGAAGCTTGCAGTGATTCTGGCCGGAGATAATCCGGCTTCTCTTTCTTATGTGAAAGGCAAGGCCAAGGCGTGTGAAGCAGCCGGGATTCTGGAAGAGACATTTCATCTGGATGGATCAGTCAGCCAGAAGGAACTGGAAGATCTGATTCATCAATGCAATGAGAATGCGGAGATTGACGGTATTCTGCTGCAGCTGCCATTGCCGGCTGGGCTGGATGAGAATCATGCGATTGAGCAGATTTCTCCGCATAAGGATGTGGATGGACTGCATCCGCTGAATTTCGGCAAGGTGCATCTCGGGATTCCAGCGTTTGCGCCTTGTACGCCGCTTGGCATCATGGAACTCTTGAAGCGGATGGGGTGTGATTGCGATGGAAAGAATGCAGTGGTGGTCGGAAGATCGAAGCTGGTCGGAGAGCCTGCGGCAAGGCTTCTGCTGAATGCGAATGCGACGGTGACGATCTGCCATTCTCATACGAAAAATCTGAAGGAAATCTGCAGAAATGCAGATATACTGATTGCAGCAGTAGGAAAACCGCGTTTCTTCAATCACGAATATGTGAAAGAGGGAGCGTACGTGATTGATGTCGGCATCAACCGCCTGGCGGATGGACGTCTGACTGGCGATGTGGATTTCGAAGATGTGAAGGATCTCTGTGCTGCGATTACGCCGGTGCCGAAGGGGGTCGGGCCGATGACCATCACGATGCTGCTGGAGAATACCATGAAGGCATATCGGGAGGCTGTGAATGAATCCGGTGGATTATGATCTGAATGATATTGTTGAGATGAAGAAGGAACATCCCTGCCATAAGAGCAAGTACTGGAAAGTGATCCGCATGGGTGCGGATATCAAGATCAAATGCCAGGGATGCGGAGCGGTTATCATGTTCCCGCGGCATGAGTTCGAGCGCAAGCTGAAGCGGGTTGTCGAAAAGGCGGAAAAGCCGGAAGAAAATTGAGAATTCCGGACTGGTAGAGTATACTTCTGTTCGGAAAACAGAAGGGATTCATAAAAAGAAAGCCATGTCATTAACAGCAGGAATTGTCGGGCTGCCGAATGTAGGCAAGTCCACATTGTTCAACGCCATCACGAACAGCCAGGTTCTGGCTGAGAATTATCCGTTTGCGACGATTAATCCGAATGTCGGCGTCGTGGAGGTCCCGGATGAGAGAATGGATGAGATCGTCAAGCTCTTCCATCCGAAGAAGGTTATCAACACGACGTTTGAGTTCACGGATATTGCTGGTCTTGTCAAGGGTGCTTCCAAGGGAGAAGGTCTTGGCAACCAGTTTCTTGCGAATATCCGTCAGACGGATGCGATCATCCATGTCGTAAGATGTTTTGATGATCCGGATATCGAGCATGTGGAAGGTTCGGTGGATCCGGTCAGGGATATCGAAGAAATCAATCTGGAGCTTTGCATTGCCGATCTGGATACGGTGGAGAACCGGCTTGCCAAGGTGATCCGCAAGGCACAGACGAAGGAAAAAGATGCAGTGCAGGAGAATGAGACACTGCAGAAGCTGAAGGAAGCGCTGACTGCAGGTACGCCAGTGCGTCTGATTGAACTGAGTGACAAGGATAAGGAGTATCTGAAGAATTATTCTCTCCTGACGGCTAAGCCGGTGATCTATGTGGCGAACATGAGTGATGAAGAAGTCAGCCAGCCAGAGCAGAATGCCTATTTTCAGAGCGTGAAGAAACTGGCAGACAGCGAGGGCAGCGAGTGCATCGCAATCTGTGCCAGGATGGAGGAAGAGCTTTCCGGCATGGAGAAAGATGAGAAGAAAGCATTCCTCGAAGATCTGGGCATTCAGACTTCCGGTCTGGACCAGATCATCAAGGCTGCATATCATCTGCTTGGTCTGCGTACGTTCTTCACGGTCGGAGAACCAGAGTGCAGGGCCTGGACGTTCCGGCAGGGCATGAAGGCTCCGCAGTGTGCGGGCATCATTCATTCAGATTTCGAGAAGGGATTCATCCGGGCTGAGATCTACAGCTATGAGGACCTGATGGAATACAAGAATGAGACTTCCCTGAAGGAACATGGGAAGATCCGGCTTGAGGGCAAGGATTATCTTATGCAGGATGGTGATATTGTATTCTTCCGCTTCAATGTCTGATTTGTTAAAATGTAATCAGATAGAGCAGGAGGAGTAATCCTATGAAACTGATTCTTGCGATTGTGTCTAATGATGATGCGTCCAGTGTTTCTGCAGCGCTGACCAAGGAAAATTACTCGGTTACGCGTCTTGCGACGACCGGCGGTTTCCTGAGAGCGGGCAATACGACGATGATTGTCGGAACGGAAGACGATAAAGTAGATCACTGCATTGAGATCATCGGCAATGAATCCAAGCGTCGCACGGAAATTGTTCCGTCGACCGCAAGCTATGATATCGGCCGCTATGCGTCCTTCCCGGTAGAAGTCCAGGTGGGCGGGGCTACGATATTCGTGCTGAATGTCGAGGACTTCCGCAAGCTCTGAAAACATGCAGACACAGACAGAAAAGGGGATCGCTCCCCTTTTCTGTTCATCCTTTGAGTTCTTTCAGCCGCTCCATGAGGGCGGTTTTTTCGTTCGGTATCTCGTCTTCGATGACTTCCTTGAGCAGCGTGTTGAGACCGATCGAGATTGCTTCGCCGCGAAGTCCCAGTGTCTGCATGTCTCTGCCGTTTACTTCGAGCTGCTTGATGCTGAAGCAGTCATGGTCATGAATCATGCTCGCATACAAGGAAGAGAGGGCTCTGCGATCAAGCCCAGGATCTCTGGCACAGCGGAAGGAGAGATAGGTATCGAAGCTGACGGTCAGTCTGCTTAAGAGCCAGCGCAGATCGATGCGGGTATTCATCGGCATATCGTTGCAGCGCAGCAGGCTGCAGATCTGATTGCGGTAGCTGTTGGAGAATTTCAGACGGACCAGGATGGAGTCTGCGCGTTCCGGGTCTTTCAGCGGATCCATCAGCAGGGCCATGCGGATGACGCTGTCAGATGGAGAGCGGGAGATGGATTCCATGATGGCATTCCAGGTGTCGTCATCGTATTCCTGCAGTTCCGGAAACAGCTGCAGGAACTGGGGCAGATAGTCCTGGAGGACACTGCGCGCATAAGGAGCGGCCATGATCTTTTCCAGTTCTGAAGAAACGCGTTCGATGGAAACGTAATGGATATCCGGGAAGTGCTTCTTCAGGGCTTCTCTGGTTTCGGGTTCGATTTCAAAGCCGAGCTGAGCTGCGAATCGGAGTGCTCGTAATACGCGTAAGGCATCTTCTTCAAAGCGCTGTTCGGGATCCCCGACGGTTCTGATCAGGAAGTTCTGCAGGTCTTCTCTGCCGCCGTAAAAGTCGATGAGGCCGTCTTTGAGACCATAGCACAGAGCGTTGATCGTGAAGTCCCTGCGGGCGCAGTCTTCTTTCAGGGAGCGGGTGAAGGCTACCTGATCAGGATGACGGTGATCCTGGTACCCTGTTTCCGTGCGGTAGGTCGTGATTTCCACTGGCTTTCTGCCGAAGAGGACGGTGATGGTTCCGTGCTTGATTCCGGTTTCGACGATTTTCTGCTCGTGAAAAACCTGCTCCATCTCTTCGGGCAGAGCAGAAGTTGTGAGGTCATAGTCATGAATTTCGGTGCCAAGCAGCCAGGAACGCACAGCCCCGCCGACGACATAAGCTTCGTAGCCTGCGTCATTCAGGGCTCGCAATGCCTTGCGGACATAGGATGGCAGCGGAAAGGCTTTCTTCATGCATATATTTTACCATTCTTCGGAAACGTTTCCATGAGTTCTTTTAGAGGAAGAGAACCAGGATGCGGTATGATGATGGCAAGGAGACTGAAGTTATGATGCGGATCGGACAATCAACGGATATTCACCGGCTGGCAGAAGGCAGGAAGCTGGTGCTTGGCGGGGTGGAAATTCCATATGAGAAAGGACTGGTAGGGCATAGTGATGCAGATGCGCTGACCCATGCATTGGCAGAAGCGATTCTCGGAGCACTGGCATTGGGAGATTTAGGAAAGTGGTTTCCGGATACCGACCCGAAGTGGGAGGGTGTGAATTCCCAGATCATTCTGAAAGAAGTAGCGAGGATGATGAAGGAGAAAGGGTACCATATGGGCAATGCGGATTGCCTGGTTCTGATTGAGAAGCCGAAGATGGCTCCGCATATTCAGAAGATGAGAGAGAATTTTGCCCTGGCACTGGACTGCCCGATCGATCAGATCAGCGTGAAGGCAACGCGCGGAGAAGGACTCGGCTTCGTGGGCAGAGGCGAAGGGGTCTGTGCGCAGGCGGTGGTGCTGCTGGAAGAGGATCAGCATGTTTGAGAAGACAGATGAAGTCAAGGTGCTGAGAGATCCGATCCATGGCTATATTCATGTGGATTATCAGGTGGTATGGCAGTGCATCAATTCTGCCTGGTTCCAGCGGATGCGCAGAATCCGGCAGCTTGGCGGGGCGTTTATGGTCTACCATACTGCAGATCATACCCGCTTCGGGCATTCGCTTGGCGTGTATGAGCTGGTGCGGCGCATGGTCACGGAGGTTCCGGATATCTCAAAGGCGCTGAATGAGCGTGAGAAAGTCACGGTCATGCTTGCAGGATTGCTGCATGATATCGGGCATGGACCGTATTCGCATGCATTTGAACGGATTTCCGGAGAGAATCATGAATTGTATTCGTGCCGGGTTGTAGAAGAAGATCCGGAAATCTCGGGAATCCTGGAACATGCGGCGGCAGGACTGTCAAAGGATGTTGCGGATGTGATCCGGCATCAGTCTTCCAATCCGCTGCTGCCGCAGATGGTGAGTGCGCAGCTGGATGCGGACCGCATGGATTATCTATTGAGAGATGCGTATTTCACGGGCACAAAGTATGGCGAGTTTGATCTGGAACGGCTGCTGCGGATTCTGCGAGTAGCAGATGACCGCATTGTCGTGAAGGAAAGCGGAACGTATGCGGTAGAGAATTACATCATGGCCCGCTATCACATGTACTGGCAGGTTTATTATCATCCGACAGCAAGGAGCTATGAGAATATGCTGGACAGCTTGTTCCGCAGGATGAGAGACCTTCATGCCCAAGGCAAGATGCCGAAGACGATTCCGCAGCTTGATACGCTGATCAGCGGGAAGAAGCTTTCGCTGGAAGAATATTTTTCCCTGGATGAGTATTCGTGTGCGTATGCGTTTGAGAAGCTGACGAAGGCAAGAGATCCGATTCTGTCAGATCTGTCAAAGCGGTTATTGAACCGCGGTCTGTTTGACTTCATGGAGGCTTCTCCTTCCAATATCCGCAAGGTACGCGCAAAGGAGAAAGCACTTGGCTATGATCCGCGGTACTATCTCTGCAAGGATGAAGTAGGACAGCGCCCGTATGTGCCTTATGCCGGCGATGCGGGCAATGCGATCTGGGTACGCATGCATGGCGGCGAGATTCTTGAGCTTTCAAGAGCTTCGAACATTGTCTATAGTCTCGTGCATGGTCCGCAGAGAAGCGATGATCGGATCTATTTTCCGAAAGAACTCGGATTCTGATGAAACATGGTATGCAGAAACCTGGAAATGAATGTTCCGGGTTCTTTTCTTCTGTCTATAATGATGGCTGAGATGAGAGTGCATGTGAAGTTCACGCAGTATGATCTGCTGGAGAACCGGTCTTCGGTGATCGCAGATGGCAATGGAATTCTGTCCGGAAGCCGGCTGATGTATCTGGAGAAAGAGAATCCTTCTGCGAAGAATGAAATTCTGTTTGAAGAAGGAAGAATCGTGCTGAAGCGGATGGCGGATGTCTCAAGCGAGACGGAACTGCTGGAAGGAAAGCCGGGCATGGCAAAAGTCACGAGTCCGTATGGGGAGATGTATCTGGAAACTTCCCTGGAGCGTTCCAGCTGCAGCGAAGAAGTCTGGGAAGCGGTGTACCGGATTCTGTCGGATGGAGAGCCGGTGGTATATCAGCGGCTGGTCTGGGAGATTTCTCCTTCAGAAGACGACTTGCATGCAGGAAAGCAGAACATGGATTGACAAGCCGGGAAACCGTGCTATAAATAGGTCTCATCAAAGATCCCGGAGAGGGACAATATCATAAACAGGAGAAAATTCAGGTATGACTACAGCAGGAAAGGAAACAATGACTGATGCGGCATACAGATGCATGTCGCAGCGCAAGACGGAAGTGGAGTTTGCACGTCTCTGGGCTGAGGTTGCGGAAGTGATGCATATTCCGGAAGAGCAGCTGACCAGGAAGAAGCGGCAGTTTTACAATGAGCTGATCGAGGATCGGCGGTTTGCGGCTCTGAAAGGGAACAAATGGGATCTGAGAAGCCGCCGGAAGTTCGAGGAAGTCAATTCTGACACGGCTGATCTGGAAGATGATTCCGATGATGAAGCTGAAGAGAATGCAGAGGATGAGACGCTCGATATCCCGAATGGGTTCGAATCATACTGAGAGGCTGATGGTTCAGCCTCTTTTCTGTGTTCGAGGGTGAATTGAAATGCTTTTCAAGCATGCGAAAATAGACTAGAATATGGATGCAATTACAGGAGGAGTTTATTGCAATATGGTAATGGTATCTGCAACAGAAATGATCAATAAGGCTCATGAAGGGCATTATGCGATCCCGGCTTTCAACACCAACAATCTGGAATGGACGAAGTGCATTCTGACTGCTGCACAGGAGATGAAGTCTCCGGTTATCATTCAGTGCTCCGAGGGTGCCGGCAAGTACATGGGCGGCTTCAAGGTCGTCGCTGATCTGGTCAAGGACCTGCACGATGCAATGGGCATCACGGTTCCGGTTGCGCTGCACCTGGATCATGGTACCTATGAAGGCGCTAAGAAGTGCATCGAAGTAGGCTTCACTTCTGTCATGTTCGATGGTTCCAAGTACGGCATCGAAGAGAACATCGAGAAGTCCAAGGAAATCATTGCCCTGGCTCATTCCAAGGGAATCTCCGTAGAGTGCGAAGTCGGCGGTATCGGCGGAACTGAAGATGGTGTTACTTCTTCCGGCGAGCTGGCTGATCCGGCTGAGTGCAAGATGGTTGCTGATCTGGGTGTTGACTTCCTGGCTGCTGGCATCGGCAATATTCATGGTGTCTATCCGGCTAACTGGGCTGGTCTGAACTTCGAGCGTCTGGATGAGATCAACAAGGCTGTCAATGGCAAGCCGCTGGTTCTCCATGGCGGTTCCGGCATTCCGTTTGATCAGGTTCACAAGGCTGTCACGCTTGGTGTTTCCAAGGTCAACATCAACACGGAGCTGCAGCTGGTGTTCGCAAAGGCTACCCGCGAGTATATCGAAGCTGGCAAGGATCATGAGGGCAAGGGCTATGATCCTCGTAAGCTGCTGAAGCCGGGCTGCGAGGCAATCATCAAGCAGGCTGAAGAGCTGATCAAGGCTTACGGTTCTGACGGCAAGGCTGAGTAATCAGTTCTGAAATCATTGGTGTTTCTGAAGGCTCCGGGATATGCCGGGGCTTTCTTTGTGCTTTTCAATCAAGTAGAATAAACCTCGGGTAACGATATGATCAGGGCAGTTCTTTCTGACATGGATGGCGTATTATGCGACAGCGAGCGGGCTTATATGAAGCAGACGATTGCAATCATGCGCCAGCTTGGATATCATGGACCGGACACTGCGTTGCATGCGGTGATCGGCACTTCGATGCGGGAAACGTATCGGATCATGACGGAATTGCTGGAAGGAAAGGTTACTGAGTCAGAGCTGAGGCAGTTTGCGGATGCGTATTACCTGGCTCATCCGGTGAATTATCGCAAGATCCGCTTTCCAGGCGTGAAGGAGGCGTTTGAAGCCCTTCATCATTCCGGAATCAGGCTTGCCTGCTGCTCTTCTTCTCCGAAGAGTTCCGTGGACCGGGCTCTTAGGGAGATGGAGATCCGGGATTTCTTTGACCAGGTGATCAGCGCTGAGGATGTGGTTCATCCCAAGCCTGACCCGGAAATGTACCTGAAAGCGGCGGAGGCACTTGGGATACCGCCGGAGGAATGTGCAGTGTATGAAGACAGTCCGGTCGGCATCGAAGCAGGAAAAAGGGCCGGAATGCGGGTGATTGCACGCCGGGAAACAGGATTCCGGATGGATCAGAGCCAGGCAGATGAATTGGCTGAGGATGCCTGGCAGATGGTGGAGATCATCCGCAGGGAGGATTGAATGCAGGAAGTTATCAGAATAGAAGGCGGCAGACGGCTGAAGGGTGAAGTCACCGTATCAGGATCGAAGAATGCGACGGTGGCGCTGATTCCGGCTGCAGTTCTGGCTGAGGGGCCGGTAACGATTGTCGGGGTGCCGGGGATCGCAGATGTGGAGTCTCTTTCGGAGATTCTGAGGATTCTGAATGTGGATGTGATTGAGAAGGAGGATCATCTGATCATCGATCCCTCTCATATGAGGAATACAGATCTGGATGCGGATGTCGTGACCAGACTCAGGGCTTCTTATTATTTTATGGGTGCGTTGCTCGGAAAGTATGGCTATGTGCGCATGAAGATGCCAGGCGGATGCTACCTGGGGCCGCGGCCGATTGATCTGCATATCAAGGGATTCGAGGCACTGGGGGCTTCGGTGGAGTATGACCGCGGGTGCTATACGATTCGGGCGGATCATCTGCATGGGGCGAAGATCTTCCTGGATATCTCGTCGGTTGGTGCAACCATCAATATCATGATGGCGGCAGTCTACGCCGAAGGAAGAACCGTCATCGAGAATGCGGCCAAGGAGCCGGAGATCATCGATGTGGCAACGCTGCTCAACAAGATGGGTGCGAATGTGCGCGGGGCAGGTACCGGGGTCATCACGATTGATGGCGTGAAGTCCTTAGGGGGCTGTTTCCATGAGATCATTCCGGATCGGATCGAGGCTGGAACGTTTGTGATCATGGCGGCTGCGTGTGCAGATCGGATGCTGATCCGCAATGTGATTCCGAAGCATATCGAGGCATTGACATCGAAGCTTCAGGAAATGGGCGTTGATATGGAGATCGGGGTCGACAGCATCCTGGTACGGCATGCGGATCATCTGCATGGCATCGATGTGACGACGAAGCCGTATCCGGGCTTTGCGACTGATCTGCAGCAGCCATTGACACCGCTTCTGACCCAGGCTGAAGGGGTCAGCCAGGTGACGGATACCATCTATACGGAGCGCTTCAAGCATTGCCTGGAGCTGCAGCGGATGGGTGCTGATATCGAGATCGGCAATGGCATGGCAGTGATTCACGGGCCTTCGAAATTATACGGAGACAAGGTCACGGCAACGGATCTGCGCTGCGGGGCTTCGCTGGTGATTGCGGGACTTCTGGCCGAAGGGGTCACGGAGATTCATGATGTGTATCACATTGACCGGGGCTACGATAATATCGATGGCAAGCTGAAGGCATTAGGCGGCGTGATCTGCCGGGCAATGGCGGAATAGGAAAATCGGCCTTGCGAGGGCGATTTGCGTATGTTATATTATGAAGGCACTTTCTTTAAGCACGCATAGAGGCTTAAGGCATGAAGGGAGAAGACGAACATGAAGAAGGACATCCATCCGAAGTACTACAAGTGCAAGGTTATCTGCACGAGCTGCGGTTCTGAATTTGAAACAGGATCCACCCTGAAGGAAATCAAGGTTGATACCTGCTCCAACTGCCATCCGTTCTACACCGGACGTCAGAGATTCGCACAGGCTCAGGGCCGTGTCGAGAAGTTCAACAAGAAGTACGGACTCGGAAAGTAACAGATCGGAAAGCGGCTGCGGCATGTTTCCTCAGATGGAACGGGCTGCAGCCTTTTCTTATCTTATCTTATAAGAATTTCAATTCGGTTTGATAAAACGAATAAGATGACCGCAAGGTCATATAAAATGAGATGGCACGACAAAAACATCTTCAGGATTGATCTGTCTTTGTCAGCTGTGATTGTGATTTCTGAAATGATAAGAATCTTTGCGGTACATGTCGCTTAAGCAGAAAGGGCATAGAAGATGGTCTTCACAATGCTCAGGGTCTTTATCAACTGAACGAAGGAGATCGAGATCTTTCTGCGGTACTTCTTCTTCGTAACCGCATCTCTCGCATTTCATCAATACAGTTTTCTCGGTATTGTCTGTCATTGGATATTCCTTCCAGCGGATTATAAGTTTCCGCATATAACATGATCTCGCCGCATCTGCAGCGGAGAACATCTCGATTATAAGAATCAAGGCACATCGTACGGAAACGAAGCTTATGAAGACGGGAGGTCAGCTGCTTTTTCCGATATTCCTTAGTCCTGGCATCATTTCGTTTCTGATTGATCCATGTATAGATTTTTTCCAGATGGTCCTTTGATCTGGGGCTGTAAAAGCCATAGTATCGTACGGTCCTGAAGTTTTCATCCTGGATATGGATGATCATCTTCTTGAGAAGATCGAGACCGGTTTCGTGAACGGTGATTCTCTTGCCGGTCTTGTGGTCATCATAGAACCATACCACTTCATCGGTTTCTTTGTTATAGGAGATAATACGGCTTTCTGCCATTGCCGGCCGTGAAGCATATCGCATCATATAACTGACACAGCCCTGAACGTCTTTTGAATGATCGCGTTCTCTCTGTCCTTCTTCATCAGGATCGCGATCCTTGGCATATACATAAAAGCCATCCGTATTTTTCCGATAGGCGAGGTTTTTCAGGGGCTTGAACTGACTGCCGAAAGGATGGAGCTGATCCGGAAAGGACATGCCAATTCCCGGGTTGCCCCAATGGAAGGTATGGAGCGTTCCATGCGTCTATCATGTGTATCCCGGCTTCTTGCCATGATGAATACCGGAGATCAGTTATGGGTATGTAAGCTGTCAGATCTTGAAGACAATGCGGAGGATGCCTGCACGCTGTACTTTTCCTTTCTGAAGAAGGGCATTGAGCTGAAGTTCTTTGATACAAGCTATCTCGATACTGATCTTCTGAGGCTGAACTTGGAGCCGCCTGCAGATCAGAAGCTGCTTATTCAGAGAATCATTCAGAACTATTTTGACAACCCGGGTGGCATGCCCTCCGGAACAAAAGAAAGAAGCTCTGATTCCGGAAGCGCCGACAGCGTTAAAAAAAAACCTCATCGTGCGTGAGGCAAGATCCGAGACTATCGCTATGCTAAAAAGCTATCGTCATGAAGCGTCGCTGATGGAAGCCTTCCTGAGAGAAAGCGTAATCTCTATCAGAACTTACAAAAGATACTTCCAGAAGCACTCTGATCCCAATCTATTTCTGAACACCAAACTGCCTCCTGTTCAGAAATCAGATCAATCTGAAGCGGTCTAGGACTCATGCCGGTCTCATCGGATTGAGCTTGCTGTTTTTTCGGATTCGGCTTGCTGAAAAACTGGATACGACATAGAAGGGATAATCAGAATAAAGCTTTTCGTCCAGCATAACTACATTATAAAACGTGCAGGAATTTCAGCTCCTGCACAATGTGTTTCTAGTGGTCACCGAAGGGGACCTTTTTTAAAGCGTATTCCCGGATGACACGATTCCCGTTTTCATCGTCAAAGTGTTCTGAGGCAAAGAGACCGTTATTGGATTCCAGGTAGAATTCCAGGTTTCTTGCCTGGAGCCAATCTACAATTTTCCTCTCATCTTCAGCTGAAATATGCTGATCAAGAAGCACTTCGTCTCCATCTTTGACATAGGAGCCATTCCCACCGATCATTCCATCTAGGCCGATTTCCCAGATATAATCATAGACTTCTGCTTCTGATCTTCCGGTGCAGATGTAAACCAGATTTCCTTTTTTTTGTGTCTCTCTGATTGCCTGGCTAGCAGAATCCGGCAGGTTGCTTTCATAGTCGAGAAGCGTCCCGTCAACGTCAATGAATATCAATTTCATGTATTTTTCTCCTGAAAGACTGCTTTATGATTCGGGATGATACTTTTCTTTCACTTAATATAAGGCGGAAAAATGGATTCCTGAATTCAAAAATGACCTGAAGAAGCTTCATTCTCCTCCGGCTTCATTTTCTGCGATTTTAATTTACTTTTCGCTGATGACTTTCAGAAAGGTATCAACTTGAGCATTTAGTTCTGCCTTTTGTTCTTTATCCAGGCTGAGAACATCTGTTTTCCAGCCAACACCACCGACAGCAATACCAGTTCCATCCTTACCAATGACTTCCATGCGCATGAAAGTTAACAAATCAGCGAGATGGCTGCGAACTGAGCCGGTTTTTGCTCTGCCTCCGGCACCGCTGATGGTGACTTTCTTGCCAGCCACGGCGGAAAGTCCTGCCGGATCATTTGGATCAAGCGACCGGGATACCCAGTCCAGAAGATTCTTCAGGACACCCGGAATGGTGCCGTTGTATTCAGGCGAACAGATCCAGATGCCATCTGCCTCCTGCAGAATGGAGCGAACCCTGCTGATCGAAGAAGGCGCCGGAAATTCAATATCCTGATTCATCCACGGAATATCCCCATAGTCCAGGAAGGAAACATCTGCCCGGGAACCAATCATCCCGGCAATTTCATTGGCAAGCTGGCGGTTGAAGGAATTTTTGCGCATCGATCCAGTGATAAATACAATTTTTGTCATATGGTTCTCCTTATATGTTTACATATTTAAGATCTGTTAACAGCATAACTGGTTTTGAGTGGCAATAAAATTCATATGCCCGGAATGTAAAGATCAAAATCACGCCGTCAGATTGTGAAAAACATAATGGAATTTTTTGGAAAGCCTTGCGAAAATCACAATATATTCCAGAAAGAATCATCAGAATCATTTGATTCATTGAATGCGAGCATACGTGATAATATGGTTCTCAGATTTTTACTACGTATGACCCATGAAACTACTAAGAAACGAAAAACTGAGGAATTATTTAACAATGCGATTAGGCGGCAGTGCCTCCTTTGTTGCCGAAATTAATCAAAAAAGCGAAATCGCTGATGTAATGAATTTTGCCAGAGAACATCAGCTTAAAACCTTTGTCCTGGGAGAAGGAAGCAATACGCTGGCAAATGATGATGGCTTTGAAGGCATTATCCTTCATATGAAAATTAAAGGCTTTAAGCTAATCAATGAAGATTATGAAAGCGTAACAATTCAGTTTGGCGCGGGTAATATTCTGGATGAAATTGTTGCTGAAAGCTGTCGCCATAACCTTTCAGGAATTGAAGCCATGTCAATGATTCCTGGAACGATTGGCGCTGCTCCTGTACAGAATGTTGGGGCTTATGGTCAAGATATCTCACAGACGTTTGTTGAACTTGAGGCATATGACACAATTGAAAATTGTTTTGTAACATTAGATAAGAACGACTGTGAGTTTTCTTATCGAATGTCTATTTTCAGAGGAAAGGCATGGCGCCGTTACATTATCTGCAGCGTAACGCTTCGCCTCAGAAAAGGAAATCCCAGACCTCCATTTTATAAACCGGTTGAAGAAGTTCTGAGAGAACGGGGACTTACCCAATATACACCGCAAATGATTCGTGATGCTGTTATGGATATTCGCAAGTGGAAGCTGCCTGATCCAAACCTTATTCCAAATTCAGGTTCCTTTTTTAAAAATGCAATGATCGATCAAAATAAATTAGAAGAATTGCGTTCAAGTTATCCTCATTTAAAAGCATTTTACATGGGAAATGGAAAATACAAAATCTCCACGGGGTGGCTTATCGAGCAAGCAGGCTTAAAAGGCGTTTTAATGCATGGAATGCAAGTCTATGACAGAAACGCACTTGTTTTAACAAATATTTCAGCGTACTCTTATGAATCACTTGCACAAGCAAGAGAAGACATTATGAAGAAAGTTGAAGATATCTTTGGTATAACAATTGTCCAAGAGGTTCTAGAAATCGAATAATAATTCCTCTGCAAACAAGAAATGATAGATGTTCTCGTCATATGCGGCGACATGGCCGATATGCCGTCGGCTCTTGCGGCTAAGCAATTTCGTTTACTCCCCCGAATTATTTTGGCAGGAGAATTTATGCATATTTCATTCCTCCAATTTGATCATTGCTGAAGAAGTGATCAAATTAAGAAGAGGATGATCAAGTTGCCAACTTTGCTGGTAAGTTGGTTCAGGCAATTCTTTCGCTTTATGAGCAACAAGAAAGCGATTTTACCATACTTTTCTCTTCCCCAAATTTGAATTTTTTCTATTTTGGGGAATAGAAACAGATACTTGAAACAATCCCGCAAACGTTGCAGATGCAATACTTGCAGGGAGCCAATCGTACTACCGCTATTCGAATTTAATAATCGGAAGAAACTTCTGAACCGAACTATATCCCCAATATATTTGTATAGCAACTTTCGTATTGCTCTACAGAATACAATTTCTATCTTCTCTGATCACAATTTTCTAAAATATGTATCAGATAGCTTTGGCGATTTTCCTGCTAATGAACAACTGATGTCTCAGCAATCTACTATGGACTCCCCTATTTCTTGAGAGCAGCTATTAATTCTTTTTCATGCTCCGTCGAAAAACTGCTGAGCGTATACGATCTGATTCGTTCTTTCGCCAGAACAGGTTCTGCAAACCCATTCTTTACCAAGGTGGATAATCTATTGATGATCGTTTTATTTGTTACGCCGAATTCTCTGCTGACCTCAATCGGAGTGAATTCTCTTCTGTAGTGCGTCAGCAGAAACAGGAGAAGCCCTTTTTCTTTCTCTTTCAGATAAGAAAGACTGCTTGTAACTGCTTCATTGCTTGATCCTTCTGAAAGCTCGCAGACCTTATCGGAATATAGCTGAACCATTCTGAGAAAATAGTTGATCCAGATTTCCGGATGAGGCGGATTATCTCTGCCGGAATAGTAAAGTGCCGGCAATCCCATCTGGATAGATTCATAGTATTCATTCACATCATACGCAAAATATTCTTCCAGTGAGCCGATTCCGTTAAATCCATATCCGTTAATATCAAGAATATATCCGGAAAGAAGGCGGGCAGTTCTCCCGTTTCCATCCTCAAACGGATGAATTGTCACCAGCTGATAATGGACGATCGCTGCAACAATCACCGGATGATCATCCGTCGTATTCACATACTGAACGAGCTCATCAAGCAGCTTGGGAACATCAGAATATTCTGGCGGAATGTAATCCGGATTGCCTGTCTGTGAATCATATACAGCAAAAAGCACGCCAGGAGGCATCGGCCCGCGAAGACCGATCTTTTCCTTTGATGCCCCTTTTTCTACCAGTTTCTGTACATCCAGAATCAGTTTCTCAGAGAACTTTTCTTTCTTCTCAGCCTGCTTCTCCAGGTAGTTCAGCGCAAGGAAATAGTTCCTTACCTCCTGCTCAGGTTTCAGAAAATGTTTGTGTTCATCTCTATCGATCACTTCATCAACCTGCTCTTCAGAAAGCGGATTGCCCTCAATTCTGTTTGATGCATACGAACTTTTCTTTTTCGAATTCTTGCGCAGTCTGCTGGCAGCAGATCTGGGCAGATTGATTTCCGAAACTTTATATCTGTTTTTCTCAATCTCCGTAATATATCTCAGCGAATCATTCGTCAGAACTGCTTTAATCATGTGCGTTTACCTCAGACTGATTATCCCAGAGAAGATCAGAAAAGTCCATTAAAAGCCCACTAAAATTACACTATTTTTGCACTATAATTTCACTATTACTCATTAGTACACTTAGGATCATGCCTGGGGAATGTAAGAAAATAATCCAAACTATAATTTTTTTATTTTCTCAATGAATCTGAAATTCATGCCAGAGATCCATGCTGCAAAGGACAATGGTGCGGAGAATCGGAAACGGTATGGAAGTCAGAAGCTCAGTCATGCTCACTCAGGGTGAATCCCAGCATCAGCTGGCAAACAGTTTCGGTATCATCCAGATCCAGATGGAAGAGTTCCTGAATCCTTCCGAGTCTGTAAAACAGAGAGTTCCGGTGAATGTCCAGCTGAGAAGCTGTAAGATCCTTGTCCCTAAGGTTGAACAGGTAGGTTTTCAGCGTATGAAGAAAGTCGGTATGGTTTTTCTTATCCCATGCCTGTATTTCTCCAAGAACCGGAGAAATGAAAATGGAATGAGGAATGTCCGGACGGATTGCAAAAGCAAGTGCATCCATCATGTGCTTGCTGAAATACACAGGCTGTTCCCCTTCCACATCTGATGCAAGCTTTGCTTCAATATAATGATCGCGGATTGCGGCAAGACTGGAGAATGGACGGGATACTCCGCATCTTCCTGCCGGGGAAAGAGTCCCTGCGGCTTTTGCGAAGAATGTGATTTCCTGACTGGTGAATCCTCCGGGATCATGAAGAGATCCGAACAGCACGATCAGAGCGTCATCAAAGATCACCCCGATTGCGTCGTAGAACCTGCTTGGGAGTCTGTTTTTCTGCATTGCTGCAAATGCATGCGAGGAAGCACCTTCTCCAAGCGGGAAAACCAGCAGAGCATAAATCGGATGAATGACCGCTTCGATTTTCTCACGGGCGAAATCCTTAACTGAGGTGGAGGAAGTCTCATCGAGCAGATCCAGCAGCAACCGATCATTTTCAAACGGCTTGCGGTCCGCCATCCTTGCCATGACGATCTGAAGTGCCTTCTGAAAGACCACTGCACATGCAAGATCTTCGGCTTCAAGCAGATTCTGGAACATCATGATTGCAAAATGACCGTAGATTCTGTTTTCGCTGTATACTTCGCTGAAGATCCGCGGACATTCCGCAACAGCACCGGTGTCGGCATAAAACGGATCATACACACGATCGGAAGCATTCAGGTATTCTTCCTGATACTCCTGGATCAGAGGAGTCGGAAGAACACCGTTCTCGAGCAGTGCATCATAGATATCATTTCCGATTTTCTCCTCTGGATACAGGGAGATCAGCTGATACTCCTCATCCGTGAGCAGCACCGGCATCCCGAAAAACTGAGCTGCGGCTTTGACCAGATGAACTGGCGAACTGTAGATCAGTTCATTGAAGAAAAGCTTATAGGCATCTATCTCACGGACGTGATTTCTGGTTTCTTTCCATTTCGTCATTCTGACGAATTCCTCCTGTGAATTTGGTTATTCCGTCTCTATCAAATCATTTGAAAACCTTTTAATATTTTACCTAGAAGAGGTTGTGATCACAATCACATTCTGAAAATCTGCACAAAATGCAGGTGAAGGAGGAGTTTTTATTATGCGTTTTTCTACTACTTTCAGTCCTTATAGAATCGGCAGTCTGGACGTCAAGAACCGTCTGATCATGCCGGCAATGGATTCCGGTGTCTTTGACCCGCAGGGATTCGTCAATCAGAACACCATTGACTACTACGGCGCACGTGCTGCCGGCGGATTCGGTCTAATCATCATTGAGATTGCGGCAGTCGAAAAACGCGGTGTCGGCATGCCTCACGAACCGGCGGTCTGGACAGATGACTGCATCCCTGGCATGACGAAACTTGCTTCCGCAATCCATCAGCATGGTGCAAAGACGCTCGTTCAGCTGCATCACGCCGGCCGTGAGACCGTTTCGGCGCTGGCCGGAGAGAAGATCGCAGCACCCTCCTCTGTTCCATGCCCTACCAACCGTGAGCAGCCGCATGAATTCACCACGCAGGAAGTGTATGACCTGATTCAGCATTATGTCGATGCTTCCGTCCGGATGAAGAAAGCCGGATTCGACGGCGTTGAGATTCACGCTTCCCATGGCTACATGGGCGGCCAGTTTCTTTCCCCACGTTCCAACAAACGCGTCGATGAATTCGGCGGCGGTCTGGATGGAAGAGCCTACTTCATGAAGCTGGTTGTCGAAGGCATCAAGAAGGCATGCGGTGAAGACTTTGTCGTGACAGCGCGTCTCAGCTCCAAGGAGAACCGGATCGGCGGTCTTGAGATGGAGGAAACCGTTGTGTTTGCTTCCATGCTCGAAGAATACGGCTATGATGCGCTGCACATTTCCGCAGGAACCTATGAAACCTGGGAGACAATCGTCCCGCCTACCGCATGGCAGTCCGGATGGAACCTCTCCAGCTCGCGGAGAATCAAGGAAGCAGTCAGCATCCCGGTGTTCTCAGTCGGTCTGTTCCATGATCCGTTCACCATTGAGACCGCTCTTCGCCGCGGAGACTGCGATGCCGTATCCCTCGGCCGTCAGTCCATTGCGGATCCTGATTTCCCGAACAAAGTCGTCGGAGGAGCAATCGAAGACATCATTCCGTGCATCGGCTGCACGCAGCGCTGCATGGAGTTCAATTATCCGGAGAATCTGATGCCGGGCGACTGGGGTGTCGGCTGCATGTACAATCCGCAGTCCAGCCACCGCGCAGACCGCATGCTCACAAAGACCGACAGTCCGAAGAATGTGGTGGTCGTCGGTGCAGGACCTGCCGGACTTACTGCTGCGTGGATGTCGGCATACCGCGGACATCATGTAACCCTGCTTGAGAAGAACGATGCGCTCAAGGCAGGCGGACAGCTCAGAATCGGTGCGTTCCCGCCATTCAAGCAGCCGCTCACCAGAGAGATCCGCTACATGCTGCATCAGTGCAAGGTCAATGGAGTCGAGATCAGATGGAACACGGAAGTTGATGAGGAAATGATCAAAGAACTGAAGCCTGACGTTCTCATTATGGCAACCGGAGCAAAACCGCTTGTGCCGAATATCCCTGGTCTGAAAGAGACCGGAGTGGTGCTTGCAAACAATGTCCTGCAGGGTGATCCAGTTCTCAAGCAGTCCGTGCTCATCGTCGGAGGCGGGGAAGTCGGCGTTGAGACTGCAGAATTTGCAACCGACTACTGCACCAGAGTGACCATCATTGACATGCTCCCGGCGGTTGCTCCGACTCTGTATCTCACAGTTCGCAATGCACTCATAAAGCGTCTGAAAGATGAGGAAGTGGAAATCAGCACTGAGACAAAGGTCAAGGAATTCATCCCTGGCGGCGTCATTGCGGAAAAGGATGGAAAAGAAGTCCGGCTTGAGGGATACGACACCGTCGTGCTCGCTCTTGGATCGAAGCCGTATGTGCCGTTTGATGCAAATGGACTTGCACCGAAAGTCTGCGTGATCGGTGATGCCGAAGCAGTCAAGGATGCAAAGTGGGCGATTTACAAGGCTTACCGCACTGCAATGGAGATCTGAGCATGGACGTCAGCAAAGTTCTTGAGAATTATGTTGCCGGACTGAATTCCGGCAAAGCTGATCAGGTTGCTTCCCTCTTTGCAGAGGAATGCTCCTTCGTTGACGGCGGCGCACGCTTGCTGAAGTTCCCGGATGTTGTGGCAAGCGGACGGGAAGGCGTGAAGAATGCATTTGAAGGTGTCTTTAAAACTTACTCCGTAGAAGCAAAGATCGTAAAGCTGAATCCGAATTTCATGGAATATGATGTTGAGCTTGCCGGGCTGCACATCCCCTGCATCGGTGCTGCAACCTGCAATGAAGACGGACTCATCACGGAATACATCGTGAGGCCGAGATAAGAGGTTACCCTTTATTTCAGAAGCCGGCAGATCATGCTGACTCTCTGGAATCACTATCTAAACAACCCAAGGACTGCAATTTCCTGGGTTGTTTTTCTGACTCAGAGAACACAAATGTTCAATCTAGAATTGATCTTCTGAAAACGCAGGATATTGTATAGTGGCAAAATTCATATCTCTTTTGAGGCTCAGAGAGGTATTCTATTCACCATAAAATCGCGAAACAGCATCCAGAATGCGCAAACTACCCGTCAATAAAATGCCATGGCTTCAAGGAACGCCTGCTTGGGTATTGACGTAGGCGGAGAAATAGGTCTTGTCTTTGAAGTATGCTGCAAGCTGAAGCCTCTCCACGGCAAGACTTTTTAACAGTGTTTATAACGACAATAGGGAGTCACCACGCTGATTCCCGAAAACGAGGGTGAACCGCCAAGCAGATTTTGCCAGCACAGAATAGCAAGAAGTGCTGTTGCTCTGATCTCCCATCAGAAGGACCTTGTCTTTACCATTTTCAGGCAAAGAAAAGCAGAGTATTCTGGAGCTCATTACTAAACAATCTGCTCTTGTTAATCCTGCAGCCCTGTAGTTTTTCAAGAAATTATATAGTCAGGAAGTTCATCACCATAGTTGTCATAATTTCTTTTTCTTTGGGAACAGATTCTGCAATCATCAATGTCATTGCAGTCAGTTCACCATCGCTGATGACCTTGGTGCCATCTGTCTTATACAAAGCATTATTTCGATGTGAGCTACCCAGGGCTGTTATGTAAAAGCCAATGTCAAGTGTTAGTTTCAGATTGATTCAATATTTTTCCTTTGCTGTTGAAGGCATGAGGAAAGAGTCTCGGATTTTCAACAGTTCGCGGTATTTAGCCATTCTGTTATACGTGTATCAGGGACAACTGCTCTCCCACCCCACAGGCCAATGGTTTCGCCGCCAGCTCTGCTGTCTAAAATCGTGGATCACCATGGAAAGGTGCCATCATAGCCCCGCCGCAGATAGCTGAACCATCCAGTTCAAATCCGGGCTGCTCCTTCCTGATGCCTTCAATCTAATTCTTATCCTCCTCTTTGTTTTTAGGTCATTCAATGATTTCCTGATCTGAAGTGCTCAACGCAAGTCTTGACTGCCTGATAATCGATAGAATCATTTTAAGCAAGAACAGTATGAATATTGCCTGTCATCATTCCCCATATAAAGCATGCCAGCTCACGTGCTATGGCTACCGTTGCTTTGTTATGGTTCTTTCGATTGTGAAGCACAAGACGCATGTATCTCTTCCGGAGGCGTTCATTCGCTCTGTCCGCATATGCAATGACTTCAGGAGCGTTGCCTTCCTGCCGCTTCTTCAGTGCTTCACTTTTGCCAGATGATGCCCTTGAGAAAGATTGTGCACATTCGACAAGTAGTTTTCTCAAAAAGGTGTTTCCCTGTTTTGTTATTCCCGTCTGATTCTGATCATCGCTGCTGCTGAGTTCTCCTGCAACCAGGCCCAGAAATGCCGCAAAGTTCTTTGCTTTAACGAATCTGGTGAAATCTCCGATTTCCACAATCACAGCCAGAGCGGTAAGTACTTTCACTGACTTAAAGCAGATCAGCTTGTGAACTGCTTCCCGGTATTTATCCGTTTCAGCAATTTCTTCAATGCGTTTGTTCATTTGCTCAATTCGATCAGAAACTGTTTCATATGACAGCAGGTAAGAATCCAGTGTTTCCTTATTGATCCCCTCCAGAGGAAGCTCCTTAAGCCATTTCAGATGTTTCTTTGTCCAGTAATTCCTGCCATCCGTAAATTTGTATCCATGCCTGGTGGTAAACGCACAGATCTGCTGTTTGATCACTCTGAGCTGCTTCTTGTGATCCTGCTGCATACGGATGAAATCACGTACTGATTCATCTTCTTCATCGGGGGTATAGACTTCGCTGTATTCATGATTCTTCAGCGATCTGGCAATCGCTTCAGCATCCCGCTTGTCTGTTTTCTTCCTGCGCCGTCTGTTGATTTCTGTTCCGGTAATCGAAGCAGGGGCAAGGATCTTTACGGTAAGACCCTTCTCCTCAAGATCACGCTTCAGTTTAAACCCGAGGCAGCCCGCTTCATATCCGACAATGATCTCTGTATCATTTCCAATCTTTTTCCTGATCCCCTTGCAGTAGTTTACGATGTTGGAAACAGAAGGAGAATAGGCGTTGGTGTTCACAGGTGCTGCTGATCCTTCAAGATAAGTTGAGAGAGTGTAGTTTGTAGTGTGTGCATCAATTCCAACGTATGCTATCATGTAAAGGCCTTCCTTTCTTGGATGAGGCAACTTCCCCCATCTTTTTAATTAAGCCAATAACAAGTATGCGGGATGATCCTCGAACACACAAGTTAATGGAGGGCTTTTACATATTGTCTAAAGCACCTGGGCTTCCTGCTTCTTGGATGAGCGTTTGCTCCAGCAGGCAATAGCTGCTCGCTGTTGCAGGGACGCCAGTCTCCACAGGACTCTTAGTTCTGCGCTCCACAGAAACTTGTACTTCAATCAGCTTTGAAGGGCTCTTCGACGTGCGTAGTCCAAAATAGACTGCGCACTTTTTTGATGGTTCCGGGTGTTTGAATCCATACGCGGTCTGTCATAAAATGGTGATATGTCTTCTTCAGAGAATCATGAGAATCTGAATCTGCAGCAGAAGCTGCAGCAGTTCAAAGACTACTATCTTCTGAAGACAGCAGTGATTGCCGGCTGTATTCTCTTTGCGTTCTATGTGGTCTATTCCGTCCGCCATCCATCGAGGAATGTGTATTCGGCTGCGGTATGCAATGCAGCGCTGACGGAAGAAGAGACGGCAGTTCTGGAACAGGCTCTGCAGGAAGCCCTGCAGACAGATGGGAAGGTATCGGTGACCAGCGGGTATCAGGTGGAAAGCGAGCAGGATCTGCTGGCCCTCAGC
Source organism: Anaerolactibacter massiliensis (assembly GCF_900290205.1). Lineage (NCBI taxonomy): Bacteria > Bacillati > Bacillota > Erysipelotrichia > Erysipelotrichales > Erysipelotrichaceae > Anaerolactibacter > Anaerolactibacter massiliensis. The sequence continues at coordinate 2,068,027 of NZ_OLMH01000002.1, read as the reverse complement.
ACGCTGAGCTCGGCTGGTACGCTGGATATCCTGATTGCGCCGGAAGATGCGTTTGAAGTGCTGGCGGGATACGGGTATTTTCTGGATCTCAGGGATGAAGTGCAGGATGAGCGCGTGAAGACTTACCCTGGTCCTCTTGTTCTGGCTAATGGCGATACGGATCCGGGAAAAGGAGAGAATGCGCCATGCGGGTATTCGCTGAAGGATACTGCATTTGCAGAGGAGAGCGGAATAGAGGATCCGGTGGCCGGGTTCTTTGCGGAGACGAAGAAACCGGAAGTGATCCCTGAGGTTCTGGCTCAGCTTGCAGGAGAGGAATATGGAAAAGGACAGTAATCTTCTAACCAATCGGAAAGTCAATGGCGTGCTGGCGAAGATCACGGATCTGATTCTCGTGAATATACTGTTTCTGCTGACGTGTATTCCGGTTGTGACGATTGCGGATGCGACGGCGACCATGTATCACATGATGTACCATCTTCATGAAGGAAAAGATGATCGGACGATCTCAGAGTATTTTTCGTTCTTCGCAAAGAATTTCGTGAAGAGTCTGCCGGTGGAGATTGCGCTTGCGATTGCGGCAGCGATTCAGGCAGCTGCGTATTCTGCTGTAAAGGATGGATACGGGAATTCGGTACTTTCGGTTCTGTTTCTGATTGATGTGGCAGTGATCAGCGTGTATTCGTGGCTGGTCGTCCTGTTTGCAAGATACGAGAATCCGTTTGCGAAGCATCTGGATAATGCATGGCGGCTGGCGCTGGCAGAGCTGCCGATTACATTGCTTTGCGTGGTGCTGCGGGTGCTGCCGCTGATCCTGATCGGGGCTGCCGGAGGCAGTCTTTCGGGTTCGACGCTGTTCTGGTTTGTGATCGGGTTTGCGTTGATTGCGTATGTGTGCTCGGGCTGGTATCTGAGGATTTTCGCGAAGCGGATTCCTTCGGAACAATAGGGGGGGTACCCTGTTCTCGGGGGAAAATAGCTTCCTTGGTTCTTATGTTAAAATAGAGACAAGTGCTTCTGTTTTGAATACATGAGCTGGAGGAGTTTGCATGGCAGTGAAAGAGAAGATTGAAATCGGTTCTCTGGAGGAGCTGAAAAAGGAACTGCTCCATAGGAGTGAGGCAGGAGAAGAGATCGACCAGGGACAGATCCAGGAGAAAGCGCAGAAACTGAAGCTTTCGGAAGAAGATCTGGATGAATTGTTTGACTGGTGCAGCGAACATGATATTCTGGTCGGGCAGATTCCGGAAGAACTGAAGGAAGAAAGCGAAGAGGCAGAAGAAGAGGCTGAGGAAGAAGAAGACGATGAGGACGAAGAAGAAAAGGAAGAGGAGCCGGACAGTCCGGATCCTTATATCGAGACGTCCCGGCGTTCGCATACTTCGGATTCCGTGAAGCTTTATCTGCAGGAGATCGGTTCGATTCCGCTGTTAACGCCAGAGGAAGAAGTAACGGTTGCCAAGCGTGCCAAAGAGGGCGATGAGGAAGCGAGACAGAAGCTGATCTCGAGCAATCTCAGACTTGTGGTATCGATTGCCAAGCGTTATGTGAAGCGCGGTCTTTCGTTCCAGGATCTGATCCAGGAAGGCAATATGGGTCTGATGCGCGCAGTGGATAAGTTTGACTATACGAAGGGATTCCGTTTCAGCACGTATGCGACGTGGTGGATTCAGCAGTCGATGATCCGGGCAATTGCGGATCAGTCCAGAGATATCCGCCTGCCGGTGCATATGGGCGAGCAGATCATGAAAGTCAGAAGGGTCGAGAAGCAGCTGGTGCAGGAGCTTGGCCGGGAGCCTTCTTATGAAGAGATTGCGGCGAAGCTGGAAGACATGACGCCGAAGAAAGTGGAAGAGGTCATGAAGATCTCCCAGGAGCCGGTGTCTCTGGAAACACCGGCTGGTGAGGAAGAGAATTCGACGCTTTCAGATTTCATTGAGGACAAGACTTCGATCAATCCGCAGGAGTATGCGAATAATCAGTTCCTGAAGGAGGCGATGGATAAGATCTTGTCGACGCTGAGTGATCGGGAACAGAAGATTCTGAGAATGCGGTTCGGTCTGGATGATGGAAGACCTAAGACGCTGGAAGAGGTTGGCAAGGAGTGCGATGTGACGCGGGAGAGAATCCGTCAGATCGAGTCCAAGGCGCTGCGCAAGCTGAACCGGAATTATGCAATGAAGTCAGATTTCCGGGATTGGAGAAACTGATGCGAATTCAAGAGGCATTTCATCGGTAGCGTTTTTCTCTTCTGGGATTGTTTTTTTGCGTAAAGGAGAAAAAGGACGATGAATATCGAAGCAGTTCATACAAAATTAGCAGCGATTGAGAAACGCAGCCAGGAGATCGGCGATCTTCTGGTTTCAGAAGAAGTACTCCAGAATCCGAGAGAGATGACAAAGCTCTCCAAGGAACAGGCAAGACTGGAGTCCAGAGTGGAAGCGTGGCATGAACTTCAGGATCTCGATGCGAGAATCGAGCAGGCCGGAGAGATGCAGAAGGAGAGCGACGCAGAGCTGAAAGAGATGGCATCAGAAGAGCTGGAAGAATGTGTTCCCAAGCGGGAAGCCCTGCTCGAACATATCCGGCATCTTCTGATTCCGGAGGATCCGGATGATGATCATGATGTGATTATGGAGATCCGCGGCGGCGCAGGCGGCGATGAGGGCAATATCTTTGCCGGAGACTTGTACCGCATGTATACGAAATATGCGGAATCCAAGGGATGGAAGGTCGAAGTCATGGAGGCTTCGCCGAGTGAAGCCGGGGGCTTCAGCCAGATCATCTTTGAGATCAAGGGCAGCAATGTGTATAAGTTCCTGAAGTATGAGTCTGGTGCACATCGGGTTCAGAGAGTGCCGAAGACCGAATCCCAGGGCAGAATTCAGACGAGTACTGCTACGGTACTGGCGCAGCCGGAGGCAGAGGATGCAGATATCGAGATTGATCCGAAGGATCTGACGATTGAGACGCATCGTGCTTCCGGAGCTGGCGGTCAGCATATCAACAAGACGGATTCGGCAGTGCGGATTGTGCATGTGCCGACCGGAATCACCGTGAACTGCCAGGAGGGCAGATCGCAGATCGAGAATCGCGAGACAGCGATGCGGCTGATCCGGGCAAGGGTCTATGAAGAGCTGAAAAAAGAAAAAGAAGAAGCAGAAGGAAAGATCCGCCGGGCGAAGATCGGGACTGGCGATCGGTCCGAGAAGATCAGAACGTACAACTATCCGCAGAACCGGGTGACGGATCATCGCATCGGGTTCACGATCACGCAGCTGGATCGGGTCATGGAAGGAAAGCTGGATGACATCATTGCGGCATTGCAGGCGGCAGATGACAAGCAGAAACTGGAGCAGGAAGAAAACGCATGACGACTTTTTCAAAAGCAGTCCGCCATTATGAGAAGCTCTGCGAGCAGAATGATGTTCCTTCGGAAACCGTCATGGCATTTCTCGTGGAGCTGAGCCAGAAAGAGCGCTACAACCTGTATCTGCATTATGAAGAAGAAATGCCGGAAGATCTCGAGAAGGCATTTGATGCCGGCATGGAGCGGATTCTGAAGCAGGAGCCGATGAGTCATGTGCTCGGGTATTCATGGTTCTATGGCTACAAGATGATTGTCAATGAGGATGTGCTCATTCCTCGCCCGGAGACGGAAGAGCTCTGTGCGCATATCCTGTCGCGGATTGATCGGTATTTTCCGGAAGGAACCGTGGAGTGTGCCGATGTCGGAACGGGCAGCGGGGCCATCGCGATTGCCGTTTCGAAAGAAGAGCCGCGAGTGCATATGCGGGCAACCGATATCTCGGAAGAAGCACTGAAGACGGCAAAGAAGAATGCCGAACTGAATGAAGCAGAGATCGAGTTCACGGCCGGTGATATGCTGAAGCCATTGATTGAGCAGGGCGTGAAGCTGGATGTGCTGATTTCGAATCCGCCGTATATTCCTGCCCATGAAAAGATGGAGAAGTCGGTGGTGGACTTTGAGCCGCATGTGGCCTTGTTTGGCGGCGAGGATGGCTTGTTCTTCTACCGGGAGATTTTCCGCGACTGTCAGAAAGTGCTGAAGCCGCGTTCGTTCATGGCGTTTGAGATGGGCTGGGATCAGCGCGAGCATATGAGTGCATTGCTGAAGGAATATCTGCCGGAGGCTCGCTTCGAGATCCTGAAAGACATGAATGGAAAAGACCGGATGTTAATGGTCTATTTCGGACTTGAGGAGTAACACCATGGCAAAAGGAGAGAAGAAATCCGGAAAGAAGCTGACGAAGGCTGGCAGAAGGTTCTTTCAGATCATTCTGATTGCAGCATTGTGTGTGGCCGGATATTCGGGCTATCAGCTGTTTGCGGGCATCAAGGAATACCGGGACAGCCAGAATGCCTATGCAGAACTTGCCGCTGCGGTAGAGACAGTACCGGAGGCTTCGGCAGCTGCTGAGGATCCGCTTCCGGATGGAGTGACCAGAGCAGACTTCACGAAGCTTGCCGAGATCAATCCGGACGTTGCCGGATGGCTGACGCTGCCGGATTCGGAGATTGACTATCCGATCGTGCAGGGAACGGATAATGAGTATTACCTGGAGCATCTGTTTGATGGAACGGTGAATCATTCCGGCTGCATCTTCATCGACTATACGAATTCGCCTGGATTCACGGATCGCAATACGGTGATGTACGCGCACCATATGCGCAATGGCTCGATGTTTGCGGATGTCGAGAAGTACCGGGAACAGGACTGGTATGACGGCCACAAAGTGCTGTATCTGCAGACCCCGGATGCGATCTACCAGCTGGAGCCGTTTGCAGGCATTCTAACGGATGGGGCGGCTGGCTATGTTCAGATCAGCTTCGAAAGTGATGAAGCATTCAATGCCTATGTGCAGGACAAGATCGATCAGTCCACCTTCACATCGGCTGTGACGGTATATTCTGAAGATCAGATCGTCACGCTCTCGACATGCCGCTATGATGCGTATAACGGCAGGTATGCATTATTCTGCAAGCTTACGAAGATTGCATGAAGTATTCAGCGGCGGGAGTGATTCCCGTCGCTTTTTCGGAGGGAGATAGACGTTCTGGCGGAAGATGCTAGAATAATACCGCATCTCTGAGAGGACCCCGATGAACAGAAAGAAGAAAGCGATGCGGAACTTCATGCTGGTGATGGTAGTCATTGTCATTTTCAGCATGGTCCTGTCTATGTTCCGCTAGAGGAAAAGCAGAATGAGAAGATTCCGGGAAGAGGAAACAGAAGAATTAGCAGAGATCCTGAATCATGACGGCGTGATTTCCGTCCCTACGGATACGGTGTTCGGTGTCTGCGCACGCATGGATTCCGAGGCGGCTCAGGAACATCTGCGCGATGTGAAGCATCGGCCATTGACCAAGGCATTTCCGATCATGTGCAGCGATGAAGCGCAGATTAAGACGATTGCTGAGGTGACGCCGCTTGGCGAGAAGATGATCCGGGCATTCATGCCGGGACCGGTGACGCTGATCCTGAAGAAAAAGGCAGAGGTTCCTGCCTATGTCAATGGAAATATGGAGACGCTGGCGGTACGCATGGCGACCAGTGAGCCGGTGAAGAAGCTGATTGAAGCAGTCGGATGTCCGCTGTTCATGACATCGGCCAATCAGTCGGGCCAGCCGGTATGCACGAGTCTGGATGAGATTGAACATGCATGTCCGGATCTCGATGGCATGATGGAAGGAGAGCCTCATTTTGGAGAAGCTTCGACGATCATCGACTGCACGAAAGAAGAACCGGTCATCCTGAGACAGGGACCGGTTACGATGGAACAGATTCAGAGGGTATTGACTGCCTGAAGCAATGGGTTAAGGCCGTTTAGTGCATGCATGGGTTCTGCGGCATCGGCGGCTTTTTCTCTGTAGCGGTCATCGCTGCAGACAATGCGGTACGTTTCATAGAGGGTTCCGATGGCAAGTTCATCTTCCTGCAGCACCTGGGCAAAGCCGTACCGGTGTCCGGCAGCTGCGTTCCAGCTGCGTTCATAGCTGCCGTCGCTGATGATGGCCTGCGGAATGCCGAGGGCCATCGCAGTATTAAACAGGAAAGAAGTGCCGTCGTGAATCAGAACGAAAGAGCCGGCAAGATTCTGCTGGCGCAGTTCGGAAAGCATATGCAGGTTCTCTTCTTTGGAAGGACGGCATCCCGGATACCAGACATAGACTTCATACGGAGCGCCGAGGAATGCTTCGCGGATGATGCGATGGAGCTTATGCGCAGAGGTATGGGTTTCGGTGAAATAGATGCAGAGCTTCTTTGAAAACTGGACGGATTCCTGGGCAGGAAGAACTGCACCGCAGCGGATCAGATTGCTGTCATCGCTGAATGGCTGCATCTGCACGGGACCAAACGCAATCCGTTTGAGGGAGTGGGCATAGAGGTCAGAGAGATGCAGGATCTGATCCAGCTTCAGATCTTTCAGAATGACATTCAGATCATCAAGGCATTCACGCGGAAACGGACGGGTGCGGTAGAGTGAGGAATGCACGGCAGACCAGACCGGGATCTGGTTTTTTTCTGCCAGAATCTGCATAGCAGGTCTTCCGAGGTTCAGCACCAGGTCAGGTTCTGTTTTCTGCAGAGCCTGCTCGAGATATTTCAGGTCTTCGCGCAGGAACCCTTTCCTGAGCATGCCTGCTGCATAGAGGTATTCTTCTGCACTGCGGCCATAGTCCAGGGTAAACAGATGAAATGGTTCTCGGCAGTATGGGGAAGGAAAGAAAGAAGCTTCTTCTGAAAGCGGCATCGGTGCACAGACAGAAACCTGGTGGCCGGCCTGCTTCAATGCCGGGATCAGCTGCCTGGAAAGCAATGCCATGGAGCTGTATTCGTGTGTGAAAACTGCCGGAGCAATCAGAATGTTCATGCCTCAAGTATATAGCATTTTCCTCATTCTCTGACAGGGATCATCGGCAGTCTGAAGTACTGTTCAGAATATGGTTTCCTTCAGAATCCGGGGAAAGGATGCGGATGCAGCGATGGATCTCTGCAATTGGAGGTTGCAGAGATTGCTGGTTTCTTTTATCATGTGAAATTGGAAAAAAGAAGGAGGGCTTCTCAATGCTGGAAGTACTGAATCATCCTCTGATTACCCATAAGCTTACTCAGATGCGTTCCAAGGATACCGGAACCAAGGATTTCCGCGAGAATCTTGATGAAATCGCAGAACTGATGGCGTATGAGGTATGCCGCGATCTGCCGACACAGCCGGTAGATGTGGAAACTCCGATCGGTCCGTGTGTAGGTTATGAACTGAGCAAGGAAGTTGTGATTGTTCCGATTCTGAGAGCAGGAATCGGATTGCTGGATGGCATCCGCAGACTGGTGCCGACAGCGAAGGTCGGCTTCATCGGCATGTACCGGGATGAGAAGACTCTGGAACCGCATGAGTATTTTGCCAAGTTCCCGAAGGATCTTGATAAGTCTGTGGTCATGATCGTTGACCCGATGCTGGCAACCGGCGGCAGTGCGGTTGCGGCAATTGACGCAGTGAAGAAGCGCGGTGCGAATAATATCAAGCTTGTATGCCTGGTCGGTGTTCCGGAAGGTGTCAGGGCAGTTCAGAAGGCTCATCCGGATGTGGATATCTATCTGGCTGCGATGGATGAGAAGCTGAATGAGAATGGCTATATCGTGCCGGGTCTCGGAGATGCGGGCGACCGTATCTTCGGCACGAAGTAATGCATGGCTGAGTTCATTGTCCGGGTTCTGATCTATCTGATCTGCTTCATTCTGAGCTTCACCGGAATGAGTGCAGTGGACTTTGAACGGTTTCTGAAGAAGGGGCATGTCAGAGAAGCGCAGATTCTCTACTGGCTTCTGGTTCTTGCATTAGCCACGCTTGCGGCGCAGTTCGTGATGGCGTTCCTGTATTTCTGAAACAGAAGAGAGGGGCTTCGGGAGGCGATATTCTCCCGGGCTCTTTTTCTCTGGATGTGCATGGTATAATAAACAGGCTGATATTCAATTAGGCGGATCTATGAATCTTGTAAGAGGTGCACTTCCATACTTCATGATTCCGTTCCTGATCTCTCTGGTGCTTGTTCCTGTATGCAAGCGGGTGGGATTCAGGCTCGGAATCTATGCGGTTGAAAATAAACGAACGGTTCATCATGGACGCATTGTCCGGATGGGCGGTGTTGCGATCTATATGGCTTTTCTGCTGTCTCTTTCGATTCTCTGGAAGGCAGATGACAAGCTGAACGGAATCCTGATCGGAGGAGCGATTGTCTTTCTCGGGGGATTCCTGGATGATATCTACGACCTGCCGCCGAAGATCAAGCTGCTGTTTCAGGTTGCCGGAGCAGTGACGGCACTGGTAGCAGGAAATTTAGGACTTGATAATATTCATATCTTTTCTTTGGAGATTGATAATCCGGTTATCGTGAAGGGAATTTCGTTCCTGTGGCTGATCGGGGTCACGAATGCGATCAATCTGATTGATGGTCTGGATGGACTGTCTTCCGGAATCTGCTCGATTGTGACGGCAACGATCGGATTGCTCGGCTTCTTCATGGGACGGCGTGATATCTGCGTGATCTCACTGTGCCTGGTCGGTTCGATTCTTGGTTTCCTGCCGTATAATTTCCATCCCGCTTCGATCTTTGTCGGGGATTGCGGAGCGCAGTTCATGGGCTTCACGATTGCGGCATTGTCGCTGCTAGGCTTCAAGACGACGGCACTGATCACGCTTGGTCTGCCGATTCTCGTGCTGTTCATTCCGATCAGCGATACGCTGATTGCCATTCTCCGCAGAAAGCTGAAGGGACAGAAGATCATGGAAGCGGACCGCGGCCATCTGCATCATGTGCTGATGTTCAAGATGAAGCTCGGGCATAAGCGGACGGTCATAGTGCTCTATATTGTCACGGCTCTGTTTGCAAGCTCGGCGATCCTGACGTATTTCAATCCGAAGGCGGGCATGATCATGATTCTGATTCTGCTGCTGATTTCGGATATCTTCATCGAATATACGGGCATGATCAATCCGAAGTGGCATCCGATCCTGTCAGTTTGGAATAAGCTGTTCGGATGGCCGAAGATGGCAGAGGGAGAGGATCCGGTGGATACGGTGATTCTTATGGAAGAAGAAAAAGAGAAAGAGAAGAAAGATTGCTCAGCGGAATCAAACTGAGCATCTTTTTGTCTAGTGTTCACGGAATGTTCAGATTCTGCTCCTATGATTACTGCAGATGGAGATGGCGTATGGAGCGTGAGATACATAACGAGGATATCGTATCACAGTGCCTGATTCAGGCAGGAATCTGCTTTCTTCTTTCCAGATGGATGGTGTTCCGCCTTCATGCGGGTTCTGAACTCGTGAATGTGGCTTGGCTGAGTCTTCTGCTGTTTGCGGCAGTGCATCTGATCTTCGGCGTGATGAAGGAAGAACTGTCCGTGAAGGGCAAGGTGATGACCTGCTCGGGATCCGGATTTCTGACGGCTTCCGCGATCTTCAGGATCCTGCTAAGAGGAACGGGTTTTCTGCCGAAAGTTCTGTTTGGAATCGGGTTTGTGCTGCTGATGATGGGGCTTGCGGGCGGAATCAGAAAAAAATTCTGAACCATGCAGGGGAATGAACTTCCTGATGAGTAAGAAGAATCAGACAAGGAGTTCAGAATACAATGCTTAATTATCATGATGTGAGGGACCTTCTCGATGAAGGACGCCCGAACCCGCCGGCCTGGAAGAATTATATTCAGAGCCGCTCAGAAGTCTATGGCACTTATTTTCCTGCCTGCTGCGAGGCAAGCATGATCTCAGAAGCCAACTGGGTGCTGCGCAATCAGTATCAGTCGGGAGAAGAGATCGGGGTGAGGATTGATCCGGGTGATATCTGCTACATGGATTTCGGCCAGGCATATCTCAATGAGATGGGCTATCAGCACTTCGGCTTATGCATGAATATCTGCCGGAGAAAGGCATTCATCATTCCGATGACGAGCAATCCGGTGCATTATGCGGAGGCATATGATGAGGTACGCAATCCGTGCGGAAAGATTCACCTGATGCAGATCGGCAAGCCGGAAGGGCTGAATAAGCCTTCGGTGCTGTACATGAATGATGCAAGATACATCAATACGGCCAGGGTCATCGAAGTGAAGGCGCATATTCCGACGGACAGCGAATTGTTCCGGGAGATCCGGATGAGATTCATCCATCTGTTTTTCCAGACTGCCGCGGTAGAGTGATTTACGGATCTGCTGGTTTCGGAGTAGAATTCTGTTCGTGAAGCTGAGACAAGGCAGATGGCTGGCGGCAGTATCGGCAGGGCCTGATTCCATGGCCCTGCTTTTCCTGTGCCTGCAGCAGGGAATTGAAGTGGGCTGTGCGCATGTGAATTATCATCATCGCCCTGAAGCAGATGAAGAAGAGGCGTATCTGAGATCCTTCTGCAAGGATCATGGAATTCCGTTCTATGTGCGGGATGAGCCGTTTGTCTATGAAGGAAACTTTGAGGCAGCTGCCAGAGAATGGCGGTATTCGTTCTTCTGCAGGATCGTGAAGGAATATGGATATCAGGGCGTGCTGATTGCGCATCAGCAGGATGATCTGATCGAGACATATCTGATGCAGGAAGAGCGGAATCTCGTGCCGGAATACTATGGTCTGAAGGCAGAGATGATGTATCAGGGCATGCTGGTGGAGAGGCCGCTGCTTGGCTATACCAAGAAAGAACTGAAGGATTTATGTCAGGCACATGGCATCCGGTATTACATCGATTCCACGAATGAGTCCGAAGAATATTCCCGCAACCGGATCCGCAAGGAAGTAGGACCGATGGATGCGTTCACCCGGAATATGGTTCTGCAGGAGATCCGCTCGAAGAATGCGGTGCTGCAGGAGAGACGATGCCGGGTCGGGACGCTGATTCAGGATCGTTCGGTTTCTCTGTCTTCCTATCGGAAGATGGAAGAAGAGGATCGGGTTACTCTGCTCCGGATGGCGATTGATCCGGAGAAGAAGCTGAGCCTGGCCAATCTGAAGCAGCTGGATCAGGTTGTTCTGAAGCACGATGACTTCCTGCAGAAGGCAGGCAGCAGACTGCTGGCAGAGAAGGACGGCAGGTTCTTTGCAATGGAGGAACCGGCTCCGTATGCAGAGACTGCCAGGAGTCTGGAAGAACTGAGAAACCTGTCCGGAAAGTGGTTCCGGGTTCTTCCCGGAGAGCCCGGGGTGAATGCGGTGAGCGTGAAGGAGAGCGATTTTCCGGTGACGATCCGCAATGCTCAGGAAGGCGATGAGATCAGAATGAGATTCGGCACAAAGAAAGTGAATCGGTTCTTCATTGACCGGAAGATTCCGAAGTGCGAACGGCTGATCTGGCCGGTGCTGGTAAACCGGGAGGGGAGCGTGATCCTGGTGCCCGGGCTTGGCTGCGATGTGCAACACTATACTGCGGAACCGCAGGTGAATGTGATAAAATATTTTATTATTGACGGGAGGCGTCCAGATGAATCCTGATATCAAAACAATTCTTTATTCAGAAGAACAGATCCGCGAGCGTTCGGAAGAACTTGGGAAACAGATTGCGGAAGACTACAGAGATCGTCCGCAGGCGCCGCTTCTGGTAGCACTTCTGAGGGGGTCGGTGCCGTTTCTGGCAGAGCTGATCAAGCATATCGACCTGGATATTGAATATGATTTCATGGATGTGACGAGTTATGAAGGAACGAATTCCACCGGGGATATCAAGATTCTGAAGGATCTGGATACTTCGGTCAAAGGACGTGACATCCTGGTGGTTGAGGATATTGTAGATACCGGAAAGACAGTCGCCGCGGTCCGGGAGATGCTGATGCATAAGGGTGCGTCTTCGGTGAAGATTGTGACGCTGCTGAATAAGCCGTCGCGCAGGACGGAGCAGGAAGAACCGGATTATGTGGGCTTCTTCGTGGATAATCTGTTCGTGGTCGGTTTCGGAATGGATTTCAATCAGAAGTATCGCTGTCTTCCGTATATCGGCGTACTGAAGGATGAATTATATCAGTGAGGAGAATAGGCAGGCATGCAGAAGAATAAATTTCTGAACACGCTTCCTGTGGTGATTGTCCTGATTGCGATCCTGAGTCTGTTTTCACTGAACTCAGGTTCGTCTAGTCAGAGCTATACGTACAGTCAGCTGCAGGAAACGCTGAAAAATGAGACCATCCAGGAATCGGTGATCTCAATTGGTTCCAATGTGGTGAATGTCCGCGGAACCTATGAAAATGATGAGGGCAGGCTGGTCAGCTTCAGTGCGACGGCTCCGGCTACTTCAGAACAGATTGATGAGCTTCTGGATCAGCTGAAGGATTCCAAGATCAGCATTGTGGATGCGGATGCCAGCGATGCATTCCTCGAAGTCATGTATTCTGTAGTTCCGCTGGTCCTGGTCATCATCATGGGCGTATGGATGATGAACCGCATGGGCGGTTCGAACAGCGCAAATGCCAAGGCATTTGAGTTCGGCAAGTCCAGAGCAAAGCTCGAGACGAAGTCGAAGGTGCGGTTTGCGGATGTTGCAGGCTGCGATGAAGAGAAGCAGGAGATGGCGGAGATCATCGATTATCTCAAGTATCCTGCCAAGTTCAAGAAGATGGGTGCCCGGATTCCGAAGGGCGTGCTTCTGAGCGGTCATCCGGGAACCGGCAAGACCCTGCTTGCCAAGGCAGTTGCCGGCGAGGCAAATGTACCGTTCTACAGCATTTCCGGTTCTGACTTTGTCGAGATGTTTGTCGGTGTCGGTGCGAGCCGTGTGCGTGACATGTTCAAGAAAGCGCAGCAGACTGCACCATGCATTATCTTCATCGACGAAATTGATGCCGTAGGCAGACAGAGAGGTGCTGGTTTCGGAGGCGGCCATGATGAACGGGAACAGACCCTGAATCAGCTGCTTGTTGAAATGGATGGCATGGAAGATAACAGCGGTGTCGTCGTCATTGCGGCTACCAACCGTCCGGATGTCCTTGATCCGGCATTGCTCAGAGCTGGCCGGTTTGATCGTCAGATCACGGTCGCACTTCCGGATCGCAAGGGTAGAAAGGCAATTCTCGGGGTTCATGCACGCAACAAGCATTTTGCCCAGGATGTGGATCTGGATGCGCTGGCGAAGCGTACGCCTGGCTTCAGCGGTGCAGATCTGGAGAATGTGCTGAATGAGGCTGCGATTCTGGCAGTCCGGGATAATCTCAATGAGATTCATATGGCTCAGATTGATGAAGCAATCGATCGTGTCATGATGGGCCCGGCAAAGAAGAGCCGTACCTATGATGAAGCGACGAAGAAGCTGGTTGCGTATCACGAAGCAGGACATGCTGTCATCGGCTTGTTCCTGGATAATGCTCAGGTTGTTCAGAAGGTCACGATCATTCCGCGTGGTCAGGCAGGCGGTTATAACCTGATGACTCCGAAGGAAGAGAAGATGATGAATACGAAGAATGATCTGCTTGCGACGATCACGTCTTATATGGGCGGGCGTACGGCAGAAGAGATGTTCTTCGATGATGTCACGACCGGAGCAGTGAATGATATTGAACGGGCGACGAATATTGCCAAGGATATGGTCACGCTGTATGGCATGAGCGATCTCGGACCGATCAAGTACAACTCCGGCAGTGAGAATGTCTTCCTCGGCAGAGATTACAACAGTCCGAATAATGTCTCTGGTCAGGTTGCCTTTGAGATTGACCAGGAAGTGCGCAAGATCGTGAATTCCTGCCATGAGAAGGCAAAGGAGATCATCACTGCGCATAAGACGGAGCTGATCCGGATTGCGGAGAATCTGATGGAGTATGAGACGCTGACTTCGGAAGAAATCCAGAAGGTCGTGAAAGGCGAATCCATTGCAGATGACTTCAAGGACAATGGTGCTGCACCTTCGGCACCTGCAGCTGCCTGAACACCATACAAAGCAAAGCGATGCTGAATCCTGCATATCCTGCGGGAATCGGCATCGCTTTTTTGGCGGTTCTGAAAAGTTCGGGGAAGCATAAACCGGAATGATGAATGTCTTATCATCGATGAAGGGTATCCACTTCCTGATTCAGCTCTTGCAGCAATGGAAAGGATCCATTATATTGTAATTGAACTACAATACGTAGACCTTCGGAGGGATCAAGAATGAATACATTGAGCGAAGCAGAAGAAAAAATCGCAGAGCTGGTCTGGGCAGATCCAGGCATGTCTTCCATGGATGCAGTAAGAGCAAGCAATACAAAATATGGATGGAAGAAATCCACTGTATTCACGCTGATTCATCGGATGGAGGAAAAGAAACTTCTCTTGTCGGAAGATCATCGTCTCAGGATGAGCTGTTCCCGGGACGAATACTATCATCAGAAAGCTTCTGATTTTGTTCAGGCGGACTATTCCGGCTCTCTGCCGGTATTCCTGACAGCATTCATGAAAGACCGTGTGCTGTCAGACCAGGAAGCAGATGAACTGGAGGAACTGATCCGGTCTTACCGGGAAAGGAGAAAATAACCATGATGGAGACCTTGTTCCGCACGATTCTGAGAATGTCTCTCGAGGCGTCGGTATCCATTCTGATCGTGCTGCTATTCAGGTGTGCTCTTGTTCATGCAAAACGTTTCTGGTCTTGCCTGCTCTGGTTTCCGGTACTGTTCAGAATGGTGTGCCCGGCTGCTATTCCCTGGTCACTCTTCTCACGGATTCATTCTGAAACGGCATCTGCTATTTCTGAAAAGATATCTTCTGCTGGTTTTCTGAAGGCAGCACAGATTACTGAGTCTTCTGCCGTTCAGCCTGTTTCTATCTTCACTCTGATCTGGCTATGCGGAATCGCAGTGCTGTCTGTACGATCATACTGGTCTTATCAAAGATTCCGGAAATCGCTTCCGGCGGCATCTGGTTCTGCAATCGTCGAAAGCAGAACCATTCAGGAACCATTTATCTGCGGAGTCTTCCATCCGGTGATTTATCTGCCGGCTGGTCTGAAACAGGATGAGAAAGCAGCAGTAATCTGCCATGAATCCGCGCATATCCGGTATCAAGATCCTCTGATGAAATTCGTGTTCTGGATTGCGGTGATCATTCACTGGTTCAATCCGCTTTGCTGGCTTGCCTTCTGCCTGATGAGTAACGACTTCGAGATCCGTGCAGATGAACAGGTTCTGGAAGAGGGAACAATCCTGCCGGATTCCTATGCAGAAGTGATGCTGCGCTTTGCACGCCGATCTCATGGGCTGAAAGACCTGAGAGCCTTAGGCTTCTCTGCGGGATCTGCAAAATATCGGATCAGACATGCATTGAACCATGATTCTGGAAAGCTGAAGCCGATTCCTGCAGCAATTCTCTGCTTTGTCTGCATGACCGGGTGCCTCATGAATCCTCAGAGCAATGCAGATGAAGATCTGATCCCGATCACTTCACCGAAGGTTCAGGATATGATCCGGCGTTCTTCGTTCGAAAAGGAGGACCAGCTGGAATTGGAAGAGCTCCTGGTTCTTCAGCGGAAGATCTTAAGGGAGAATGAGGGTTTCGATGCATGGATTGCAGAGGATGGTGCCATGACGGTGGCAGCAGAGGAGACAGAACTCAGTGAACGTGATCGCATGGTAGAACAGAACCTGAAAGAAGTTCAGACCGAATACAACCGGACTCTTGCCAGGGCGAAAGCTTCAGACTAATGGAATGACACCATGCAATGAAGCAGGGTCAAGAGCAGCATCAAGGAATGGGCGGAATCCCGCCGGTTCAGAAATTATCCTGGAAGTATCTTGTATAGAATTCAATCGCTTCAATGATCTCTTCTGCAACCTGTCTGCCGCTTTCCTGATAGCCGCCGGCAATCCATTCCAGGATGATGCCTACGGTGCCGCGGGAGGTGTAGACCGAGATCGTATGCAGCTTTTTCTGGTCGGCCTGAGGCAGATAGGCATGATATTTGGCTTCAAGGTACGGGACGATGCCTTCTTCGATGAAGCGGGAATAAGAAGAATAGTTTCTTGTGCTGAAGACGAGGGAAGTACGCTGGCGGTTGTCTTCCATGAATTTCAGGAGCTGGAGATACAGGTTGCGGTCTTTTCCTGGTTCCTGGCTGTAATCTTTCTGGATGATGCTTGCTATATTATTGAGATATTCAGAGAGATAGCTGTTTATCAGATCGGGAATATCATGGTAGTGAAGATAGAACGTGCTTCTGGTGATGTCGGCGGCTGCGGTCAGTTCACGGACGGAGATGGTATTGATGTCTCTGCCTTCTTCAAGAAGCTGGTTCAGGGCCCGGGAGATGGCTTCTTCAGTTTTTCTCTGTCTTCGATCCATGGGATAACCTCTTTTCTGATAGACAAAAAATGCCTGAGCGAATAGTAACAGATATTTCTGCAGAATTAGTACGGAAAATATTTCTGCATGCAAGGTAGAATAATACCTGAATGATGAACATATGTCTATTAATGTTCAGAAGGAAGGGGAATATATGGACGAAGAACTGAACAGCTTGTTTACGCCTTGGAAGATCGGAAATTGTGAGATCCGCAATCGGATTGTGATGACATCGATGGGAGGAACTGATCTTTTCGGATGGATGGAAGTCAATCATTTCGACAAAGCCGGAGCGGATTTTATTCTTGAAGTGGCGAGAAATGGTGCCGGGCTGGTGCTTCCTGGCTGCCAGCCAGTCTACAATCCGATGTTCGGACAGTGGCTGTATTCCAACAAGAAGATGTATGAGGATCTTGCAAAGTGGATGCCGGAATTTCATAAGACTGGTGCGAAGCTGTTTGTTCAGCTGACAGCAGGATTCGGAAGATCGTTCACGATCAGCGAGGCAATGGAGAAGCTGTACGTGAATCCGGTTCTCCGCACGCTCAGCAAGCCGGTTATGGATTTTGATAAGATCTGTGCGACTGCTTCGCCTTCGCCGAATCGCTGGAGCGATAAAGTTCCTTCCAGAGCGCTGACAAAGAAAGAGATTGAAGAATATATCTCGGCGTTTGCCAAGTGCGCACTGCTGCTGAAGCAGGCAGGAGTGGATGGCGTGGAGGTCCATGCGGTCCATGAGGGCTATCTGCTCGATCAGTTCACGCTGAAGTATGTCAATCATCGGGAAGATGAATACGGGGGCAGCTTTGAGAACCGGTATCGGTTTGCGGCTGAGATCGTCAAGGCGATCAAGGCTGCCTGCGGAAATGATTTCCCGGTCAGCCTGCGCTACAGCGTGATTTCAAAGACCAAGGGATTCCGCCAGGGCGCCTTGCCAGGCGAGACGTATACCGAGGCAGGCCGTGACATGGAAGAAAGCGAACGGGCTGCGAAGTTCCTGCAGGATGCCGGGTATGACATGCTGAATTGCGACAATGGCACATATGATGCATGGTACTGGGCACATCCGCCGATCTATATGCCGGAGAACTGCAACCTCGAAGATACGGAGCATATCCGGAAGTTCGTGGATATTCCGGTGGTATGTGCAGGAAGGCTGAATCCGCGTACGGCTGCGGAAGCGATCAAGGAAGGAAAGATTGACGGAGCCGGGTTTGCAAGACAGTTCCTGGCAGATCCGGAATGGATCATGAAGATGAAGGCAGGAAAGGAAGCAGAGATCCGTCCATGCATCCTGTGCCATAATGGCTGCTTCAACATGTGCCATTACAAAGGAGTTCCGAATGATCAGGATCTAAGCGATTCGCTGCATCTGGCAAGATGCGCAGTGAATGCGGAGACCATGCAGAAAGACAAGCATCATATCACGAGAACTTCTCATCCGAAGAAAGTTGCGATTGTCGGCGGCGGCATCGGCGGCATGGAAGCAGCGAGAGTGCTGAAGCTTCGCGGGCATGAGCCGGTGATCTATGAGAAGAGTGATCATCTTGGCGGAACGTTTGTCGCTGCATCCGCAGAGAGCTATAAAGGGAAGCTCAGAGACCTGCTTGCATGGTACCGGCGGCAGATGGAAGAACTGCACATCGATGTGCGTCTGAATACGGAGATTCATTCGATCAAGGAGTTCGGAGAGGATCCGGTCATCATCGCAACCGGAGCGAAGCCGAGGGTTCTGAAGTCGGTTCCTGGCTATGAGAAGATGATTGAAGCATGCGACTATCTGAATGGAAAAGAAGTCGGCGATACGGTGGCGATCATCGGCGGCGGTCTGTCCGGCTGCGAGATTGCGTATGATCTGTATCTGAAGGGAAAGCATCCGGTCATTGTTGAGATGAAGGATGATCTGATTGCACAGAAGGGAGTTTGTCTGGCCAACAGTTCTTATCTCCGCGAGTATTTTGCCTGGAAGAAGGTTCCGGTATATCTGGAGACGACGCTTGCGGAAGTGAAAGACGGATCAATTCTCGTGAAGCAGAAAGATGGTTCTCTGAAGGAGATTGCGTGCGATTCCGTGATCAGCAGTGCGGGCTATATTCCTTCTCCGCTTGCAAAGGAAAGCAAGCAGGTGCATCTGGTCGGAGATTGCGATCATGTCGGCAATCTGCGTTCTGTGATCTGGAAGGCATACGAGACAGCAATGGAGATCTAGGGAGGATGCTATGAAACTGACAGAAGAACAGCAGGCAGTACTGGATGGAAAGAATGGAGAAACCATGGCCAAGGTCATGGAGACTCTGGTCAGATACGGAGAGCTTTTCAAAGCAGAGCGCATGGTTCCGGTCACCGGCAAGTACGGACACCTGGTCACAAGTTTCGGACTCGGAGTCATCAAGCCGGTTTACGGGCTCATGGATGAACTGATTGATGCCGGCATTGTCTCAAAGCAGAAGTTCACGATGGATCCGAGACCATTGGATCCGAATGTGCCTTCGAACCTGATTGAGGATCTGGTGTTTCATAAGTTCATGTACAGCGAGCAGAAGAAGTATGAAGCACAGCTGGAGAAGCTAGGTCTTCTGAGTGAAGATTCGTTCTCGTGTGCATGTTATTTTGACGAAGTCGGCAATAAGCCGAAAGAAGGCGATGTGCTGAGCTGGGCGGAGAGTTCTGCGGTCGTGTATGCCAATTCCGTGCTCGGGGCACGGTGCAATCGCAACAGCGGCATCCTGGAACTGTTCGGATCGATTCTCGGCTGGGTGCCGGAATTCGGATTACTGACAGATGAAGGCAGAAAGGCGACGTGGCGGATTGAAGTGAAGACTTCGAAGAAGCCGAATGCCCAGCTGCTTGGCAGTGCCATCGGCATGAAGGTCATGGAAGATGTGCCCTATGTGACAGGCCTGGATCAGTGGCTTGGCAAGGAGCTGACTCCGGAAGTATGTTCCTATCTGAAGAATTTCGGAGCAGCGTGTGCGTCCAATGGTGCTGTCGGGCTGTATCACATTGCCAATCTCACGCCAGAAGCAAAAAAACAGGGAGAAGCCCTGCTGAAGCCGGATGCCAAGGTGTATGTGATTGATGATGCGGAACTGGAGCGTGTCGAGAAGAATTATCCGCTTGTCTGGAAGAATCCGGATGCGAAACCGAAGCTCTGCTTCATCGGCTGCCCGCATCTGACCCTGACGGAGCTGAAGCAGTGGACGCATGACATCGCTGATGGGCTGAAGAAGAACAACCGGAAGAAGGTTGCCATTCCGACGGTCTTCACGACAGCACCAGGTGTGCTGAAAGAGTTCCATGCGCTGCCGGAATGGGGCATGGCAGAGTCTATGGGCATTGTTGTGAGCTATATCTGCCCGCTGATGTATATGGATAACCCGCTGTGTCATAACAAGCCGGTAATCACGAATTCGAATAAGCTGCGCACATATACGACCTGCCGGTTCGGACAGGATGAAGAGATTCTGAAGGCTGTGACAGGAGGGAAGCTGGCATGAAGACGTTCCATGGAAGAGTGGTAGTTCCGGGTACTGCGGAAGCAGCTGCACTGGTGAGTCATGAAGGATTCAATACGCTGGCAAGCTATCAGACCAGCATGTTAACCGGGGATAAGAAAGGAACGTGCTCGGATCAGAACAACCGGGATCTGTATCAGAAGCATCTGGCTGGTTCGGCATTATGCATTCCGCAGACGATCGGTTCCACGACGGGCGGAATGATTCTGTTCACTGCCTGTTCCCGGGGCGTGAATCCTGCATGCATACTGTTTGCAAATCCGATTGATTCCATCGGGGCGGCCGGAGCATTGCTGTCGGATATCTGGACCGATGCGAAAATGCCGATTGTAGACAGTCTCGGAAGTGAATTCCTGGATTATGTGAAGACGGGCATGAAGATTACTGTCCGGGAGAATGGGGAAGTCATCGCGGAGTAATTCTGCGGAAATGGAATTGAGGGGGAAACATGAGTTCGGTTCTGGAAACGAAAGGCAAGCAGGCGCAGCTTTGCTATGAAGATCTGAAGAAAAGAACAGGGATTGAGCCGCGGACGGAGGTCCGGTTTGTCGTAGATGAAAAGCGCAGAAAAGAGATTGAACGGGCGGTATGGACGCATAATCCATTTCCCGGAGTGCTGAAGCCGGTGCTGCTTTCACTGCGGCTGAAAGCAGTCAGGCGTCTGTTTCAGGACGAAAAGGTTCTGCAGACAGGACCTGCTGCAGCAATTCTTGCGCTGGATGCGGCAATGACCAAAGACTTCAGAAAAATGCGGGATCCGGATCAGCATTCTGACACCGTCTATTGTGATGTGGCGTTTGCAGGACTTCAGGTAATCCGGCTTTATATGTGTGCGTATGAAGGCAATCGGGAATTTATCCGTTCCCGGTATGAATCTGCGATCCGGGTGGATAACGCATTGAATGGCTCGTTTTACAAGTATGAGACCAAGGATCATCGGTATTTTTCGGCGCATGTGTATTATGAGTCCCAGAAGAAGATCATGATGGAAACACTTGGGATTCCCAAAAAGCCGGAAGAGTTTGTGTTCCGGAGTCTTGGCAAAGACAGGAAGCTTACTGCGGATGCGATCCGCAAGTGGAATGCCGAGGATCTGGAGGAAGCGGCGTTCCGGAATGGTGCCTGCGGGTGCATGCTCAGGACGCGCAGGGAGTGGGAGAATACGGAAGTCGGAAAGGCAGTGACTTCCATGCCGCTGTTCCGTCTTGAGAAAGAAGGGGAAGCGCCGCGGAAGTCGTTTGGCACTTATCGTCCTGAGCGGGGACCGCTCTCCGGAATCAAAGTGCTGGATCTGACGCATATCATTGCCGGACCGGCATGCACCAGATTGCTTGCAGAGGGAGGGGCGGATGTCCTGATGATTCGCCGCAAGGATTATCTGCATCAGGAACAGGCGATGCTTGAGCTGGATGGCTGGGCTGGCAAGAACAGCATTCAGCTGGACTTTCATATTCCTTCTCAGCTTGCTAAGGCAAAGCAGCTGATTCAGGAAGCTGATGTGGTGATTTCTTCTTATCAGAGCGGGTCTCTGGATCAGTTCGGATTGTCTATCCAGGAGATTCACGCTTTGAATCCTGGCGTGGTGTATGGCTCTCTGGTGTGCTTTTCAGATACGGTCTGGAGAGAGCGGCCTGGCTGGGCGCCTTGTGCGGAAGATATCACGGGCCTTAGTATTCGAAATGGGTCGATTGAAAAGCCGGTGAACCTGAATGGAGTGCCGCTGGATTATATACCGGGCATGATTCTGTTTGCGGGAATCATGAAGGCACTGATGCTGCAGAAAAAAGAAGGGGGCAGCTATACCGTAACTGGTTCTCTGACCAGAGGCGGATGCTGGCTTCATGAATGCACGGATCTCTGGGAAAAGGAGGGGCCGGATCTGCATGCAGATCGCAGTCTGGTCAGAGAGGATATTCGTGCGGAAGCATGGGATCAGGTGTTTCATCCGGTGAAGGGGACTTCTGCAGGAACGGTTTATTTTCCTTCGCCTGCGACGGTGACGGATCGGATCGGGAAAGATCCGCGGTTTGCCAGAATGGTTTTCCATGATGGGTGTTCCGGGTTTTGAGAACAGCAAGCTCTGACCTTGTATCTTGCGGCCGGATTTCTGATAAATGAGATACAATAGAAGCAGACGAAGTTATGAAGAAGAGAATACTGGCAATTGCTGCAGCATTAACATGGCTTCTGGCGGGGTGCTCTGCGGAAACAAGCGAAGAGAGTTCTGTGTCTGCTTCTCCTTCTGCAGTTCCTTCTGCGGTGAGTACTGCTTCGATGGAAGTCCCGGACCAGCTTGAAATCATCGATGGCGTAGTGGAAGAGGATCTGCCGAGGACCTTGAGAATCACAATCCAGGATATGGAAGTGATTTTCACGAAGGCAGATGCGTATACGTGTGCGGATGAACTGAACCCAGGGGATTCGGTGAAGGTTTATTATGATGGGGACCTGGAGAATCATCCGGCGGTTTATGAAGCGGAGAAAGAGTGATGAATGACGATCGGCCAGTTGATTTCAGCATGATTTCCAGTATCCTTGCCGGGCTTGCCGGAGGGATTCTGATGGGGGCTGTTCTGATCGCGATGATGCGCAGCGAAGGCTATCAGCTCTGGACGCTTTCGTTCTGGGTGATGATGGTGGCCGGGTGCATGTTGCCGTGGTGCCTGGATTTTCTTAGAATCCGGGGGCTTCATCTGCGGGTGGCAGAGTACCTGATGATCTGCGTATCCCTGGTACTGGCAATTGTATACGGGCTGATGGTCGCATCGAATGGCCCGGCAAGAGTGATGATTCTTACGTGCGGGCTGATTTTGCATATCGGCTCGGCGGGGGTGACGGGGATCCGTCTGTATATCCGGGAAAGAGATCGGAGCGATTATCGATGAAAACGCCCTGGGGAGAACATCTGAATACCGATATGCCTTTGGCAGAGTATCCCAGACTAATGCTGCAGAGGGGGTCTTTCACGTGCCTGAATGGCTGGTGGGAGTATCAGATCACTTCAGAGAAGGATCCGTTTTCAGAGAAAAACTGGAAGAAGATCCTGGTTCCGTTTGCGTTAGGAACGGAATTATCCGGGACGAAGGAGATTCTTCAGCCCGGGCAGGTATTGTGGTATCGGCATTCGTTTGCCTACCAGCCGACGACGGATCGGACAATTCTGAACTTTGAAGCGGTGGATCAGTGCTGCCGGGTATGGGTGAATGGAGTAGAGGCTGGTGCTCATGAAGGCGGCTATGCGCCGTTTTCATTTGATATCAGCGGCATGATCAAAGAGAAGAACGAAATCCTGGTCCGGGTGACTGATGACAGTGATCAGGGAATCTATGCATATGGCAAGCAGAAACTTGTTCATGGCGGGATCTGGTATCGGCCGATGAGCGGCATCTATCAGACGGTATGGCTCGAGGATCTTCCTGCACATGCAGTAGAAGATCTGAAGATCACGCCGGATTTTGATCATTCAAGGGTATATCTCCGCATGGCGGGAACCTTCACGCAGGCTGTGATCACGGTGTTTGCGGATGGGGAGCTCGTGCATCGGGGTATCACCTCAGGCAAGGATTATACGATTCCGCTGGAAAGCGTCCATCCCTGGTCGCCAGAGGATCCGTTTCTGTATCAGCTTTTTATCCAGACGGAAGATGAGACGATCAAGAGCTACTTCGCAATGCGGAAATTCAGCAGCGGCAGAGATTCGCATGGAAAGATCCGGTTTCTGCTGAATGGAAAGCCTGCGTTTATAAGCGGAGTTCTGGATCAGGGATATACCCCGGATGGATGGATGACATATCCTTCGGAAGACATGATGCGCTATGAGCTCACCAAGCTGAAAGAGATGGGCTTCAATATGGTGCGCAAGCATATCAAGGTGGAGTGCCGCAGGTGGTATTCGCTGTGCGATCAGCTCGGACTTCTGGTCATGCAGGACATGCCCAGCGGAGGCAGCCCGTATTCGTTCTGGCTGACGGGAATTCTGCCGACGCTTGGAATCCGCAGGATCCATGACAATCAGTATGCGAAGTTCGGCCGCGCAGACGAAGCGAGCCGGAAGGCGTATTATCTGGAACTGGATCAGATGCTTGATACGCTGTACAATTACCCCTGCATCTTTGCGTGGGTTCCGTTCAATGAGGGCTGGGGCCAGTTTGACAGCTGCGCGGCATCGGAATATATCCGCGACTATGATTCGACGAGGCTGATCGACAGCGCCAGCGGCTGGCATGATCAGGGAGTCGGAGACTTCAATAGCAGGCATTGCTATTTCTATCGGTTCCATGAGCCGAAAGAGGATGGGAGAATTGCGCTTCTGAGTGAGTTCGGAGGTCTGATGTATCTGGAATACGGGCACAGTGAAGTGGATTCTCTGCATGGACTCTATCGGAAGTACCGGAACAAGCTGAAGCTCAATGAGGCGGTATTTCGTCTTTATGAGAAGAATGTTCTGAGGAATATTCCGAAGGGACTGTCGGGGTGTGTCTTCACGCAGGTGGCTGATGTCGAAGAGGAGTGCAATGGCTTGTTCACAGCAGACCGCAGGGTGATCAAGATTGATGCGCGGAGAATGCGCAAGATGAATCAGCGGTGTATCAGGAGTGTGAAATGATGAAAGATGAAATTGTGATTGCTGAGGCTTTGAATGGCCAGGTGAGAATACATGCGGCAAGAACGACTGCAATGGTAAAAGAGGCAGCCGAAGTGCATCACTGCTGGCCGACGAGTGCGGCAGCACTGGGCAGGACGATGACGGTAACGGCATTGATGGCAAGTGATCTCAAAGACCCTGAGGAACATGTGGTCGTGACGATTGACGGCAAAGGACCGGCAGGAAAGATCAGCGTGCAGGCTGATGGGGCTGGCAATGTGCGCGGCATGATCGGGAATCCGGAAGTATACCTGAGCAGAGCGGATGGGCATCTTGATGTCGGCAAGGCCGTCGGAATCGATGGAACCTTATCCGTTTCCAGAGATATGGGGCTGAAGGAGCCGTTTACCGGCGTTGTGGCATTGCAGACGGGCGAGATCGGAGATGATTTTGCATATTATCTGGTGCGCAGCGAGCAGACGCCGTCGGTGGTTGCCGTCGGAGTTCTGGTCGGTACGGATACGAAGGTGAAGACGGCTGGCGGAATGATCATCCAGCTGCTTCCGGATGCGTCGGAAGAGACGATTGAAGCGGTGGAACAGGTAACAAAGACCATGAAGCCGATGACGGAATATATGGATGAAGGAATCGAAGTCGAAGATCTGATCCGGCTTCTGTTTCCGGATGCGGCGATTCTTGAACATAAGCCGGTGCAGTGGCATTGCGGGTGTTCCAAAGAGTATTATGGGGAGCTTCTGCTGACGCTGCATGAGAAGGATCTGAAGGACATGATGGAAGAAGATCATGGGGCAGAGATCACCTGTTCGTATTGCGAGAAGCAGTATCGTTACAGTGAAGAAGAACTGAAGCAGCTCCTGGAGAAGAAGCAGTGTGGAAAATCGGCAGCGTAGAGATTGAGAGCCAGGTCGTTGCGGCGCCGCTTGCTGGAATTTCGAACCCAGTCTACCGGCAGCTTTGCCATTCGTATGGAGCCGGGCTGGTGGTCAGTGAGATGATCAGCGATAAAGCTCTGCATTTCCGCAATCAGCGGACGTTTGATATGTGCCGCACGGTGCCTGGAGAACATCCGGTGAGTCTGCAGTTATTCGGAGGAGATCCGGAGACGATGGCAGAAGCTGCCAGGTATCTGGATGAGCACACAGACTGCGATGTGATTGATATCAATATGGGATGCCCGGTGACGAAAGTGCTGAAAGCACATGCGGGCAGCTGGCTCATGGCAAATCCGGATCTTGCAGTGGAAGTTGCAAAAGCAGTGGTTTCCAATACGAAGAAGCCGGTGACGGTGAAGATGCGGGCTGGCTGGGATCAGAATCATATCAATTGCCCAGATCTGGCAATGAGACTGGAGCAGGCAGGAGTTTCGGCGATTGCCGTGCATGGCCGCACCAAGAGCCAGTATTATTCCGGCAATGCTGATCTCTCGTATATCCGCATGGTGAAAGAGGCAGTATCGATTCCGGTGATCGGCAATGGCGATATCCGTTCCGTCAGCGATGCAAAGCGCATGCTGGAAGAAACGAGATGCGATGCGGTGATGATTGGAAGAGGACTGCTCGGAAAGCCATATCTCATCGAAGAACTGAATCGGGGATTAAGAGGAGAACCATACAAAGAACCTTCGTATGAAGCAAGACTGGATCTGTGCCTGGATTATGCAGAGAAGCTGTGCGCGTATGAAGGAGAGCATACCGCTATCAGCATGATGCGGGGCATGGCTGCCTGGTATGTGGCGGGCATGCCGTATTCTGCCGAGTGCAAGGCAAAGCTTTCCGGCATGAATTCTCTGGCCGAGATGAGAGAGATCATATCTGCCTATCGCCTGAGGCTGAATCAGAAAGAGTAATCATGCATGCAGACTGCAGGGAAACAAACCCTGCAGTTTTGATATCTGCTATGATGAGTGACATGAGAAGAAGAAGGATCAGAAAGCCTACTCCGGTATTCTGGATGATTGCAGTTCTGGCAGTGATTCTGACGGCAATATTCGTGCAGAGATCACCGACGGATCCGGATCAGTACAGTCACTATGTGCGCAGGCTCAGCTATGAGGAGATTGCACCATGTTCGGATAGCCCTCTGAAGACCTATATGGACTACCGGACGATCACGGATGAGACTTCTGATCAGTACCGCTATATCCGGGAGTATATGAAGATAGATCGGAAGACCGGTCTTCTTTATGACGCGGATGGATTTCTCGGCGTGGCTCTTGGCTATTCGTTCGGATCCATCGGAACCAGGTTTTATTTCGTGCTGGATACCGGAATCATTCTGCCGGTCGTGAAAGTGGAAGAAAAAGATCCGGCAGATGCGCCGGATGGGTGCAGGGTGGAACTGAATGGCTCTGTGCTGGAGTTTGTGATTGATGCAGAGCGGGCTGGTGCGTATTTCGGCGTGGCAAGCAATGGCATGGTGCTGCAAGGCAACTTCAATAATGATTCCAGGTTTGAAGGATCGATTCAGGAAATCGATCGGGTGACAGAGTAAGAAAAGACTCGCGGCATCCGGAGATGTCACGAGTCTGATCTTCTGTTCAGTTACATCAGCTTGCGGAACATTTCGATGACCTGTTCCTTGGTTGCTTCACGAGGGTTGCCCGGATAGCATGCATCATTGAGAGCATCTTTGGCGAGCTGATCCAGATCTTCTTCGCGGATCTTCTCGTTCTTTTCCGGAATGCCTACATCCTTGGAGAGCTGCTTGACTGCATTGATCGCAGCGTCTCTGTATTCTTCCTGGCTCATCTCATCGACGCCTTTGACGCCCATGGCACGGGCAATTTCACGATACTTTTCACCCGTATAGTCGCGGTTGAATTCCATCGTGATCGGCAGGAACATTGCGCAGGCAACTCCATGCGGCGTGTCGTAGTGAGCACTGAGCGTATGTGCCATGGAGTGGTCAATGCCGAGACCTACATTGGAGAATCCCATGCCGGCAATATACTGGCCGAGGGCCATGCCTTCGCGTCCCTTCGGATCATTGGCAACTGCAGCTCTGAGATTCTCGGAGATCAGACGGATTGCCTCAAGGTGGAACATGTCAGTCATCTCCCAGGCAGCCTTCGTAGTGTAGCCTTCGATGGCATGAGTCAGTGCATCCATGCCGGTGGAAGCGGTCAGTCCCTTCGGCATCGAGGACATCATATCCGGATCGACGACTGCGATGATCGGCATATCATGCGTATCGACGCAGACAAACTTGCGCTGCTTCTCGACATCGGTGATGACGTAGTTGATCGTGACTTCGGCAGCAGTGCCGGCAGTGGTCGGAACGGCGATGATCGGAACGCTCGGGTTCTTCGTCGGAGCAACGCCTTCCAGAGAACGGACATCTGCGAACTCCGGGTTTGCGATGATGATGCCGATAGCCTTGGAAGTATCCATGGAAGAACCGCCGCCGATTGCGAGAATGTAATCTGCACCGGAATCCTTGAATGCCTGAACCCCATGCTGGACATTCTCGATGGTCGGGTTCGGTTTGATATCGGAATAGACTTCATACGGAAGACCTGCTTCGTCGAGGAGTTTCGTTACTTTGTCAGTCACATGGAACTTGACGAGATCCGGGTCAGAAGCGACGAATGCTTTTTTGAAGCCTCTGCTTTTGACTTCAGTCACAATCTCTTTGATCGCGCCGAAGCCATGGTAAGAAGTGCCATTCAGTGAAATACGATTTGCCATTATTTTCTCCTTCTCGTGAACGAATTCACGTTACATGATCAGTGTAGCAGGGAAAGAGAAAAGAAAAGCGTTACACTTCATGACTTGTGTAACACTTTCACAAATTTATTCGAATACATGGAGTTTCGTAAACAGGCGGTACAGTTTCGGCGGCATGGCATCGATCATCAGATCAGCCAGCTCTTCCGGAGAAGTCTTCATACCTGACAGGACCCACTGACTTGTCTTGTATACACTTGCCTGACAGTACATTTCCAGCAGTTCCCGGATTTCTGAATCCGGATCATGTCCGGTCTTTTCGCGGATCAGATTGCAGTAGAATGCCGTGATGCGCTCGAAGTCATGATTCTTCAGGTTGTTCTGGGTATCAGTGCGGAAGGCATTGGTGAAAAAGATCTGTTCCTGGCGGATGTACCGGAACTTCTTCACGAGACCTTCATGCAGGGTCTTTCCGCTGCCCATCTGATCAAAGGACAATGCAAGCAGCTGATCGAAGTACTGATTGGCAAGATCATACTTGTCCAGGAAGCTGCGGTAGAAGGTCTGCCTGGAAACCCCGGCAGCGTCAGAGATTTCCCTGACTGTGATGTCTTCCAGCTGCTTATGGCGCATGCATTCCTTGAGTCCTTCAATTAACTGATTCTTCGTTGCTTCATTTCTCATCGGTTTAATGGTAGCAGAAAAGGAATGACTGGGTAAATGGATCATTGCAGGAACTGATCCAGTCAGAAGCATCGTAAAAACTCAGAATGTCGTGAACACCTTTTTGATTCTGTTCTTTTCTCATAACATAAACAAGTTCTGCAAGGGTCAATGCTGAAACATATCCTTCCGTTTCACTTGTTTCTCAGAGTGACTTTTTGGAGACTTTCATTTTGAATTGTCAAAAGCTTTCCCTGCATGAAATTCTTAATAATATTGCATGCAAGCATGATGAATTGATTCTTATTGAGATATAGTTACCAAATAGTGTTAAGATTTTTTTAAAATGTCCCATCTTGTTATAAAGCTTTTATATATCACAATCATTTGTTTTTCTCCTCCGCCATCTCATTGAGAACTTTCTGAAGTTCTTTCTCGTTATTTACTGAATAGATTCTGTCGCGCTTCCGCTCCCCAACCTTCATGCATGTGTAATGCTTTCCGTATCTTTCAATGTAGATCTCTTCTGTGATCGCATCTTCATAAACTGTAATACTCTGCTTCTGATTGAAGCGGACTACCTCTCCATCGCTTGTAACTGCTGTATACAGACTGTTTCCCATTGAGAATACGTTGTTCCTGATCTGCCTCGGATACTCAGCTCTGAAGATTTTCGAATAGTTGAAGTCAGCAGGTACTGGGCGGAACAGATCGTTCGGATCCTTCACCGGATATGAGAATTTCATATTCAGATAGAGCCGATATTTCCTGTTGAACCAGTCATTCAGAAAGTCGTAGTTATGAGGAATCTTCCATCGAATCAAATCATTCGGAAGCCTCATCTGCGCGGTGCCGTTATAGCGTTCCACACGCTCCTTTGCCTGGGAAGAATTCGCAAAGATCATCGTTACTCCCAGCTTATCCATCATTCTGGCAAACTGTGTCGGTGTACCTGCCTTAACGCTGCGAAACACTGAGAATTTATCCGAATACAGCGCTTCCGGAATACCGTAATTCTCCAGAACAAGCTTCATCATACGGGCATATCCGCGTGCACATTCTTCAGGCATGAAGTATCCTGCAAGCACTCTGGTACTGGCATCATCCACAGCCAGATGCAGTACATAGTCTCTTCCGTCGTTGAACCAGTCGTACGGAGTTCCATCAATCTGGATCAGTTCTCCCATATGTGCTCTTGGAGGCCTCGTTGAATGCGTGACGCGGGAGCCATCCATTCTGATCGGTTTATCTGCAGGGGACTTCCATCCTTCTCTGACAAACAGTTCGCGGAACCAGGATCTGCTGCGTTCCTTCAGCCCATACTTCACCACGTCAGCTTCCATATCTTTGTTTCTGATGACGTCTTCCAGATAGATATCTCTGAATTGTGCTATGGTGATTGACGGATACGTCTTCTTAAGTTCCTCAAGGTACCTGATCTCTTGGTCGGAGGCAGTGGTTGCCGGCTTTCTTCCGGTATTGCCGTGAGTTAGGATAGCGGACGTATCCTTTTCCTTTCTCTCGGCAGACAATCGTTCAATCTGCTTCCTGCTGTAACCGCATTGATCAGCTATCCACTGGCATGTAATCTTAGGGTTTGAATCCCTCTGCTGCAGTAATTCCAGAGCCTTGACTTTGTCTTTGATCTTCTTCATCTGGATCACCTCCAGATGAATGCATTAGTTCGGAAGAGACATGAAATCAATGGGACATTTTCATTTGATCACGTGTGGGACATTTTCATTTAACTATGACATAGTTACCAAATAGACAAAAATCATGCCAAATAAACAAGATGGGTAAACCGATAAGTGCAATTGTATATACTGAGTCACAGATGATCCTCACCATTAAATGAAAGGAAACTATTCAGATGAAAAAAATAATTACAGCACTTGCTCTCTTTGTTGCAGTCTCCACTTCAACAATTACCAGTTTTGCCAGATCTGCTCCCTGTCCTTCGTGCGGAAAAATGACGGCGAATTCGGTCACTACTGTAGAATACGCCTGGGAATGGGAGACCTGCACGCATGGGTATTATGGGCATCAAGATAATGTTTATTACAAATTGACATATAAAACTAATAAATGTTCGAATTGCGGGAATGTCTTATCTCGTTATTTGATCTCAAAGGTTGAACTAAAACGATACCATGACCAAATTGAAGATTAGTCCTTTGATAATGAAAATTTGGCTTGGACGTAAAAAGTATTAATCTCTGTTAACGGAACACCATGCAGTTATGATAATAGCTACGCTTGATAGGTAGATAGGGCACATTGGAGTAACCTGAACACACAGATTTAATGGACAGCAGTTTCGGAAAGCTGTCGGAAAGATCTTTGAGAATTCTGGAGAAGTCCTGGGGTCATGACTTTGCCGTGTATGTGTTCCCTGCCATTGACAGTAATGCCTTTAAAGTCCTTTATAGTGGAAATGGCGCTTCTCGTCCTGCTGTGCCTGCTAATTACATTATCGGTGCTCTGATCATCAAGGAATTGTTTGGCTTTACGGATGATGAAACCGTAGAAATGGTGTGCTTTGATGTTCGTGCTCAGTATGCGCTTCATAGTGTTGATCTTCCTGATTATCCTATTTCCGATCGTACGTTCAGCCGCAAATGCAATGCTGTCGACGAAATCATGTTTGTGATGGAAAGAAGATACCATGCAGATGACATTCCAGTATTCACAAAAGTTCATCGATCCAAAATCTTCTTCTACTTCAAGATAGAAACTTTCAATGTAGTCAAAATACTGAAGTTTTATCTCAGAATACGTGGAAAGAATAAATTAGAAGTGGCAACTGCGAAAAAACCACCAGGCTAACCGAAAGCTTGTTCATAGCGGGATGATATTTACGCTTATTAGACAATTTCTTAGGAAAGGCAGAAAGGACTTTTAGCTTTCAAGCCAAATAATACGCTATTGACTGATGTGTCATTGGAGAAATGCAAATTTCGAAAGGAGGTTATGATGAGAAGCCCTGGCATTCAATAAATCCCGGGATATTTCCGGGACGGTAATGATTCTCTCAATTTCTTTGACGTTTGATTTGGGATTAGGAAAGGGACGATTATGAAGAAAATAAGAAAAGTTCTCACCGCAATATTGCTTTTGCTTTCTATCTTCAGTGTACCGGTTCTTGCTAGAGATACAAATGTGAATCTGGTAAATTTCTATATTCCTGCACGTCAGCAGCTTGCAGAATATTATCTCGATGCATATTGCCATGGTCAGTATCTCTTTGTCACTCTGATGAAAACTGGGAATAAAATTGACAAGGTAAATTTCTGGGCGGTTGATAGCTCTGAAACACAGCTGACTACTTGGGGAATGGCAACAGAGGGAGGAGGAAGAGCAACTGTAACCTTCACCGATGGCAGGACTGAGAGAACGGTCCACAAAGTGTATTTCAAGAGCGCAAATTATAACCTGGGTGGATATACCATTAACGGCACATTGACTTGCTAGAAAGGCAGGGGCTGCTATGAAAGGGCCCCTTCAGATAATCAGATGAAGAATAGAAAAGCTGATTCGAGTAAATGGCTGGTGATCATGGCATTTGCGTTTGGGATAGAGTGCTATCGATTTCTGTCTCAGCGGAATATTCAGGATCTTTCCGTTCTGGATTTTTATGTGCTCAATGCGCTGAATAGTTCTCTGGTTGAGAACCTCCTCTGCTGGATGATTCCTCTGATTTCGGCATTTGCCTGCGGAAAGCAGTTCAATGCATATTATCCGCTCAGAAAAGCAATCTTCACGAGAACGGATCGGAAGAAGTTCGTGCTGCAGAAGGCGGCTGAGTCTGCTGCTCGTTCGTTTCTTCTGGTGCTGTTTTTCTATCTCTGCTGTTTTCTCTTTGATGTGATTATTGCAGAAATGGCGTGCCCGGAAATCCGGTTCGGAGTTTCTCTGAATCTGAACAGCGGAGTGATGTATCCAAGCCTGTATTTTGCCCGCCCGGTATTGTACCTTGACTATTTTGTGATCATGATCTCTGGTTATGCGGCCGCTTTCGGAATGGCTGGCTTTCTGATCAGCTGCTTTACCAGAAACAGGGCGGCAGTTGCGATCGGTCCGTTTGCGGTCATGATTGTTCTTTCTATTGTGCTGCTGGCAGTTCCCGGAGGACTCGGATCGTTATTTGACTTCACTTCAGTATCACTGCTTCAGAAAAGCTGGCTGGCTACTGTTCCAAAACCAGTTCAGTCTTTCTTCAACTTCATTGGTCCACTGGTCTATCTGGTGCTCTTCCGGTTTATGATCCGGTCTGCTGCAGAAAAGGAGAAGCCATGGCAATAGAGTGTTTCCGGCTTCTTCAGAGAATCCGGAGAGTTCAGATTCTCCTCGGAGTTTCTCTTCTCTGTGTGATTTCTGTATATCTGTATGCCGTTTATAGCTGGAACAGCAGGGATGTGTTTCTGACTGCCTGCGGGGAGTATGTGATTCCGCTGGTAATGGTTCCACTGTATTTCATTGCATGCATGGAGGCGAATCATATTCTGCATCTGCAGTCTGTGCAGGTCAGAAGAGATCGGTCTGGAAGAAAGAATGATCAGTTTCTGACGGAACTAATGATTCTGGCAGAATTCGGCGTGCTCTATCTGGTTCTGCCGATTGTGATTGCCAGCTTCAATGGAATGATGATTTCTGACTTTCTGACAGACAGCCTGTGCGTGATCCTGTTTGCAGGAGCGATCAGATATCTGCTGTTACGCTGGGTGAATTGCAGTACTGCTGCGTTTCTGGCCTTTCTTTTTCATATTGTGCTGAAAGTGATTAACGACTGGGTATTCCTTGCTGGAACGCCAGTGCTGAATACGCCTCTCGGATTAAGAATCCGATGGGGAGTGGGTATCTTCGGGTATCTGCTGTTTCTGATGAACAGGAAGTGGGACTATGACGAAAAGAGAACTGAAGCTGACTGAGGTCGGCAAGCGATTCGGCAATCAGGAAATTCTCCGGAATGTGAATCTCTCCATCAATGGAGGAACTGTAATGGGATTGAAGGGAAGAAACGGATCCGGAAAGTCTGTCCTTCTGAAATGCATGTGCGGACTGATGGAGCCTACAGAAGGAACCGTGAAGTATAACGGAAAGATCGTTTCTTCTGATACGATTTCTGATTTCCGATTCGGTGTATCGATTGAAAAGCCGGAACTGATTAATGATCTCAGCGGATTAGCGAATATCCGATTTCTGGCGTCTTTCCGGAAGGTGGTTTCTGATACACAGATCCGCTCCTGGTTTGATCGATTCGGTCTCGGTTCAGCGAAAAACAAGAAAGCCGGAGATTATTCGCTTGGAATGAAGCAGAAGCTGATGCTTATTCAGGCATTCATGGAAGACCCGGATGTGATTCTCCTGGATGAGGTTACGAATAGCCTGGATCTGCAGTCAAGAGAGATTCTGTTTGATGTGATCCGGGAAGAACGGGCAAAGGAAAAAGTGATTCTGCTGGTAGATCATGATCTGGATGAACTGAAGGAGATCAGTGATTCCATCATCACGATTGAGGAAGGAGAGATCATGCCATGGGATTTCAGAAAATAGCTGGCGGACTGATTGCATTCTCTCTGCTTTCTGCAGGAACTGGCTTCTTTCTTCGGGGAAGCTATCCGATCACGCCTTCAGAACAACTGGAACAGGTTTATCCGGTAACGGTAAGTCCGCTCGGAACTGTGTTTTCTTACGGAGATCATATCGAGGAATATGCAAGTTCGTTTCTGGAAGGAGAGATCATAATAGGAACTCCTGTATCCAGAATGTGTTCGGGAGGTTCCATCATCACTACTGTGCAGATCAATCAGGCGTTTTCAGGAAAGCTGGAAGCGGGAAAGCAGATTCAGGTCATTGAACCCTATTCACTGCTCGGAGAGATGGAATCCACTTATTGCGGATATCTTCCGATGATGATTGGCCAGGAGTATCTGCTGAATCTTTCCAAGCTTTCCGGGAATCTTTATTCTATCCGTGCAAACGAACTTGGGTGCTATCCTGCATCTGCCTTCAGCACGATAGAACTGAGTGAGGATATGACGCTTGGAACAGATCGCCAGTACGAGACAGTTCTGGTACTTTCGGAGAACTATGCTTCGGAAGTCATCCCTGCTTCAGAAACAGATGGATACCGGCAGGCAAGAAAAGATTCCATGCAGAGAGCAGAAGGCTATCTGGGAAACTGAAACTCAATAATTATCATTAGCTGTCTGCCAGGAAAGATCATGTGCTCAGAAGATAGGTCAAGGATGAACTTCTTTGGAACTTAAGAAAAGCTTAAGGAAAAATGTTCACTCAGTCATTGTTCCCAATCAGATTTTCTGCTAGGTTGGTGATGAAGGAAGGCATTGCCATGAGAAATCATTTCAGTATCATACTGGTTTTCAGTTCTTTATTGCTTACTGCATGTTCTTCAACAGCAGTGGTTTCCAGCAGCCCATCTCCATCTCTGAACGCTGCACCAGAAAGCACTGCAGTTCCTTCTGAACCTTCAGAAACACCTGTTCCTAAACCGACTTCTTATACCGATGCCGATACTGGAACCATCTATACTGCTGTCGATGAAAGTGCGATCTTACCGACTTATATTCAGCATACTGAACCGGAAACAGAAGTTACCAGGTTTCCTGATCAGATCCAGGCAGAATACCTTTCGTCGGAAGATGGGTATTCCTGGTTTGCCTTCCGAGATACAGAGTCTGATGATTCTGTATCAGTCGGAGTTCTGTCACCGCTCCCGGATCTTGAATTGCAGATAACCGGGGAAAAGGCAGAGGAAGGAGATCGGATCTACCTTGCGCTGAATTTCAATCAGGAAATTGCCAACCCGCTCCAGAAATCTGACAGCAGATATGGTTTGTACTGGTACAACTGGAACTTTGCTTCGATTGATGGGGTGGATTTTCAGAACTATGTGCTTTGCAATACCTCAGAGGCTCCAGGTAAAGGAGGAGAAGTCGCTGCGGAAAGCAATGGCTGGCAGCTGATTCGCAATGACAAGCTACTATTCCACCGTGATGGGATCTGCTGATGTTTCCGATGAAGAGAAACAGGAAGTTGAAGTTCTTCATCAGAATGAATTCATTATTCTGAAGTGAGGAATTCATCTCATCAGAGTATCAATCATGCATGAATGTTCCATACTGAAAACAAGCTTCGTAGAACAGAAAGGAAGGATACTGGAATGAAATTCTTCAGCAATGGTCTGAAAATGCTCACCTGCTTATCGATTCTCACTCTGGCCGGGTGCAGCGGCAATACTCATCCGAAAGGCTCTTATACCTCTTTCTCGAAGATGGAAGCTGGATATGTGGATGGAGATAAAGTAGTCAAAGCAGATATTCCAGGTTATTACTGTATCTCACCCGTATATGACAATCTTCTCTGCTATTCCCTGCTGGACAATACCACTTACTTCGCTCCGTTCAGCGTTATAGGAGAAGATGGATTAAAAACAATCTACCTTACTTCCACATGGAAAACCGGCACGATCATTAAAGGCTATCCGAAAGTAGCCTGGTCAACTTCTTCTTATCAAGAAGTTCCTGAAATTTCAGAAATATGGTTCTACTATGGCGATGGTGATCTGCACTCGCTTGCGGATTCCGGATCATTTACAGAGATTCAGAGCGAAGCAGTAAAACTATATGACGCTGACGATACCGATACTACTCAGCTTACCGGTATTATCAATCATCCCGGAAAGACCATTTCTTTCGATAAGGAGAATTATCCGATTCAGATTCAGAAATGATAAATCATATTTTCTGATCTAGTTATTAAAAAATGGATCTAAGACTCGCTGGTATTATGATCAAGAGTGCAGGGAATCTTGCATTGCATCGTGCTTGTATACTCATCGCATGCGATCGAAACAACGTGCTATATTTCAGATATCACATTTTCTGGAACTCAAGTTTTGAAGTGTCATAGTTAAATGAAAATGTCCCACACGTGATCAAATGAAAATGTCCCATTGATTTCATGTCTCTTCCGAACTAATGCATTCATCTGGAGGTGATCCGGATGAAGAAGATCAAAGACAAAGTCAAGGCTCTGGAATTACTGCAGCAGAGGGATTCAAACCCTAAGATTACATGTCAATGGATAGCTGATCAATGCGGTTACAGCAGGAAGCAGATTGAACGATTGTCTGCCGAAAGAAAGGAAAAGGATACGTCTGCTATCCTTACTCACGGCAATACCGGAAGAAAGCCGGCAACCACTGCCTCTGACCAAGAGATCGGGTACCTTGAGGAACTTAAGAAGACGTATCCGTCAATCACCATAGCACAATTCAGGGATATCTATCTGGAAGACGTCATCAGAAACAAGGATATGGAAGCTGACGTGGTGAAGTATGGACTGAAGGAACGCAGCAAATCCTGGTTCCGTGAACTGTTTGTCAGAGAAGGATGGAAGTCCCCTGCAGATAAACCGATCAGAATGGATGGCTCCCGCGTCACACATTCAACGAGGCCTCCAAGAGCACATATGGGAGAACTGGTCCAGATTGATGGAACTCCTTACGACTGGTTCAATGACGGAAGAGACTATGTACTGCATCTTGCTGTGGATGATGCCAGTACCAGAGTGCTTGCAGGATACTTCATGCCTGAAGAATGTGCACGCGGATATGCCCGTATGATGAAGCTTGTTCTGGAGAATTACGGTATTCCGGAAGCGCTGTATTCGGATAAATTCTCAGTGTTTCGCAGCGTTAAGGCAGGTACACCGACACAGTTTGCCAGAATGATGGATAAGCTGGGAGTAACGATGATCTTTGCGAATTCTTCCCAGGCAAAGGGGCGTGTGGAACGCTACAACGGCACCGCGCAGATGAGGCTCCCGAATGATTTGATTCGATGGAAAATTCCTCATAACTATGACTTTCTGAATGACTGGTTCAACAGGAAATATCGGCTCTATCTGAATATGAAATTCTCATATCCGGTGAAGGATCCGAACGATCTGTTCCGCCCAATACCCGCTGACTTCAACTCTTCGAAAATCTTCAGAGCTGAGTATCCGAGGCAGATCAGGAACAACGTATTCTCAATGGGAAACAGTCTGTATACAGCAGTAACAAGCGATGGAGAGGTAGTCCCCTTCAATCAGAAGCAGAGTATTACAGTTTATGAAGATGCGATCACTGAAGAGATCTACATTGAAAGATATGGAAAGCATTACACATGCATGAAGGTTGGGGAGCGGAAGCGCGACAGAATCTATTCAGTTAATAACGAGAAAGAACTTCAGAAAGTTCTCAATGAGATGTCGGAAGAAAAAACTAAATGATTGTGATACATCAAAGTTTTATAACAAGATGGGACATTTTCAAAAAATCTTAACAACTCAAGTTTTGAAGCAAAAACGGAGAAAGCCGCATAAGCAAGCAGCTTTCTCCGTTTTGCCTGTGTAGTGTAATGGCTGATCTTCCGAAGTGGCGGGACGGATAGTTCAGCAGCCTGCGCATTCCTGCTGAGTCCGGCATTAATGATTCAGCTCAATTTTGAAGACATTGCAGCATTCTCTGATAACTATTGCGGAAAAGGGTTGATAATCCTTTTCGCTGAAATGAAGCATATTTCCTGAGGACTTTCAATATCTGTTCGATCGGATACTTTTTTCAGTCTCATCTAAAGCAGTGGGATCAGTACGAGGGATGTGAAGCGTATGGTGAAGTGCGCATCATTGTGATCATTCGTTCTTACATAGATTGGCCTGGTATCAAATTCTGATTTCGTGATCCGGATCAGTTCTCTGCTGAGCTGCAGATATTCCCTCTTCAGCAATCTTTTCTGGATCGAGTTCCAGTTTCTTGCCAATGATTTTCTCTATCTTTTGTGAACCTCCCCGCCTAAGCTAACGCTATAGGCAGGGCTTCCAGGGGCTTGTGTTCCCTCAGACTTCCGTCTGCAAGGCATATACGGCATCAGCACAGCGAGGAAACATACGCTTCCAGACCCATCTGAACTAAATGCCTGCAGACTTATGCAGACTCAATCAAGCCGCCGGAGACAGAGGATAAAGCACTCTGCTGATTTTCCATAGGTCAGAAAGAGTCCTTGTGGTTCCACTCCCGACCTCAGGGACTTCTGCCATAAGATCGGGTGATTCCATAAACAGGCCGCGGATCAAATAACGGGCACCGATGTTGTAACTGGCGGAAAGGTCGCAGTTGCAGATCTTTCCGTTTTTGAAACGGCAGACGTCATACGGCGTGTCTTCGGATACTTCTCTTCCTCTTTTCACACGCCCGCTGCCATCGTAGGCCAGACGGCTCGTTCCCCATGCATTGACATGGGAAATGCGAATGCCATAATGATGGGCAAGTGTTTCTGCCGTGTTCTGGATATCCGCATGTTTCCACATGGCAAGTTTCTGTTTCTTACTGCCATGCTTTCTGCCTTTGGGATCCAGATGCTCCATCACAATGACATCGCATTCGTTTTCCACTGCAAAGTTCACGATCTGCCGAGCTGTCTGGTGAGCAAGATTTGTATTTCTCCGCTTTGCAAGATTCCAGAGTCTTCCGGAGTCATGAGATCCCTGTACAGACTGGCATACAGATACTCGATGCAGGGCATTCTTCACTGAGTCTTTTTCTCTTCCGCACGTAATGAATCTGCGTGCCAGGACAGTACCCATGGAATTCATGACACTGCATACTGCATCTGTATTGACGCCAAGATCAACTGCACAGATCTTCTGCTCACGGACAGGCTTATCGGACAGTTTTACTGTTTCAGTGACTGCAAATCTCAGCTTCCAGCATCCGTGTTTCTTCTCCAGAACCGGAGCTGAGATCTCACCGTTTCTGCCTCTTTTCTCGAGGTAGTCCGCATCTGTTTTCGAAAGCCGTACGGTTTCCCATACCCAGTCGCTGTTCCGGAACACTTTAATCTTTGCCACGTATGGCAGGACTTCTCCGGTGTCCGGATCAGTGACAGGCTTGTACGTATTGCCCCGATACAGCGCAGGCATATGATGAACGCCGGAATCCATTTTCGGCTCAGCGCCTTTACGGCCGCTTTCTTCCCATGTCTTGAGCGCCGCCTGATATGCAGAAACAATGCCGATCGCCTGCATAATTGCGGATCTTCTGTAATAAGAAGGAAATTTATGGAATTTCTTGTCAAAAGAATCGGATGAAACATTCCCGTTTCCAGAATGGATCAGGCACTCCATCATTCTCAGACGAGTATAAGAACTATCTGTCAGAGACAGATTTTCCCAGTTTCTGAAAGCCACACCAGTCAGATAAGTCACTGCATCAGAAAAAATCTCTGCCGTTCTCTTAAGGGCGTCATAATGATCTCTGATATGAATTCCGTAGCTGGTTACAACCTGCATAAATTCTCCGTTTTCTGAGATTGCAGCACATTCAGTGGTATCCTCCTGCAGGAGGAGGAAACTATACGGATTTATACAATGAATACCGCAGGAATCGTCACTCTATCTGCAAACTACAGTACCATTTAGTTGCTGTAACAAAATTCCGGCATCCGGTGTTAACAGGAGACATTGCGGAACGTCTGGAACAGATCAGTCACGAAGTGATAGAGGAAGACTGGAACTGCCGGATTCTGGAGATCAATACTGACCAGGACCATGTGCATATTCTGTTTGAGGCATCTCCTCAGACTCAGCTTTCCAAGCTGGTCAATAATTACAAGACTGTAACCTCTCGTCTGCTTCGGAAAGAATTTTCTTCTGCATTGAGTAAGTATTACGGGAAGCCATTATTCTGGTCAGACAGCTATTTTCTGAGCACGGTATCTGAAACCACGGAAGAAGCAGTCCGCATTTATATCCAGGAACAGGGGAAACGTGATAATGACGGCTTCCATCGTCCGACAGGCAGAAGAAAGGCGGCTGACCACGCCTGAACGTCTATGACGCTATAGACGGGGAATGCGCCGCCATTAATTCAATTTCTTCCAATTGTGCAAGAATAATGGAGGAGGTATCGGGATGAAGAAGAAAACAAAAGTGTGGATGATCATCCTTGCGGTGTGGTGTGCGGTTAATCTGATTCCCTTTATTCACTCAAATCATTCCGGGTCATCTGATACCTTTATTGATATTGTTGATGAAATTTATTTTTCTGATGAAGTCACAGTACTTGATACAACAATCTGACTGCAGATAGAAGGGAGATGGACGTATGAGTAAAAAAACTACTATCAGGATTCGCATGGATTCTGATCTGAAAGCACAGGCAGACGCACTCTTTAACGAGCTGGGCATGAACATTTCGACTGCGTTCAGCATCTTTGTCCGCCAGTCTCTCCGGGAGGGAAAGATCCCTTTCGAAATTTCCCTGAATCAGCCAGATGGCGAAACGCTTGCTGCTCTGATGGAAGCAGATCGGATTGCAAAGGACCAGACAGTCAAGGGCTATTCTGATCTTGACGAACTGTTTGAAAATCTGAAAGCATGAGAGAAACGAAATATCCTGTTGAATTCACCTCGCAGTTCAGAATGGATTGCAATCAGGCAATGAAGCGAGGCTGATAATCTTTCTTCTGGGTGAAGTGATTGTGCTGCTATCCTTTCATGAAATTAACCTCCAGGTTTCTGATTGATGATCACGATCAGTCTGCCTGGATGTGTTTCTCATGTCAGATGTCTTCTGAATAACACAGGACTGATCACATCTTCTGAGTCCTGGAGATGAAAACAGGAGACAGCAAATCAAGCTGCCTCCTGTTCTGCATGTATGCATGTAATGCTGAAAATCTGAGAATGATCAGTGCTTTGCCAGATATCTGCTGTAGATCCATTCTGCAAGACATGCGCCGATCACTGCAAGGATGATGGATCCGATCAGGTTGGTGGACTGCAGTCCGATCAGAGCTCCTACCAGAGAACCGACAATCGAACCGACCACGCCAAGAGCCAGGTTCTTTCCCATATCAGAGCTATCCTGATGCATGACCTTGTTTGCAAGCCAGCCTGCAATCAGGCCGACAATCAGAATCCGAATAATCCAGAGCATTGCAATTACCTCCTGAGCCTGTCGGGCTCTGCATTCATCATATGCCTTTCAGAAAATTGTTCAATTCTTCTCTAAGCTCAGAAGTTAGATGATTGTGAGACACATTCAATTCATAACAAGATGGGACATTTTCATTAAACCATCCATGTCATTGATTTCTGGTCTCCTGTATTTCTGCAAGCTTTGCAATTTTCAGCTTCTGCAGGATACCTGGCCTGAAGCGGGAAATGATGAAAGCCAGTACGATTTCCACCAGAAAGATAACCGGTTCTTTATCATTGACGAAGGTCATTTTTCCAACGATGAAGCCTGATACAGCCTCCAGCAGTTTGAGCAATAGATACAGTTCAGCAAATGAAAGAAGCACATTGTACTTCACAGTGAATGTTCTGTGACATTCAGGACACGTGTAAGTATCACGGGAGAAAAATGATTTTCTCTCATCGGCTTCCAGCATTGTTCCGCAATCCGGGCAGGTAAAGTCAGAGTGAGTTTTCATTTCATGAGTCCCTTTCATTCAGCTGTGCGGAGGATCCTCAGAAACAGTATGATCCATCGTCTCATCAGAATTCTATAAGTATTGCTTATCTGGTCTGATTATTGCTCATTCGGCAGCTTTTCGGAGCAGAGCAGACATGTGTTTCTATTCATTCTGGAGAGTTGTATCCTGAAACATTTCAAGCAATACCATGTCTTCCTGATATCTGCTGGGGGAGGCTGTCCTAAGTTTCTCAGGAGCCATGTCACCGTTGTAGTAATAGATGTGCTCGATCATAGGAACCTGCGTGTATGTATAAGTAATCGGAATTGATTTATAGATGTTCCTGCCAAACAGAAGATTCCATTTTGTCGTCTGGATCGTGATATACCTGCTGTGATCATCAAATGTTCCTACTTCGAAATGAGTGATCTGCTTGCCGGTGTAAGCCGCGAAATAATTATCGAACTCTTTATAGACATAAACATTGGGAGCTTCTTCAGTGGTTCCATCAGAGTAGAAATAAGTTCCTCCTGTATCAGAATATCTGACGTTGACAACCTCATTGGAAAGTTTCAGATAAGCCATTGCCAATCCGAGAAGCAGAATCAGAAGAGCGATCAGCAGATTTCTAGACGACTTTTTCATAGGGTCAATCCTCCTTTGCTGTGCCCATCATTGCATATTCAGACTCCTTCAGGAACATTCTGAGTCTATCTGGTCTGATTCTGGTTTATCTGGCTCTCTGATTCAGAACTGCACGGATATTTCCTGAACGATATCCATCATTGGAAAAGCCGTCATATTTTCTGATCAGGTGTCTGATCATCGCCAGTTCTTCCTGATTGAATTCATAGTTATTTCTTTCTGACTTTGCAGGAAGGGTTCTGATATGAAGCAGTATCATCGTTCCCTGACCTGTGATCGTGATCTCTGCGGATCCGGAGGCTTCAGTTCTATGAGGATAGAGCACCTGAATCATGACAGTGATGAGAATTGCCAGATCAGAGAAATCAATCTGTTCCGTGCCGCTGAGCTGATCAATCATCCGAAAACATAAATCAGGATATTCAGCTTGAAGATAGCGAAGTGCAGCATCCAGATATTCATTCTCCAGCCCCTTCACTTCAGATGACTGCCGAAGGCTTTCTGTCAGGAGAGCAGATGCTTCATCTATTCTGTTTTCTTTCAGAAGCCCGATGATCTTCAGAGTCTCTTTCCTCTGCCGATGGTGTTCCTTCAGTGTTTTAATTGCCTGGTCCCTCTGAATCTGCATTGCGGTCCTGCTCTGATTCATATTCACCGTAATCGCCTCCGCCTGCTGCTGGCGCTTCTCATTGAGAATGGTCCGATCAATGAAGAAAACAAAGACCAGCGGATAGATAAATGCAGGGATGATTGCCAGGGGCTGTGCCTTTCCTCGGATTGCTGCAATCATCAGAATCGAAAATCCAGCCGCAATCACAGCATTTCTGGAATCTTCAATCTGTTCA
This sequence comes from Anaerolactibacter massiliensis, assembly GCF_900290205.1. NCBI lineage: Bacteria > Bacillati > Bacillota > Erysipelotrichia > Erysipelotrichales > Erysipelotrichaceae > Anaerolactibacter > Anaerolactibacter massiliensis. The sequence goes on along the minus strand of NZ_OLMH01000002.1, from coordinate 2,024,304 downwards.
AAATCATGGTATCCGAAATATAAGCGCAGAAATACTGCATAGGAACAGCGGAGAATCAGATACAGCGGACTCACTCCCCAGCTGTAATACAGATCTGTATATTCCGGTGCAAAGCCATGAAGGGAAGAAGAGTATTCCAGAACAACTTGTTCCAGAACCAGGGCACAGACATCAAAAAGAATCGTGATCGCTGTCAGTACTGTGGATTCTTTCCGGTTATCCTCCAGCCCTCCGTAAAACAGGATAAAGTACGCGCAGAATCTGAATGGAATCCAGATCAGAAACGAAGGAAGCATATTCTGCATGCCCGATATAAGCGGAGGAAGAATACGGTCCTGAAGAATCATCGAGAAGCCCGTGATCAGCCAGGAAATCACAAGATACAGATACAGATCCGTTTTTCTGATAGTGTCTTTATGAGCAAACGGAGCAATAGCGAAAATCACTCCGAGGAACATTTCAGATAAAGTGCAAAGTTCCGTCATTGGATTCTCCTCAGAAATACTTCCTGAACATGTCTGCGTTCTCTCCTGCTCGGAAACAGACGTGTTCCGTCATATAATTCCAGTTCTTCCGGAGTTATGCTTCGGACATAATCCAGATTCACAAGTTCAGACTGATTGATCCTGCATAGGTCCGGGAGGATCTCCTGGCAATGCTGGATGGTTTCCGCCACAAGCTGATATTCCATTTCTTTCCCGAAACTGATATAGATGGTTCTGCCTCTTTTTGAAATATACTGCACCATGGAAGGATGAAAAGAGATCACCCCTGTTCTGGTTCTGATCTGCATTGACGGCACAAAATATCTGTTTCTGATTTTCTGAAGCCCGGCTGATAATTCTTCATCCGTCATGCTTTTGGTCAGAAATCCAGCAACCTTCGGTGCGAAGGCATCCATAACCCGTTCATTGTAGGACGTAACATATGCAATGAATGATGCATGCATGGAAATCTCCTGAGAGCAGCGGATCCCATCTTCTTCTGCAACCTGGATATCCAGAAGCACAAGCAGGTAATAACTGCTGCTCGCCAGGAATTCAGAGCAGGAAGAAAAGACGGAACATACTGCCTCAGGAAACACCTTGCCTGCAATATTCAGAAGACGCTTCTGATCTTCCTCAGAATCGTCAATGATACAGATCGGATATTGTTTCATGGAGTTCCCCTTGAGTTCAGTATTTCATATTTCCTGGGAAACGACCAGGTATATTTGCTTTCTGCTGCGATCTTGATTAGCATCGGGAGGATGGACATTAAGAACGTATTAACCTTTAGAGCAATATATGACTGACTATTTCGGGGATGAAAGAATATCCTGATCTGAGGGTTACAAAATGGAGAATTAATGCATTTCAGTTTCTGGTCCTGGATTCAGCTTATGAACCCAGAGGTAATTGAGAACGAAGGCAAAGACTGCTCCGGCGACTACATCGATGATGCTGTGCTGTTTCAGCATCATGACAGAGATGCAGATGGCGATGACCAGCAGGTGCAGAAGAGCAGAGGCAGCGATGCCTTTTTTTCTGAATTGCGGACTGCGATGCAGAGAGCAGTCAATCAGAATTGTGGTAGAGACATGGATGGAAGGGCAGACATTGGTCGGACTGTCAGCGGACTGGATTGCTCTGGTAATCCATGCGCTGAGAGAGTTTCCGGTTACTTCTGCCGGTCTTAGCCGCAGGGCGTTCGGCCAGAAGAGGTAGATCAGTAAAGACAGGAACATTGCCATGAGCATCGGCATGATGAAGTCCCAGAGTTCTTCATAGGATTTCCGGTGCCAGAAGGTGAGAATCGGCACGACCATGAGCGGAAACCAGGAAATATAGAAATAGACTGCCTGGGTAGCAAATGGGATCAGATCATCGATAGAGCTGTGCAGATAGGTGTAGGAAGACCTGTCCCAGTTATCAAGCAGAAAGAAACAGATGATATAGAGTCCATAAGCAATGATCATGAAGCGCATCGGATTGCTTTGATAGAATTGTTTCAGTTTTCTCATAGCTGTTATTCTGAAAGGAAGTAAGGAAAATGTCAAAGTACTCTTTCTGATTCCGGACTGGGAAAATGGTTTGGTGATTGCTGAACTTGCAGTTCATCTGTGAATGAAAGAATGATTGATGTGCTGGGGTACTGAGGTGAGAAAAGATTGCCTGGTTCAGGAAAGGATGTTGAAGTTTATCAGATTCAGCGTAAACTGATAATTGTCCGAATTAATTGGAAATCCAACTAATTGCTGGATTTCTGTTTTTTGATAAGGAGGCAGAAATGGCACAGGATGGGAATTTTCTGATCAGTCTTTCAGTGCTTTATCGGAATACGATGAAGTTTTTTGATAAGGCGCTTGCAAAGTATGGAATTGGGTCCGGCCAGCTGATGTTTCTGTTCTTTATCAATGAAAATGAGGGCATCACGATGCAGGAGGTTTCCCGGATCGGGGAAGTGGATAAGGGAACTACGACCAAGAGTATTCAGAAGCTGATTGAACAGGATTATGTGCAGGTACGAACCGATGAGAATGATCGCCGGGTGAAGCGTCTGTACACGACTCAGCGGGCGGCAGAGGTCATGAATGAGCTGTATGATCTGCGCAATGAATACCGCAGCCTGATGGCACGCGGAGTGGAGATGGAGTCGTTTGAGGAAGCACTGAATCAGGTATGCGAGAACTCGAGAAATCTGAATCCTGAGCCGAGATATCAGGGAATCAAGATCGGCGGCCTGCAGAAGGTGACCCTGCTGGATTACCCGGGAAAGGCAGCGGCGGCGGTATTTACCGGGGGCTGTAATTTCAAGTGCCCGTTCTGTCATAACAAGGAACTGGTGTTTCTGCCGGATAATTATGAGTTCTTTCCGGCGGAGCGGGTTCTGGAGTATCTGGAGAAGCGCAGGGGCTTGCTGGATGGAGTGTGCATTTCCGGAGGGGAACCGCTGATCCAGGATGGACTTGAAGAGTTTATTGAAGCGATCCGGGAGATGGGGTATCTCGTGAAGCTGGATACCAATGGGTATTACCCGGAGAAACTTGAAGAGATTGTCCATGCCGGACTGGTGGATTATGTTGCAATGGATCTGAAGAATACGTCTGAGAAGTACGCGGAGACGGCTGGTCTGAATCCGGAAGTATTCCAGATCGATCGGATTGAGAAAAGCATTGAGTTCCTGATGCATGGGAATGTGGAGTATGAGTTCCGCACGACGGTGGTCAGGGAGCTGCATACGAAGGAAGATCTGCAGGCGATGGCAAAGCGGATCCAGGGTGCAAGGCATTATTATCTGCAGCAGTATCAGGACAGCGGATCGGTGATCCAGCCTGGATGGACCGCTTATGATGCTGATGAAATGGCAGGCTTGCTTGCTGCTGTAAAAGAATTTGTTCCGGATGCGGAATTAAGAGGAGTGAAGTGATATGTACAGGGTATTGAAACGGGATGGAAAGATTGCTGACTTTGATGTCAAGAAAATCAGTGCAGCAATCCGGAAAGCATTTGAGGCATGCGGCAGAGAGTACAATGACAGCATTCTGGATCTGATTGCATTAAGAGCTACCAGTGATTTCGAACCGAAGATTCAGGATGGTCTGATCGGCGTGGAGGGTATCCAGGACAGCGTGGAGAAGATGCTTTCGGAGTCCGGGTATTCGGATGTGGCCAAGGCTTATATTCTGTACCGGAAGCAGCGGGAGAATGTGCGCAATATTACAGCCACGACACTGGACTACAAGAAGCTCGTGGATAATTATCTGAAGGCGCTGGACTGGCGGGTGAAGGAGAATTCTACGGTTACGTATTCGGTAGGAGGCCTGATTCTGTCCAACTCCGGAGCGATCACGGCGAACTACTGGCTGTCGGAAGTCTATGATGAAGAAATTGCCAATGCGCACCGGAGCGGCGATATTCATATTCATGATCTGAGCATGTTAACGGGGTATTGCGCCGGATGGTCGCTGAAGCAGCTGATTCAGGAAGGACTCGGAGGAGTGACCGGAAAGATCACTTCTTCGCCAGCTAAGCATCTGAGCACGCTGTGCAATCAGATGGTCAACTTCTTAGGCATCATGCAGAATGAGTGGGCTGGTGCCCAGGCGTTCTCGAGCTTTGATACGTATCTGGCTCCATTCGTGAAGGCAGATCATCTGGATTACAAGGAAGTGAAGCAGGATATCCAGTCGTTCATCTATGGTGTGAATACGCCGTCCAGATGGGGGACGCAGGCGCCGTTTACGAATATCACGCTGGACTGGACGGTTCCGGATGATCTGGCGGAACTGCCGGCGATTGTCGGCGGCAAGGAGATGCCGTTCAAGTACAAGGACTGCAAGCCGGAAATGGATATGGTCAACAAGGCATTCATCGAGACGATGATCGAAGGTGATGCCAATGGCAGAGGCTTCCAGTATCCGATTCCGACGTATTCGATCACGAAGGATTTTGACTGGAGCGATACCGAGAATAACCGCCTGCTGTTTGAGATGACGGCGAAGTACGGAACTCCGTATTTCTCCAACTATGTCAATTCAGATATGAAGCCGAGCGATGTGCGTTCGATGTGCTGCCGGCTGAGACTGGATCTGAGAGAGCTGCGCAAGAAGTCCGGTGGTTATTTCGGCTCTGGTGAAAGCACGGGCTCGATCGGAGTTGTCACCATCAATATGCCTAGAATTGCTTATCTGTCCAAGGATGAAAAGGAGTTCTATGCAAGACTGGATCATATCATGGATCTCTCCGCACGTTCTCTGAAGACGAAGCGTGATGTTATCACGAAGCTGCTGGATGCGGGATTGTATCCGTATACGAAGCGGTATCTTGGAACATTCAACAATCATTTCAGCACGATCGGTCTGATCGGCATGAATGAGACGTGTCTGAATGCGAAGTGGATCCGGGAAGATCTGACGCATGAAGAGGCACAGAAGTTCACGGTGGAAGTGCTGAATCATATGCGGGAGAGACTGTCAGATTACCAGGAGAAGTATGGAGATCTGTACAACCTGGAAGCAACTCCTGCCGAGAGCACGACTTACCGTCTTGCCAAGCATGATAAGGAGCGCTATCCGGATATCATCACAGCGAATATGAATGGTACGCCGTACTATACCAACAGCAGCCATCTGCCGGTGGGATATACGGATGATATCTTCAGTGCGCTTGATATTGAAGATCAGTTCCAGACGCTCTATACGTCAGGTACCGTGTTCCATGCATTCCTCGGCGAGCGCCTGTCCGACTGGAAGTCGGCGGCACTGTTAGTCAGGAAGATCGCTCAGAATTACAAGCTTCCGTATTATACGATCAGCCCGACCTATTCGGTATGCCCGAATGATGGCTATATTTCCGGCGAGGTATGGAAGTGCCCGAAGTGCGGTGCAGAGACCGAGGTCTATTCCCGCATTACCGGATACTATCGTCCGGTGAAGAACTGGAATGCCGGCAAGACACAGGAGTTCAAGGATCGCAAGACATATAAAGTCGAAGGACTGGTATCCAGACCGCTGGCGGATTTCAAGGAAGAAGCGCAGGCTGCTGCTCCTGTTCAGCCAGCTTCGGCAGGGGATTCTCTGCTGCTGTTCACGACGAAGACGTGTCCGAACTGCAGAATGGTGAAGGAGCTTCTGAATCGCAGCAATTTCAGCTATCAGATCATCGATGCGGATGAGCATGCGGATCTCGTGAAGAAGTACGGCATCATGCAGGCACCGACGCTGGTGAGAGTGCATGATGGCATGGCTGAGACGTATGCCAATGCGTCAAATATCATCGGTTATATCAATCAGAGCACAAGAGCCTGAGGATTATGAGAGACTGCAGAGATGCGGTCTCTTTTCTGCACGTTGCATGAGGAATGCCTGCGCGTTAGAATGGGAGAGCAGGATTCCGGAAGAACCCATTACAATCATAGGTTTCACCAAGGGTGTTTTTTCTTCCGCAGAAAGGGTTTGAATATGACGGCAGGAATTGTGGAAAGGTCCGTGACGGATGCGGTTGCACAGCTGAGAAGCTGCGTGTTTCCGATGCTCAGGACCAGAAGAATGGATCAGATCACATGCAGGGATGTGCTGAAGGTGTCTCATGTCAGCAAGAGCGGGTTCTATTATAATTATCATGACCTGGAGGATCTGGTGTTTGACTGCATCCGGACGGAGATTGATGAACTGACGAAGGGCGTCCGGAACTATCAGAGCTGGACGAAAGCGTATTATCTGATTCTGAAGTATTTCCAGGAACATCGCGAAGAGATCATGAATATCTATTTCTCGAGGTATCACAGCGACTTCAAGCGGGAAGTGGAGCGATACGGGCGCATGGTGCTGGAAGATGCGGTGAACCAGAACTGCGAGAGCATGCATACGAAATTGGATCCGGACAATGAGAATTTCATGGTGGATTATTACTATGGCGTATTCTCAGGACTGCTGTACCGGTATGTGGAACAGGGCATGAAGAAGGATCCGGAAAAGATCGTCAGACAGTGCTATGCGATGATGAAAGGTTCGATTCCGGCTTCGATCACGGCATTGTCTCATCAGACGGATCTGTCTTTCTGAATACCTGGTTCGGACATTTGAAAGAAAGTGGACGGAAGAGGGGCTGGAGAATCGGGTTTCCTGAAAATACAATGAGAAGGCAGAAAAGACAGGAAGAAAACAGTTCCTGGCTGCATGCATGTGCGGCGTATGACCTCCGTCTGCAATGGCTTCATCACTAACCCCTCATGGTGATGATGCCTGGCATAATCAACGGATCCTTCTGAATCGGCTGAACTTATGAAAGCTGCACATGTCCTCACGAAGAGCTTCCTTTCTCATAGCGGGAGGCTCTTTTTATGAGAGAAACAGGTATACAGGATTGAGATTCTGATGAGCTGGATGCGTCGCATTTCTGCCTGGAATGATGTATCATCAGAGTGCAGAAAAAAACCAGGAGGAAATAATCAATGAATGCACAGGAACGATACGAGGAGTGGCTCCGGAATGTGCCGGAGAGCGACCCTCTGTATGAACAGCTGAAGGGAATGTCAGGAAACCAGAAGGAGATCGAAGAGAGCTTCTATCAGGATCTGAAGTTCGGAACGGCTGGTCTTCGCGGAGTGGTCGGTGCCGGAACGAACCGGATGAATTTTTATACGGTAGGAAAAGCTACCCAGGGAATTGCAGATTATATCGCGGAACATGGCGAGGAAGCGAAGAAGAAAGGCGTGGTCATCGCGCATGATCCGCGTCATTTCTCGAAGGAATTCTCGCAGCTGACTGCTTCGATTCTGGCTGCGAACGGAATTCATGTATATGTGTTCCCGGATCTGAGGCCGACGCCGGAACTTGCCTGCATGATCCGCCGTCTGCATACGATTTCAGGAATCAATATCACAGCTTCTCATAATCCGCCGGAATACAACGGATACAAGGCTTACTGGGAAGATGGCTGCCAGGTTTCTTCGGATGTGGCAGATGGCATGACCGAGAAGATCGAGAAGGTCGACATCTGGTCAGGCGTGAAGAAGATGGACTATGAAGCAGCTCTGGCTCAGGGATTGATTGAAGTGCTTGGTCCGGAATATGACCGCATGTATCTGGATATGATTGAGGGTCTGGCGATTCATTCCGGGGATGAGCTGGATCTGAGCATTCCGCTGGTCTATACGCCGCTCAATGGTGCGGGTTCGATTCCGTTCCGGACGATGCTGAAGGACCGCGGGTTCACGAACTGGCATATTGTTCCGGAGCAGGAGAATCCGGATCCGGATTTCTCTACGGTAGGCTATCCGAACCCGGAGGATCCGAAGGCGTTCAGACTGGCTGAGAAGCTCGGACATGAAACGGGTGCTGAGCTGCTGATGGCAACGGACCCGGATTCTGACCGGTTTGCGATTGAGCTGCTGGCAAAGGATGGAACGTATGTTCCGCTGAATGGAAACCAGACGGGATATCTATTGGTCAACTATATTCTGGAAGGAAGAAAGTCTGCGGGCACATTGCCGGCTAAGGGAGCGATGGTGAAGTCCATTGTCACTTCCACGCTTTCGACAAGAATCTGCGAGGCGTATGGCGTGAAGATGTTTGAGTCCCTGACCGGGTTCAAGAATATCTGCGGACGCATTCCGTATCTGCAGGAGCATGGCTATACGTATCTGTTCGGCTATGAAGAGTCGGTCGGCTATTCGGCTTGCGATGAGATCCGTGACAAGGATGGCATCAGTGCGGGTATGCTGGTGGCCGAGGCTGCTGCGTATTACCGGAAAGAGGGCAAGACGCTGTATGATGTCCTCCAGGATATCTATCAGAAGTATGGCGCATTTGCAGAAGATGAACCGAATCTTGTGCTCAAGGGCATTGAGGGTTCTGAGCGCATCAGCCGCATGATGGTATATGTACGCGGCCATCAGCCTTCTGAGGTTGCCGGTCATAAGGTTGTGAAGGTCATTGACTACCAGAATGGCTATGAAGACATCCCTGCTTCCAATGTCCTCAGGTTCTATCTGGATAATGACAGCTGGTTTGCAATCCGTCCTTCCGGAACAGAACCGAAGATCAAGTTCTATTTCTATTCCTGCCAGGATACGCATGAACATGCAGTGAGCGTGAATCATGAGATCCGCGATGCAGTGCTGGAAATGGTTCAGAAGGTTCAGTAAGGAAATCAGCTTCAGAGTGTGGCACATGGTCCTGCGCGGAATCTGCAGGGCCATGTTTTCATGCCGCACAGAATCGGATGGTATGGAGTATCATTTTCCCGGAGGGTTATGAACATGAATGAACAGGCAGAAGCACGCTATCAGGAATGGCTGACAAGCAGCTATGTCGATGAGGAGACAAAGCAGGAATTAAGAGATCTGGCTGGAAATGAAGCAGAGATCGAAGATCGGTTCTATCGGAATCTGAAGTTCGGGACCGGCGGGCTGCGCGGAGTGATCGGGGCTGGTACCAACCGCATGAATATCTATACGGTGCGTCAGGCAACGCAGGGACTGGCAGACTATATTCTGGCTCAGCATGGGGCCGAGCAGGGCTGTGCGATTGCGTTTGACAGCCGGCACATGTCGCCGGAGTTTTCTGAAGCAGCGGCGCTGGTGCTGAATGCCAATGGCATCCGGACGTACCGGTTTGAGACATTGAGGCCGACTCCGGAGCTGTCGTTTGCGGTGAGACAGCTGCATTGCAAGGCGGGCATTGTCATCACGGCTAGTCATAATCCTGCCATCTACAATGGCTATAAAGTCTACTGGGAAGACGGAGCTCAGATCACGCCGCCTCATGATGGAAACATCATGAAGGAAGTGGCGAAGGTCACGGAGTTCTCCCAGGTGAAGACCATGCCGAAAGAAGAGGCTGTGAAAGCTGGTCTGTATCATGTGATCGGAAAAGAGATTGATGATGCATATATTGCGGAAGTCAAAGCGCTGTCCATCCATCCGGAAGTGATCCGGGAAGAAGCAGAGAACATCCGGATTGTCTATTCGCCGCTGCATGGAACGGGCAATCTGCCGGTGAGAAGACTGCTGTCGGAACTTGGCTTCGTGCATGTATCTGTCGTTCCGGAACATGAAGCACCGGATCCTGATTTCTCGACGATTCCTTCGCCGAATCCGGAGAATCCGGAAGTATGGAAGATTCCGCTTGCTCAGGCAGAAAAGGAGAATGCGGATATCATCCTCGCAACTGATCCGGATGCGGATCGGCTCGGTGTCTATGCGAAGAATGCGAAGACCGGGAAGTTCGAGTCGTTTAACGGCAATATGTCGGGAATGCTGATTGCAGAGTATATTCTCCGGGAACGCACGAAGAATCATACGATGCCTGAGAATCCTGCATTAGTAGATACGATCGTGACGACCGATATGGCAGAACCGCTGTGTGAAGAGTATGGCGTGAAGCATATTGAAACACTGACAGGCTTCAAGTATATCGGCGAGCAGATCCATCTGTTTGAGCAGAATCATATGTATCACTATGTCTTCGGCTTTGAAGAGTCCTACGGATGCCTGCCGGGAACCTATGCAAGAGACAAGGATGCGCCGGCTGCCGTCATGATGCTGTGCGAGCTGGCAGCGTTCTATAAACATGAAGGAAAGACGCTCTGCGATGCCATGCATGATCTGTATGAGAAGTATGGCTATTACAGAGAAGGACTTGTATCCATTGAGATGAATGGCATCACCGGAGCACAGAAGATCCATGCACTCATGGAGCGCATGCGCAGCAACCCGGAGAAGAACCTGGGCGGCAGTGAAGTGCTTGCGGTCAGAGACTACAAGAAGAGAGTCCGGACAGACTGCAGAACCGGAACCATCAGTGCACTGACGCTTCCGGAATCAGATGTGCTCTATTATGAACTGGCGGATCATGCATGGTGCTGCGCACGTCCTTCCGGAACAGAACCGAAGATCAAGTTCTACTTCGGAGTATGCGGAAAGAATGATGCAGATGCAGAAGAAAAACTGCAGGCCCTGAAACAGGACCTGCTGAAAGCGGCAGAATAAGCAAAGACGGAGCAGCGGATGCTGCTCCATCTTTAATAGTGATTGTTCAGCAGAAGATATTCGTATCTTCCTGCGGAACCACCAGCAGAGGCTCGAGACAGACGACTTCGACATTCTTGGATTCGATCTTGGAGATTTCTGTCTTATCTGCAGCGATATCGGTGATGACGGTATCGACATTGGCAAGCGAGCCGGTGATGAAGCTGTGCTTCAGACCGACTTTGGTATGATCGCAGACGACGCAGCGTTTGCCGGTGGTCTGCTGCAGCATCATCTCGTTGATGGTCGTCTCTGCCATGATTGCTGTCGTGATTCCATCTTCTGCGGTGATACCGGAGCATCCTAAGAAGCACTTGTTGGCAAGTACTTTGCGGATGTTGCTGAGGGCAAAATCTCCTACCATCGACTTCTTCGGAGTATTGAGCTCTCCTCCGGTGAGGACGATTTTAACGTGGTCATCGTGCTGGATCTGCGTGGCAGCAGCGTTATTGGTGATGACGGTGCAGGACTTGTAGCGGATATAGTGAATCATCAGCAGAGCTGTATAGCTGGTGTTGATGAAGATGGTGTCTCCGTCTTCTACAAACAGGGCAGCATACTTTGCGATCGCGTGCAGGTAGCGGTCGTTGTTGTAGTTCACGTCCGGCACATTGACCATGCGCTGGATCAGTCTTGCTCCGCCCCGGGTGCGCTGAATGGCGCCTTTGCTTTCCCAGTACTGCAGGTCGCGGCGGATGGTGACATCTGAGGTGCTGAACTCCTTGGAGAGCTGTTCCACGGAGACGGTACCAAGTTTCTGGATCAGCAGCATGATGTCGTCTCTGCGCTTCTGAACGATTTCATATTTTACTTTCATAATATGATTATATTAGCTCGAAGGCGGGGTTCATACATCATTTTTATGCATAAATGACTTAATTCAGCAGGAATTTATGAATGATTTCGGCGATGCCGTCATGGTCGCAATCGGCCTTCGTCACATAGTCTGCAGCTTCTTTGCAGGTCTTTGTTCCGTTGGCCATTGCACAGCCGATGCCGGCTTCCCGGATCATCGAAAGATCATTCTCGGAGTCTCCGGCTGCGATTGTATTCTCCATCGGGAGATCGAATAATTCTGCTACCTGATGAATCGCTGCTCCTTTGGAGCAGTCCGGTGCGACGCATTCGAGAAACATCGGATTGGAATAGAACATGCAGCAGCGGCTGGCAAGAGATTCCTGATGGTCCAGGCGGAACTGCTCGAGTTTCTCATGATCATGCAGATCGATCAGCAGCACCTTGACCGGATTTTCGGGCAGATGATGCTCAAGGTCTTCGACGATCTGATAAGGAATGCGGATGCGCTTTGCATAATAGAGGGTTGCTTCATCTTCTGCTTCTGCTAAGAAGATATCGTCATGGTTATAGGTCTGCACATGGATGCCGTACCGGTGTGCTTCCTGAAACAGTTCGGCTGCCGTGGCGGTCGTGACCGGATTTCGGTACAGCACTTTCTTTCTGAAGCAGTCATAAATCTCAGCACCGTTATAGGCAAGGACATACGTTCCTTCCCCTTGCAGCTTCAGCTCCGCAGCAATCGGCAGCACTGCTAAGAGCGGTCTTCCGGAAGCGAGCACGATGCGATGCCCGGCTTTTACTGCTTCCTGGATTGCGGTGCGGTTTCCTTCAGTGATTTCCTTGTTATGATTCAGCAGCGTATCGTCGAGATCGAGAAACAGGATCTTACTGTTTTTTCTGTCCATAGTAGGCATTCGGTCCATGCTTGCGCATGTAGTGCTTGTCCTGCAGGCACTGCGGAGCAGGCTGCACTTTCGGATTGATGAGTTCCGTCTTCGTTGCCATTTCTGCGCATACTTCCATGACGACTGCGTTGTGAACCGCTTCCTTCGGATTCTTTCCCCAGCTGAATGGGCCGTGGTTCGTGCAGAGGCATCCCGGAACTTCAAGCATCTTGCGGTTCATGCGGCGGAATTCATTCACGATCAATAAACCGGTATTGCGTTCATAGTCTGCTTCGATTTCTTCAGCAGTCAGAACTCTGAGGCACGGAATCGGTCCGTAGAAGTAATCGGCATGAGTCGTTCCATAGCACGGAATATCGCGGCCGGCCTGCGCCCAGCTGGTTGCGTTCGGGCTGTGAGTATGGACGATGCCGCCGAGTTCCGGAAATGCTTTGTAAAGTTCTACGTGGGTCTTCGTATCCGAAGAAGGATTCAGATCTCCTTCGACGACATTTCCTTCAAGGTCCGTGACGACCATCTTCTCCGGAGTCAGCTCTTCATACGGAACTCCGCTCGGCTTGATGACCATCAGGCCTTTTTCCCGATCGATTCCTGATACATTTCCCCAGGTGAATGTAACCAGATGATACGCGGGCAGCAGCAGATTGGCAGCACAGACTTCCTGTTTCAGTTCTTCAAGCATGTTTTCTTCTCTCCTCTTATTCTTCAATTCCGGATTCCGCAGCCGCCTGCTCGATCTTTGCACGCAGGAACGCTGCCGAATCGGTGATGATCTTTTCGTAATCCTGTCCGTCGTGGTACCAGAATTCGCCGGTGAACATCCGGATGCCCTGACGGAGGGCTTCTTGAATGCATGGAACGTATTCGGTATGTCCGCTCGGGTCGCCGAAGTTCATGTCGCGGTAGAGGCCTGGCTTCGTCTCTTTCAGGTGCATGGCGAAGAGATGGCCTTCGCCTTTCTTCAGATCTTCGACGACATCGCCGTGATAGAGAACGGCGGCATTCTTCAGGTTGCCGATGTCCGGATAGACGCCAAGCCACGGGCTGTTCACTGCGGTGACATAGGCCATAGATTTCTCAACCGTATCCATGAATGGCGTTTCCATCGTTTCGAAGGCCAGGATGATGCCGCAGGATGCGGCATAGGAAACACCTTTCTTCAGGTTCTCGAGGAACCATGCCCGGGTCTGTTCATCGCCGGTTTCGTAGTAGACGTCATAACCGGCCAGCTGGATGATGCGCACGCCGAGGCCAGCGGCGAAGTCGACGGCTTTGTACATGATTTCCAGCGACTTCTTCCGTACTGCCGGATCGTGAGAACCGAACGGATACTTGCGATGGCCGCTGAGGCAGAGGGTCGTGATCGGAGTTCCGGCATTGCGTGCTTCTGCGCCAAGCGCGACGACTTTCTCCGTCGGCCAGTCCAGACGCTCGAGGCGCCAGTCGGACTCATCGATGCTGATTTCAAGGCGATCGAAGCCACAGCGCTTCGTGATGTCGAAGAGTTCCTCGAATGGTTTTCCTGCCGGAATTGCTTTTTCGTAGAGTGCCAGTGAATAGTTCATTTCTTTTTCCTTTCTCAGCCGATCAGGGTTGCGATCAATCCATATGCAGCAATCGCTGCCATCACGCCGGCTGCAGCGATGGTGCCGGGGCCTGCTTTCTTCTCGAGTACGCAATGGGCTTCCGGATCAAAGAAGAAGGAGACTTTCTTTCCGACCTTGAAGCTGGTGGAAGACTTCTCGCCATTGCGGCTCAGGAAGGAATAAGATCTTCCGTCCCGTTCATAGGTGATGACCGGATACCAGGTGTTCGTTCGGAAGATCGTGCGTTCCTGCTTTTCTTCGCGGTAGCAGAGCAGTTCGGAGATGGTTCCTTCTTCCGGAATCAGATGCAGCCTGCTGTCCCGGTACCAGGAGCGGAATAAGGAGACGGCCAGACACGCAAAGACGCCGGCCAGTCCGAGCGAAGCTGCTTTCATTGATACATGCACGTAGAGAAGCTCCGTGATGACCATCATGACGCCTGAAAGAATCAGGAAGATGCTCGAGAGCGTATCGGTTCCGGAACGGATATAGGGATAAAGCACATTGTTCTGACGCATCAGACGGATCGGGTCGCCTGGGTAGTACTGCTCTGTGCTGCGGATGCCTGCAGTCTTCCGGGCTCCTTTCTCATCTGTGTAATTGGTATCCAGGCTGTAGTAGCGCTGGATGAGACGTTCTTTCTCGTCTATCTGCGTTCTGAGCGTGGAAGCCAGCACCGTTCCTTCATAAGAAGAGTCTGGTTTCCGGAAGCGGAGCACAGAATCCAGGGAGCTGATTCCGGCAGCCAGAAGAAGCACGCCGATCAGGACCAGGAACAGGGATTCAATGGGCATAAAGTGATCCTCCTTGTGCATAAATATAAGTAAAAACGATCGTAAGACAATATTAATGTACGATTAACGATCAAAGATTCAAGATGGTTGCGTTTACATTTTTATAAATGATCGTATAAATCATATAATGATCGTTAAACACGATTGAATACGTAAATAAAAGTGGATATGTTAGAGGTGCAGACGGGAAAGATTCAGAGTTAACGTCTGAAACAATCCCTGAACATACGTAAAAGGAAAAGGAGAATTGGTTTATGAGCAAAGTTTCGGAAATGACGCGCGACAAATGGATCATGTCTACTTTCCCGGAATGGGGTACCTGGCTCAATGAGGAAATTGAGGGAACCGAGATTCCGGAAGGAAATGTAGGCATGTGGTGGCTCGGATGCACGGGCATCTGGATCAAGACCCCGGGCAATACGAACATCACGATTGATCTCTGGGCAGGAAACGGGAAGCGCACGCATGGCGACGGTAAGATGAAGGTAGGTCACCAGATGGCGAATATGGCTGGCGTCAGAAAGATGCAGCCGAATCTCCGCAACATCCCGTTCGTGATTGATCCATTTGCGGTAAAGCATGTTGATGCAGTGCTCGCGACGCATTATCATCAGGATCATATGTCCGCAGAGTTTGCGGCTCATGTTCTGCAGAGCGGCATGACGACTACGGATGATTCCGGAAAAGAGATTCCGGTTCCGTTCATCGGACCGAAGAAGTCGGTTGAGACCTGGGTCGGCTGGGGTGTTCCGGAAGATCGCTGCATCACGGTGAAACCGGGTGACGTGATCAAGTTCAAGGATCTGGAGATTGTCGTTCTGGATTCCTTCGATCGTACCTGCATCACGACGACGGATTCGACCGGACCGGATCGTGAAGACCTCTGGGGAAAGTGCCCGATGGATATGGATGAGAAGGCAGTCAACTACCTGATCCGTACACCGGGCGGAAATATTTATCATTCCGGTGATTCGCATTATTCGATCTACTTTGCAAAGCATGGCAAGGATATCGAGAAGAAGTATGGCGGAGTAGACGTTGCGTTTGCGTCTTATGGCTGCAACCCCGTAGGAATCCAGGACAAGATGGAGGCTACCGATGTGCTGCGTATGGCGGAGGCTCTGAAGTGCAAGGTTGTCATTCCGATTCACTGGGATGTCTGGACGAATTTCCAGGCTGATCTCAACGAGATCAATGTGCTCTGGTGGATGAGAAAAGACCGTCTGGATTACAAGTTCCATCCGTTCAGCTGGGAAGTGGGCGGCAGATACATGTATCCGAGAGACAAGGATCGGGTTGCTTATCATCATGACCGCGGCTTCGAGGACTGCTTCGATTACGAACCGAACGTTCCGTTCCGTTCCGTGCTGTAAGAAGGGGAAACGACATGCTGAAGGAGTTTGTGCAGGAGAAGCATTGCGTGTTCTATGATTCTGCGTCTGACTGGAAGGACGCAATTCATAAGGCTTGTGAACCGATTATTGCCGATGGAACGGTGGAACCGGAGTATGCAGATGAGATTGTGCGCTGTGTCGAGAAGTACGGACCTTATATCATTCTGATTCCTGGAGTTGCGATGCCGCATTCCACGGAGGGCGGTGCACTGGTTCATAAGACATGTATTTCATTCATGAAGCTGGCGAAGCCGGTCAGCTTCGATGATCAGGATCCTGAGAAGTATGCGGATCTGTTCTTCACCATTGCTTCTGAGAATGCAGAAAAGCATCTGGAAGAAATGCAGCAGCTGGCTGCCCTGCTTACAGATGATGCGGTGGTAGAGGATCTTCACAAGGTCACTTCCGAGGCGGACCTGGAAGCCTTGGGTGAAAAATACAATCTCTGAAAAGGGGAAGAGAAAGGGAAATTATGGCAATCTGGACATTTTTCGTCAACAACATTCTTACCAAGCCGCAGTACATGGTCGGTCTGATCGTGCTGATCGGCTACCTGCTGCTGAGAAAGCCCTGGTATGACACCGTCTCCGGTACGATCAAGGCAATCGTCGGCTACATGATTCTTTCTACCGGTTCTTCCGGAATGATCAATACGCTGAAACCGATCCTCTATGGACTGGGCGGACGCTTCGGATTACAGGCAATCATCATTGACCCTTATAATGGACAGAATGCAGTTCAGGCGGCAGCAGATGCAGGAGATGCAGTCATCGGCGGCCAGGCATTCGGCCAGGTCATGCTGCTGATGGCAATTGCCTTTGTCGCAAACATCGTTCTGGTCCGTCTGAACAAGTGGACTAAGCTGAGAGCTGTATTCACCACCGGCAACGTTCAGATTCAGCAGGCTTCTACTGCATTCTGGCTGATTCTGTTTGCACTTCCTGCTCTTCGTTCGCAGCCGACCGTGACGCTGATTGTCATGGCAGTTGTCCTCGGTCTCTACTGGGCAGTTGGTTCCAATCTCTTAGTACGCTATACACAGGAACTCACCGATGGTGCCGGCTTCTCTCTGGCTCATCAGCAGATGTTCGGTGTCGCGCTCAGCACGAAGCTTGCTGAGAAGATGGCAAAGCATGATGCAGAAAAAGAAAAGAAGACCGGCAAGAAGTCCGCGCTCTGGAGCAGACGTCTCGAAGATATCGAACTCCCTGGCTGGATGCAGATCTTCAACGATAATATGGTATGCACCGCGCTGATCATGCTGTTCTTCTTTGGTATTATTCTCTGTGTCGTCGGCAAGGCTTATATCGTAGAGCTTGGTCTGATGAAGGAAACGGACAGTTTCTTCTTCTATGTGCTGAGCACGGCGCTCTCGTTTGCAGCAAACCTGGCGATCCTGCAGCTTGGCGTACGCACCATGGTTGCTGAACTCACGACTTCATTCAAGGGTATCTCTGACAAACTGCTGCCGAGTGCAGTGCCTGGTGTTGACTGCGCTGTTTCCTATTCATTCGGTTCTCCGAATGCAGTCACGATCGGCTTCCTGTTCGGTGCTCTTGGTGAGATCGTTGCTATGCTGATCCTGGTTCTGACGCATTCTCCGACGATCGTCGTCGCTGGATTCATCCCGATGTTCTTCGACAATGCGACCATCGCTCTGTTTGCAAATTCCAAGGGCGGCCTGAAGGCTGCGGTTATCTTCCCGTTCATCTCCGGACTGCTGCAGGTATTCGGTTCTGCATTCATCGCTACCTGGACTGGCCTTGCTCAGTATGGCGGATATCTCGGAATGTGGGACTGGGCAGTTCTGTGGCCGATCTTCACGATTGTCATGAAGTATCTCAGCTGGATCGGTCTTGCTCTGGTTGTGATCTTCCTGATCATGATTCCGCAGATTCAGTATCGCAAAGACCCGGAGCATTACTTCATGGAAGTTGATGACTGGGAAGAATATAAGAAAGAAAAAGGAATTGCCTGAGCTGGCAATCCGGAAGGAGTGAAAAATCACAATGGTTAGTATTCTTGCTTGCTGTGCAAATGGTTCTGGTACTTCTCTGATGATGGCAATGACGCTGGACAAGGCAATCAAGGCAGAGGGATGGAAAGTCTCGAAGACGCATCACTGCTCCCTGTCGGAAGGAAAGAATACCGCGGTCAATTATGATATCGTTCTCTGCCCGCTGAACTTCACGAATATGTTCAAGGATGCAGAGGCTAAAGGCGTCAAGGTTGTCGGTCTGAAGAACGTCATGTCTCAGAAAGAGATGACGGAGAAGATCAACGCAACCGGACTGAATCTGAAGTAATACTTTCCGCATGCTGAGAAAGGAACGTTCCCGACTGATTGTCCGGGTGATGTTCCTTTCTTTCATTAAAGTGAAGAAGAGGAGCTGATACTTATGAAACTGAATCTCTTGAATTCTTATGAGCTTGACCGCTGCTATTCCATTGCTCCGCTGCATTATCAGGGAAAGGACCATATCCTGGTTGCGGCAGAGAAAGTCAATAAATGCATTCTGTTTGATCTGGATGGAAATCCGGAAGAAACCATCTGGGAAGAACCGGGCGGAACGATGTCCATGATCCAGGTCCCGGGCAGTGATGGCTGGTTCCTGGCTACGCACCAGTTCTACAGCCCGAATGACGGCGACAAGGCACATATCGTTCTGGTCCGTCCGGAGAATGGGAGCTGGAAAGTACAGACCATTGCAACGCTTCCGTTCTGCCACAGATTCTCGATCCTGGAACGGAATGGTTCCTATTACCTGATTGCCTGCACGATCAAAAGCAATATGGAGTACAAGGATGACTGGAGGTTCCCGGGTGCGGTCTATGTTGCTGACCTGCCGGCAGATATCGAGAACTACAAGGATGGCCATGAGATTTCCTGGACCGTGCTGAAGGATGGTCTGTTCAAGAACCATGGCTATGCAACGGAAAAAGATGAGAATGGTGAATATGCATTAGTCGGAACGGAGAATGGCGTATTCCGCTGTGTTCCGCCGAGCGAGAAGAATGGAAGCTGGACCTGCGAGCAGCTGACGGAAGATCCGACTTCTGATATGGTGCTCTGCGATTTTGATGGAGACGGGAAGAAGGAGATGATCGTGATCTGTCCGTTCCATGGTGATCATATTGCGATTTATCACCTGGATGACTCCGGAAAGTATGCAAAGGTATGGGAGTGCCCGTTCCTGACGGAAATGGGTCACTCGATCTGGGCAAGAGATTTCTTCGGCAGAGAAGAAGCGATCATCGGCCATCGCAAGGGAAACAGAGATCTGATCGAATTCTATTATGAAGATGGTGAATACAAGACAAATGTGCTGATGCATGATGTCGGCTCGGCAAATATCTATCCGTTTGACTGCAAGGGAGGAATCCGTCTGGTTTCCACCAACCGCGAGATCAATCAGATCGCATTCTATGAGGTTGAGAAATAAGCATGAACAATGAAGAACTGAAGCAGCACGCACGCAATATCCGGAAGAATATCGTGAAGGAAATTGCGAATGCACAGTCCGGACATCCGGGAGGATCTCTCGGAGCAGCAGATATCGTGACGTATCTGTATTTTGAAGAAATGGACATCACGCCAGAGAATGCAGGAACGATCGATCGAGATCGGTTCGTGCTGTCCAAGGGACATACTTCACCGCTTCTGTATGCAGCCCTTGCTGAGAAGGGCATCATCCCGATGGAAGAGCTGATGACTTTCCGGAAGCTGGATTCGAAGCTCCAGGGACATCCGAACATGAATTATGTGAAGGGTGTTGATATGAGCACCGGTTCCTTAGGACAGGGATTAGCAGCGGCAGATGGCATGGCCATTGCGAATAAGCTCAGCGGAAACAGCCACAGAGTGTATGCACTGGTCGGAGATGGCGAAAGCGAAGAAGGAGAGATCTGGGAAGCAGCGATGGCAGCCCATCACTACAAGAGCGACAATCTCTGCGCAGTGATTGATGTGAATAACCTGCAGATTGATGGTTCAACGGATGACGTCATCGGACCGAACCCGCTGACGGATAAGTTCCGGGCCTTCGGATGGCATGTGGTGGAAGTGAACGGACATGACTTCGATGAGCTGAGAGCGGCATTTAAGATTGCCAGAGAGACGAAGGGAGTGCCGACGGCGATTATTGCGCATACGATCAAGGGCAAGGGCGTATCGTACATGGAGAACCAGGCAGGCTGGCATGGCAAGGCACCGAATGCAGAACAGCTTGCACAGGCACTGAAAGATCTGGAGGCAGAATAAGATGGCAAAGGCAACGCGTGAAGCATATGGAGAAGAGCTTGCAAAGCTCGTAGTGGAAAATCCGAAGATCGTGGTACTGGATGCCGATCTGGCCGGAGCGACGAAGACAGCGATGGCTAAGAAAGCATGCCCGGAACGGTTCTTTGATATGGGCATTGCCGAAGCAGATATGATCGGGCATGCGGCAGGACTAGCGGCAAGCGGATATATTCCGTTCGCATCGACGTTTGCGATGTTCGCAGCAGGGAGAGCGTGGGAGCAGATCCGCAACAGTGTTGCGTATCCGCATCTGAATGTCAAAGTGTGTGCAACGCATGCAGGCATCACAGTCGGAGAAGACGGCGTATCCCATCAGGCAACTGAAGATATTGCGCTGATGAGAGTGATCCCGGGCATGGAAGTCTATGTGCCTTGCGATGAAGCAGAGACGAAGGCAGTCATCGATCATGTTGCAGAGACGAAGACTCCTTGCTATGTGAGACTTGGCAGAGCAGCCGTGGAGAATGTATATCCGGCAGAAACGAAGTTTGATTTCAGCAAGGTGAATGTAGTCCGCAAGGGAGAGAAAGTCGCAGTGTTTGCCTGCGGAGTGATGGTGCAGTCGGCATTAGGCGCAGCCGAGATGCTGAAAGCAGATGGAATTGATCTGACGGTAGTTGATGTCTGTGCGATCAAGCCGGCAGATGAGGCAGGAATCGTGGAGATTCTGAAGAGCCACGACAGGATCTTCACAGCAGAAGAGCATAACATCATCGGCGGACTGGGAGGCATGATTGCTGAAGTGGCTGGCGAGAAGTGCCCGAAGCCGATTCACCGGATCGGAGTAAAGGACCGGTATGCAGAAAGCGGACCGGCAGCAGGACTGATGAAGAAGTACGGCCTGGATGCCGAGGGAGTATACAAGGAAATCAAGGAAAACCTGTGATCAGGAAACAGAAGAACGTGTCAGCTGACACGTTCTTTTGTTTTATCCATGATTTCGCGGATCCGGTTCCAGTGCTTCTCGGAATCTTTTTCATCAGACCTCTGCACCAGGACAAAGAGCGCATCGAGATACCGTCAGCTGAGGCAGGAAACATTGCCTGGCATTTCATCAATGCAGAAACCGGGAGTCATGACAGCATCAATCGTGTGGCAATTGCGGCAACTACTGAAGATATTCTGAATATTGTCAGGTATACGTTCGGGATCACGTACCGCAAAGACACCATAGCATGGTCCAGGTATCTGACGCATGTGCAGCTGTTTGCTGAAAGGCTGGTTACCGGGACGCTTCTTCCGGAAGAACCGGATCACATGCTGTATGAACAGCTGCAGCAGACTTGCCGGAAAGAATTCATGTGCGTAGACCGGATCAGAGTCTATGTCGAGGAGAAGTTCCGCCAGAAGCTTTCCAGCCAGGAACAGATGTATCTGGCGATTCATCTTCATCGGATTCTCAGCGATGTGATTGCTTCGGGAGAAGACAATCAGGGATAAATAAAAACGAAGGAAGCGAAAGTGCTTCCTTCGTTTTTGGAAAGAATAAGATTCCGGAAATAATATCCGGAACCTTACTGAATTTTATGCATTCAGTGCATTGCGGATGACAGCATCCGTTTCTTCGTCTCCATCTTTATTGAAGACTGTGAGAACCGGAACCTGATAGGTATCCTTCAGAACATTTGCGGCAAATCCGAAGGTGTCCGGATGACGTTCTTTGTTTCCGGAGACTGCAGCCGCTTTGACATACGGACGATTCTTTTCAACAAATGCTGCAACAATCGCAGGCAACTGTCCGACCCCGTCGGTATAGGTGATCAGGAGAACCGGTTCGTCAACGGTTTCTTCTCCGGTTGTGATCTTCAGTACATGATCAGCATTCAGTCTGTTTACAAGTTTTTCAACATTCCCGGTACGGGAAGCATATACTAATTTCATATGATATAATTCCTTCCTCTGCTTGCATGATATCAGAAATTATCACAATAAAATATAAATATATATCTAAATAATTGCACAATAACGCATGATAATATGCTATCAAGAACAGACAAAAGGCAGAGGGTTTCCCTCTGCCCGGTCCGTTCTATTTCTTTGCCGGGTGATCTCCTGGATCATCTGCGGAGAGCTTGCCTTCATTGAAATGCTTGCGGCAAAGAGCGATATATTCGTCATTGGCGCCAAGCATGACCTGGGCACCTTCTCTGACAATGCCATGCTTGTTGTAGCGGGCGTTGCAGATTGCTTTGCGGCCGCACCAGCACATGGTTTTTACTTCATGAATCTCGTCGCAGATCGTGAGCAGTCTTTCACTGCCCGGGAACAACTTGTTCTGGAAATCTGCGCGCAGACCATAGCACATGACCGGAACGTTCAGGTCGTCTACGATGTGAGCTAGGAAATCAATCTGTTCCGGGGTGGCGAACTGGGCTTCGTCTACAATCACGACATCATAGGTATGCAGCTCTTCCTCGGGCATTCTGCAGATATCTTCCAGGAGGACACAGGGGCGGCTGAGGCCCATTCTGGAACGGATGATGCGTTCACCATCTCTGGTATCTACTCCGCTTTTTGCGATCAGCACTTTCTGACCACGCTCTTCATAATTAAATGCGGCCATCAGTGCGTTGGCGGTCTTGGAACTGCCCATTGCACCATAATAGAAGTACAGTTTTGCCATTGTCTCTGATATTTCTCCCGGAACTAGTTTACCTTACTTTAGGGATCTCGGCATAGAAATGTTCCAGAAGGAGAGACGTATCCGATACCATCTGGTATTTCATATACAAAGGCACAGATTCCTTGATTCTGAACACCAGACGAAGAATAGAGAGAAATTGTCTCTTTCTTGCATGCCACAAATCTTCTATTTTGATGTTCTTCAGAAACCTGGAAAATTATTTCCTCGATCAGAAGTCCGGCATAGCCTTGCCTTGCCTTGCAGGAATGGTGCTGGGTCAGAAAAGCAGAGGCCAGCTTCTGAAGGCTTCAGGATCAGAATGTACTGCATATCTGATTTCTGGATCTTCCAGAAGAGCAATCCCTGGTTCAGCAAGGGTCATGATGCCATTTCCTTTCAGCATTGCCTGATCGCACTGCCTTCTGATGCAGTGAGTGTGCTAGAATACAAAGCAATATTAAAACTGTTTCATCAATGGATCTTCATCTGAGAAAGAGAGGCGGTATGGTATGAATTGCGACAGGAAGGCAATGCTTCAGGAGACGATCCGAATTGCCTGGCCGGCGGTTCTGGAGTCGTTTTTTGTGGCACTCGCCGGAATGATAGATACCATGATGGTTTCATCCCTTGGGACCTACGCAGTTGCGGCAGTCGGCCTGACCATTCAGCCGAAGTTCATCACCCTTGCTGTGTTCTATTCTACGAATGTTGCGGTAAGCGCATTAGTAGCTAGAAGAAGGGGACAGCAGGATCGCAAGAATGCCAATGAGGTACTGCTGACAGCCTTGGCATTCACGATTCTTGCGGCAATTGCACTGTCTGTGGTTTCAGTGGCAGCAGCAGATCCCATCATCCGTCTATGCGGGTCTTCAGCAGATACTCATGAACCTGCAATTACTTATTTCCAGGTAATCCAGGGAGGAATGATCTTCAATGTGCTGACGATGGTGATCAATGCCGCCCAGAGAGGCGCAGGAAACACGAGGATTGCCATGACGACGAACGTCGTTTCTTCTCTGGTCAATATCTGTTTTAATTATCTGCTGATCGGAGGCAACTTCGGGTTCCCGGCATGGGGCTTGTTCGGAGCTGCAGTGGCTACGGTGCTTGGCACAGTCGCTTCCTTTTTTCTGGCTCTTCGTTCCTTATTCAGGAAGAACAGCTATGTATCAATTCCTTATCTTCTGAAAGAGAAACTGAAGCCATCAGGAGCATCCATGAAATCGATCTGGGCCTTGGCTTCCAATCTTCTGATTGAGAATTTTGCGATGAGAGTCGGGTTCATGGCAACTGCTGTCATTGCAGCAAGACTTGGCACAGATGCATTTGCAGTGCATCAGGTCGGCATGAATTATCTGAGTCTGGGGTTCTCATTCGGAGATGGCATGCAGGTTGCTGCTGTAGCTCTGATCGGAAGATCTCTGGGTGAGAAACAGCCGGAGAAAGCAAAGATCTTCGGAGGAATCTGTCAGAAAGTAGGGTTATGTATTTCCATTGTGCTGGCTGCGCTTCTGTTCTTCTTCGGAAAGGAACTGTTCCAGCTGTTCTTCCAGGGACCTGAGCTTCTGGATATGGGAGTGCTGATTGCGAGATTCACCATGGTGATAGTGATCTTCCAGATCTCCCAGGTGATCTATGGAGGGTGTCTGAGAGGAGCGGGAGATGTGAAGTACTGCCTGAGGGTTTCTCTGCTCAGTGTGACGATTATACGAACCGCTGTGACTTGGCTGCTGACGAGCATCATTCCGCTGGGCTTAGCAGGAATCTGGTTCGGTGTGCTTTCTGATCAGCTTTCCAGATATTTGCTGCTGATGAGCAGATTCAGAAAAGGGGATTGGACGAGAATCATGATCTAAGTCCTCATGGTTCGGAAAAATCACTCCTTGCAGGAAAGGTGAATGCCCATCTGTTGACTGGAATGTGAAAAAACATACCGCAAAAACAGAAATGCACCGCATTCACTTGCGTTTCTGGGCGGTATGATTTCTCTGATCCCTGCAATGGTTTTCTGATCTTTCTAGGATGATGGAAGAGAAGCGGTTGCGGTCTCATTTGGTTTAAGTTATGCAGCAATCGTCCTGCTGTTCTGGAAGGGACCGGTATAAATGATTGAAGAAGAATAGTATTTCGGAATCCGGAATCAGACAGAAAAGCGATAAGAAAAGAGGGAATGCTGAAGAACCTATACTGTATAGGGTTTCCAGCATTCCCTCTGCTCTTTGTTTATACGACAATGATATTTCGGGCTCCGGCGTCTTCTGCAATCTTCTTCAGACGCTGGATTTCTTCCTCGCTGGTGATGGAATGGCCAAGGCGTTTCAGGCCTTCTTCACGGACTCCGAAGGGGCGGTACTTGATCAGCTTGTAGCGAATCGAGGGATCAAGGTGTTCTGCAACATTGCGGACCGTATCTTCGTTATGCTCCGGTTCTTCCGGGAGACATACGGTCCGGACTTCATAGAGCTTATGGTGTTCCTGAAGCCAGGCCAGGTTGGCAATGACGTTGTCATTGGGGTAGGAACATAGTTCCATATGCCATTCCGGATTCCATGCTTTGACATCAAGCATGACTGCATCCGTCTGTTCCATGAGCTCCGGCATCTCAGAATAGAGCCAGGCACCATTGGAATCCAGGAAACAGGTTTTATTCATGGCGTGAACCTTCTTGAAGAGTTCCGTCAGGAATTCAGGATAGGTAGTGCATTCTCCTCCGGATACCGTGATGCCTTCGATGAACGGGAGGGTCAGCTGAAGTCTTTCTGCAACATTATCCGGTGTCATCCAGGTGATCTTCGGAGAAGAGAGATGTCTGCAGGTATGGATGCAGGTGTCGCACATGACACAGGCATCCTGGTTCCATACGACTTTATGGTCCTGCATGGACAGTGCTTTCGGAGTCGGAGGGCAGGTGGTGACGCATTCTCCGCAGCTGATGCACATGGTGATGGTTTCCGGATTATGACAGTAAAGACAGCGGAACGGACAGCTCTGAACAAAAATGGAGGTCCGGTTTCCCGGGCCGTCCACATTGGAGAACTCGATGATCCGGTTAACGGGTGCAGTCCTCTTCATGTACGATCCTGCGATCCAGAGCGTCTGCAGTATTGCGTGCTCCCTGACCGAATACAGAGCAGTTGTTCATGGACTGTTCACCGCGGTCCAGCTTTGCAAGCTCGCTCTTCTTGACCAGATAGCCGGTGACTCTGACAACATCATTGTTCTCGAGGTAGCCGGAGAAATATCTCAGGCCGCCGCGGATACTGCCTTCCACGATTTCCACGAGGGCATCTGGAGTATTTGCCCAGGTTTCTTCGAACTTGAAGATATCGCCTGCACCAGTCGGGAAGTATTTCTGGAACTTCGTATTCTCGATGATCTGCTTCGGCATGACTGGTTCTGCGCCGATCGGAATACGAGCACCCGGAGAATCTTCGCGGCCATCAGAATCGATGCCGACCTGGGCATGGAGACGATACCGGTGCCCGAAGGCTGCTGCATACTTGGTTTCATGTCCATTCACGATTTCCGTGAGACGGTCCATGATTCGGATGCCGAGTTCATCGGCTTCCGGATTATTGCCGAAGCCTTTCTTCGGATCTGTGATGCCGAGCAGGTGATTGACTGCTTCAGCGAGACCGACGACACCGAACATGCCGGTGAAGTTGTCCAGGGAGACAAAGCCTTCCTTCACAAGGAAATTGGACTTGAAGAAGTTCGTCTGGTTTACCAGGAAGTCAATGCGGTCGTCCATGTTCTGCAGCATCAGTCCTGCATAGTACGGAAGTACGCGGTTCAGGAAGTCTTCGGTATTCTCTGCTTTCAGAGAGCACTCGTACATGCGCAGACGCGGTAATGTGAATCCTCCGCCGCCTACCTTCAGGCCGTTGTAGCAGGAAGCGATGGCATAGTTGTCACCCCATTCCTTGCGGAACATGCGATCATTGGCAAAAGAAGGCTTTGCAGTCTTCATCATGCACTCAACGGCAAGCTTTACGAATTCTTTGGGAGTGACATCCGGGTCGTATTTGATTGTGAGATTCGGAACGGCCAGCTGCATTTCCTGGGTGAGTTCCAGAACGATTCTTCCGGTCATGGAGTCCTGCGGTCCGAGGTTAGCGTGAACGAAAGAGTCATTCAGAGTACGGTCGATGTTCAGAAGGAACAGTTTCAGCTCTTTCTTTGCCTGTTCATAGCCAGCTGCCTGAACGAATGGTTCCAGCAGATCGTCCCAGTCGCCCAGGTATACCGGGAACGTGGTGACGGATGGAACGTAGTGATACATGATCAGCAGAGAGTTCAGTGCTTCTCCGAGGGTCTTCGGAGCATCCAGCTGCAGGAATTCAGATCCTTTGTTCATCAGGATCGAATAATCCGGGCAGATGTAGCGAGGACGGTATGGGGCTGCGCCTTCTCCGAGGTCGCAGAGAATCCGTTCTTCTTTTGCTTTGAGGTATTCCTTGCTTAAAGGAATGGTATGGTCTGTATTCTCGGCATATCTTGCCAGCGCAATAAGCTGCTGATTGTATGTCAGAGTAGGATCCGCAAGGATCTGAACAATCGGGCTTGCCTGTTCGGTCATGTCTATCTCCTCCATTTTTCCAGGGAAACTATATCATAGTATAACTCAGCGCCCCAGAAATCTGACTGCAGAAAAAAAGAAGAGATTGCACCAGGACAGTCAGCCTATGCTATAGTCACAGCATGAACAGAAATCATACAGTAACAGAGAAAATCTATGCCTCTCTCTTAGGCAAATGCATCGGGGTACGGCTTGGTGCTCCGATTGAAGGAATGAGCGGACCATTGGTCAGAAAGGGATATGCACCAGTCAGAAGCTACCTGCTCGATTATGGTCAGTTTGCGGCTGATGATGATATCAACGGCCCTCTCTTTTTTCCATGGGTTCTGAAGGATCACCCGATTGCAGAAGTGACAGCAGAAGAAATGGGTGACTGGATGCGGAATATCATCTCTGATGGGACAGGTTTCTTCTGGTGGGGAGGAGAAGACATTGCGACCGAGCATCGCGCTTATACCAATCTGAAGAAAGGAATCAAGGCACCTGCCTCCGGAAGTCGGGAAACCAATGGCAATGTCCTGGCTGAGCAGATCGGGGGCCAGATCTTCAGCGACTGCTGGGGGTGGATGAGTCTCGGAAATATTGAGGAAGCTGCGGAACTGGCCAGGAAGATGAGCAGTGTGACGCATGATGGCGATGGGATTCAGGGCGGAATCTTCGTGGCTTCTGCAGTGGCTGCTGCATGGAACAGCAGCTCGATCAGAGAAGTGATTGAAAAAGCTTATTCGATGCTGGATCCGGGCAGTGGCTATGCGGCAATGGTCCGGGAAGTCTCGGAGTTTCATAAGGCTCATCAGAATCCGGAAGACTGCCTGAAGTGGATTGAAGAAACAAAAGGGTATGACCATTACCCTGGGGCCTGCCATATTCTTCCGAATACGGCAATTCTGCTGTATGGGCTGCTATACGGAGATGGAGACTTCAATGGGACGATGCGGCTGATTGCAGAAGCAGGCTGTGATACGGACTGCAATCTTGGCAATGCGGGATCGATTATCGGAATGATGCTTGGGCTGGATGGCATGGATCCATGCTGGATCACGCCATTTGAGGATATGATTCTCTGCAGCAGTTCTCTGGGGAGTCATAACCTGAGCCATCTTTCTGCCGAAGCATCCAGGCTTGCCGATCTGGCATTATCTCTGCATGGAAAACAACCAGAACACGCAGAGAACTTCTCGCTTCCGTATGGAACACTCGGATATTCGTGTGAGAATCCTGCCGTGCTTTGCAGCACGGATCATGGAAGACTGCGCATCACGCTTACGGATCTTCCGGAGAATTCAACGGTCATGGTCCGCACGAAGACTTATATGAGACCTGAGGATGTGTATGACTGCCGCTATCAGCCGCAGTTTACTGCGATTCTGGAGCCAGGCGATCAGGTTCATTATGACCTGGAACGCAATCAGGTTCCGATTCAGGTCATCCCTTATATAAAAGACCGCAATAATAGAATCTTTGCTTCCGACCAGACTTCTGCAGCCTGTGCGCCGATTCTGGAAACCGGACTGCTGATCCGGGCGCTGAAGCCGGTCCGAGGAGACTGTTTCTATGTGAATCATGTCATCGTCTCAAAGCATCCTTCTTATGTGCTGGATTTCGGAATGCTTCAGAATGAAGACCGGGGACCTCAGTTCGGAGGCGGCAGATGGATCACGCTCGAGAATCTGATGCTGACCAGAGGAGAAGCCTTCTATGAACATGGTCTTCTGATGGAAGCGGGCAGTGAAGTGAACTTCAGCAATGACTCTTCCAATGCGTTTTCCCTTACCCTGAAATGGGAAGCAGAACATCCGGATTTTATCTTCTGCACGCACTGGGAAGGGATGCTGAGAAAAGAAGGAGTACATATCACAGAACATGGTGTTTCTTTGTTCACCCAGCACGATGATTCCATTCAGGAAACGGAGCTGATCCAGGCAGAGATTCACTCTGGATACCTCAGAATTTCTGATGGAGAGATCGCAGTTGTTTCCGAAGGAAACGCATTCCGGAAAGAAGAAACTATCAGGACAAAACATGGGCCGTTCGGAATCTGGAATCATTCCGGAATTCTGAAGGTGCTTGCATGCGGCATCAATGAGGAGGAAGATCATGCGTAAAGTAATCATCGACTGCGATCCGGGACATGATGATGTGATGGCAATTCTCGAAACCATTGCTCATCCGGAGACCTTTGAACTGCTCGGGATCACAACGGTTTGCGGAAACAACCTCTGCGAGCGTGTGACAGAGAATGCCCTGCACGTGCTCGAATGGATCGGAAGAACAGATATTCCGGTAGCCAGAGGAGCACTGAAGCCGCTGGTCTATGATCCGGAACCGCAGGCAGCTCATGGTTATAACGGTCTTGAAGGATTTGAGTTTCCGGCTGCTTCAATCGCTCCGGTATCGATGAATGCGCCGGAGTGGATTCATGAACAGCTGAATCAGAGCGAGACTCCGGTGACGATCATGGCATTAGCTCCATTGACCAACCTGGCATTGCTGTTAAGAAAGTATCCGGAAGATGCAGAGCGAATTAAAGAGATTGTGATGATGGGCGGATCGGTTCATGGCGGCAATATTCTGAAGTACGCAGAGTTCAATGTGTATGCAGATCCGCATGCATTGAAAGAAGTGTCAGAGAGCAGAATTCCGATCACGATTCTTCCGCTGGAGGTATGTGCTGACTGCACGATCACGGAAGAGGAGATCAGAGGCTGGAAGAGCAGCAGAGGAAAGATCGCACAGATGGCAGGCGCTCTGATGGATTTCTTTGCGGAATACGGCCGTCATCATGATATGCATGCATATACTGTATTCGATCTAGGAGTTCCATATTTTCTGCTGTATCCGGAACGGTTCACATCATCCATGCATGCAATGGAAATCGTGACCGAGGGAGCAGAAACGAGAGGACAGACGATCTTTGCCGATGGTGATCGGGTGAGAGTGCTGGAACATACGGATCCGCTTGCTTTCCGCAATGAGATACGTACCTGCATTGAACAGCTGGATCAGCAGGAGAAATGATGAAGCGCACAGATATTGAGATGACATCGGTATTGAAAGACTTTCTGAACTTTGATCTCGGACACATGAATGTTTCGAAGTATCCGAACAGACATCCGGATATTGAATATGCGGAAGGCCTGAAGCTGGATCTGTATTATCCAAGAGGGCAGAAGGAAAAATATCCGCTGGTAATTTCCATCTTCGGCGGTGGATGGGTATCAGGTTTCAAGGAAGATAAGTATGCAGAGCTGATGCTGGAGCCTCTGAAGCTTGGCTATGCGGTCGCGATTCCGGATTATACGCTGGCCCTGGATGATGTATGGCCAAGACAGGTGATTGATCTGAAGCAGTGCATCCTGTTTCTGAAGCAGAATGCGGATCTGTATCATCTCGATGCCGGGGATATCACGCTCTGGGGAGAGTCTGCAGGGGGCCATCTGGCACTGCTTGCCGGGATGGCAGATGATGCATATTTCGGAATCGATGGAGATACTGCAGTGCATAAGATCGTTGCCTATTATCCGCTGACGGATCTTGATACCATCGAGGCACAGTCAAAGCTGCTCGGATTGCAGAATGCAAGCTGCGCAGGAGATGATTCGATGGTGGCGATCATGATGGGATCTCATTATAGGAATGAAGCACAGAGAAAGGCTGCTTCTCCGGTAACCTGGATCTCTAAGAAGATGCCGCAGGTGATTCTGGAACATGGGCTGGCAGATCCGCTGCTGCCGTATCTGCAGTCGGTTCAGTTCTTTAATCGGGCTATAGAAACCGGAAATGCAGAGAAAGTATCATTGCATCTGGAAGCAGGAAAAGTACACGCGGATTCATGGTTCTTTGCGTATGAACAGGTGGCTGCGCTCTTTCCGGAAGTGACTGATGAATCATTCCCGGAAGACAATTGATGAAAATGTTCGGGATTGCTGAAAAAAGACTTGAACGGAAGAACTTTTGTTTTACAATGTCTCTGTTTTACAGAACGTCTTTCACATTTAAAAGAGGAGGAAAATATGAAGAAGTTCGCTTTGTTTCTGAGCGCAGCAATGGCTATGTCACTGGCAGGCTGCGGCAGCAGCAGCTCATCCACCGCAGCGGCAACCGCTGCCGCATCTGATTCCGCAGCAACCGCTGCTGCAGAAGGCACTGCATCTGGTGAAGTCACTCGGATTGCGCTGGTTCTGCCGTATATCGGCGACCAGTCCTATTTCGATACTGCTTACAACGGACTTTCTCTTCTGACGGATAAGTACGGAAGTGCAGTCGAGACCAACCTGATCGAGATGGGCACGGATGCAGGAGGATGGGACACCGCATATCGCCAGGCTGCAGATTCCGACTATGACATCATCATTTCCGGAAACTTCGAGTATGAGCCGTATATGCTTGAAGTCGCAAAAGAGTATCCGGATGTCAAGTTCCTGAACTTCGACTATTCAGATGCAGCAGCAAACTCTCTAGACAATGTCTATGCAATTACCTATGCAGCAAACGAAGCTGGCTATGCGGCTGGTGTTGTTGCGGCTACCGTTTCCACTTCTGGCATCGTTGGCTGCATCGGCGGCATGGAAACAGATGGGATCAAGCAGTTCCTTGCTGGCTATATGCAGGGTGCTTATGATGTCAACCCGGATATCAAGGTTGTCAGCAGCTTTGTCGGCGACTTCCAGGACACTGCTAAGGCAAAGGAAATTGCCAGCAACATGCACAGCCAGGGTGCTGATGTGATTTACCACGCAGCTGGCGGCGCAGGCAACGGTCTGTTTGAAGCTGCTGCAGAAGAAGACTTCTGGGCAATCGGTGTTGACTCCGATCAGTACATGGCATTCAAAGACAACCAGCCAGATCTGGCTGCTCATATCCTGACTTCCTCTGAGAAGAAGTGCGATGAAGGTATCCTTTCCGCAGTTACGGAAATGATTGATGGCACTGCTGCTTATGGCACGCAGAAGACCCTCGGCATCAAGGATGGCGGCATCGGCCTTGCAGAAAACGAGAACTACATGGCTAACACGACGGATGAACAGCGGGCTGCAATCCAGGCTCAGATCGACAAGGTTGTCAGCGGTGAAGTCACCGTCAACGATCAGCTGGTCGATAATACTTCTTACGATACCTGGCTTGCAAAAACAGGCCTGAACTGATTGGTTTCTTTCAGGTTTCATAAGGATGCTCCGAAATATATGTTCCGGAGCATCTTTTTCGATAAAGAAAGGGGCGGGCAATGAGTGAAACTGAGATCCTGAAACTGGAGAATATTTCCAAGATCTATCCCAACGGGACGGTTGCCAACCGGAATATCAACATTTCGTTCAACAAGGGTGAGATCCATTCGATCGTAGGTGAGAATGGTGCGGGCAAGAGCACGCTCATGAAGATCATCTTCGGCATCGAGAAACAATCGGAAGGACATATCTTCTACAAAGGAAAAGAAGTGAACTTCCAGTCTTCGATGGAAGCGATCGCGAATGGAATCGGCATGGTGCATCAGCACTTCATGCTGATTCCGAGCTTCACGGTTGCACAGAACATCGTTCTCGGGGCAGAACCGGAAAAGTCCAAGGGTTTCATCGACATGCAGAAGGCCAATGAAGAGACGGAGGCACTTGCGCATGAATATCATTTCGATGAGATCAAGGCGACTGATCTGGTTGCTGATCTGACGGTCAGTGCGCGTCAGAAAGTCGAAATCCTGAAGACGCTGTACCGCAAAGCAGAGGTCATCATTCTCGATGAGCCGACGGCAGTGCTGACGCCGCAGGAAACGGTTCAGCTGTTTGATCAGCTGAGAAGCTTCCGCGAACATGGGCACACGATCATCTTCATTTCTCATAAGCTCAATGAGGTCAAGGATATCTCCGACCGCATCACGGTCATCCGTAATGGCGAGACCAAGGGAACTTTCGTCAATGACGACAGCATCACGATTGATAAGCTGACTCAGCTCATTATCGGCAGAAAGCTGGAAAGCTCCTATGATCATCTGCGCAAGGATGCCGGAACCCATGACTGCATCCTCGATGTGCAGCATGTCTCCTGCGTGGAGAATGGGGTAACCAAGGTCAATGACATCAGCTTCTGCGTGCATGCAGGCCAGATTCTCGGGGTTGCCGGAGTTGAAGGCAATGGACAGGAAGAGCTGATTGATGCGATCACCGGCATGGGCGTCAAGGAAGGCGGTACGATTGATCTCTGCGGAAAGCCGATTGATGATCTGAGCATTCATGATAAGCGCCTTGCTGGTCTCTCCTATATTCCGGAGGACCGCATGTCTGACGGGGTTGCGGCTAGTGCAAGCATCCAGGACAATCTGATCTCGACGTATTATGAGAAACCGGAGTATTCCGGGAAGGTGTTCCTGCATGAGAATGCAATCCGGGCAACTGCTCAGGAACTGATGAAGCAGTTTGCGATCAAGGCTAAGAATGAGAAGGAAAAGGTCAGCCAGATGTCCGGCGGCAATATTCAGAAAGTCGTCGTGGCAAGAGAATGGAAGACCGCTCCCCGGTGCATGATTGCGGAACAGCCGACCAGAGGAATCGATATCGGATCAGCAGATTATATTCATCATCAGCTGATCGAGATGCGCAATGAAGGCGCAGCAGTGCTGCTGGTCAGTGCAGATCTCAATGAAGTCATGTCGGTCAGCGATTCTCTGATTATCTTATTCGAAGGAGAAATCGTTGCCTATTTCCCTGATCTGCATGGCATCAGCGAGAATGAGCTCGGACTCTATATGCTCGGCACCAGAAAACAGAGCGAAGAAGAAATACGGAGGGCAGCAGAATGACAGAGACAAAGAAGAAAAATTCCTGGCATCTGACGGATGAAAAGCCTTTTGAGGCACTGCGCATCCTGGCTTCCATTGCCGTAGCACTGATCGTGACATTTATCGTTCTCTGCTTCGTTTCCGATCAGCCGCTGCATGATTTCGTTCAGCTATTGATTCTGCCGCTGACGAAGGCGAATTACTTCGGCTATGTGCTCGTCAAGGTGATTCCGCTGACATTTGCCGGACTTGCGACGTTGCTGTATTTCCGCATGGGGCTCTTCAATCTCGGCACGGAAGGTGTCTTCTACTTCTCCGGGGTCGTGGCAACCTATTTTGCAACGAATGCTGCATTCACGACCGGGAATGGATTCATCGATTCGCTTGTCCCGATTGTGATGGCGGGCATTGCCGGCGGACTGCTGTCGCTGCTGCCCGGATATCTCAATGCGAAGTTCAAGACCGATGAGATGGTAATCTCGCTCATGCTGAACAACATCCTGTATGGTGTGGGCTTCTGGATCGTGAAAACGTTCCTTGCAATCTCCGGAACGACTGGTACAAGTTCTGCTCCATTCACGTCTTCGGCAAGACTGGAAACCATTATTCCGAAGACCCAGGTCCACAGCGGTCTCATCATCGCCCTTGCCATGGTGGTGTTCGTCTGGGTGCTGCTATATAAAACGAAGCTTGGCTATTCGATCCGGATTTCGGGCATCAATCCGAAGTTTGCCATGTATTCCGGCATGGGTGCCTTCGGCACGTTCATGCTGGTGCATTTCATTGCCGGTGCTATCGGCGGGGTAGGCTCTGCGGTAGAACTGCTTGGCATGTACAAGGCATTCACGTGGAGCACGCTTCCTGGTCTTGGCTTCTCTGGTGCAATGATCACGATGCTTGGCAAGAATGATCCGATCGGAGTTCTGGTCGCATCCTTCGGCATCAGCTATCTCAGGGCAAGTGCTCAGCTGCTTGCCAACAGCACGCCTTATATCGATATCAAGATGATCTCGATTGTCGAAGTCATTCTGACGCTGCTCATCTCCAGCCAGTTCTTCCTGCAGAGATGGCGGTCTAGACAGCTTCTGAAACAGGAAAAGGAGGCAGAGAAACATGCAGACTAGCATCTGGTCTCAGTTATTCAGCGCAAGTTTCCTCTTCATCATCATCCGGGTCGGAACACCGCTGATGTATGCATCTCTATCTTCCTATATTGCTTCGCTTGCCGGTATCCCGAATATCGCGATTGAAGGAATCATGAACTTCGGTGCATTGTTCGGGGTCTACTTCTCAGCGATCACCGGCAGTGCATGGCTCGGTCTGCTCGGTGCAATTGCGATCGGGATCGGATGCGGACTATTGATGGGCTTCTTCACGATGAAGATGAAGGCAGATCCGATCATGATTGGTATTGCCTTGAACCTGTTCTCGGCTGACTTTGCGATCTTCCTGCTGCTGCTATGGACAGGGTCCAAGGGAACGACTGCATCATTGCCTTCAAAGACACTTCCGTCCGTGAATATCCCGTTCATCGAGAATATTCCGATTCTTGGAGAAATCATCAGCGGACATTACTTCCTGACGTATATCTGCATCGCCATGATGATTCTGCTCTATATTCTGGTATACAAGACGTCTTTCGGACTTCGCATGCAGGCATGTGGTCTGGATGCGAATGCAGCAGAATCTGTCGGCATCAAGGTTCCGAAGGTCCGTATGATCGCAGTGATCATTTCCGGAATTCTTGCGGCAATGGGAGGCGCTTATCTTTCCATGGGCTATCTCTCGATCTACTCCAGCAACATGACTGCTTCCAGAGGCTGGATCGGTGTTGCGGCTGCTGCAGTCGGAGGCAGAGATCTGCCGAAAGTCATGTGGGCGACGCTGCTGTTCTCGGTTGCCAGCGGTCTGGTCAATCTGCTCCTCCTGGAAAATCTGCCATCAGAACTGATCAATACGATTCCGTATCTGAGCGTTCTGATCGGATTAGTCATCATGAGCATTCGTTCCGCTGCGAAGCTGCGTGCTTCCAGAGAGAAGAAGGCTGCCTGATTTCATTCATATTCCATTGGTCCCTGCAGAAAGGACAGCATGATGAGGTGCTGGTCCTATTGCGGGGACTTTTTCTTCGGGTTTTCCGCAGAATCCCTGCAGGCCTTTGGAGCTGCCTGCATCAAAGATCCGAACGGGAATGATCAGAAACGTTCTCCTGCTGAGATGAGCCCTTCCATTATCCTAGGAGGTAAGTAGCCGCGGGCGAGCGGCAGAACTACCGCGGGGACAATTCAGCGATCCAAGGATCAGGCATGTCTGCGATGAGATCCTGGTACAGATTGTACCAGCTGATGCATTCTTCGATTACCTGGGAATCTCCGGAGATCACATGATCCAGTTTCTTCAGAGCATAATCTGCGTCATGGACCATCCGGAATTCAGCCGGAAAAGAGAGTGCTTCTGCACCCGCCGCAAGGTGCTCCCTGAGTCTGCCGCTGTTGGAAACGGGTTCATCAATCCAGAACACTGCAGAAGCGGCCTGCTCTTTCTTCAGCTTATTCAGGATCCGGGCAATTGCTTCATCTGTTGCAGAAATGATGGAATAGGTTCCGGAAAGGCCGGAAAGGTCGCGGATACATCCATCCATGCAGCGAAGGAGAATGCTGTGAGAAAGGGCAGTTTCCATGATCACGACTGCATTGAATGCATCGATGTTTACTGTGCAGCCAGGGTCGAGATGGTCCAGCTGCTTCTGCTGTCTGAGCTTCAGCCGATAGGGGCATGCGGTCATGCGGGCAAGCGCATTGCGCTGACGTTCTGCCAGCAGCCGATGATTGGAAGTATAAGTAACTGCTGATTTCAGCGGATAACCTCGCTCCAGAAGAAAAGCAGTCTCGTAAGCACAAAGAGAGATCTTTCTGAGTTCTTCTTCTGAAAACAGCTTCTCATCTTCCGGGCTGAAGCCTCTGCGCACATTCTTCATACGTTCATTATGAACCAATTCTGAAATCCGGAAACAAGAAAGCAGTCTGCCTGAAAGATTATGAGCCAGCAGCTGAAGTGGCACATATGCCGCCTTGGAAATACGCCTGCAATCATTGCTATGAAAAAAGGAAGTCCAGGCTGGACATCATCCAGCCAGACTCCCTTGATGAGATCATTCCTGAATGCCTAGATATGCATTCAGAAGACCGAACGTATTCTTTACTGCATCGATATGAGAACGCTCATAATTGTGCGATGCATATACGCCAGGACCGATCAGCGCATGACGGACATCATAGCCTGCCCTCAATGTTGCTTCGACATCTGACCCGTAATGAGGGTAGATATCCAGGGCATACTGCAGATGATGTTTCTTAGCAAGCAGAGCTAATTCGCTCGTCAGCTCATAGTTGTATGGACCGCCGCTGTCCTTCACACAGATTGATACCATCCTCTCTGTGCAGTTGAGGTCTGCGCCGACGCAGCCCATATCGACAGAAATCATGTCTTCCGTATCTTCCGGAACCACGCAGCCGCCATGTCCGACTTCTTCATAGACCGTAAACAGCAGCGTGACCTTCCGCTTCAGGACAATCTTCTTCTCAGCTATTTCTTCTGCAAGACCCAGCAGGATCGCGGAAGAAAGCTTGTCATCCAGAAACCTGCTCTTGATCAGACCGGAAGGCGTAATGACGGTCTTGGGATCCATGGCAATGATATCGCCAGTCTGGATGCCTAGTGCTTCTGCACCAGCCTTGTCATGGACATTTTCATCCAGAAGAATCTCCATGTTCTCTTCCTTGATCTCAACAGGCATATCAGCTACATGCGCAGATGGCTCGGTATTCAGAACCATGCCCGAATAGCTTCTGCCATCTCTCGTGAAGACGGTGCAGTTTTCTCCATCCGCGGTTCTCCACTGATGGCCGCCGAGGGTCGTCGGCCGCAGTCTGCCGTTCGTCTTGATGGACCGTACCATCGCGCCGAGCGTATCCACATGAGCTGCCAATACCAGGGGATTTCCGTCACCGCCAAGCGTGACGGAAACGTTCCCCTTGCGGGATCGCTCGGGCTGATACCCAAGCTCTGAAAGGTGTGAGAGAAGATAGTCAGTGACCTGATGCGTATAGCCGGTAGGACTGGCAATGGAAGTGAGGTGAATCAGCTGATCAGAAATGTATGAATAGATCTGTTCCATAGAATGCTCCTTGCAGGAATCAGCATACAGATGAAATCCGATTCTGTCTTCCTGCATGCATGGATTATCCCATGACAACTTCTACTTCAGCTTCTTTCGCTGTGCTGATCGGAAGCACATGGCCTTCGATCTCTTTTCCGTCCATGGTGATTGAGGCGATGCCTTTCTGGACATTGTTCGGATTTGCAACATGGATATGATAAGTAGTTCCGCGGTATTTTCTCGTTACAGTGAAGTCGCCGAATCCTTCCGGCACGCAAGGATTGATGGACAGACCGTACAAGGTCGGATAGACACCGAGAATATACTGGGAGATATCAGCGAAGGTCCATGCGGCGGTTCCTGTGAGCCAGGAGTTCTTTCCCTGGCCGAAGAACTTTGCGTCTTTCCCTGCTACCATCTGGCAGTAGACATATGGTTCTGCTGCGTGGATTTCAGAGATTTCCTCGGTATAGGCAGGACATGTTCTGCGGTAGATCTCGAAGGCCCGGTTGCCGTCTCCGATTGCGGTTTCTGCAATCGAAACCCATGGGTTGTTATGGCAGAAGATGCCGCCATTTTCTTTGTATCCAGGCGGGTAGGAGCTGATTTCGCCGAGTTCGAGGTGATAGACCGTATAGGCAGGCTGCAGGATCATGATGCCGTACTTGGTATCAAGCTTTTCCTGAACCGACTTCAGGGCTTTCGCGGCAAGGCCTTCTTTGATGCCGACGCCTGCCAGCACGCAGAATCCCTGCGGTTCAATGAAGATCTGTCCTTCTTCGCATTCATGAGAACCGACTTTATTGCCCTCAGCATCATAGGCTCTTAAGAACCATTCGCCATCCCAGCCATAATCCAGGATTGCCTGGTACATGACAGATACTTCTTTTTCGGCCCTCCTGGCTTCTTTCAAATCCCCTAAGAGACGGGCAAGATCTGCATATTCTTTTCCGTATTTGACAAACATGCCGGCAATGAAGACAGATTCAGCAACTGGTCCTTCCGAAGGACCGTAGGTCTGGAAAGACTCACCCGGATGCTTGCTGAAGCAGTTGAGGTTCAGACAGTCATTCCAGTCTGCACGGCCGATCTGCGGGAGACCATGCGGCCCTTTATGAGCAACCGTGAAATCAAAGGATCTCTTCAGGTGTTCCATGAGCGGCTGTGCCTTGGAGACATCGTTATCAAACGGAACAGATTCTTTCAGAATCGAGACATCTCCGGTTTCTCTGACATAGGCGCTTGTTCCGGCAATGAGCCAGAGCGGATCATCATTGAAGCCGCTGCCGATATCCGAATTACCTTTCTTGGTCAGAGGCTGATACTGGTGATAAGCAGAACCATTCTCAAACTGGGTGGAGGCGATATCGATGATCCGCTGTCTTGCCCGATCAGGAATCAGGTGCACGAAGCCGAGCAGGTCCTGGTTGGAATCACGGAAGCCCATGCCTCTGCCGATGCCGGATTCATAGTAAGAAGCCGAGCGGGACATGTTGAATGTGACCATGCACTGGTACTGATTCCAGATGTTCACCATGCGGTTCACTTTGTCGTTCTTTGTTTCGGCATGGTAGACCGAAAGCAGATCAGTCCAGTAGTCTTTCAGTTCCCGGAAGGCGTTCTGTACCTGCTCATCATTCTTGTAGCGATCAATCATTGTCCAGGCACGTGTCTTGTTGATGACGCCCTTGGATTCCCATTTCTCGTCTTCCGGATTCTCGATATAACCGAGCACGAAGACAAAGGTTCTGGTTTCTCCTGGTTTCAGATCGAGGCTGATCTGATGTGCAGCAATCGGCGACCAGCCTGAAGCGATGCTGTTATGGCACTTTCCTTCGATGACTGCCTGAGGCTGATCGGCTCCGTTATAGAAACCAAGGAACTGATCTCTGGCAGTGTCGAAGCCGTCGACTTTCGTGTTGACGGAATAGAAGGCAAAGTGATTGCGGCGTTCGCGGTATTCCGTCTTGTGGAAAATCGTCGAATCGACGACTTCGACTTCGCCGGTACTGAGATTGCGCTGGAAGTTCCGTTCGTCATCATCTGCATTCCAGAGGCACCATTCCACATAGGAATACAGCTGCAGGTGCTTATCCTCGTTAGCTTCATTGGTGATGGTGACGTGCTGGATCTCGCAGGCATCGTTCATCGGAACGAAGCTGAGAACGGACGCCTTGACTTGATTCAGACTTCCGGTGAACCGGCTGTATCCGAGGCCATGCCGGCATTCATAGAAATCCAGATCGGTCCGCATCGGCTGCCATCCGGGATTCCAGATCGTGCTGCCATCGCGGATATACAGGTAATGACCGTTATTGTCATAGGGAACATTATTGTAGCGATAGCGAGTGATGCGAAGCAGTTTCGCATCTTTATAGAATGAGTAGCCGCCGCAGGTATTGGAGATCAGACTGAAGAAGTCCTTATTGCCAAGGTAATTGATCCAGGGCAGCGGGGTCTTCGGAGTCGTGATCACATACTCCCGGTTCTCATCATCAAAATAACCGTATTTGATATGCGTGTCCTCCGTTTCCTGGCGTTTGTCGAAACCTCAGGGAATTCCCTGCAGAACAGGACACAAAGCAGATAATACATACATGATTGTAGAGAGAATAATTCAGAAAACAAGATGGCGAAATTTGACGTAATTTTTATGAAAACAATGAAAACGCGCGATATGATGCGAATTGAAACGTTTACGATAATCGAAAAAATATTTGATGTCAATAGAATTTTTTAAAAAAGTTGGAAAAAATCATTGCAAATCAGAATGATAGGGGTTACATTGACAGTGTCGAAACAAAAAGCGTTGAAAAATAAAGCAATCGGAAACTCGAAATGCTGAAATTTCAACACTATTGCAGAGCAAGGAGTGATTCGTGAGGGTTATCATGGCGGTACTGGCACCGCCTGATATAAACACAAGGCTATAAAGGGAGGAAGAACCAAGAATGAAAAAGGTAGTCAGTGTTTTACTCTCCGCAACGATGGCAGCAAGTCTCGCAGCTTGCGGCGGATCGTCTGACGGAGCAGCAGCTGCAGCAACATCCGCAGCTGCAGCAGCAACTTCTGCAGCGGCGGCTGAAACCGCAGCGGCAGCGTCCGATGAGGGCAAGGTTCTCAACATTCAGTGCTGGAATACAGAATTTGCTTCCAGACTCGCAGATCATTATCCTGGCTTCGTCGCAAATGACAAGGATGATGTGACCAAGGGCGGCAAGATCGGTGATGTGACCGTAAACTTCATCATCACTCCGTCTGATGACAATGCTTATCAGAATAATCTGGACTCGATCCTTCCTGGTAACGCAGATGCTTCCGCAGATGACAAGGTTGATATCTTCCTGATGGAAGCTGACTATGCGCTGAAGTATGTCAACAGCGATGTCACGATGCCGCTGAGCGATCTGGGAATCAGTGATTCCGATCTCTCTGATCAGTTCCAGTACACCAAGGATATCGTCACGGATTCCACGGGTGCTCTGAAGGGTGCTTCCTGGCAGGCTTGCTCTGCTGGTCTGATTTATAACCGTGAAGCAGCTAAGGAAATCCTCGGAACAGATGATCCGGAAGAAGTCCAGAAGGCTGTCAGCAGCTGGGATGCATACAAGGAAACTGCTGCCAAGGCTAAGGACGCTGGCTATGTAATGTGCTCTGTCAACGATACGTACCGTGTATATTCCAACAATGTATCCGAGAAGTGGGTCAGCGATGATAATCAGGTTCAGGTCGATGACAACATCAAGGCCTGGGTTGATGATTCCAAGGAACTGGCTGATGCGGGAGAAGAGAATACCTACGATCTCTGGGGCGATGACTGGGCAAAAGGCAAGTACGCTTCCGGTAAGATCTTCTGCTACTTCGGACCGGCATGGTTCTTCAACTTCTGCCTGGCTCAGGATGATGCAGAGTCCATCGCTGCCAAGGGCGGCTGGGGCTATGTCGTTGGTCCGCAGTCCTTCTACTGGGGCGGCACCTGGATCGCAGCAGCTACTGGAACCGATAACCCGACGCTCGTCAAGGATGTCATTCTGACGATGACCACCGACAAGGATGTTCTGAAGGAAATCGCTCAGAAGGATTCTGACTGTGTCAACTCCAAGTCTGTTCTGACGGAACTTGCTGGTTCGGATGAAGGCAACCTCGCACTGCTCGGCGGACAGAACCCGTATCAGATGCTTGAAGAAGGCGCTGAGAAGGTCGATATGAGCAACATCTCCGATTATGATCAGGGCTGCACTGAAGAGTTCCAGACGGCTATGAAGGGCTACTTCGATGGCAACTATAAGACCTATGAAGATGCACTTGCAGCATTCGCTACTGCAATCAGCGAGAAGTATCCGGATCTCAAGACGGACAATCTGAAGTAATTGACGAATCATGAATCAGAGCCTGCCCTGGCGGACGGGCTCTGATTTCTTAAAGCCAGACTGAATCTCTGATTCGATCTGACTTTAAGAAGCATTCGAAGTGAGGGGAATAAGACTATGGAAAAGACCATTGCGAAAAAGAAGAAGGATGTCAATCGCTGGGGATACATCTTCCTGATTCCGTTTGCGGTGACTTATGTGGTATTTCAGCTGATTCCGTTAGTCACTACCATCTATAACAGTTTCTTTGAGAACTATCGGTCTGGTCTGAAGCAGATCGGTCCGAATTTCATCGGATTTGCTAACTATCAGACTCTGTTTGCCAATCAGGATCTGCTGAAGTATTCGGGCAATACGATGATCATGTGGATCGGCGGCTTCATTCCGCAGATCTTCTTCTCGC
Organism: Anaerolactibacter massiliensis; assembly: GCF_900290205.1. NCBI lineage: Bacteria > Bacillati > Bacillota > Erysipelotrichia > Erysipelotrichales > Erysipelotrichaceae > Anaerolactibacter > Anaerolactibacter massiliensis. The sequence continues at coordinate 1,981,112 of NZ_OLMH01000002.1, read as the reverse complement.
TGTTATTAGCAGCGTGGTTCACGGATCCGTCTTTGAAGCTCAAGGCACAGAGATTCTTCAAGACGGTTATCTACCTGCCGAATCTGATCATGGCATCCGCATTCTCCATGCTGTTCTTCACGCTGTTTGCAGATACCGGACCGATCAACAGCATTCTGGTTCAGATGGGGGTCCTGAGCAAGCCGTTCTCATTTATGAATAGTGTCGGCGCGGTCAGAACACTGGTTGCGTTCATGAACTTCGTCATGTGGTTCGGGAATACGACGATCCTTCTGATGGCAGGCATGATGGGCATTGACCAGTCGCTGTTTGAGGCAGCGGAGATCGATGGCGCAACCGCAAACCAGATTTTCTGGAAAATCACGCTTCCGATTCTGAGACCGATTCTGGTGTATGTGCTGATCACTTCTCTGATCGGCGGCCTGCAGATGTTCGATGTGCCGCAGATATTGACCAATGGCAGCGGCGATCCGGCGAGAACTTCGATGACGCTGATCATGTATCTGAACAAGCATCTCTACAGCAAGAACTATGGTATGGCCGGAGCGCTGTCTGTGATCCTGTTCATCATCACGGGTATCCTGAGTCTCATTGTCTATCGGATTTCCTATGCGGACAATGTGAAGAAGTCCAGATAAGGAGGCATGAATATGACTGACAATAGCAAGCCTGAAAAGAATTCCGTTCATGGCAGAAGAGCCGTTGCATATATCGTGCTGATCCTGCTGTCGTTTCTCTGCCTGATCTGGTTCTATATCCTGTTCATCAACGCAACCCGCAGCAACTCTGAATTAAGCCGCGGCTTCTCGGCAGTGCCGAGTTCCCATCTGTTCGAGAACTGGTACAACCTGATGCACAGCACTCAGCCGGTATGGTCCGGTATGCGCAATTCCGTGATCATCGCAGGATGCAGTGCATTGCTGTGTACTTATTTCTCGACGATGACTGCGTATGCGATTCATGCCTATAACTTCAAAGGCAAGAAAGCGATCTTCACGTTCATCCTCGCGATCATGACGATTCCGACACAGGTCACGGCATTGGGATTCATCAATCTTGTCAATAAGATGGGCCTGATGGATAACTTCGTTCCGCTGATCATTCCGAGCATTGCGGCTCCGGCTGTCTTCTTCTACCTGAAGCAGTACATGGATTCGAACCTGTCGCTTTCTCTGATTGAGGCGGCGAGAATTGACGGGGCAAGTGAGTTTATGACGTTCAACCAGATTGTGCTTCCGCTGATGAAGCCGGCAATTGCAGTCCAGGCAATCTTCACGTTTGTTTCTTCCTGGAACAACTACTTCACGCCGGCACTGATCCTGCATAAGGATACGATGAAGACCCTGCCGATTCTGATTGCTCAGCTGCGCTCTGCAGACTTCCTGAAGTTCGATATGGGCCAGGTGTACATGATGATCTCGTTCTCGATCTTCCCGGTTATCCTTGTTTATCTGTTTCTGTCCAAGAACATTGTCGGCGGCGTGGCTGCCGGCGGTGTCAAGGAATAGTATTATTTCCTCCTATTGAAAGAAGACTGTGCACTGTCGCAGTCTTTTTTCTTTCCGTTGAAATGGAAGGAAACCATGTTAGAATGAATCCGGCGCAATGAAGGAGAAGGCCTGATTTCAATTGGTTCTGAAGCAGAGAGCTTCCGTCTGGTGAAAGGAAGACAGGACAGAGATCAGGGAAAGAACTCCGGAGCATACCGCAGACCGGCGTTATGGCACAATGAGGCATCATGATCCGCATGATGCGAAGCAGGGTGGTACCACGAATGACTCTCGTCCCTGACGATGAGAGTCTTTTATACATGGAGGGATTGGATATGTCTGAAGAAATGACAAAAGAAGAAAAGGCCAGACTCAAGGAAGAGCGCCGCAAGGCATTTGAAGCTGCCCATCCGGAACTTGCTGCAAAACGCAAGGAGGCAGAAGAAAAGAAGAATAAAGTCAAAGATAAGATTGCAAAGCTGGCGGAGAATGCTGAAGAGCTTTCGCTGACCGACCAGGAGGCTTCCAGAAGAGAGAAGATGGAAGAACTGCGGAAGATGGGCATTGATCCTTTCGGACATGCTTACAAGCGTACGCATGAGTCTTCTGAAATCTTTGCTCAGTATGGCGGCATGACTGCCGAAGAGCTGAATGAGAAGAATGCCGAAGTATCCATTGCCGGGCGCATCATGTCCAAGCGCCGCATGGGCAAGCTCGGATTCATGCATCTGCTGGACCGCGATGGCAGGATTCAGGCAGTCGTGAATGAACGCATTGTCGGAGAAGATATCTACAATCTGTTCAAGATGGCTGATCTCGGCGATATCATCGGCGTCAAGGGCAGAGTCATCAAAACGCAGACCGGCGAGCTTTCCATCGAGGTGCATGAGTATACCCATCTCAGCAAGGCATTGCGCCCGCTGCCGGAGAAGTATCATGGACTGACTGACAAGGAAGAGCGCTATCGCAGAAGATATCTGGATCTGATCATGAATGATGACAGCCGCAGGATCGCGATTCTGCGCCCGCGGATCATTTCGGCGATCCGTCACTATATGGACAGCCAGGGATATATTGAGGTTGAAACCCCGATTCTGCAGCCGATTCTCGGGGGAGCAAATGCAAAGCCGTTCATCACGCATCATAATGCGCTGGACAAGGATTTCTATCTGCGCATTGCCACGGAGCTCCCATTGAAGCGTCTGATTGTCGGCGATCTCGAGAAGGTCTATGAAATCGGCCGGGTATTCCGGAATGAGGGCATGGATCTGAAGCATAATCCGGAATTCACGACGATGGAAGCGTATTGTGCTTATTCTGATCTTTCCGGAATGATGGAACTCAATGAGAATCTCTATGAATCTGTCGCCATGGAAGTGTTCGGAAAGACAGACTTTGAATTCATGGGTCAGCAGATTTCTCTGAAGGCTCCGTTCAAGAGATGGAACATGGTAGATGCCGTCAAGGAAGTGACCGGTGTCGACTTCTGGCAGCCGATGAGTGTGGAAGATGCACTGAAGCTAGCGAAAGAGCATAATGTTGAAGTCGAACCTCATCAGCGCACGGTCGGCAATATCATCAGTCTGTTCTTTGATCAGTTCTGCGAAGACAAGATCGTTCAGCCGACCTTCATCTGGGGGCATCCGATCGAGATTTCTCCGCTGGCGAAGAAGAATCCTGATGATCCTCGCTTTACCCAGCGCTTTGAACTGGAGATCTGCGGCATTGAAATGGATAATGCCTTCACAGAGCTCAATGATCCGATTGACCAGAAGAAGCGGTTCGAAGCACAGCTCGAAGCGAAGAAGCTTGGAGATGAAGAAGCTTCTGAGATGGATGAAGACTATGTCGAAGCACTGGAATATGGCCTGCCTCCGACTGGCGGCATCGGGTTCGGCATTGATCGATTCGTGATGCTGCTGACAGGATGCGATTCAATCAGAGATGTTCTTCTGTTCCCGACAATGAAACCACGTGAAGATTAGCGCATAAATAAGCCATTTTTGAGACCGTACCACAAATCGTACCACAAATTTTTACCACATATGGCCAGTTATGGAGATTTAGTGGAAAAAAAGGTTTCTCAGTTTTGAGCATTTTTGCATAAAAATATTCACCATAAATATCCATAAGTGAGTCGATTTTTCCGGCTCACTTTTTTTGGTGAAAAACTATGAAGCGCAACAATGAAACCCTCGTAAAATTATCGGATTTTGAACAGGGAAGGAGAGAAATCTATGGGGAAAAACGATACATTTTATTTCCTGAAAGTCGAATTGGGAATTGATACTTGTGAAGAGGTGGCAGCGATTGAACGGCTGAAGCACGGACCGGAGTATTTATGGTTATGGATCCGGCTCGCTCTGAAATACGCAAACTATGGGGGTGTTCTTTGCCGTCGAATCGGTGAGCAGGTACTTCCTGTAACAGCTGATGATCTGGAAGCGGAGATGAAGGGCGGCTTTACGGATGTCTCTATCAAAGATGGCGTAGCGACCTTGATCCAGGGATCATTGATCTATATCAACTCGGATGGATTCATGGCGATTACCGGACTGACGATCTCCGGAGATCCTAAGGAACCTACGCTTCATAAGCAGAACAGCAATACTGACGTTGTTCGACCGCTGAGTATAGGAAATGATACGAAGAGTGCTGTTTATCAAAGAGAGCGCAGAAAGCAGTTAAAGGAAGGTGATAAAAAGTTGCAGCTACCTGCGCCAGAAAAGCCAATGATGTCATATGCGGACATTGCTAAGAAAGCAGGCTGCATTAAGCAGACAGTCATCAATCATATAAAGCGGTTAGGGTGGGAAAGTCATATTGTTACAATGGGCCAGAAGAAGATGGTTCCGGAAAGCATTTCCAGATTTTTGATATGCAAAATCACCGGAAAAAACATCACCCCTGAAATCATAGAAGCACTGCGGATAGATGGTTTAGACACTTATCACTTAGACGGTTTAGACGGTTATCATTCACCATCTAAGACTATCTATTTACCGTCTAAGGAACCGTCTAAGACCGTCTATGAACCGTCTAAGGAAGGTGCAGAAAACCCGCATAAACAATGCGAATTAGACGGTTTTATCAAACGAAAACCGAGTGAAAGCTTTGATGATAACCATCCTCTTTTTGAGAGTAAAGAGAATAAGAATATACAGGAGTATATTAAGGAGACCGTCCAAAACCGTCAAAGGCTGAATGAACTGTATCGTGTGGGTTTTGATCAGGAACCATCCACTTCAGAACTGTCTCTGCTGATCGAACTGCTGAAAACAACGGACTACAGCTTATTGCTGCATAATCTCAAAACGACCAGAAAATATCATGGCGAGAATCTGGCATATACAACTGCCTGTCTGCAGAGGTGTTTTGAAAGCGGCCTGAATGGCTTTGATGATCTTCCGGACAGAGAAGTTGTGGATCCGGTACGGGATATCGACAGCGTGATACAGCTTATCCGGCAGGGAGTTGACGATCCGGACAAACAAAACGAGTTGGAGAAACTGTGCAGGTATTATGCACCGCTGTACTCCGACTCGGAACTGATCGAAGCTGTCAGATCAGCGGAAATATATCAGGCATATGATCCGAAATCGTTTAGGATGTTTGTTCAGCTTGGCCCAAACGGTTTTGAGGAAATCGACAATCGTATGCGGCTCCTGAAAATGAGGGAATGAATTGCAGGAAAAGAGGTGTTGAGGAATGGTCGTATTAGTCGCACTGATCATGATCGCCGGAGGATTCTTTCTGGGTCTGTTTGATGACGTTGAAGTCGAAAATGAGGAATCAGAATACGAAATGAATCTCCGGGATGATGTTCAATTTGATCCATGGGCTGATGAGTGGTATGGGCATGGTCCATGGTGGAAGAAATGGTAATAACCAGGAAAGGTGAGGAATGATGATAAGAGCAATATTAACCGTAAAAGGTGGTGTGGGGAAAACAACGACCGCAATGAATCTGGCCGCCGGATTCGCTTATGCTGGCAGAAAGACACTGCTGATCGATTTCGATGGTCAGGCAAACCTGTCGAACATTTTACTTCCGGATATCACGCCGGAGAAGACAATCACCGATGTAATGGCAGGGGAAGCTAATATCCGGGATTGTATCTATCCGACCAGAGTTCGGAATCTGGATATCGTTCCATCCAGCATCTACCTGTTTGCAATTGAGAGGAGAATGTTGCAGGAGACAGCAGGAATCCAGCAGTTCAAACTGAGGAGGGCACTGAGAGATCTGAAGGAATATGAAGAGATCGTGATTGATAACAATCCTTCACTGAACATGTGCAGCACAAATGCGTTATGTGCCTGTGATGAAGTGATCATTCCGACAGTTGCGGATAAGGGATCAGAAGATGGTATTGTTCTGACGCTTGACCACTGTAAGGAGATCCTCGAACAGATCGATGGGGTTGATTTCAATTACAGGATCCTGATCACAATGCTTCAGAGAAATAATACCGACAGGCAGTACTGCGAAAGAATACGTGAAGCCTATGGGGATAATCATGTGTTCAGATCACAGATCAGATTTCAGTCAAAGCCGGTCAAGGATGCCGGATTCCAGAGTGGGATATTGATTGATAATCAGAAGGCAAACGTTGCACAGGATTACAGAGACTTCATTGAAGAAGTCATGGGGGAGGCATAAAGATGGGACTGCTTACAGACCGTGAAAAAGGATTACTGAATCAGGATAGTATTGAGGAAGCCAGGAAAGGAAAGATCGTCTATCTGGATCTTGAAGACATTCGCCTCAATCCGGAAAATATCTGGACTGTCAACGATGAAGAGATCCGGATCAAAAGACAGAGCATTGAAGAGGTTGGTCTTTTACAGCCACTGCTGGTCAAAAAGACGCAGAACGGCTATCTGCTGAATACAGGCCACAAGAGATACCTGGCAATTGAGCAGATCACCAGAGAGGGTGGAGATTATATGTATCTTGGCCGGAGACTCAAAGGACTTGTGCCCTGTCAGTATCTGGATGAGTCGTTGGATGAAGATGAATTCGGATTGATCGCCATCTGCAGCAATGCTCATCATCCGGACACCAAAGAAGAGCGGCGGGAGAAGGTGTGGCAACTTCACCAGTACTATCAAAAACTGATCCAGGAAGGGAAGAAACCTGCCGGTCGAGAACGCGAGTGGATCACGGAGATGACAGGAATCTCTGATGGGACTGTAAAGGGGATCCTTGCCTATTTCAATTCTGACGAAAAGATCCTAAATGGTGAGGATAAGAGATTTCTTTGGAAATCAGAAAAGGAAAAGGATGTAAATGAAGTTGTTACCAAGAAACTGAAAAACGTCAACAAATACCTGACCAACGTAGATCTGACGGTGCTGACTGATTATGAACGTCAGAACTTAAATGAACTTTTGCGAGAGGTTCAGGATACATTGGAGGCACTGATATATGTGCGATCCTGAATGAGTGCTGTTTGGGGCAATTTGCCCCAAAGTAGGAGAAGACTATGACTTTATACGATGAACTACTTTCGGCGGCAGAAAAGATCAATGAATATGCTTTGACAATAGAAATTGATAATAACCCGGCGATCATTACTAATCTTAAGAGGGAAAATTTTCGCCTTCTTAAAATGGCTGATGACTATAAAACCAGTCTGCTGCAATATGAAACAATGCAGCGCAATGCCATGTATATAGAACGAATGCTGTTTTATGAATTGCTGAGACAGAAAGATGAGCTGTTTCTTGAAAAGATCAAACCGGTAATTGGTGAAGAGGATTTTGAATGGCGAGCAAAACATCAAATGTTTACAGATCAGGAAATATCTTCTGCAATGTCTGCAGTGATAAAGAAAGAGGCGACGGTATGAGGACATGGAATGAAATCATCAGTCAGCCAGGAACAGGGGAAGAACGGCTGGAAGACTTCCTGGAGTTGTGGGCAGATATCATGAGTGTATATGATTCAGTTCCGATTATGTCCTTTACTACCGATAACTATTGCGCGGTGCCCAATGGTAAATACCAGCGTAGTTATTTTCCGGTAAATACGGCATCAATCATTAAAGTCCCGCAATCGGATACTGTGACAATGAAACTAAGCAGCATAACGGAAATGATCAATGAAGATGATGTTAACTTTGACCGCATAAAATCGTGGGCAGAAATATTCAATAAGGAATTGAACAGGGAAGAAAGAGCTGTGATTGTCAGGAGATATTTCTATCATGAGAACTACTCAAAAATAAGTCGGAAGTGTTCCTTTTCAGTCAGAAGCTATTATCGGCTATTAAGCTCAGCAAAGAAGAAAATGATAGATGCGTTTTCTTTGAATCTATACGATGTGTATGGATGCCCGATTCTTCAATAAAAAGAGTTTGTAAACTAACGTTTATAAATATGTTGGCAAAAACTCTTACACTTTTTGCCAAATTTGGATGAGAAAAGATGGCAAACATTGCCTAGTTTTCGAGAATATAATGCTATCGTATCAGAATGAATGGTGAACCCATCATTCATAGGTACAATCTTCAGTCACTCCCCCACACTTGACTTGAAGGTGCAAACGGTTAATAGATGCTCAGGCATCAGGAACGGGATCCTGCATTAATTCCCCACGTGCAGGATCTTTTCTTTTGTGGAAGAAGAGAGGAAAGAAAGATGGAAATTCAGAAAATGGATGAAGAAATGCTGTACAAACGGTTGAAGTACTATCAGTCGCAATTAACTGATCTGGAAAAAACCGAGAAGGAGGAAGAGCATAATGCCGGCGATGAACTTCAATGAGTTTACAAAGTATGTGTCAGAAACGATTAAAGGATATCTTCCTTCAGAGTATCAGGACGGTATTGTTGCAGTTGAGCCGGTCAGGAAACTGGGCAGTAGCTATACGGGCTTAACAGTACGTGTGCCGGAAATGAGAGCCACTCCAACAATTAACCTGGAACAGTACTACAAAGAATTTGTGAAAGGCAGTGAAGCAAAATTTCTTATGCGTGAAATGGCACAGGTTATCATGACGCATTCTTTGGGGACAGATTATGAATGGATTACAGATTATGAGAAGGCAAAGGATAAACTCTTCATTCGTGTCAGTAACGCTGCACGAAATGAACAGATGCTTGAGACTGTACCACATAAGATCAAAGAGGATCTTGTCATGACCTGTCACGTACTGGTCTCCAAGGATCGTGGCATCGCCAGTACCGTAGTGAATGACAATCTGATGAAAGCATATGGCATTACAGAGGATAGATTATTCAAGGATGCTATTGATAACAGTCAGAAACTGTTCCCGATAAGAATACAGTCACTCGAAGCAATGATCTTTGATATGGCTTCTGAAGAAGGGCTGGAGGCTCCGAAAAACAATAAGAATAATATGCTTGTAGTCACAAATGATCAGACAATCAATGGTGCTGCTGCGTTGTTTTATCCAGAGGCAATGGAGAAGATTGCGGATATGATCGATGGTGATTTTTATGTCATTCCATCGAGCATCCATGAATGCCTTGTTATACCGGAATCAACACAGGTCTCATATCAGCATCTTGAATCGATGCTGCAGGAAGTGAATTCAGCAATGGTCGCTGTTGAAGAACAACTTTCAGATCATATTTACCATTATGACAGCACTGATAAGACATTTGAGTTGGCAGAAGATTACGCATACCGACTGCAGAATGAGAATCAGCTTTCTGCAGTAATGGCTGCGTGACGATGTTTGGGGCAAATTGCCCCAGGAGTATCAATATGATCGATTTGAAGAATGAGCAGGGGCAGTTCCTGCAGGACCTCTGTGATGTCAATGGCAGAAGTCTCCGTATCCGAAATGATGGGTATTTGGAGACAGCAGATATTTACGACGGGTGTGACAGACAGATGTTTCAGACGGTAGAAGAAGCTATCCGGTGGGAAGCCGGTTATATCCGGGCAAGAGAATACATTGAATCCTTATGCATGTAGAGTTATCAACACAAGATTGTGGAAAACAATGACTGAATTTGCGCACGAGTTTCAAAACTGACAAATATAGTTCAATGAAATTTGTGCATTATTTTCAACACCAGCAAATATAGACATTTGTTATGTGCTTCGGGCCTTGCTAGTATTCCTGTGCAAGGAGGTAATGAACATGGCTGACATTATTACCGTTACAGATGAAATGACCGAACCGGAGAAGGAAAAAGCAAGAGCGCATAACAGAAAGCTTATGTATAAGCAGATGGAGGAAGAAGATAAAAAAAGGGAAAAGATAGAAATGACTCCAGAGGAAGAAACTCATGCAAAGGAGTTGATCCGTAAGTTACTGCGCGAAGCATTGCCGGAACTGGAACTATGAAACAGTAAATGGAATACGCATGTATGCAGAGATCATTTATCAGGTCTCTGCATTTTAATTATGGCAAGTGTCAGGCCGGCAGCCTGATTGGATATAGAAGAGAAGAAGGAGGCTACATGAAGGAAAGAAAAAGAAGACCGGATCTTTTGAGAAGGCTTGGAACGGTATCTCTGGCTTTACTGGTAACATTCTCATCGGTGAATCATTCAGTATTTGCGGAAGACGAAGAGAATAATACTGAAGAGACCCAGGAGACTACCGAACAGTCTGTCTTGGAAGAAACGGCAAATCCTGAGGAAGCAATCGAACCAGAAGTCACAGAAACAGCAGAACCGGAGGAGCCAGTTCCGGATGAGAAGGAATCATCGGAAGCAGTGGAAACTGTGGCGCCGGAAGAAGAAGTTTCTCCGGAACCGGTGGTAACACAGGAAGAGAACACAGAAGCGGAAGAATTGGAACTGCCGATAGAGGAGATCGAGTCAGAAAATACAGATTCCATTGAAGAGATCCAGGAGGAAACTGTTGAAGAAACCGAGGAAGTGGATGAGTCTCCACTTTTTGTTTATGAAGCGAAAGACGCCGCGGATATGGCATCTGCAGTGGCTGGCCTGAGTGATGATGACAGTCGGCGTCTTGTGGCAAATACTGAGGATGATCTGAGTGAAATACTTGATGTTGAAGGAACAGCGGTCTATTACGAAGGATCTTACATTATCAGTCTGGAAGATGCCGGAAATGTCGATGATGCAATGGTGACAATTTCTTCACTGACAGATGCATCTCCAGTCAGAGATGAGCGGATGGAACTGTGTGCTGATGATCTTCTGATTCAGGCTGGTCATTATACAGAAAACCAAAGACTACAGCATCTGCAGAATATCAGTGAAACCGGATCATATGTGGCACTGATCGATACAGGTGTTAATGGATATAACGTGGATTCCATCAATCTGACCAGTGATCCGGATGGTGACAACAATGGTCATGGAACAATGATGGCTGAAACGATTCTGAATGCATCAGATGGAAGGGCAAAGATTCTTTCAATCAAGGCGTTCAATGATGATGGTACAGCATCATTGTCCAATATCTATGCGGCAGTCAGATATGCGATCGAAGCGGATGTGGATATCATCAATATTTCCGCAGCAATGCCAGACTCTGAAAACACCAGGGCAGTTAAAGAGATTCTGACAGAGGCAACTGATAAAGGAATTACAGTTGTTGTCGCGGCTGGAAACAGAGGTACTGATGCCAGTGGCTATTTTCCTGCAAATATGGGTAACGTGATTACTGTCGGTGCAGCAACCAATAAAGGACAGGTAGTGATCAATTCCAATTTCGGCAGCTGCGTCGATTACTACGTTACAGCACTCTCCACATCTTTTGCGGCTGCGAGAATGACTGGCTATCTGGTGACTGGAAATACAGACAGAGAAGATGTTTTCCGGTGGATCATGCCGGAAACTGAAATCCGTCCGGAAGATTATATGGATATCAATTCCGACGAATATAAGCGGATGAAGATCGCAGGCTGCTGGGATGAAGAAGGTTGTTATCTTTCTGCGGCACATGACTGGTGGCTTGCGGATTTAGGAGTATATCTAACACACATATCTGCAGTAGATGGAACCTTCATGTGCTATGAAAGAGGGCATGCATTTGTTGCCAGCAGATATCACTATGCCGGTCCGGCTTCATCTGACGATGGAATTCTTGCTGCATGGGGTTATGCAACAGGTGACGGTCCAGGGACTAATTTTGAGCGTGCACAGAGAGCAATCTGGGGACAGGACAGGGAAGCAGCACTGGCTGATGCATATGCTTGGGCTGCTTCCATATCCGGAGGAACGGCAGTACATGCCCAGCCTTCTTTTGATGCAAGTTCAAAGAATTATATTCCCGGACAGGAAGTTGTATTCCGTGGTAACAGTGATGTCAGCGAATATGGGTACTATGTGACTAATGTATCTGTATCAGGTGGCGATGATATCAAGACAAGTGACGTTTCTGCAAGGATCTCTGGAAACAATCTCTATGTGACAGTGAGTGAGCAGGCAAATGAAATGCCGGAGACAGTAACGATTACTGTAGATACGGATCTGCCGGATGAACCGGGATCTTTTACTTGTGACAGTGCATATTTCACATCGGAAGTGGACTCTCAGGGAATGCTGTATGCAGGCAGAGTCGATGGTACACCGGGCAAAACATATGACTCCGTGAAAGTAACGCTCAAACTTGGGATCCATGGCGGATATGAAGTGTTCAAAATCGATGCGGATCGCATGGACACACCGGGACAGGGTGATGCAACACTCGCTGGAGCCGAATTTACACTGTATAACCGCCGCAATGGCAGGAAGGTGAAGACCATTACCACTGACGCGGAAGGACACGCTACAACAGGCTCAAACGGCCTGAAATGGGGCGATTATGAAGTGAAAGAGACCAAAGCGCCGGAAGGGTATTATCTGAATGAGGAATGGATCGACAGTTTTGATGTCAGAGAAAACGGGCATATGTATTCTGACTTCTCCCACAGTGATGAAGGGAAAATCATTGATGAAGTATGGCGTGGCGGAATCAAGGTCATCAAGCATGATTCTGACAATAAGGAACAGAAGCCGCAGGGTGATGGAACCCTGAAAGGAACAGAATATTCTATCTATAACATTTCAAAGGAAGACATCATTGTAGATGGCAATCGGATCGGTCACCAGGGAGACTCTTCCATTTCTGTTAATGGGGTAAGCGTAACCTATGGTGAAGACAACCTGGTAATGACACTCATCACGGATGAGAATGGTGAAGCCGCTACAGGGACTGATGTGCTTCCATATGGAACATACCTTGTTCTGGAGACAAAAGCCCCGACAGGATATCTGATTGAAAATGATGCAAATCCTTCAGTGACTGGTATTGCGGAAATCGTTACAGTCCATACACACAGCGAAATTGTCACAGCCGAAAAGTTGTTTGATGACATCATCCGAGGTGGCGTCCGTTTCCAGAAAGTGGATCTTGAACGAAAGAAGTATGAAGCCCAGGGTGATGCAGCACTGGATGGTGCAGAGATTCGGATCTATAACATCTCTGAGCATTATGTGTATGCGACGGAGGATCAGGAAACATCCGGATTCCATTGGGTAGAAACAGGAGAGGAAGTAACCGCTGGTAATGGCCATGTTGATATTCTCCATGGCATTGAAGATCCGCGCTCTTTTGAAGGAGCAGAACTGGTCGCTGTACTCACGACAGATGCAGAAGGCCGTGCAGGACTTGGAAAAGAAGCGCTGCCGTATGGAACTTATATCGCAGTCGAGACAAAGCCTTCCAGAGGCTACACTCTCAATACCGACTGGCGTGTTATCTTTGAGATCCGCGAAGATGGAAAGATTCTTGATTTCACCGACAGTAATAACGAGAACCTGTTATTGCAGCAGGTGATCCGCGGCGATGTCAGAGTGTTCAAAGAAGATCTGGAGCTGGCAGAACTGAACGGTGTGGACAGAAGCAATTATCTGGACGGCGGATACAAGGGCGGCGAAGCTGCTCATCAGGATGGAGAAGTCAATCCTTCCCAGGCAATTGGTGGCAAGGCACACAATGCACTGAGGACAGCTCATCTAAATAACATCGAGTTCACGATTACCAATGTATCTACACTGTCTGTTCTTTCTGATGCCGGAACATTGCAAGAGTTCCAGCCAGGTGAGATGGTCACCGTGATCAAGACTTATTACAACGATGAAGTTGGTGCTTACATTGCAGAAACGAAAGATAAGGCACTGCCATACGGTACATATACGATTCAGGAGACAAAGACAAACAATGCTTATCTTCTGACAGATGGTACACCGCGTACTTTTGAGATCGAAACAGACGGAGAGATCGTCACAACAGATAAGCAGACTCATCATAAATCTGTGGAAGGTGAGCGCATGATTTTCCGGAACCAGATCAAGCGCGGCGAATTTGAATTCGTTAAGATCCAGGGATACACAACGGAACGGATTCAGAGCCTCTGGGTTTTGGAGAATGCCACCAGCAATGAGAAGCATGTTCTGGTAACAGACCCGAACGGTGAATATCATTCCGCGGAGTTCGATCATTCTGACAATACAAATGCGAACGACTTCCTGCTGGATCAGATCGGAGACAACTACGAAACCATGATTAATCTGGACGCAGGACTGGCAGACGGCAGCATCACCGAATATCACGGTCTGTGGTTCGGACTTGGTGAAGATGGCGATATGGCCGCGGTCAATGATGAACTGAATTCCTTGCCGTATGGCCAGTACACGTTGCATGAAGTACGGACACCTTCTAATGACGGCATGGAACTGCAGAACTTCAGCTTCTATATCACCAGAGATCAGAAACTGGTCCATCTTGGAACAGTCACTGACTATGGCATTACGTTGTCCACTACGGCAAAGGATGCAGGATCCGGAACACAGACCGGAGCTCCTAGTACCAATACGCAACTGATCGATACAGTGAAGTACAACGGTGTAATGGATTATGGAACCTATGTACTGAAGACAAGCCTTGTCTACACCGATACAGGAGAACCAGTGTTGGACAGCAATGGGAAAGAAGTTACGAAGGAGACAACAGTCTCTCTGACAAAGCAGGCCGGGACGATTGATGTTACTGTGACGTTTGACTCTACACAGATGGCTGGCAGGAGCGTAGTCTTCTTTGAAGAGCTCTATGATATGGAAGGAAACCGAGTCTCCGGGCATACGGATCTGCTTGATACAAATCAGACGGTATCTTTTGCGGGAATCCAGACAACACTTGCGGATACAACGCCGACAGAAGAGGAATCCGGAACAGTGATCCTGACAGATACGGTTAAGTACAGTGGACTGATCGTTGGAAAAACATATGAGATGACCGGCACACTGATGAACAAGAAGACCGGAAAGCCGCTTGAAGGTGTAGATCCTGTTACAGTGGAATTCACCCCTGAAACGTCAGATGGCTCTGTGAATGTCATTTTTGAGGTTTCATCGGATCTTCTGAAGGGGAACACCACTGTTGTTGCGTTCGAAAGCTGCACACAGGATGGAATCGAAATCGCTGTGCATGCGGATATCAATGATAAGAATCAGACAGTGGAATTCAAGGAACCTGAGATTCATACAACGGCAACCGATCAGGAGGACGGAGATCATATCGTTAAGCCATCCGAACATACTGTTATCACTGATAGGGTTGAATACAGCAATCTTACTCCGGGCAAAGAATATAAATTGACAGGTGTACTGATGAATCAGGGAACAGGGAAGCCAATCGATGGATTGGATCCTGTTACAGTGGAGTTCACACCGACAACTGCAGACGGATATGTCACTGTAACATTTGAACTGGATACCACTCAGCTGAATAATCAGAAACTTGTTGTTTTTGAATATCTGTATCTTGGAGAAACAGAAATCGCAGCACATAACGATATCAATGACAAAGGGCAGACAGTGGAAGTAAAAGACAAGAAAACTCCACCAACACCAACGCCAACTCCTACTCCAACCCCGACTCCGGATACAAAACAGCCGGGAATCCATACAATGGCATACTCCGCAAAGGATGGTTACGACTATGTCGGTCCGGATGAGTCTGTGACAATCAAGGATATTGTTTATTACAGTAACCTGACACCGGGCAAGGAATATGAAGTCAGGGGCATTCTGCATCGGAGACATCCTGATGGTTGGGATATGGGAGAGCTTCTGTCTAATGGTAGCCCGGTAACGGCTTATACGGTATTCACACCGCAGGCGGAAAACGGAACGGTTGAACTGCAGTTCACATTCAACGCCAGCGCACTGAATGGTTACACAGCAGTCGTGTTTGAAGATCTGTATCAGGACGGTGTTCTGATTACAAGCCATGCGGACATCAGTGATGAGGATCAGGCAATTCTGATCAGCAGAAGCCCGAGATACCGCAGAAGAAGAATCAGTTGGGTACGGACAGGAGTCGGATCCAATATGATCATCTTCGGAGGTCTTGGAGCAGCTGCCGGTGCAGCACTGATCATCCTGCTTAGGAAAAGATCGAAGCTGAATAAGAAATAACTGAAGAAAGGGTAAAGGCGGCTGTGAGTCTCAAGCAGATAAACAGCTGCCTTTTTGGTGAAGTATGAAATGGAAATATATATTGCCGGCAGGCTTACTTGCCTGTGCAATGTTGAATGTACAGAATGTTTATGCTCAGGATCCGATTACATTTACAGATGAAAACGGTGAGAAGGTCAGCTATGGAGAGCAGAAGGAATGGACGAGGACTATTGAGTATGTTTTCCCTGATGACAGTGGCCGAAATCATACGGTATATCAGACGACTACCGGCAATGAAGTATGGATTACGGCCCAGAACGGAGCTGTTGAATATCACATCGGCAACAACGGTGAGTGCGGATGGGAAAGTGTATCAACCCCATATGTAGAGGGTTATACTGCGGATATTCAGATGATTCCTGATGTGGACCTCTATTGGCATCCTGATCAGGTTCGTAATGATCATGTGATCGTGACTTATACGCCTGTAATTACTGAGACAGAAAGTCCGACTGTGACAGCGACACCGGTACCAGAACAGGCAAAAGAATCTGAAGCACCATCTTCATCAAAGGAGACTAAGAGTGTAGAGGAAACACCAACTCCTCAGCAGTCAGAAGAACCGATTGAGATGGTAAAGGAAGAAGCAGAAGAATCTGGAATTAACTGGGCTGTCCCAGGAGCTCTGGCAATTGCTGGAGGCATTGGTGTAGCAGCATATTTTGTGATTAGGAAACTGAACATTTCCGACGATGAGGAAGACGAATAAAAGAAGATGGCTGCTTAATGCGGGAATCGCCGTGTTGGCAGCTATTATTGCGTTCTGTTTGTACAAAACTGTCCCCGAAGTTCGCTCGCAGATGAAATCCGCTGAGATCCAGAATCATGTCACCACAGTGATCGCAGCAAATAGAGAAGATACAAGTTATCCGTTCTCCGAAAGATTCTGGCAGGCACTTCATGATGAGAATACGGATTTCCGTGGGTACCTGATGTTTCAATCAGGACTAATCGAAGAGCCGGTAGTGCAGTCATTTGATAACGAAGACTATCTGCATAAAGCGTTTGATGGTGAATACGATGGTGCCGGAACAGTCTTTCTGGACAGCAGGGCATCGCTTGATTCAAAAAATCTGACTTTGTATGGGCACTATGTCTATTACGACAGCAATTCCAGATTCACGCCTTTGGAAAAACTGATGGATCAGGAAGGCTATGAGGACAATCAGACCGTTTTTCTTTTCCTGGAAGGAGAAGTCAGAACATATCTTGTCTCTTCCGTTCTGTTCATTACCGAAGAAGAGGCAGAATACTATGACTATTCCTGTCCGGACATGACAGAGTTTGAATATAGGGATTGGATCTCTTACATAAATATGAAGAATCTGATCGATCCTGTTGCCGGGAAGGTCAATGAGAAGGACAGGCTGCTTACGTTGCAAACATGTAAGAAGTGGGATCCATCACAGCGGATGCTTGTGATATGTAGGGAGATCAGCAGGCTCCCCTATTGAATTAAGAAAGGGAATGAGAATGGCAGATAATCTTAGAGAAAAGTATAGACAGATGAATTTCAACAGCCTGCAGATCACCCAGATTTTGGACGGCCAGGAAAAGGGGCTGGATACATCTGTTTATGAAGACAACCGGTTTGACTGGGAACAGATGGAGCAGATCAAACTTGGTCTGGAAGAGGGGCTTCGGATCACATATTATGCATATCCGGACATACCTGTAGCAGAGATGCGAAAGATCCGGAGTACTCTGAAAAAGGAAAAAGAACAAGAGGGTAATTCTCCGGAGAAACGAAAAACACTGATCAAAGGTGCATCCTCACTTCTTATGGCCGCAGGAGTAGTGTTTATCACTGCGATACTGATCGGCATTATATTCATGTTTAAAGACAGGGTGATGCTTTCTGTGCAGGATCTGTCACTGGTGCTGAAGGAAGAAGAGATTACTCTGGATTTCCAGCAGCAGTTTAATGCGGCAGACTACATCGAATCCTATACGAAGGGTAATTCTATTGAACTGATCCTGCCGGAGGATGTGGATACATCTGTACTTGGATCCCAATCAGTGACCTACTCACTTACGAATGGAGCGAAGACGATATCCAGGAATCTGATTATCAATATTGTGGACAGAGAACCTCCGGTATTGAAGCTGAAATACAGCAAAGTGACACTGCATGATTATGATTCATTTGATGGTCTCCAGTTTATTGACACAGCGACAGACAACTGTGACGGTGATTTGGCTGAGAGTGTATCCTTTGGTAGTTTGGACCGTGATCTTGAAAAGCAGAAGATTCACTATTCGATCACGGATTCTTCCGGCAATCTGTCTGAAGCAGATCTGCTGGTTGTCATAGATGAAAACCTGCCTGCAGAAGATCCGGCTGAAGAAGGCGAAGAAGGTGAGACGGAAGAGAAAGACACGGTTCCAACAGAAGTTCCTCAGCAGGAGCAGCCTTCAGCAACTACACAGCCAGAACAGCATGTACAGCAGGAATACGAAGAAACGAAGGTATATGAAGAGAATGGTGGCACTACAACATGCATTATTCATCATTACGCTAACGGCAGCACAACAGAAAGCTGTGAGTGGGTAGGACCATGGGAGGAATACTGATATAATTCATTTGTCACTGATTTGGTTACTGAGAAGGAGAAAGTACGATGTTTCAGTTTGGAGAAAGACACCCGGTCTTGTTTGAGATCGTTCTGGTCATTGCGGCATTCCTTGCCGCTGGGGTTTTTTCGCTGGTGGGTGCGATTCTCAATGTGCACCCCGCGCTGAGTTCCTCGGTCGGCAGGGTTCTGATCGGCGCGGCGCTGCTTGTGATTTATAATAGAGCGTTTACACGCGGCCGGCCTTTTAAGAACCTTCCAGCGGTCATTCCGGCGCTGCTGTTTGCCGCGTGGAATCTCTTTTACAATTTCAGTTCCGGGATGGTGTTCGGAGGAAGAAATTTCGTAATCGAGGCTTTGATCACTGCGTCGGCGCCGGCCATCTTTGAGGAAGTCCTTTTCCGGGGCATTCTGATCTATAACCTGAAGAAAAAGGGAACCGGCGCGCTTCCATGCTTGTTCATTTCCGCTGCTTTGTTCGCCGCAGCGCACCTGACCAATCTGGTCGGCCTCGATGTCGTCAGCGTTTCAGTACAGGTGGCATACTCTTTTGTGGTCGGCATGGTTTTCGCTGCCGTTTATCTTAAGAACAACAGCATCCTGCAGGTCATTGTCGCCCACTTCCTGATCGATTTTACACACAGCTTGTTCGTTGAGCAGCCCGCCTCGTCATCCGCGCCACAGTTGATTCTCTTTGGTGTTCTGCTGGTTGCGGAAGCGATTTATGCCCTGTGGCTGACCAAAGCAAAGAAGATTTCAGGCCGCTAAATTCAGGCTTGTAGGGATATCGTTAAATCGGTGTTTGTATAGGAGATTCTATGAACCAATTTGAAAGCAGACATTATATATTTCATTTCGGTGAAGCAACAAAAGCAGAACGGGATATAGAATCCATTGCCGATTATCAGGAGAGTTGTTTCCAACATATCTGCGCTGTTTTAGGTGTTACCCCGGAGTTCAAAATTGAATACTACCTTTGTGATTCTCCGGAGGAAGTGGGACGAATTTACGGAGACAATGATCCTTGCAATGGATTTGCGGCTCCGCCAAATAAGGTTTTTGCAGTGTACAATGAACAAATTCAATGCATCGGATTCCATGAAGATGCTCATCTGATCAGTTATGCAATCAACCGCCCTGACTGTCCGGCCATACGCGAAGGACTGGCAATGTATTTCGACCGGAAATGGTGGGGAATTCAGAATATGGATTGGGTCGGTTTCTATATTAAAACCGGTCGCTATATTCCCGTAAATCAACTGCTTGATAAGGAATACTTTTTCTCCCAGGAAAGTTCTATCACATATCCGATCATGGGGGCCTTTACTGAGTGGTTGATTTCCGTATATGGCATTAAACAGTTCTTGGAAATGTATCGAGAGCAAGATATGGAAGCGGCAATGAAGCGGGTGTACAATAAATCGCCGGAAGAATTAAGCCGAGAATTCATGAGTTTTATCAGTTTGTTTAAAACCGACGAAGCTATTGAAAAGAGAATTGAAACTAAGCTTTTGGAACAATGATTCCGACAACTTCCAGTTTCCGAGGGAACAAACATGTTGAAATTATTAGAAGCGAGATTTCAGAAAAACAAAAATCTTCATATGGAACTGAACTGGCCTGATGTGGAGAAACGTTTGCTTGCACATCCTGCATCCCTGGAGATATTGAGAAGGATGGAGGAAAGCGGCGGAGAGCCGGATACCATTGGCATTGACGAAAAGACAGGAAAGCTTATTTTCTGCGACTGTTCAAAGGAATCTCCTTCCGGACGCAGAAGCCTGTGTTATGACGAAAAGGCATTACAGGGGCGTACCAAAAACCCGCCGTCAGGCAGCGCCGAACGAAAGGCAAACGAGATTGGCATATCGATCATGACCGAGGAGCTGTATCGCCGTTTGCAAAGTCTCGGTGAATATGATTTAAAGACTTCAAGCTGGATTGCCACGCCGGAACCTATTCGCAGCAAGGGCGGTGCGCTTTTCTGTGAGAGACGTTATGGAACGGTGTTCACATTTCATAACGGAGCTGACTCGTACTATTCCGTACGCGGATTCAGAGGTTATATTCTCATATAAATTCTCGTTTGTAGGGGTGTAGAAACATACACAGACATCAAGATTTCTAACATCGTGTAAATGCGCAGCAAAACCTACTGCTGCGTTTTTTATGGGGCAATTTGCCCCGAAGGAGGAAAAATGGCTGAAAACATCGTCCTTTCAAAAAGTGACCTTTTGAGAGTAATTGATTCCATTGTCTTTGAAAGTGAGTTCCCTGATCCGGATCCGGAAGATATTGCGGAAGAGGTGGAAATTTATGCCGAAGGAACAGAGTAAATTCATTACGAAAACCAGGGAGCAGCTGTATGAGATGTTCATGAATTCTCTGAAAGAAGATACACTTCCATGGGAAAAGCCGTGGCGGGGTGGCGCGGAAATGAATCCGCTGAATCCAATATCCGGAACGAAGTATCATGGCGTGAACAGGATGCTGCTGTGGATGATCAGTGATATGAGAGGGATCGAAGACGGCAGATGGGCAACATTCAATCAGATTGCTGATAAAAACAACAAGTACCATCCTGGTCAGAAATGGCATTTGAATGCTGGAAGTAAGGGTGTTCCTGTTGAACTCTGGAAGATCCGAAAGGTCGGCACAAAGGAACTGATCGATTTTACGGAATATGAGAAGATCGTCCGCAATGATCCGGACCAGATTTCCAATTACACACTCTATTCCCAGATGTTCTATGTGTACAATTACTCGGATATCTCCGGTACACCGGAGATGAAACAGGAAGTATCCAATACAGTTGCCATTCCGGATCTGCAGGCATTCTGTGATGAAGTGCTGCAGAATATCGGAGTGGAAGTGATACATCAGGGAAACCAGGCATATTACAGACCATCGGAAGACAAGATCTATCTGCCAGATATCTCAAAATTCAGGACGGCAGAAGATTACTATGCGACACGTTTACATGAAACCGCTCATTCTACCGGTGCCGCCTCAAGGCTAAACCGTGATCTGAGCGGTATTTTTGGCTCCGAATCATATGCGAAGGAAGAACTGCGGGCAGAAATCGCCTCATCATTGCTGTTTACGGATCTGCGGTTACCGTCAACGGCACAGATGCTAGATAATCACAAAGCTTATGTACAGAGCTGGATTGCGGATCTTGAGAAGGATCCGCTGATTTTATTTCAGGCAATAAAGGACGCGGAGAAGATCTCGGATTATGTCCTGAAGAACGGTCCGGTTGCCCTGGAGAAGATCCGTGAGAATCAAAGAATGGAGGATCTCACCTTGGAACAGACACCTGTCATGGAACAGGTTTTTTCAATTTAGGAGGAGGAATAGATAGAAATGGAAAAACAGAAAGAATTCGACAGAACATCAGACGCATGCCTGGACTGTATTCACATGCTTGCCGTGATCGACGGCGCGAACTGGATGATTACAGATGTTGCTCACAAATACGCTGACTTTCTTACAGAGGATGATAAGAAGAAACTTGATGAGGTAAAAAGAGACCTTAAAGAGTGCACTCACAAAACAAACGCTGCATTGGAGGGCATCTTTTCAAAACTGAGTACGTTTATCCAGCCGGTGGCTTCTAAGCCTAAATACGAATCCTTTATCATCCCTCGTGAACTTATCGATTATGAAAATGACAAAAAGATTCTGCTTCATATTCCGGATGAGATGGAATACGGCGGCTACAGTACATGGTTTTCCAAGAAGTTTGTGACGGATGATCCTTCCGGAGAAATGCTTCAGGTCCGGATGTATCCGGATTGGGAGATCTCCATGTATCGGTATGAGAAAGAGGAGAACGGTAAGTATCACGCAGTTGAGATGAAGAAAGTCGCTGCTGAAAATCTTTTCCAGATGTTTTCTGCTTTGGAAGATGTAAATCAAAAGGATGACCTTGCGGCATCTCTGTAAAGATGGATCAGATATCTTTGGGGCAAATTGCCCCAAAAAAAGAAGGGAGAAGAAATGAATAAACTATTGCTGGGATTGAAGAAAAAGATCGGCGGCACTCACATCTGGTATGATCCGGCCTTCAATGAAGGAGAAGCCATGGCACTTTTCAAGCAGTGGGCAGAACCGATCAACAGGTTCATTTTGTGGACAGTTCCGTTTATTGCGTTAGGTGCCCTCGGCTATACATGGATCAAGTGGTCTGCTAAAGATGAAGACGAGAAGGAACAGAGGCCGTTTATGAAATCGGCCAAGAAGATCATATTTACAGCTATCTTTGTTGAACTGGGAAGTGCGATCTTCCGGATCTTCGGTCTGAACACATGACGGAAACAAGCATACTGCAGGATGGTATTCGTGCGGTCTTATGGCTGTTCTGCCAGTTTGCCATGTGGCTGATGGATCTCTGCTATGGGATCATCAACGATCTGGCGACTCTGAACCTGGGTGATTTCCAGTTCATCTGGTCCTGGTTCAGGGGAGTAAGCGCATTGCTGTATTTCTTCATCCTGATCCGGATGTTCATTTATTTTGTGAAAGCCACAATGGAAGAGGATACGCTGCAGAAGATCGAACCGCTGGATTTCCTACAGCGTATTCTGTATATCTCGGTCATTCTGGTGATGCTGCCGACTATGCTGAACGGTTTTGCCGGACTGTCCGCAAATGCGGTAGGATCCATCAGCTCACTGGCAGGGGTCAATGAAGCGGAAACTGTACCGTCCCATATTGTTGCGGCCGCCGGATACAACGGAGATATCAGCACATTCGACTATGAAACAATCGAGATCAACAAGAAGGAAGATGGACACTATATCCAGTTTTCTAGTAATTCGGATATCGTCTTCCTGACATTTACTTCAATCATTGCCTGCCTGGTGTTTGTTTT
The DNA here is from genome assembly GCF_900290205.1 of Anaerolactibacter massiliensis. Classification (NCBI taxonomy): domain Bacteria; kingdom Bacillati; phylum Bacillota; class Erysipelotrichia; order Erysipelotrichales; family Erysipelotrichaceae; genus Anaerolactibacter; species Anaerolactibacter massiliensis. Next base: position 1,957,713 of record NZ_OLMH01000002.1, on the reverse strand, counting down.
TATCGGCATTCAGATCGCACAGAGGATGATCGGCCTGCTTTTGAAGATCGTCATCGCTCCGTTTGCTTTGTCCGGTCTGATCAATCCGGAAGACAATACCTTCTCCATCTGGAGAAGATTAGTGGAGGCAGATTTCCTGACGAATTTCTTCCAGATCGTCCTGGTGATGATCGTAATGACCAGTGCTTCGCTGGTTCCGGTCGGTGCGATTGCCAAATGCATCTTCTTTATAGGCGCTCTGCTTGCAGTGATGAATGCACCTGCAGGTGTGGCGCAGCTGCTCGGCGGTGATGTCGGAGTCGGAACGGCGTTCCAGCAGATGCAGTCACTGATGATGCTGTCACAGGGTGCTTCCATGGCAGGACAGGCATTACAGACAGCCGGTGCAGCAGGCATGTATCTGGGGGGCAGATCATTGGGAGGACGTTCGCTTCTTTCCGGAGGATCCGGATCGACAGGTCAGAATTCCTCGCCGGGAGGCGACTCAGGATCTGCTCCTCAAGGAGGTACTGGCGCGTCAATGCCTTCTGTACGTCCTGTTGCAGCTGGCGGCACAATGCCGGCTGGATCCGGCGGTGTAAATTCCGGTGATCGATTAACGCGGGAAAAGTGGGAGAATCCAATGACAGGTGCTGAGCATATGACAGTCGCAAGATATGCTGCGGATAGAATGGACGAAAGTAATGTTGGTCAGATCATGAGTAAAGGCATTTCTGGTTTGTACAGAAGATCAGCAGAAAGCCTTTCAAGACCAATCGTAAAAAGAACTCCGGGAGGAGGAACTGTTCAAAGAAGGAATGCGTTTATGAAAGGAAGATCCGTAGTATACGGTGCACGGGAAGTCGGTAGGGCGGTTTCAAAAGATATGAGAGGATCTAAACCGCAGAGGAGTCATACGAACAATGCAGTTTAACAGTCCGAAGAATTTCAAGAAGGGCCGGCTGATTGCCAACCGATATCGTCCTATCGATCTCTTGATTGCTGGCATCGCGATTGCTATGACACTTTCTTCAGAGATGATTTATCTTCTTCTGATGAACGGCAAGCATATTGCTGTTCTGGCGATGCTTTGCATACCGGCACTGATCGGTGTATGCCTTCTGATTCCGTTTGAGATCTATCACAACCCGATTGAGATGATCAAACTGTATATGGTCTATCAGAAGAAACAGAAGAAATACATCTGGGAGGGTGTCCACTATGATGACAGCGAAAGATAGCAGAAGGGATGGATTGTCCCGGCAGGAGGATCATGGAATTATTGGATTCTAACAGAAAACAGAGAAAGATGACTGCTGGAGAACGCAATTTGGCGAAGACAGTCAGAAAAGAAAAGAAGAAAGCGGAGAAACTGAAGAAAAAGGTCGCAACTACCCTGGACTGGATGCACATCCACGATATCACCAACAATTCAGTTATCCTGAAACACGGTAAATACAGAGCTACTGTCATGGGGGTAAAGCTCAGCCCTCATGACATTTTTATTGATGATGCCGAAGAACAGGAACGGATCATAGAGAATCTGAGAATGGCGCTGAACAAGATGCCGTTCAAAATGTACTTCCAGTTTGTTTATTCCCCGGTAAACGCGGATGAGTATGAGACCTATCTGCGGGAAAAGAACAGGGCGGAAACAGACCGTGTGCTGAAGCGGATGATTGAAGCTGATTTTGAAAAGCTGTTCTACTTCAAATATGCCTTCAGTGAACTGGAGTTCTTTGTCATGATCCAGGAGTCTTCCGAGGAGAAACTGTATAAAAACTTCGAGGAGATGAAGCGGGAATTTGCCTATGCCGGATTCCTGCCGAGGACACTGGACAAATATGACTACTACAATCTGATTGCCTATGTGTTTGAAAATCCGCTGGCAAATAATTTTCTGTTCTCCCGAGGGGCATTCTCACCGCTGAACAGGTCTATCGAGTATTCCGCAGACAATGATACATACGATGTTGTGGACCGAACGGAAACCTTTGAGGATTATGGCGTATATGTTCCAAATCCGCGTCAGAATGAGAACCTGGCATTACGATCAAGACTTGCGCCAACAGGGTTTTCTCTCAGGGACAGTTATTACATCCTGGGGGATTACTATGTGACCAATCTTTTGGTTACGCAGTTGCCGAGTGTTTATGAGCTTGGTGTTCTTCTGGAACATATCAATGATCCTAAGATCAAGGTGTTTCTGACGACAGAGAAGAGCAGTATTGAAATCGCAAAGGCTGTCCGCAAGGAATTCCTGGCAAAAGAACAGGAGATGGAGACCAGCCGTGATGCGTTCAGGAGATCCCGTCTGCAGGCGGATCTTGAATCAGATAAGACATATATCAATCAGCTGATCCGAGATAATGATCTGACATTCAATGTGGCGATTGTCTTCAGTATCTATGCGGAGACAAAGGAAGAGATGCTGCGGATCAAGAAGAATCTGAAGTCATCGCTGTCAACTCACATGTTTATGACAGCTGATGTCAAACTGATGCAGGACATGGTTTTCAAATACACAAGTCCGCTGTTTATCGGTGCAGGGGATATGCCAAGCGAACCGGAAACCAACGTCGGTGTTCTTCTTCCATCCAGAGGAGTCGCAGGGTTATATCCGTTTGTTTTTGAAACAATGAAGGATCCATCTGGGTTCCTTCTTGGCCATGAATACTACAACGGCGGGATCATCTGCTTTGATCCATTCTACTGGCTGCACAATCATGAAGAGGCAGTTCAGATGCAGCGTTTGAATGGCAATGTGATTGTTGTCGGCAAATCCGGATCCGGTAAATCGACCACGATGAACCTGATCATCCGATCCATGATCATGAACAGAACACGGATCGTATGGATTGATCCGGAAAACAAGAATCAGGTCCTGACCCGGAATTATGGCGGTACGTACATTGTCTGGGGAAGACCAAACAATGTAATTAATGTCTTCGATCTCAAGAAGATCAGTACAGATGAGGACGAAGATGATGAAAACATCATGTACGATACCGAACTGGCGATAAACAATGTCACATCAGATGTCAACCAAGTACTACAGTATCTCTATCCCGGAATCTCTGAGGATACTCTGACTGTTACCGGCGATATCGTTATTCGGGCTTATGAGAAGGTGGGAATCAGAAAAGATGAGAATGGCTCCTATCCGTCATTCCGTGATCTGACATATGAAGACATGCCGACATTCTCCACATTCAATGAGTGTCTTCAGGAGAGGATCTTGGAGATCAAGAACGATCCATCCGAACGGAAAGAACTTGATCTTCTGATGGATCTTTCTATCAAGACGAAGCGGATCATTAATGAGTGGGGGATCTATTTTAACGGTCATACGACTGTAAAACTGAATCATGGTGAAGGACAGATCATTTCCTTTGGGACAAAGATGCTGTTCAATGCGCCGGTAAACCTGAGAACAGCACTGAATCACATGATGTTCAAGTTCTCCTGGGATCTTTGTCTGGATAACGAGCAGGAATCCGCATTTATCATCGATGAAGCGCATATGCTGATCCTGGAAGGAAAAACTGCAGAGATGGTTGCACAGTTCTATCGCCGTGCTCGCAAGTATCATACAGTCATGATTGCCGGAACACAGCAGCCGGGAGACTTTGCGGATGAGAAAGTCATCACTCATGGCAAGGCTATTTTTAACAATGCGGTGTATAAGATGATCATGCATCTGGATAAGGATGACATTTCCGATATAAGTAAACTTGTCCGGTTGAACACCAATGAAACAGAACTGATCCAGCGTTTTACGCAGGGTAATGCGTTATTTGTCTGCGGAAACAGGAGGATACCAATCACTGTACTGGCAAGAGATAACGAACTGATAGATATGGGAATGAAGAAAGATTAGCTACATGAGCCCGTATATTTGTCGCAGAAAGAATCATAAACAAATGAAAAGAGGTGATCCAATTGCATGATCAGGCGGGTTTGAATGCTCTGTTTCGAAAGGCCGTCTCGCTGATATTTTCAGGTGTTGTACTGCTCATGGTCGGTTTCATCCTCGTATTTACGGTACTTCTGCCGATCATGTGGCTGGCAAATATGCTGGGACGTATTGATGAGATAGAAGATGTGGATCCGGGTTGGGAGGAAAAGATCATAGATTACAGGGAAGACCTCGATAAACTGGCTGAAGACTATCACATTGGCTTCAAATATTCTGAGATGCTTGCCTGCAGTATGGACGAGAAATATACCCATAACATCAAAGGCTGCATTGCCCACGTTAACCCGGACGGCACCTTCGATGATGAAATTGACACAGATCCTTCGGGATCTTTTCTTTTGTACAGCTCGGATATCGATGAGTTTCAGGGCACGATCCCTGATGCAGCTTACGAAGATATCTGGATCCCGACACTTTATGAAAGAGATCATTACAGACGGGAGGAAGTGATCAATGAAGAAACCGGTGAACCAGAAACCGATGAAGAAGGCAATCCCCAATACGAGTGGGTCTTTGATTACACCGAAGAAGAAATCTATAAAGATGCCTGTACAGCGTTCGAACCGTCGGTGAAATGCCGCAAGACAAGAGAAGGATTCTGGACATTTCCATACATCCCTCCAGCAGCCGGAGAGCCTTCCGAGCGCTATGGATATAAACTGATCAACGAGGACTCCAATGTCAGTATCGAGCTGAACACAAAGGAGCAGTATTACTCCGGTTATGTTCTTGCTGTATCGACAGGTGAGATCGTAGATGCCGGTGAATCATTTGGCGTTCCGTATATCACGCAGAGGATCGAAAACAACGGCACGGAATTATACGCAAAGTATGTCGGAGTTTATGATTCCGCGGCCGGTATAGGTGATGAACTGGAACAGAATGAGATCCTCGGCTTCTCTGATGAAGTTTCAGTGAAGACATATTTCCTTGATGAAGGTACCGAACGGTACTTCAATCCGATGCTTCTGTTTGCGGCTTCACAGCCCTGGAAATATGTCGATACATACGACCATCCTCATGGTGGCGGTGAAGAGGGACAGGATCCCGGAGATATCCAGCCGGGCGGAATCATGGAGATGGAAGGCGTTGTGATCGACTTCGACAGCAAGTATTACTGCTTCGATCCGGACGGGATCCATGGCAATCCATGTGTCTGCGATGCCAACAACCACATCGCCTGGCCGTATGACCGCTGTCTGACCGCCTCGATCACCGGCAGATGGAACAAGATGATCTGCTCAAGTTACGCTGCCGGACGCTTCTGGGATGTGAACAATCACGACGGAAACTTCCCGCTGCCGAACAACTGGAACCAGCTCGTGGCCATCGACCATGTCTCTCCCGGACCGGGAACGTACTCCAGGGATCCGAACAGTCCGATCCCGCAGTCCATAGCTTCGATCCGCTTTGGCTCGGTTCGGCACGCTGTTTTCATTGAAGGCGTAGGGGCGGATGGCTCGGTTCTGATCAGCGAATGCAACGCGACGACGGCCAATTCCTATGGCTTCCGGGTCAGAAAGTTCAGTAGTTTCCAGGCGTTTCTGAATTCGTACGGTGCGGTTCTCGAAGGAATGTATGGTCCGTAACTCCATGGATCATGCCATACCGGTTGCCGTGTTCAACCGGTTTCTCCATGATTCATGGAGTTTATCCACAGCCTGTTTTCATTCTGGAATTCCTGATTTATGATCGGTGGAACGAAAGAGGAAAACAACAATGGATGAACTACATCTTCTGCTTCAGCACTTTTATGCCTATCCTTCAAGGAAATCTTTTGCCAGGGTCTTCGTGCGTTTCATGGATATGAACGAAGATGAGGAGGAGATCCTGGCAGCGCTTGAGCCGGATGAGGACCGGATCCTTTGTGTGAATGATGAGAAAGGCAACCGATATTACGTGGCTTATTCGGATCCGGAGATGGTTCCTGAAGGCATCCGGACCGTCCGCATCTCCGTATTTGAACTGAACAAAATGGTCTTTCAGGATGAAGACTGCTTCGGGATCGCGCTGAATCCGGAACAGAAACTGCCGGCGCTGATCCTGAAAAGTCAGATGAATACCTTCCTCACGTTTGCCCAGCTGCGAAGAAAGAGTCTGAACTGAAGCAGTCTATGGCAGCTCATCTGCTGCCGTCATACAGGCGTGAAAAGGTAGATTTTATATATATAGCAGGATAAGGGATTTTGTATTACAAAATCCTCCTGAGCAGAACAGCCCAACGGGCAGTTTGGTGATAACAAAGCGGATAATGACGTATTACGCAGGTATTACTGCCGTGATACAGAATGCACTGGTGCTGTGATACGGGCGTATTACATGTTTTTGGGGCAAATTGCCCCGGGAGGAACGGTATATTTGTGACAAAAGAAGTGATGACATTCCGGGTCTCTGATGAAATACAGAGTAAACTGACCCATCTGATGCAGCTTGATCAGGAAACAGCAGTAAAGCTGAACCGCAAACCGAAAGGGAAATCCGAGATCATAACGGATGCAATCGAAAGCTATTATCTTTCCGTACTTGCGGATAACTGCAATGATCCGTATATGCAGAGACTGGAGATCGTATTTGAAAGAGTCTTCAGGAAGTATATGTCCGGTTTCATCCGGTCACTCAACGCAACGAATATCCTTGCGCGAGAATCAAAGGAATATATGAGGCTTCTGTGCAAGGGACTGAATATCGACCGGGCAAAGGATGGTGTTGAGCGGCTGCTGTACATGACGCTGCCGTGGGACATCCTGATACCAGAGAAGGTGGCAAGAGAGATGCGGGTGAAGAATCCGGAAGCTGAAGATGAAGAACTGATGTAGCCTTGGGGCAAATTGCCCCGGGGAATAAGATGGCATGGTTGCAGGTGCCGGTCGGAGATGGATGAAACCGTCTGAGACAGGAAGGATGATCTGCAATGATGACCAAAGGGAAGGGAATGTACTTCAGTGATATGAATGTGCATTCCCTTTTATGGTGAGTGAATGACTGAAATAAACAGGCAAATGACATTGTTCGATATCCTGGACGAGATGCCGGTAGTAACCAATAAGCTTGGAAAGAGCGTCGTGAAAGGCGTGGTTGAAGTCGGTAATGTAAATCCGCCAGATGTGCTGATGGAATTAAGCGGTACAGGCACATTGGAACAGTTCATAGTGTCTGCCGCAAAGCTAAAAGGAATAAAGGATGAAGAGCCGTTGTTTCGAATACCTGCCGGCTGGAGATCAAATGTGTATGCTGCTGCAGTACGGAATCGCCTGATTGTTTCTGACCGGCGACCGCGGAATTCAGCAAGCTGCCTGGAACTGCCATCTTCCCAGAAGGATCTGAATACGACATTGATCTATGTGGATCAGAACGGTGTTCCGTGGTCAAACAGGATAACAATGTACTTCAACAAGCCGCTGTATATTTCTTACCAGTCGGCCAGAGATTATGCGGATGGCCGATCTGTAGATTTCGAACATCCCGTCATGCTGGAAAAGATGGAGTTCAGCAAATGGAAAGTGTTTGCCAAATACCCGGAGCCGGGTAGTTATATGCTGCTGAACAGTGAACTTGATCTGTGGGATATTCTGGAGAGAACCAATCCATATGGGATGGAAACGGCAAGACAGTATGACTGTACGAATCCGCTTCTGTTCTTTACGTGTCCGCAGCTGGAACAGCTGATCAAAGCAGGATATGACTTCGTAGAGAACGGGATCCGGGGATTCTGGCGGCAGACAAAAGAGATCGATGCATTCAACCGGCTGACGCAGCCGGGGACGAAACTCAAAAACATATTCAAGACTTCCAAGGATGTCTATACTACGCTCCGCGGTGAAACAGACCTCGAGATCTGGGATGTGTATCGGAAGATGGCAAAGACCGGGAAGCTTACGAAGGAAACCATAGAACAGGCATACTGGATGCATTTTGACGCGGATGATCTGAAGACCGTCAATTCCATCCTGAACCGCAGGCACAGCGGTAAGCCGGTATTTACCTGGCATACGCTGATGAACTATCTGCAGCGGCTGGATACCTTCCAGGCAATCAGCGCAAGAGAAGCATTCCCTCTGCTGAACGATTACCTGAGCATGTGCGAGCAGTTGGAGATCCAACCCCGGATCGACTCGGACAGTCTGAAACGGGAGCACGACGTGACAGCCAGGACAATACGGGAAAAGCGTGATGAGATTCTGGAGAAGAAAATGGAGAATGCCTGTGAATATCTTTCGGAGAATGATTATTCGGAAGATGTTTTCTTTATCCGCGGGATCCGGAATCATTCGGATCTGATCGATGAAGCCAAACAGCAGCGAAACTGTGTAGGCTCTTACGGACAGAGAATCATCAATCATCAGTCCCTGATCTATGTCATGCGTGAGACAGCTCGCCCGAACAGATCCCTGATCACAGTGGAGATCAATCCGGAATGTGACCGGATCCGTCAGAAGTTCCTGGCTTTCAATCAGCCGGTAACGGATAAGAAGCAGAATGAGTTTCTGGAGCGATGGATGGGACTGGTTCAGGAAAAGAAGAAACAGCATTTCCACAGCATCCAGGAGATGCTTGGGGCAAATTGCCCCAAAGAGGAAGCACAGTCTGCAGATCAGCCGCAGGAAGAAGTGAATCTGATCCTGGGACTTCAGAAGAAAGCAGAAGAACTGGAATATGATTATCTGCTTGACGGCAGTGATTATGAACTGATTGCAGAATGGATGGAAGATTACCGGAAAGACTATCCACAGCTGGATGAGGCGATGAGGCACTGTGTGGAAGACTATGTTGCAGGCAGGAATGCGTATGTTATGGGAGGATGAAAATGGCAGAAACAGTAATCGGATATGTGTTTGATAATAAGGGTTATCATACCGGCGGACAGTACTTTGAGGGGACGATGGAGAACATCGCCTCTTTCATTATGATCAACCGACAACATGACACGGTCATAACAGATGGTCTGGACAATATGATTGCAAAATCATTTACCGGAGGATTTCTGGACAGAGTGGACTCGTATATCCGGAAAGATCTGTTAAAAGAACTGGTGCCGATGCAGCTGGGTGAGAAACAGCCGGTGGAAATAGAGTATCTGGATGAAAATGAACTCAGTTATGAAGGGTGGTGCTTATGAACAGCAGCGAGATCAGAAAGAATCTGGACAGGATCCGGCAAAGGGAACAGGAACTGACTGCGGAAATCGACCTAGATAGGCAGGAACTGGATTCTCTGAAGAAACAGCGCCTGATTATGGAGAGAAGCCTGCGCCAGGCGGTAAAGCTGGAAGAGGATTTTGAAAGAAGAATGAGTGCACTGGAAAATGAGCTGAACCGGGCGATCAGCGGAACGGGGGAAAAGGATACCGGCAATGCCGAAGATCATTGATACCGTCCGCTTTTTTGAATGGGGGAAACCTGCGCCAAAGAACTCGCGCTTTAAGGGAACCATGAATGCGAAAATGATCTTCGGTTCAAATGGCTATATGGACTATACCGGAAGAAAGGATGCCGTAGAGGAGAATGTGAGAGATCAGCTGACATTCTTTGATGATGGCTTTCTCGGATATACATCCAGGGAGGAGGCTTCGACTGGCGCAACGGTTTCCTCTCTCGGGGTGCTGACAGCGGAAAAAAGAAAAGAACTCCGCCGGCAGGGGACCGAAGCCTTCAGTAAACCGGGTGATCTGATCTGGGATATGGTGATTTCCCTGGAGTCCTATGATGAGGCGCATAAGAACCTTCTGTACCATGCGGCAGATTATGCGGCGGTGATCGAAAAGATACTGCCGCAGTTCTTTAAGAAGGTCGGGTTTGACCCGAAGAATATGCTTTGGTGGATGGATTATCACAATAACAAACAGCATCCTCATATGCATGTGATCTTCATGGAAAAGGTTCATACAAGAGATCGCGGAGCCTTCACGGAAAAGCAGATGAAGTCCTTGAAACAGATCATCGCCAAGGAAATGACAGTGAGGCAGACGATTCGTGATCTGACAGGGAACGATTATGAAACGCAGTTTAATCTGAAGGATCAGGAAAAAGCGGAAATAATGGAAGTGCTGCATGAAGTGGATATGTCGAAGATCGACAGCATACAGGCCCTTGCCGGAATTCTTCCGAAAATAGGCCGGCTTCAGTATGGGTCATCCGCTATGATTCCGTATCGCGATACGATCGATCGCATAACCGATGATCTGCTTAAGACAGACCGGCTGAGTCCGTTATATGAAGAATACCTGAAAGCTCTGGAACCGTTGGATCAGGCAATGAAAAATGATGCCGGAGACAGCACGATCAAAACCACTGAGCTGAAGAAACTGTACAAGGAAATCGGGAATATTATCCTGCAGGAGATTAAGCAGTTCTCGAATCAGAGACCGTTTAAAGCGACAGTCTCAAAGGAAGAACTGATCAGCTGGATGGGCGATGAAGAAGCAACGGAGCTGGATGGTCTGACAGACTCACGGGCTGAAGAATACCGGATGACTGTTGAGAGGCATAAGGAACTGCTGAATGGCCGCAGAAGCCCAAATCAGGCTGATCTGAAAGAAATCTATAAGCGGTATGAGGATTTACTGGTCAGCAATGAGAGAGGCCTTATAGCGGGCTCTATCCAGCACAGAATGGCACAGATGGAATTCTATGGAGAAGGTGTTCCCAGGAATCTGAATCTCGCCAAGATGCATTGTATGAAGGCCATGACAGAGGGATCCAATCATTCGTATGGACTGATGGCGAAGATCTGTTTTGCCCGCCAGGAAATCAGTGCCGGCATGAACTCCCTTTATAACGGCTGTCTGCATGATGATGCGGTCTCAGAATATCTGCTTGCCATAGAAATGCTGAGAGGAAAGAAGATCGATAAGGACCGTGACTCGGGATATCAGTATATGGTTTCTGCGGCGATGAGAGGTTTCTCACCGGCAATAGATTATTTACGCGAGCATCACCCCAAAGGATTTAATGAATCCATGCAGGGAAGGCTGAACAATACCGTTTGGGGTCATTTCCACAGCCGGTCAGTCGGGAATGAAGTCTCCGGGTATCTTCATAATGATGACAGAGTTCACCATCTTCAGGATCGAATTGAAACCGAGATCGAAGCATATCTTAACAATCAGAAAACACCGGCAAGAAGAGTGAGGTGACAGCTTCATGAAAAAGTTGATTGTGTTTGTGCTATTGTCACTGTCTGTGCTTGCAGTAGTGTACTGGCTGGGAATAGAAGTGGCATATTTATACCTGTATCGGACACTGGCAATCAGTTTCGATACAGGCCTTCTTTTTTTTACGGGGAAATGGGATTACTTCCTTCTTCTGAATGGAATAGCTCTGTATTTCATTCTGGATATCTTCTACAACCAGTTCATCCGAAGAAGCAAAAAAGGTAAAAATCGGAAGCGTGGACTGACACGCTATGAGAGGAATAATTACAAGCATCTTGCGCATCTGCATGAGGCAAAGAAAGGACTGACGAGGCTGGAGTTTGATGCAAGCGGGCACCTCTGCAACATTGACTATGCCAAGCCTGAAATACTGATTGGTCAGATTATCTCTCTGTATATACTCCGTCAGACTATCCGGGTAATTCATCATTTGTTTCTGGCAGCCAAGTCAGCGGTTACGGCTTATATAGAGAATGGGGCCGCAGGCACACAAAGTAATATGTATTTGGCGGTTTCCGGGAAGACTGCCATGAGTATCCTTCTATCCGCAGGATTGTTTGTGCTTTGCGGGTATGTGTTTGCATTGCTGCATCAGGACTGGACGCAGTTTGATTCCAGAACGATGGTGGATCGGCTTATGAAGCTGCATCTTCGCGATTATTGTGACGATGTATTTGATGCGCCAAAACAGTACTGGAACAAGCTGATTGCAAAACTGAAACTGTCTGATGTGCACAAGATGAATACCAAGCAAAACTATCGGATAGGCGGGAAACAGGTAACAAGACGCGGAGGATTCCCTGTTCTTACATACCGGAATCGGGTATATGTGAACGCTGCAAACTGTCACAGCATGATCGTTGCGACAACGCGTGCCGGCAAATCATACAGTATTATCAGCATCATGATTGATCTTCTCCGGATGAATGGAGAATCGATGGTGATCAATGATCCGAAGGGAGAACTGCGGGATACTCAGGTACAGAAACTGATCGATGATGGTTACGATGTCTATTTTCTGGATTTCATTGAACCGAAAAGAGGTGACTGCTGGAATCCATTGGGTATTGCTATACAGAAGTACCGTGAAGCACAGCAGAAAGAGAAAAAGGATAAACAGTTGTATTTCGATGAGTTTGACCCGGTTCTGAAAGATCTGAACAGGCAACTTGAGAATACGGAAGATGAATCAGAGAGAAACATGATCATTGAAAGGATCAATGAGATCCTGAATGATGCGCCACAACTGGATACCTCAGCTGCTCAGGAAGCGTTGCAAGATATCGCAAATATCATGACGTTTGATGAAAAGGATACGAATGGCCGGTTCTGGAACTCACAGGCAGGAGAACTGATTGTGGGATATGCGAATTTGCTTCTGGAGGAAACAACAGTGGATCCAGAAACAGGTGAACAGATTCCTCTGTCAGATGACCTAATCCATTTCAAGTCAATTAAGCAGGTTGCTATGGCTGGCGCTGAAGCAATCGACAAAAGAGGGACAACGCTGCTAAGTGACTATCTGAAGAAATACCGGAACAGTACGGATAAATCAGTTACGAGTCTGGCCCAGTATGCCGTGGCGCCTGGACCAACAAAGGGATCTATTGACTCTGTATTCTCTGATAAGAGCAGGATGATGACCATGAGTGAATCGGTAATGCGAATGACTTCTCGATCCAGTTTTGATTTAAAGGATATCGCCAGGAAGAAAGCTGCTGTATTCATCATCGTCCACGGCGATAAATCGACTTACTATCCATTTGTCTCAATGTTTATCGAACAGATGTATGAGGAGGTAATGGTTGTGGCAAGAGAAAACCATGGACGAATGCCATATCCGGTAAACTGTATTTTTGATGAAGCAGGTATTATGCCTTCACTTAAGAGTATTGATAACATGGTCAGTTTTGGTGCATCTGCTGGGTTTCGACTAACTCTTGCGGTCCAGGATACATCACAGTTGGAACGCAGATACGGCAAAGAAGTTGCGCATACTCTGATGAATAACATGCAGAACTTTGCCTATCTAATGGGCGGAGATCCGGAAACACTCAAAACTGTCTCAGAGAAGGCAGGAAAACGGTTGATCTGGAATGAAGAACAGGGGCATTATGATGAGCGTGCAGTTGTCTCCACAGAGCGGCTGTCAAAGCTCTCCATGGGCGAGGCGCTGATTATTCAGCTGCGGAAGAATCCTGTACTGACCAGGCTGCTTGGATACCGGGAATACTGCTTTTATGACAAGATGCCTAAAGGGGATATCGAAATCCGTCAGCAGTTGAGGCATGTACCGTATTTCGATCTGAAGCAGGCATACAATTCCAGAGAAAACAAGCAACAATCAGCATCATCTACCAGCAGTTTTTCAAAGAAATCAGATCAGCATCAGAAAGAAAAAGAGACTGATCAGGAAATAGTGTCAACAGGATATCTGAACCTGGAAAACACACTTGTCAAAAAGACAAATGAATAGTCTTGGGGCAAATTGCCCCGAAAATGTGATAGGGCATGTCATCGTTTGGTGATATGCCCATTTTTTGTTTTTCCATGGCACGTTTTTTGCCATGGCTTGCGGAGTATTATTTCATCGGAAAGAAATACAAGCGACTGGAGATGTAATATGGACGATAGTAAATACATGACGATTAATCATTTGAATGATTATATGTTAGCAAACAGTTTACGGGTTGGAATGAAGCTGATACTCAAGAAAGATCACGATAATCCATATGATCAAGTCAAATTTGGCCTGGTTTTGTGTAGATGAAGTATTATGCGCCAAAACAGTCGATAATTAATATCACATAATATTATTCAATGTTATTTAAATGCAAAAATGTAAAATGTATAATTGTTACAGGAATGTTTTTTGTACTAAGAGTTATGCAATATTATTGAAAACAGAATAACGGAGGGAATATGAATAAATTTGATATTCTATGGGATGATAATCCAGTTGATATAACTAGTGAAGCTAATTTCATTTGGTCAATTGCCAACAAACTTCGCGGCACCTTTATGCCGGACAAATACGGAGATGTCATCATTCCGATGACAGTACTTCGTCGTTTTGAATGCACTCTTGAACCTACAAAGCAGAAAGTTATAGAAACGTTCGAAACGAATCCGGCATATCCGGCAAAGGCAATGTATCGTGTTTCCGGATATCAGTTTTATAACACCAGTCATTATGATCTGAAGGAACTGTGTAACGATGCAGATCATATTGCAGCAAATCTGAAGGCGTATATCGACGGCTTCTCCGCAAATGTAAGAGACATTTTCTCTGAACTGGAATTTAATGCACAAATCGACAAAATGGCCAAAGGTGGCTGCCTTTACTCTACAGTTAAAGCTTTCTCTGAACTGGATCTGTCACCGAAGACATATGATTCCATCAAAATGGGATACATCTTTGAAAACCTGATCGGACGTTTCTTCCAGAATATCGAAGCCGGACAGTTCTACACCGGTCGTGACATCATCAAGACAATGGTATCCATTCTGATTTCCGAAGGCTGTGATGACATTTTTGAAGAAGGTAAGGAAATTACCGTATTTGATCAGGCTTGCGGGACCGGAGGCATGCTTACGACAGCCTACTCTTATCTGAAACATTACAATCCGAACTGCAATGTTCGTTTGTTCGGACAGGAATACAACCCTGTAACACATGCTATCGGACTTGCTGAAATGTTGATAAAGGATCAGACTGGCGAAAACTTCCGCCAGGCAGACACGTTCAAGGAAGATTGCTTTGAGGGTATCAAAATGCGCCTTGGATTTGAAAATCCGCCGTTCGGGACACCTTGGTCAGGTGCAGATGCGAAAGAAGGACAGGAAGAGGCTGTACGTAAAGAGTATCTGAAGGGCATGAATGGTCGTTGGGGCGCAGGTCTTCCCAGTGGCGGAGATGGCCAGCTGCTGTTTATGCAATCTGCCATTGCAAAGCTGGCGGATAACGGACGTCTTGCCATTATCGAGAACGGTTCCCCGTTGTTTACCGGAGGTACAGCATCCGGTGAGTCACAGATACGGCGTTGGATGCTGGAGAGTGACTTAATCGAAGCAATCATCGCGCTGCCGACAGATCTTTTCTATAACACGGGCATTGCAACATATATCTGGATCATCTCTAAGAACAAGCGCCCGGAACGCAAAGGAAAGGTTCAGCTGATTGACGCTTCTGGTATCTGCCATAAGCTGCGTAAGGCTGTCGGTAATAAGAAGAATGAACTGTCTCCGGATGATCGCGTGAAGATCACCAACCTCTATACCGCGTTTGAGGAGAATGAACTGTCCAAGATCTATGACAACACAGACTTCATTTACCGTGAATATATGGTTATGCAGCCACTACAGAGGTCCTATGCGGTCAACGAAGAACGCATTGAAGCAATGATTTCCAAGGGATCACTGTCCTCTCTCTATGACGAATCCAAGGTATACGAACTCGAAAACAAGGAAGAAGCGTTGACGGATAAAGAACAGAAGAAACTCGATGCCTACAACGTGAATAAAGACGTTTACGAGGATGTTCTTGGCATATTGAGGAACAATGCCTCCGACAAGATTTGGCTGAATGTCAGCGATTTTGAGGCCGTCCTGGAGGATCTCCTGACGGGTGTAATCGATAAGAAGCTGATCAAAAAAGTCGTTGATGGACTGTCTGTAATGGACAAGAACGCCGAGATCCAGAGGGATAAGAAAGGCATCATTTACGACAAAGAAACCAAGGATACAGAGATCGTTCCTTGGAAGCAGAATATCGATGATTATATGGCAAAGGAAGTCCTGCCGCACGTTCCGGATGCAAAGTGGTTCTTTGAAGGCAAAGATGAAAAAGCGTCCTTTATGGATGACAGAGGCCAGAAGACTGTAAAGATCGGCGCGGAGATCCCGTTCACAAGGTATTTCTACAAGTATCAGCAGCCGACTCCGAGTGAAGAACTGCTTGCAAGGTTCATTGAACTTGACAAGGAAGTAGATCAGAAGATCAAGGAGTTGCTGGGATGAGTAGAGAAATGAATAGTGAATATGCTTGTTTTGGTGCAATACCAAGCAACTGGGATGTAAAGAAAATAAAGAGTGTCTTCACTTTAAAAAGTGTGAAATCAGGTGGTGTTGGCGAACTGTTATCTGTTTATCTTGATAGAGGTGTCATTTCTTATTCTGATTCAACAGGTATGCAGGTGCATAAGCCAAGTCAAGATCTTTCAAATTACCAAGTTGTAAATAACGGCGATTTTGTACTGAACAACCAACAGGCTTGGAGAGGTTCCGTTGGAGTATCGAAATATGACGGAATTATTAGTCCGGCGTATGTGATTTATACAATGGGCAAGGATTGTGATCCGTCTTATATGGGGTATTTGCTTCGAGATAAGTCGATGGTTCAGCAGTACGAACTGTCATCTCGTGGTGTCGGAACAATCCAACGGAATATTTTCGTGCCTTGGTTGAGAGAAAGCTTTGTTTTGATCCCTCCTCTCTCCGAACAGCATCGCATCGCCGATTTCCTCGACAGCAAGTGTTCTCAGATTGATGAGATTTCCAAGAAGATCCAGGAAGAGATCGATACGTTGGAAGAATACAAGAAGTCTGTTATCACGGAAGCTGTGACAAAGGGATTGGATCCGAATGTTGAGATGAAGGATAGCGGATACGAATGGTTAGGAATAATGCCTGTTCAGTGGGCGCTGCAAAAAGGAAAATATCTGTTTGTTCAGAAGAATGATAGAGGCAATACTATCAATTTACAGCTTCTGTCGCCAACACAGAATTACGGTGTAATCCCACAAAGTTTATATGAGGAACTCTCTGGATTCAATGCCGTGAAGCTAAATGACAAAACTGACTTCAATCAACTGAAAACTGTTCACAAAGGTGCATACGTTATTAGTTTGAGAAGTTTTCAAGGTGGATTTGAATACAGCGAGTATGAGGGTGTCGTATCTCCAGCCTACCAAGTGTTCTATCCAGTCATCAGTATTGATGATCGATATTATAAATACTTCTTCAAAACGCAGATATTCATCGATAAGATGAATTCCTACACGATGAGTTTGCGTGATGGTAAGAATATAGCGTTTGCTGATTTTGGAAACACGTATATTCCATATCCACCGAAGAATGAACAGCAGAAGATTGCTGATTATTTAGACGACAAAACTTCGCGGATAACTGCTTCTATTGATGCAAAGAAAAGCCAGTTAGAAGTGATTGAAGAATACAAGAAATCTCTGATCTATGAGTATGTGACCGGCAAGAAAGAGGTGGCGTAATGGCGCAGATGACACAAATTGAATTGTTGCGGCAGTTTCTGGAAGAAGATCTTCAGGAAGGTAATGCAGGTAACGGACACGTCCGTAACAATCAGTATATCCATTACTGGACACCGATCCTTGAACGCTATGGAGATAAATACATTCTGAATAACAGCCGATACTCTCTTGTGACCGGTCAGTTACAAAAGCGTATGAGGGCTGCAATTCCGGAAGACAAGCTGATCATCGTCAAGGGTGTGACAGAAAATTATAAAGGAAGCCTAAGCGATTTTCTAAAGGACGAAGACAAGAATGCAGACGCTTAATTATGGTGGCTGGGTCTTTTACCTCAGCGGCAAGGAAGAACTGCTTGACCGTCATAAGTGCGGTAAGTGGATGTATTTCTTCGGAAACCGTGAGTTTGTGGAAGGTATCTGCCAGAAAGCCATTGAGGATGGAATCGTCTATGAATGCAAGCATTCCGATGCTGACGAAGGCGTTGCCTGTTTCTATCTGAACGGCGACGATACAGCAAATCATAAGAGAGTGATCCGGTTCTTTCTGGATAACGATCTTATCCGCAGAACAAAGACCGGAAAACTCTATAACATCGGCTTCAAGTATGATGATCAGACCCGTGCCGGAGAATATGGCGGTGGTTTTACCGCAGAAATAAAACTTGAACAGTTTATTGACCTGAATACAGGCAAATGGAAAAAATAAATGTCTACAGTTTATAAGGATAGCTAATGGAAAAATTATCAATAGGTGCTGAAAATTTGTTGGACGAGATCATTTCCCATCGAAATGAGAATAATAATCCGGATACCAATTACTGGAGAACACGGTTTGAAAACATGAGTCCTGATGTTGATGCTGTTATTAGAAGTCAGTTTCAAGAACTCAAAGATCGACGAATGATTACAGTTTTCTGGGCAGATAATGTTCCTGCTGAAATGCAGATCCTGAACAATGGTTGGGCGTATGGGGCAGATATCAAAAAGCAAGAAAATGATAAGCGAACTGAAAAAAAACGTGAGTTCTGGAGAACGCTGATTGTAGGAGTAATTAGCGCAATCATTGGCGTGATATTTGGAAAGATATTGTAAGGAGAAGAAAATGAAGAAAATAGATGGATCCCCGAAGAGTTTAAAACAGCTTCTTCTGAACACAAAGTATTCAATTCATTATTATCAGCGTGAATATATGTGGCAAAAGAAGCATATGGAAGAATTGATCGATGATTTAACATCAGAATTCTTAGATTTTTATAGACCCGATCACACAAGACATGACGTAGATGATTATGGTGTTTATTTCATGGGATCCATTGTTCTTGCTGGCCGAGAAAATGCAATAATCGATGGCCAGCAGCGTCTCTCGTCCTTAACATTGCTTCTGATATATCTGAATAACCGGTTAAAAGCAATAGGGGAAAAGAATACAACAATCGAAGGTATGATCTATTCCGAGTCACACGGAACAGCTTCATTTAATATATCCGTTGAAGATCGAGAAGAGTGTATTAAGGCTTTATTTGAGGGGAAAGATTTTGATCCGACAAACTATGGCGAATCAGTAAAGAATCTTTATGACAGATATACCGAATTACTGGAATCATCCTTGGGAGAAGTTATTACAAATGATAACTTGCAGCATTTCTGTGACTGGCTTTGCGATAAAGTTTTCTTCATTGAAATCGTTGCAAATACTGAACAAGATGCCCATAAAGTTTTTGTGACAATGAATGACCGCGGACTTAGTTTGACTCCTACCGAAATGCTGAAAGGATATATTCTTTCTGAAATTAGTAATGATACTAACAGGGAAAACAAGAATAATCTGTGGAAAGAAAAAGTCCTGATGCTTAGAAAAGATGATGATCAAGGGGACGACACATTCATCAAAGCTTGGTTGCGTGCCAAATATGCAATAACTATTCGTGAAACAAAAGCCGGCGCGGTAAACCAGGATTTTGATATTATCGGTGGTCCTTTCCATAAATGGGTTCGTGACGAGAGAAGTAAACTTAGATTAAATAACTCTGAGGATTATGAACATTTCATCGATGAGTTTTCTAAGTTTGCTGAAGTATATACACTTATCAAAAATGCTGAAAACACTTATACGGAAGAATTGAAATATGTATTCTATAATGCGCAGCTGAATTTTACATTGCAGCCGATGCTTTTACTTGCGCCAATCAAATACGAGGATAAGTTGGACATTATCAAAGAAAAGATCAATCTCACAGCAAGGTTTATTGATCTTTATATTACCTCTCGTGTAACACGGTATTGGTCTGTAGATTACAGTACTATCAAAAATGCAGTTTTCAATTATGTTAAAGAACTAAGGAACCTGGATGTATCTGAACTAAAGAGTAAGTTGTTAGAACTCAATTCGAAACTGAATTATAACCCTGATGAAGTAATCCCTTCATTTGGCTTGAACAATTTCACAAAAAAATATATCAAGAACATTATTGCCAGAATAACCGGATACATTGAAGAACAAACAGGTGTTTCTTCAAACTATATCAATTACATGGATACAAAAACCCGGAATCCTTTTGAGGTTGAACATATTATCACGAATCATTATGAATGGTTCACTGACGAATATACCGATCAATTGGATTTCCGTCGTTGGAGAAATGATATTGGTGCGTTATTACTTCTCCGTAAAAGTATTAATTCCAGCCTGAGTGATGAACGATATGGTTATAAGCTTCAGAAGTATTGTTCTACTGAAGGAAATATCTTTACTGAATCGTTAGGGCCGGCAGCATATATCAATAATCCACAATTCATTAAATTCATCAATAACAATCATCTTGATTTCAAGCCATATGAAACATTTGGAAAAAAAGAAATAGCAGAGAGAAACAAGCTGATATCAACATTAATTAAGACAATATGTAATGGCCTCCCTCAACTTGTAGCACCGAGGATCATCCCAATATACTTATGTTGGTCTACAAAGCAGAGGGAAGTTGCACTCATACAAGAAAGGAAGGCCATTACAATGACAGTATACAACGTAGGAATCGACGCACACACCACCAATTTCACACTGGCTACCTGGGGGAAGGATGATCTCCGGGCCACTAACGTTAACACTTATTCCCCATCCGTTGAAAGCATCATCAAATACTGCAATGCGATCACTAAACAGCATGGGGATGATGCCAAAATCATTGTTGGATATGAAGCCGGATGCCTGGGATTCCAACTCTACAGGCAGCTGAAGGATCGTGGGATCGAGTGTGTAGTCATGGCTCCTTCAACAATTGTAGGTACCGAGGTCAATCGCCGCAGGAAAGTAAAGACGGATAAGCGTGACGCCATTGCGATCGCTGAGAGCCTTAAGAACAATCAATACAAAGCAGTATACGTTCCTGATGAAGAGGATGAAGCCGTCCGTGATTTCATCCGCATGAGAACAGATCACAAACAGGCATTGAAGAGAATCAAGCAGCAGATCTGTGCCCTCTGCCACAGGCATGGATATCACTATACGGAAGGCAGAAATTACTGGACGCAGAAACATCTGAATTGGCTGAATTCGCTGCCGCTCACAGGCGTGCTGAAGGAGACGCTGGATGAATATCTGCTGTCTTATGAGCACGCTGTAGAAAAGCTTACCCAGCTGGATGCGAGGATCGTCGAAATTGCAGAAACAGATAAGTACCGCGAGAAAGTACATAAGCTCATCTGCTTCAAAGGGATCAAAGAAATCACGGCACTGGCGCTGATCGTTGAGATTGGAGACTTCAGCAGATTCATTAAAGCAAAGGGATTTGCGTCATTCCTTGGACTGGTTTCCGGCCGGCTGGACAGTGGCGATCACAACACTGCTCTTCCGATCACCAGGCAGGGAAATACCTTTCTGCGGCGGCTTCTGGTCGAAGCGTCGCAATCATTCTCAAGGGCACGGCAAAGCAAATCCGCAGCACTGAAGAAACGCCAGGAAGGATGTGAAGAAGCCGTGATTGCCTACGCAGATAAAGCCAACGAGCGGCTGAGAAAGAGATATTACAAGCTTGTCCTCACCAATAAGAAATCTCACAATAAGGCAGTCACTGCGGTAGCGCGGGAACTTGCGTGTTTTATCTGGGGAATGATGACCGGGAACATTCACACAGCACTCGCATGATTACCTGCCTGCATGGATAAGGATTTGAGAAGCACAGTATATTGATTTCAGGAACAGGAAATAACCAGATACAGACGGGCATCGAGGGTATCGGGAAAGAGCCGCCGGAGCAACTGGACGGTTCAGCTATCTGCGATCTAACTTTTACGGCACAGATACTCCTTGTGAACCACGATTTAAGACAGCAGAGCTGGCGGCGAAACCATTGGCCTGTGGGGTGGGATGAGCAGCTGATCCCTGATACACGTATAACAGAATGGCTAAGTACCGCGAACTGTTACATTCGGAGCTCTTTCCCCGTGCCCTTGATCCGGTTGATTATCACTCCAGCCGCAAAAGAAGAATTAACAGAAGAGGATCGTTGATGATCAAGCATACCAACAGAAGTTTTTTCAGAGCACCTTAATTTATCACTTGACATCGGCCATTACATAACAGTTGGTATGGAACGATGAGATGTTCAGATAGAGAGGCGTAGCACGATGAATACTATATTATCGGAGAAAGAGTACCAGACTTTTCTTCTAAACAAATTGAAAAATGAAAATGGGTATTTGATACGGGATGCTAGAAATTATGATCGGTTACATGCTGTAGATAAGGATCTCCTGATACAGTTCCTGGATGAAACACAGCCAAAACAGATGGAAAAGTTAAGGAAGATCTATAAAGCAGATACTGAGGATACGATCATAGCCTGCATTAATACAGCTGTTACTCAAAAGAACGGTTCTTTAATCAATACTTTGAAGCATGGAATTGAACTGTCTAATGTACGGTTGGAACTGATGTATACAAAGCCGGCAACTTCTTTCAATAAAGAATTGATGCAGAAATATGAGAAAAACATATTCTCCGCAATGGAAGAAGTTTGGATCTCAGATAAAGAACGGATTGATGTTGTGCTATTTCTGAATGGCCTTGCGATCATGTCTTTTGAATTGAAATGCAATATGGCCGGACAAGATTATAGCAATGCAATAACCCAATATCGTACCGATCGAGACCCTAAGAACCGTTTATTCCTGTTTAAGGCTGGAACCTTGGTAAATTTTGCCATGGATTTGAATGAGGTATACATGACGACCAGATTAAACGGAATGGGTACATATTTCCTTCCGTTCAATATGGGTAACGGTACCGGGATCAATCAGGGAAAAGGTAATCCTGTATTTGAAGATAAGTTTTCTGTTTACTATATGTGGGAAGATATCCTGAAGAAGGATATGATCCTGGAACTGATTAGCAAGTTCATCTTCATTGAGATAAGTGAAAAAGAGAATCCTTTAACAGGTAAAAAGGACAGGAAAGAAACGATTATATTCCCCAGGTATCATCAGTTAGATTGTGTACGCCGGTTGTTGGAAGATGTTAAAGAGAACAAGACAACACAGAATTATTTAATCCAGCATAGTGCCGGATCCGGTAAAACAAACGAGATTGCCTGGTTGGCACACCGTTTGTCATCATTGCATACAGATGACAATGAGAACATTTTTGATAATATCATCATCGTTACTGACCGTATTGTTGTTGACAGGCAGTTGCAAGATGCTATTCGTAAGCTGGATCACCAGCCTGGACTGATTAAAGTAATGGATGATAAATGTTCTTCTGCCGATCTGGCCAGGGCTTTAAACGGCAATACAAAAATTATGGCTTAATTTGCAGGTTGGTGATCTAGCCTAATAGGCAAATAGGTCAGTAGCCTTCATATCGCAGATCCTGAAGAAGTCTGAAACGCCGTTGAGCACTGTTTTGACCTTCAGCAGTACCTCATCGGCATGCATTCCTGCATACTTTCTTACCATTACCAGCAGTGCAGCATATCTGTTGATGTACTTCGTTGCCACTCCTCTGTACCCACGGTTCCATTCATCAATCTTGGAATGGAAGGAGTTAACATTGTTCAGGTGGTCGATGGAAGTATAGGACTTGTGATCACCGAGAACTCGGAATTCGCAGTTCTTCCAAGCAAGGACTTTCTGATAGGCAGTCTTGCCATCAATCCATACAAAGCTATGCTCTGCAAAGTTCGGACCAATCTTAGCAATGTCCTCTGCTTTCGGAGTAGCCATGTTGGTAGCTCTCAGTACTGCGTCTCCTTCTCTCTGGACTGCAGTGACGAGGCATACCTGTTCATCGGAAAGGCCACGCTTTGAGGCTTTCTCTCCTCTGTGGCGCGGCTTAACATCTTCTCGTTTCTCGCCCTTATGGCTGTTCAGAATATACTTCTCGTCCATCTCTATCTCGTTTGAAACCACAGTTTCGCTGGCAATAGATTCCAGAGCGTGCAAGAACTTCATCCGCATTCTCCAGACAGTATAGGTACTGATGCCAAGATTCTGAGCGGTCGTATGAATCGGAACCTGCTGAAGAGTATCCTTGATCAGCTGATCCCATTTGGAACGATCTTGCTGGGAATAGTAGGTAAGCTGTCCATAGTCGACCACAGTTCTGTGATTGCAGGAATGACATAGAAGCATCTGCTTTCCAGAGTTGGCTCTGCCTCCTCTGGTCCAGTTCGGAGTCTCAGAACCGCACTTAGGGCATACCTTGATGCAGTAACTCTGAGAAGTCTTATTCAGGATGGCACAATTCTCCAGATCAGACAGGAGCTTATCCTTCTGATACTGGTACAGACTGGAAAACATACTGGTAATTTTCTGAAGATCTTCGATATCTGACATGGTTTTCTACCTCTTTATACAGGTAGTCTAAGCTGATATCCCATAATCACTGTACCTCATCAGGTACAGTGCTCAAGAAAATCACCAAGTCGCTAATTAAGCTAAAATTATTGTTACGACAATTCAAAAATTCCCATATATTACGGACCAAGTCAAAAAACTATCTGCCAAGCATTTTGCGGTAATCATCGATGAGGCACATTCTTCAACTTCCGGCAAAGACATGGCTGCTGTAACTAAAGCACTGGGTAACAATATCGATTATGAATCCGATGAGTTCAATATGGATACAGAAGACCTCATCATGGATGAGATTTCTAAAACCGGCAAACAGGAGAATGTTTCAATGTTTGCGTTCACTGCAACGCCAAAAGCTACTACATTGCAGTTGTTTGGACGTGCCAATAAATACGGCAAAAGAGAAGCATTCCATGTGTATTCCATGAAACAGGCGATTGAAGAAGGCTTCATTTTGGACGTGTTGCAGTCGTATACAACATATAAGACTTTCTTCCAAATCAACAAAGCAATTGAGGACGACCCGAAATACAAGAATAACGCAGCAAAAAAGAAGATTGCCCGTTTTATTGCCTTACACGAGACGAATATTTCTCAGCGGATTGAAATAATAATTGAACACTTCCGCCTCAATGTGATGAACGAACTTGGCGGTCAGGCTAAAGCCATGGTCGTTACATCATCCCGGGCAGAAGCCGTTAAGTACCGCCAGGCATTTGAGGACTATGTTAATCGAAAAGGATATAAGGATATTCACGCACTTGTAGCATTCTCTGGCAAGGTCGCTGGAAAGAGTGTCGACAAATCGTTTGAAGGTGCCGAATTCTCCGAAGGATCTATAAATGGCTTCAGCGAGGATAAAACTGCAAAAGTATTTGATAGTGGCGACTATCAGGTCTTAATTGTTGCCAATAAATATCAAACTGGTTTTGATCAGCCCAAATTGTGCGCAATGTATGTCCTTAAAAAGCTTCGAGGAGTGAATGCGGTACAGACACTTAGTCGTCTGAACCGCACATGTGATCCATATGATAAAAAAGTATTCATATTGGATTTCATAAACGAATACGAAGATATAATCAAAGCTTTTGAACCGTATTACACCACGACAATGCTTTGTAACACAGTTACTCCTGCTACAGTTTATGATCTTGAGAATAAGGTTGATGACTATAACATCATTGATCCGGATGATGTGATTATCTTTAATGATGTTCTTTATTCAGGAGAGAAAACAACGGATATCAAAGCAAAGGTAAATGCATATCTTCTGAAGAGTAAAAAGCTGTTTGATCAATTTGATGAGATCAAGCAGCGTGAATGCTATCTGACCTTAAGAAAGTTTGTTCGCTTCTATGAATTCCTGCTGTTGATTTCCAGCTTTGAAGATGTAGACCTGCATAAAAAGTACAACTATGTAAATTATCTTGTGTCTTATCTGAGAGTGAAGAGTGATGGCAACGGATTTAATCTTGACGATAAGATTAAGGCTGATGGCTTTGTACAAAAGAATACAGGTACTCATAAAAAGAAGGTTGAATCCAAGCCGGATGTTCGTCTTCCTATGGCAGAGATCAATCTGACTGAAGATGAAGAAAGAAGGCTTTCCGATATTATTGCTGATATTAATGCCCGGGCAGGAAAGAATCTGAATACTGATGTAGCCGTCAAAGCAATGCTGCAGATCAAAGATATCCTGATGGATTCAGAAGAATTGAAAGCTTCTGCACTTGTAAATGATCAGAACAACTTCGAATTTACATATTTCGACAACATTGATGATGCACTTGTTGAAGGACTGTCGCAGAATCAAGATTTCTTCACATTATTACTGAACAACGACGAGATTAAAAAAGAGGTGCTGGGTGTATTTGCTAGTGAGATATATAGATCATTCCGTAATGAAAACTCAGTTGCCTTACAGTAAGAGGTAATGAATATGCCAAAGCCAAAAAAAGATGGTAGAAACGCAACGTTTTATCTCCAAAATGAAATAGTCGAAAAGTTGGAAAAGTATTGTCAGGATACAGGACTATCAAAAACTGTAGCGGTTGAAAGATTCATTTGCACCGGCATTAATGAATACCAAAAGAAAAATCAATCTGCGGTATTAGAGAAAAATGAGAAATGAAAGAGTGAATGTACCAAAACCGTGTAGAGAAGAAGTGTTAAAGTACTTGGAATATTGGGATAATTTGGAAAACTATAGATTACAGGAAGATGCACTGGACAAATTGTTTTTCAAGATATGCCCCGAAAACAAGGACATTAGCGATATTCTCATTAAGGTCAGTACATTAAATGATTTTTACAGTACAAACATCTTTTCTGTATTTCCGGTAGCAAAGCATATTTTGTCATTGGATATTGATGATAGGTTGAAATCTGGAGATACGCTATTAGTGGATGACATTGCCAATGTTGTGATCAGCGGAAAGCAAAAATACTTCTATTCCTTTGCCACGAAATACTGTAGTCATCATTATCCGTTGGACTACCCAATCTATGATAGTTTTGTGGAAAAGCTATTGCTGTATTTTAATAAAATTGACCATTTCCACGATTCCAAAAAAGATGACTTGAAGAGTATTATAATTAAATTAAGTTAAAAATCCTCATTTGCACCAGGGTGGTAGTCATAGGCTTATTTATTGACGTTTTTAACCATCCGGTCCCGATATCGCACTTTTCCTGGTGCGTTTAGTGCCATGTTGAGAAATAAATCGATCTTTTCATACCTGTTGTCCGGCTTGGAAAGAATGAACCAGATTAGATTCATCCAGTCTTGTAAATCTTCTCTGTTGTATCCTCCATGCATGCGCATGTATTGCTTTACCAGAGCATGAAGGCTGTTGATCTTGTCTAACGGATTCTTTTCGTCAGGCAACCCCTTCGTTTCTTTTGTGAGATGGATCTCTTCTGACAAACCCAGTTTCTCGATCAGAACAGAATGCGAATTGTCACCATCGTGGATCAGTTTAGAGCCTGGCTGTATATGATTCCCGAGCGCTGCCCATGTGCTTTTACGGGAGGGCTTGGAGACATGTTCAACTATGATGAGGTTTGTCCCGTGCTCGTCGTGTGCTGCGACAACACAAATCTTATTCTTTGATATGCCGCGAAGTTTCTTTCCGTCTTTCGTAATCGTTCTTCTCTTTATGACAGGGAAGAACATTTCATCAAGGTATATTTTCCCTTTGAGCACAATGTTATCCTGAATTCCATTCAGAACGAAAAATACCTTTTTCAGCCAGTATCTGCCTGTGCTTTCGGCGTTTCGATTATCCCTGGCAGATGAATTAATAGAATGAAATTCAAGCAGATACAGAAGATACTCAATCCATTCGGAGATAGGAATCTTCCGATCATCAAATATTGTGTTGGTAATAGGTGAAAACTTATGCCCACAATCATGGCAGAGGTAACAGTGCATGCCATTCTTATAAAAACCATACTTGATGAAATTCGTGCTGCCGCAATGCGCGCAGGATTCAATATTTCTGTTATTCAGAAATTTGATTTCATCTGCCGAAAACTCTGGGTGTTTGGCATCATACCATTCGTGAATGGTATGAGAAATGAGCTTTTGAGAATCTGAAAGGTCATGGTACTTGTCCCATTCAAGCTTTCTCAAGGACCGTCCCCAGAAGTGACGGTTCTTCTTGTAATTATTCATTTGTTTGGCGGTTTGAAGTTTCCAGGAGTTGACTAACGAAACCGCCAAGTCAGCGCTAATCAACTCCTGGAGACTTCCTGATCTGTCCCCTTTCCAGGACACGATCATTATAGCCTTGGATCAGCACTGTAACCCGTTCTTCCACCACCCTGGTGCAAATGAGGATTTTTAAGTTATTATACCCTATTTATGTTTGCGGATATGTAAAAAGCATATATATATGAGAACCACAGAGATAGAAAAGGATTAATCACTTTGTGATTTGTTGCTACTTCGCATAACGTCAGTTATACGCCGAATACCGGTCTGAAATGCCGCTTCCTGCGATAGGGAAGCGGTTTTCTTCATTCCAGGATTGATTTCACAAAGGAAACCATCGCTTGAAGATGATTGAAACTATCATTGAAATCATCGTTGAAATATAATGTTTGTAGAATACTTTCAGCACTTTCTCCGCCGGTGTCATGAAAAATGTCATCTCCGGCAGTGATAATGAAACTGGAGGATGAGATCATGTATGAAAAACTGATTTCTTTTCTGCCCGAACTGGAAAGCGGTAAGGTCCAGTCAGGTCTTTGGCATTCGGATCCGGAGGCAGATGGATCTGAAGAACATCCATATGTATTACCGTTTGTTGTGTACGGAAGGGTGGCTCGGGAACTGGAGGAAGAAATATACAGAATCGTTCAAGAGCATCCTGAACTAAATCTTAATCATTACTATGACGTCCTGAAGGAACGCGGTGTGGACTGGAACGGTAAAGAGATGGAAGCAGCCGATGCGTCTGATTGGGATGGCCAAGGTGTGCTTGCCCTTATGGTTGGAATTATCCGAGCTGAGCGTTTCTCTGATGGGACATATAAACAGTTTCTGGAAAACGGAAGCTTTGCGAAGTGGATTCGCCGGCTGAAAGAACTTGATGACGCTGAAAAAGCGAAACAGCAGCCGGATGAGTAGAAAGCTACTGTCATCAATTCGACGGCAGATGACAGACTGGTTAGATATTCGATGCAGTTGGCATATCTTAAAACGTTGCTGTCTGAAAAACAGATCGCTGAGAATGAATATTCGCGTATCAAGAAAAAACTGATGAAAGACTATGGCATAGCGTCTGATATACTTTCTGATTTTAAAAGATCGGACTAAGAACCAGGAATAGAAAAACAGGGGTGGGTGAAAAGAAGAATGAAGAAAATGATAGTTCACCGTCAGAAAACACCTTCAGGATATTACACAGTGGCTGAAGTAGCTAAGATCCTGCGGGTAACAACCAGAACTGTACATACATATTTGCATCAGGACAATCTCCCTTATTCCAAAGTCGGGAAGTATAACTTGATTGCAAAGGACGATCTCTCCAGATGGATTCAGAAGCAGACAAATATGAATTTATCTGAGTGGAGAGAAACCGTCGGAGAAATGGATTGATTGACCGTTCCCATGGGGAACAGTCCAATAATTGATGGGGGAGTGATAAAAAATGGCAAATGCAAAAGCGGGAAGCAAAAAACAGCCGAGGTATCAGCAGATTATTGATATGGATGATAACAAAATCAATGTGCTGATTTTAGGAACTTCCGGATGCGGAAAAAGCACTTTGATAAATGCAATCTTTGATGAGGAAGTTGCAAAAACAGGAAATGGCCATGCGGTAACGAAAAATATCTCTGTATATCAAAAGGATGAACTGCCATTCCGAATGATTGATTCTGTGGGTTATGAATACGGGTTTTTTAGGCAGAATCGTATAAAAGGCGATTTGGCAAAATTCTGCAAACAAGGGGTAAAGAAGAGTGAAGTAGATAAGCTCATTCACATGATCTGGTTTTGTGTAGATGGCACAGTAAAAAGAATTGATCATGTTGTCCTAGAATATATAAAGAGTGTGACGAATGACTGGAAAAATGTGCCGATAATAGTGGTGTTTACTAAGTCATATTCAGATGTTGAAATCAATGACAATATTGCAATGGCAAAAGAAGCGATTAGTGAATACAACATAAAACATAGGAAGAAACTAGATGTAAGAGATATTATTCCGGTTGTTGCAAAAACGTATCAAATCAATTCAGAAGTCAGTGTTCCGCAAAAAGGATTAGATGTTCTTGTTAAGCGTACCAACGAATTGGCACCAGAAGCTAAAAAGCTTGCGGAAGATACAATTAAGAATTTGGATCTTAAGTTAAAAAGAGATATGGCAAATTCAGTTGTTGCAGGATCTACTGTTGCAGCAACAACCGTCGGTGCTGTGCCGATTCCTATTCCGGATGCAACCATATTAGTTCCTCTTCAAACTGGAATGATGACTTCAATTGCGAAGACATATGGAGTATCAGATAAATCGGATACTAATGAGGTAATCAATCAAATATTAAAAGTTGGAGGAACTACAATAGCAGGTAAAGCTTTACTAAATGCTATTAAAGCGGTGCCTGGATTAAATGTTGCTGCCACCGTTTTAAATGCATTTGTAGCTGGATCAATTACTTTTGCCGCAGGTGAAATATCGGTTGCTGTATTCGAAAGAATGTACACTGGTGATATTCAGATTGACGGAATTGATTGGGAAAGCGAAATTGCAAAACTGTTTAAGCAATACTTGCCTAAGACAATCGAAATTCTTGAAAAAATCTCTAAAGAATCTGATGGAAAAGTGACCTTATCTGAATTCTTGAAGGCATTATTTCCTAATGTTACCCAGCAATCATAGTTTGTGAGCGAGGTTATTTATATGAATCGTAAAGTTAAGACAATATGTAATGGCCTCCCTCAACTTGTAGCACCGAGGATCATCCCAATATACTTATGTTGGTCTACAAAGCAGAGGGAAGTTGCACTCATACAAGAAAGGAAGGCCATTACAATGACAGTATACAACGTAGGAATCGACGCACACACCACCAATTTCACACTGGCTACCTGGGGGAAGGATGATCTCCGGGCCACTAACGTTAACACTTATTCCCCATCCGTTGAAAGCATCATCAAATACTGCAATGCGATCACTAAACAGCATGGGGATGATGCCAAAATCATTGTTGGATATGAAGCCGGATGCCTGGGATTCCAACTCTACAGGCAGCTGAAGGATCGTGGGATCGAGTGTGTAGTCATGGCTCCTTCAACAATTGTAGGTACCGAGGTCAATCGCCGCAGGAAAGTAAAGACGGATAAGCGTGACGCCATTGCGATCGCTGAGAGCCTTAAGAACAATCAATACAAAGCAGTATACGTTCCTGATGAAGAGGATGAAGCCGTCCGTGATTTCATCCGCATGAGAACAGATCACAAACAGGCATTGAAGAGAATCAAGCAGCAGATCTGTGCCCTCTGCCACAGGCATGGATATCACTATACGGAAGGCAGAAATTACTGGACGCAGAAACATCTGAATTGGCTGAATTCGCTGCCGCTCACAGGCGTGCTGAAGGAGACGCTGGATGAATATCTGCTGTCTTATGAGCACGCTGTAGAAAAGCTTACCCAGCTGGATGCGAGGATCGTCGAAATTGCAGAAACAGATAAGTACCGCGAGAAAGTACATAAGCTCATCTGCTTCAAAGGGATCAAAGAAATCACGGCACTGGCGCTGATCGTTGAGATTGGAGACTTCAGCAGATTCATTAAAGCAAAGGGATTTGCGTCATTCCTTGGACTGGTTTCCGGCCGGCTGGACAGTGGCGATCACAACACTGCTCTTCTGATCACCAGGCAGGGAAATACCTTTCTGCGGCGGCTTCTGGTCGAAGCGTCGCAATCATTCTCAAGGGCACGGCAAAGCAAATCCGCAGCACTGAAGAAACGCCAGGAAGGATGTGAAGAAGCCGTGATTGCCTACGCAGATAAAGCCAACGAGCGGCTGAGAAAGAGATATTACAAGCTTGTCCTCACCAATAAGAAATCTCACAATAAGGCAGTCACTGCGGTAGCGCGGGAACTTGCGTGTTTTATCTGGGGAATGATGACCGGGAACATTCACACAGCACTCGCATGATTACCTGCCTGCATGGATAAGGATTTGAGAAGCACAGTATATTGATTTCAGGAACAGGAAATAACCAGATACAGACGGGCATCGAGGGTATCGGGAAAGAGCCGCCGGAGCAACTGGACGGTTCAGCTATCTGCGATCTAACTTTTACGGCACAGATACTCCTTGTGAACCACGATTTAAGACAGCAGAGCTGGCGGCGAAACCATTGGCCTGTGGGGTGGGATGAGCAGCTGATCCCTGATACACGTATAACAGAATGGCTAAGTACCGCGAACTGTTACATTCGGAGCTCTTTCCCCGTGCCCTTGATCCGGTTGATTATCACTCCAGCCGCAAAAGAAGAATTAACAGAAGAGGATCGTTGATGATCAAGCATACCAACAGAAGTTTTTTCAGAGCACCTTAATTTATCACTTGACATCGGCCATTACATAACAGTTATTAGTTCAAATATTTGCTGCATTTCTCATTGGATTTACTTGTTTGTGCCCTACGGTATTTGCTGAAGATGGAGAGTCGCAAGATGAGACTAAAGTGAGTGACAACAAAGAAGACTCATTGAGTGATAAACAGTTAAACTCAATAGCAATGCTTAATTATTTGACTGTACTGAATCAGGAAATCAATGCGTCAAAAAACAGTCGACTTTTCTTGGAAGAAGCATATGATTCTTTGATAAGTAATACGTTTCCATCAGCAATCGATAATCGAACACAGATCCAATTAGACTATATGCTTGATACCATTGAAGATTATCGAATGATCGATGTGAAAAGAGAAAGACTTCAGTATATTTATGACCAGAATAAAGCTCAAGCTTTGCGGTCTGCAATTCCTAATCCGGTTGGTTTATTGAGCGCTACAATGTCTTTCGACTGGAAAAGGGTAATAGCTTCTGTAGTATATATGGCCATAGATTCTAAAGCGAGTTACGATTCAGCAATGGCTCAAGCGGATATGCAGTATCTTCAGGATAACTGGGCGCTTGATGATGCTGCATCTGCAGCTTTACATCAAAGCAGAAAACAACTCTTTGATTACATGGTTGATATTGTTCAAGAAAACAATCTTCCAGGTGATTATACACTTAGTGAAAAAAGCGTAAATGACTTTGTTGAATATCGAAATGAAACTAATCCGACTTTGAGGATACAGTCCCTCGAATCAAACAAAGCAAAATATGAACATTTCGGTGGATATTGGATTCTTTTGGCACAAAGCTATTATGAAAACGAAAATTATACAAAATGCTTAGAAGCGGTGGATAAGTATGTGACAGTCCAAACTCGTATCTTCAGAAAAGATCATGATTACGCCAATGTTTTACCTCTGGCAATTTATTCTGCAAAAGAAACAATTAAAAACAAGAATACTTTAGAAAAAACAGTTAGAGGGTATTTAGAAGATTTGGATAACAATATTGATACGGACGATTGGGCATTAAGATACTTTGCCGCTCAGACATACGTGTATTTATATTCTGTTAATAATGACAAGGATGATTTAAGAAAAGCCTATGATCTTGTTCTAAATAATGTGACATATTTAATAAAAGAGCAAAAGAGCATGAACACAGCATATATGCAAGATGTCAAAAAAGTTGATGTTCCTAAAGATGCAACGAAAGAAGAAAAGAAGGATATCAATAATTACAATAAACTTCTGCAAGAAGCCAGAAAGATTGAATTGCCTCCTGTATATGAACCGTTATATTTAAATTGTGATCTTCTGTTTTCACTTGCTGACATATTGAATCTTTCATCCGTTGAAAAGAGTAAAGTGGATAAGATTCTTCATGGAGCAAAGGGAGAAGCATTATTCTTAGATGCCATTTTAGATAATTGCTATTGGTTCAATAAAACAAATGAAGTAGAGATAGATTACGTTTGCACTCTAGATACAGAGTCCCTTACTGTTCCTGCAAATCTTGTGTCTAATGCTACTACGATCAAAATTGTGATACATTCCGCTGATGGTACTACTTCGACTTTTGAGGATTGGACAGTAAAGAAAGTTGATCGAAAAAAGAAAGTGAGTATTCAAGAATTTGAAGTGGAGTTTGTAAGTTCAACATATAAAAAATACAAGTTTAAAAATAATGATGTTGTGGAAGTGATTATTGACTCCGTCCCAGGAAGCAATGCAGAGCCGTTTACTATCAAATATAACGTGGCTGTAACCAAAAAATTAAAAGTACTTGATGATATTAAATTTAATTTGGTGAAATAATGAAATTTAGAAAACTACTGTATACATTAATCTGTATATTTCTCTTAGGGCAAAGTTTTAGCTTTTCAGTGTTTGCATATAATGCCGGAGAAAAAGGTGGTCATAATGATATTACAAGGCGAATTCTGTTTGGAGAAACTGGATATGTTTCCAATACAGATGCTTTTGATGCATTGAATGATGCTGTAGCATTGTCAGTAGATCAGTTTAATAAATCGGGAGATAATTATCTTACAGAATTACGAGACACTTTCAAAATCACCGGATTACCCAAAACAGTTTCAGAGTTTGATTTTACTGCAAACTCAACAAGCCATAGATGGTATACGCATCAAGGATGGGATTATAAGTACACTGAAGATCGATATCTGGATGATGATCTTGTAAAAAAGTCGAATTTTGATTTAAGAAAAAAGATATTGCTGACTACGGTTAATCAGACTTTTGATTTTGGACTTTTGTCCGGTAAACTGTTTTTTGGATATGCAGATAAATGTATTGCGTTTTCTCGTTTGCTTTATTACGTTCATATCCTGGGTGATTATGAAGAAATATATCAGAAGGATTTTGCTTATTCGAATCACAGAATGATTCCTTTGATTAAAGTAAACAATCAGTTTGGACTTATAGAGGAATTTGAGGATTGTTTTGAAATACTATTTGCAGATCAAAAGGATAGCAGAGTATACGGGAATTTAAAAACAGAGTTAGAAAAATTAAAAAAAGAAATAGCAACTATATACTCTGGGGAATCCGATTTAAGTGGAAATCCGGATAAGTATAGAAGATATGCTGGATATTCCCACGACCTGCTAAGTGTACTTATAGACTCTGTACCATTACTGCTTAAAAAGGAAGAATTCTTCCAAAAGGTGTTTTATAAGAATATGGTGCAAGGCTCATAACACTAACTATAGGAAATGAAAAAAGAAGATATACTACCACATCTGAATCGATTTATAACTGTTACTTTGAACGATGGATCTAATCATTCCGGTTATATTTCTAACACAAAGGAAATTAAAGAAGCTACAACTGAAGAAGTTC
Organism: Anaerolactibacter massiliensis; assembly: GCF_900290205.1. NCBI lineage: Bacteria > Bacillati > Bacillota > Erysipelotrichia > Erysipelotrichales > Erysipelotrichaceae > Anaerolactibacter > Anaerolactibacter massiliensis. The sequence continues at coordinate 1,922,524 of NZ_OLMH01000002.1, read as the reverse complement.
AAGTTACTCTAGTGAATGGGCTGTTTGTCGAAACAGTATTATTGACCAAAGTTGTTGATATTTCCTTCCCTGCCAGAGAAGAAACGACAAGTCTGCCTGTAAAGGAGATCTCAAAGGGCTATGGGCAGGCATGATGGTTTGCTAAAGTAGTTATACTTTTCCTTCAGAAACCACAGGTATTTAGAGCGGATACTAAAACAGAACGGTATCTGCTATTTTTTGTGTGAGGATTTGCAAGGACAAGATATGCAAAAGAATTTATGCCTGTACATGGTTGCTGCACTATTGAAGGAATACGCAAACCAGAAACATCCTCTGTCGTCTGGTAAACTGCGAGAATTGCTACATGAAAAATATGGCATGTCTATTAGTCGACCGACACTGTATGCCACTTTTGAAAAACTTCAATATATAGGCTGTATATCGCACTATGTTCCAGGCAAGGGATATTATCTTGAAAATGGTGACCTGACTGTTGAGGAAATACTGTTTATAAGTCGACTAATTAATCTGGCGGGTGACATCAATACTGATCAAAAGAACCATTTGCTACACAAGCTTTATAGAAAGATGAGTAGGTGGGATCGTACAGTTTATAGAGACATGATTTTTGGAAACGCAGATTGTGGAGAATTGCCATGAAAGTCAATCAAAAAACGGAGAAAGCAGTACGCGCAAACAGCGGACATTTGGGGAGACTTCGACGGAACTCAGTGGAACCACTCCGGCGGGAAATTGGTACCGGAGCGACGGCGGTTTGGAACCAGAAGAAAAGAATAAGCTTATCAATTTTATTGCACTGGTTGCACATGCGATTTGAGTCCGGCAGTAAAGTCCATCAGTTGCATGACGTTTCCCTGTATTTCTATGTCTTGAGCTTTTTAAAACAGTCTGTTGATGGTGCTGTCTGTCAGGCTCGGGGATCTTTCCTAGTGCTGTATCTCTGACTCATGTGTTCTTCTTTCAGTCCCTAATCCGTCTTTGGATATTTCTTACGGTGAGGGATACGTAGTTCTTTGAGATATACTCAGCTGCAGCGATTTTTTCCCTGCGGCAGTTGTCCTTTCTCAATGTACCGTGAAGCCTTCAGAATCTTTCATCCTATTTCTGGCACCTTCGACACTTGATACTACCTTTTCATGAATGGAAAGCCGGATCATTGCTCTTTCATACAACTTCTCACTAGATTACCCATTGAATTTTCAGCCACGCCGCTTTGGTACCGTCGCGGTCTCCGTCGAGGCGGTTCCAAAAGTGCCGACGCTCCGCGTCCGCAAACCCGCCGTTTGCGGTACGAAATGGGGAAACATTTTATTCGATTCCGGTAGCTTTTAAAATGGAGCTGAATGAGAAACAGTTTCATAAGTTGCTCCAAATACGAAACCTGAAATCAGACCTGAAGCAGGAATTTGAATCCTCAGCATTTATCGCTCAATTGTCAGAGGTGCTGACCGACGCCATTGTTAGTATTGACGGTTTTGATGATGAGCTTTATGAACTGATTGATTATTCTTTAGATACAATACTTAACACTTTATTGGGTATAACTCCCGGTGTAATGAATAATGGCGTGCAGATCGAGATAAACGATTTTGAAAGATACTCCATGGACATCTGGCAATTCACAAAACTTGGAGAACCGGTATTTTTAAAGAACAAGGGTAAGCAGGAGATGGTAATTCTAGGTGTTGAAGAATATGCAAAACTGATAAAGAAAACCATGGATTAGCACTTGGGGCAAATTGCCCCAAACTTTATGTATAATTCTGTACTGCAATTTCCAAACGCTTATGCAGTTCCTTCCGTATATCATCGGGATACATGATTTCGATGGCATCTAGGAATTGTTGACCGAGAAAGAGTATACCGTTTCGATTGACTTTAACGGAAAATTCGTAATGATCGGGATCAGGTGTACGTAGAATAAGATCCGTCCCAAAGATATCAACCATGGAGTCCAGGATCCGCCTTTCGCATTTGATTGTTGCTTTAATCATTTCTCCGCTGAACATGAATAATTTGTTGTTTGCATAAACGTAAGCGTCATCCATTTTGAAATCTGGATTTGAAGGCTCATTCAAGAGGCGGGCCTTACTTATTCGGTCAAGGCGATAATGAGTGAATTGTTGATCCTTTCTGCCAGTAGCGATTAAATAAGGACGAGCATCAGCATAAACAATGTAACGGGGTTCGATGATTCGGATATCATCATCTTTATTTACAAGCTTTAGATCGTCGTTGAAATGGAGATAGTTGAATGACATTTTTATCTTATGTAAGATAGCCTGCTCTGCAATTTCAATATTATGCATAGTTTCGCTATTTGTGGTCTTCTTAGGATTGGGCATATATACTTCTTCCAGGAATTCTTGATAATGAGGCTGTGAACAGAATCTATTTACTTTCTGGAATAGCCTTTCGGACTCCGATTTTGAAAGAAACCGGGCACTATGAATGGCATTCCAGAGCATCAATTCTTCGCTACGCTCAAGAATGGGTGGATCCAGATAATAACCTTTTTTAGAATCATCATATCGTGATGAGAAACCGATGCAATCCAGAAGACACCTTGCCTTGTAGAAAGATCTTCGTTCCATCGTGACTTCATGATCCTCTTCCATTCTTTTGATAATATCGGTGCGCTTAATTGGGTGACTCTTGTCTGATTGAGTGGCAAGAGTCTGGAGAATGGTAATTAATCCAATACCTTTTTCCATCATCAAATCCTCCTCAAAATGTGAGATGAAAAACAAAAAAGCGCGAGTTTAGGCAAAACACAGTCTTTACTCGCGATTTTCGTGTTGTGATTCGAATTTATTTTTTTCTTTGGATGTTGGATAAGTCGGATGGATCATAGTGATATTCCATAATGTCCGGAAGGTCACAATGAAGGAGAGCACATAATCGGTTAAGCGTATTGGTGCTGACATTCATATTGTTTTTTAAGCGTGAAATCTGTCCTTTGCTGACGCCAAGCTGCTTGTTCAGCTGATTGACAGACAGATTTTTAGCTTTAAGAGTTTCCCATAGTCTGTCGTAAGTAATCATCGGGTATTCCTTCATAAATATCGTAAAAGGGCACCCGTAAGTTGAGGAATCCCCCATAACTGGGGTAGTTTCGTATGATCGGAACCTGTCACCATACGATGACAGGTCTTTATGTATCCTGAAGTTGCAGCAATGGTCTAAACTCGCCCATTATCGGCAAACTGCGCCAAATTCAGAAAAGCTACATAAACCTACAATTATCGTGTAAGGATAGTTATGGAGTTCAGTTTTAAAGAAACAGGTAAAAGGATACGATACGCAAGAGAAATACGAGGCCTTTCTGTACAAGAACTGGCTGCTCTTTTGGCATGTTCTCCAGATCATTTGTATAAAACTGAACAGGGATCACGAGGTATGTCGATAGATCTGATTTTTTCTATTTCTCTGACTCTTGGCGTGTCTATGAATTATTTGACCAATTGCCCGATCAATGATGATTCAGAAATAAAAACAAAGATATACAGAGAGAAACTTATAAATGCCTCAAAGCTTTTAAATGAAATCATTGAAGACATAAAAGATTCTGACCGGAGAGAGTGTAATGCTGTCGAATGATGATATTGGAAGACGGATCCGGGAGGCCAGGTTAGAAAACAATTTATCTTTATCAAGATTGGCCGATGATGTGTTCTGCTCAAAAGAACACTTAAGCCATATTGAAAGAGGCGATAGAGGTTTATCAATAGATTTGCTAGAAGCGATTGCGGAAAGATTGGGAGTGACAACAGATTACATTCTTATTGGTGATGAAGCATATTCAAAATACCGGGATGATGAATATGACATGAATAATAGTCATGTTATCTACATGTAATAGGTTGCTTTTAATGGCCGTTGCAATATCTGTAATTAAAATACGATTTTGCTGTAAGTATTCATATGTGTTCATAGAACCAATCTACAGAGAAATAAAAGGTATATAGGAAGGACGCCGCTATGAAATACCACGGACCATGAGATTGAGAGTATAGATGCTTTGAATGGCAGTATATATGATTATTATTCTTCGAAAACAAACTTATGTGATTGGAATAATGCTGGAAAGGAAATGAATATATGAATACGTATTATCAAGACAGTTTAATGGAGCAAAAAGGAGGAAAGAAGGGAACGGCAAAGGATCTAAGCCATCAGATAGATTATTTGATAGCTGCATTAAAAGGAGATGATTTTGTTCCACTTTGGCAAAAATCAAATCTAACACTAGAAGAGGCTGCTATATATTCTGGCATTGGGAGAAACAAGCTCCGGATGATCAGTGACGATGAGAACTGTAAATTTGTTTTGTGGGTTGGAAGTAAACGCCTAATAAAAAGAAAGCAGTTTGATGAATATATAGCAAAGCAGTATTCCATTTAATACATCTAAACAAGTAAATCGTTTGCAATAATCCTTTCTTTGAAAAAATGGGGACCATAAGAAGAAAAGACAGCAAAAATCGAGTTTTAAAAAATGGCGAGTATGAGCGTGCAAATCATAAATATGAATATAGATGGACTGACAGTATGAAAAAGAGACATTCTATCTATGCTGATACTCTGCCAGAATTGCGTGAAAAGGAGCAGCATCTCTTACGCGATCAGTATAATGGGCTAAAAATAGAAGCTAATACATTGACTATTAATGATCTGTTTGAGAAATGGAAGCTACTAAAAAAAGGATTAAAGCCAAATACATTCGAAAATTACAAGTATTTATACGAAATGTTTGTGCGGGATATGATTGGAAGCCTTCCTCTTAACAACTTAAAAAAATCAGATATCAGAGGATTCTACAATACTTTGCATGATGTACGTGGTTTGAAAGTTAATACTATCGATAATGTACATACCGTTCTTCATCAAGTCCTAGAAATAGGCGTTGAGGATGAATACTTGCACAACAACCCATCGAACAATGCGATATCGGAGCTTAAACGCGCTTATGCGTATGAAAAGGAAACAAAAAAGAGTCTCACTGTTGAAGAACAAGATCTTCTATTGAATTATTTGAAGAAACCTGGCAGCAAATATAATCATTGGTATCCTCTTTTGGTGACAATGATATATACAGGTATGCGAATTGGTGAGGTTGCGGGTTTACGGTGGCAAGACGTTGATTTTGAGAATGATTTCATAAGTATTAACCATGACATTGTTTATTACTGCAGCAGGGATGAAAGGGCGAAGCATGGCCATCAGAAATGGGGAGCAAACACTCCTAAAACAGAAGCCGGCAAGAGATTGATACCAATGCTGCCAATAGTTAAAGAAGCGTTATACATGGAAAAACAGTATCAAATCGATGCTGGGATCGAGTGCAGACAGATTATAGGTTCATATACAAACTTCATTTTTGTTAATCGGTATGGAGATGCGCAGCATCAGGGAACCGTTAATAAAGCTATCAGAAGAATTGTCCGCGATTGTAATCTGGCTGAGATTGATAAAGCAGGTGGTGTTACAGAAGGGTTGATCCTATTGCCAAATTTTTCCTGCCACTCTCTCCGACATACGATGTCAACTCGAATGAAGGAAGCTGGTGTGGATGATCTTGTAAGACGGACTGTACTTGGTCATAAGTCTTTAGAAATTACAGACAATATTTACACTCACATCCAAGCCTCCTTTAGCCAAAAGGAACTTCAGAAGCTTACCACAAACGTACCAAATTCTTACGACAAATAGTTTGGTAGACGGAGGGTTATAAATGATGAATCTTGCCAAATAACCAGCTATAAACATTCTTACCAATTTATGGTTTCATTGTTGTACGACTCCCGACGATGAAGCCAAGAGAAGGAGACAGCAGACCATCTGAAGAAAAGACTGAGCCAGAGGAGTCTCAGGATCAGAGCTTCTTTGCCCCGAATGATAAGATTGATTTTACCGGAGTGAAGATTGAACCGCTGTTTGCAGATTAGGTGGATTTCGATACGTTCAGCAAGTCTGATTTCCGGGCAGTGAAAGTCAAGGAATGCTCAGCAGTTCCTAAGTCAAAGAAACTCTTGAAGTTCGTCCTGGATGACGGTACGGGCACGGATCGCGTGATTTTAAGCGGTATTCACGCGTATTATGAGCCGGAAGAGCTGGTTGGCAAGACCCTGATCGCAATTGTGAACCTGCCGCCGAGGTCCATGATGGGCATCGATTCCTGCGGCATGCTTCTGAGCGCAGTGAATGATCGCAATGGAGAAGAAGAGCTCCATCTTCTGATGGTGGACAACCACATCCCGGCCGGTGCAAAGCTGTACTAAAAAGATCCTGATTTGTGTAGTGCGTGGCATTTTCCTAGAATAGATTCTAGGAAGGTGCCTCTTTTTGACTTTGCGTGGCTGGGTTCACGGTAAGGAATATGGCAGATCCTTAGCCCCTGGCTCATACGTCTATTGCAGCGATGAATAGCTTGCTGCAGCCAGGAGTTTGCGCGTGTTAAGGTTTTAAAAGCATGTTAGGGGTACCGCATTCAGCCAGGACTGGTGCAAAGTTCAGATAAATGATCAAGCAGAAAATCAGGACGTACCAGGTTCCGTTTATCGTAAAGATATGTTGGTGCCTAACACTTTTTACTCTTCAGAATCAATCTGAGAAAGGTTGCTTCTTTATTCTTGCCGAAAAAACCTTGACAGATAGAACTATGCACATTAATGTATCAGTACCAGATACAAATACAATATAAGAAATGAGGAAAGAATGTACACAGAAATTGTTAGAAATAGAAAGAGCGTACGGACATATAAAGAACAGCCAATTCCGGAAGAGACTCTGAATCGGGTGAGAGATTATCTGGAGCATGACACAGGATTGTTTAATGTCCCAGTTGCCTTTTTCGTTCTCAATGCACGAGAAACTAGGGTCAGCAGTCCTGTGATTCTTGGCGCGGATACCTATGTAGCTGGAAAATACAAGAAGCAGAAGAATGCTGAAATTTCATTCGGGTATGCTTTTGAAAAGTTTATCCTTTATGCTACTTCGCTTGGACTTGGGACAGTATGGCTGGCAGCGACGATTGACCGTAAAGCATTCGAAAAGGCTGTTCAGTTAAAGGAAGATGAGGTGATGCCGGCAGTCACCCCAATAGGATATGCGGCTGAAAAACATTCCATACGAGAGAGTATGATGCGAAAAGGAATGAAATCGGACAGCCGGATTCCATTTGAAGAATTGTTTTTCCATGACAATTTTCAGAATCCCTTGAATGAGAACGATGCAGGTATATGGAAAATGCCACTTGAAATGGTTCGTCTCGCTCCTTCTGCTACGAACAAGCAGCCATGGAGAGTTGCTGCAGAAAAGGATCAGGTCCATTTTTATGAAAGGAAGACGAAGGGGTATGCCAAAGAAGCTACTGGTGATATTCAAAAGGTAGATCTGGGAATTGCACTCTGCCATTTTGAAATCGCTGCTGAAGAAAGTGGATTGAAGGGCAGATTTATCCAGTCGGATCCCGGTATCATGACAGCAGAAGACACAGAGTATATTGCGACATATAGACTGGAGGGATAATTGTGGATACTAAATTTTCTTCGGCTATCCATACGCTGATTCTGATTTCTGAATCAGAGACTCCAATGAATTCCGATCAGATCGCGGAAAGCGTCGGTACAAACGCAAGCTATATTCGGAAACTCACTACGAGGCTAAGTAAAGCCGGAATGATCGAGGGGCGCCGAGGGGTCAGCGGTTTCCGGCTTGGCATGAAGCCGGAAGATATTTCTTTGCTTGATATCTATAAAGCCGTCATGGAGACAGATAGCGTGCATCTGTTTGATCTCCATCAGAACCCGAATGATGCTTGTATTGTCGGTCATAATATCCGGCCGGTTCTCGGAGGGATGTTTCGGGATATGGAGAAAAGTGTGGAAAAAAGATTACAGGGTATGACGCTCGCAGACTGTATTGGCAACATGCAGGAATATATCAGAAAGAATAACAAGGAGGCCATTCAGTGAAAGCAGCAATTTTAACTCATTATGACAAAAAAGGCACAGATCTGGAAATTCAAGACATTCCGGTGCCTGTCCCGGAGGATGACGAAATTCTTGTACGCATTATGGCAGCAGCCGTAAATCCGCTGGACAATATGATTATCCATGGGGAAGTAAAACTGATCGTGCCATATAAGGTGCCCCTCATTATGGGAAATGAATTTTCCGGGATTGTAGAAAAAGCCGGAAAGAAAGCAACACGTATCAAAGCCGGCGATCGGGTTTATGGGCGTATGCCGCTTAAGAAAATCGGAGCATTCGCGGAATATGCCGCAGTGAAAGAATCTGCTCTGGCGCTTATTCCTGATTATCTGTCCTTTGAGGAGGCGGCAACAGTTCCGCTTACTGCTCTTACAGCAATGCAGGCCTTCGAGATCATGCAGGTAAAACCGGGAGAATCCGTGTTCATTTCCGGAGGAACAGGAAGTCTTGGCGCGATGGCGATCCCGGTAGCCAGGAGCCTCGGACTGCATGTTTATACAAATGGCAGCGCTGAAAATGAAGAACGTGTACGAAAGCTTGGTGCCGAGAAATTCATCGATTATAAAAAAGAAAACTACGCCGAGGTATTATCCGATGCCGACCATGTTCTTGATACGCTTGGCGATCGTGCGCTTCCTGACGAATTCAAAGTATTGAAACAAGGCGGCAGCCTGGTATCTCTAAGAGGGCTGCCAAATGGAAGGTTCGCAAAAAGAAGCGGGATGTCGCTTGCTAAGAGAATCCTTTTTCAGGCTGCCGGGAGGAAATATGACAAAATGGCGGCGGCAAAGAATCAGACCTATGATTTCCTCTTTGTACATGAGGATGGGAGTCAGCTGGAAAAGATAGCTAGCTTGTTTGACAAGGATCATCCGCTGGAAACTTCTATTGATACCGTATTCAGTTTGGATCAGGTAAATGATGCATTGGCTAAGGTAAGGCGCGGCGGTTCTAAAGGAAAAACAATCATTAAAGTTCATGAATCTGAGCATTAATGTATAAAAATGCGGAATCCGCAAAATGATATTGATTCTTCTGAATCACTGAAAACAGTCTCAATGCACTTCCTTTTCAGAACCAATCTGACAAGGAAGTGCATTTTGTGTTCTTGCCTGGTTTCTCCTGTTCTGCTTTAAACAGAATGAGGCATCAGCGGACGATCAGGACCTGCTATGACAGAGGGATGGCGATCGGCAGGGCTTCAGCTGCAAGAATCTTTTACGGAAACCGGGGCAGATCATCTTGCTCCTATCAGGGTCCTTTCGGGAAGAACTAGGGTTCTGAACTGGCATCTTTCTTGACAATGAAACTGCGGCTGCTAAACTATTTTCGAACAATGTTCGAAAAGGAGAAGAAATGCCTGTACATTTTGCGTCCAGAGAAGAAATCCTGAAGCATTGCCGCGAAATTGTTCAGCATAAAGGGCTGTCTGCGCTGAATATGCGGACGGTTGCTGAAGCGTGCGGAATGGGACTAGGTTCACTTTACTATTACTTTCCGTCCAAGAACGCATTGGTCATTGCGACGATTGAGAGCGTATGGTCAGATCTGTTCCGTCTGGAGGATTCTCAGCTTGAGGAATCTTCATTCCCTGAATATGTGCGCAGATGCTTTGAACGTCTGCACCAGGGGATTCAGACATATCCGAATTTCTTCACGATTCATTCGGTGAGTGTTTCGGAAGATGGGCGCAGCGAAGCGAGAGAGACGATGATGCGCTATCTGGATCGGATTCTGTCTTCCTTCCGGACAGTTCTGATTCATGATCCGCTGGTTCGTCCGGATGCGTTTGATGAGTCATTTACGAAAGATGGTTTTCTGAATTATGTTCTGGAAAGCATGATTGAGCTTCTTTTACGGGGACATGATGACTGCGATGTGCTGATAGAGATGATCAGCCGGACGCTGTATGAGCCTGAAAAGAAGATGGAAAGAGAGAAATAGAGATGAGAGCGGTATTTGAATCTGCATTTGATGTGGTTTATCTGGTTCTGGTTGTGATGCTGGGGATCCTGATGCTGAGAAAGGCGGATGGAAGAAAGCAGTATACCTTGTTCGGAATCATGGCGGTGGTGCTTGGCGCAGGGGATGCGTTTCATCTGATTCCGCGCATGATTGCTCTCTGCACGGATGGGTTTGAGGCACATGCAGTGGCACTTGGAATCGGAAAACAGATAACTTCGATCACGATGACGGTATTCTATGTGCTGCTGTATTATGTCTGGCGTGAGCGGTATCAGATCCAGGGAAGAAGGGGGCTGAGTGTGACCGTATGGCTGCTGGCGGCAGTCCGGACAGTCCTGTGTCTTCTGAAGCAGAATGCGTGGACCAGCGTGAATCCGCCGCTTGTCTGGGGCATTTACCGCAATATTCCGTTTGCGCTGCTGGGATTGGTGATCATTGTTCTGTTCTATCAGCGGTCGCATGAGGATGCTCCATTTCGCTGGATGTGGCTGACGATCGTGCTGAGTTTCGGCTTCTATATTCCGGTGGTGCTGTTTGCACAGCAGTATCCGGCAGTGGAAATGCTGATGATTCCGAAAACATGTGCTTATATCTGGACCGTATGGATTGGCTATCAGGCTATGAAGGGAGAAATGAAATGAAGAAGTATCTGAACCTTGCAATGGGGTATGCGATTGCGGCAATGGCTGGAGGAGTGTTCTATCGGGAGTTTACGAAGTGGAATCATTTCTCCGGGATCACGATGCTATCAAAGGTTCATGCACATCTGTTTATGCTTGGCATGATGGTGTTCCTGCTGGTTGCATTGTTTTCCAGGCAGATGGATCTGGAGAAGGAAAAGAGCTTCCGCAGGTTCTTCCTGATTTATAATATCGGACTGCCGCTGACGGTCCTGATGATGCTGGTACGCGGCATCATTCAGGTGAAGGAAACTGCACTTTCTGCAGGTGCAGATGCGGCGATTTCGGGAATTGCCGGAATCGGACATATTCTGCTGAGCATCGGATTGCTTCTGCTGTTAGTGACTCTGAAACGGGCTGCAGAAAAGAATTAGAGAGAGAAGAACAAAACATGGCCCTGATGGGCCATGCTTTGTCATCTGGTGCTGAAGTCTTTTCCGGGGATCATATAGCGATCTGGGCTGGTGGAATAGGAGCCGTCCTGATTGATGGTGACATAGAGGGTTTCAGATCCATCTACAAGGGTCAGATACGCATAATGGTCTTCGCCGAAGTCATCGGTGATGTCGATCTTCTTGTTATGCCAGCACAGATAATAGTTTCCGTCGCTTTCATCCAGCGTGATCTGATCTGCAATTTCTTTCGCCATTTCTTCAGCGGTTAAAGGGCGTTCCTGATTCAGCGGCCCGTCATATGCAACGCCTCCTCCGCCTCCGACTTCATTTCCTGCCGCATCATAGATGGTATAGCTGCCTTCATCATTGAGGTCTACGGTTGCCGTAGTCAGCTCTCCGTCTACCCAGATCTGCATCTTTCTCTGGATTCCGCCGATATTCTGCGCATAGACAGTTGCTCCGCCTAATGCAATGGCTGCAGCGGTAATTGCCGCAGTGAGTCCTTTGCTCCATCTGATCTGTTCTGCTTTCATGGGATTCTCCTCCAGGTTGATTCTGAAATCTTTGTCTGCATGGATCGATGAGAATGCGCGCTGATATCTTTCTCTGAATTCGTCTTCATTCATGGATCAATTCCTCCGTGTTTTCTTTTTCGAGTTCTGTTTTCAGGGCAGCTCTGCCTTTCTGAAGGCGGTGCTTGACGGCGCTTTCTGAGACAGACAGAATACTGGCAATTTCTTTCACGGAATAGTCTTCATAGTAATACAGGTGCATGACGCTGCTGTATTTCCACGGAAGATTGAGGACTGCTTCGGCGAGTGATCTGTCTTCCGGGGTTTCGAATTCAAGGTCATTCATCCAGTCTTCCAGGGAAGCGCGATTCCGGTGCCAGAAGGTTCTGAGGGTATCTTTTGCCTGATTGGATACGGTTCGAAAGAGCCATGCCCGAATGTGTTCTTCGCTTTCAAACTCTGTATTGGTTTTCAGGTATTTCAGATAGGTATTCTGGACTGCATCTTCCGCATCCTGCACGTTGTGCGTGATGGACAGGGCTGCCCGGAACAGGTTCTGCTGATAGGTTTCTGCTAGATATTCTGCTGTGCATCTCATCTTCTGGTTCTGCTTTCTCTGAAGGATCCTTCACCTATAATACGTTTCAGAGGGAAGATCGGTTCACTGCAGAGCAAATAAAAATGAAGAATTCCTGTTTCGAGCGGGAGAAAGTGAATCAGATAGAAATCGTGTTTCTGCATGAATCAGAGCATAACAGATCTTTCTGCAGCAGCGTCTGAAGTTTTCATCGTCCTTGGCAAAGGATGCATGAAGAAAGAATATCTGCTGTGCCTTCTTTCTCTCGTTAAGAGAAAAGGCTGAGATATTTCTTTTCCAGAACTTCAGTTCCTGGTCCTGAGTTCTGGAATACCGGGGCAGCTTCTGCCGGTTTTGCTGGTGGAATGCTTGCTTGTGAAGGGCATGCTGGAATATACTTTTGCTATGCTGTGACAGGCAAAGAAGAAAGATCTTGATTGCCTGGAATTGCCGGGAGAATCTAGTCAGTTTCGTTCTGACTTTGAAGGAGAGTCTGTCATGAAAAATGACGGGAATAAGAATTTATCATCCGAGAACACATACAGACCTTTCCGCAGATTCCTGAATAAGGTCGGCTTCGGTCAGAAGGAAAAAGTTCGGGGATTGCTGTTTCTGCTGGTGATTCTCCTGGAGCTGAATGGAATCATGCTGGCAGGTTCGATGGTCCTGATCAGGAAGAATTCAGAGCTTGTCTTCAATAGTATTCTTGAAAATGAAGAAGATGATCTGAAGTCTTCGGTAGATAATGCAATCAAGGACCTGGATCGGCGCCGGGAAGTTCTGAAGGCAGCGGGGATGACGGAAGAAGAAGTCCATGCACAAGTTCAGAAAGAATTCTATGAGAAGATCTATTCTGATCGTTTCAGTGCCGGCCAGTATATGTGGGTGAATCAGATCCTGAATTATGCTGGCGGTGACAGGTATGCGATTCGGCTGATCCATCCTGGCTTTCCGGAAACTGAGGGAGAGTATCTTTCTACGGAAACCAAGGATGCCAGGGGGAATACTCCTTATAAAGAAGAACTCGAGATTGCAAAGACTTACGGGAGCGGGTTTCAGAGATATTTCTTTCCAGACAATTCCACCGGAAAGAGCATTGAAAAAATCACTTACCTGAGGCTGTACCCGGATTATGACTGGGTAATCTGCAAGGGGGAGGAGCTGGATACGATCACCTCCTATGAGGATCAGCAGCGGTCAGAGCTGGTCCCGGTGCTGTTTCGGATTGTTCTGATCGGCTCCATTATCATGGCGGGGACTACGATCCTGACCATGGCACATTATTTTTCTCAATACCGGGAGGAATTGACGAATAAGAACCGGGAACTTGAGCAGATTGCTTATCAGGATTCCCTTACAGGAATTGCAAATCGGGGCGGACTGATTCTTCATCTGGATCAGTGGATTGCGGATCCAGAGACAAAGCAAATGACTGGAGTATTCCTGGATCTGGATGATTTCAAGCTGATTAATGATCTTTATGGGCATCTTGCGGGCGATGCTGCACTGTGCCGCATTGCGGCGTATCTGCGTGCCTCGTTTCCGAATGCTTTGATCGGGAGAACGGGCGGAGATGAGTTCTGCGTGATTCTGAGAAATCAGAGCCCTGGTCAATGGCGTAAACCCAAAATAAGGGTCTACGCCTTTTCTTTTGCGCTGAGATCTGCTGCGAACAGGCGGAATGTAGTATAGATATATCTTGATAAATAATCTTCTTAATACGCATAATATAAGTATATGTAGTATAGGAAAGGAGGCTGTTATGTTTGTCAAAGTAGTACCTAATAATAAAGGCAGAAAGGGAACTTCCTTTATCTACCTTACTGAGTCTTATCGGGAAGATGGAAAGGTTAAACACCGTACAATCAGAGAACTGGGGCTGTTCGATAATGATCAGGTTCCTTATATTCGCGCAGCTTTCGCGAAAAAGAAACCGCGCCTCGTATACGACGATAATTCCGATTAGTAGTAAAGGATCTTATGGGCCTCAGTAATGTCCTTGAGGCTTTCGCTTCCATCATTCATGATCCATCCCTGTTTGAGGCTGCAAGAATTATCAAGTCCTCTTTTACAAGAGAAGATGGCAAGATGCCTTTGCGTTACCTGCTCAACTATCTCATTTTTCGTCATGGCAGGACTCTGAGCGAAGATATTAACTGTTTCTACAGCGATCTGCGTATTAACGACAGGCCGTCCAAGCAGGCTGTTCTGAAACGGATGTCAATTCTCAATCATGGCGTCTGGCAGAAGATCCAGGAATTATTTCTGGATCGGATTTACCTGACAATGGAAAAGAGAAATTACAAAGGATATCTTCTGATCGCCATAGATGGAACGTTTATAAATCTGCCTGATGATTCATCCCTGGGAGAAACCTTCGGAAGACGGAAGTGCGGATATAAAAATGGAGAAGCTCATTATGGGATACCGCAGGCAAAGGTTTCTATCGCATATGATGTTCTTAACCATATCATCCTTGATTTCAGAGTGGCGCATTGTGATACTTCAGAAATTCCGCTTCTTTTTCAGCATCTTGAAGCGTTGGAATCGGTTCTGAAGAATGATAAGGTCATTCTCCTGGCTGATCGTTACTATGGCAGTGCTGAACTTTTCAAATACTGTGAGATGAAAGGCTGGAAATACCTCGTTCGGGCAAAAAGCAATTTCTTCAGAAAGCAGAGAGCTGAGATCCCGGCAGAATGCAAAGATACATGGCTGACAATTCTGATTGACAGAATATGGCAGAAGCGGATCATACGGCCGGCAATACAGACCTTTATCTCTGAACATCCGGAGATGCGTATCAGACTGCTCAGAAATCATTATGAATACGAAGAAGAGCATACCACCGGCAGTGGAAACAAGATCCGGGTGCCGAAATCCGCAGATACGGAATACTTTACCAATCTGCCTCAGGAGGAATTCTCTCATGATGAAATCGTTAATCTGTATCACAATGACCGATGGGACATTGAGACAGGATATGATATTTTAAAGAATCTGATCGACATTGAAGAGTTCAACAGCGCCCGTGCAAATGTGATCTATAACGAGATAATGTCCCGATTTATTTTCAGCAATCTGAAAAGTCTGCTTTATAACGCTGCTTCTGAAAAAATCCAGAAAGACAAAGAGCATCTCATCAACAATAAAAACATCATTGAAAAGTGCCATTCATCGTCATTTGTGCGGGCATTCTTCAAGAAGAAGTTTTCGCTGAAATATGCCTGTTCATGTATAAAAGAGTGCAGCAGGTTTAAAGTAATGGTTCGCGGGGACCGGCATCTGAAACGCTGGGACAAATTCAAAGGGAAGATCAACAATACCAGGCACCGTCTTGATGGAAGACGAAATCCCCCTCTGAAAATAACAAAAGCTGGAATCATGACTTCCAACCATTGATTCCAGCCGTAGTATAGAGGCAGCTCCTCTGTATCTGATTCTAATCCCGATAAGGCTCTGAATACATATTAAAAATTTACGATTCTTTTCCTGACAGGGGCTTTTTTGCGCTTGCGAAAGCTGCAGCTTCCTCTCTTGCGACCAATAAGAAAATAAGGCGTGAACCTTGAATTGGGTTTACGCCATTGCGGGCGGAGATGAGTTCTGCGTGATTCTGAGAAATCAGAGCCCTGGTCTTTCTGCAAAGCAGATTATGAGTGCACTGAAGCAGAAAATTGAGTTTACTGCGGATGGAGAAATTCATACGTTTACGGTATCTGCGGGATATGCCCATTATCCTTCCCAGGCGAGTAACCGGGAAGCTCTGATGCGGGTTATGGATAATGCGCTCTATGAGGCAAAGCTTCATGGGAAGAATACGACGATCGGATATCATCCTGAGATTTCGACAGCCCGCAGAGATCGGCTTGGATTCAACGTCGAGAAGATAGCTTCCGGCATGCCGGGTGCGTTCCTGATTTATCGGGCAGATGAAACCGAAAAGATTCTGTTTGGAAACAATCATCTGATCCGGCTGTACGAATGCAGCAGCTATGAAGATTTTCTGCAGTATACCGGTGGCAGTTTCCGCAGAATGATTCATCCGGACGATGCCGAACGTGTTGAAAAAGCCATTCTGGATCAGATCCGGAATGACCAGGAACGGAATCCGCAGAAAGATACGGGATTCGAGGATTATATTTCTTATCGGATCATCACGAAAACCGGGAAGATCAAGCATGTTCTGGATATGGGCCGGCTGGTGCCGGATGAGCATTTCGGCGAGATTTACTATGTTGTTCTCCAGGACATGGAGGATCTTGGTTTTCTGATCGAAAAGGACTGCCAGGAAACAGAACAATCACATTCTGCAGAGAAATAGCTCTGGATCATCGTGAATAGGTTCTTTCACCGAAGAGCCCGGTTCCGATCCGGACCATGGATGATCCTTCTTCGATAGCAATTTCAAAGTCCTGGGTCATTCCCATGGAAAGAATATCCATGGATACTCCGGGAATCTTCTGCCTGGCAATCTGATCTGCCAGGCTTTTCATATTCCGGAAATAAATTCGGTTTGTTTCAGGACAATCTGTTTTCGGCGCAGAGGTCATGAGCCCCTTCAGTCTGAGGTGAGGAAACGCAGCAATCTGTTCTGCAGCTGCTTCTGCTTCTTCTATCCGGAAGCCCCATTTGGTTTCTTCTTCCGCAATATTGATTTCCATCAGGATGTCCATTATCCTGTTTTTCTTTGCGGCTTCTTTCTCGATCTGTTCTACAAGCACAATGGAGTCAACAGAATGAATCAATGCGACAGTGCCGATGAGGTACCTGACTTTGTTACGCTGAAGATGGCCGATCATATGCCACTCTGTTTTTCTGCTCAGCTCTGCCTGCTTGGCATGCAGTTCCTGGACATAGTTCTCTCCGAAGGAGAGCTGTCCTGCTTCTTCCAGTACTTCAATATCATGAACCGGTTTGGTCTTGGAGACTGCAATCAGCTTTACTTCAGAAGGGTCTCTGCCTGCTCTCAGGCAGGCATCAGAGATTCGTTGCTGAACTGATTTCAAGTTTGATCTCAATTGTTCATCTGTGATTTCCAAATCAGATCCCTCCTGTTCCTTCCTTCATCTTAGTACAATCTGAGGTTCGCAGAGATGGTGTTCTGCAGATTGCTGTTTCATCGATATAATGGATCCGGGAGACAAACTTGCTAAAGCCATGAGAGAGATTCAGATTGCTTTCTTTGATATTGATGGAACTCTGGTCGATATGGACTGGAAGAAGATGACTGAGACTATGCGGCAGACGTTAATTACTTTGCACGAGAAGGGAATTCTTCTGGTGATTGCGACGGGAAGGCCGCCGTTCCGGGTGCCGGTGTTTGAAGGAGTGTCATTTGATGCATATATGACCTTTAACGGTTCTTATTGCTATGACAGCAGAGGGATTCTGATTCATTCGCATGCGATTCCTTCTGCGGATGCAGAGAAGATTGTTAGGAATGCTGCAAGGATTCATCATCCTTGTGTGGCAGCAGGAAGAGATCGTCTGGTGTGCAACGGGGCAGATCAGAATCTGATTGATTATTTTGCAATTTCAAAACAGACTCTGAAGAAGAGCGGTGACTTTGATTCATTCCTGGAAAAAGAAGAAGTTTATCAGATCATGTGCGGCTGCGTCAGAGAGGAATATGATTCAGTTCTCAAGGGTGTGAAGGGTGCTGAGATTACTGCCTGGTGGCCCAGAGCAGTGGATATCATTCCGAAGGGATCAGGAAAGAATATCGGAGTGGAGAAGATCCTGTCTTTCTTCCATCTGAGCAGAGATCAGGCAATTGCCTTCGGTGATGGGGGCAATGATATTCCGATGCTGAAGAGCGTCGGAATGGGAGTGGCGATGGGAAACAGCACGGACGAAGTCAGGAATGCTGCGTCATATGTGTGTCCTTCGGTGAAGGAAGAAGGGATCACTCAATTCTTCAGAGAATTGATTATTCTCTGAGATCCTGAATACGGGAGATAGCTGAGAGGCTATCTTTTTTGACTCAGTGATTCCGGATGTTAAATGCGAATTAAAATAGAAACCATATTTTTCAGAAGAATCGGAAAGGGGAGACAGGAATGGCAGAGAAAACTACAGCTTGCAAGATGACAGAAGGGCCGATTTCCAGGCAGATTCTGCTGTTTGCAGTTCCGCTGATGATCGGCAATCTGTTTCAGATGCTCTATAACAGCGTTGACAGTATTGTAGTAGGAAATTTCGTGAGCACGGAAGCACTGGCGGCGATCGGTGCTACGACGATGATTGTCAATATTGCTGTCTTCTTCTTCAACGGGTTTTCTACGGGTGCTGGTGTCGTGATTGCCAGGAATTACGGGGCAGGGAAGATGGAAGAACGTTCCCTGTCAATCCGGGAGAGAATCAGAAATGAGATTGTCAGAGTGAAAGAAGAAGTTGGTCATGTCCCGACCAGAATGGATTTGTTCACCTGCATGCAGGATGATCTGTATGAGTACTGCTATGGACATGCAAAAGAAAATCCGTTTTGCAATTACCTGGCTTATCTTCATGAGAATCACTGTCTGACACCGGAAGAAGAGAAGATTTATCAGAATGAAACCGCAGAAGGATTTCTAAATCTTCTGGAAACTACTTCCATGTCCAAGGTCTATAAGATGCCGGTGCTGATGACTTTCTGGAATCATGGAAAGCCATTGATGGAGATTACGGATGAACAGGTTCTGAAGACGTGGAAGGAATTCTTCACAACCGGAACGAACTGGAAAGACCTGAATCCCGGTTCCGGAAGAGAAGCATTTCTTGCGATGACAGATCATCAGAATCTTACGAGAATCCATCAGATGCCGATTAAATTTCTGCTGAAGTCCGGTAACGGATACTTCACTGAGAAAGAAGGATATGCGCTGGCTCTGAATGACTCTCTGAGACCGTTTATTGATGATCCTGTGTTTATTGCTCAGTTTCACGATATCATTGAGTACCGGGCAATGAGCTATTACAGATCAAGGTATCTGAAGAAGCAGCATGAGCATATCTCCTGACCTGCCATTTCGGATCTTCAGGTGCCGAATCTCTGATGATGACAACAGTGTTGATTCGGGTTACGTTTGATACGATTTTGATCATCTTTGCTTTCTGATGATGGCTTGTCTGCATGATCTCGGATGGTCTGCACTGATCAGCTGAACGAAAAGGTGATGGTTTTTAGAGAACCATGATATGCTTTCCGGGTATGTCAGATAGGAGCAGACCATGAAGAAACTGATATTTCTTGATATTGACGGAACTTTGTTTTCTCATAAGACTTTCTCAGTGCCTGCTTCGGCAATAGAAGCGTGCCGCGAAGCAAAAGAAAATGGGCATCTGCTGTTTCTGAGCTCTGGCCGTTCACCGGTTCTCACGAAAGTATTCCGGGAGATGGATTTTATCAGCGGTCAGATATGCCAGGATGGTGCTTATGCAGAAGCAGAAGGAAAAATCATCTTTGAACATCCGATGGAAGAGGGCGATGCCGTCTACCTCATGGATCTTGCGGAGAGAACAAGGGCATGCGTGACGATCCGGGGCGTATCGGAATACTTCTCGGATGAAGCTGGCATTGCAGATTACCACGTGCGCTTTAATGAAAATATGAAGCGCGGCAGAGATCCGAAGACATTTCCGGCAGAGCCTTTGCTGTTCCGGGAATATTATCATGGGCAGGCAATCTATAAAGCAGATGCATTCTTCCGTGAAGACACCGATCGGGAACAGTTCATCAATGGCGTTAAAGACCGGTTCAACTGGATGGGCATGCTGTCAGAGTCCGAAAATTCCGGCATGGGCGGAGAGATTGCCAGCACCGGTATCAGCAAAGCTACGGGCATCCGCATGATTTCAGAATATTATCATGTACCGATGGCAGATACGATTGCCTTCGGAGATTCTGCAAATGATAAAGAGATGCTTGAAGCTGCAGGAATCAGTGTTGCCATGGGCAACGGTGCTGTGATTGCCAAAGAAGCAGCCAATTTTGTGACTGATGATATCGATGAAGATGGAATTGCAAATGCATTCCGCAAGCTAGGACTGATTGATCAGTGTTTCTGAATTGCCAGTTCCTGTTTCATTTCCATCTCTGCATGATGCAGTGCATTCTTCCAGATGAAGAACAGGTAGATAGATGCAGAGATCCAGGCAGACTGATCGGTGAAGCAGATTGCTGTATAACCGTACAGCGGAACAAAGATTGAAGAAACTGCACAGCGTGCAATCATCTCTATGATTCCGCCGATCATGGCCTGTCTGCTCCAGCCTAGGCCCTGAACACTCATGCGCTTCGTGATCAGGAAACCAAGCACCCAGTAGAACTTTCCGAGCGAACTCAGATATCTGCCTCCGGCATCAAGGACTTCCGCATTCTCTGCAGATACAAACAGCATGCATAGATCTCTGCCGAAGAAGATCAGAATCAGACCGGCAAGGATTCCATAAGTGACCCCGATCGTGATTGCGGCATGTTCACCCTGCCGGATGCGGTCTGGCTTGCAGGCTCCGCGATTCTGCGAGATGAAGGTGGAGATGGCAGCGCCAAGCGCATCAAATGGGCAGAGCGTGAACTGCTTGATCTTGACGCCAGCAGCGAAGCCGGAAACATAAATGGTTCCAAGACCGTTGTTCGCTGTCTGCATCACCATGGATCCGATGGCAGTAATCGAAAACTGCAAGCCCATGGGCAGTCCCTGGTTCAGCAGTCCTCTGGTCATCTCTTGATCAAATGCTTTTTCTTCTTTCGAAGGAACCAGGATTCTGAACTTCTTTCTGATCAGAAGAAGGCAGAGGATTCCGCTGACTCCCTGGGAGAAGATTGTGGCGATCGCTGCTCCGGCGACACCCCAGTGCAAGCTGAGAATGCAGTAGAAGTCGAGCCCGATATTCAGAATCGAAGAAAATGCCAGGAAATAGAATGGGGTACGGCTGTCGCCGATCGCTCTCAGGATTGCAGAAAGATAGTTGTAGAGAAGTGTGCAGGGAATTCCGAGGAAGATGATGAAGAGATAGGTTTCTGCATCTTCAGCAATCTCTGCAGGTGTCTGCAGCAGATGAACAATCTCCGTATTCAGAAGACAGGTCGTCAGAGTCAGAATCAGAGCAATGACAGCAGTCAGAATTGCGCCAAGAAATACATACTGGCGCATTTTCTTTTCATTGCCAGCTCCGAAGGACGATGCGACCGGTATCGCAAAGCCGGCAGCACAACCCTGGCAGAAGCCGAGAACCATGAACTGAACCGAAGAGGAAGACCCTACTGCTGCCAAAGCATTGGCCCCTAATGTCTGACCGACAATAGCAGAATCTGCCAGGTTGTAAGTCTGCTGGAATAGGTTTCCTAATAACAGCGGAAGCGTGAATCCCAACAGCTGTTTCCAGATGTTTCCTTCTGTCATTGCCTTCTTCATGAGATTCCCCTTTCAGACGATAACGTCTATTCTATTCATTTCCTGGTTTCTTGTTAAATATCGATTTCATCATGCGATGATACCTTCCGGCCTGATGATTTCTGAGGGTCTCTTAAAAGAGAGAATGTTGTGAAGAAAAAAACTAGTCCATTTCCTGTTCCATGTATACAAGATTAGACTATAATGAGGTCAGAGATTCATGCTTGCAGGTTTCTAATAATTGCTAGAAGGGGAAAATTCATGAAAATCAAACAGCACCTGAAGAAGCTTTTCTGCATCGGAATTGTTTTAACGCTGGCCGGAAGTATTTTTGCAAGTCTGTTCAACTCCGGAATGGGCTCCGTAAAGGTGAGCCGGATCCGCTTTGATGGCGGACATGGAGAACTGAGCGGACTTCTGTACATGCCGAAGGATGTATCTGAAGACAATCCGGCACCTACGATCATTGTAACGCATGGCTATCTGAATTCCTGTGAAATGCAGGATGCCAATGCAATTGAACTGTCCAGAAGAGGCTTTGTTGTCCTGGCGCTGGACCAGTATGATCATGGTCATTCAAATCTGTCAGAAGAGAATTACAGCGATGCCTCGTTCTTCGGAGTATGGCTGCCTTTCTGGCTGAATTCCATGAATGATGCAGTGCAGTATATGTATGAGCAGCCGTATGTGCTGAAAGATTCCGATGGAAATGGAATCATCGGAATTGAAGGTCATTCCATGGGCGGTTTCTCTACGACGATGGCGCTTGCAATGGATGAAAGTCAGTATGCAGAGACAGGAGTTCGAAAAGTTTTTGCAGGTCTTACAGAAGGCTCTGACTTCAGCTACAGTTCGATTCTGAATATTGATGCGGCGACTGCAGACGCACTGGGCGGCGGCAGATATATGGGAAAGGTTGCTGCGCAGTATGATGAGTTCTTCTTCAATGCAGGGGAAGAGGAAGGAACGGTCAGAAAGAAAGACTTCGTTTCAACTTCTGATGGTGAGACATTCCTGGAGCTTTCAGAGCCAGGAACTCCGGGAACCTGGTATGAAACGGCAGATGGCGGGAATCGGATAGTTTATGAACCTGCACAGACGCATCCATGGAACCACTTTTCCAAGACAACAACAGCAGATGCGATCAGCTTCTTCATGACTGCATTTGCAGACTACAGCAGCCAGCTGAAGGATATTTCAGCTGACAGTCAGATCTGGCAGTGGAAAGAAGCATGTGAGTGCATCGCACTGATCGGATTTGTGATTCTGCTGATCGCTTTCGGAGAACTGTTTACGGAGATTCCGGTATTCTCAGCAGCTGCTACTGGCGAACTTGCAGTGTCCCCTGCTGAGAAAGGAAGTTCCAGAGCGGCGTCAGTCATCGTTCTGATCATTGCATCACTGCTTCCGTCCATCTTCTTCTATGGACTTGTGAACGGGCAGCCTGGTACTGGAAGTGTGCTGGTGCTCTTCTGGCTGGCCATTGCGTCGGCTGCTGCTGGAGTGATTGCATTATTCCGGAATAAGGAAAAGAATACCCGAATCGGCGCAGGATGCGCAGTTCTATTCAGCTGCCTGCTTGCAGTCGTATGCAGAACTACGATGTACAGCAATAATCAGTTCTGGACAGCGGTCGGTCTGAATTCCATTGTCTACTGGACTGTGGCAAGCGGACTGATCTGTGCAGTGGTTCTGAGCCTGGTATATACGTTCATGCTGGCAAAGCAGGGTTATACTTGGAAAGACTATGGTATCGTATGGAAACCGAAGACCATTCTTGCTGGATTGTGTGCTGGATTGCTGGCGGTGATTGCAGGCTATGCAGTACTGTTTCTGGTAGATGCAGTCTTCAAGACAGACTTCCGAATCTGGACATTTGCGTTCAAGACATTTGATGCATCGTATCTGCCGGCAATGATCCGGTATATTCCAAGCTTCCTGCTGTACTATCTGATGTCTACCATCAGCATTACCGTGAATACGAATAAAGAGAATCTTCAAGGATGGAAAGGCTATGTGACCGCTGTGCTGATGAATGCTGGCGGACCTGCATTATGGGTGGCTATTCAGTATGGGACGCTATTTGCGACCGGAACTGCTTTCTATCCGGATGCTGCATTATCCGGAATCATGATTATCGCTATGGTTCCTACACTGGCAGTTGCTGCTGTGATCTCAAGAGCACTCTATAAGAAGACAGGCAATGTCTGGACTGCGGCATTCCTGAACGGAATTCTGATTACAGTGATGTCGGTAGCTAATACATTTGTGGTATTCCGCTGAGAAAACAGAATCAGTGCTTCCGTATAGCAATTCATGCAGAACTGATTCATTGAGACAATTATCGTCGGGCTGGCAATCTGCCAGCCCTTTTGTCTGCATGCATTTCTGCTGATCGCTTTGAGGGACTGAATCAATGGAAATGAACTCACTGATCACGTATATGCATGCATGAGATATTGAAATCACGTATTCTGAGTGATCTCTGCTGCTATTTCTGAAATTTCCTGATATAGGAATCATCAATGACTGACCGGACTTAAAGAATCTGAAATTGTGACTAAAATACATGGACTTGATCCTCATAGAGATCTTGTTTGATTCACAGGTTCAGAACTGCACGAATGATATCCAGGTCATATTTTTTGAATTCCTGCAATTGTTGCAACGGGAATTGTTGCAATCTTTTAGGATGGTTTCCTTTCTTGCTGCAAAGTAGATTGTACATGGGAGGTAAACCAGATGGTGGAATTAAGCAAAGTAACAATGATTCTCCGCGGATATACTTATGAGCAGGTCAGAGGAGTTGCAGAAGTTCTTCTGAATGCGAAGTATGTACGCAACATGGAAATTACCATGAATACAGAAGGAGCAGTGGAAACCATCCGCAAGATTGCTGCAGAGTATGGCGATCGCCTGAATGTAGGAGCTGGAACGGTGCAGTATCTGGATGAACTGAAGCAGGTTCAGGCTGCAGGTGCTGTGTTTGCATTATCTCCGAGGATGATGAGCAAAGAAATGCTCGATTTCTGCAAAGAGCATAACATGGTGTCTGTACCGGCAGGGTTCACCCCTTCAGAAGTCGGCGAATTGTTTGACAATGGCGCTGATATCGTGAAGATCTTCCCTGCAAATGAGCTGAGCTTAAGCTATGCTAAGAAGCTGTGCGAGCCGATGGGAAACCTGAAGCTGATGGCAGTCGGCGGTATCAATAAGAACAACGTAAGAGAAGCATTTGAGTCCGGATATCAGTATGTAGGAAGCGCTGGCGGAATTTTCCGGAAGGAAGACATCAAGGCCGGAAATCTGGACAGCATGAGAAAGTCCCTGAAAGAATTCGAAGAGCAGCTTGATTAGAAATCTGGTCATTTATGAAGGTTGATGAACGGCGGAAACAAATCAGAAAGATTCTTGAGAATGCAGATGGATATCTGACCGTGAGCGAGATTGCAGCAAAGGTCAATTACTCTGTGAGAACCGTTCATAATGACCTGGATGAACTGGAGAAGAATGGTCTGATTCTCAGCAAGAAGTCTGGTGTCGGAGTAAAACTGGTCAGAGATGATTTTTCGGAAAATGATTCTGAAGAAGAACAGATTACTGCTGAAAGACGAAGACTGGATCTGATCAGGATTCTGCTGATCGACGAAAAGAAGATAACCTATCAGGAAATTGCAGATCGGTATTATGTCTCTGTTTCGTCGGTGGTCAATGATGTGAAAGTGATCCGGGAGATGTTCCGAGGGCCGGACATGATCGCCATTGAAAGCAGTGATGTCGGGACGAGATTTGCCGGGACGAATGAACAGTGGTTCAAATCTCTGTCAGAGTTTAACAGGTATCTGATCGGAAGAGAGAACATCGGATTTGAAGCGCTTGCGGAATCGAAATTTCTGGCTGACTTCTATGATGAGAAGACTTTGCTGGTATGCAGGAACCTGATCGATTCGTTTCATAAATACCGGCTGGCAGAGGAGGCTTACTATTACAAAGAAAACCTGTTTGCTTCAATCCTGGCGCTGACATGGAGAATTGAGAAAGGTCATCATGTGCTGATCGGGCAGAAGGAATTCAATGCATCAAAGGTCATGGAAATGACGAATTACTTCGTGGCGAGCGATCTTCTGCGCATGGAAAGAGACCGTTTCGGGAAAACGTTCCAGTACAGCACAGATGATGTGATTACTCTTTCAATTATTCTGAGCGCAAATAAGGTCAGATTCTCCAAGTCTACAACCGTTGTGAATAAGGATGTCTTTGAAATTGCAGATCAGCTGATTCAGAGCATGGAGAAAATTCTCTCGATCAGCTTATCGGATGACGAGGAGCTGAGAGAAAGCCTGCTGAATCATATCGGACCGCTGCTGTTCAGGCTGGAACATGGAATCCGGATTGTGAATCCCATGATAGAGGATATCAAGAGCGAGTTCAGAAATATGTTTAATCTGACCTGGCTTGCGGTTGAGAACATTGCGGATTCCAGATTCCGGAAGATCAGTGATGATGAAGTCGGATTCCTGATGCTGTATTTCCAGAATGCAGTCGAGGAAAAGCGGATCAGCAGAAGAATTCTGATTGTCTGCCCGAATGGGGTGGTTGCTTCGAATATTATTGCCAACCGGATAGAAGGAGTGCTTCCGAAGCTTGATATTATTGAGGTTTCCTCCATTGACAAGGCAAAACAGTATGATCTGTCGGAATTCTCATTTGTAGTCACAACGGTTGATATCCCGCGGCTGAGCATTCCGGTAGTCAAAGTCTCGATGCTGGTTTCAGAAGAGGATCTCAGGAAAATTCAGCGGATTTATGAGAGTGTGAAGAATACGGAGGGAGAGTCAGAGAAGAACGGGAATCTGTTCAGAGAATTTCTCCCGGTGGATAACATCTATTTCAGCAGAGAAGAGTGCACCAGGGAAGAGGTGATTGACCGGGTGTGCACGGACCTTGAATCACGTGGCTATACAGAGAAGGAGTTTCGTTCTGCCTTGCTTGCGCGCGAAGCAAATGGCGGTACGGATACGCCTTATGGCGGTGCGATTCCGCATGGTGCAGTCAAGTATGTGAACCAGACGGCGCTTGCGGTATGGGTCAGCAGGAAAGCAATCAGATGGACGAATTACAGAGTCAATGTGGTTGTGTTCCTTGCGCTCTCCGAGAAAGATATCAAACGTTCCAGGCAGATTATCAATGCAGTCTCTGAGCTTGTTATGAACAAGAGCAATGTTCAGAAGCTTGCTGCGGCTGATTCTCTGGACGAAGTGGTTCGGGAAATATATAAGGGAAGCTTACATGATTAGAAAAGACTTGATATTTACAGACTGCGATCTGAAATCGAAGGACGAAGTTCTGAACCTGTGCTTTGATCAGCTGGAAAAACTGAATCTGATCAATGACAGAGAGGCATTTGCCGAAGAGATCAGAAAACGGGAAGAGACGATGCCTACTGCAGTCGGGTTCGGTGTTGCAATTCCTCATGGAAGATGTGCGGCAGTCAGCGAAGCGTTCATCGTATTTGTGAGATTGAAGCATGGAATCGTATGGGATGAGCGGCAGAAAGATCTGCCGGACATGATCTTCATGATCGGAGTTCCGGAATCGAAAGAAGCAGGCAATCTGCACCTGAGAATTCTGTCTCAGATCAGCCGGAATCTGATTCATGACGATTTCCGGGAAGCATTGAGAAAAGCAGATCAGGAGCAGGCATTCGAACTCCTGAATGAAATTGATCAGTCGATCGAAGGAGAAGAATAATGAAGATTATCGGTGTTACGGCATGCCCGACCGGGATTGCGCATACCTATATGGCGCAGGAATGCCTGGAAAAGGAATGCAAGAAGAGAGGGATTGATTACAAGATCGAGACTCAGGGCGGGCTCGGAATTGAGAATGAGCTGACTGAGGAAGATGTTGAAAGCGCTGATGTGGTCATTCTGGCAGTCAGCATCACCATTGAAGGCGAAGATCGCTTTGAAGGAAAGAAAGTTATCAATACCGATGTGAATGAAGCAATTTCCAATACAGCAGGACTGATCGACAGAGCAGTCAGCCTGGCAGAAGGAAAGTAGCAGTAAGGGGGAGCTATGAAAAAGTTTTTTAAAGATATTCAGAAGTATCTGTTAAGCGGCGTTTCGTACATGATGCCTGTCGTGGTTGCAGGCGGCGTGATTCTGGCAGTATCTCTGCTTGGTGCAGAGCAGACTGAAAAAGGACTTGTCCCGGCAAATGCATTCATGCAGTTCCTGAATGTATTAGGCAAAGATGGTCTTGCTATGATGATTCCGGTCTTTGCGGCATATATCTGCTATTCCATGGCAGGCAAGCCGGGTCTGACACCTGGATTCGTTCTGGGCTATCTGGCAAATAATACCATCAGCATCAATGGGGTCGATGTGAAGTCCGGATTCCTCGGGGCTCTGGTGCTTGCACTGATTGCTGGCTATATCGTGAAATGGATGAAAGGCTGGAATGTTCCGAAGGCAATCAAGGCAGTCATGCCGATCATCATCATTCCGGTTCTCACCGTTCTTGCAGTCGGCACACTGTATTACTTCGTACTTGGCTATCCGATTTCTGCTCTGGTTAATGCGCTGCTCAGCTATATGAACAACCTGAGCACCACGAGTGCAATCGGTCTGGCAATGTTCATGGGTGTCTTTGCAGAAATTGACTTCGGCGGTCCTGTTACCAAGGCGGTGTCCATGTTCACTCTGGCATTGATCAATGATGGTGTCTACTGGCCGAATGGCATCTTCCGTGTGCTTGTTTCGATTCCTCCGATCGGCGTATTCCTGGGAACTGTATTTGCAAAGCATAAGTTCTCTCAGGAAGAGAAAGATAACGCAAAAGCAGCTGGAATCATGGGTGTCATGGGTATCACCGAAGGAACGATTCCGTTTGCCATTGCTCATCCGAAGGCGGTCTATCCTGCTTCGATCTGCGGCAGCATTGTCGGTGCATTGATCGCATTAGCTGGCAAAGTCGAGTGCCCGGTTCCTCATGGCGGATTCATTGTTCTTCCAGTCGTGACTGGAAAGGGGATGTATTCTCTGGCAATTATCGCCGGGGCTCTTGTCACGGGTGTGATTCTGTCGCTGCTGATGAAGAAGCCGGCGGAGAAACCGGAAACGGATTCTGCTTCGCAGAACTGAATTCTCTTTAGGATCTGTGCGTAAAAGCACAGGTCTTTTTTCTGTATCATGCATGCATATATCTTCTGAGGCATGAGTCCTCCCGGCATAGAAATCAGCAGTCAGGCAAGGTATAATAGTCGCGTAATCAGTGAGGAAAGACATGAGAACAAACGCCTGGAGAAAGAATTACCGTACCGAAGTAAGGAACGTCAGACATAGAGAGCTGCTTGAAGAAGAGGCAGTAGTTGAAACTGAAGAAGCAGCAGAAGAGCTTGCTGAAGAAGAACTGAAGGAAGCTGAACCCGTGGTTTCTGAAGTGGCAGTCGCAGAAGAAGAACCGGAGCCTAAGAAGCCTGTTTATAAGAGGGAAGAAGAGTATCTGGGTCTGATTAATGGAAAGAAATGGGAAGCAAACGGAAAAGGCTGGCTGTACATTGAGATCAATGCAGGGGATCTTCTGAATGAAGCAGAACCTTGTGCGGATAATATCCAGACTGCTGTCAATGCAGTGCGTGATGCCATGCTGGAGGGAGATCAGTATCTGAATGATTCGGATTCTGCAGATCTGACAGTACGGTATTACTGTGATAATCTTTCTCCGGAACGCAGAAAGTATTCCGAAGTTAATCAGTAAGATTGAATCATCATATAGAAGATCCCGGGTGCTGGATGGCATCCGGGATCTTTTCGGATATCAGTGATTCATGAATCAGGCTGGCTGTTTCTCGGGTTCGTAGTTTTCCTGAAGAACCAGGCCGCCGGCAGTAGGCTCAATGCTCTTGATGCAGGAGAGAACTTTCTCATCATCAGAACCGGGGATCAGCAGGAGATCAAACTCTTTCCACATGTACTTGTTCTGTCCGTGATTGTCCGGAAGCAGAACCCGGAAGAAATCGCGAAGAATTCCTCCTTCTGCCTGCTGAATTCGTTTCACCATCGTATCCGGATCAGCAAATGCCTCGTAGCGTTTCTGATCTTCCGGGTGGACCAGGTTCTTTCCGAAGAAATTCAAGCCCTGCCTGAGGTCATCATGATTGTTGTAGCCGCGGCCGATATTCATATTGTTGATCAGATAATCTGCGGTATTCCTCGCTGGATTGAGCACGTGGACATCATCGAACAGAAGCGAAATATCAGAAAGAGACTTATTCAGCACTTCGCCAGTATTGTTCAGACGGTCTCTTGTGACATTCACCATGGAGAGCAGAATAATGCAGCGATCCCCTTTTCTGGCAACGATTCTGCCATTCAGGCGTAAGAAGCAGGAGTTGTCAGAGACATAGGAGGTGACTTGTTCGCTGGTTTCGATTGCCTGGCGGTAAAATTCCATCATTTTTGCATGCATCGGTGTGTTTCTGTTATTCAGGACGAATTCTGATTCACTGATCTGGGAACGGCCGAGGGTCTGGAGTTCTTCTTTTTGTTTCTGATTGATGAACAGGTAATGAATATGGTCGTCAGGAATGTCATATTCCATGACTGCACGGGGAGTGTCGCTGTTGATCACGCAGGTATCTGCTTCATCGTAGAACTGCTTCCATTCAATTGATTCAAAGGGCCTGCCGCTATGTTCCAGGTAGTTCTGAAGCTGCTGGGTAGGAAGCGGCTTGGCATAATAGTACCCCTGGATCAGATCACACCCGATTTCTTTCAGAAAGGAAACCTGTTCTTCTGTTTCTGCACCTTCTGCCAGCGTGCGGATGCCGAGATTTTTTGCCATGTTGACCGTGCTGCGCATGATTTCCCGGGAAGTACGAGAAAATGATCTGAGAAATCCCATATCGAACTTGATCAGATCCAGCTGATAGTCATTCAGAAATATCAGGGAAGAATAGCCGCTGCCGAAGTCATCCATCCAGATCTGAAAGCCATCGTCATGCAGCTCTTTCACGATCGAAGTCATTTTCTCTTTGCTCTGAACCAGGAGGCTTTCGGTCAGCTCCAGAGCAATCAGGTCTTTCGAAATGCGATATCTGCTGGTCTGCTCTCTGAGGAAGGAAATCATATCCTGTTTTTCAAAGTCCTGGCGGGAAAGGTTGATGGAGACTGTTGAAACCGGCAGCCCGGCATCGAGGCGCATTCTCTGAGCTTTCAGTACTGATTCGATCATGCTGCAGTCAATCTTATAGATCATGCCGGCTTTTTCGAGAATCGGGACAAAGATTCCCGGCATGATATTCCCGTATACCGGATCGATCCAGCGGGCAAGTGCTTCTGCCCCGGAATAATGCTCAGTGATGGTGCGCACAAGCGGCTGAAAATAGGGAATGATCCAGTTCTTTTCAAGCGCTTCGTCGAGATGGGAAAGAATATATTGTTCCAGATCCTCACTGCTGATCACAGCGCTTGGTTCTGGAATCGGAGGAACAGGAATGCTCTTAGCGGAGACGGTATTCTGCAGAGGATCAGAACCATGGTAGATTCTGCTCTTCTGCAGATAAAGCGCTCTGTCTGCTTCTGCAATCAGTTCCCGCTCTGTGGCATCAGTCTGATCCGCCCTGGTATAGCCGACACTCATGCTGAATCTAAACGGTAGGCAAGAATGATCAAGTGCCTGCGACAGCAAGGAAGAGAACTTCTGAATCAGAACATGAGGCTGGGCTTCTTCGCACATGACACCGAAAAGAAATTCATCACCGCCGAATCTGGAAAGAAAAAGAGAAGGATATGATTCAGACAGCTTTTTCAGTGTCTCGGCAGTGAGAATGATTGCTTCATCGCCCTGAATGTGCCCATAGCTGTCATTGATTTTCTTGAATCCGTCAATATCCGCCATGAACAGATAGAATGGTTTCTGATCTGCATCAGGGATATGATCGTGAATCCATGCAAAGCCTCTCGTATGATTGTTCAGCTTTGTCAGCGCATCGGTATCGATCTGCCTGCTCTGTAGACTCGAGAAGATCATGAACATGCCGAAGGTGAAGAACAGCAAGGTAAATGGAACATATCCGGCCAGGATCTGGAGAATTCCTCCGGCAACAAGCAGAAGGGAGAACTGCAGATAGAGACGCCATTCCTGACGGTTGATCGTGCTGTATTTCATACCTTCTGAAAGCAGCTTTACTACCAGGGCAAAATAGAAAAAGCAGAGAAATGCATGTACAGGATACCATTCCCCGCGCACATAAGCTCCGCTTTCTGTCACGTAGAAGACCTGGTGAGTAATCAGCGAAGAACAATCGACGACACTCAGAACCAGAATCGGCAGCACGCGCCCGAAAGACATCCATCTGGATCTCTTCAGAAGATGATCTCGCGGAGTGATCTTGTAATCCAGAAACAGGTACCATGAACTGACGATATATCCGGTAGACAGAAGATCTCCCAGGCACGAGGCAGATAGAAGAGCATGAGACATGCCGGGAATCAGAGATTTTGACAGCATCCAGAATGATTCAGATGCGGCTTCCAGCACCGAGCACAGGGAAAGACGGCGGAATAGCTGCACTTCGCCTGCTGATCCGATATCGGTATTCATCTTGCCTGCCATCACCAGCACAAAAGTCAGGCAGAGTGCTTCACAGGCAAGATACAGGACTACATAATACGGACTATTCATAAGCTGCCCCCTCAGTTCCAGCTTTGTTTCTGTGTTCATCAGGAAAATCAGCAGTTTCTGCGAGTATTCTGCTGCCCCGGAACATGCTTTACTTTATACTACTGCAAAAGCTTCCCTTGCATGCATAAGAAAGACGCAGCTGAAGGATTTCTTCAGCTGCTGGTACATAACGATCTGAACTGGTGAGAAAGGACATTTTTCCGATGAATCAATATTGTTCTCTACGCGATCTGGAGGGAAAAACACCTGATAGAGTGACATGGATTAAATGGCACCCAGAAATAATCTGAATAGATGAAAAAGATAGATAAGGGTATTAGCGGGAGAAATTCTGCCGCTTCTCTGCGTTGAAATAGGGCAGAATGTCTGCCGAAGGGGAATGGCTAGTATCCTTCTTCCGTCAATTTGCCTACAAATTCTTCAAATGTATCTGTCTTCAGAAGCATTTCTGCTGATTCTGTGGAGTAAAAGCGGTCAATGATGATTTCAAAACTATTTTTGAAGTATTTCATATCTTCTGCAGTAATACCGATCATGAGTACGAAGTTCACATTCTTTTTCCCCCAGGGAATCGGACTGTCGTCATGAACAACGCAGATAAAAGAACGATCAGCATTCTGTGAGATGGTATGAGGAACTGCCAGACAGTCAGTGAAAGCAGTAGATGATACAGATTCTCTCAGAAGCACATCCTGAATGAATGCAGCATTGATGTAGCCTTCCTCTTCACACTTTCTGCCGAGAAATTCAATGCATTCCTGCTTGTTACAAAATGGAATGTTCCGGAAGAATAGAGATGGATGAAGGAGAGATTTGAGGAATTGAATGGACTCTCCTTTCCTCTTTTCATCCTGGATCTTCTGAAGCTCTGACCAGATATCTATAATATTCTGCTTTGTCAGAATCGGATCGACGAGAAGCTGATGCGGATGAGAAACAGGTATTCTAATGGTTGTAATAAGCAATTGGGCTTCAGGCTTCAGAAACAGATATCGATCAAGCGGATAGACATTCAGTGAAGAAATCTCAGAATTGTAGATGGAGCGGATCGTGGAGACCATCTGGGCGGAGAAGCTATGATAATTCTCGACGACTATGATGCATGATATTCCGGATAAATCTCTGTGATTATTTTCCAGATAGGCGCCGATATGAAATGCAATAAAGGCTATCTCATCCTCTGAAAGATCTGCATCGTACATCAGAGAAAACTGGTGTGAAAAATAAACTGCCATATCATATACCAGTGCGTAGTCTTTTTTTATCTGTGTTCCGATCGGGTTTGGATAGGAGATATGATAAGCGGAACGCTGCCTTGCTTGGTACATGTGCAGGGAAAACTGCATGGCGAATTCCTTAGAAAATTCAGGAGTATCATATCGAGCGCGGAGCTTCTTCAGTAAATCGAAAACAGAATCTGTGAACTCTTTTTCCATAACTTGTTTAAGGTCGCTCTGACCGTGGTCGATGGAGAGAGCAATCAGAAAAACAATCTGACGGAAGTCCTCTTCAGGAATAGTTACTCCGTAATTCTCAATGAAGTAGAGTGAAATCTGATTTGCTGCTTTAAGAATCTCATCTTTCTGAACAAACTCTTCCAGGAAAGCGCTCAGAGTTTCAGAGGGATCCGCGGCAGGCAGGGTGTCTTCAGACTTCAGGCGGAGCAAAATCACCATCAGGTGGATCAGAAGATTATTCAGAGCATAATTGTTCAGAAACAGGCCGGATTGCTGAGTGATGTTATAGAGACCGTGCAGCACATCTTTGACATCAAATTCCGGAAAGAGCTTCTGCAGTGTTTCGGATGAAGAGAAGAATCCATAGCTGTTATTCGATACGAGATGGCCGATGAGTTTTCGCTTGTCACGCTCTGATCCTGACAGATGGTAGACATAATTCTTTGATTCTATTCTGATATTGAAATCTTTTACGATTGAGCGGATTTCAGGAATAACCTGATTCATGATGGTACTTTCACTTACGCTCAGTTCATCTGCCGCATCAAATGCTGATACGCCTTCTGACTTGCTGAGCAATTCAGAGAGAACGTGGTAGGTTCGTTCCTGAAGTTCGTTATGATCAGAAGATTGAACAGAGGATGGTTTCTGAACAAGACGGTACCCATTCCGATCTGCTCTAATCTGGTAGATACCATCGTTATTGATGAGTCTGATATAGTTGCGGATTGATCTCTCGCTCACACCAAGCCGCTGAGCCAATGCGGGTCCTGATACTGCCCCGGAGGCTTCTGCAAGGAGATGCAGCAGATTTTCTTTTTTGTCGGTCATAACTGAATTCCTTGTTTATTATATCTGAATCATAGGTTTGACTGCGAGCATGATAAACCAGGAAAATTTCCGCATTGGCGGAAAGACAGACGGTTTTCCTAGGTGAAGGAAAAAAGTCAGGTAGGGCTGAAATGAAGGATCAGCTATATTGAAGATGCGTAAAGCGAAGGGAGAAAAAAATGATCAATATTCTGCTTGCATGCGGTATCGGAGCCTCTTCCGGCTTCATGGCTGCCAGCATGCGAAAAATTGCCAAGCAGAAAGGACTGGATGTCTCAGTACATGCAGTATCCAAGTCTGCAGTCCCGGATTATTCCGAGAAAATCGATGTTCTGATGCTTGGCCCGCATTTTGCTTCAGAAGTTCCTCAGTATCAGGAATTGCTGAAGGATAGAGGCACAGTTGTCGCATCCATTGATCCGGATAAGTATGCCGAGCTAGATGGAGAAGGCATTTTGGAAGATGCTTTAACGCTTTATCAGAATCACCAGAAGTAATAGAATAGGGGGAAATCAATTGTGAAAAAGATGCAGGAATGGATCCAGAACCATCTGGTTCCAGTGATCAATAAGATCACGAGCATGTACTGGTTCGGAATTATCGCTGATGCAATTCTCTATATCGTACCATTTTCCATGGTGTCTACAATACCATCGCTTTGGTCAATTCTCCGCAGGTTTATTCCATCGCTGCCGGATCTGTCACCTATCTCTACGTATTCGTTCGGACTGATTGGTCTGTTTGTGACGTTTATTATTCCTTACAACGTCCTGGTAAAAGAGAATAAGAAAGACCGTGCTCTGATTGCAGGTTTCACTGGCGTGGGCACTTATATGATGTGCATGAATTTCACGGCGGTTGACGGCGGCTCATTAGTCAATATGAGCAAGTTCGGTGCCGGAGGCATGTTCACTGCGATGGTGGTTGGTGTAATAGTTGGCGCGATCTACAAGGCAATGATCAAGTTCTCCTTCTTC
Organism: Anaerolactibacter massiliensis; assembly: GCF_900290205.1. Classification (NCBI taxonomy): domain Bacteria; kingdom Bacillati; phylum Bacillota; class Erysipelotrichia; order Erysipelotrichales; family Erysipelotrichaceae; genus Anaerolactibacter; species Anaerolactibacter massiliensis. Next base: position 1,887,062 of record NZ_OLMH01000002.1, on the reverse strand, counting down.
AAGGAGGATAGTGTGATTCCGGACTTCGTCAAGAACTGGTTTGACAATATCATTGCAATTATTCTCAGCCTCTTTGTCGGATACATCATCACTTATGCTCTGAATGTTGATCTTTTCACACTTGTTCAGTGGCTCATGAAGCCGATTACCGGGTTTGCACAGTCGATCTGGGGAGTAGTCCTGATCGTGTTCCTGCAGAACATCTTCTACTTCTTCGGAATTTCAGGCTGGGTTTTCACTCCGGTAACGCGTTCCATCACTCAGGCGGCTATTGCTGAGAATATGGATCTGGTTGCACAAGGTCTCAAGCCGAAGAACATCTATGCGTATGGATTCTCACGCTATCACCACATTGGCGGACAAGGAGCGACATTGCCTCTTGCGCTGTACATGCTCAAGGCGAAGTCCAAGAAATTCCGCACCCTTGGCAAAGCAACTATTGTACCTTCAGTTTTCAACATCAATGAACCGCTTCAGTATGGTGCAGTAGTCGGTAATCCCTATATGTTTATCCCGACAGTTCTGATTGCACTGATTCTTCCTGCAAACGCCTATCTGTGGATGCGTCTTGGCTGGGCTTCAATCAACTATGTGAACTTTGATATGAACTTTGCCCCGAATGCGGTATCTGCTTTCTTCATGAGCGGGGGAGACTGGAGAAATGTTCTCCTGGTCTGTGTGAACTTTGCGATCGCTGCAGTGATCTGGTATCCATTCTTCAAAGCTGCAGATAAAGCAGAGTGTGAGAAAGAAGAGAAGCGTTCTGCTGAGAAAGCAGTAAAGGCGGCAGCTGCTGCACGGGAATAAGAAAGATTGTTTCAGCTTATGGAAAATGAAAAGAAGGAAATTGATATCAATTCTGTCGCTATGCAGGTAATCCTGCATGCGGGAGATGGGCGTGCAAAGGTGGATGAAGCTCTCGAGGCGATGGCAAAGACAGACTTTGAGCTGGCTGAAAAGCTGCTGGATGAAGCAGAGAAGGAAATTGTGAAAGCTCACATTGCTCAGACTGAGGCAATTCAGGCTCAGGTAAGCGGAGAAAATATCGATTATTCACTCTTGTTTACTCACGCCCAGGATACCGTAATGACGATTAATACGGAACTGCGCATGGCAAGAAAGATGATGCCGATTTTCAGAATGCTCAATGATAAAGCAGAGAGGAATAGCAGATGAATAAATCATTTCCGGAAGGATTTCTATGGGGAGGGGCAACTGCAGCAAATCAGATTGAAGGTGCATATAACGAAGGGGGAAGGGGACTTGCAACTTCGGACTTCGCCCGCCTGATTACCAAGGAAATACGTGCATCTGAAGGTTCTTATGATAAGCGCTTGCCTCATAATGCTGTAACTGCTGAGATGATAGAAGACATGCAGGCTCATCCTGAAAACTGGGAAATGCCGAAACGCAGAGGAATTGATTTCTATCATACTTATAAGCAGGATCTCGCAATGATGGGGAAAGACGGCATGGGTTTCAATGTCTTCCGGATGTCCATTTCATGGTCGCGTATTTTCCCGAATGGCGATGATGTTCAGCCGAACGAAGAAGGACTTCAGTTCTATGACCATGTGTTTGATGAATGCATCCGTCAGGGGATGACACCGCTGGTTACGCTATGCCATTTTGATACTCCTCTTGCTTTAGCAGAGAAGTACAACGGCTTTGCGTCTAGGCATACTGTCGATGCCTTTGTCCGCTTTGCGGAGACATGCTTCAAAAGATATCGCGGAAAAGTGAAATACTGGCTGACGTTCAATGAAATCAATAATGTTCTGACGAATCCATTTACATGTTCAGGCGTGATTGAACACGAGGATGGAACCGGAAATCCGTATGTAGGAAAATGGCAGCTGAAGTTCCAGACAGCGCATAACCAGCTTGTGGCTTCTGCACTTGCAGTGAAGAAATGCCATGAGATTGATCCTGAGGCAAAGATCGGCAATATGCTCTGCAGGCTTGAAAATTATGCAGAAACTCCTAAGCCGGAAGATGAACTGCAGGTTCTGTTTGAAGATCATTTCAACTGGTTCTTTACGGATGTGCAGGCAAAAGGAGAATATCCCTACTGGATCAGAAGATTCTTTGAGAATAATAATGTTGTGATTCAGAAGGAACCGGAAGATGACAGAATTCTGAAAGAAGGATGCGTCGACTTCATCACAATCAGCTATTACATGACCTATATCATGCGGTATAAGGGAAAGACAGTACCGGAACCTTCTGGTTCCCTGGTATCAGAAATCAAGAATCCTTACCTCCCGAAAACAGAATGGGGATGGACGATTGATCCGATCGGGTTCCGCATTACGCTCAACCATATCTATGATCGTTATCACCTGCCGATCTTTATCTCTGAGAATGGCTTAGGGGCTGTTGATAAAGTTCAGGAAGACGGAAGAATAATTGATGATTATCGGATTGATTATATGAAAGCTCATGTAGAACAGCTCCATGAAGCCATCGAAGATGGAGTCAAGGTCTTCGGCTATGCGTGGTGGGGACCGATTGATCTGGTTTCTTCAGGTACTTCAGAGATGACGAAACGGTATGGCATGATCTATGTGGATACTGATGATTATGGTCATGGTACAGGGAAGCGTTCCAGAAAAAAGAGTTTCTGGTATTATCGGAAGCTGATCGCTTCAAATGGAGCGGATCTGGAGAATGATATTCCGGATGATTATCAGAAATAACTGAAATCTCCAGGAGACAGGAAGCTGTCTTCTGGATTTTTTCTGTTTCCAGAATTAAAGCCTACCAGAGCGAATCTGCTTCTGCAGGGTATAATGCTAAAAGAATATGGAAAAGAAATACTACCTTGGCATTGACTGCGGCGGGACAAAGACTTCATTCCTGCTGACAGATGAAGCAGGAAAAATGGTTTCGGTTCGTAAAGGACCGCCTGCGAACTACCTGGTGAATGGTCTTTCTGAAACAGCGGAGATGCTGAAGCAGATGGTTGCGGGGATCAGAAAAGAAGAGATGCATGGAGAAGGAAGGTGCATCTGCTTTCTGGCACTTGCCGGGTATGGAGATATTCCTGAAGAGAAAATGCATGTGGATCAGGTCATGAGAGAAGCGATTATGGTGCAGAAGCTTATGATCGGCAATGACACTGAGAATGCGATTGCGGGTTCATTGATCGGGAAGCCTGGGATTCATCTGATTGCCGGGACAGGATCGATCGGAATCGGGATTGATCTGGATGGGAATCAGTATCGGGCAGGCGGCTGGCATCATCTGTTCGGCGGAGATGAGGGCAGCGGCTACTGGATTGCCTGCCGATTGCTGGAACATTTCACCAAGCAGGCAGATGGCAGAGAAGAAAAGACGCGGCTGTATGATCTCGTCATGCAGAGGCTGAGCTTGAAGGAACCTGAAGAAATGCTGAGCAGAGTGATCGAAGAGTGGAATGGCAGCAGGGATCGGATTGCTTCGCTGTCGAGAATGGTTCTCGAAGGGGCGGAAGCAGATGATCCGGTCTGCCGTTCCATCTACCACGAGGCGGCCGCGGAGCTTTCTGAGATTGCGGCAGCAGTTGCCAGAAAGGGCAATTTCGGGAATCCGATTCCGGTATCGTGGTCCGGAGGAGTGTTCTGCAGCGGAGAGGTTCTTCTGGAGCCTCTGAGAGAAGCACTTCCTGAGGGGCTCAGGCTGATGACTCCCTTCATGGGCCCTGCAGGAGGGGGTGTCCTTCTGGCTATGAAGGCAGATGGGCATGAACTGGGCGGAGACCTTCTTGAGATGCTTAGAGAAACGGATCGCAGAGCAGAGAAATCGCTCGCGGGGTAGAACATGAAAGAGAATGAAGCAGAGCGGAAGGAACTGCTGCATGCAGTTCTGGATCTTGGCGAGATGATGCTGACGAGCGGCGCCGAAGTCAAGCGAGTGGAAGATACGATTACCCGCATGGGAATTGCTTCGGGAGCAGTGAAAATGAATGTGTTTGTCATCACGAGCAGTATCGTCGTGACGATGGAAGACCCGGAAGAAAAAGAATACACCGAGACCAGAAGAGTTCTGGTCAGCGGGACGAATGATTTCCAGAGACTGGAAGAGATGAATCAGCTGAGCCGGGATTTCTGCAGAAAACCTTGTTCCAGCAGAGAACTGCAGGATAAGATCATGAAAATCGCATCGGAACCGAAAAAGCACAGCTGGAGCTATGCCGGAAGTTTCCTGGGGGCGGGCGGATTTGCGGTTTTCTTCGGAGGCAGTATGCTGGATGGCTTGACTGCTGGAGTCATGGGTCTCTTTGTTCAGAGTCTTTCAGACCATCTGGAACCGCATTGTCCCAATGCAGTCACATTCAATCTTCTGGCAAGCTTCCTGACCGGATTATGCGTCAGCATTCTGTCGAGGATCAATCCGGTACTGAATGCCGATCTGATTATGATCGGGGACATCATGCTGCTGATTCCGGGAATTCCGATGACCAATTCGATCCGCGATGTGCTGGTCGGAGATACGATCAGCGGCACCCTGAGACTGACGGAGAGCCTTGTCCGGGCTGCTGCGATTGCAGCGGGCTTCATGCTGGCAATCTTGGCGGCAGGGAGGTGAGCAGATGAATCTGATTGTTATTCAGCTGACTGCGGCCTTCTTCGGGTCGCTTGGCTTTGCAGCAATGTTTCATCTGAGAAAGGAACTGCTTTTTGAAGCAGCTCTCGGCGGTCTTATGACCTGGGCGATTTATCTTCTGCTCAAAAAGAACGGAATCTTCATGCCATGTCTTGCTGCTTCCGCATTTGCAGCTGCCTATGCAGAAATTCTTGCCCGGATCCGGCATGTGCCGGCAACCCTGTTTGTGATTCCGGCGGCAGTTCCGCTGGTTCCGGGTTCTTATCTGTACTATGGGATGCTTGCGGCAGTGCAGGGGGATTCAGCCCTTGCTTCGCAGCAGTTTTATTTCATGGCAGAGTTTGCCGTGGCGATTGCGCTTGGCATGAGTATTATCTGGACCGTGATCTTCATGATGAAAGAAGCGGAGAAAAAGAGACAGAATCCTTAATCACGGATCTGTCCCTCTCCGATCAGTTCATATTTCCAGGTACATAATTCTTTCAATCCCATCGGACCTCTTGCATGCAGTTTCTGCGTTGAGATTCCGATTTCACATCCGAGTCCGAAGATGCCTCCGTCAGTGAATCGGGTGCTTGCGTTAGCATAGACGCAGGCACTGTCAACCTGATCCAGGAACTTCTGAATGTGTTCCTGATTTTCTGTCAGAATCGATTCACTATGGTGGGTTGAATGTCTGCAGATATGGGCAATTGCTTCTTCGATATTTTTCACAACATGGACTGCAAGAATATAATCCAGGAATTCTGTATCAAAATCATCCGGGCCGGCGGGGGTTCCGGGAATAATTCCTGCTGCTGTTTCATCCAGCCGGAGTTCTACCGGGACTTCTTTGCGTGCCATGCGCTGATCGACCAGACGTTCTTTCAGCTTCGGCAGAAATTCTGATGCAATTGATTCGTGAACCAGCAGGACTTCCTCTGCATTGCAGACAGAAGGCCTGCTGCATTTTGCATTCTCGATGATGTTCAGTGCCTGCTTTTGATCGGCATCTTCGTCAACGAAGATATGGCAGATTCCGGTTCCTGTTTCAATAACCGGTACTGTGGACTCTCTGATACAGGTCTGAATCAGATTCTTTCCGCCTCTTGGTATCAAGAGATCGATCTTCCCCCCTGCCTTCATCAGCTCTCTTGCGCTTTCATGTGTGCAATCCTGAATCAGCTGGATCCGGTTTTCCGGAATGCCGGTTTCCTTCAGCGCCTTCTGCATGGAATGGATGATGATATCAGAGGTATGCCAGGATTCCTTCCCGGAGCGAAGCACTGCCACATTTCCGCTCTTCAGCAGCAGCCCGGCAGAATCACTTGTCACATTCGGGCGGGATTCATAGATGACTGCGACAACTCCTATCGGGACGCGCACTTTCTTCAGATGAAGGCCATTTTCCAGAGTTCTTTCTTCCAGAATTTCACCGAACGGGCATGGGAGCCCGGCAACATGGCGCAGTCCCTCTGCCATATCGGAAATCCGTTCCGGGTTCAGCCTCAGGCGATCGGTCTTTATTGGACCTAGCCTTTCTCCATAAGCAGCAATGTCTTCTTCATTTGCTTTCAGAATCTCTCTCTGGTCTTCAATCAGGCAATCTGCCATCCGCAAAAGTGCCTGGTCCAGCTGGCTTTCAGAGGGGACTGGTTTCTGCTTTTCGATCAGGGCATTCTGCAGGATTTGTTCCGTTGTCATAGGTCCTTCCTTCCTGGAAATCTAGTGCCCGCATTTCTGTGTTCAATGGCATCATACAGAAGATCAGGGAATGCCCCGTTCAGGATGACCATATCAATGCCATGATCCATGCACAGTTCGGCTGCATGGAGTTTTGTCAGCATACCTCCGGTTCCGCTGGGAGTACCGGCTCCGCCGGCGATGCTGCGGATTTCATCCGTGATCTCCAAAACGACCGGGATCAGCTTCGCATCCGGGTTGACCCGGGGATTGCTGTCATAAAGACCGTCAATATCAGACATCAGAATCAGGAGATCTGCATGAATGGCAATGGATACAAGTGCAGCCAGCGAGTCATTGTCGCCGATGCTGGAAATCTCATCGGTTGCCATCGTATCATTTTCATTCAGAATCGGCATAGCTGACATCTGCAAAAGGCGGTTCATCGTATTCTCGAAGTTCTTCCGTCTGGATGCTTCATTGAGATCTTCGCCAGTCAGAAGGACCTGGGCTACGATATGATTGTATGCTTCAAACAGGCGATCGTAGGTATACATGAGTTCACACTGCCCGACAGCGGCAGCAGCCTGCTTGCCAGCCATGTCTTTCGGACGCTGAGCAAGTCCGAGTTTGCCGATTCCCATGGCGATGGCACCAGAGCTTACCAGAACGATTTCATTTCCGGCATTCTTCAGATCGCTCAGCACTTTGACGAGTTTCTCGATATGTCTGATATTCAGACTGCCATTGGCATAGGTCAGGGTGCTGGTTCCGACTTTGACGACAATACGAGACATATGAACCTCTTTTCTGATTGTTCCTATTATATAGGATGATGCCGAACTGGCTTGATAAAATATGCAGGAATCTGGCTATTTCAGCACAGAAAGTTTACAGAATTTCTGCTTGAAATATTTCGATCTGCAGTGCGATAATACGTCATGCGCTGAACCGGGCGCTTTGGCAGAACTCTCCTTTGGCAGAACACTCCAGGAGGTTTTTTTTATGGAAAACGAGAATATTTATCTGGAAACGCAGCCGCTTGGAAAACTGATGAAAAAATATGCAGTCCCCTGCGTGATTTCCCTTCTGGTTGGTGCGCTTTACAATATTGTAGACCAGATCTTCATCGCAAATGCACCTGAGCTTGGCTCTTATGGAAATGCAGCAAATACGGTTGTCTTCCCGCTGACAGTCATTGCGCTGGCTCTGGCAGTCATGGTCGGAGATGGCTGCTGCACGATGGTATCCATGGCGCTCGGCCGCAAGGAAGGAAAAGAAGCAGGACAGAATGTCGGCAATGCCGTGATTCTCTCCATTATCATCGGTATCGTTCTGATGGTGGTTTATTTCCGGTTTGATGATGCGCTGATCACGATGTTCGGGGGAAGGGTGAATGACCAGACATTTGCATTTGCAGAAGAGTATTTCTTCTGGATTTCTGCTGGAATTCCGTTCTATGTTTTCGGACAGGCAATGAACCCTGTCATCCGGGCAGATGGAAATCCGCGGTTTGCAATGTTTGCAACCCTGCTTGGCTGCATCGCAAATATCATTCTGGATCCGCTGCTGATCTATGGATTCCACATGGGTATGACGGGAGCGGCGGTTGCAACGGTTGCCGGTCAGGTCCTCACAGTAATTGCATCTGTATGGTATCTGCGGAATATGAATGCAATGAAGATCACGAAAGAATGCTTTGTTCTGAATCGCAAGATGGATAACCGGATGCTTGCACTCGGTATTACCAGTTTCCTGTCGCAGATTGCCTTAGTTGCAGCAATGGCAGCAGTGAATTCCACGATTCAGAAATACAGTCTGCTTGATCCGGTCTTCGGACAGCCTGGCTATACACAGATTCCGATGGCAGTCATCGGCATTGTCATGAAGTATTTCCAAGTGGTGATTTCTGTGGCAGTCGGAACAGCAGCGGGCTGTGCACCGATTGCTGCGTATAATACCGGAGCCGGAAAGAATGAACGGGTCAGAAAACTGTTCAGTCTTATGCTGAAGACGGAACTGATTGCGGGCCTGATCTTCCTTGCGATTGCTGAGCTATTTCCGGGACAGATCATGAATCTGTTCGGAGCTGCAAATGAATCAGAATACTACCGTGAGTTTGCATTGAAAGCGTTCCGGATTTATCTGTGTCTGCTGCCGCTGGCAACGCTGAATAAGGGAACGTTCATCTATCTTCAGGCACTTGGCAAAGCATTCCTGTCTTCTTCTCTGTCTTTGGTAAGAGAAGTAGTGCTCGGAGTTACGCTGCCGATTCTATTGCCGAAGTGGTTCGGCCTGGAAGGGATTCTGTTTTCGATGCCTGCAGCAGATATTGTCACCTTTGCGATTGCTGTCTGGATGATCCGGACGATTTATCGTCAGCTTGATGAAAATACCTTATCTCAGGAGACCCGGGAAACCAGAACTGCAGAATGAGGAACGAAACTATTCCGCCTGAATCGGAATAGTTTTTTTTACCGCATGGTCAGAACTCCGTCCTGATGAATAGAAGTGCTTCTGGGGGGCAGTCAAGCAAGGAGGGAGCCGACGTACAGACAGAAATCCGATACTGCATGGCTGCACCTGGCGCATGTTGAAGGGCACGTACGGTGATGAATCAGACTCTGATGAATTGCTAGCTTTTCGGAGCTGCGTTCCCATGATAGGGAAGCTTTCCTGAAGAAGAAAATCATACTATGATTACAGCATACCAACGAGGAGCGAACCATCGTCAACTACCCCGCCTAAGTCCTAGCGGACTATAGACAGGGCTTGGAAAGGCTACTACAGCTTTTCGAGCCTGGTTGATTAGCCTAAGTGCTTCGAGCACTACGTTGCTGCTGTGCTACGTCTGGATGCTCCACAAGTCCAGACCTCTTGGGATCTGCTGCTAAAAACCTCTGAGAAGTAGGAGGCGTACAGCAGATGCATTCGACCAGCGGACAACATTGGCGAAGTGGACCACCGTTACTGCGATCTTCGTGATCGTAAGTGCGAGATGCTGCAGGTCTATACGACTGCAGAAAGCGTAAGCTGCCCTTAACGGGGCACAAAGAAAGCGGCTAAGCCGCAGAAAGGAGGCATCAGAGAATGTCTGTTGCAGTACTATCGAGCACCGGTCAGAAGCTGATGCCGACTTCAAACTACAGAGCACGAAAGCTCTTGAAGAGCGGACGTGCTGCGATTGAATGCTATCGTCCGATTTTCACGATCCGGTTAACCGACCGGGAGGAGGGGAAAACACAGCCGATTGAGTATGCCTGTGATACAGGCTATCAGCATGTCGGCGTATCCATCAAGTCTGAAAAGCACGAACTTGTCCATGCACAGTACGACATGCTGAGCAATGAGACAGAGCGGCATAACGACCGCCGCAAGTATCGTCGTACAAGACGGAATCGCAAGCGGTACCGGAAACCTCGGTTTGACAACCGGTCCAGAAAGAACCAGGAGATGGCGCCTTCCCTGCGGCATCGCAAGGAGAACCAGATCAACCTGTTCGAATCGTTCTGCAAAGTTATGCCGATCACCTCAGCGACATTCGAGATGGGAAAGTTCGACACCCAGCTTCTGCAGGCAATTGCAGACGGTAAGCCGCTCCCAGAAGGGAAGGACTATCAGCAGGGATTAAAATATCTGTTTCAGACCGAACGGGAAGCAGTGTTCAGCAGGGATCACTACACCTGTCAGGTGTGCGGTAAATCTGTCAAAGATGGCGTGATTCTGCATACGCATCACATCGGATTCTGGAAAGGGTATCGGCCAAATCGGATCAGCAATTTACTTACGGTCTGTGAGCATTGCCATACAGCAAAGAACCACAAGCCGGGCGGTGCACTCTGGGGTCTGGAGCCGAAGAGCACCAATCTGGCCGCGGCAACCTATATGAGTACCGTGCGCTGGGCGATATATCGGGAACTGGTGCTGAAGCACCCAGAGATTGATATCCATATCCAGTATGGTGCAAAGACATCTGTAACCAGAAAGTCGCTGCATCTTGCAAAGACGCATGCGAACGATGCTTACTGCGTGGGTTCTCTGCATCCAAGGCATCGGACAGCAGAGCTTGTCTATCAGAAGAAGCGCCGCAATAACCGGATTCTTGCGAAGTTCTACGATGCAAAATACATCGATATCCGGGATGGCGCCAAGAAATCCGGCGCTGTGCTCTCATGTGGACGGACAAATCGCAGGGAAAGCAGACGCTCGGATAAGAATCAGCGCATCTATCGAGGAAATAAGTGCTCTTCCGGACGCACATCAGTTCGGGAGAATCGTTATGCCTATCAGCCCGGCGATACGATTGTGTTTCACTCTCAGAGGTTCGTTGTCAACGGCTCCCATTGCAAAGGGGCTCGCGTAATTCTAGACACAGGGAAATCAGTCAAGGCGACTGATTTGACATGCATTAAAAAGGAAGGAGGATGGCGCTTCCTCCCCGCCCAAGCTTAACAGCTATGGACGGGGTATCCGCGCCTATAACATGAAATATACGAAGCTTGGGAAAACGGATATCCAGATCTCCAGGATCTGTGTCGGCTGCATGTCTTATGGAAAGCCATCCGAAGACTTTCATCTCTGGACCCTGGAACAGCCGGAAGCAGAAAAGATGATCGGATATGCATATGATCTCGGAGTCAATTTCTTCGATACGGCAAATCAGTATGCCCATGGAACCAGCGAAGAATATCTGGGCAAATCGCTCAGAAATCTCGGAATTTCAAGAGATAAAGTCGTGCTTGCTTCAAAGGTTTACTACAATCCGGGGCATCTGTCTGCAGAAGCGATCAATCGGGAGATTGAAGGAACTTTATCGAGACTTGGAACGGATTACCTGGATCTCTATATCATTCATCGTTTTGATTACACAACCCCGATGGAAGAAACCCTGCAGGCATTAGATGGCCTTGTTAGAGCTGGCAAGGTCCGGGCTCTTGGCGCGTCGGCAATGTATGGATATCAGTTTCATAATCTCCAGAACCTTGCACAGCAGAATGGCTGGACGATGTTCTCTTCGATGCAGAATCATTACAATCTGCTTTATCGGGAAGACGAGCGTGAACTGATCCCGGTTGCCAGGCAGTACGGTGTTTCTCTCACGCCTTATTCTCCTCTTGCGGGCGGACATCTGTCGCATCTGGGGTGGGAATCAGGTTCGAAACGGAGCCAGACTGATCAGGTGCTGCATCACAAGTATGACCAGGCAAAGGAGAATGATTTGCAGATTATTCAGCGGGTTCATGATCTTTCCGAGAAATACGGAGTATCGATGTCCGAGATCTCGCTTGCTTGGCTGTATGCAAAAGAAGCGGCTTCTCCGATTGTCGGGGCAACGAACCCGAAGCATTTCGCAGAGGCAGTGAAGGCAATTGATCTTGAACTGACAAAGGAGGATATCAAGTATCTCGAAGAGCTGTATCAGCCTCATGAAATAGTCGGCGCAATTAAGGATCCGCAAGAGTAATCCTGAATAGATTTCTGCATAAATCTTAACAAAAATCAGGTCTCAGAATTGAAGAAAACAGACGAATCCAGCAGGCAATCTTTGGTCTTCATCAGGATTCGCCCTGTCCGGCATCCACAGCAGCCTCTTCAAATGTGAGCTTCTGACCATCACGCACCACATACACATCTTGCGTTTTTTCATCTTCGCGTTCGATATATCTTTTCACGAGGACGTCAACATACTTCGGGTCCAGCTCAATGTCTCGACAGATCCGGTCGGTCTGCTCACAGGCAATCATGGTAGAGCCGGATCCGAGGAAGGGATCCAGAACGATTCCATTTGCCATTGAAGAGTTCAGGATTGGATACGTCATCAGCTGCACCGGCTTCATCATTGGATGATCCTTGGATGCTTTTGGACGATCGTACTCCCAGATGGTGGTCTGCTTCCGGTCCGAGTACCACTCATGCCTTCCATCCTTCTTCCAGCCAAACAGGCACGGTTCATGCTGCCACTGGTAGGGAGAGCGTCCCAGAACCAGAGCGTTCCTTTTCCAGATGCAGCAGCCGGAAAGGTAGAAGCCTGCATCCGAGAATGCCCAGCGGCAGCGGTTACTGCAGAAACACCCTGGGCTGCCTCGCCGATTCCCTTTGAGCGGCACTTCCCACACTCCGGACAGAACCGCTTCGCACAGGATTCGGGGAGCAAGGAAAGATCCTGCTTTCTTTCGATGTCTTCCATACTGTTCTCCTGTCCGCAGAAATTCCCGAGGCCTTAGAAACAAAGGACTTCCGGGCATGAAAAAAGCAGTGGCGGATCTTGCTCCAGCACTGCCTGTAAAAGCTATCAGTTTTTCAAATAAATCCGTATTCTACGAGGCTTTTTCACACGATATGTACGTTTCCGGGGATGCCGCCCAAAGGCCTCCGACCCCGGGGTATCAATTTCGTGGAAATCAACGCAAGAGGGAGCGCCGGTCTTCTGCAGAAACGTCTTTCAGTATTTTGACCTCCCCTCTTGCTTTTCGTGAACATGATATAATTATGATAATAATATGATAGTAAAGGAGGAACCACTATGATCAACATTCGCCCTGTCTCCGACCTCAGAAACAAGTTCCCGGAGCTTGAAAAAACTGTCATTGAATCAAATGAACCTGTCTTTCTCACAAAGAACGGCTATGGCACCATGGTTCTTTTAAGTATCGAACAGTACTCCGCACTCACTGACGACACAGAACGCAAGCTCGATGAAGCCGATGCAGCAGCAGCGAAATCGGACGAACGATACTCCGCAGATGAAGTCTTCACCAGAGTAAGGAGCCGCATCCGTGAAAAAGTATAAGCTGTCATTTCTTCTCCTTTTTGAAGAGGATCTGAATGAGATCGTGGACTACATCTCAACTGATCTTCAGAACCCCAGCGCCGCAGATCATCTGGTTGACGATATCGAATCTGCAATATACAAGCGCCTGGAAGCGCCGTTGTCGTTTGCTCCGTATCCTTCGTCAAAAAAACGACCACACCCCTATTACAGAATCAGGGTCAGAAACTTTTCTGTATTCTATGTTGTCATCGATGACACCATGGAGGTACGCCGCGTTCTGTATTCCAAGAGAGATCTGGATAAACTGCTCAGCGATTGATCGCTTAATAATGGTATACCGGATGGGAGTCATCCCGTCTGGTCTTCTTATCGTGGCATCTCTTATACAGTGCCTGCCAGTTCGAACGATCCCAGAAGAGCTTCGGGTCTCCTTGGTGTGGAACGATATGGTCCACAACCGTCGCCGGTGTTGCTTTTCCTTCCTTCAGGCACTCCTCGCAGAGTGGATGAAGTGCCAGGAACTTCTTACTCTCCAGTCTCCATCTCGCACCGTATCCTTTCGTCGCAGCCGAACGGCTCTCTTCCGGATGCAAAGCTTTGTGTTCCTCGCAGTACTTCTGTCCGGCGGGCACGAGGTTCGGACAGCAGGGATGCCTGCACGGAACCTTCGGTTTGTATGGCATGTCCGTCACCTCCGTTCCTGATTTCTCCCACGTAAAAATCCTGGAAATCCGGTCAGATATCTGGTTCCCCTGGAAGCGCATACGAGGTATGATATTCGGGAAAGTTGTTGGAAGCTTTCGCGGGGGTAGAGATGAAGAGATATCATGGCTGGTTATTGCGCGTTTTCCTGGTGGCAGCGATGGCGGTCCTGGCAGACTGGCTGTTCATGGGCAGAATTTCCGGAGTGATCACCGTAAAAGCAGAGGGTGATGACTGCGGATGGGTTGTGGACTGGAATCATCCGGATGGGGGTTATTGCAGCTATTATGTCAATGGCTCTCCGGCTGATACGTATCCTTCTGCGGAAGATAGCTATTCTTATGGGACAGAGCCTCGCAGCATGACCTGGTATGGGCAGTACAGCAATCCGGATGTGCAGATCGGGGTCGGAACGATGAAGGGCAATGGCTGCGTGCCTACGGCTGGTTCCATTCTGCTTTCCGGTTATGGGATTTATATCTCTCCGACAGATCTTGGCTGGTATCTGTATGGAACCGGAAACTTCAATAATTACTATGGCCATGGCGGAACGGATCTTTGCTGGTATGATATCGCTGCTTATGCGGGCCTCGGGGCATGGGGGATCTATGACTATGATTCCTTCGTGTCGGCTCTTCAGGGGGGCGCGAGTGTTGCCTGCCATATCTATTACGGAAGCAGCACGCATGCGGTGGTTGCGACTGGCTACAATAATGGCAGAACCACAGTTTATGATCCGATCAGCGGCTGTTACAGCAAGGATGTCAGCTCGCTCTGGAATGGGCGTTCCTTTGAGTGGGTTGACTGCATGAGCGGAACGTCAATCACGGCGATTCAGTAAGGATCATTTCAGATGTAGTCTCAGGAAACCATCTGATTCAGGGGTAACAGGAAATCATGGAGGAGAAATTCCGGAAAATACAGGTTAGGACTTTGCTGATGTCGACAGTATTTTTCCTGTTTCTCTCCTTTTTTCTTACGGTGATTCTGAACTGGCAGTCTGATGTTCTCGTGAAGAAGACGGCTTCTCAGCTGATTGCGGCGCATAATCAGCAGATGGAGATGAATCTGAATTCCTATCTGAGCAAGGTTGAGAAGGCTGCTTCGCTGCTTTATTCGGAAGAGGAGTATTACACATTCGATCCTGGTGATGAGAACATGGATCCGTATGAGAAGCAGGAAATCACCTCGGATATGACGGACCGGATCAATGATCTCGGCATCCTGGATAATTATACGGACTTCAGCGTCGTCTATCGCAACGATGACCGGATCGGCTGGCTTTCCAAGGTAACGAGGGCAATGTATTCCGACAAGCAGATGTATGCAGACTTCGATTCGATTCTGAATGCTGGAAATGGGGATTATGCCTGGGTGTTCGGCCTGAATGGAAATACAGATCATCTGTATTATCTGAAGCGATACAACGAACAGGCGATCATCATGATTTCATTCTATTCGCTGGAACTGAAGCAGTATTTTGTGATTCCGGAAGAGCTGAATGGAATGAATGTCACGCTCGTGGATGAAGAGAACCATATTCTCTATGCCAATGACGAGAGCAGGATCGGGGAACAGCTGCCGGAAGAAATCATCAAGACTCTCGGAGAGGTCTCAAATGGCTCGGCTTCCACAAAAGATATGCTGGTGACCAGCAATATGTGCGCAAATGGATGGCGGATTGTGTGCACCATGTCGTATGACTTCATCAATCGCGAAAATGAAGCGGCAAGCCGGGATTCTCTTGTCTATGTGCTGGCAATGATTGGATTGCTGCTGTGGCTGGAGCTGCGGCAGGCAAGGGCGATGAACCTTTCGGCTGCCGGAATTGTGGAAACGCTTCATGAGAGAGCAGAACACGATCTCATGACAGGTCTTTACAACAAGACGGAATTCGAACAGGATGCTGGCGGGAAACTGGCGCATCAGAAGAAAGGATCTGTGTATTCTTATACGATTATCGATCTGGACCGGTTCAAAGAGATCAATGATACCTATGGGCACAGTGCCGGTGATGAGGTGCTGATTGCATTTGCAGGAATCATCCGGAAGCACTTTCCAGAGGGACAGTATATTGCCGGGAGGCTTGGAGGCGATGAGTTCGGTATTTTTGCAGAGACGAATTCAGGCAGAGAAGAAGTCCGCAGGATTATCACAGAGAAGCTTCAGGCAATGCATGAGGAGCTGTCAGAAGCGAAGTTCCGGTCTGGAGATATGAAAGTATCATTTTCGAGCGGTACTGTGATTGCGGAAGAGCAGGATACTTCTTTTCAGAAGCTGAACAGAAGGGCGGATGCGCTGCTTTATCATGGCAAGCGGAACGGCCGGGGCAGAGATGAATCGGAGGCGGCAGATGAAGAAGCAGAATAAATGGGTCGATATTCTGATTGTTTCAGTGATTGCCGCAATGACAATTCTGCAGGTTTATGATTCGGACCTGAGTCAGTCTTCCAGAAAGATTGTCAGCCAGTATGATGACAGCACGAAGATCTCTCTTGGCTGGTGGGGCAATGATGAGCGTCATGTGTATACGCTGCAGGGAGTCGATCTGTTTGAGCAGAAGCATCCTGATATTTCTGTTTCCAGTCAGTACAGTGTGTGGTCTGGCTATGAAAGACGGTATCGGATCTATATGATGTCGGGGACCGAGCCGGATGTGATGCTGGTGAATTACAACTGGCTGCAGGAGTATTCTCCGGATGGAACGGGATATTATGATCTCAATGATCTCAGCAGCTGGATTGATCTTTCTGCCTTCACGGAAGAAGAGAAGAAGAGCGGCATGGTGAATGGGCATCTGAATGCCTTGCCGACTGCGTACAATGCGGTGGTTTTCTATTATAACCAGGATATTCTGGATCATTACGGGCTTGAGGTGCCGAAGACCTGGGAGGATCTGGAGAAGGCTGCTGAAGTGATGTATCCGGATGGGATCTATCCTCTGTATATCAACGAGAAGCATCTCTTTCTGACGATCAATGCTTATTACGAACAGAGAAGCGGAGCACATGCATTTGCGGAGGACGGAACCTATATCGGAGGGACGAATTGCGGAGAGGCCTTTCTTTCCTTTTATGAAGAACTGGTTGATCGGCATGTGATCAAACCGATGGAAGAGAATGATTCCGATGACTTCCAGAATGGAAAGACTGCTGGTGCGGCATTCTGGGCAAGCGATGCAGATCGCTATTGCGGCGGGCTGGAGAAGAATGGCTATCGCGTAACGATGGGCAGTCCGCTCAGATTGGATGATGCAGATCATTCCGGCTGGTATGTGAAGCCTGCGACGATGTTTGCAATCAAGGCAGATACGGCTCATCCCGAAGAGGCAGCAGAACTGCTCGATTTTCTGCTGAATGATCCGGATATGGCCCGGCTGACGGGCATGGAAAGAGGGGTTCCGGTTTCTGCGGATGCCCGGGCTGCACTTTCTGAGTCCGAGCTTCACGATGGCTATTCTGCTCAGGCAGGCAATGAGATCATTGAGAATCTGAACAGCCTTCAGTTCATGAATCCTGTGCTGGAGAATGAAGCTGTCATCAAGTCTTTCCGAGATATATGTGCAAAATACCGGTATGGGAAGGAAGACCTGAACACTGCTGCAGAGGAACTGGCAGAGAGGTGGTCTCAGGCATCCCAATCCTGATCAATGCTGATGAATCGGCATTTCTTCATCATTGAAGGTGCAGGAAAAGAGGGCAGCTTCAGACTTCATGAACTCATCCGCGATGAAGGATCTGAAATGCCTTATGGTTCAGGAGATCGGCAAGCAGAATGCTGAGCATTGAACTTCGATCTGCAGAGAGATTCTATGCAGGTCTTTTTTTACCTCTGGAGCATTGCTGCAGATTCTTGTACTTTCGCAGAAGGAATTGCAGATCAGACGAAGACCAGAGGAATGGAATCATCCGTTTTGTCTGGCAGACCGGGTGATACAATGGTCAGGTATGCAGAAACAGGGAAATAGAGATCAGACACTGGATCTATTCAGAACCTTCTTCAAGATCGGTGCGTTCACGTTCGGGGGCGGTTATGCCATGATCGAACTGATCAAGCAGGAGACCGTCTTCGAGCGTCATTGGATCAGCGAGGAAGATATTCTGGATGTTGTGGCGATTGCAGAATCTACACCAGGACCGATTGCGATTAACAGTGCGACGTTTATCGGATATAAGGTTGCGGGAATCAGAGGAAGTCTGGCGGCTACGGCCGGGGTGGTGCTTCCTTCTTTTATCATTATCTATGTGATTTCATTTGTGCTGAAGCAGTTTGAGCAGCTTCTGGCAGTCAGGTATGCGTTCTTCGGAATCCGTGCGGCAGTGCTTGCGCTGATTCTGCAGGCGCTTCTTTCAATGTATCGTGCATGTCCGAAAGGAAAGATGGAATACCTCGTGATGGCGGCTGCGTTTCTGGCGGTTGCGGTATTTGACGGGAATGTGCTGATTGTGATTGTATGTGCGGCATGTATCGGGCTTGCTTATACGCGTCTTGTCCGGAGAAAGGAGCAGGCATGAATCTTTATCTGGATCTGTTTCTGACGTTTTTCCGGATCGGTGCATTCACCTTCGGAGGCGGCTATGCAATGCTGCCGATGGTGGAGCAGGAGGTCATGGCACATCAGTGGATGAGCTTGGATGAACTGGTCAATTTCATCGCGGTCAGTGAATCGACGCCTGGTTCTTTTGCAGTCAATGTCTCCACGTATATCGGAACGGTGACGGGTGGTATTGCCGGTGCTGTCTGTGCGACGCTTGGGGTGGTCACGCCTTCGTTTCTGATTATTCTGATCGTTGCGAAGTCCTATGAAGCATTCCGGAAAAGCACTGCAGTGCAGGGCGTGATGGCAGGGCTGAGGCCGGCGGTGGTCGGGCTGATCGGAGCTGCGCTGATCTCAGTCGGAAAGACGGTGTTCTTTCCGGATTCTTCGCTGAAGCTGGATTCGTTTCTGCTGTCTGCGGGGATCTTCGGATTAAGCGTTTATCTGATCCGGAAGAAGAAAGTGAGTCCGATTCCGGTGATTCTGATCGGTGCTGTGATCGGAATCATCGCCGGATATGGAGGACTTGTTTCATGAACAGGCCGGAGCGGTATGAAGAATTCGGATCTGAGAAGATGGCCAGGCTGCTGTTCCGGATGGCGATGCCGATGGTGGCAGCGCAGCTCGTGAATCTGCTGTACAGCATTGTGGATCGGATCTATATCGGCCATCTGCCTGAGGTCGGCACGGCAGCCCTTGCCGGAGTCGGTCTCTGCAATACGATCATCATTCTGATTTCTTCGTTTGCCAATATTCCTGGCGGAGGAGGTGCTCCGCTCTGCTCGATTGCCCTCGGAAAAGGCAGGAAAGAGGAAGCAGAAGCGATTCTGAATCATGGCATGTTTCTATTGATTGTGTTTTCGGCGGTGCTGATGGTTCTGTTCTACGGGACCATGGACCCGTTTCTGAAAGCCTGCGGGGCAAGCGAAGGAACGCTTCCTTATGCGCACCAGTACCTCAGCATCTATCTGCTTGGCACATTCTTTGTGATGGTTTCTGTCGGTCTGAATCCGTTCATCAGCAGTCAGGGATATCCGCGGGTTGCGATGCTTTCTGTCATTATCGGGGCAGTGATCAATATCGTGCTGGATCCGATTCTGATGTTTTCTCTTGAAATGGGAATCGCCGGAGCGGCAGCTGCAACGGTTGCGTCGCAGGCAGTCAGTGCATGGATCGTGCTGAAGTTTCTGACGAAGAAAGAGGCCGCCATCCGGCTGAGCCTGAAGCATTTTCGGCTGGATACGGGAGTCATCAGGGAAATGACTGCCCTTGGAATTTCTCCATTTGTCATGGGCAGCACGGAGGCACTTATCGGGTTTGTGCTGAATGGACAGCTTTCCCGCTATGGCGGAGATATCTTTGTCAGTGCGCTGACGATCATGCAGTCGGGTATGCAGTTCATCAGCATTCCTCTGCAGGGATTCGGCCAGGGGTGCATTCCGGTATTGAGCTACAACTACGGAAATGGAAAGGCAGATCGTGTGAAAGAAGGGTTCCGGATTCTTCTTGCAGTTTCCTTCCTGTTCAATCTGGCAATGGTGCTGTGGATGGTGTTCTTCCCCGAGATGGAAGCAGGCATGTTCACGAATGATCCTGCCCTGATCGCTGCGGTGAAGAAGGCAATGCCGTTATTCATGAGCGGCTTCTGCATCTTCGGCCTGCAGAGAGCCTGCCAGAATCTGCTGGTGGCGCTGAATCAGCCGAAGACTTCGCTGTTTATTGCGTTTCTGAGAAAGGTATTCCTGCTGGTCCCGCTGGCATATATCCTGCCGCACTTCATCACGCCTGCTTATAATGGCGTGTATCTAGCCGAGTCATTTGCGGATGCGAGTGCTGCAATTGTCTGCACATGCATCTGCATGCGCCTGTTTCCGAAAATTCTGAATCAGATTCAGGCCTGAGCTTCTTTCTTCCTGCTCAGCAGCATATTCAGGATCATGCCGGCTGCAATCAGCAGACCGCCGTATACGGAACGTATGTTGGCTGCAGTTCCGAAGGCAAGATCAATCAGAATGGAAGTTGCCATCTGGCCCAGGAAAGAAAGCAATGTGAAGTGAAAGGCGCTGATCTTCGGAACGACGACATTATTGCAGGCAATGGCGACAACACCGATGGCACCGCCGAAGTAAGTCCACACCGGAGCGGAAAACAGAAGACTTGCCTGCTGCAGTTTCAGCCCGTCAAGCAGAAAGGCTAGCACGATCGTGATCGGCAGACCTGCCAGATGATTGATGAAAGATCCCTGCAGCGCACCGATTGAATTGCTCAGGACAGCATTGATCGTTCTGGAAATGACAATGACGACCCCGGCGGTCAGGGACAGGATTACCGGAATGACTGAGGATTTCTCATTGAAATCCATCATGACCAGAATGCCTGCGATGGAGAAGGCAAAGCCGATCAGTGTGGAACGGTTGAAGGGCCTTTTCTCCATGCCCATGAGACCGAAACTATCCAGAAACAGAGAAGCCAGAGTTCCGCCCAGCAGGGTAAGGGAAGAGATGCTGATCATCGAAATCCTTCCGAAGGCCAGAGCCTGGAAGATTACCGTCAGAACGCCGATGCATCCGCCAAGATAAGCCCAGAAGGGAAGCGAACGGTCCAGCACCAGCTTCTTATGAGACGCTTTCAGGAAAAGCCATGCGAAGAACACTCCTACCGCATGGACGATCATTGCCTCATTATAGACGCCGATTGCATTTCCGAGACTTCCGTTGAACAGAACCTGAAAGGCAACCAGTGCTCCGATTCCGAATGCATAAAGCAGATACATATGCGCTTTCCCTCCGACTTGCTCAAGCATTATATACGCGCAATCAGAAAAGAAAAAGAATCGCAGACGGGAAGAACTGCGATTCTTTTCATACACTTCAGGCATTGTGCGAGATGCCTGTCATCAGAGAATCCAGACAAATGGAAGGGGTGAGATCTCAGTACAGGAGAACAATCAGGTGAAGGAGTGAATACTGAGATCTGGTTGTCTGTTTCTGAAGGTTAGATTTAACTAACTGGTAATATCATACCATGCATTTTTTTCTTTGCAATAAGAATATGCGAAAATCATGCGAAAATTTCGGTTAGACTTTTCTAATTCACGTTTCCTGAACTTGCCGAGAAAAAAGAGCTGCAGAAGGGTTGACAGATACCCTGCCCCGGTATATAACAAACGTGCAATACCCCAATGGGGTATGCGGAGGATTTAACTATAAGGAAGTCAAGTAGAAATTGACAGAAAGTGAGATTTAAGACGAAATCCAGCAGAATCTCACAAGTGATCTTTGAAATCGTGAATAAAGTACAGTTAAAACAACTACATTTGTAGCTTTGACTATGATGTGGATTATGTTTATCAGAATGAATCAATGGTTAGTGTACTAAGGCAGAATCGTAGACTGTATCGGTGGAGAGAAGCTTGTATATCACTCTCAGGAGCTTGCGGACGCAGTGTCCTTGAGCACAACGGTAAGTCTTTCCCTGATCTCGTTTCTTAGTATAATAATCATTGAAGACCTGGCAGTATTTACAGACTGTGAAGACAGCTTGATACAGGGCCTTGCGCAGATACCTGGATCCATGTTTGGAAATAGGCATGTGTGCAGCGTCATATTTGCCTGACTGGTGCACAAGAGGCTCCATACCGGCATAGGATATCAACTTCGCTGCTTCAGGAAAGTCGTTGATATCGCCGATCTCCGCAAGAATAGTCATTCCTGTTATGTAAGAGATGCCGGGAATGGAAGTTATAGGAGAGTTTAGCTGGTGACTGAATTCTTCTATTTTCTTATCCAGAGTGTCAATCTGTTCAGCTCTAGTATTGATCAGAGCAATCATAGACTGAACTTCAAGCGCAACGGCTGTGTTGTCATCACCCACTGAATTACGTGCAGCTTCTTTGATCTCTTCGGCAGTCACCTTAGAGCGTCTGCCGCGTCCGTTTACCTCAAGGGCTTTACGAAGGTTTCTGATATCTTCAGAAGCGATAGAAGCAGCACTTGGATATTCGGACAGGAACTGCATATAGGACTGAGAATATCTTGTCCAGGAGAGAGTATTTACTTCTGGGAAGACAATATCGAGAGCACGTTGAAGGCGGTTCATATCCTGATTCTGCTGCTCCTTCAGCTGGTGATAAAGACGAGTCAGCTCACGCAGCTTATCTGTTTGCATGGTCACAGCGGAGACAGAACGCCAGAACTTCTTCTCGCTGAGCATTTCAGCTATAAGCAGAGCATCCTTACGGTCATTCTTGGCCGACATACCAAGCTCTTTGCGACGCAGAGCAGTGGATCTTGGATTGATATATTTGACGGTGAACTTCTTCTCCAGAAGAAATTTCGTCAGATTGATCATATAGTGCCCGGTATCTTCCATGCCTACAGCATGTTTACGATGAAGAAACTGCTTTGTTTTGGAATAAAACAGATCAAGCCCTTTCTGATCATTCGTGAAAAAGAAAGACTTGATAAGAACTTCGCCGGTTTTGTCATCCATCACTGCAGCACAGTGCTTGAACTTACCGACATCAATGCCAATGCAAATCATAGTAATAACTCCTTTTAAAGATTGAATGTGACGAATACCTGTGCCACCGCCTCAAAAAGTATCAGAGAGTATGGTTCAAAATGTGAACTCACTTCAAGAAAAGAGAAGGGCTCATCTAACTAATCACAGTTACCTATACAACGAAGCGGCCAGATAATCCTCCACGTAGTCAAAGCTACAACAATGAAAAGTACAGGTACGCATTCACGATCTCAATTCTACACGGTTACCGGACCGATACTAAACCCGGTAGAGAAAGGAGACGCATACAAGTTATGCTTGGCTGGATGAGCCTAATTTGTATATACCAAACAATGGAAGAAGAAAAGGAAACATGTCCTGCCTGTGCAAGGCATACGATGAGATCTGAAGAAACGAAGAAGGATCTGATGGTACGGCTGAAGCGGGCAGAAGGACAGATCCGCGGCATTGAGAAGATGGTCGAGGATGATCTCTACTGTCCGGATATCCTGATTCAGGTATCAGCGGTGACGAGTGCTCTGAACAGTTTCAACAAGGTGCTCATGGCAGAGCACATCAGGGGCTGCGTGGCGGAAGACCTGAAAGAAGGCAAGACGGAGTCCATTGATGAATTCGTGAAAGTAGTGCAGAAGCTGATGAAGTGATCAGCAATTGGAAAAGAGGCAAGGTTCAGCAATATGGAACAGTTTGTTGTGACAGGCATGAGCTGTGCAGCATGCCAGGCTCGGGTAGAGAAAGCAGTCTCAAAGGTGCCGGGAGTGACTTCATGCTCGGTATCCCTTCTGACCAATTCGATGGGAGTAGAAGGAACTGCAGATGAAAAAGCGATTATCCAGGCAGTTGAGCATGCCGGATACGGTGCTGCTCTGAAAGGGGAAGAAACTGCTGCGAAGAAGAGTGCAAGCAGCCGGCTTGCGGCAGAAGAAGATGCGCTGAAAGACCGGGAGACGCCGAAGCTGAAGAAGCGGCTGAAGTATTCCGTGATCTTCCTGGTGCTGCTGATGTATATCACGATGGGGCATAACATGTGGAACTGGCCACTGCCTTCGTTCCTCGTGCATAACCATCTCGGACTTGCGCTTACGCAGATGCTGCTGGCGTTAGTGGTGATGATGATCAACCGGAAGTTCTTCACGAGCGGTTTCCGTTCGCTGATTGAGGGTGCACCGAATATGGACACGCTGGTGGCGCTTGGTTCTTCCGTGAGCTTCGGCTGGTCTCTGGTGGTGCTCTATCAGATGACGGCGGCGGTGACGAATGGAGTTTCGAACATGGATCTGATGTCCATGTATCACAATGAGCTCTATTTCGAGAGTGCTGCGATGATTCCGGCACTGATCACGGTCGGCAAGATGCTTGAGGCAATGTCCAAGGGCAGAACGACGGATGCACTGAAGAGCCTGATGAAGCTGGCTCCGAAGACCGCGAATGTGATCAGGAATGGCAGAGAAGAAACCGTCGGAATTGATGAGGTGCGGACAGGGGATATCTTCGTGGTCCGTCCTGGCGAAAGCATTCCGGTAGATGGCGTGATTGAAGAGGGAACCAGTGCAGTGAATGAATCTGCTCTGACGGGCGAAAGCATTCCCGTAGATAAATCAGAAGGAGATGCGGTCTCTGCTGCTACGATCAATCAGAGCGGCTTCATCCGCTGCCGGGCGACCAGAGTCGGCGAGGATACGACGCTTTCTCAGATCATCCGGATGGTGAGCGATGCGGCAGCCACCAAGGCGCCGATTGCGAAGATTGCCGATCGGGTATCCGGAGTATTTGTTCCGGCCGTCATCATCATTGCGGCTATCACGACGATCGGATGGCTGATTGCAGGTCAGTCGCTTGCGTTTTCCTTGGCAAGAGGAATTTCCGTGCTTGTGATTTCCTGCCCTTGTGCATTAGGACTTGCAACCCCGGTTGCGATCATGGTAGGCAATGGCTTAGGAGCGAAGAACGGGGTTCTGTTCAAGACCTCCGAGTCGCTTGAAGAGGCTGGCAAGGTGCAGATTGCTGCCCTGGATAAGACGGGCACGATCACGAGCGGTCAGCCGGTTGTCACGGATCTATTGCCATATGGAAGAAGTGAGGAAGAGCTGCTGAAGCTGGCAGATTCTCTGGAACAGAAGTCTGAGCATCCGCTTGCGAAAGCAATTGTTGAAGAAGCTGAGAAGCGTTCCATGAAGGCAGAAGAGGTCACAGACTTCAAGGCTCTGCCTGGCAATGGGCTCAGTGCGGTATGGAATGGCAAGGTCATTCATGGCGGCAGCAGGAAGTTCATCAGTTCTCTGGTGAAGGTTCCTGAAGAGCTGCTTCAGAAGTCTGATGAACTGGCGAATGAAGGAAAAACGCCGCTCTTCTTTGAAGAGGATGGCAGGCTGGCTGGCATCATTGCGGTTGCAGATACCATCAAGGAAGACTCTGCAGACGCAGTAAGGCAATTGCAGAATATGGGCATTGAGGTCGTCATGTTAACGGGCGATAATGCCCGCACTGCCCAGGCAATCGGAAAACAGGCCGGGGTGGATCGGGTCATTGCCGGAGTATTGCCGGATGGCAAGGAGGCGGTGATCCGCAAGCTTCAGAAGCGCGGCAAGGTAGCGATGGTCGGCGATGGCATCAATGACGCGCCTGCTCTCACCGCTGCTGATACCGGAATCGCCATCGGAGCAGGAACGGATGTCGCCATCGATTCGGCAGATATCGTGCTGATGAACAGCCGGCTGAGCGATGTGGCTGCGGCGGTTCGCCTGAGCCGGGCAACCTTGCGCAATATTCATGAGAATCTGTTCTGGGCATTCTTTTATAACGCGATCTGCATTCCGCTGGCGGCTGGATTATTCAGCTGGAAGATGAATCCGATGATCGGAGCAGCAGCAATGTCCTTATCGAGCTTCACCGTATGCATGAACGCGCTGAGACTGAATCTGTTCCGTATGCATGATGCTTCAAAGGATCGGCCTCTGAAACATCGTGCCCTTGCCGAAACGGAAGAAGCTTCGCTTGAAGCAGCAGAACCTGCAGCAGTCCGTACTGAGACTGCAGTGATCAGCGGCATGATGTGCGAGCATTGCGAGAACCGGATTCAGAAGGCGCTCGGAAGCCTTCCCGGGGTCATTTCCGTCAAGGCTGACCATGTGAAGGGAACGGCAGTGATGCAGGTTTCAGAACCGGTTTCGGAAGCAGAAGTAAAGAAAGCAGTAGAAGAACAGGACTATCAATTCATTCGTCTGGAAGAAAACAAGGAGGAGAATAGAACGATGAAGAAGATTCTGAATGTAGAAGGCATGATGTGCGAGCATTGCGAGGCAACGGTTCAGAAGGCACTGGAAAGCGTTGATGGAGTGGTTTCTGCCAAGGCAGATCATAATGCGAAGACAGCAGTGGTAGAACTGAGCAAGGATGTAGATGACGCGGTTCTGAAGAAGGCAGTCGAAGACAAGGATTACAAGGTCACTGGCGTGACTGCTGCCTGAACAGGAAGAACAAAAAGCTGCTGCGGACAAGGGCAAATGACATAGTTGCCCCTCGCCGCTGCAGCTTTTTCTGTTGCAGAAGACTGCCGATCGGAAGCAGGCTGAGATCTAGGATGGCATTCGGGCATCTATATCAATTCCGCTATGGAGGCTGAAAAAGCAGTACTCAGTTCTTCTGGAAACGCTTCCTTCAGAAGAAATCATGAAAATTCATGGATTGTGCAGGGATATCACGCATCCGAAGAATTGAGTTTGGCAGAAAAAGGAATATAATTTGAACGCTTAAGAAAAAGAAGCAGGGAAGAACTTATGGAAATTGAAGCGATTCAGGATCTGATCAGCGATGATGAAGAGACAAGGAAACGCATTGCTGACCTTCACGAAAAGCGGTTCCGCATGAAGCAGGAAATCGAGGCTGAGAAGAAGCGGCTGACCGAGGAATCCAGGGCAGCAGTCAATGCCCAGGTAGAGGCGACCAGGAAGGAACTGGATGAGAAGATCCGGAAGGATGAAGAAGCCAGCAAGGCTTACTTCGACCGGGAATCGGAAAAGCTCCGTTCGTCCTTTGCCGGGAATAAAGAACGATGGAGAAAAGAACTGGTAGAACGGATCCTGTCCGGGGAGGGTGAATGAGCTCTGATATGGCAATGGCCGCAAAGGCCAGGGCAATGTTCGGGGAGCGCATGAAGGAACCGGATTATCTCGCGCTGATGCAGAAGAAGAGCGTGGCAGAGATTGCCGGGGCGCTGAAGCGGGGATCGGTATTTTCGGAAGCACTTGCAGGGGTCAATGAGAAGGCAGTCCATGCCGGACAGCTGGAAGCATTGGTGCGGATGGATGTGTACCGGAGACTGCAGAAGCTTCTGAGATACAGCGAAGGTGATTACGGCAGATTCATCTATGCCGCCGTGGAGACGGAAGAGATCGATCTGATTCTCAGCAGTATCCGCTGGTTCACGCAGAAGGACAGCGAAGCCCGCAGCTCGATGATTGCGGACATGCCGATCTATATCGGCCATTACCTCTCCTTCGATGTGAAGAAGCTTCCTGAAGTCACGAACTTCAGCGATCTGATCAAGGTTCTGAAAGGAACCAGATATGAGCGGATCGTGCGGAAGTACGAGACGAAAGACATGGCCCAGATCAATTACATCGGCCTTGAGCATGAGCTGAGGCTGAACTACTACGAGACTGTCATGGAGGTTGTTTCCGGCTACGGGCGGGCTGGAAATGACATGATGGAGATTGTGAAGGCGCGGATCGAACTGGATAATATCGCGCTGATCTACCGTCTGAAGAAATATTTCCATGCCCCGCCTGATCAGATCCGGCCGTTAGTCACGCATACGACGAATCTGTTCAATGACCGGGAGATGGAAGATCTGATCAGTTCGAGCACGGCTGAGCAGGTCATTGAGAAACTGCAGAAGAAGTATCACCGGTATGTGAAGAATGTAAAGTTCACGAGCATTGAGCATTATACCGGGATGATTCGCTATCACATGAATTATCACTTCATGGAGCTGAGCACGGAGCCTAAGCTGGTTCTTCTGAGCTATCTGCTGCTGTCGCGCATCGAGATCCAGAATGTGGTGAATATCATCGAAGGCGTATCATATGGCATCGGCATTGATCACATGAAACCGATGCTGGTGTATTAGGAAAGGAGTTCGGCACAATGGCAATTGTACCAATGAAATTCGTCAGTGCCTGCACGGATCGGGAACATCTCGATGAGATGCTGATGAAGACAAGAACCTGCGGTCTTCTGCATCCGGTCAGTGCATCAGAGATCGTGACGGAAGACAACGGCGGCCAGCTGCTCAATGAGGACAATCCTTATTCCGGCTACCGGCAGACGATCCGCAATCTTGCCCACAGCATCGGCTGCGAGATCAAGGAGAATGCCGCCCCGTCCAAGGCATATACAAAAGAAGAGATTGAGGCGTTCATCGCAGAGATCACAGACAAGTTCGGAATCAATTCAGATTCGAGCGAGGTGCTGCTGACTCCGGATGATGAAGCGGCACTGAAGGAACTGAGCAAGTGCGGGTTCGAGCGGATTCATGCATGCAGATATCTGAACTTCGGATTCGGAAGACTGCCGGCTGACAGCTTCCCGAAGCTGTCCATGTACGGGCAGGAGAACTTCGTGCATCATCGCTGCCATGCCACGGATCAGTACATCTGGATGGTATACGTGACTTCTGATTCCTATGCGCAGAAAGTCAGGAAGATCTTCCAGGATCTGTACTTCGAGCCGATTGAGATTCCAGCCGTTGATGTCCATCGGCTGATGGAGGAATACCGCGAGCGGATCAATGATGTGTATGCATACTGCGAGCAGGAAGATGGAGTCTGCTCGATGTATCCGGATGTCGCGGTGCTTGATTCCAAGATGATTGTCTCCGGCTTCATCCAGGCGGATCAGCAGCAGAAATACCAGAATGTGTTTACCGGAATGCCGGTGGACTTCCGGTTCAAGGAGCCTTCGGAAATGCCGCAGTGCAAATGCCCTACGGTACTCAGGAATAACTGGTTTGCAAGACCATTCGAACTGTTCGTGGAGATGTATTCCCTGCCGCAGTACGGAGACTTCGATCCGACCTTCTTCATGGCGCTGACATACTGTCTTCTGTTCGGCATCATGTTCGGAGATATGGGTCAGGGCCTGGCGCTGATGGTGATCGGCTTGGCGTTTGAAAAGAAAGGAAAGCTGTTCGGGGTGATCGGCAGGGTCGGCATTACTTCGACGATCTTCGGATTCCTGTTCGGCTCTCTGTTCGGCTATGAGGATGCGCTGAATCCGATTCATCAGAAGCTGTTCCATGTTCGGGAGAAGCTGTTTGATGTCATGGCGAACTCGAATACGATGTTCCTGCTGATCTCGGCGATTGCGATCGGTGCGGTGCTGATCATGATCACGCAGATGATCAATATTGCAAATAATGCCAAGAAGAAGAAATACGGCGAAGTGCTGTTCTCGCAGAATGGCGTAGCGGGTCTTGTGTTCTATGGCTCGATCATGTTTGCGATTGTATACAGCCAGCTCAATGGCGTGAATATTGCGAAGAATCCGCTGTATATCATCATCTGCTTCGTGCTTCCGGTCATCTGCTTCGTCATGAAGGAACCGTTCACGAATGCGGTGGAACATAAAGCGATGAAGCCGAAAGAGGGCTGGGGCGGCTATGTGACGCAGTCGATCTTCGAGATGATCGAGATTCTCTTGTCCTTTGTCACGAACTCGATGTCTTATCTGCGTGTCGGCGGTTTCGTGCTGTCGCATGCCGGCATGATGCTGGTTGTCATGACCCTGGTGAAGATGACAGGAAATGCAGGTCCGGTGGTGCTGATCATCGGCAACGCGTTTGTCATGATTCTTGAGGGCCTGATCGTCGGCATTCAGACACTGCGTCTTGAATATTATGAGATGTTCAGCCGGTACTATACCGGCGGCGGTGTCCGCTTCAAGGCCCTTCAGGCTGGCTGAACAATTAAGGAAGATAGACCGGAATATCCGGAAAAATAAAGGAGAAAACTTATGCTTACACTGAAAGAAATGATTCTGCCTCTCATTGCCGTTGTACTGATTGTCGGACCGATTGCGCTGATCTTCAGCGGAAAGATTTCCGCGAAGAATGCCAAGACGAAGATGCTTGCTCAGATCTCGATCTTTGCTGGGGTATTCGCTGTCATGATGTTTTTCCAGATGCATCAGTTCACGGTTCTCGCTGAAGATGGTGCTGCTGTGGATCCGTCGAAGTCGATGGGCTTCCTGTCTGCTGCATTAGCTGTCGCTGCTTCTTCGCTTGGTGCTGCATGGGCTGTTGCGAAGGCTGCTCCGGCTGCTCTTGGTGCTATTTCCGAGAATCCTGATAACTTCGGTAAAGCAATCATCTTCGTCGCGCTTGGTGAAGGTATTGCAATTTACGGACTGCTGATTTCCATTCTGATCCTGAACAATCTCTGAGCTATGAAGGCTTACGTCATCAGTGACAGTACGGATACCGTGACCGGCATGCGGCTTGCCGGTTTTGAGGGAGAAGTCATTTCCAGCCGCGATGCAGTGCTGAAACGGCTGAAAGAGCTGATTCAGGAACCGGATATCGCGATGATTCTGATGACGACTGGAGTGATCTCCTTATGCAGCGATGTGGTATCGGATTACAAGATGAATCTCGCAAAGCCGCTGATTGTCGAGATTCCGGACCGCGATGGCAGCGGTGAGATCGGCGAGTCGATCAACCGCAGCATCAGCGAGGCCATTGGCATCAAGTTGTAAGAAGAGGTAGTTCATGGAAGAAGAAGAGAAGAAAATCCTGGAGGCCATCAAGGCAGACGTGCGGGCCAATGCAGATCTGGTCGAAGAGCGTGTCAATGCGGAGACGAAGGCGATGCAGGAAGATCAGATCGAGTTCTTCCGGAAGGGTCTTGAAAAAGAGAACGAGACGTATCTGGAAGGGGAGCTGCAGGATCTGAGGCAGTATGCGGCTACCAAGAGCTCGACCGACAGGATGAATACCAGAAAACAGCTTCTTGAGCTGCGTCAGCAGCTGGTTTCGGAGCTGTTTGAAGAAGTGCGCAGCGATCTGAAAGCATTCACGAAGACGCCTGCTTACGAAGAATATCTCCGGAAGAATGTGAAACAGCTGAAGACGACGCCGTCCGGATATTTCGTGGTCCGCGTGCAGGATGAAGCGCTGATGAAGAAGATTCTGGAAGAAGAAGGCCTTGCCAATCCGCTGAAGGCTGTCTATATGCCGATCGGCGGCTTCCAGTATGTGGATGCGGATGCACGCATGGAATACACCTGCATGCTGAAGGACAGACTTCAGGATGCCGAGCAGTGGTTCCGTGAACATTCCGGATTCAATCTGGATGAAAGCGAGGAACAGGCATGAGCGATGTCATCTATTCCATCAACGGACCAGTTGTCACGGTCCGCAATACCAATTCCTTCTCCATGCGGGAAATGGTCTACGTCGGAACAAAGCAGCTGCTTGGCGAAGTCATCCGGATCAATGACGAGGTGACGACGATCCAGGTTTATGAATCCACGACCGGCCTGATGCCGGGCGAGGAAGTCAAGGGTACCGGTTCGCTGCTGAATGCACTGCTCGGCCCTGGCATGCTGAGAAATATCTATGATGGCATCGAACGGCCGCTCGAGAAGATTCATGAGCAGCAGGGTGCATTCATTTCCGAAGGAAAGAGTGTTCCATCTCTTGATGAAGAGAAGAAATGGGACGTTCATATGGTCCTGAAGCAGGGCGATACGGTCAATGGCGGCGAGATCTTTGCGACCTGCCAGGAAACACCTGTCATTGAGCATCGCTCGATGATTCCGGTTCATGTGAGCGGAACGATCACTGAAGCAGTACCAGATGGTTCGTATACGGTGAATGATGTTCTGCTGAAAGTGAAGAACGAAGAGACTGGCGAAGAGATTCCGGTCACCCTGGCTCAGAAGTGGCCGGTGCGTGTGCCGCGTCCGATCAAGGCTAGAGAACCGCTCACGATTCCGCTGATCACAGGTCAGCGAGTACTCGATACGATGTTCCCGATTGCCAAGGGCGGATCGGCTGCGATTCCGGGCGGATTCGGTGCTGGCAAGACGATGCTGCAGCACTCGATCGCGAAGTTCTGCGATGCCGATATCATCATCTACGTCGGCTGCGGAGAGCGCGGTAACGAGATGACCCAGGTCCTCGAGGAATTCAGCGAACTGAAAGATCCGAAGACCGGCAATTCCCTGCTGGATCGCACGGTACTCATTGCAAATACGTCGAATATGCCGGTGGCTGCTCGTGAGGCGTCCATCTATACCGGTGTCACGATTGCCGAATACTATCGTGATATGGGATACCATGTGGCGCTGATGGCAGACTCCACGTCCCGCTGGGCAGAAGCGCTGAGAGAGATCTCAGGACGTCTGGAAGAGATGCCTGCTGAAGAAGGATTTCCGGCTTATCTGCCTTCGAGAATCGCGCAGTTCTATGAGCGGGCTGGTTATGCGGATACGCTGTCCGGGGCGAAAGGAAGCGTCACGCTGATCGGTGCTGTATCACCGCAAGGTGGTGATTTCTCAGAGCCAGTCACGCAGAATACGAGACGGTTTGTCAGATGCTTCTGGGCACTCGATAAGTCATTGGCCTATGCGCGTCATTATCCGGCTGTGAACTGGAATGAGAGTTCTTCGGATTATGCAGATGATCTGGCCCATTACTATGGTCAGAATGTGGCTCGTGACTTCATGAGCTTAAGAGCAGAGATGCGGGAAATCCTGCATCAGGAAGATACGCTGATGGAAGTCGTCAAGCTGATCGGCTCGGATGTGCTCCCGGAAGATCAGAAACTGACGCTCGAAATTGCCAGAGTCGTGCGAGTCGGCTATCTGCAGCAGAATGCGTTCCACCCGGATGATGCGTCGGTCCCGCTTGCCAAGCAGTACAAGATGCTGAAAGTGATTTCGTATCTCAGAAGAGCCTGCCAGGATAAGGTTGCGAAGAAGATCCCGGTCTCTCTGATTGCGAAGACCGGCATCTTCGAAACCGTCATCAAGATGAAATATGATGTACCCAACAGCAACATTGCGCTTCTCGATTCCTATGATGCGAAGATCGATGAGGCACTGAATTCGATTCTGTAGAAAGGGAGGACCTGAAATGAGCTTGAAATATCTCGGACTCGATCGGATCGAGGGCTCACTGGTTGCCCTGGATCATGTGAGCGGGGTTTCCAATGAAGAGATGGTGGAACTGACCCTGGAAGATGGATCCGTCAGAACCGGAAGAGTCACGATGATTGAAGGAGAGAGAGCCGTGATCCAGGTGTTCCAGGGCACGGATGGTCTCTCGCTTACGAATACCAAGACCAGACTGCTTGGACATCCGATGGAACTCGGGCTGTCAAAGGAAATCCTCGGCCGTACATTCAATGGCATCGGCGAGCCGATTGACGGCATGGGACCGGTGTATGCAAGCAAGTTTGCAGATGTCAACGGCAGACCGCTGAATCCGGTTTCCAGAGAATATCCGCGCAATTATATCCAGACCGGCATTTCTGCCATCGATGGTCTGAATACGCTGATCCGCGGCCAGAAGCTTCCGATCTTCTCGGGCTCCGGTCTGCCACATGATCAGCTGGCCGTGCAGATCGTTCGTCAAGCAAAGCTGACGGGCGAAGATGCCGGCAACTTCTGCATCGTGTTCGGCACGATGGGTGTCAAGAATGATGTCGCGGACATGTTCCGCCGTTCGTTTGAAGAGACGGGTGTCATGGAGAAGGTTGCGATGTATGTCAACCTTTCGGATGACCCGATCATCGAGCGTATTCTGACCCCGCGCTGTGCATTGACGGCTGCTGAATATCTGGCCTATGAATGCGGCATGAATGTGCTTGTCATTCTGACCGATATGACGGCGTACTGCGAGGCGGTGCGTGAATTTTCTTCTTCCAACGGAGAGATTCCTTCCAGAAAAGGATATCCTGGCTATCTGTATTCGGATCTTGCTTCTCTGTATGAAAGAGCCGGAATCGTCAAGGGCGGCAAGGGTTCCGTGACCCAGCTGCCGATTCTGACGATGCCGAATGATGACATTACCCATCCGGTACCTGACTTAACCGGCTATATCACCGAAGGTCAGATTGTTCTGGACCGTGATCTGTTCATGAACGGCATCATGCCGCCGATCGGCGTGCTGTCTTCTCTGTCCCGTCTGATGAAAGACGGCATCGGCGAAGGCTATACGAGAAAAGATCACCAGGATGTTGCCAACCAGCTGTTTGCATGCTATGCAAAGGTGCAGGATGCGCGTTCGCTGGCTTCCGTCATCGGCGAAGATGAACTGTCCGAGATGGACCAGCAGTATATGAAGTTCGGCCGCAGATTTGAGCAGATCTTCATTGGCCAGGGTTTCCATACGAATCGCTCGATGCAGGAGACCCTGAATCTGGGCTGGGCTCTTCTTTCCACGCTTCCGGAGGCTGCTCTGGATCGTCTGGATCCGCAGCTGATCAAGGAAAACTATCATCCGGAACATGCAGAGGAAACGATTAAGCTCGTCTTGCAGGGAGAGCAGAAATGAGCACGCAGATTGCGGCTACCAAAGGAAACCTGATCCGCCTGAAGAGAGCGCTGAAGCTGTCGCAGAGCGGCTATGAGCTGATGGACCGCAAACGGAATATTCTGATCAGCGAGATGATGAAGCAGGCCGATCAGGTCAGACTCGTCCGCGATCAGATCTCAGAGGCTTATAAGCTTGCCTATTACCTGCTGGAACAGGCAAACCTGTATACCGGCCAGCTGGGCAGCGTGCTGGATGAGATTCCGGTAGAAGATAGCATTCAGATGACGTATCGCTCGGTCATGGGTGTTGAAGTGCCGCATGTCATCTGGCAGAAGCCGGAAGAAGTGAAGATTCCTTATGGACTGGAATCCACGAACTCCCGGATTGATGAAGCCTATCTTCAGTTTCAGAAGGTCAAGGAGCTGACGATGGTGCTGGCAGAGGTAGACAGCAGTGTCTACCGCCTGGCCGATGCCATTTCCAAGACGCAGAAACGGGCAAATGCCCTGAAAAATATCGTGATTCCTAGATACGAATCACAGATCCGCGAAATCTCGGATCAGCTCGAAGAGAAAGAACGGGAAGAATTCTCCCGCATGAAGGTCATCAAAGCTTCGAAGAATGAGGCCAGAGCCTGACGCTCGCAGTGATGCGGGCGTTTTTCTTAGCCTTCTTTTCAGAAAATCATTCATTTTTTCATGTGGTTTAACCAGAAAACAGAGTATTGTGCGGAAACTATCAAAAAAAGTGTGGTTTCCTTCGCTCATTCTCGTGTATGATAGTTCTGTCTTGTGAATTTGGTGCACAATCGGAGGGGACTTATGGAAGATCGTGCTTTTGAGATCTTTGAAACAAAAGAGCGTGTTCAGGCAGACAATGCGAAGGAAGCAGAGAAAGTCAGAGCATCGCTGAAGCAGCATCATACGTTCTTAGTCAACCTGATGTCTTCGCCAGGAGCTGGAAAGACGACAACACTGGTGAGGACGATCCGGGAACTGAAGAAGGATTATCGGATCGGCGTCATGGAAGCAGACGTGGATTCGGATGTCGATGCGAGAACAATCGCTGCAGAGGGTGTGAAGGTGATTCAGCTTCATACAGGCGGCAGCTGCCATATGGATGCTGATATGACAGAGCGGGGATTAGAGGAGATGGGTCTGGATGGACTGGATCTCGTCTTCCTGGAGAATGTCGGGAATCTTGTATGTCCGGCGGAGTTTGATGTCGGGGCAGATGTCCGGATCATGATCCTGTCGGTTCCGGAAGGAGATGACAAGCCGCTGAAATATCCGCTGATGTTCACGGTCAGCGACTGTCTCTTAGTGAATAAGATCGATGCCATGGAAGTATTTGACTTCGATATGAAAGCACTTGAAGAGCGGGCGAAGAAGCTGAATCCGGACATTGCGATTCTGCCGGTATCTTCGTTAAATGGAACAGGCTTCGAGGCATGGATTGCGTGGCTCAGAAACCGGATTGAGGAGAGCAGGGCATGAAGATCATTGAATTAAAGGAAAGCGTGACGGCTTCCAATGACCGGGATGCAGATGCGCTGAGAGAAGAGCTTACAAGCAAGGGAGTATTGCTGATCAATCTGATGTCTTCGCCAGGATCAGGGAAGACAACGCTGCTGAAGAAGACGGTCAGCGATATGAGCGATCAGAGAATTGCCGTGCTGGAGGCAGACATTGATTCAGCAGTAGATGCGGAACGCATGGAAGCTGCCGGGGCGAAGTCGATCCAGGTACATACCGATGGCATGTGCCATATGGATGCAGGCATGACGAAGAGAGGCCTGGATGAGATGGGCCTGGAGGATGTGGATCTGGCATTCTTAGAGAATGTCGGCAATCTGATCTGTCCGGCGGAGTTTGATACCGGAGCGCAGAAGAATGTGATGATTCTTTCGGTTCCGGAAGGAGATGACAAGCCGCTGAAGTATCCGCTGATGTTTCAGAAGAGCGATGTGCTAGTCATCACGAAGATGGATACGAAGGGATTTTTCACTTTCTCAATAGAGAAGTGCGTGGAGAGGGTGAAGCATCTGAATCCGGACATACAGATCTTCCCGGTGAGTGCGAAGACCGGAGAAGGCATGCAGGAATGGGAAGAATGGCTGCGGAAGGCAGTGAATGAAATCAAGCAGGAGGAGAGATAGGAAATGAAGGACCAGAAGAATCGGATGACAAACGAACGGGATTACAAACAGAATCCCAACTACGTTGCGCCAGACAAGGAAAAGGAGAAGGCCATCAAGCGGCTTGGCGAGATGATCACGGATCGTTATGCGGTGAAGTTCACGCATACGATGAAGACGGATGATCCGGAGTACTGGGCGCTGGATGAAGTGCTGACCAAGGAAGAGGCGAAGTTCCTGCTCAGTTTCAAGAAGACCAGAGTCAACTATGATCTGGAACAGCTTGCCGAGATGAACCACATGAGCATTGAGGATACGCAGAAGATGATTGATCATCTCCTGTGGATCGGCGTGCTGGAAAAGAACCGCGAGAATGCAGATAAGCATCTGCAGTATGATGTGCCGGTCTTTGTTCCTGGTTCGGCAGAGTTCATGATGATGCAGGACAAGCTGACGGAAGAGCATCCGAATCTGGCTACGTTCTTCAACCTGATGACGCAGATGCCGCTGGAAGGTGTGACGCCGATGGTTCCGCTGGGCGGAGCAGGTGTCGGCATGCATGTGCTGCCGGTAGAAAAGGCAATTGAATCGTGCAGCGAGAGTGTTTCTGTCGAACATCTGAGCCACTGGCTGAACAAGTATGACAAATATTCGGTTGGTCAGTGCACATGCCGCAAGCAGCAGTCGATACGAGGAGAAGGTTCCGGAGAGATTAACGGCGAGTTCTGCGTCGGCGTCGGAGATATGGCAGAATACTGCGTTGACCGCGGAACTGGCCGCTATATCACCTATGATGAGGCAATGGAGATCTTCAGGCGTTCTGAGCGGCATGGTTTCGTGCACCAGATTACCAACATTGATGGAGAAGACAAGATCGTCGGCATCTGCAATTGCGCTCCGGGTGTCTGCAATGCGATCCGTACGTCGCAGCTGTACAACACGCCGAACATGAGCCGTTCCGCTTATCGTGCGCATGTTGAGAAAGATAAGTGCGTGGCTTGCGGCAAGTGCGTGGAAGTCTGCCCGGTCGGGGCTGCCAAGCTTGGTCAGAAGCTCTGCACGAAGCATGGTGCGATGACCTATCCGATGACGCTGCTTCCGGATGAGACGAAGTGGACCGCAGATAACTGGAATCCAAATTACCGGGAAGATGCGAAGATCAACTGCTATGAGACTGGTACTGCACCATGCAAGACTGCTTGTCCTGCCCATCTTGCAGTTCAGGGCTATGTGCACATGGCTGGCGAGGGCAGATATCTCGATGCGCTGAAGCTGATCAAGCAGGATAATCCGTTCCCGGCAGTCTGCGGTGCCATCTGCAACCGCCGGTGCGAAGATGAGTGCACCCGCGGTACGATTGATCAGCCGATTGCCATTGATGAAATCAAGAAGTTCATCGCTGCTCAGGAACTCAAGGCAGAGAATCGCTTTGTGCCGATCTGTGAGAAGGATGATGGCGGCATGTGGGGACCTGATTACAAGATGGCGGTCATCGGTGCCGGTCCTGCTGGTCTCTCGTGTGCGTATTATCTCAGAACCAGAGGCTATGATGTCACAGTCTTCGAGAAGGAAGAGAACCTCGGAGGAATGCTGATGAACGGCATCCCGAGCTTCCGTCTTGAGAAAGATGTCATTGCTGCAGAAATCGATGTGCTGAAGCAGATGGGCGTAGAATTCCGTACCGGTGTGGAAGTCGGAAAAGATGTTACCATTCCGGAACTGAAGGCGGAAGGCTATAAGGCATTCTATCTTGCCATCGGCTGCCAGGGCGGCAGAAAGGCTGGTGTTCCGGGCGAAGATGCAGAGGGTGTCCAGACTGGTGTCGAGTTCCTGCGCAAAGAGAACCAGGGCCAGGGCAGCCGCCTGAGCGGTGACGTCGTGGTGGTCGGCGGCGGCAATGTCGCTGTGGACGTCGCCCGTACTGCATTAAGAGTTACGGATGGCAAGGTCACGATGGTCTGCCTGGAAGGTGCGCTGGAAATGCCTGCTGCTCCGGATGAAGTAGCTGAAGCAAAGGCAGAAGGCATTGCGATCCGCAATGGCTGGGGCCCGAAGGAAGTGCTGACTGAGAATGGCAAGGTGACCGGCATCGTGTTCAAGAAGTGCACGCAGGTCAAGGACGCCAGCGGCAGATTCAACCCGCAGTATGACGAGAATGAGACGATCACGATTTCCTGCAGCAATGTGCTGATGAGCATCGGCCAGTCGGTGGTGCTTGGCGATCTTCTGAAGGGAACGAAGGTAGAGACGAGAAAGAACGGCGGCATTATCGCGGATCCGGTTACCTATCAGACTGCAGATCCGGATATCTTCACAGGCGGCGATGTGTTCACTGGTCCGAAGTTTGCGATTGATGCGATTGCGGCTGGAAAGATGGCATGCGAATCGATGCATCGTCATGTGCATCCTGGTCAGTCTCAGACGATTGCCAGAGATCTGCGCAAGTTCATCGAGCTGAATAAGGAAGATATCGTTGTCGAGTCCTATGACAATGCGAAGCGTCAGGTTCCGCATAAGGTGAAGGAACTGGAAGGAACCTTCCATGATGAGCGTCTGCCGTTCACGGAAGAGCAGGTGCAGGCAGAGGCGAAGAGATGCCTGGGCTGCGGAGCGACGTATGTGGATCTGAATCGCTGCATCGGATGCGGTCTGTGCACGACGCGGTGTGAGTTTGACGCAATTCATCTGAGCAGAGATCTGCCGGATGCATCGAAGATGTACAAGGCTGAAGATAAGTTCAAGGCGATTGCGCCGTATGCGGCAAAGCGTGAGATGAAGATTCTCTTCGGCAAGAAGAAAGATGCATGAAATGGGCATTGTCACTCATCTGGCGAAGACGCTGGATGAGCTGGCAGCAGAGCAGCATATTACCCGGATCGGCTCAGTGACGCTGCAGGTCGGCGAAGTTTCCGGAATCATGACGGATTACTTCGTGGATTGCTGGAATTACTTCAAGGTGCGCCATCCGGTGCTGAAGGATTCCGAGCTGAAGCTGGAGACATTGCCAGCCGTGACGATCTGCGAGCATTGCGGCAAGACCTATGAAACGGTAAAGTACGGAAGAACGTGTCCGTACTGCCAGAGCGAAGAGACCTATCTTCTGACTGGCAATGAGTGCATCATCAAGGAAATCGAAGCCGAGACGGAAGACGATCGGCAGGGAGAGGAGTCAGTTCCGATCAGGGACTGATTCTTTTCTTTTCCGGTGGAGCTACACTTACAAAATTCGAGTCTTCGGGAATTGAGGAAATATGATGAACATGGTTTACCAATACCGGAGATTGGATATCATCCTGAGCCGAATCTTACAGGGAATAAGATCAAGAAAATACTGCATTTCCATACTTTTGATAAGAATATCAATCGATTTATGGGTGGAAAAGTTTCGAAAACTATGAATAGTGATATTTATAAAAAATACGTATGTATTTGGAGGAATACGGATTATGATCAACGGTAATCTCAGCCAATTTCTGGATACCGGATGGTATAGCGAAGAAACCATTTACTTTAGTGGCTATATTTACTGGTGTGAGGGTGATACTAACCCTGAAACAGGTATTTCACATTTCTGGGTAAATAGGTGGAGAGCTGAAACAGAAGAAAATAAGCTTTATCGTTCCATCATCGACAATAATGGCGATCCCCATGGATATGCTACTGTTCTGGATATGTATGACAGCAGCATGGATAGATTAAAGAAACGATTCCTTGAAGCTTCAATTTTTGATGGAAAAACCTTCTGGCAAGTTGAAAATAAAATTGCATGGCTTGAAGAAGGTTCGCCAATTATTGAAAACGGCCGGGAAAACCCATGAGTTTCAGCCATGGGATGATAGGCCGCTGTGATCGTATCATTTAAGTAGAAAGCTTCCTGTAACATTTAAAGTGTGATAGGAAGCTTTATACAAATCTGTGATTGCATCATAGATTTGTATAAATTATACCGCATTTAACTTTTCCGCATCAAATGCGTTGCTATGTAAATAAATTCTTCTGTCGAAAATTCCGGCACATTGTCTGCTATTAAGGTATACCCTATTGAAACGAATGCTGAAGAAGAAATGTTAATGACTTCTGTGACCATCTCCGCGTAAATGCCATCGTTTGGTTGTATTGCCGTAAGTCTTTCGCCCCTTGTGCTGCTTCCGTTGCTTTCAAGGAGTTCATTCTCTCAAGCACAGATCAGCGAGCATGATTTTTATCAGTCGAAATCAATAAAATATGACCGCTCCCCCCCCATCAGTGCATTTACCAGTGATAGGTTTTCTGAAAAATGTCAGTAAAATTCACCTGCCTGAGGATCAGCATAAAGATGGCTGATAAAAGTGCTGATTACTCAGAGAGAGATGAGGCATTTCTCTGAAAAGTATGAGAAACCCCATGAAGCGGATTTCTGAAAGCGGCCAGATGAGATACAACAGATTGTGAATGCTATACTGTTGAAAAGGGAGAACAGAATGGAACAGACGGAATCATTGCGCTTTGTATTTACTCCGGAGGGATTTCATCCGGATGCGTCCGGGTACAGTGAAGAGAACCGGAAATGGTTTGAGCAGGGAGGCATTCCTGCGCTTTATGCGTTCGAAGCGGGAAGAAGGCCGGAGAATCTTTCTCCTTCGGCTGCGTTTCTGTATCAGGTTTCTTCTTCTTTCTTCCAATGTCTGACGGATTCGCCGCAGCTGGAACTGGATCGTTCCAGGGCAAAAGTAAAGATCAGTGAGACACGGATGGATGCGTTGCTGAATTCTGTTCCTTTTACAATCGGAGCAGAGAATGTCACAGCTTCGTGGATCAAGGCGATTTATAAGGAACTGCTGAAGATATTCCGCAGTGAGATCAGAAATTATGATGGCACGGTGCAGATGTATCTTGCCGAGAAGAATCAGAATCTCCATGTGCCGGAGAGGATCTTCTTTCATCTGGTTGAGAATCGGAATGAGGAAGAGGGGTATCCGTTTGCGTTCATGGCTACATATGCTTCGGCAGGAGAGGATGGCAAGGTGCATCATTATCCGCTGAAGTATGCATTGACGCAGTATGGGAATGATCGCAAGAAACTGATTGCCTTGCTGTCCTGCCTCAATCGGGCTTCTGAAGTATCGCCGGCAGTGAAGACGATGGTGGAAAGCGGAGAATTGTTTCATCCGCTTCGCTTTACTGCCGAAGAGGCGTTTTCGTTTCTGCAGCAGGTGGAAGATATTGAAAAGTGCGGAATCCTGTGCCGGATCCCGGACTGGTGGCGCAAGAAGCTGATGAATGTGTCGCTGCAGATGGTGGTTGGCGAGAAGCAGCCTTCTCTGCTTGGCTTTGATTCGATCATGGAGACGACACCGGAGCTGACGGTCGATGGCATGAAGCTGACCAGGGCAGATATTAAAAAGCTGCTGGAGCAGTCCGATGGGCTTGCCATGATCAAGGGCAGATGGGTTCATGTGGATCATGCCAGATTGAAAGAACTGCTGAAGAAGATGGACCATGCCCAGGATACGGTCACCTTGATGCAGGCCTTGCGCATGCAGATGGAACAGGATGACCGGGACCCGGATAATGGTGAGATCATCACGAATGGCAGGTGGCTGAGCGGTCTGTTGAATCAGATGCGTCATCCGGAGAAGATCCGGAATCTTCCGGTTCCGGAAAGCGTTCATGCAGTATTGCGGCCGTATCAGAAGGTCGGGTATGAATGGCTGAGCTATATGGGGTCTTTAGGGTTCGGAGCGTGCCTGGCAGATGATATGGGTCTTGGCAAGACGCTGCAGGTGCTGACGTATCTGGAACAGCTCAGGACGCGCAATCCTGAAGCAAAGGTGCTGCTGGTTGTGCCTGCTTCTCTGATCGGCAACTGGGTCAAAGAGGCAGGGAAGTTCACTCCTGATATGGATGTGAATGTGCTGCATGGAAAGCCGAAGAAGCAGCTGGAGCAGGAGATCAGAGAGCCTCATTTTCTGAATCTTACAACTTATGGAATGGTGAATCGTCTGGAGAGTCTAGCGGATCAAACATGGGATTGTCTGATTCTGGATGAAGCCCAGGCCATCAAGAATCCGCTGACCCGCCAGACCAAGGCAGTCAAGAAGATTCCTGCCAGGATGCGGCTGGCTTTGACTGGTACGCCGATTGAAAATGATCTTGGCAATCTCTGGAGTCTGTTTGATTTCCTGGACAAGGGACTGCTTGGAAGTGCAGACAGTTTCCGGAAGTTCTGTGCGGGTATGGATTCCTCGGATGGCATGGAGTATGCAAAGCTCAAGGGTATGATCAGTCCGTTCCTGTTACGCAGAATGAAGACGGATAAGACGATTATCCATGATCTGCCGGATAAGATCGAGATGGTTGACTATGCTTCGCTTTCTGCCAAACAGACGGTGCTGTACCGGCAGATCACGGATCATCTTGCCGAGAGTGTCAAAGGTCTTTCGGGCATGGAGCGCAGAGGTCTGGTGCTCGCTTCTCTGACGAAGCTGAAGCAAGTGTGCAATCATCCGGATCAGTATCTTGGCGACAGCGGGTTCAGCCCGGAAGAAAGCGGCAAGTTCCAGATGCTGAGAGATCTCTGCGAGACGATCCGGGATAAGCGGGAACGGGTTCTGGTGTTCACGCAGTTCCGGGAAATCACGGGTCCGCTGGCAGCGTATCTGTCGGAGATATTCGGTGCAGAAGGATATGTGATTCATGGCGGAGTTCCGGCAAAGAAGAGAACGGAGATCGTCAATGCGTTCCAGTCTGATCTGTATGTGCCGTTTATTGTCTGCTCACTGAAGGCGGCGGGAACGGGATTGAATCTGACGAGGGCAAATCATGTGATTCACTTTGATCGCTGGTGGAACCCGGCAGTGGAGAATCAGGCAACCGACCGGGCGTTCCGGATCGGCCAGGATAAGAATGTCATGGTCCATAAGCTGGTCTCTAGGGGAACGATTGAAGAGAAGATTGATACCTTGATCAATTCCAAGAAGGAACTGGCTGAGAATGTGATCGGTGCTTCTGAGACAAGCTGGATCACGGAAATGAGCAATGAAGATCTGATGAATCTTCTGAGGCTGGAATAGCATGGCACGATATTATGAAACAAAATACTATAGTCAGCCGACTGCAGAGGAATTGAAGAAGCGTGCAGACGAGAGCACAAAGAAGGCGAAGCGCAAGGGAGTGGTCTATCATCCGGTGCTGATCAGCGGCAGAAAGATCTGCACGTCCTGGTGGGGAATTTCCTGGTGCGAGAATCTGGAGCGTTATGCAGACTATGAAAATCGGATTGAACGGGGCAAGCGCTATGTGCGCAATGGCTCGGTCATCGATCTGCAGATAGAGAAGGGAAGGGTTCATGCCCGGGTGCAGGGCAGCCGCAAGGCTCCTTATAAGGTTGAGATCAAGGTGAGCCCGCTTTCCGAAGAGAAATGCCAGGCAATCCTGAATCGCTGCGGCAAGCTGGATGACCTTGAGACTCTTCTGTCCGGGAAGTTTCCGGATGACATGAAAGAACTGTTCTTCGAGAAGAACGGATTATTCCCGAGTCCGGCTGAGATCAGTCTTTCGTGCAGCTGTCCGGATTATGCCATCATGTGCAAGCATGTGGCAGCAGTGCTGTATGGGGTCGGGGCGCGTTTCGATGAAGATCCGATGCTGTTCTTCGTGCTGAGAGGAGTAGAAGTGAGCCGCTTCATCGATGTCTCATTGAAGGATCATGTCGATACGCTTCTCGAACATGCCGATAACCATACTTCCAGAATGATGGATGATGCTGAGATCGATCAGGTATTCGGAAGAATCTGAGGAAGAAATGACTTTCTGATGTGTGTCAGAAGGTCTTTTTCTGATTCAGAGCCGGCTCCGGATCCGGACGAATGATCCGCCGATGAACTGCAGAATCATCTCTATGCGCGGCATGACATGGAGCACATTGCACATGAACGTCTGCATGGGGAACGAACTTCTTTCTCATTATGATCGCAAGATGCAAGGTTCAGATGTGTCTGATTCATGATCTCATTGAGATCAGAGCAGGGGATACCTTTGCATATGATCCGGAAGGAGTCCGGACACAGGCGGAACGGGAGAAGAAAGCTGCGGATCTGGTGTT
The DNA here is from genome assembly GCF_900290205.1 of Anaerolactibacter massiliensis. Classification (NCBI taxonomy): domain Bacteria; kingdom Bacillati; phylum Bacillota; class Erysipelotrichia; order Erysipelotrichales; family Erysipelotrichaceae; genus Anaerolactibacter; species Anaerolactibacter massiliensis. The sequence continues at coordinate 1,842,519 of NZ_OLMH01000002.1, read as the reverse complement.
TGCACAGCTGCCCGAGGATCAGGGGCAGATGATGCGCAGGCTGTGGGAAGAGTTTGATGCAATGCAGGCTCCTGATGCGAAATATGCCGCTTGCATGGATCGTCTTCAGCCATTTCTGAACAGCATTCTGTCGCATGGATCTTCCTGGGAACCAGGGAAAGTACATCGAAAAGATGTCGAAAGAAGAAATAGAATCATTCGGGAGTTTATGCCGGAAGTCTATGACTGGATCACGAAAAACCTGGATCGTGCAGTCGAAGCAGGCTGGCTGGAGCCTTAAGCAGGCACTGGAAACCTGAAACAGTTTCAGGAATAGATGGGATCACCTGGCTGAGAAACGGAAGAAATCATGCTCAGTAATAGATGGGATGAATTGTGAAAACAAAATAACGATTCAATCTGTAAAATGACTGAAAAAATGGCATTTCAGTGCTTCTGTAAACGTTTCCAGCATAAGAGAAGGGTTTCAGCCGAAGACTGAAAACTTTTCGGGGAAGCTTTATTTTCATTGACAATGATGCGGAATATTGGCTCAGAATATGGATTCTCTGCATGATTGTGCTACAATGACAACGAAAGCTGACCAAAGGTTGATAAATGCATCGCAACCTTGAATAGATAGGATGACTTGGAATCAATCCTGGATCTTGTCTGGCTTTGCGAGATGACTGAGATCCCGGCGTATTCGGAAACCGATGGGGAAGAAAAACGTGCGAGTACCAGAGAAAAAGGAGTCTTCTGATCAGAGGCCTGAAGAGAAACAGAAGGTGTCCCGGAAGCAGTATCTTCGAGAACTGCGGAAGACGATTCTGATTCTGGCAGCCACGTTTGCCGGTGTGCTTCTGCTGGCATGGCTGGTGCTTCCGGTGTTCCGGATTACCGGGGATGCGATGGATCCGACCTTGCAGGCAGGAAACATCGTGCTGTCTTTAAAGAGCAAGGATCTGAAGGAAGGCGATCTGGCAGCTATCAGGTACAGTGACAAGATTCTCGTGCGGCGGATCATTGGTCTGCCGGGCGATCGGATCGAAATAGATGAGTCCGGAACAGTCCGTGTCAACGGAGAGGTCGTTCCGGAAGCATATGTGAGCAATCCGGGAACCGGACAGGCGGATATCGGATTTTCGCTTGAGGTACCGGAAGGAAAGTATTTTGTATTAGGAGACAATCGCAGCGTCTCCATCGATTCACGCAGTTCTGCAATCGGATGCATTCCGGAAGAAATGATTGCAGGAAAACTGGTATTGCGCATCTTCCCGCTGGATGAAATGGAAACGCTGAGCTGACGCAGCAGCAAAGCGGTCCAAAAGCTTGAGGGGTAGCAGCATGAATAGAAATTTTGAACGTGGCGAAAGCCGGAAAACCGGAACACGCAGACTCAGAAAATTCTGGAAAGTCTGTGCCTGGGGATTAAGCGTTTCGATGATCCTTGGTACGGGCAATATCGGCAGTTATATTGTTACCGCAGATGACGGGGAAGTTCAGGTTACAGAGATCCCTGCGGAAACATCAGAGCCGGAAACTGAGACTTCGGAAGAGCCGGTTTTTTCAGTATCTCCGGAGAGCACTCCTTCTCCTGAAGCAGCTGCTTATGCAGTGACTGAAATGACACCTGCTCCTTCTGAAAGTACGCAGCCCTCAGAGTCTCCTACTTGGACCGCTGCACCAGAGCCGTCCGCAATCAGCACTTTGATTCCCGAAACAGCAGCTCCGGAGCCATCCGCAGAAAGCACGGTTCTTCCTGAAACGGCGGAACCGGTTTCTTCACCAGCCGCCACCGAAGCACCTGCAAGCATGTCTGAGATGTCTTTCGAGCGGAAAGAAGAGACTACTGGCATCACCGTATCGGTGAAAGCAGAAGCAGGCACCTTCCCGGAAGGAACCACCATGGAGCTTTCTTCGGTAGAGGATCAGAGCATTCTGGAAGATGCCAAGCAGGCGTCTGAGCTGCAGAATCCTTCTGCAGTAGCAGTAGACATTACCTTCAGAGACCCTGAAGGAACGATCATTGAACCTCAGAAGCAGATCCGAGTGACGATGACTTCTGATGTCATCCGCCAGGCTGAGAGTGTTGATGTCGTGCATGTGCCGGATCAGACTGAAGATACCTCTACTGCAGTCGTAGATCAGGTTCCGGATCAGAATCTCTCAGAAGAAGAAAAGCCTGCAGAAGACCAGGTGGTGTTTGATGCAGATCAGTTCTCTGTATATGCGATTGTATATACGGTAGACTTCACCTTCAGCGGCTATACGTATTCCATGGAAGGCGGCAGCTCTATTCTGCTTTCTTCTTTGGCAAGTCAGCTTGGTCTGCATGACAGCGAACATGATATAGACTTCGATATCAATAAAGTTGCAGGTGTCTCTTTCTCTGATCCGAGCCTGGTTAGCATTGAGCAGCGGGATAATGACTATATGCTGACAAGCCTTCAGCCTTTTACTTCTGATGAGACACTGACCATTGCTATGAATGATGGCAGCAAGTATCTGGTAGATGTGAAGGATGAGCAGGGGAATCAGGTAAATCAGGGGACAACCTGCGAAGTATATTTTCTGGATAATAGTGGCAACCGCACTTCGAAGATATCAACTAATTCTGGTGAGGAACTGAATGCAAGAGTCAGACTGACAAATTCCAGCGCGAATACGGGAGATAATTCCTATGTTAAAGTCGCGATCGGCGGGCTTGGACAATATGTAACATTGAAGAATAATATAAAGACCGAGCCATGGGATACCATCACAATAGAAGACAATTATTCGCATGAAAATATAGAGATCGGTGTCTATTTTGATGAGACCTCGAAGTCTGTTATTTATCGCGTTCCGGCTGGTGCTACAGCAATTGTTCCACTTGATTTCAAAACGAACAACGGAATAACGCCAAACAATACAGAAGTGAAACTGACGCCAGAAAAATGTGATGAGCATGGAACGGAGATTCCGCTGTCCGACAATGATAATATCGGAACTCCTGCGACCGGGACTTGGACATCAACATTTCAGTGGGATGATATCGATAAAAAAGTAAATGGCACGGATACTAACACAATATCGATCGATGACAGCAATTCGTCCAGTCCGAAGCTGACAGGGGATCTTCTGTATACGTATTCGGCAAATTCTGAAAACCGGGACACCAGTGGGATGAGGTGGACGGAATACGCAGAAGTGGATGACACTGTTTCTCTACCGGAAGGAGTCACATTGCCAGAAAATTGTGACATCGACAAAGGTTCCGGTAAGATTACGGACGGGAGTGGGAAGACAATTTGGCAGCTGAGTCTGAAACCGAATATGTCGATCACGAATATTCAGGTTTCTGATGACAGGCGCTCAATTACCTATAACCTGAAAATTAACAATGAAAACAAGAATAGTCAGGATAATAGATTGAATGGAGAGATAGAAAACCTTTCATGGTCTGGAGTGCTCAGCGCGGATCAATTAGTGCTAGATTCTGGCTATATCAATATAGTAATCAGCGGTAATGAAAACAACAATATTTCAAATAAAGTGGTTATCCGCGAGTATCCTATCGTTGGAGATGAAAGACCTTCCTCGGAGGATACAGTTACTACAACAACGAAATACACCAGCTATCAGATTGACAAGACAAGCACTAAAGAAGGTCAGACATTAAAGCCCGGTGATCCTGTGGACTATTCAATTACGGTATCCAATAAGAGTTCTACCGAGATTACAGGAGAGGATTCCGTTATTCTGGATCAACTTCCGAAAGCTTTGATGCTGGACCAGAATGAATTCGACCGGTTGAATAACATCGAGGGTGTAACTGTTACGAAAAATGGCGACGATACGTATTCAATCGAGTATAAGAAAACTATTCCTGCCAAAGGCAAAATAGAGCTAAGTATCAATGCCAAAGTTAAGGATGTGAAGGCATTGAAAGAGGAAAATGTTTCGACTGATGTATCGAACACTGCTTCTTATAAAGATGTAAGCGATACGGTTATCAGCCATTTGAATTATGGGCATCTTTCCGTCAAAAAGACCGGTGATAACAAAGATCAATGGGGAAACATTATAGCAACGAAAAATGGGAAAACCGTTCATTTTACAGTGACTGTAAAAAATGATACCGATTATCCAGCGGATAAGGATTACAATCTGACAGATACTCTGCCTGCTTATTTGCAGCTTAAGCTTTACAGTGACGGACAGTGTCAGAATCCGCTTTCTATCGATGATTTATATAATGGACAGAATATTGAAAAGAAAGGTGTCTATGTAAAAGATTCGGCTGGAAACAGTCACCAGGTAAATGTAACGATAAATGCTGATGGCACAGCCACGATAACCAAAAATTATAAGTATACGGATGGCTTTCCGGCAAAGACTACTGAGACACTGGGATATGAAGTTGTATTTAATGCATCAAAAGCATCGGGTGCGAATACAGACGGCGAAGGAAATGTCTATTTTGAGAATGTGGCAACGCTTGATGACGGGACACAGGGACAGAGCGGATTCCGGGGGCAGACAGGAAGGGTGACCCTTTCCAAAGAGGTGACTGATGCCGTACTAGACGAGAACCATGCGGATGAACCTTACGAAGATCAAACGATTGTTTCTTATACGATTCATGTCAAAAATGATGAAACGAATCCCAAGACAGGAGATATCGAAGTTTATGATGACCTGCCGAATGGTCTGATGCCGTATGGATTTAAAAATGATAGCGGCACGGAAGTCAATAATTTTGATGATTTGGTTAAACTTGCCAACGACGGTGCAGTGTTAAAAGATGAAAAGGGACGTAAAGTCACGATCACATATGCTGCAGATCATTTTCGTTTGTCATGGACAATTTCCAATGCGGATGGAAAGTTTAAGAGTGCAGATATTTGTTACCGAGCTCAGGTTCAGCAGTCAAAAATTTCAGATCTTAATGGAGAGACAATAACTCTGACGAATAAGGCAACTTCCGGCAAGACGGAAGCCAGTAAAGACATCAAGGTTAAGGGAAACGAGATTAAAATTGAAAAATTTGTCAAAGATGATCAGACGAACGAATGGGTAAAAAATATTAAGGTGAAACCGGGGGCAACATATACCTATAAGCTTGTTATTCATAATCCAAATCATGTTGACGCAGTTGTTAAGAATGTGAGTGATGTCCTTCCATATGCTGGCAGCTCTAAAGGACTGCCGAAAAGTTACTGGAATGACAAAACTGTTTTCGTCGATAAGGAAGGCGGTTTTTGTACCAACGCAGTAACAGGTGACTGGCGATACCCATATCAAGTTTCAGATGGGGAAATCCACTTTCCTGATATCAATATCAAAACAGATATGGATATATTGGAACAGACTGTCAAACTTACATGGCCGGACAGTGATGCTCTTGCAGAATGGTATGGGAAGACATTAACGGAACCTAATTACAGCTCTTCCAAGAATTTTTTCCGTGCTGATGGCATGGAAGATCATGTTGAGCATCGCCCAGATATAGAGAAAAAATACTATTTACAGAAAAGCGTTGTCGCTCTGAATTATGGGAATGGGAAATGCATTTCGGGAAAAACAACTTTTAGTAAAGATCAGCTCCAGTATGTAGAATATGGCGTTATCTTTGCCAACACAGGAAAGAGCATTCTTCATTTATCGCAACTGACAGATCTTCTTCCAGAGGAACTGAATTATTACGGAATAGTGAATGGAGACTATAATAAGGGTTCAGATCCGAAAAATACACAATCGATCGATTCATTAATCTACCAACAGCAAAGTATCGGTGGCTCGAGTTTTTACTTGCCTGATGGATATTCGATTGCCGATAAGAATAAGATTTCATCATCATCAGCTGATGGACAGGCCATTACTTTTTCCATTAATGGAGGAAGAGGTGTAGATCTAGCGTCAAAGCAGGCAATTGTATTTAACGTCTGGTGCCAGGTTAAAAATGTGAACGGGAAATCCACAATGGAGGTTGGTAAGCCGGTCACAAATGTTATTCGTGCAGAGGTAGATAAGGATGCGGAACTGAGCCCGGTAACAGTAGAAACTAGAAATACTCCATATGATGATTTTCAGAATAATGGATCCTGTACAGAAATAGATACGGGCGATACCACAAAAACTGCTGAATCAACTGTGACCATCTATCCAATTAACATGCCGATCCCAGGGATTCAGAAGACGGCTGTCAGCTATAGAGAATCATTGGATAGTACAGGAGAAAATTGGCCGAACTGGGTTGATTTGCCGGCAGATCATTCCCAGAATATCAGTTCCCAGTGCCAGATCGAATGGAAAATAAGGCTTTATAACGATGGTACGGTTCCTATTACAAATTACACGTTCCGGGATAAGCTGATCAACAAACACAAATTTGTTACTGCAACATGGAAATTGGGCAGCAAACCATGGGAAGAAGGCAAAACAATCAATCTTGATGTAAGTGCATCGAAAGAGGAAAATCGAGGTCTAAACATTGCCGTATGGAAAGCTCAAGATGATCAATATACGATTCCCGCCGGTGATTACGCAGAGATTACTGTAATCACACAATATACATCGGCTGGTTTCCAGGGACAACTTACAAATGAAGCCTATTTCGAACCTCAACAGGAATGCGATTACAACGGCGTCCAAAGAGGCCAGCTGGAGAAGAATGCAGAAGGAAGTCAGTATATTGGCGTTTCTTCAGGAGACTACGTGAACATGTACGGAGATGGAGCGACCATTTCCTACAAGCAGGTAACGGAGGAAGATGATTTTTCGAATACAGCCTATGGATATAATATTTCCACAGGACATAACTTCATTACGATTTCCGATAAGTTGGACACTTTCCGCTATACTGCGAGCGTGACAAATGTTTCGAAACGTTCACTCTATTCATACACAATGATTGATACACTTCCTGCTCCCAATGATACTGGCGTGGTCAATGCGAGTGAACGGAGAGACAGCGAATATACTATAAACCTGTCAGAAAATCCAAATTTTGCGATAGTTTTGACAGGCAAGGATCGTAGTGGACAAACCAAAGAAATAACACTCGATACGGACGATTATCAGCTGAATTACTCTGATAAAACGACGTTCACCAGTGCTGATTGGGCAGGCGGCGAGAGTGATGCTTGGAAAATTGCAAAACCAGAGGCAGCTAAATCCTTCCGCATCATTTTAATACCGGACAAAGTTGGTAATAAACTTGGCAATATACTTAACGATGATGCTGTGAGCACGAACAATGCTGTCCTTCCAAGCAACTGGAATCTGAAAGTGTCATTCACGTGTACAGCGGGAGAAGGTGCAGCGCCAGGAGATATCGCATGGAATTCCTTCGGATACCGATACGCTTATATGAGCAATCTAAATGATTCCGGAAGTTATCTTACTGCAGAACCGCCCAAGGTAGGAGTGAAGATCCCGGCAGAACCTATCATTAAGAAGATTGTTGAAGATAGTAAAGGAAATGTTCTTGGGGAGGATAAGACTGTAAGCTTCACCTTTAAGATATACAAAGGCGAGGTTACACCAGAAACAACACAGGATGAATTGAATAAAACTCCTTTTGAAACTGTTAGTGTTACACAAGGAGGCTATTACGAGCTCAAGCCCAAGGTAAAAGTAAATGGAAAAGAACAGGGATTCTACGAAGAAGGACAGAAGTACACTATTATTGAAGATAATGCTGCCGGGTACAAAACTTCACGATTTGAAGTGAACGGAGTGACGCTGACTCAAAACCAGATCTATTGTACTTTTACGTATCAGAGAAATAGCAGTTTTAATATCCGATGTGTGAATCGTAAAGAGCAGTCTTTCGTCCTTCCTTCCACCGGCGGTCCTGGAGATTTGCCGTGGATGGCTCCGGGAATGTTGCTGTTGCTTCTGGCAGGAACCGTTTTTGCGGTGAGATAATTGCAGATTCAAAGGAATGCAGGGAAAGGGGGCGGTTCCGAATAAGGTGAAACGTTCAAGAACATCCCTTTTCTATGAGACCAGAGCGCCGGAGTGAAAGACTTTCGGACAATGCTTACATGATTCAGGTCGCAGTCTGAAAAGAGACAGATTACCACCGGATAGCAGACCGGCCAAACTGCTGCTCTTACATCAAGAATCATCATTCATTAGCATGAAGCTTCTTCCGATTAATGTAACGGAGGGGCTTCCCGAAACGAGGGGAAAACATTTATGACGAAACAGATTACAAAGCATTTCACGGCATTCTTCTTATCACTGCTTATGGCTCTATCAATGGGGCTCACAGCGTTTGCAGAAGGATATTCCCTTACTCTTACTGGAACCGCGACCGGGCATACCTATGAAGCTTATCAGATTTTCACAGGTGATCTTTCCACCAAAGAAGATGGAACCAAGGTACTGTCCAATGTAAAGTGGGGCACTGGCGTCACCTATAATGGGACAGAAAGTGCAGCGGATGTCGCGAAAGCCCTGGGCGGTGGAACGATGACGATCGCCCAGCTCGAGGAAAAGCTTACGCTGATAAAGCCTGTAAAGACAGTTACCTCAGCAAAAGACAAGACGGTCATTGATGGTCTTGCTGCAGGATACTATCTCGTCAAGGATCAGAATGGTTCACAGGCGGATAAATCCGGTGCCTACACGAAGTTTATTGTCCAGGTTGTAGGCGACGCAGAAGTAAAGATTAAGTCTGATGTGCCGACGGTTGTGAAGAAGGTTCAGGATAAGAACGATAGCACAGGCGAAACCTCAGGCTGGCAGGATTCCGCTGACTATGATATCGGCGATGTTGTTCCTTACCAGATCACAGGTTCAATGCCGTCCAATATTGCCGATTACACGACTTATAAGTATGTCTTCACTGATACCATGAGCAAAGGCCTCACCTACACTGCCAAAAATGCAAAGATCACCATCGGTAATACGGATGTTACCAGTTCTTTCAAAGAAGAAGTAACCACAAAAGACGGCAGCACGGTTGTAACCTGGACCTGCGAAAACCTGAAAGGAATCGAGGGTGTCACGCTTAATAAGGATACAAAGGTAGTTGTCACCTACTCCGCAAAGCTCAACGAGAACGCAGTCATCGGTTCTGCTGGCAACCCGAATACTGTCAACCTGACCTACTCCAACAACCCGAACAAGGGAGGTGAAGGAGATACTGGCAAGACTCCGGATGACAAGAACATCGTTTTCACATACAAAGTTGTTGTCAATAAGGTTAATGAGGAAACTCAGCCTCTTGCAGGTGCAGAGTTTACTCTCAGCAAAGTAAAATCAGATAAAACGGAAGAAGTTGTACAAACATTTACTCTGACGGGTAATAAAGAAAAAGATGCAACGACCTTTACTTCCGCAGGTCTTGATGATGGTACATATGTACTAAAAGAAACAAAAACTCCGGAAGGTTATAACACCATTGCGGATCAGTACTTTTGCATTGATGCTGAGCATTCTGAAACTGCAGATGTTCCTGAGCTTACTAAACTCAGCGGTGACAAGTTGACAGGCTCTGCTGATACCACTATTACTTTTGCAGCGAACATAACAGAGGGCTCCCTTACCACGAATATTGTCAACAAGAAGGGTTCCACGCTGCCTTCTACTGGCGGTATCGGTACCACGATCTTCTATGTAGCAGGATGTGCAATGGTAGTTCTTGCTGGTGTGATGATTACTGCAAGAAAGAAAGCAAACTGAGTTTTCGCAGTAAAATAGGTTTAGAGTAATGCATGGGAGAGAGATCTCTCTTCCATGTCTGATGGTTCGGAGGGATTCCTTTGAAGAAGAAGCTTTCCAATTTCATATTGTTCCTGATATTCCTGACAGGTGTATCCCTCCTGGTGTACCCGACCTTCAGCGATTGGTGGAATTCCATGCATCAGTCGCGTGCAATTGCATCTTATGTGGATCAGGTGAATTCACTGGATGATGCACAGTATGAGACGATGCTGGAGCAGGCAAGAGCGTATAACGAGACTCTGGTAGGAAAAGAGGATCGGTATATCCTGGATGAAGCAGAGACTGCGGAATATAACAGTCTTCTGGATGTTACTGGTACCGGGATCATGGGTTATGTCGTGATTCCGAAGATCAATGTCAGGCTTCCGATCTACCACGGAACGGATCCTTCGGTTCTGGAAATTGCGATCGGGCATATTGCGGGTTCTTCTCTTCCGGTCGGGGGAGAGAGTACGCATTGTGTGCTGAGCGGACATCGGGGTCTTCCTTCTGCCAAGCTGTTTACAGATATTGATCAGCTGAAGGAAGGGGATCAGTTCATGCTCGAGGTTCTGGGAGATACCCTGACCTATGAGGTGGATCAGATCAAGGTAGTTCTTCCGGATGAACTGGAAGATATCGAGATTGAAGAGGGACAGGATCTGTGCACGCTGGTTACCTGCACGCCTTATGGAGTCAATACTCATAGGCTGCTTGTAAGAGGGCATCGGGTAGATACGGTAGAACAGAATCATGTCCGGATTGTGAGTGATGCCGTGCAGGTTGAGCCGATGACCGTTGCACTTGTGATCGGTCTGCCGGTACTTGTGATTGTCATGCTGGTGAGAATGATCTTTGCTGGAAAGAAACATAAGAAAGGGGAATGAGCAGAAATGAATATAGGATATAAGCTGCGGCTGATTCTGACAGCATTCTTCGCAGGGATGCTGATGCTTGCTCAGCCTCTGAAGATACTTGCGGAAGAGATTGTTCCGCATGATGATTGCAGTATTACCTTGACGGCTGGAGATGGGCTGAATATTGATGGAGCCGTATTCCGGGCTTACAGGTTTGCTGATGTGACAGGAAATGGAGAAGCTGCCCTGGCAAGCGAGTACTATGAATCCGGGGTTGATATCAGTCTCTATGATGGGGAAGAAGATCATATGGCCAAGCTTGCAGAAACGCTTGCTGGCTATATCGGTCCAAGAACCCTTTCCTATGAGAAGGCAGAAATCAAGGAAGGAAAAGCGATCTTCAGCAGTCTGAAACAGGGTGTATATCTGATCTTAGGTGAACCTTATTCGAATGACCAGGGAAGCTTTACTGCCTCAACGATGATTCTGAGCGTTCCGAATCGAGAGGAAGGAAAATCATGGAATTATAATGTCTCCGGAGAGATCAAAGGAGTATTTACTCCGAAGAGTCATAATACTGCTGAATTGAAGGTATCCAAGCTCTGGGCTGGTGATGGTGACGGTGCTGCAAGGCCTGTTTCCATTCAGGTTCAGTTGATCCATGACATGCGTTCTTACGGAGATCCGGTTACTCTCGATGCGTCTGATAACTGGTCCTATACATGGAAGGATCTGCCTGAAGAAGGAACCTGGGCAGTAACAGAAGTGAATGTTCCAGCTGGCTATACGGCTTCGGTATCAAAGAATGGAATGGAGTTCCGCATTACCAATACATATCATCACGAAACTTCGACTCCTTCGCCAACGCCAACTCCAACGCCTACTGCTACTCCGACACCGACCGCAACTCCTACTCCGACTCCAGGTACTACGCCGACGCCAACACCGACTCCGGCCGTAACTCCGACCCCGACGCCAACTGCGCCGCCGACTCAGAATAACCCGACACCGACTCCATTTACTCCGCAGACGAGGACACCATTTACCCCGATGACTTCTGCGAGAAGGCCATATACCCCATATACCAGAGATGACTGGAACATGGGATTATGGATCTCCCTGCTTGCAGGTGCAGGAGCCTTGATGATCTATGCCGGCGCACGGTTAAGAAACGATCAATGATACAATAAGAGCAGGTTCAGAACCTGCTCTTTTCAGATTATGAAGAAACATACAGAAATCCTGATCCCCCTGGGATCTGCTGCAGTGCTTGCAGCATTAGTGTTTACGATCTATCTCGGTTTTCAGAGACAGAACTGGATCAGAAAGGGAAAACAGCTTGCAGAAGAGGTTTCTGCTGCTCTTCCAGCGCAGACCGAAGCAGGAATTGCTGATGGAGATGGAGAAGTGCTTCCGGTACAGGAAGTAGATGGAACTGATTGTGTCGGAATGCTCTCGGTTCCGGAATATGACAGATCCTGGCCGGTAGGCAGCACCTATACGGATATCAATCTCTGCCCGGTGATCATTTCAGGTTCACCGAAGGGAAAAGACCTGGTAATCAATGGGAGCAGAAGATCAGATCAGTTCGGGTTTCTGGATTCTCTGGAAACTGGTGATCTGATTGTATTTGAAGACTTCAACGGCGATGTCTGGACCTATCAGGTCATCGACACCGCCGTAAAGGAACTGGATGATAGCTTATGGGATCTGGCGATCTCCAGCAGCAATTCTACTGTCTATGCCGCATCAGCCGAGAACTGAATCTCCGCGTTTGACGGTCTTCGGCTTGGAGAATGTCATCGGGTGATCAGCACCGTTCGTGCAGATCAGCATGGTGCTCATATCATACTTTGCTCCGAGCTTTTTCAGATTGACTTCTACAATCGGTTCGCCTGCTCTGACTTTGTCTCCCTGTTTCTTTGCACAGAGCTTGAAGCCATCGCCGTTTGCTTCTACGGTATTGATGCCGCAGTGAACCAGCAATTCGGTTCCATCTGCCATCGTGATTCCGAACGCATGTCCCGTAGGGAACAGAACCGATAAGACTCCGTTTGCCGGAGCGCAGAGCGTCACTTTATCACCAGCATAACGGAATGCAACTCCATCGCCCATCATCTTCTGAGCAAAGACTTCATCGGGAACTGTCGTGATGTCGATCAGCTCTCCGTCCGCTGGTGCGATGACGGAATCATCAGAAACCTCAATCGGAGCCAGTGTCTCTTTTTTCTTGAATGCATCAAATAAACCCATGGTCATTCTCCTTCTGTCTATGCATTATTTATACCACCTGAAGTGCTGATTTCCGACTTCTTTTTCCACAAAGAGAGCCTGGAACCGGTTCGGAAAAATCATTCATCATTGTTCGCTATTGAATGTGAAATGTGTTATCCTACCAGAGGAACAAGTACAGAAAATAAAAAATCTTTTTCTGGAGTTGCTTCGATCTCTTAGAAATAAGGGACTGATCAGAGGAATGGTTGGTCCAATGTCCAAGAGCGAAGCAGGCTGAAATACCTACCCCAATTTCAGTCTGCCTAGCTCACTTTACCTCTGAATGATATAGAGCCGATCTGATGTCGGCTTTTTTGTTTGGCAGAACCTCCGATCTTTCTCATGCAGAAACCCTGCTGTCAGTAAATCTGATCCTGCCGGAGGGTCAGGAAGAAACAGCACTGACCGTAAAAGGAAGAATCTTCCCAGCAATGGTTTTCCGAAGTGTGCGGAAAGGGATGGACTGAACGGAAGAGCTGTGCTGATTGTACTGATGGAAGAAAGAATCAGCTGCCTGGCTGTGACTTGATAGATGGGATCAATCGGGAAGATCCTATGTATTATTGCTGGAACCGGTTGAAAAAATGTATCATTTGTCCTACCATTTAAGCAGAAAGCAGGTATTTCTGATGACATCGAAAAAGACACTGGCGGAGAAGACTGCAGAAGCAATCAAAGCCATGATCCAGAAGGATCGTTATGAGCCGGGACAGAAGCTGCCGACTGAAAAAGAACTCTGCGAGATGCTGAATGTAGGACGAAATACACTCCGAGAAGCGGAACGGATTCTTCAGTCCCATAATATCGTGACGATCCGGCAGGGATCAGGAACCTATATTTCAGAAAAATACGGGGTTGCAGATGATCCGTTCGGGTTTGATATGTATCCGGATCATAACCGGCTGACCAGTGATATTCTTGAAGTTCTTGTTTTTATGGAACCGGAGATTGTAGCGATCGCAGCTGAAAAGCGTGACCAGCATGATATTGAACGCATGGAAGACTGCTTGAATCTGATGGCTCAGAAAGTTGATCAGGGACTTTCCTGTGTTGATGAAGAATGTGAGTTCTATCGGCTGATTGCTGACTCCAGCCATAACATTGTCATGGAGCGCATGACACCTCTATTGACTCAGGGAATCCGTTTCTTTGCGTCGACCCTGCAGCCGAAGGACTTCCTGTATGCAGTTCGCAACTATCGTCAGGTACTCAGCGGAATCAAGCATCAGAAAGCAGTTGATGCAAAGCTGACGATGTCCTATCATCTTCTGTTCTTGAGAAGACAGTATCTGGAACTTCTGCAGAGGGCGGCGATTGATTACTGATTGACATCTCCTGGAATCCCGGGAGATTTTTTTGACTTTTCTCAGCAATTCTTGACTCCTGTTGTCTGAGCGGGGAAAGAGTCTGGAAAGAAATGACGGTTCATCTTATTGTCTCTTATGAGCGAGGGGTAATATGAACGATCATTTCAGGAAACGATTCTGCAGAGTTCTTGCATTCCTGCTTATTGCAGGGATGAGCAGAACAGTCCGGGCGGAAGAAGGACCGAATACCTTTGAAGGAGATGGCGGCAGATATGATCTCGGCTATATCCTGGAACACTACAATATCTTTGTTTCCGGCGATTATGATGGGACGCATGTAGTAGGTCCTGTAATCTGCGGAGGCAGTTTCAGAAACTTCTTCGGTGGACTATCGGTCGGAAACGTCGCAGGCTATCCTCATGAAGTTCCTTCCTGGTTCAGAACGGATATCGCCTCCAGCAACTTCGGTACCTACAGCGATGTTCCTACCTATGTTGGCAGCAGCGTAGACATGAATCATCACTGGAAGCTCGGTGCGGATGGGATGGTTCATAATGAACAGGTAAAAGTATCAGACAGCTATGCAGACTTTGCCAGAATGGAAGATCTGAAAGCCCAGGCATTATCTCTTGGAAAAGAAGCAGATCGTACCATTTCCAGGCAGGATCTGGAGAACACCATGACCCTCATACTGGAAACGGGGCACACTTACAAGATAGAATCAGGGATCAGTCTGAAAGGATATTCCGTCCAGGTATCAGGAAATGCTTCCGAAGATCTGATTCTGGAATCAGATGCAAAAGGAACGGTATCTCTTCCTTCCTTTGTTCTGGATTCAGAAGGAAATGAATATCGAAGCATTGAGAATCAGAAATCCGGAGCAGGCATTGTATTCGCCTTCCCGAATGCATCAGAAGTAACGAATGAAGGCTACGGGCATTCGATCACCGGTCATATCGTTGCCCCATATGCACACGTTGCTCTGAGTGGTGGAAATTACAATGGCTGCATCATCGCTGCATCTGTCAAAACAAACTCCGAAGGCCATATGTGGGCTTATCACGGAAAGAAGCTGCTTACTGAGTCTACCCCGGAGGTGACACCAGAACCAAGTGCAACGCCAGAGCCAACGTCTACTCCAGAGATTACGCCAGCACCCAGTGCAACGCCAGAACCAACGTCTACCCCAGAGGTCACTCCGGTCCCCAGTGCAACGCCAGAACCAACGCCTACTCCAGAGGTGGCGCCGGTACCCAGTGCAACGCCAGAGCCAACATCTACTCCAGAGGTGACGCCGGTACCCAGTGCAACGCCAGAACCAACGTCTACTCCAGAGACTACGCCGGTACCCAGTGCAACCCCGGAACCAACATCTACTCCAGAAGTGACGCCAGTTCCCAGTGTGAAGCCAGTACCATCTCCTGGTGCTTCTGAGAAACCTGTTACAACGAGTACTGACTCTGACGGGAATGTGAAAGTGATCTCTGAAAGGTTATATACGCCGAATACTGCTGACCATTCAGGGATTGCAGAGAATGCATTAAGTCTGATCAGTTCTCTCCTGATTGCAGGATGGGCATGGAAGCTGCTGAAGAGGCAGGTATGATCAGTGAGATGATTCTTCCTGGAGAAGGATAATTGTGAGCGTCTGCTCAAAGATCCTGTTGCCAGACATTCGCTCTGAGTTTCTGCAGCATGCATGCAGAGGAGAGTGTCTGGTTTTTCTATGCGTAATGAAAAGAACTCTGGATAGAAGAAAGGATCTCTTTCCGGGATTTCTGGAATGATGAGTTTTCTTCTTTACAAGGAAAGGGAAGCTCCTATAATAATTCATCGTGCAAGGAGGAATACGGTATGACGACATCTCTTACGGAAGGAAAACCGTTTTCTCTGATCATGAATTTCATGCTGCCGCTGCTGTTTGGAAATCTGTTCCAGCAGGCTTATAACATGGCAGATGCTGCGATTGTCGGCCAGACGCTTGGAGCGGATGCGCTGGCTGCGGTTGGCGTATCAAGTTCTGTGCAGTTTCTGGTATTAGGTTTCTGCATCGGCATTGCCTGTGGATTTGCGATTCCGGTTGCGACGGAATTCGGGGCTGACCGCAAGAGTGAAATGCGCAGGTATGTATATCACGGAGCAGTGATCACTGCCATCTTTGCAGTGGTGCTTACGGTGGTCTGTGCTTTGCTTTGCAATGTGATCATCACGATGCTGAAAGCACCGGCAGAGATTTTCAAAGACAGCTACTGGTACCTCTTCATCATCTTCCTGGGAATTCCGTGTACTCTGCTTTACAACTATGTGAGCGCGATTCTGAGGGCAATCGGAGATTCGAAAACTCCGTTTTTGTTTCTGGCATTCAGCTCCATTCTGAATATCTTCCTGGATTTCTTCTGCATTCTGGTATTGAAGTGGGGCGTCGGTGGGGCTGCGTTTGCGACGATTTTCTCGCAGGGTCTTTCCGGGGTTCTCTGCCTGTTCGTGATCTTGAAGAAATATGAGGTTCTGCATATCCGGAAAGAGGAACGGAAGCTGGATCAGTTCCATGCTGCGAAGATGCTGAATATGGGAATCCCGATGGGATTGCAGTATTCCATTACTGCGATCGGCTGCATGGTGATGCAGACAGCGAATAACAGTCTTGGTACGGTATATGTATCCGGGTTTGCGGCGGGTTCGAAGATCAACACTATGATGCAGTGCCCGTTTGATGCGCTGGCCACTGCGGTATGCACATTTGCCTCGCAGAATTACGGCTATGGCGATGCGAAGCGGATCCGTCAGGGGTTCGTGGTCGGCGCCGCAGCTGCCATCGTGTGGGGAATCGCGAGCGGCATCTTGATGGAGCTGTTTGCTCCGGATTTCGTCTCGATCTTCGTATCGGCAGATAATGAAGCCGTCATTGCGGCAGGTGCACAGTATCTGCAGACGATTTCCAAGTTCTTTGTCGTGCTTGGTTTTCTGAATGTGTTCCGCTACAGCACCCAAGGGCTTGGCTGGTCCAGAAGGGCAATTCTTTCTGGTGTATTTGAGATGATTGCCCGGATTCTTGTCAGCATGATTCTGGTTCCGAAGTATGGCTATACCGCGGTATGCTTTGCAGATCCTGCCGCCTGGATTGCAGCAGATCTCTATATTCTTCCGACCTGCCGGCTGGCTTATCTCAATGCGGTGAAGGTCATTGAAGAAGAAAAGCGTGCCCGTAGTCAGATGAAGCTGGCATGATGCTTATGAAGAAATTCTGTTTCTGCTAAGATAAAAACAGAAACGGAGAAATGATATGAACAGCATTTTCCATCGCGTCAGCATCCGGAAGTATCAGGAAAAACCAGTTGAGGAAGACAAGATCGAACTGCTTCTGAAAGCAGGAATGCAGGCACCGAGTGCCTGCAATCAGCAGCCCTGGGAGTTCTATGTCGTTACAGACAAGGCGACGATTCAGAAGCTTTCTGTGAGCACGCCGTATGCGGGTGCCGCAAAGGGAGCTATGCTGGTCATGGTTCCGTGTGTTCGGAAGAATGGGCTGATGGCTCCTTCGCTTGGCGATGTGGATCTTGCGATCTGCACGGAGAACATCCTGCTGGAGGCGGATGAGCTTGGGCTCGGGGCAGTCATGATGGCAGTTGCTCCGGACAAAGAGCGTATGGATGCAGTCCGCAAGGTCTGTGATATTCCTTCCGAACTGGATCCGTTCTGTCTGATTCCGATCGGGTATCCGGCAGAAGGGCATCCTCAGCAGGACAGATACGATACCTCCAGAATTCATCGGATCTAGAAACCGCGAGATGCGGTTTTTACGATGAATAAGATTCCGCAAAAATTGACAATCTGAGTCATGGTCTCTCTGCAAGGGCTTTCCTAGAATAAGCTTGAAGAAATCCTTTCGGAGGGAATCATGCAATACGGACATTTTGATCATCAGAAGCAGGAGTATGTGATCGACCGGGTCGATCTGCCGGAGTCCTGGACGAACTATCTGGGCACGGAAGAGATGGCGGCAGTCATCAATCATACAGCTGGCGGATATCTGTTTTTCAAGTCGCCGGAATATCATCGGATCACCCGATTCCGGGCGAATGGAGTGCCGATGGACCGGCCGGGATACTATATCTACCTGAGAGATGCAGAGAGCGGAGATTACTGGAGCATTTCCTGGCAGCCGGTCGGCAAGGATCTGCGCAAAGCAAAGTACCGGTGCCGGCATGGGCTTTCCTATTCCGTCTATGAATGTGATTATGACTCGATCTCAGCCAGTGAGAAGCTGAGCATTCCGATCGGAGAGAAAGCCCTGGTCTGGGATGTGAAGATCACGAACCATGATCTTCGGACCAGAGTGATCGATGTGTTCTCGTATGCGGAGTTTTCGTTTCATCAGATTCCGATCGACAATCAGAACTTCCAGATGAGCCTTTACTGTGCTGGGTCTTCTTATCAGAATGGAACAATTCTCTATGATCTGTTCTATGAAGAAGAGGGATATCAGTACTTCACTTCAAACTTCCAGCCGACTGGATATGACTGCGTCAGAGATCAGTTTCTCGGAACCTATCATACCGAGACAGATCCGATTGCAGTGCAGAAGGGAAGATGCTCGGGAAGCACGGAGCTTGGCGGGAATCATTGTGCTTCGCTGCAGAAGAAGCTGATCCTGCTGCCTGGACAGACGGTGAGACTGCTGTATTTCCTTGGCGAAGGAGGCCTTTCCGAAGCAGAAGCGATCAAGAAGAAGTATCAGGACCCTTCCGTTCTGGATCATGCCTATGAAGAACTGCATCAGTTCTGGAAGAAGAGACAGGATACCTTTGCACTAAAGTGCCCGGATGAAGGCATGAATACGATGCTCAATACGTGGACGCTGTATCAGGCATCGATCAATGTGATGTTCTCCAGGTTTGCGTCCTTCATTGAAGTAGGCGGAAGAACCGGACTCGGATACCGGGATACGGCTCAGGATGCGATGACCGTGATCGCTGCGGATCCGGAAGGGTGCAGGAAACGGATTGTTCAGCTGTTACGGGCTTTGACGAAGAAGGGATATGGCATTCATCTCTTTGAACCGAGATGGTTTGAGCCGGAAACGGAGAAGCCGAAGAAGAAGCCCTTCAGGAGTCCTACGGTGATTCCTGAAAGCAAGGCAGCAGATCATGTCCATGGATTGGACGATGCGTGTGCAGATGATGCTCTGTGGCTGGTTCCCACCATTGCTGAATATGTCAAGGAGACCGGAGAGTTCGGATTCCTGGATGAGATTTACGGATACGCAGACGGCGGCAGCGGCAGCGTA
Source organism: Anaerolactibacter massiliensis (assembly GCF_900290205.1). NCBI lineage: Bacteria > Bacillati > Bacillota > Erysipelotrichia > Erysipelotrichales > Erysipelotrichaceae > Anaerolactibacter > Anaerolactibacter massiliensis. The sequence goes on along the minus strand of NZ_OLMH01000002.1, from coordinate 1,823,113 downwards.
TATGAGCATCTGAAGAAGATCATTGATTTCTCTTCGGAAGAAGTCGGCACACATGGAATCTGCAGGGGACTCAGAGCTGACTGGAATGACTGTCTGAATCTCGGGAAAGGAGAGTCAGCGCTGGTGTCGTTCCTGCTTGTTCAGGCAGTGAACTGCTTTCTTGAAATTGCTTTGTATGAGAATCAGGCAGCGGATGTCAGACACTATACAGATCTGTTGATTTCATTGAAGAAGACATGCAATGACGTGCTCTGGGACAGACACTGGTATCTGCGCGGGTTCACGGAGAACGGCAGACCGATCGGAACGGAAACGTCAGAAGAAGGAAAGATTCATCTGGAGTCCAATGCCTGGGCAGTATTATCCGGAGCTGCTGAGAAAGGCCGGGCAGAAGAGGCGATGGAGTCGGTGCATCAGTATCTGGCTACTCCGTATGGCATCCTGCTCAATGCGCCTGCTTATACGAAGCCGGATGATGAAGTGGGATTTATCACCAGGGTCTATCCTGGTCTGAAAGAGAACAGTTCGATCTTCTCACATTCCAATCCATGGGTATGGGCAGCAGAGTGTGTGCTGGGTCATGGCGATCGGGCTATGGAGTACTACCATGCATTAACGCCTTATTACCAGAATGATCAGATTGAAGTGAGATGGGCAGAGCCATACAGCTATTGCCAGTTTGTATCCGGCAAAGCCCATTCCACCTATGGCAGAGCCCATCATCCGTTCATGACCGGAAGCGGGGGCTGGGCATACTACGCAGCGACGCATTACATGCTCGGTATCCGTCCGGATTTCCGGGAACTGAAGATAGATCCGTGCATTCCGGAAAGCTGGGATGGATTTGAAATAAGCAGAATCTGGAGAAATGCAGAATACCGGATTACCGTGAAGAACCCGGAACATGTTTCTCATGGCGTGAAGAAGATTATGGTGGATGGACAGGAGACAGCTTCGGTCGAAGCAGCTGAACCTGGTTCCGTGCATCAGGTAATGGTAATCATGGGGAGGAACTAGAATGATTCATTTCGGAACAGGCGGATGGCGGGCAGTCATCGGAGATGGATTTACCAAAGAGAATCTGCAGATCTTAGCAGCGGGCATGGCAGACAAGATGAAGGCAGAGCATCAGGAGCGGGCCGGAATGATCATCGGCTATGATCGCAGATTCCTGTCAAAGGAAGCGATGCAGTGGATGGCGGAGGTCTTTGCCGCAAGAGGAATTCATACCAAGCTGATGCTGCATTCATGTCCGACACCGTTAGTGATGTATTGCGTGCAGAACTGGAATCTTCCGTATGGCATGATGGTCACGGCAAGTCATAATCCGGCCATCTACAATGGCGTGAAGATCTTCACTGCCGGAGGCAGAGACGCAGATCTGGAAACCACCTCTGATATTGAATCCTATCTCAGCAAAGTAAAGCTGCCGGTGAAGACCATCGAGTATGAAGAAGGAGTCCGTGAGGAGCTGATTGACGTGATCTGGCCGATCAATGAATATCTCGATTCGATTCTGGCAGATATCAATACGGAAGCGATCCGGAAGGCAGATCTGCATATTGCCCTGGATCCGATGTACGGGGTCAGCGAAACAAGCATCAGAACCATTCTGATCACTGCCCGCTGCGAAGTGGATACGATCCATGGCAGACACGATCCGCTCTTCGGAGGACACCTGCCGGCACCGAATGCAGAAGCGATGAAGACGCTCGGGACATATGTGGCGCAGCATCATTATGATCTCGGCGTTGCGACAGATGGAGATGCCGATCGGATCGGCGTCACGGATGACCATGGAACATATCTGAGTCCGAATGATATCCTGGTGCTGCTGTACTGGTATCTCGTGAAATACCGTGGCATGCATGGACCATGCGTGAGAAATCTCTGCACGACGCATCGCCTGGATCGTCTGGCTGAATCGTTCGGAGAGAAATGCTATGAAGTGCCGGTGGGCTTCAAGTGGGTGTCCGCTAAGATGGAAGAAACGCATGCGATCATCGGCGGCGAGTCTTCCGGAGGAATGGCGATCACCGGCAGAATCCGCGGAAAAGACGGAGTCTATGCGGCGGCACTGCTTACGGAGATGCTGGCGGTGACTGGAAAGAAGATGTCAGAGATCAAGAAAGAAGTCGATGAGCTGACCGGAACGGCATATATGGCAGAGCACAGCTACCGCTTCCGCTCGGAGCAGAAAGCAGAGTTCCAGCATCGGATCATGAAGGCACATGAGATTCCGCAGATGCCGGAGGAGATCGATCATGTATCATATCTCGATGGCTGCAAGCTCTATTTCCGCAATGGCGGATGGGTATCAGCGAGGTTCAGCGGGACAGAACCATTGCTCAGAGTATTTGCTGAGATGAAGGAACAATCAGAAGCCGAACAGATCTGCAGGATCTACCGGGATTTTCTGAACCTTTCCGAAGAAGAATGAGATCAGGCCATGCATGAAGCACTCATGCATGGCTTGATTGCATTTCTGAGGGGAAGGATAATAGGGAAGAGAGGGATCATGAAACGAAAGCGCAGATCATTGAAATGGTCGATGCTGAACACGATCATCACCAGCTGGCTGCTGCCGATTATCGTCATCACGCTGATTATCAGCGTTTTTGTCGAGGCCAGGCTCTCGGAACAGATGAATCGGACCGTAAGCACGACGATGGAGAAAGCAGCGGAGATCTGCAATCTCCGGCTGAACGACTGCATCACGCAATCCAAGGAGATTTCCTATAACAGCCAGCTAAGGGAAATCTATCAGAGATGGAAGGAAACCGGGAATCGCGCTGACCTCTATGCGGATGTCAGCGTGCTGCTGGAAGAGAAGTACAAGTTCAACCAGGATTATCTGATGACTGGTCTTTATTTCACGGAGGATCCGGATACGGTTTATTTCACTGGCAATCAGAGTCTGAGGTCTTCGAGAAATTATTTTGATAAGGTATCGAAGAAGCACATTCTGGAAGAAGCAGAATCCATCGATACCAGGACCGTGCTGGTGGCAGATGGCATGCATGTATATCTGGTCAGAAATATCATGGACCGCAGCTTTCAGCCGTATGCCGTGCTGTTCATGGATCTGAACCGCGACCGGATCTTCGAATCGCTGAGAGCAGTATGGCAGTATGAAAGCTTTGCGGTTTACAGCAATGATACGCTCCTTGCTGCAGCCAAGGAGGCAGAAGAGACAATGCCTTCTGACCTGATTCAGGATGGACAGGTCCATGTCCGGAACTGGAATGAGGTTTATATCTCTTCTGATATCGCTGATCATCCGATTGTGTATATCGTGAAGTTTGATCGCAATGCCGTTGCTGAAGAGAGCCGGACGCCGCTGGTGCTCTTTGCGATGCTGCTGCTGTTTCTGATTCCGCTGATCATCCGCATGTTCCGGTTCTTTCAGAAGCGGGTCCAGGAGCCGGTGGAGGAGCTTGCGGCTGCTTCGCAGGAAATCCAGAACGGAAAGTATGGCGTTGTCGTGAAGGTCCATGAGAATAACGGAGAAATCACGGATCTGGATCAGAATTTCAATGCGATGTCCAGGCAGCTCAAGGATGCGTTCGAGCGGATCTACGGGGAAGAGATCGCGCTCAGAGATGCGAATATCCATGCGCTGCAGTCCCAGATCAATCCGCATTTCCTGAATAATACACTGGAGATCATCAACTGGGAAGCACGCATGGCAGGCAATGACAAGGTGTCAGAGATGATTGAGGCGCTTTCGACGATGATGAGTGCGACTGCAGATCGGGACCGGAAGCCCCTCATTCCGCTGTCGGAAGAGATGTCATATGTGGATGCGTATCTGTATATCATTCAATGCAGGTTCGGAGATGCATTCACGTGCACGATATCTGTTCCGGAGGAAATCGGAAATTATCTTGTTCCGCGGCTGATCATTCAGCCGGTGATTGAGAATGCGGTCGAACATGGAAGAGATGAAAGCGGAAGAGGAAGAGTATCGCTGACCATTGAAGGCGGCGAGAATGAGCAGGCAGATCTTCTGATCACGATTCTCAATAAAGGTGAGCCTTCCAAGGAAGATATGGAGAAGATCCGGGTTCTGCTGAGTGATGATGATACCGAGCTTACGCATGCAAGCCATATCGGTATCAGGAATGTGAACCGGAGACTGAAGATGATCTATGGCGAAGAGAGCGGATTGACGATCGGACCGGATGGACATGGCAATACCAGGTCTGCAATATTTATCAAAAAATGACAATCTGTGCAATTCTAAAAGAAAGCGCTTTCGAGTAAGCTGAAGTCAGTAATCGGAAGTATTGCGCAGTGCTTCCAGGGAACCGGATATCTTCTGATCAGAGACAGTATGGTTCTGAAATTACGAGAAGGAAAGAAAGGCTTGGGAAAAATAATGAAACGGTTTCTTACTGGAATTCTTGCCGCATCGATGATTGCGGGACTGGCTGGCTGCGGATCAGATACCGCAGATGCTGGCAGCAGCACTTCTGCTTCTCCAGCAGCTTCTGCAGCAGGCAGCGTGGAGCTTACGGTATGCACGACATTTGCTGGTGAAGATGGCAATGCCCAGAACTTCAGAAATGCAGTCTCTGCCTGGGAGAGCGAGACGGGCAATACGGTCACGGATACTTCTGCGACCTCGGATGAGACGTTCAAGACCAGAGTTGTCACGGACTTCGAGACTGGCTCAGAGCCGGATGTCCTGTTCTTCTTCAATGGTTCTGACAGCAATGATTTCGTTAAGGCAGGCAAAGTGGTTTCTATCGATGATATCCGGGCAGAGTATCCGGACTATGCATCGAACATGAATGATGATCTGATCGCTGCTTCGCCAGCCGATGGCAAGAAGTATGCAGTTCCGGTCAATGGCTATTGGGAAGCGTTATTCGTGAATACGAAGATTCTCGAAGATGCTGGCGTGGAAGTGCCAGGAGCAGATACGACCTGGGAGGAATTCCTGGATGACTGCGAGAAGATCAAGAATGCCGGCTATACGCCGATTGCAGCAGCGCTTGGCAACATTCCCCATTACTGGTGGGAATACAGCATCTTCAATCATGAGTCTCCGGAGAATCATCTTGAGATCCCGCAGTCTGCAGACGATGAGATCGGCCAGGACTGGGTGGCTGGTCTTGGCGATATCAAGGATGCCTATGAGAGAGGCTATTTCCCGGAAAATACGCTGAGTGCAACCGATGATGAGACGTTCGCGATGTTCACGGACGGCAAGGCTGCCTTCCTGCTCGATGGTTCCTGGAAAGTAGGTGGCATCATCTCTGCATGCCAGAGTGATCCGGAGGATGAGACGACTCTGGATCAGGATAAGCTGGATCAGTTCAGTGTCACTTATGTGCCTGGCAATGGCGACCGCAAGGCAACGGATCTGATCGGCGGGCTTTCGATGGGCTACTACATCACGAAGAAGGCATGGGACGATCCGGCAAAGCGGGATGCGGCAGTCAGCTTCGTGGAATATATGACCAGCGATGATGTGGTCCCGGTGTTTGCACAGCATACTGCAACTGCTCTGAAGAATGCTCCGAAGACAGATCTTTCGAACTTCAAGTCTCTGCAGGTCAAGGCAATGGATATGATGAGCGGCGTGACTTCTCTGACGGGAGCAGTGCAGGATCTCTTCAATGGCGACTGCAGAGTCTCGACGTTTGATGGCATGCCGGAAATCGTCACAGGCAGAAAGGATATTGCAGAAGCAGTCCAGGAAGGCCTGGATACGTATTACGCAGCTCAGTAAGCTGCATCAACAAGCGGATTCCTCCCTGTCCTTCCTGTTCATAGGACAGGGAGCTTCCTCCTGAACTGGCCGGCTTCTTTCAAGAATTGCCGGTCTTCCTTTTTCTCAAGGAGCTGATCATGTCTAATATCTATCGAAATAAGAAAATACTTCCGTTTTTCCTGCTGCCTGCGTTTCTGTTCATGGCAGTATATCTCTACTATCCGTTCTTCATGAATATCATCAGCAGTTTCCAGAATATCCGGGTGCTCGGCGAGGCAGGCGGAAACTGGAACAGCCCATGGTATGCAAACTATGCGGAAATGGTTCATGATCCCGTTGTCGGGATTGCACTGAAGAATACCGGCATCATGATTCTGGTCACGATTGCCGGCCAGGTCGGACTGGCTCTGGTGCTGGCATTGATGGTGGACAACATCCACCGCGGCACGCAGTTCTTCCGCACAGTCTATTTCTTCCCGATTGTCATCAGTGCAACTGCCTTAGGACTTCTGTTCAACCTGATCTTCCTCTATGACAAGGGCATGGTCAACCAGTTCCGGGAACTGCTCGGGGCGACAGCGCTTGTCGACTGGAAAGATGAATCGCATGCGCTAGTCACGATGATGCTGCCGGTGATGTGGCAGTATGTCGGATTCTACTTCGTGATTCTCGAGACCGGACTGAATAACATCGATCAGGAACTGTATGAGTCGGCAATGATTGATGGCGCAACGAGATGGCAGCGCGTGAAATACATCAGCCTTCCGATGATCCGCAATGTTCTATGCACATGCCTCATCCTGGCAGTGACTGGTGCCTTGAAGGTGTTCGATCTTCCGTGGACGATGTTTCCCAAGGGCATGCCGCTGAAGACGACTTTCCTGACTGGCACGTATATGTACTATCAGACCATGGAAGCCAAGAACGTGGACTATGGTTCTGCGCTGGCAGTGCTGATCGTCGTGCTTGGCATCGTGCTTTCACAAGTCGCAGGAAAGCTGTTCCGGCAGAGGGAGGACTAGCATGAAACGTTCAAGACGAGACGATACCCCGAGATGGGTATATATTCCCCTGGTCTTTTGGGCATTGACGACGATCTATCCGATCTTCTGGGTTGTGGAGAACAGCTTCAAGGCAAAGGACAAGATTCTTTCTGAATCGTTCCGTATGCCGATCGGCGATCTGTTCACACTTGCTAATTACCGCAAAGCTTTCAAGAATCTGAATATCTTCGGTGCCTACCGCAACAGCATCTTCATTTCCGGAATCACAGCCGTGGCTGTCACGATCATTGCCGGATTAGCTGCGTATGCACTGACCCGGTATGAATTCAAGGGAAAGAAGTTCCTTTACAACCTGGTCGTGGCCGGCATGATGTTTCCGGTATTTGCGACGATCATTCCGGTCTTCCGTATGGAGGCTTCCTGGGGAATCACGAATACGAGCAGCTGGGGCCTCACGATGCTGTCGATCATCCTGCCGCAGATTGCCGGCAATCTGAGCTTTGCGATTATCGTTCTGATGGGCTATATCAAGGGCTTGCCGGTAGAGCTGGAAGAGGCGGCGTATCTGGAAGGCGCAAGTACCTGGAGGATTTTCTTCCGGATCATCGTGCCGCTTTCCAAGCCGAGTTTTGTGACAGTTGCGATCTTCTCGTTTCTCTGGTCTTACAATGATCTGTTCACGCAGATGTTCTTCCTCAGAAGGCCGGAGATGAGAGCGATCACGAGACTGCTGAATGAGCTGACGTCCCAGGAAGGAACGAACTACGGCCTGATGGCAAGTGCAGTGACGCTGGTGGTCATTCCAGTGATCATCGTGTATATCTGTCTGCAGAAGTATATTATCAAAGGCATGACAGCAGGGGCTCTGAAGGGATAGAATAAGTACAGAGATTTCATATGTATAAAGTAGTGATTGTCGATGATGAACCGGTGATCGTCGAAGGACTTCGGCGCATGGTTGACTGGAAGTCTTTTGATTGCGAAGTAGCGGGGACTGCGTATTCCGGTTCTTCGGGAATGGAACTGATTCAGAAGACAGATCCGGACATCCTGTTCTCGGATATCCGGATGGCGAACATCGATGGACTGACCATGATTGCCGGCCTGAAATCAGAACATGCCGACATGGAGATCGCCATTCTGACCGGGTACCGGGATTTTGAGTATGCTAGAAAAGCAATTCAGCTCGGGGTGAGAAGATATCTGCTCAAGCCGAGCAAGATGGATGAGATCAATGAAGCAATCACCGCCATGACCGCTGCCTTGAAAGAACATCCGAGAGAGAAGAAGCAGGAGCCTGCTGCGGCAAAGTCGTTCCTGGTGAACAATGCCCTGAAATACATGGAGGGACACTATATGGAACATATTCACCTGGCGGATGTGGCAGAACAGGTTTATATCAGTCCATGCTATCTGAGCAAGCTGCTGAACAGCGAGCTTCATGAGACGTTCTCGGATCTGCTCAACCGGATCCGCATGGAACATGCCAGAGAGCTGATGAAAGATCCTGCGCTGCTGCTGACGGATATCAGCCGGCAGGTAGGCATTGAAGACCTTGCCCAGTTCTCAAGGGTTTTCCGCAAGAGCGAAGGAATGTCTCCTTCTGAATACCGGAATTTACTCTGACTGCCTTCGGGCAGTTTTTTCTTATAGAAAAGCCATCCTATAGGATGGCTCATACGCCGTAGTCTTTCATGACATCGAGATACTTGAGTTCCGGTTCACTGAAGCGGAAACTTTCTTCCTTGACTTCATTGAATGGAACGGTGATGGTCAGAGCATCTGCTTTCTGGCGCACATACTGGGTCACGATATCAAGCGGATCGGTGTGATATTTTTCGGCGAAGATATGAATCTCGGTGGAATCCAGGACTTGACGGATCTTTCTCGGGAGATAGGCAACGGTGCAGAAGTTATGTTCCTTATTGGCCTTCACGCTTGCGGTGCTCGGGTAGCCTGGATAGATCGGAACCAGGCTTACCATCGGAACAATCTCGGTGCGCTGCAGGAGGTATTCGATCTGCCATGGCTGGAAGTCCAGGATGCCGATGGAATGGGCATTGCCATTCTTATATACGGTTTCCAGCGCCGACCAGGCAGTATCTGCCTTTGTGTTATCAGGATCATCTTTGGAAGTTCCGCCGCACCATCCCATGAGCAGCAGGTCTACATAATCGCTGGCCAGACGTTTCAGGCTGACTTCAACGGCCCGCACCGCAGCGTCGTGATTTGCTTCGCCGCCAGGAATCTCATCGGTCAGAAATAGTTCGTTTCGCGGAATTCCGCTGTCGGCGATGGCAGCAGCGATCTGTTTCTCGACGCCGAAATCAGCAGAAGTATCGATATGTCTGCCGCCGCACTGCAGGTGATGCAGAACGGCATCATGAGCAGTACCGGCAGTCAGACCATAGGTATCAAACGCAAGGCTTGGCATTTCGATGCCGTTATGCAGGCGGATCATTTCATTGAATTTGGGCATGGAGCTAAATGTCCTCCGGGAATTATTATACTCCAGAAACCGGTGTCCGAAGGAGCAGGCAGAAAACATTCAGTCATGGTAAAATTTGAGAAAGGCTGAATTCCTGCTGATGGCTGAAAGCAGGAGGAGAGGAGATATGATTATGAGCAAACCGATTACTGATAACTTGTATCTGGAACTTCTTTCGGCGGTCAGAATTCAGCTTAATGACCATGATCCGAGAGAAGTCATTCCGGCTTTTCAGAAGCTGATTCAGATGAGGTTTTCTGCTGATGAGGCACACCGGATTCTGATGCTGCATCTGCTGAATTCCATTAGTGAAGAGGTAGAAGACGAGTCGGTCAATTCGCTGCAGCTGTACCGGAATGAGCTGCGCAGAATTGCAAAAGGTTATTATTCCGCTCAGGATCTGAAGGAGCAGCTGGAGCAGATTTCTGCAGCATCCTCGGGGGAAGCATATGCGGAAGGTGAGCTGCTGAACAGTTTTCTCTTGTATTACTTAGGCGAAGATTATCAGCCTGACAATCCGCATGAAGGGGCGGGAAGGTATCTTGCGCTTTCTGAAGAGGAGCGGCTTGAGGCAGTTTCGACGCTGGCTCATCTGGGTTCTGAAGATGATTCTGAGCTTGAACATGCCTGGGATCTGATTGATCTTCTGCGGGATGATCTGGTCCTGACGGGTCATAATCAGGAACTTGCAGAGTTTTCACGCATGGTGCTGGATGAATTCGAGGAAAAAGAACTTCTGGAACCGGAAGATCGGGCTGATCTCATGACTTCAGAAGGCGAGGGACTGTTACGGTCCGGAAATCCGAAGGAAGCTGAGACGATTCTGGTCAGAGTTCCTTTTGTTGAGGATGATGTGGAGCTGATGACTGTGCTGATTCATGATCTGGTTCAGATCGGGACAGACCAGGCAAAGAAACGGGCGGAAAAAATCCTGGACAAGGTTATCGGAGATTATTCAGATTATATCGAAGATGAGCCTGAGTTAGCTGAGAGTCTGCTGGATTCTGCCAGGAGACTGAATTGCCCGGAACACATCCTTGATTTCCTGGAATCGGTCCCTGAGCTCGATCCTGAGGAGGGTTCTGACCTTTCCGATCTCATCAGCAAGACCTTGATGAATCATTCCATCCTGGCGCTGAGAGATATGCTGATAGAGGGGCTGGAAACAAATCCGGTTCCGGAAGCGGAAGAAGCACTGAAGGATTTCCGGGAACGCGGGTTTTCTGAAGAGCAGAGCAGACTGCTGATCGCCCTGGGCTTTCTGATCCGTGCTCAGCAGAAGACAGATCACAATGAACCTGTGGAAGGATCCGACCTGATGGCGGAGCTGCCGCAGGCAATGAATGACCTGATGGATCTGGATGATGAGGCGCTGAAAGCGCTTCTGGAGGAGATGAGTTTCAGCGGTCTCAGTGAGAGGATCATGACGCTGGAACATCTGCTGATGCAGAACCGGAGCGAAGAAGCAGTTTCTTATTACGAAGCTCATGAAGAAGAGCTCTTTGCGGAGCTGACTGAGTATATCCAGGAAGAACAGATGGATTATGGACAGCTATGTGAAGCATATACTGAGAAGGGAATCTGCTTCGGTGAGACGATCTTTGCATTGCTGGATGCCTTGTCTGAACAGAATCAGGAAGAAAAGGCACTGAAGCTGCTGGAACAGCTGAAGCAGACGATAGAGATCACGGATCCGGATGATCAGGATATGTACCTGAGATATGAGATCCTGCTGAATGATGAGCTGGACCAGACCCAGAAAGCAGATCACCTGCTGGAAGGATGGCAGAAGATGCGCATGAACTGCACGGTTCAGCGGACAATTTTGGATCTTCTGATGCGAAGAAATCAGAAGATGGATGCCAAGCGGGCTGCAGATCAGTTCATGAAAGGACCGATTGCAGATGATGATCTTTCGGCGGGCGATCTTCTGAAATCGATCCGGAAAGTCTATCTGGCCGTGAATAACAAGAAGCTTGCAAAAGCTGCCGAGAAGAAGTACCGGGAGCTTGGATATGAGGAAGAAGATCTGGAGGATGATCCGGAATTCAGATTCTATAACTGACGGAGAATCGGGCACTGCCCGATTTTCTGTTCTGGTGCTATTCTAATCGATATGACAGAACGGATTGCACTTGTGACCGGGGCTTCCAGCGGTCTCGGAAAAGAGTTTGTGATGCAGCTGGACAGAGAAAAAGACATTGACACATTCTGGGTGATTGCCAGAAGAGAAGAATTGCTGAAGGAACTGGCCGAGCATTGCACGAAGCCGGTGAAGGCCATTGCGATGGATCTGACTGCAGAAGGATCCATGGAAAAGCTTGAAGCGATGCTGAAGGAAGAACAGCCGGTGATTACGTGGATGATTGCGGCTGCCGGTCTTGGGAAGATCGGAAGAATCCGCGATCAGTCCAGAAGGGATGATGATCTCATGATTTCGCTGAACTGCCAGGCGGCAGTCGATGTGACGAAGATCTCTCTTCCGTATCTGAAGAAGGGGTCGCATGTCGTTGAGATTTCCAGCATTGCGGCATTTCAGCCGATGCCTTCGTTTGCGGTTTACGGGGCTTCCAAGGCATTTCTGCAGAGTTATACGAAAGCATTGCATTATGAACTGATCGGAACCGGGATTCATGTGACGTGCATCTGCCCCTACTGGGTCAAGGACACGGAGTTCATGAAGACGGCAGATCCATGCAGTCAGGCAAAGTACTACCGGCATCAGCCGCTCAAGAGCACCAGTGCATCAGTAGTGAAGCAGTCGATCAGGGCTGCGAAGATGAATCTCTGGGTATGGACGCCAGGCATCGTGACGACGGCAGATCGTTTCTTTGCGAAGTTCGTGCCACATTGCATCATGACGCCGATCATGGATCTCTGGAGCAGGCTATGAATCGGAAGATGATCTTTCTCGATATCGACAGCACGCTGTATTCCCATAAGACATGGAGTATACCGCATTCTGCTTCCGAAGCATGCCGGCGGGCTCAGGATCAGGGGCATATTCTCTTTCTCTGCTCTGGCAGATCGCCATTGCAGACCGGAGAGTTCCGGAGGCTGGACTGGATCAAGGGCCAGGTATGCTGTGACGGGGCTTATGCAGAGGCGGAAGGAAAGGTGATTTTCCGTCATCCTCTGGAAGACGGAAGTGCTGCCTATCTGAATGAACTTGCCGAAGCGTGCAGAGCGAATCTTTCGATGCATGGGCTCGATGAGAATTTCACCAATACCGGCGGACTGGCGTTCTATCGGGAATGGTTTGCCGAACTTGCCATGCAATGGAAGAAACTCGGAAGAAAAGGAGAGCTGCCGAAGCTGCCTCAGCTTTATGAGAAGGCGTATCAAGGACAGCCGATCTATATGGTCGATGTCTTCTTCCGGAAAGACAGCGATCGGGATTCGTTTGTGAAGGGACTTGAAGGAAGATACAGCTGGGCAGGGATGCTGTCGACGGCAGAGAATTCGCTGATGGGCGGAGAAATCACTGCACCGGGAATTCATAAAGGAACCGGCATGCTGAAAGCTGCAGCGTATTATGGCATCTCTCGGTCTGATACGATTGCCTTCGGGGATTCTGCAAATGATACAGAAATGCTGAAGGCAGCAGGGGTCGGAGTTGCGATGGGCAATGGTGCCGCAGCTGCCAAGGAGGCTGCTGACTGGGTTACGGATGATATTGAGGAAGATGGGCTTGCCCATGCATTCATGAAGCTTGGCCTGAACGGCTGACATCAGGAGGGCTCTTGTTGTAAAATAAACAAGGCCATTGGGGTGTAGCCAAGAGGTAAGGCAAGGGACTTTGACTCCCTCATGCGCGAGTTCGAACCTCGCCACCCCAGCCATGAGAAACCGATACCCGATTCTGAGAAAGAATCGGGTTTTTGAATGCATCTGGCTCAATAGACGGGAAGTTCACACAAGGCCAGAGAAAACAGCAGCATTTCTGCTGCTGAATAGGATCAGTATGAATTGAGGCCTTCTAGTTCAGATTTGCTGCAAAGAAGTCGGCAGTATTTTCTACAACGATTCGTTTGACGTATGCAGGGCCGCCATAGAATCCATAGGAGTGCCCGTCTTCCGGAGTCTTGACGACTTCAGCACCGAGCTTGTCAGCGACACCCTGGCTGACCGAAGGAGAAACTGCAGTATCATCGACCGCGTAGATGACCATGGAAGGTCCGCGGTACGCAGAAGCTGCCGCATCGGTGAGGTCATTGAAGGTCTTTGCCTCGAGGTCTTTGAAGAATTGAACGCCGAGGTGCTGTACCTGGCCATAGATCGTTGTGAATTCGACCCATTGATCTGGAGATGCTTCCGCATCTGCTTTCAGGGTTTCCCAGTTATCTGAACCGCCGAACAGATTCTTCAGATCTTCTGTATCAGCTGCTGGTGCGAGCATGACTGCTGCCGAGAATGAGTAGTCCGGATCTGCCAGCATTTCCAGGGCGATTCTTCCGCCCATGGAATAACCGAAGATTCCGTAATCAGAAGTGCTGACCGGATAATTGTCTTCCAGGTAGGAGATGGCACTCTTCGTATCACTGATCATATTGGTCATATTGTTTTCGCTGAAGTCTTCGGTGGAATCGCCGCAGCCTGGATAATCAACCCGGATTGTAGCGATGCCCTGTTCTGCAAGTGCTTCGGCAATCTCATCGAAGCCTCCGTTTTCATGCCGGCTTCCGCCATGGCCATGGCAGAGCACTACAAACGGAACATCAGAGGCATCTGCAGGCATGACGACGGTTCCCGGAATCTTCGTGCCGCGCGTTGAATCAACCTGGACATCCATGACCTGGATTTCAGAGCTCGCTGATGGTTCTGCAGATTCTGCGGGTTCTGCAGAAGGAACAGCAGATGGTGATGGCGAAGGAGATGCTGCAGCTGAAGAGCTGCTGCATCCGCTCAGCGGAAACAGGATCATTGATGTGACGATGAAAACAGATAATTTCTTCATTATCTTTCCTCCCTGTGCCGGAATGAATCCGGCTGCTATCTCTAACATAATCAGAAACGGCTTCCATGGGAAGAGATAAAAACGATCCTGAATCATGAGTCAGAAAAAAAGCTTCACAAAATGTCATTCGGTAGAAGCCACGCCCCTTTACGGGGCGGTTTTACGTTGTTTAGACAATATGTAAAAGCCCTCCATTAACTTGTGTGTTCGAGGATCATCCCGCATACTTGTTATTGGCTTAATTAAAAAGATGGGGGAAGTTGCCTCATCCAAGAAAGGAAGGCCTTTACATGATAGCATACGTTGGAATTGATGCACACACTACAAACTACACTCTCTCAACTTATCTTGAAGGATCAGCAGCACCTGTGAACACCAACGCCTATTCTCCTTCTGTTTCTAACATCGTAAACTACTGCAAGGGGATCAGGAAAAAGATTGGAAATGATACAGAGATCATTGTCGGATATGAAGCGGGCTGCCTCGGGTTTAAACTGAAGCGTGATCTTGAGGAGAAGGGTCTTACCGTAAAGATCCTTGCCCCTGCTTCGATTACCGGAACAGAAATCAACAGACGGCGCAGGAAGAAAACAGACAAGCGGGATGCTGAAGCGATTGCCAGATCGCTGAAGAATCATGAATACAGCGAAGTCTATACCCCCGATGAAGAAGATGAATCAGTACGTGATTTCATCCGTATGCAGCAGGATCACAAGAAGCAGCTCAGAGTGATCAAACAGCAGATCTGTGCGTTTACCACCAGGCATGGATACAAATTTACGGATGGCAGGAATTACTGGACAAAGAAACATCTGAAATGGCTTAAGGAGCTTCCTCTGGAGGGGATCAATAAGGAAACACTGGATTCTTACCTGCTGTCATATGAAACAGTTTCTGATCGAATTGAGCAAATGAACAAACGCATTGAAGAAATTGCTGAAACGGATAAATACCGGGAAGCAGTTCACAAGCTGATCTGCTTTAAGTCAGTGAAAGTACTTACCGCTCTGGCTGTGATTGTGGAAATCGGAGATTTCACCAGATTCGTTAAAGCAAAGAACTTTGCGGCATTTCTGGGCCTGGTTGCAGGAGAACTCAGCAGCAGCGATGATCAGAATCAGACGGGAATAACAAAACAGGGAAACACCTTTTTGAGAAAACTACTTGTCGAATGTGCACAATCTTTCTCAAGGGCATCATCTGGCAAAAGTGAAGCACTGAAGAAGCGGCAGGAAGGCAACGCTCCTGAAGTCATTGCATATGCGGACAGAGCGAATGAACGCCTCCGGAAGAGATACATGCGTCTTGTGCTTCACAATCGAAAGAACCATAACAAAGCAACGGTAGCCATAGCACGTGAGCTGGCATGCTTTATATGGGGAATGATGACAGGCAATATTCATACTGTTCTTGCTTAAAATGATTCTATCGATTATCAGGCAGTCAAGACTTGCGTTGAGCACTTCAGATCAGGAAATCATTGAATGACCTAAAAACAAAGAGGAGGATAAGAATTAGATTGAAGGCATCAGGAAGGAGCAGCCCGGATTTGAACTGGATGGTTCAGCTATCTGCGGCGGGGCTATGATGGCACCTTTCCATGGTGATCCACGATTTTAGACAGCAGAGCTGGCGGCGAAACCATTGGCCTGTGGGGTGGGAGAGCAGTTGTCCCTGATACACGTATAACAGAATGGCTAAATACCGCGAACTGTTGAAAATCCGAGACTCTTTCCTCATGCCTTCAACAGCAAAGGAAAAATATTGAATCAATCTGAAACTAACACTTGACATTGGCTTTTACATAACAGCCCTGATTCTCAATATAATGTTCAATGGTTTCCTGAAATACCTGTCCTATCGATGCAGCAAAATAGCCATCTGATCATAACATTTTTTCTTTCCAGTAATGTTTTTTCAGCATATGCCCATGATTTTTCCACGCCTGATATGTGCTGTATTGTTTGAACACCGAAACGATACCAGTGATACTATCCATAGGATTATATTGCAGAAGAATATGGATGTGATCCTTATCTGTCTCCATACGCCTGATATACCAGTGATGTTCGATGCAAGCATCAAACATGTATTGCTTAACGTCAGTTCTGAACGTGCCGAACAGTAAGGCTTTGCGATACTTTGCCGCAAAGATCAGATGTACCATGAGCAGATTCTTGTTATGCCATCGGTGCTGATAAATGTGATTCATATGCTTACCTTCTCACTATAAATATTATAAAATATTTATATAGTGAAATCGTGTTCTCACGAAAAGGAGCAGGTCCAACATGCAGATAGGCGAAACGATTAAAGTACGTCTGACTTCTGAGAGTGGCACTAATCTGCTGTTTTTTCAGACCGCTTATCAATATATGCTTGGATGTAATTTTGTCTCCGAATGGATCTTTCAACATGACTTCTGCATCAATTCCAATGAGGTTCAGAAACATGTATATTACGATCTGCGTGAACTGTTTGGACTAAAGGCACAGATGGCTATCTCGTGCATTAAAACAGTTACTGCCAGATATCAGACCGTCGATACGCAGATGAGAAACAATCCGTACCGGTTTACCGCGGATGGTAAACACTACAGCTTTCATCGGGATATGACATGGCTTCAGAAACCAATTGCGTTCAACCGCCCGCAGTGCGATCTGGTACGGAACCGTGATTACAGTTTTGTACATAACAAAATTGACGGCCACATTCAGCTCTCCATCAACACGCTCGGCAAACGGGCTGTATGCGATTTTGTACTGCCCGAATCCATGCAGAGATTCTTTGACAGTAGCTGGACGCTTGGCACAGCGAAACTTGTGGAACTGAATGGCATCTGGTATCTGCATATTTCCGTAACAAAGAACGTTGATGAATTTGAAAGAGGTGATGTGAAGCATGTTGTGGGCATTGACAGAGGTCTTAGATTTCTGGCATCTGTCTATGACGAACAGCAGAAAACACAGTTTTTCAGTGGCAAAGAGATTTTACGCAAACGTGATAAATTTGACGCTGTACGTGCACAGCTTCAGGCAAAAGGAACACGGTCAGCCAAACGCAGACTGGCGCGTATTTCCGGGCGAGAGAACCGTTGGATGAGTGATGTCAATCACTGCATCAGTAAGGCACTCGTCCGGCGATACGGTCCGGGAACATTGTTTGTACTGGAAGATCTAACCGGTGTATCTTTTGAAGAAGAAAACATGCACGGCGCAAAGCAGACACACGACCTGCGGAACTGGTCATTCTATGACCTTGAAACAAAGCTGACGTATAAGGCAAATGAATCTGGCTCCAGTGTGCTGAAGGTAAACCCGCAGTACACTTCTCAGCGCTGTCCGAGATGCGGTGCTGTCGTAAAGGGAAACCGTGATCACAGCGAACACTTATACAGGTGCAGGCAATGTGGCTATACCAGCAACGACGATCGTATCGGGGCAATGAACATCTACACGCTTGGCACGCTCTGGGTCAGCGGAAATGAAAATCCGCAGTTTGATAAGATTAAGCTGATCGAGCCTGCGGAATCAGTATCAGTAAATTAAGCTAAGGCTTCGGTATACCGGAGCGCTATCAAACGGGTGTTGTCAATCATCCGGCGATGTGACGCCACAGGAGGTATAATCCTCGCTAGCAGAAACCAGGAGGCTTATATGAGCACGCTTGTACTGGTGGAGGCAGTCACAAGCCTCGGCCCTTTACGGGACGGGGTAATTGACAGAAGACTGTGAAGCCGCTTGGGGGATTCAGTGCTCAATGATTTCCATGCCGATCGCCCGCTGAACTTTGTCGAGTTTTGCGGCCGCAATCGGACGTGCTTTTGCAGCGCCTTCGGTCAGAACTTCTTCCAGTTCACCGGAAGACAGGACTTCCTGATAGCGGGTCTGGATCTTTGAGAGAGTATCGCAGACGGAGTCTGCAACCGCCTTCTTGAAGTCACCATAGCCTTTTCCTTCGAAGTCTTTTTCGATCTGTTCGAAGGATTCATTGTCATTGAGACAGCTGTAGATCTGCATCAGGTTGGAGACACCTGCCTGGTTCTCCGGGTCGAAGTGAACGTGGCCGATGGAATCCGTCTTGGCGCTCATGATCTTCTTCTTTGCCTTGGCAAGATCATCGAGCAGATAGACGCAGCCTTTGTCGTTGTGATCAGATTTGCTCATCTTTCTGGTCGGATCGTCGAGGCTCATGATGCGGGCACCGACTTTAGCAACCAGAGGTTCAGGAACTCTGAACAGCTCGCCATAGCGGTGGTTCATGCGGATCGCAACGTCTCTGGTCAGTTCGACGTGCTGTTTCTGGTCGTCTCCGACTGGTACATAGTCCGGGTCATAGAGCAGAATGTCAGCAGCCATCAGAGCAGGGTAAGTATACAGGCCGCCGGAGAGGTTGGTTTCGCCCTTTGCCTGCTTATCCTTGAACTGAGTCATGCGGTTGAGCTCACCCATGTACGTATGGCAGCACATGATGTAGCCGAGCTGAGCATGTTCTTTCACATCGGTCTGCAGGAAGATGGTTGCTTTCTTCGGATCCAGGCCGCAGGCAAGATACAGGGCGACGCAGTCGCGCAGGTTTTTCTGCAGGGTTGCCGGGTCCTGGGGAACGGTGATGCAATGCAGATTGGCGATGAAGGCGAATACCTCGTATTCATCCTGATAGTCTACGAAATGCTTCAATGCGCCGATATAGCTGCCAAGATGCAGCTGACCTGTCGGCTTGATGCCGCTTAACATGCGTTTTTTCATACTCATTACCTCCGGAAAAATAAAAGCGTCTCTTCTTATGAAGGGACGCAAAGAGAACTTTCTGCGCGGTGCCACCCAGCTTATCAGTTCTGATGAACTGATCACTTTCAGAAATAACGGTTCTGTTCCGCTTCCGTTCGGAAGGTGCTCGCAGGTTCCATCATACGGACTGTTCCGGCAGCTTCCACCTGATCTGCCTCTCTTCTTTTAGAAACAGGAGATTCCGTACTTTTCACCTGGTCAATGCATGACCCTATTCTATTCAATCCTTTCGGGTAGTTCAAGAGCGATCATCGAGAGAAATATATGGCTGATCGCTGCCGACATAGCGGTAGGCAGGGCGGATCAGGCGGTCGGCAAATTCGACTTCTTCCATGCGGTGAGCGCACCAGCCTGGAACTCTGGCAATAGCGAATAACGGGGTATAGAGATCTTCTGCGATGTTGAGCATGCGGTAGATGAGACCGGAGAAGAGATCGACGTTTGCACAGACTCTTCTGGTGCTCTTTTTCTCAAGTGCAAAGGCTTCCGGAGCAAGCTTCTCAATGCTGCAGAGAAGGTTCCATTCCTTTTCGAAGCCTTTCTTGCAGGCAAGTTCATGGGACTGCTTCTTCAGGATCTGCGCACGCGGATCGCTGATTGTATAGACGGCATGGCCGATGCCGTAGATCAGACCGGAATGATCGCCTGCTTCTTTGCGGAGCATCTTCCGGAGCAGATCCAGAACTTCCTGGTCATCAGAAGGGTCATTCAGCTCTTTCATCAGATAGTCGAGCTGCTGCATGACCTTGAGATTTGCACCGCCATGTTTCGGGCCCTTCAGAGCACCGATGGAAGCAGCAATCGATGAATAGGTATCCGTACCGGTCGACGAGATCACTCTGGTCGTGAAGGTGCTGTTGTTGCCGCCGCCATGGTCTGCATGGACGACCATGCAGAGATCCAGGAGCTTGGCTTCTTCATGTGTGAATTTCTGATCCGGACGGTAGATGGACAGAATGTGCTCGGCGGAGCTCAGCCCCGGAATCGGATAGTGGAAGTACAGAGACTTATGGTCATAGACATGAAGCTTGGTCTCATAGGCATAGATCATCATGGTCGGCAGTTCGGCGATCAGGTTGATGGACTGCTTGATGATGTTCTCAAGACTGGTATCGTCTGCTTTATCATCATAGCTGTACATGGCCAGGACGGATCTTGCCATCTTGTTCATGATGTTCGGAGATGGTGCATTCATGATCATGGTTTCCGGGAAGCCGTCCGGCAGTTCCCGGTGGCTTTCGAGAATCCTGGAGAAGCGTTCGAGATGATCTTTGTTCGGAAGCGTTCCGAACAGCAGCAGCCAGACAACCTCCTCAAACAGGAAACGGTCTTTCGTGATGGCTTCATTGACGATGTCATTGAGGTCGATGCCGCGGTAGATGAGCTTGCCGGGAATCGGGGTGATAGTTCCGTCTTCTTTGCGATCGTAGCCGATGACATCGCAGATATTGGTCAGGCCGGCCAGCACGCCGGTCCCGTCCGGATTGCGCAGTCCGCGCTTTACCCCGAGCTTTTCACTGATCTCCACATTGATTCGGTTGTTCTTCCGGAATTCCCTGCAGAGCAGTTCCATATCTTCCGGTGCAAGTTCTGCTACGTTCGGATAAAAACGATCCATTTCTGTCAGCCTCCCAGCAATCTTGTTCCCATTATAGGACAATCTGAACTCACACGGATCTTTCCTCGTGCATGCATGATATGATTTCTGGTAACAGGAGTGTGTTTCAGATGAAAAAGTTCTATCAGCTTCTATCTCTGCTCTGCATTGTTTCCGGAATTCCGATGCTGGAAATGAGCAGAATGCTTGGCATCGGTCTGATCATGCTTGGAATGGCCGGCATGATCCTTGCAATCGTGCTGAAGCCGGCGCCTGGCATCACTGGCCCGGGGCTGCCGATGGATGAGACGACGATGCCGCTCGATGATACGCCGGAGGTTCCGCATGCCTCGGCAGAGGAACTGGCTGCGATTGCAGAGCAGGTGCTGAAGCAGCAAGTGACCGTCAGCAGCTCGTCGGGAGACCGGGAGAGCGGCAGCTATGAGTATCTGTTCTATGCCGAGAAAGGCTTGCATGGTGATCAGGTGGAGGCATTGAAGAAGCAGCTGCGGAAGAAGTATCCGGGTGCTTATCGGATTCTGAGGGTTTCGGATCATTCTCTGAAGGTGCTCTACATCCCTTCGGTCTGAAAAAGGATTATTCTATAGGCATGGAACTGGAGGCAGGTTTATGAAAGCAGTACTGATTCCGGGCGATGGCATCGGAAAAGAAATATCAGAAAGTGCAAAGCAGATATCGGCAGTGCTGAATACTGGCATCGAATGGGAAGAATTCCATGCCGGGGCAGAATATTTTGAGCAGAGCGGAAATCTGATCGAGCCGGGGCTGATCGAAGCGATCGAACAGGATGGCATCGCCCTCAAGGGACCGACGGCAACGCCGATCGGCAAGGGATTCCGTTCCATCAATGTCCAGCTGCGTCAGCGGTTTGGTACGTATGCAAATCTACGCCCGGTTCATTCCAGAATCGGCGTGAAAAGCAGATATGAGAACGTGGATCTGGTCGTGATCCGGGAGAATTCGGAAGACCTGTACATGGGTCTTGAGTATAAGATCGGTACGGATACGGCACATGGCATCAAGCTGATCACGCGCCAGGCGAGCGAGCGCATTGCCCGCTTTGCGTTTGAATATGCAAGAGCGCATGGCAGACATCTGGTTACCTGCGTGCATAAGGCAAACATCATGAAATATACCGATGGCCTGTTTCTGGAGGCATTCAATCATGTGGCAGAGTCTTATCCGGATATCGCGCATAATTCCGTGATCGTCGATGCGATGACGATGAAGCTGGTGATTGATCCGACGCAGTTCGATGTGATTGTGGCACCGAATCTGTATGGCGATATCTTAAGTGATCTGTGTTCCGGATTAGTCGGCGGTCTTGGGTTTGCGCCGAGTGCAAATATCGGCGATCATCAGGTCATCTATGAAGCAGTTCATGGCAGTGCTCCTGATATTGCCGGCAAGGATCTGGCAAATCCTTCTGCATTACTGCTGGCCATGGGAATGCTGTTAAGAGATCATGGCATGAGCGAAAAGGCAGATGCGCTGGAACATGCGGTCGATGAAGTGATCCGCAAGGGCGAGCACACCACGAGAGACATCGGCGGAACTGCCGGAACCAGGGAATTCACGGATGCGGTCATTGCAGAACTGGAGGCGGCAGAATGATTGAGAAGATCAGCCACGGCGTTTTTTACCTGCAGGGAAGAACGGTTCAGTATATTGCCGGAGAAAAACCGGAAGAAGCCAGAAAGAAGACCATGGCATGGAAGATTCTGAGTGCTCATAACCAGGGCACGGATCCCGGAAATCTGCACCTGCGGTTTGATTCTCTGACGAGCCATGACATCACGTATGTCGGCATCATTCAGACTGCCCGGGCATCCGGCATGAAGAAATTTCCGATGCCGTATGTGCTGACGAACTGCCATAACAGTCTCTGTGCAGTCGGCGGAACGATCAATGAAGATGATCATCAGTTTGCTTTGAGTGCTGCTCATAAATACGGGGGCATCTATGTGCCGCCATGCCTGGCTGTCATTCACAGCTACAACCGGGAGATGATGACTGGCTGCGGCCGCATGATTCTCGGTTCGGATTCACATACGCGTTATGGTGCGCTAGGAACGATGGGCATTGGCGAAGGCGGCGGGGAACTCGCTAAGCAGCTGGTCGGCAGAACCTATGACCTGGCCAGACCGGAAGTCGTCCTGGTCCATGTGACTGGAGCACTGAAGTCCGGGGTTGGTCCTCAGGACGTTGCCCTGGCCTTAGTCAGAGCAGTCTATGCAGATGGCTTTGTGAAGAACAAGGTGCTGGAGTTTGCTGGTCCTGGTGTGCATGGTCTCAGCCAGGATGAGCGCAATGGCATCGATGTCATGACGACGGAAACGACTTGTCTCAGCTCAATCTGGGAGACGGATGAAGTTACAGAGGAATACTACTCCAAGCATATGCGCCCGGATGATTACCGGAAGCTGGAGCCGGAAGATGGTGCTTATTATGATTCATGCCTGGAACTGAATCTGGATGAGATTCCATGCATGATTGCGCTGCCGATGCATCCGAGCTATGCACTGCCGATTCATGAGCTTCAGAAAGATCCTGAGAAGTATCTGAAAGAAGCAGAAGACCGGGCAAATCGTCAGCTGAACGGCAAGGTGACGATGAACCTGGTTTCCAAGATTGATGAATCCGGAAGAATTCATGTAGACCAGGGTGTCATTGCCGGATGTTCCGGAGGAACCTATGAGAATATCTGCGCGGCTGCACAGATCCTGAAAGGGCAGGACTGCGGTAATGGCGAATTCAAGATGAGTGTGTATCCGGATTCCATGCCTACCTATAAGGCACTGGTGGAAAACGGAGCAGTTTCAGATCTGATTTCGGCTGGGGCAGTATTCCGCGAAGCATTCTGCGGGCCTTGTTTCGGAGCAGGCGATACTCCTGCTAATGGCGAGCTTTCCATCCGTCACAGCACGAGAAACTTTCCGAACCGGGAAGGCTCGAAGCCTACGGAAGGACAGATTGCTGGCGTGGCATTGATGGATGCGCGTTCCATTGCAGCAACCGCAAGGAACGGCGGCATTCTGACGGCAGCAGATGAGATCGTGGAAGAACCGCTTCAGGCACTTCCGTATCACTTTGATGCGGGCATCTATGCAAGAAGAGTTTATGATGGCTGGAATCATCCGGAACCGGACTATGAGCTCCGGTTCGGACCGAACATCAAGGACTGGCCGGAACAGCCTGCCCTCAGCGATGATCTGCTGGTGAAGATTGTCAGCTATATCACCGATCCGGTCACGACGACGGATGAACTGATTCCATCCGGTGAAACTTCGAGCTATCGTTCCAATCCGCTGCGTCTGGCGCAGTTCACGCTGAGCCGCCGGGATCCTGCTTATGTAGGCAAGGCGGAAGCAGTGCAGAAAGCAGATGCAGATCGGAAAGCAGGAACTCTGTCAGAAGAACTGAAGCAGGTATATCAGAAGCTTTCGGATCATGGCATTGCGAATGATCCTATGCATACGAACTTCGGTTCTGCAATCTTTGCGAACAAGCCTGGTGATGGCAGTGCGAGAGAACAGGCAGCTTCCTGTCAGAGAGTGCTTGGCGGGGCAGCGAACTTTGCGGTCAGCTATGCGACGAAGCGCTATCGTACCAACTGCATCAACTGGGGCATCCTGCCGTTTCTCATTGAGAAGCCGGAAGAGATTGAGAATGGCGATTATGTATTCCTGAAGGGAGTGCGGAATTCTCTGGAAGAAGGAAACGATCACTATCAGGCATTTGCAGTTAAAGCAGATGGCAGCGTGAAAGAGATTGCAGTCCATCTTGGCGCGACGGAGATGGAGGAGCGTGAGATTCTCTCGGATGGCTGTCTGATCAATCATTATCGGAAAACAATCTGAATGAATCCAGGCATGATACCTGGAAAAAATGAAGTGCAGTCTTACGCCAGGCTGCACTTTTTTCGTGTGCCCCGCATGGACTGCAGCCAGGCGGTTTGAAAACGCCTGGAATCTTTCAGCAGGAATGGTCACTTGAAGGCAAGGGTGCCCATTGCAGAAAGTGATCTCCAGGATGACCGAAGCATCCGGCAAAGTGACGGATACTGAATCATCGGAGAAATAAAAAACGAACAGCTGATGAAGATAGCTGCTCGTTCTCTGCGATTCAGTCCAGCTCCCAGCTGCCGCCGCCAAGATCCCGGAACGAAGAGGAGAAGAATTCCTGCATGGCTTCGGCAAGGTAGGCAGTGTCTTTCGTGCCGGCCGTTTCCCAGCATGAATGCATGGCCAGCTGCGGCAGGCCGATGTCGACCGTATTGAGCGAGAAATGGGAATTGGAAATGTTGCCTAAGGTAGAACCGCCGGCCATATCGGAACGGTTCGTGAATTCCTGCAGAGGAACTTCTGCTTTGCGGCATACCTCACGGAATACTGCCGCGCTGACGGCGTCGGTCGTGTAGCGCTGGCTGGCATTGTATTTGATCACGATGCCTTCATTGATCTTCGGGCGATTCACCGGATCTGCTTTGGAAGCGTAGTTGGGATGAACGGCATGGGCATTGTCGGCGCTGACCATGAACGAGCTGATGCGGGCCCGTTCCGTGTCCTCAGTATTCTTTCCCATCAGCGTGCAGATGCGGCGCACGACGTCTTCCAGGAAGGTGGAGTCTGCGCCTTGCTTGGTGCCGGAGCCGACTTCTTCATTGTCGAAGATTGCAAGCAGAGGAATACTGTTCTCCGGTGCAGCGTGCAGGAATCCCTGCAGGCATCCGAATGCACACTGCAGGTCATCCAGATGGCCTGCGGACAGGAATTCGTGATTGGCACCCCAAATCGTTCCCTTTCCTCTCTGATAGAGAAACAGATCATGGCCGAGGATGTCTTCCGGCTTCACGCCGGCAGCTTCGGCAATGATCTTCATGAAAGATCCTTCTGATCCTTCCAGTCCCAGAATGGGTTCCATCTCATTCTGAACATTGATCTCATGGCCGCTGTTGGCCGTGCGGTCCATATGAATGGCCAGGTTCACGATCTGCACCAGATCCCGGTCAACGTTCACAAGTTTTGTCATAATCCGGTTACCGTCTCTGACCAGAACTCTGCCTGCCACAGACAATGGCCGATCAAACCATGTGCTCATCAGCATCCCGCCGTATTTCTCTACGTTCAGAGTGATGTATCCTTCTTTCTTGATTTCCGGGTTTTCCTTGATCTTGAAGGAAGGGGAGTCACTATGGGCAGCTCCGATCATGAAGCCCTGAAAGTCTGTCTTCGGAATTGCAAAGGCGATGACGGAGCTCTCATTGCGGAGCACGAAATACTTTCCGCCTTTCGCAAGATTCCATACATTGCCTTCGGCAAGTTCTTCAAAGCCGTTCTGCTTCAGAATCCTGCGGATCTGATCTGCGGCGTGAAATGCGTCCGGGCTTTCATTCAGAAAGTCCAGCAGTTCTTCGTTTACTGATTCGTACATATGGTGTCCTCGTTTTCCGTCGGAATTATACCATGAGGCACAAAAACTGTTTATAATAGCGGGGTTATTGATTGAGAGTACTGTTTATGAAAACAACCGGGAAACTGTCTTCCAGAGAGAAAAGAGAATTGCGTCAGCAGCAGGAAACAAAGAGAAAACGGAATCGGATGATTGCGGCCTCTATGCCGGCACTGTTCTTTTATTATGATGAGCTGGTTCTCAAGGCTTCCACGGTAAACCGGAACTGGAACATCGATCTGCTGTATATCTTTTTATTTTCAATTGGATACGGAGCGATTGTTTGGTTTCTCAGTTCGCTGAGCAGAAATGAGAAAGCAAATCGCAGAATCCGCACGATTGCCATAGTTCTTGTGACTGTGCTGTTCTGTATCTTCTATTTTGTGTACCTGCAGTTCAAGGTGTTCTATGACCTGAATACGGTGTTTGCCGGAGCCGGGGATGCGGTAGGGGAATTTCAGAGCCTGATTTTCTCACTGATCTTTTCGGCAAGAGGAGTCACGAGGCTTCTCTTGTTCTGGGTGCCGGTCGTGCTGTATCTGAAATTCCGAAAGCGGTTTGATGACGGCCTTCAGTCTTCTTCCCTCGAAAAGTTCCTGAACGGGGCGACTGCGGTCATTGCCATTGTTCTGAATCTCCTATTGATCTCAATGAATCCGCTGTACTGGAATGCCTATTCTGATGAATATAACTTCCAGAATGCAGTGACGGATTTCGGACTGCTCAGTGCATTCCGCATCGATCTGGTGCGCAATGCGGATTCGGAAGCTTCACTGAGCTTTGAGACCGTCGCACCGGAGGTGACTCCGGAAGCTTCTGCAGAAGCCTCAGAAGAACCGATTGCTTATGGGTACAGCGAGATGGATATCGACTTTGAAGCTCTCGAGCAGACTGGCACCAGCGCTCAGCAGGAGCTGGATCGGTATGTCAGCTCTCTGACGCCGACAAAGCAGAATGAATATACTGGTCTGTTCAGGGGAAAGAATCTGATCTTCATCAGTGCAGAAGCGTTCTCAGGAGATATCATCGATCCAGACCTCACGCCGACGCTGTATCGCCTGGCCAGCAAGGGTATTCAGTTCACGGACTACTATCAGCCGGCAAGTGCGGGAACAACAGGCGGAGAGTGCGAGAATCTGTTCGGGCTCATGCCGACCAAGGGCGGTTCTTCCGTGAAGATCACAGCGGATTACAACAATTACTTCACGATGGGAAACCAGCTGAATCGTCTGAACTACAATGGCTGGGCATTCCATAACAATGACTACACGTTCTACAGCCGGAATCTGACTCATAACAATCTTGGCTATTCCAATGGCTTCATGGGCTTTGGAAATGGCATGGAGAACTATGTCACTTCGCAATGGCCGCAATCAGATCTGGAAATGATGGAAGGTACGGTGGACTTCTATCTCAGCCATCAGCCGTTCAATGTCTATTACATGTCCGTATCCGGACATAATCCGTATTCGGTATCCGGCAATGCGATGTCGGCGAAGCACTGGGATGAGGTCAGCGGCCTGGATCAGTACAATGATGAAGTCAAGGCATATATTGCCAGCCAGCTCGAACTGGAAGACGCGCTGACGTATCTGGTGAATCGGCTGGAACAGGCGGGTATTGCCGATGATACGGTCATCGTGCTGAGCGCGGATCATTTTCCATATGGGCTGGATTATGACGAGAGTCTGGAAAACAGCACGAACCTGGATAATCTCTATGGCTATACGGTCACGAATTATCTGGAACGGGATCATAACCGCCTGATCCTCTGGAGCGGATGCCTGGAAGACATGGACCCGATTGTCGTGGATACGCCGGTTTCTTCGATTGATATTCTGCCGACGCTCAGCAATCTGTTCGGTACGGAATGGGATTCCAGACTTCTGCCAGGCAGAGATGTGTTCTCGGATGCTGAACCCCTGGTATTCAATATGAACTATAACTGGAAGACAGATCAGGGCTATTATCTGTCCGCATCAGGCACGTTCTATCCGAATGAAGGGGTGACAGTCAGCGATGATTATGTGGACCGCATCCGGACTCTGGTGCGCAATAAGATCAATTACTGCAATGGAGTGCTGAGCACGGATTACTATGCACATGTCTTCGGCAGCGAGGAACCGGCAGGGCCTTCCCCCATTCCGACGCCTGCCCTGGAACCGGAGTCATCTGCGGATGCGCTGCCGGAAGAGAGTTCTTCTGCAGAATTGGACCAGGAATCGTGAGAAATCTGATCTGCTGATTTTTAAATTTAGTGTTGCATTGCCGCTTTGAGTGAGGTATTATATCTAAGCGTTCGGAAGAACACATGGTTCCTTAGCTCAGTTGGTAGAGCAACTGACTCTTAATCAGTGGGTCGAGGGTTCGAGTCCCTCAGGAACCACTTCGATAACCGCAGGTTCTGCGGTTTTTTTCTGCTTTAGCAGAAAGCCGGAACAAGCTGCGGAATAATCATGCATGAATGACATGAAAGCGCTTTGATCATCAGCTTTTATTACACTCTGACATATTTTTTCAAAAGGGCTTGATTTTCGAAAATGATGTGCTATTATCATACCTGCCTTGAGTCAGAAAGACTTGCGGCAGAGAATTGCGAGCATCACTGAAGAATCTGTTCAGTGATTGATATACAGCAGTTCCTCGGGAGATGCTCCTGAGTATATATACAAAGATGACCTCAGCAGATGCTGAGTTTTTTTGTGTGGTGAGGGAGAATTACTGCTATGATGCACAAAGAGGAGGCTAGTGCATATGACAAAGGAGTTCAGTTCAAAACAGGCAGTGATCATGCCGGAGGGTGTATTCATTATCGGAACGTATGATGAGAACGGAGTTCCGAATGCGATGAATGCCGCATGGGGACAGCAGTCTGATTACGGTGAGATTACCTTTTTCCTGGCTCATCATAAGACCACGGAGAACATCAGGAAGACCGGGGCGTTCACGGTTGCGTTTGCGACTGCAGACACGGTTGCGATTTCTGATTACTTTGGAGTGGAAACAGGTGCTAAGGTCAATAAGATTGAAGCTGCGGGAGTTCGTGTGCATAAGGCGCCGCATGTGAATGCTCCGGTGATTGAAGAATATCCGGTTACCCTGGAATGTACGTGCAAGTCCTGGGATGAGGAGACCGGAATTCTGGTCGGTGAGATCGTAGATATGCTCGCTGAGGAATCCGTGCTTACGGATGGAAAAGTGGATACAGACAAGCTGAAGCCGATTGTGTTTGATATGGGTACCAATTCCTATCGGGTCATCGGGCCGGTGGTCGGCAAGGCATTCCATGATGGACTTGCCTTGAAAAAGTAAGTTTCTGATCAGCGTATTTCCTGAATCCTCGTAAAGCATACGAGGATTTTTTATTCTTTATTACCAGAAACAGAAGAATATGACACAAGAGCAATTGGCTGATGTCCTGTTTGTGGATGGAAAGATGATGAAGCACAGGAAGAGGATCTTGAGATAGAACTTGGCGCGAATTTTATGAGTCTCAACGAATACCGAATAAAGTACAAAAATGGCTTGAGACTTGACTGGCTTATTGAGTCTATTGATAATCAGCTGTAGAAAACTTCAATTCTGTGCAGTAGCAAGCGCAATTGCCAATAATATAAGCATAGTCAGATAAACCTGCCTGAATGTTAAGATGCTTTTCATTCAGCCAGTTTTTTTGAACAAATAATAATAATTTTCAATAAATATATAAGAAAATCTTATGATATGAATTTGACAATGTCGCATAAACTCGCTTATAAAAACCAGAAATGA
Source organism: Anaerolactibacter massiliensis (assembly GCF_900290205.1). Taxonomy (NCBI): domain Bacteria; kingdom Bacillati; phylum Bacillota; class Erysipelotrichia; order Erysipelotrichales; family Erysipelotrichaceae; genus Anaerolactibacter; species Anaerolactibacter massiliensis. The sequence goes on along the minus strand of NZ_OLMH01000002.1, from coordinate 1,793,312 downwards.
CATAAACTATAAGAAAAATTTATAAGTTGATCAAATGATCTTATTTGATGCTGTAAGGGCTTACATCTATGATTGGAACGTAGTTTTCAAGAAATGGAGGCAGAGAGCATGAAAGAAGATACAAAAAAATTATTTGATAATACGCCTGTGTCCAGAGCGGTTATCAAACTGGCTCTGCCGTTGGTAATCAGTCAGATTATACTGGTTATTTATAATATGGCGGATACATTCTTCATCGGGCTTACCGGTCAGGTGACAAGCATTACTGCCGTAACCATCTGCATGCCTCCCTTTATGTTTCTTTCTGCCATTGCCAATTTATTCGGCGTCGGCGGTTCCACAACAATTTCAAGAGCCCTGGGTAGAAAGAGAACGGGCAGAGCAGAAAATGCATCTGCATTTGCCTTTTACGGCTGCCTCTTGGTTACGGCACTGTACTGCACAGGCGTATGGCTGCTGCGTGACTCCTTTCTGAATGTACTTGGTGGGCGAAATGAAGTTGTCCACACACAGGCTGTGAAATACATGGTGGTGACAGTATGCTTCGGCGGATTATTTACTTCCATGAGCTCCATGCTGGCAAATCTCGTCCGGGCAGAAGGCAGATCGGCTGAATCCGGTGCCGGCATTGTATTAGGCGGTGTATTGAATATTCTGCTTGATCCGTTATTCATGTTTGTCATTCTTCCAAAAGGAAATGAAGTTCTCGGTGCCGGTATCGCTACTGCTCTTTCCAATGTTATTTCGTTTCTGTATTTTGTCATATTGATTCATGTTCTGCAGAAGAAAGGCTCTTGCATTCAGTTTCATTTAAACAGCACTGCTTTTGAGGACGGAACATTCCGGGAGATATTCATGACCGGCATGCCGGCATTTACGATGACTTTGATGGAAAATATCTCCTATGCCGTTCTGGATGCCCTGATTGCTTCAGCCGGGACGGATGTACAGGCCGGCATCGGTGTGGCAAAGAAAGTCAACATGCTTGCTCATTCCATTGCTCGCGGTATATCGCAGGGCGTTCTTCCGCTAATCGCCTATGCCTATGGCAGCCGTGATTTCAAAAGAATGAAGTCGGTCATCAGATTCTCTTCAACCCTGGCAGTTGTATTTGCTTTGGCCGCAATGACAATCAATCTTATCTTTGCCAGGGAGCTGACCGGTATCTTTCTGCCGGAAGGACCTTCTCTGATCTATGCCGAAAAATTTCTGCGCATTCTGACGATAGGCTGTCCTTTTTCTGCCTTTGCATATTCCATTATTTCTTTCTTTCAGGCTGTTAACAATGGAAGAAAATCCTTTATACTTGCATTATTAAGAAAAGGAATTGTTGATATTCCGCTGATGTTTATTCTGAACTTAACCAGATCTGCAGATGCTGTTGTCTGGGCTACGCCGATCACGGATATTCTGAGCTGCGCTGTAGCTGTCATTTTGTTTGAACAGTCACTGCTTTATCTTGAACAAAAGTTTGAAACAAAAGCTTCATATAAAGCACCAGCGAACAGTTTTTAATATGAACAATAAGGTGAGAATGAATGATTGATGCAAAGATATACACCGTTTTGAAAGTAGTGGAAACAGGAAATTATTCACGTGCTGCAAATGAGCTCGGCCTTTCACAGCCGGCCGTCAGCCAGCATATTCATGCGATTGAGTCTGAACTTAACATTCATCTTTTTGAACGGACCGGCATGCACCTGAAGCTGACCAGGCAGGGTGAAAAAGTAGTCAAGTATGCCCGCTCCATGGTTGCACTTGATATCAAGCTGCGTAAGGAACTGCAGGATGAGGCAAATGGAATCACGAGCCTGAATATCGGCATTACTCATACGGTTGAGGCAAACCGCATTACAGAAGTCTTTGCCAAGTACATTATGGAAAACTCAGGTGTGACGATGAGATTAATCACAGATACCCAGGCTCATCTGCTGCAGAAAATCAAGAATTATGAAGCTGATTTTGCTATTATTGACAGTGCTTTTCATGATCCTTCTCTTATCAGTATGCCCTTGGATACGGACAGTCTTGTTCTGATTGTGCCGCCGAGTTATGAGCTTGCTCAGAAATCCATGGTGACAATAAACGATGTGCGCTCTCAGAAACTCATCCTGCGCCTGCCTAACAGCGGCACCAGAGATCTTTTTATGGCTGCATTGGAAGGGCAGAACATGTCCATTGAAGAGTTTAATGTCATTCTGGAAATAGATAATGTGGCCACCATCAAAGACCTTGTCAGACATGGGTATGGGGCATCCGTTTTAGCCAGAAGTGCATGCCAGAGTGAAATCAGGAAGAAGAAGCTTGTGGCACTTCCAATTGAAAATCTCAGTATGAATCGTGAAATAGATATTGTTTATCCAAATGGTTTTGAACATATGGATATTCTAAAAAAAATTTCTGCAATTTATCATGAACAATGAAAAGGCTTTATTTACAGCAATTATGAACTTGTTATTTGAACAGTGTCAAAAATACCAGTTGCATTTCCATAATGAAAGCGCTTAAATAGCTCTGGTAGGATTAGACATTGAGTTATATCTGTCATAAATATAAAGAAACTTTTTTGACCGTTTCTGTTCCTGCTGTGGTATGAATCCGGAAACTTCATATGCTCCGGTTGTTCTGGCATTCGTTTCTTCTTACCATGTCTCTGATGGAACCAGGACTGAAGGAACTCAGAACATTTCTGAAGAAGATGATTGCGTTCTGCATGCTTGCCGGAAGCTTATGGGCTTGCAGAAAATCAGACCTGTCTGAATCGGAAACCGTGCTAAAACCAGGGGAACCATTGACATTAGGAGATGCTGCAGAGCTTCTTCTGAACTGGACAGGATTATCAGAAGAAGTGCTTGGAGTATCGGAAGAAGATCGGCTGGCGCTTGCCCATAGTCTCGGAATGCTTGGAAATGAAGATCCGAACCTGATCTGCAGCAGAGAAAGGCTGAGCAAGATGAAGGAGATTGCAGAGCAGGTGAAGGCGGCGATGTCTTCAGAGTCTCTGCAGCCGCTGTTTCTGAATGGAATGGCTCAGCCGATCTTTCCATATTCAGATGGCACAGCCGGAAAGAAAGCTCATGCAGTGATCCGGTTCTGTGTCTATGTAGAAACGGATTATGACACGGACAAAGACGGAAAGCGGGATCTCATCAAAGCAGTGGTGCAGCTTCCGGAAGCTGCGGCAAGAGGAGATTATCAGGCTGCTGTGATTTATGAGGCAAGGCCATACAGCAGCGGCTGCACGCCTTTCTATGAGATTGATGAGATTTCAGGGGATTCCTATGATCTGAAGAAGCTCTATGCAGAACCCGCTCCAAGAGTGCCTGTCGGAGAGATCAGCACTCTCGAAGCGGCCAGGAACGCAGATGTTTCTGACTGGTATTATTACAATCCATATGAAGATCGATATATGTATGAAGATCTGGACTGGTATGACTATTTTCTCGTCAGAGGGTATGCGGTGGTCCTGTGCGCAGGGCTGGGGACGTATCAGTCGGAAGGGTTTCAGACCTGCGGTTCAGAACTGGAGATTGCAGCATTCCGTTCGGTCATTGAATGGCTGATTGAAGATCGGAAAGCATATGCTGACCTGGATTCTGATCTTGAGATCAAGGCAGACTGGTGCAATGGTTCAGTCGGTATGACGGGAATGTCCTATGCCGGAGCGACGCAGTTCGGGGTGGCAGGAACAGGCGTCAGTGGACTGAAGACGATTGTGCCGGTGTCGGGGATTGCCAGCTGGTACGAGTACGTAAACAGCCAGGGAGCACCGATCGTCGGGAACCCGGGCAATCAGCTCAGCAGTCTGGCACTGTATTGTGCAGGAAGATATCTGGACTCGGAAGACTGGAAGACCATTGAGAAGAACTATGGAGATTATCTCCATCAGCTTCAGCGGGATCAGAGGGCTCATGGCAGTGATTACAGTGCGTTCTGGAAAGAACGAGACTATACCGTGCATGCGGAGAATCTGAATTGTTCTGCCCTGATCGTGCAAGGGCTCAATGATGACAATGTGAAACCGAAACAGGCAGATCTGATGGCAAGAGCGTTTGTGAAGGCAGGGATGCCGGTGAAGCTTCTGCTGCATCAGGATGCCCATGTAGCCCCGGTTTCTCATACCGGAGGCTGGACGATGCTGGTGAATGGGGAGCCTTATGAAGACCTTCTGAATCGCTGGTTCTCTCATTTTCTTTATGGAATTGAAAACAGGATTGAAGAGATGCCCGCTATGCTTGTTCAGAATGGCCATGATCCGGAACAATGGGATGCGTATGATACCTTTCAGGCGGCACAGGTGCTTTCCATGCATGCAGAACAAAGGGCAGACCGGATCATTTCTTCCGGTCCTTCTCTCTCGGAGGATCATGCTGCCTGGCGGGGGAGGATGAAGCAGGGGATCACGATCCGTGGCAGTGCATCCGTTGCTTTTGATGCGGCGGTCATGGAAGGAACTGCTGAGGATGCTCTCATTGTGAAGGCAGCACTGATTGATACGGCAGACGAACCATTTCCGATTCTGAGAAAAGAAGCAGGATCAGCAGAAATAGCAAAGGAAAGGATCGGTGAAGATGCCTGCTGGCAAGGGGCACAGTTACCCCGTCTGGATCTCATCAGGCTGCAGACTGCAGAGACAGACTGGAATGTCATCACAGAAGGATGGATCGATCTCTGCAATCCGGAGTCTGGTTATGAGAGTGCTTCTTCAGAACGATCTATCCTGCCCGTGACCGGCGAGGTTCATACGTATCAGATCTGTCTGCAGCCAGAGGTCTATCACGTCCCGGCGGGCCATGAACTGGTCCTCGTATTGTCTGCCCCCGGTCATCAGAGCGGTCTGAAGAAAGAACCGTATTCCTTTGCGATCCGGAAAGAATCTGTTTCCATCAAGATTCCATGTGAAGAAGAACCTGATGTTTCTATGAGACTCATCGAATAGCAGAAAGACCAGAACTGTTCTGCAGTGCTAGAATGTTCCCTGGAAAGAAGGGCTGTCATGTCAGAGAAAGTCTATCGGATATTCGTGATCAATCCAGGGTCTACCTCGACGAAGCTGTCATTGTTCGAGAATGAGAAGAAAGTGTTTGAGGACAATGTGTTCCATGATTCAACGGTTCTGAGATCCCTGGGTGATATCAATAACCAGCTGAATTACCGCATGGAGGTCATTGAGGAGTTCCTGAAGGAACATCATATCGATCTGAGGGGTCTTGATGCGGTAGTAGGCAGAGGCGGACCGTGCTATCCGCTGGAGAGCGGGACGTATGAGATTAATCAGCAGATGGTGGAAGATACCCGCAATCATGTGGCAGGACTGTATCACGCATCCATGCTTGGGGTTCAGATGGCCGAAGTGATTCATGAGAAGTACGGGGCCAGAATGTTCACGGTGGATCCTACGGTTGTGGATGAATACTGTGATCTGGCAAGAATCACCGGCGTGAAAGGAGTCTATCGCCGTCCTGCTTCGCATGTGCTGAACACGAAGGAAGCAGGCAGAAGATATGCAGCATCCATCGGGAAGAAGTATGAAGATCTGAATCTGATCATCTGCCATATCGATGGCGGCATCACGATCTCGGCACATGCGCATGGCAAGATGATTGACGGCAATAACGGAGGCGGCGGCGAAGGACCGTTCACGCCGACGCGAATGGGCTCCATGGCAATCACGACCCTGCTGGCCGATATGAAAGACGTGACCCGGGATCAGCTGAAGGTATTATGCAGTGCAGGCGGAGGCTTCTCGAGCTGGTTTAATACGTCAGATTCCGATAAGATCCATGCCAGAGTAGATGCGAAGGATCCGGAAGCTTCCAGAGTCTGGGATGCGATGATCTATCAGATCTGCAAGTGGATCGGAGCGATGGCAACGGTACTCAAGGGCAAGGTCGATGGCATTGTTCTGACTGGCGGACTGATGCGGTTTGATGACATCACAGAAGGCATCCGGAAGTCCTGTGAGTGGATTGCACCGATTGCAGTGTATCCGGGAGAATTCGAGCAGGAAGCACTGGCGTATAATGCGCTTAAGGTGTTAAGAGGCGAGATGGAGCCGAAGCACTATACCGGAAAGCCGGTATGGACAGGCTTCCATGATGAGGAAGCGAAGTAATTCTTTATGGAAAAGAGAAAGTGGGAGAGTGTGCAGGAATATCTGGATGCGGCGGATGAGAAAGAGAAGCCATATCTGGAGAAGATGAGAGCACTGATCCGAGAAGAGCTCCCGGATGCAGAGGAATGCATTTCCTATAACATGCCTGCATATCGGAGAAAGAAGGTTCTTGTCTACTTTGCGGCAGGAAAGAATCATCTCGGATTCTATCCCACGCCAGGCCCGATTGAACAATTTGCAGAAGAGCTGAAGGAGTACCATACCTCGAAGGGAGCAGTACAGTTTCCATATGCGAAGCCTCTTCCGGAAGAACTGATCCGGAAGATGATCCGGTACCGGGCGGAAGAAGAGAAATAAGAAAAGCAGCTCCGGATTTGTTCCGGAACTGCTTCAGGCTTAGGCAAAGAGCATTGTCCGGATGGGCAGTGCTTTTTCAGTGCTTCATCTTTGATACTGCGTAGAAGTAGGTGATGCCCATGTAAAGGCAGTATGCCAGGACGCCGAATTCGCAGATGATTGCAAATAACGGCTGATTGGATACAAAGCCATTTGCGACGAGCAGGATGCCGAAGATGATATACAGGAAGCCGAGCAGGATGCAGCGGCCGCTGTCATTGGATTCAATGACGCCCTGCAGGAATGTCTTCTTCTTTTCGGGGCGGAACTTCGTGCGCTTGGTCAGGGTCGGCAGCCATCTGCGGTAGCGGACTTCAAGCAGGGCGGCAAGGATCACGCCGGCAATCAGCGGAAGCTTCCAGTCATTGAGGAAACTTGTCAGCAGCATAAATACGGCGATCGAGATGGCGATGCGGTTCTGGTAGAGCCGGTAGCTTTCTGCGTCGCTTTCCTTGATGACGTAGCCGATCTTCGTCTTCTTGTCATAAAGGACTGCCTGTCCCTTGTCATCAATATAGATGTTTCTGCCGGATACGATACGGCGGTTGTCTGTCTTCTTCTGAGTCATTGCAAACTCTCCCTGGGAATGATTATAGCAGAGTTCAGAACTGTGCAATTCCCTTTGCGTAGGTTTCTGCTACGGTGTAATCGTCATTCAGGACGACTGCATCTGCGTCATAGCCGACCTGGAGCTTGCCGAGATGATCATTGAGGCCAAGCAGGGTTGCCGGGTTGATCGTGCAGGAATTGATCGCAGTCTCGAACGGTACCTGAGCAACTTCAACGAGATTGCGCAGACCGACGTTCATCTGCATCGTGCTGCCGGCAATGCCGCCGGTTTCAGTGAGACGTGCAGTCCCGGTTTCATCGATCACGACTTCATGGCCGCCGAACATGAACTTGTCGCCTGGCTTTCCACCCTTGCAGAGCAGGGCATCGCTGATCATGATGCCATGGTCCTTGCCCTTGCAGGTGAAGAAGATGTTCAGGGCTTCCGGAGTGCTGTGATGCGTGTCGCAGATGACTTCGCTGTACAGATCATGATAGCGGAATGCGGTTCCGACCAGACCGTTTGCACGGTGCAGGAACGGAGACTGGCCGTTGAATGTATGCGTGATGGACTTGGCACCGTTGGCAATTGCCAGCGAAGCCTGTTCCAAGGTAGCGCCGGAGTGGCCCATGGAAGGAACAACGCCATGTTCTGCACAATAGCGGGTCAGGGCGAAGTCCGGGTCATGTTCCGGTGCCATCGTGATGATCCTGATCAGGCCGTCAGCAGCGTCCTGATATTCCTTGAATTCTTCGACGGAAGGCGGAACAATTGCCTCCGGGGGCTGAGCTCCTTTGTACTTCATATCGAGATAGGGTCCTTCGAAGTGGATACCGAGAATATCAGCACCGTCTTTCCCGGCGATGTGATTCTTCTTGACCGCAGCGACGTTGCGGACTGCCTTTTCCAGGACCGGATGCTTTTCGGTGACGGTCGTAGCGAGGAATCCGGTCACGCCTTCACGGACAATTCCTTTTGCCCAGTTCTGAAGTCCTTCCGGGGTTGCATAGTTGGTGTCCCAGCCATGATATCCATGACAGTGGATGTCCAGGAATCCCGGAACGATTCTGAGATTGCCGTAATCCTTGTCGGCAGGCTTTTCACCATATCCGTATACTCTGACGATCTTTCCGTTTTCAAATTCGAGTTCTGCCGGAATGAAGTTCCCGGCATACCATACACGTTTGCTCTGAATCAACATTTCATATGCCTCCTTTTTTTCTTATTTTTCTTGGTGATTCATGATTTCTGCTATCACTGTAGCATGAGTTTTTCCGTTTGTCTTTGATGCTGCTTGCACTTTTCGGTATACCTTTAGCATCTTTCAATTGAAATGTTCCCACAGCAAAATGGCATTGCTATAATGCGAGTGCAAGTAATCAGGAGGAGAGATCATGAAGATTTTCAATTATTCACCCGAAGAGCTGAAGGAAATGAAAGCAGTATTCACTGCAACTGAGATTCATCAGCAGCCGGACACCTGGGAGAAGACCATTGCCCAGATCGGTTCCATGAAAGACGAGATCCGGACATTCCTGTCCAAGGTCCTCGATCAGCCGGATTATGACATCATTCTGACCGGTGCAGGAACCAGTGAATTCGTCGGAAATGCACTGTATTCTTATCTGAATCGTTCGCTGAACTATAAAGTGAAGAGCTATGCAAGCACGGATCTGACTCCGACTCCGGAGAACTTCGTCAGTGCGCATAAGCCGACGCTGCTCATCAGTTTTGGCCGTTCTGGTGATTCTCCGGAATCCATCGGGGCCATTCAGTCCGTGGAAGCAGTGAATGATCAGGTTTATCATCTGTTCATCACCTGCAACAAGGATGGGGCGCTTTCCAGACGTGCTGCAGAAGAGGGAGATCGCTGCCTGGCCATCGATCTGACTCCGGAAACTCTGGATCAGAGCTTTGCGATGACTTCCAGCTTCTCGAATATGTATCTTGCCTGCCTGCTGTGCTTCAGCCTTGATCATTTCGATGAGACGGTCGCACAGGTGCGTGAGGTGATTTCCTCGGCTCGCACGCTGCTGGATGAGAATTACGGACAGATGCTGAAGGTTGATGAAGACTTTGCGTACAGCCGCATTGTATATCTCGGCACGAACTGCCTCAAGGGAATTGCCCAGGAGTCTGCTCTGAAGATGCTGGAACTCAATTCCGGCAAGATCGTCACGATGTACGATACACCGATGGGATTCCGTCATGGCCCGAAGTCCATCGTCAACGATGAGACCCTCACAGTTGTCTATCTGTCTGATAGCGCATATCAGAGACAGTATGAGACGGATCTGATCCGCGAGATGGCTGGCCAGCGTAAAGGCAACAAAATCATGGTGGTGTGCAATACGCCTTGCAAGGAGGTAGAAGAGCTCGCAGATTACTATTACTGCTTCAATACTTCTGCAAAGGATAATGTCTTCCTCGGACTGGACTATGTCGTCTGTGCTCAGCTGATTGCGCTGTTCCGTTCGCTGCAGAACAAGAACACTCCGGATAACCCATGCCCGACTGGCGAAGTGAACCGTGTCGTCAAGGGTGTTACACTGTATCCGTACACAAAATAAAGGAGAATAAAGAAATGATTGGAGTAATTGTCACAGGCCATGGCAACTTCGCAACCGGTCTGACCTCCTCGGTCAAGCTGATTGCCGGTTCTCCGGAAAATTATGTTCCGGTAGACTTCACCCAGGATAAGTCCACGGATGATCTTGAGCGCGAACTGCGTGAGGCAATTGATCTTCTGAAAGCTTCCTGCAGCGGCATCCTGATTTTCACGGACCTGGTCGGCGGCTCTCCTTTCAAGGTCAGCGCAGAACTCTCCGTTGAACTGAAGGATTCTGTTCCGATTGCAGTGCTTTCCGGAACAAACCTCGGCATGCTGGTGGAAGGCAATATGTCCCGCAGCTTCATGGAAGATCTGAATGACCTCGCAGACAGCCTGGTCGAAACCGGCAAGACACAGGTCATTCACTATGAGTTTGCCGCTCCGGCTCATGAAGAACCGGAAGACGGAGACGGAATCTGAACCATCAGAAAAGGCATCCTGCTTCAGAAATGATATTCTGCGGCGGATGCCTTTTCCTTTGCGTGCATGATACCTGCATGCAGGATTATTTACTCTTCTGATCCCGGATAGATCTTGCGGGCGTATTCGGATGGGGTGATGCCGTAATAGCTCGTGAATCTTCTGGAGAAGTAATGAATTGAGGTGAAGCCGAGCATCGAGGCAATCTCAGAGATTGTATGATCACCCTTGCGGATCATAGCTCTGGAATGACTGAGCTTGGCGTTGTTGATGTACTGCTTCGGCGGAATCTGCAGGTTGTTCTTGAACAGATTCTGAAGCGTGCTGCGGGAAATTGAGAACTTGGCGCAGATCTGCTCGATGGGAAGCGGTTCATAGAGATGGTGATTGATGTAGTCGATGATTTCTTCCATCAGGTTGTCTTCAAAGTGCTGGTTGATCGGAGAGATTGGTTTCGGCTGATATTCTTCCTGATTGGAGACCAGCATTTCGATGAGAATATACTGGAGTGAGATGATCATCGCATCATTGTGATATTCGCCGGTATCATCGGTTGCTTTGACGAACGTGTTCAGATCGTTGACCATTTCCCGGTTGCAGGTGAAGACGCGATTGAGCACTTTGTCACGGTTGATCCCGTCGGCCTGGAAGATGACCGTCATATAGGAACATGCTTCCGAGGAAGTAACCTGCTGATTGTGGAACTGCCCTGGCCCGTACATCATGACCTGGCCGCTGCTGATTTCATAATCGACTCCGTTGACGTGGGTCAGAAGCGAGCCATGATCTACATAAGTGAGCTCGAAGTAATTATGCACTTCGCCAGGGAACACGTATCCCGGCCGCTTGACGACGTAATAGTAGGCAATAATCTCATTGATCCGCAGAGTCGGAGTGATGTGATTGTACAGAATGGGTTTATCCAGTTTCAGAACCTGGCGTTCTGCATTCTCCGAAATGTAGAGGTTATAGATGGTGTAGCTGCTCATCGGGGCGAGGGCAAACCAGTTTCCTTTATTGATCCGGATGTCCCGGTGCAGGGCAAAGTTTTCAATTTCTTCGATTTCCGGGTTCCGGGTGATCCGGAGCATTGCCATGCCTTCCATTGGTTCTACATAGACAGGCTCATTATAGGAATAGAGACGGTAGATCGTATCATCACTTAAGGTATATTCCTTCTTGATGAACCCTTGCTGTCCGCGAAAAGCGCTGGATACAGCGCCGAATTTGAGGAATGTGGCACTTGTTGTTTTTGCGAGCATGATAGAATACCGAAAAGTGAACCTTTCTGACTGAAATATAACACAAAATTCCCACAAAATAAAAGAATCGAAAATAAAAATATTTTTTGTACCGAAAATTGCAAACTCGACAATAAAAAAGATAAAGATTCAGGTTTGCCTTTGGAATACTATATGGTCATGGAAAGCGCTTACCCCCGAAGTTGACAGGGTGCAGGCAGTCCAGAATATCACGTGATAATCAAAGAAAGGAGATAGCAAGAATGCCCGACATTGTACTTACAAGAATTGATAACCGTCTCATCCACGGTCAGGTGGCAACTCAGTGGGCCGGATCGGTGGGAGCGATCTGCTTCTTGTGGCAAACGATGCGGTTGCCGGCAATTCCTTGCGGCAGGGCTTGATGGATATGGCTGCTCCGTCTTATGCACAGACTCGCTACTGGACTCTGGATAAGACCATCAGCACAATTCATAAGGCTTCGCCGAAGCAGCACATTTTCCTGATCTGCGAGACCCCGGAAGACGTACTGAAACTTGTCGAAGGTGGTGTTCCGATCAAGAAAGTCAACATCGGAAACATGCACATGGCAGAGGGAAAACGCCAGGTGGCAACATCCGTTGCGGTCAACGATGAAGATGTAGCAGCATTCCGCAAGCTTCGCGATCTCGGTGTTGAACTTGAGATCCGCAGAGTTCCGCAGGAAAAAGCTGAAGACGTCGAAAAGCTTTTCCAGTAACACTCTCACAGCAGTTCTGATAATTCATCTTATTTGAGGAGGATTGAATCAAATGCAGGTTATTTTGCTCGCAATAGTAACATTCATCTTTGCAATTGACCAGTTCTCGCTGACAGAAACACTGTATCGTCCGATCTGCGCCTGCCCGATTATCGGCGCAATTCTCGGCGATGCACAGACCGGTCTGGTCGTAGGCGGTACCTACGAACTCATGATGATCGGCAACATGCCTGTCGGCGGAGCTCAGCCGCCCAATGCGGTATTAGGTTCCATCGTTGCAATGATCTTCGCAGTCAAGTCTCAGCTTCCGGTTGATCAGGCTCTCGGTCTTGCAGTCGTATTCTCCATCTTCGGACAGTACGCTGTAACTCTGACCTTCACGGTTATGTCTGGTCTCATGAAGCAGGCTGATGAAGCTGCTGAAAAGGCAGATCCGAAGGGAATCACTCGTGTCAATGTGATCTCCTGCTGCATTCTCGGCGGTCTGTTCGCAATCATTGCTGTAGTTGCATACTTCGGCGGTGAAGCTGCAGGAACAGCTCTGCAGAACTTCTCTGAGAGTGCTTCCTGGTTCATGGGTGGTCTCGGTGCAGCCGGCGGAATGATGCGTTATGTCGGATTTGCAGTTCTTCTGAAGATCATGCTTGCAGACGATATGTGGGGTATCTACCTTGCTGGTTTCGCTGCAGCAGCACTGTTCGGAAATGTATCGGCTACTTCTGGTGCTACCCTGATCCTCGTTGCATTCATCGGTATTGCAATTGCGCTGTATGACTATAATACCAACGTAAAGATCAAGGAGCTCAAGGGAGCTGGCGGAAACGGAGGAGACGAAGATGGCATCTGAAGCACTTACTTATAAAGATCTTACCCCGGCACAGCCGCTTGATAAGAAGACCCTCAATCAGATGGTCTGGCGCTGCCTGATGCTGCAGGCGTCCTTCAACTACGAACGCATGCAGGCTGCAGGATGGCTGTGGTCCATTCTTCCGGGTCTGGAAAAGATTCATACCAACAAGGAAGATCTCTCGATCTCCATGCAGCATAACCTGGAGTTCTTCAATACTCACCCGTTCCTCGTAACGTTCGTTATGGGTATTGTCCTCTCCATGGAGCAGAACAAGGCTGATATCAACTCCATCCGTGCCGTACGTGTCGCAGCAATGGGACCTCTGGGCGGCATCGGTGATGCACTGTTCTGGTTCACACTGGTTCCGATCACTGCTGGTATTACCGCTAATCAGGCAATCAACGGCAGCTGGGCTGGACCGATCATGTTCTTCATCATCGTCTTCGGCGTAGAAATGCTGCTTCGCTTCTACCTGATGTACTGGTCTTATGACATGGGCATGAGCGCAATCGAAGTGCTCACGAAGAACGCACGTGAATTCACGCACGCTGCTTCTCTGCTCGGTGTCTTCGTTGTCGGTGCTCTGACTTGCAACTATGGTGCTACGACGCTCGGAATGTCTGTCCTGAATGGTGATGCTCCGGTTGTCATCCAGGAGAAACTGGATGGAATTCTCCCGGCTCTCATCCCGCTGGCATTCACGCTGATGTGCTACCAGCTGATCAAGAACAAGAAGTGGACTCCAACCAAGTGCATCCTTCTGTTCCTTGTCATCGGTGTTGTCGGCTGCATGTTCGGTATCTGGTCCGGTAATTATACCTCTCTGGTTCCGGTTCCCTGGCACGCATAATTCACTTCAGTGAAAAGGAGAAGAGCAGCTTCAGATTGAGGCTGCTCTTTCTTTAAAGAAAAAAGACAGAATCATCTGCCTTTCTTCCTTAGAGATCCTGCAGGGAATCGTGTTCTTCAGAAGACCGGTCTTCCTTCGGCTCCTGTTTCTGAGCATTCTGTTCTTCCTGCATCTGCTTCTCATACTTCTCGAAGTAGATCTTCTGAACATCATCGCTCAGCGGAACCTTGTAATCGGTCTTCTTCTGTTCTACCTGCTGTTCCTGCTTCTTGCGGTTCTTCGCAAACGAGAGCAGAATGAGCACAAACAGGATCGCTGCAATGATTACAGCACTATTCATATCAGCTTCTGCCTTTCAGAGACAGTGTATCACTAGAAGGCATGTTTTCCAAAAATGTCCTTACGGAGGAAATTGAACTTATGAACTGGACAGTATTCTGGGTAGCACTTGCTGCAGGTGCAGCATTGGTAGTTGCTTATCTCTTCTTCTCTCAGAGACAGGCTGCTTATCTTTCCATCCTGCTTTATCAGCAGGGAAACGCAGATGCGTATCTGAAGAAGCTTGATTCTTTTTCCAGCAAGTTCTTCTTCGGAAAGCGCCTCCGCACGCTCATGACCATTGATGCCTATCTGCAGAAGAATGATAATGATGCACTGGAAACGGTATTCGGCGAGGTGGATGATAAGCCGATGGCAGCAGGCGATAAGCTTCTTGTTCTGCAGAAAGAAATGTCCTGGAGACTCGGACTGGGACAGATGGACAAGGCGGCAGATGTCTATGCAAGAATCCAGGATCTGAAAGGCCGCATGAAGGAAAAGAACCGGGAACGGTACACTGACTCCTTCCTGGAAGCAGATTACATGAATGCGATCTATCTGGAACATAGCGGCAAGTATGCAGATGACCTTGTCAGGAAGGCCAAAGAACTCAAGGATGACATTCCTGCAGGGGTCTACTACTACAAAGCAGCACAATCCTACTATCTGAAAAAAGATATGAGAAAGTGCACCGATGCTTTGAAGAGAGCCCAGACCAGATTGAAAAATACTTCCTATGAAGCAAAGATCAATCGTCTGCTGAAAGACGGAATCAGCGATGACCTGCTTGATCCGAGAGTCATCTAGATATCCAGAAAGCCGGAGAGTTCCGGCTTTAAAACGCTTTCTTGCAGAAGCTGAAACTTGTGATTTTCTGCACGGTCAAATCCGGTCTGATCAAGCTGAATTTTCTGAAGGATTTTTTCACCTTTGAAGACTGATTTTACGTGAGAAAGCATCATGTCGGAAATGAAGTAAATAATGAAAAAACCCGATTGCAAATCACTTGCATCATTCTTTCTGTTTTCGCTATGATGTTACCGAAAAAAATGACTGCAAAGTTCTGAATGATCCAGAAGAGAGGAAAATAACTTGAAAAAGATGAATAAACTGAGGACGCTGGCAATGGTTCTTGCGCTGATGTCGGGCGGCCTCCAGCCAGGCGTGCTTGCAGAAGAGAATACTGAAAATTCAAACCCGTCCGCTGCTGAGACAGCAGCCGGTTCACAAGAAGAGAACCATACGGAAGGTTCAACCGGTGAGACCAGCGAGAACACTGGCAGTTCTTCGGATTTTTCTTCTGCGGAAGCAGGTGGAGCTGCTGAAAATACCTCTTCCTCAGAAGAGAATGGAAATGGGTCTCAAGGAACTTCAGAAGATAGCAATGAACTGAATCAGAACACTTCTGATTCGGAAAACCGTTCTGACAAAGAACCTGATGCAGAGTCTGAAACAGCAACTGAAGAAACAGATACCTCAGCCGGAGATGCTGAGAGCAATTCTGAAGCACCAGTCGTAAACCTGCTGTCGTCATCTGGCACTTCAAATAGCGGTTTAACCATTGCTTATGATCAGAAAACGGATATTCATTCCATTACGGATGAGTCAGGGAATACCATTATCCTTTTCTGCATGAATAATGAACTCCACTGGCCGCATACTACTCCTTCGATTCCAGCTGTTCCGACTTATACAGAGGTTTCCTTTGAAGACTTCTTTAATGCGAATCCGATTAATGTTAATGTTCAGGACTTGAAAACTTGGATTGAGAATGTTCTCTATGCTGGCTATCCGTATAATGGATTTGGATTATATCAGGTAGTTGAGACCGCCCCGGTTATTTCTGAAGCTGATTTCAATGCATTGCTTGTTCCGCCGCAGTATCTGAGAGATGATTTCCCTGATAGTATCGGGAATAATACCTTTACTTATGCGGATCGTACAGACAGCGCCAAGATGGGGCTCCTTTCAAAGTTCCTTGTGGAAGCTGGAAGCTATTATTCCGGAGGCACGACTCCTTCCGGGCTGACTTATCAGCAGCTGATCAAGCTTCCGTTCTGGCGTGCGGCATATTCCATGGCAGGTTTTTCGGGAGATCCGATCGCCAGTTACTCTGGCACGTATCTGGCAAATTATTATGTTACGCAGGCTCAGGCATATGGGAGCACACGTGATGCAGTCTGGACTCTTCTGAAGAATGCTGGTCTCAAAAATAATGGAACAGAGGTTCTGAATACAGATCTGACAGAAAAGATTGCTAATTCGAGCACTGCAAAGGATTCTGTATTAAAAGAAACACCTGACGCAAATCGCTTAACAGTTCTGGGAAATCTGACTTTCTACTATAATCCGGATGATCAGAAATGGCATACTGGCATCCTGACATTCTCTGCTCCTGAGAATTATCATGCGTTGTTCTTGCTCGATCTGCCTGCAGGTGTTTCTGAAGAATCAGGCAAAACACAATTGCAGAATGGTGATGTCTTTTCTCTGGTTTCTTCTCAGAAACCGGCAGACTCTGCCACTTTGTCGCTGTCTGCAGAAATCCCCTGGATGGATCCGAATGAGGATCTGAAAGTATATGTGGCGGATAACAATGTAACGGCTCCTGATAGAAAAGCATTTCAGAACATGATCGGGGCGGTGATCCATAAGACTGTTATTTCAAATTCCTTCAAATTGTCAGCTGCAGAAACTTCATTCTCATTCACCAAGGTATGGGATGATAACGGCAATCAGTATGGAAACAGGCCGCTTGCTTCAGAATTTGCTTCTCAGCTTACGCTGCAGGCAGACGGAGTCAAGATGGACGGATACGAGCCTGTGATTACGGATCATGGAGATGGTACCTGGACTATTACGTATCAGCAGCTTCCAGGCCTGAGGAGCGGAAGTTCATATCAGGTTTCAGAAGGTGATATCCTCGGCTATAGCAGTGATAAAGCTTCAGTTGAAAATGGCGGGACACTGACTAATAGTATGGAAACGGTCACCATCTCGGGTATAAAGAACTGGAATGATCAGGGCAATCAGGACGTCAAGCGTCCTGAGAGTATCACCGTGAACCTGTTTGCGAATGGTACGAAGATTGACAGCACCGTGGTAAAGGCAGATGGAAATGGGATCTGGTCTTATCAGTTTCAGAATCTGCCGAAGTATCAGAATGGGAAAGAAATCACGTACACTGTTACGGAAAATGCAGTGAATGGCTACAGCATAGAGATCAATGGCTACAATATTACAAACAGCTATACGCCAGGCAAGACGAGTGTCACGGTGACGAAGTCCTGGGCAGATAGCAATAACCAGGATGGAATTCGTCCTGCAAGTGTTCAGGTACAGCTTTATGCAGATGGCAAAAAGTCTGGTGATGCAATCACCTTGAATGATGCCAACAGCTGGACTTATACCTGGAACAATCTTGATGAAAAGAGTTCTGGCAAAGAGATTGTCTATACCGTTGAGGAGGTACAGGTACCTGTTGGTTATTCTCCAGAGATTTCCGGAAATGCAGCAGATGGTTTTACCATTACGAATACGCATGTCCCTGAAACAGTTGTTGTTTCAGGAACCAAGACCTGGGATGACGGAAATAATCAGGATGGAAAACGCCCTGAGAGCATCACTGTGAATCTGCTTGCGGATGGTACAAAAATTGACAGCACCGTCGTTAAAGCCGGAGCAGACGGAAGCTGGATCTATTCCTTTGCAGGTTTGCCAAAGTACCAGGACGGCAAAGAGATTGCCTATACGGTTTCGGAAGAAGCCATCACAGATTACAGCACCACGATTGAAGGTTTTAACATCACGAACAGCTATACCCCTGGAAAGACCAGCGTAACGGTATCCAAGGCATGGGCAGATAGCAATAACCAGGATGGAATTCGTCCTGCAAGTGTTCAGGTACAGCTTTATGCAGATGGCGAAAAGTCTGGAGATGCAATCACCTTGAATGATGCCAACAGCTGGACTTATACCTGGACTGGCCTGGATGAGAAGAAGAGTGGTTCTAAAATCGCGTATACGGTTAAAGAAGTCACTGAGATAGCCGGATATACTTCTTCCGTTACCGGAAATGCCGAAGCTGGCTACACCATCACCAATTCCCATACTCCTGAAACAGTTGATATTTCAGGAACCAAAACCTGGGATGACGGAAATAATCAGGATGGAAAACGCCCTGAGAGCATCACTGTGAACCTGCTTGCGGATGGTACAAAAATTGACAGCACCGTGGTAAAAGCCGGAGCGGATGGAAGCTGGACCTATTCCTTTGCTGGTTTGGCGAAGTACAAGGATGGGAAAGAGATTATCTATACAATTTCCGAAGAACCGGTTGCAGACTACAGCACCACGATTGAAGGTTATCACATCACGAACAGCTATACCCCTGGAAAGACCAGCGTGACTATAACGAAGATCTGGAATGACAGCAATAACCGGGATGGTCTTCGGCCGAGCGCAGAGCGCTTTGCAGCAGCGCTTCATCTGTATAGCGGTGATACGGAAGTGACCGGATTGACACCGACTGTAACGGATAACGGGAATAACACGTATACTGTGACCTACAGCGATCTCCCGGAGTATGCAGATGGATCTGCAATTATCTACACCGTGAGAGAAAATTCCATTTCCGGATATACTGCGGACAAGGAATCTGTCAGAAATGGTGAGGAACTGACGAATACGCATGCGGTGACTCCAGCTCCGACGCCGACAAGTACCCCAAGCTCTCCGGTTCCGTCTCCGTCAGATCCGGAAAGCGGGAAGATCTATACGCCGAACACTTCGGCAGCTGCAGGCACAAGTTCTGCTGCGCGTCCATACACTCCGAATACAAGCGACCAGACTTCAGTGCCGCTTTATGCAGGCATGTTCCTTGTCTCTTCTGCAGTGATTCTGATGATGCTGACAAAGTGGAGAAAAGAACTGTTCCGGAGATAATCAGATAGAATATCAGCCGCCGGATGCTTCTGGGATCGGAAAGATCTGAAGCAGCGGGCGGCTTTTTGTATGTATGGAAATGTTAAAAAGATTGGAAAGAAAAACCCGGAGACAGGCTGTCTGCGGGCATTTCATTGTTCAGGGGTGTTCAGCAGCCTTTTCCGTCAATGCTGCATGCCTTTCCGGTTTCTTCTGAGCCATATTCCTTCAGACCGAAGTCTTCCGGCTTCAGAGAGACGGTGCCGTCTTCTCGTACAAAGCAAGGAATGCCGACATCTCCGATTGCCTTGGAATGATCGAAGACCGGGTCGTGGTCGCGCAGTTCCAGGAATTCATGCATATATCTGACATCAGAGCCGATGTCAATATACTGAAACTTGCTGCTGCCCTTGATCTGTGCTTCTACATAGCTGCAGTATGGGCAGGTAGGCATTCCGTAAATTCTGATCATAATAGTTCCTCCTCTGATCTTTCTAACTTCATTCTAAGGAAATCAGATTGCTTCTGCATAGAAAATGCTCAGCCTCTGCATGAAAAAAGACAGTGTGAAGAAGGTTCGCACTGTCTTAAGAGAGGGGCTCAGAATCTGATTTCCTGCTGCTGGCTTGCGTAGAGATATTCGTCTACGGTATGAATGACGCGGTCCTTGACAATGGAGATCGGGTCATTGGACAGCTTGCCTTCGCGGACTTTCGTGTAAGCATCCGGCATGAACTGGCTCAGCAGTCCTAACGGGACTCCGCCCTTGAAGTTATCGAACATCTTCTGCATCGCGGCTTGAACGTCTTCCTGCGGCAGGTAGTAGCGGCAGCGGTCGCTGAAGGAGAACTTGCGCTTGTAGGCAATCTCGGAATCAGTTCCGTGATAATGCTTCTGATAATACTTCGGATCGCGGACCATTGCAGCATCCAGCACTTCCATGAAGTGAGACTGCTGCTGTGGCTTGTCTTTCAGCATTTCTTTTTCTGCATAGGCAAGGGAGAACAGGCCTTCACGCATGGCAAAGGTGAGTCCTGGTCCGACTTTCAGAATGCCGACACCGTCTTCGACGAGTTCGCGGAGCTTATACTTGGTCTGATAGTCGGTGGAATGTCCTTCGAAGACAAAGGAATCATAGTCTTTGATAGAAGCCATCAGGTCAACTGCTTTGGAACGATCATATTCGGTGCAGCCTGCGTCTTTTTCTTCTACGCCTGGCTGAACGACAAAGCCGATGACCTGGTTCCATGCATCTTCGAGTCCGTGTTCCCGGAAGGACTTTTCAAAGATGGAAACGGTGTTGCGGAAGTCTTCCGGTTTCGTGACCTGAAGGCCCATATCCTTGGCTTCCTGGGAGCCGCCTGGAATCGGTACTTCTGAACCGACGATGTAGACCGGATGAATGGCTTCCGGGTTCTCTTTCAGAAGTTCCTGGTAGGCATTTTCTGCAACCTGAGCGAGTTCCGCACCTCTTCTCGAGATCACGTCATCAGAGAGCCGGGTATCCGGGTCATCACTTGCAACTTTCATTGAAGTATCGATATGGATCTTCGTGAAGCCGGCAGCGACGAACTGGCGGATCAGCTCAGAGGCTTCTGCCATTGCTTTGTCTTCCCCATACTTCGTGAAGGTCAGCGGGCCGAGATGGTCGCCGCCGAGAATGATCTGATTCATGGAGATTCCTTCTTCTGCTGCGAGTTTCTCGACAAAGCGGATGAAGTCTTTCGGTTTCATGCCGGTATAGCCGCCGTACTGGTCTACCTGGTTGGCGGTTGCTTCAATGAGCAGGATGGAATTGGTTTCTTTCGCTCTCTGCATGCAGGCGCGCAGGACAAGGTCGTTGGCGGTGCAGGCAGAATAGATGCCGATGGCCTTTCCTTCTTTCTGAAGCCGGACGATGTTCTTCAATGGATTTTCTCTTGGCATAATAAAGGTTCCTTTCTTCTTCATTATAAGAGGAAGATAGGAACCTATTGATTCATCTGGTTGTACTTTTCGCTCAGTTTTGAAAAACGTTCTGCCGAAAACTGCCTCAGGCAAGATTTCTCAGAGAATGTTCGACGAGATCCCAGAACCGATCCAGATCAAGTCCGAGCCCGACGGCTGCGTTGGCGGGGTGATGGAAACGGTTATTATAGTCGCATACCGTTCTTCCGTAACATGGTCCATGCGTGAGATCGATTTCGACATAGAGATCTCTGGTCTGGAAGATGGAAGGATCGATCAGCCAGGCAATCGTGGTGACGTCATGTACCGGACCGGCGGAAAGGCCGTTGAGCGCCTGACTCTTCAGCGTGAAGCTCATGATGTCATGGAATAAAGCCCCGGCCTTGTTGCCGATGGCGGCCATGCGGGAGATGATCTCCGGAGTTGCCAGGGCCTGATTGGTGAGATCAAGTCCCATCATCGTGATCGGAACTCCGGAAGTGAAGACGACATGCGCTGCTTCCGGATCTGCCAGGATGTTGAATTCGGCAGCCGGAGTCGTATTGCCAAGACCGACTGCACCGCCCATTAAGACAATGCGACTGATCTTCTTAGCGATCTTCGGTTCCATGCGCAGTGCCATCGCAATGTTGGTCAGCGGTCCGGTCGGGCAGAGCGTGATATCACCGTCGGATTCCATCAGCGTGCGGATGATGTAGTGTACCGCGTGCTCCGGTTCCATCTTCCATGTCAGTTCTTCAAAGACAGGTCCATCGAGGCCGCTGCTGCCATGGATGTCGCTGGCAGTGATCCGGTCGCGGACCATCGGGCGATCGCAGCCGGCATAGACCGGGACATGGATGCCGAGATGCTGGCAGACGTGCAGGGTGTTAGGCAGCGTGTGCTCCAGGGTTGCATTGCCGGCTACGCAGGTGACGCCGATCAGATCGATCGCAGGGTTTCCTGCAGCGGTCATCAGGGCTATGGCATCATCGTGTCCGGTATCGCAGTCAAGAATGATTCTGGTTGGTTTCATAGGATCTCCTCCTTTGCCGATATGGCTTCTTTCTTACGGGATCAGTATAATTGGAGTCAGAACTTCATAAATAGGAGAAATCTCCTGTTTCTGATGATTCCGGAGGCTTATGCAGCAGACTGATCATCTCAGGGACTTATTCCCGGAAGGATTTCTGAAACGAGGAACCGTACGGTCGGTTCCGGATGGAAAGTGTCTGGTCAGACAGGGCAGTCATATGGACACGTTCTATTTGATAACGAATGGAAAGTGCGGGATTTCGTGCGACTTATCAAATGGGAAGACAATTCTGATCCGCACCGCCCATGCGCCATGTCTCATCGGGGAGATGGAGCTGCTGAATGATGAACCGGCGATGATGACCGTCAGGGCCATCGGGGAGTGCAGCCTGCTTGCCTTTGACATGAAGGAGGCCCGGAGGATTCTGTGTGCAGATCATGCGTTTCTGCAGAAGCTGAGTGTGCTGACGATCCGCAAGGAACATGAGAATGCCGTGAAGCTGATCTGTGCTGAGGCGTATCCGCTGGCAGATCGGCTGGCGTTCTTCATTCTCGAGCATTGCCGGGATTCCGTGTTCCGGGTGAAGAAGACGGAGATCGCGGACAGCCTCGGTGCGTCGTACCGGCATATCGAGAAGCTGATGGATGATTTCGTGAAGCAGGGGGTGCTGCAGAAAGAGGGGTGCACGTATCTGATCAGAGATGAGGCCAAACTCCGGGAACTGTCAGATGGTCTTTCTGAACTGATGCAGAGAGAAACCGAACTGGAGTAACATGAAGGGAAGGAAGGGGGATCTGTGCGGATGGATGATCATAGCTATTCGGATGTGCCGATTCCCCGGGCTCCTGCTTCCTGGCAGAAGGGAACCGTGCCGGTACAGATCCGTAATATGGAAGCACTGTTTCAGCCTGGAACTGATACGGCAGAAGATCGGAAACGCAACTTCTATGTGCAGGGAAAGTTCATGGAGAACTATGAAGACCATTATGAATGGAACGGATTCTTTGAACGGGCCTTCCCGGTCTATCATGATATGCGGGTCGATCAGCTCAGAGGGTATTTCTCCTGGCGTACGGACTACCGGCATGGAACAATCCGGGAGACCTGCGATTCGTTTGCCCTGGTCTATCTGTATGAGCTGCTGAATCAGATCGGCGTGAAGGATCCGGAAGATGGATATCATAAGATCCAGGTGTTTCTCGAAACGTATCTGCTGCAGTTTCAGAAGACGGTGCTGATCCAGTATGTGCGCAGATGGATGGCCCAGTATACGGTCTACTATGGTCTGAAGGATCATGTCCAGGAATGTTTCCGGGAAGAAGTGAAGGTGGATGATCTGGCTTCCGTGGTATCCGGAAAGAAAGAAGCAGATGATCATATGCTGTCGATGTCGCTGAGACAGTATGCGATGTATGAACCGAAGGGAAACCTCTGGTACAGACATCAGCCGGAAGCTCTTGAACATGCCGAAGCAGAGATCTGGAGAATGCTGGGAGAAGACTGGCAGAAGAATCATGGAATCGATCTGTCAGAAGAACTGATCGGCAGCCTGAAACCATATCCGGAAGCCATGTTCTGGAATGCGATGTTCTATGATCAGAAGAAGGAAGACCGGACCTTTGAAGTCAGCCCGATCCGGATCTATGAATGCAGAAACGGCCGCTGGACTTCTTCGGCATTCCGGAAGAAGAATGATTCCGAGAAAGCCCTGAAAGACGTGCTGAAGTCCATCGACCAGGAATTGCGGAAGTGTTGCGGTTCAGGCAAGGTGCTGAAGCCCGGAAAGATGCGCATCAGCCAGGAACTGCAGCAGCTCATTCATGAAGAAACGATCCGCTTTCTGAAAGAAGAGGAAGAGAAGAAACGGCCGAAGATCGAGATTCATATGGACGATCTCGGCAGAATCCGCTCGGAAGCAGGCATCACGAGAGAACGCCTTCTGACCGATGAAGAACGGGAAGACGATGCGGAACCCATTGAAACTTCGCAATCAAGTGAGACAGAAGCAGAGATGAAAACGAAATATGATCTCAGCCCTGCCGAGCAGCGCTTCCTGAAGGATCTGATTGAGGGAAAAGATTATCAGACCGGATTGAAGGAGGCGCATCTCTTAGTGACGGTGGCTGCAGATGCCGTGAATGAGAAGCTGTTTGAGGAGTTCGGAGACAGTGTCATCATCTTTGATGGAGATGATCCGGTGATCGTCGAAGACTATGCAGAAGAACTGAAGAAGGAGTTTTCAGACTGATATGGAAGAACAGAAGAATCGGAAAGTACCGCGGCGGATTGCGCAGACGGTGCTGAATTCCCTGAAGGGCGGCGTGGTTCCGCGGATCGGCCTTCCGTATATTACCGTAGGAAGAACGCATGAGATTGAAGCACTGCTTCATGATGTGGATATCATTTCAGAAGGAGGTGCTTCCTTCCGCTTCATTGTCGGCAAGTACGGATCAGGAAAGAGTTTTCTCCTGCAGACGATCCGCAACTATGTCATGGACAAGGGTTTCATTGTGGTGGATGCGGATCTTTCCCCGGATCGCAGACTCCAGGGAACCAATGGCCAGGGGCTTGCAACTTACCGGGAGCTGATTCGCAATCTCAGCACGAAGACCAGACCTGAGGGCGGAGCTCTAGGACTGGTGCTGGATCGGTGGATCAGTTCTGTGCAGACGGAGATTGCGAAAGAGACAGGTCTCTCTGCAGACGATCCGGCGTTCTCAAAAGCCGTGGAGCAGAAGATCTATCAGGTTGTGTCGAGCGTGAGCGAGCTGGTTCATGGCTTTGATTTCTCGAGGCTTCTGATCCTGTACTACCGCAGCTATGCAGAAGGCAATGAGCAGATGAAGGCAGCGGTGCTGAAGTGGTTCCGCGGAGAATATGAGCATCGTTCTGATGCGAAGAAAGAACTCGGCGTGAATATCATCATCGAAGATGATGACTGGTATGAGTATCTGAAGCTGTTTGCATTCTTCTTCCGCCAGGCTGGGTATGCAGGCATGATGATCATGATTGATGAGCTCGTGAACATCTCGAAGATTCCGAATGCCATCAGCCGGCAGTACAACTACGAGAAGATTCTGATGATGTACAACGATACACTGCAGGGCAAAGCAAAGTATCTCGGCATCCTGATGTGCGGAACTCCGCAGGCCATCGAAGATCCTAGAAGAGGAGTGTATAGCTATGAGGCATTGCGCTCAAGATTAGCTGAAGGAAAGTTCTCCAGAGAAGGGGCAAGAGATCTCCTGGCGCCTGTGATCCGGCTCGAACCATTGACGGCGGAAGAGATGATGGTGCTGACCGAAAAGCTGGCTGATATGCATGCAGGGTTATACGGGTATGAGAGAAAACTGCAGGCGGAAGATCTGGAGACGTTCATCCGGATCGAATACAGCCGGATCGGAGCGGATGCCAATATCACGCCGCGCGAAGTGATCCGGGATTTCATCGAGCTGCTTGATATTCTCTACCAGCATCCGGAGCTGACGGCGGAAGAGCTGCTGAATTCGGATCAGTTCAGCTATGCCAAGCCGGATGCGGTGAGCGATCAGAAAGACGAAGCGTTTGCGGAGTTCAAGATCTGAGGAATAGCTTATGGATGTGTTTTCCAGATATGCACCATTCATCCAGGATTTCATCTATCGTCATCAATGGCAGAACCTCAGAGCAGTGCAGGTGGCTGCCGGGGATGCGATTTTCAATACGGATCAGAATGTGCTGCTGACTGCGTCGACGGCTTCGGGCAAGACCGAGGCCGCATTCTTTCCGATTCTGACGCTGATGGATGAAGATCCTCCTTCTTCCATCGGCGTGCTTTATATTGCGCCGCTGAAGGCGCTGATCAATGATCAGTTCTCCCGGCTGAATGAGTTATGCGAAGAGGCAGATATCCCTGTCTATCGCTGGCATGGCGATGTTTCGCAGAGCCGCAAGCATAAGATGCTGGCAAAGCCGAGAGGCATTCTGCAGATCACTCCGGAATCGCTCGAGGCGATGCTGGTGCATAAGCACATGGATATTCCGAGACTGTTCGGAGATCTCAGGTTCATCGTGATTGATGAAGTGCATTCGCTCTTACGCAGCGATCGAGGCGGGCAGTGTTTCTGCCTGATGGAACGGCTGAGTCATCTGGCTGGGGTCAATCCGCGAAGAATCGGCTTATCGGCGACAATCGGGGATCCGAAGCTGGCGGGGGAATTCCTGGCTGCAGGAACGGGCAGAGGCACGGTGATCCCGAAGCTGAACGCACCGAAAGAGACCTGGCGTCTTTCGATGGAGCATTTCTATCTCAGCGGACCTCAGGAAGAGGGGGCAGATCCGATGAAGGTGCAGCAGGAAATCGAGCCTGCATCGGATGAAGCACCGAAGGCGGCAGATCCGGGGCTTGCGTATATCTTCGAGCATACGAGGGGGCATAAGTGCCTGATCTTCACGAATTCCAGAGAAGAGTGCGAGAGTGTCTGCCAGTCTCTCAGGGCGTATTGCGAGGCAAGGAAGGAACCGGACAGGTTCCTGATCCATCATGGCAATCTGTCCACTTCTTTCCGGGAGACGGCAGAAGAGGATATGAAGAATGAAGACCGGAATCTTTCGGTCTGCACGACGGCAACGCTGGAACTCGGCATTGATATCGGCAGACTGGAACGGGCATTCCAGATTGATGCGCCGTTTACGGTTTCATCGTTTCTGCAGCGAATGGGCAGAACGGGGCGCCGAGGCGAACCGCCGGAGATGTGGTTCGTGATGCGGGAAGAACAGCCCGAGCCTAGAGCACTGCTGCCGGAGATTCTGCCCTGGAAACTGCTTCAGGGAATCTCGCTCGTGCAGCTGTATGCGGAAGAGCGCTGGGTGGAACCGCCGCGTCTGGATCGTCTGCCTTACAGCCTGCTCTACCATCAGACTATGAGCACGCTGGCGGCAGATGGAGAGATGTCACCGGCCGAACTTGCGACCAGAGTTCTGACACTTTCTCCGTTCCGGAAGATCACGCAGGACGATTACAGAACTCTGCTTAGGCATCTGATATCGATCGACCATATCGAGAAGACGGAAAACGGCGGCCTGATTGTCGGACTGGAAGGAGAGCGGATCACGAATTCGTTCAGGTTCTATGCCGTCTTCCAGGAAAATCAGGAGTTTCATGTGCGCTGTGATTCCCAGGAGCTCGGTACGATTGTGGCTCCGCCCCCAGCTGGCGATAAGATTGCGATTGCCGGCAAGGTCTGGGTCGTCGAAGAAGTGGATCTGAAGCATTTCCAGGTATACGTGCATGAAGTCAAAGGCAGGATTCCTGCTTATTTCGGAGATGTGCCGGGAGATATCCATACGCGGATCATCGAGCGCATGAAGCAGGTGCTCGATGAAGATACGATGTATCCGTATCTGATGGAACACGCCGCTTCCAGACTGATCACCGCAAGAACGCAATGGCGGGATGCTGGCTTGTCAAGAAAGCCATTAGTGAATATGGGCGGACGGATGTGGTGCTTTTTCCCATGGCTTGGCACGTATGCATTTCTGACGCTGGAGAGACTGCTGAGAATCCGCTGCAAGTCCCGTCTTGGCCTGAAGGGCTTTGACAGTGCGAGACCGTACTGGATGCAGTTCACGATGGATGCGGGCGAAGAAGAATTCTGGCAGGTACTTGGAGAAGAAGCAGAGAAAGAGAATGATGCGATGGATCTGCTGTATCCGGAAGAAGTACCGTTATTTGAAAAGTATGATCAGTATCTTCCGCCGGAACTTGTCCGGAAGGGATTTGCGTATGGCGTGCTGGATCTGAAGCAGATGAAAGCGCGCGTCAGTCAGCTCTGTGCTGACGCACAAAGGAACAGAATTGACTCAGCAGCGGGGAGGGATATTCATCTTTCCGGGCCGCAAGCAGGATCTCTGTTGAAAGACGGGAGTCATTGATCGGGTGGACCCGAAGATCTGTGCAGGAGGACTTCATGGAACTTGGAACGATGGCGGTTCCGGTTCCGCCTCTTACCCAGCTGAGACAGTCTCTTGCGTCATCCGTCAGAACCAAGATATCCGGTTCTGCATGATCTCCTGCGAAGGCATCCAGAATGAAAGATTCATAGCGACGATATAATACGAGCTGCCGTTCTGACAGCTCTTTTAATGTCAGCGGGTCTTCATCTGCAGACCACTGGTCCACCGCAATCATCGAATCCGAAGAAATCCGGATCGTTTCCAGGCCGGTCAGCTTGGCAGGAGTGCGGACGATGCCGGCATCAAGGACACGTTCTTCCAAAAGATCAAGCATCTGGAAGGAAGTGGCATCGGTGATTTCATAGCGGACATCCGGGTGGGCAAGCGAGAATGCATGGACGAGCAGCAGCACGATGGCAGAGGTGGAACTCGTGACGCCGATGCGCAGCACCCGGCGTTTTCCGGTTTCAGCGACTTCGCGCTTCGTGCTGTCGGCATAGGACAGGATGTGGGTGGCCCGTTCATACAGGAGCTTTCCGGCAGCAGTGAGCTCGATTTCATGGTGGCCGCGCAGAAAGAGCGGACAGCCGAGTTCGGCTTCAAGCTGTTTCATCTGATACGAAAGCGGCGGCTGGGAAAGGTGCAGACGGCGGGCAGCTTCGCTGATACTGCCGGCATCCGCAATGGCCACGAAGTATTCGAACTGTTTCAGATCCATAAGGTTCCTCCTATACAGAAATTATATGGCAAATGATTAAAAAGAATAGTTTCTGTATTTTTGAAACATGAGTATGCTGGAGAAGAGAAAAGGGGAGTTTTATGAAACGGCTATGGCTTTTTCTGCATGATTATCGCAAGGAAAGCATCTTGGCACCACTATTCAAGATGCTGGAAGCGTTCTTCGATCTCCTGGTGCCGATCGTGGTCGCACGGATCATCAACATCGGCATCGCCGGAGGCGATCAGGCATATATTCTGCGGGAAGCAGGCGTGCTGATCCTGCTGGCGGCAGCTGGCATGCTGAGCAGCTTCACGGCTCAGTATTTCGCCGCAAAGGCGGCAGTCGGCTTCGGCACGAAAGTACGGCAGGCAGTCTTCGATCACATTCAGCATCTCTCATATACCGAGCTGGACCAGCTCGGTACCGGAACGCTGATCACCCGTCTGACTTCGGATATCAACCAGGTGCAGACGGGTGTCAACATGGGCTTGAGACTTTTGCTGAGAAGTCCGTTCATCGTATTCGGATCGGTGATCATGGCGTTTACGATCGATGTGAAGTGCGCATTGATCTTCTTGGCAGCGGTGCCGATTCTGCTTGCCGTGGTGTACGGGATCATGGTGGTCACGGTTCCGATGTATCGCAAGGTGCAGATGGGACTGGATCGCATCACGGGTCTTACCAGAGAGAATCTGACTGGTGTCAGAGTCATCCGGGCCTTCGGGCGGGAACGGGATTCTGTGAAGGAATTCGATGAAGCCAACCGTGTGATGACGATGCAGAACGAGAAAGTCGGAGCAATTTCAGCACTTCTGAATCCGGTTACGTATGTGCTGATCAACCTGGCAACGATTCTGCTGATTCAGAGAGGGGCCATTCAGGTGAATCTCGGTTCGATCCAGCAGGGCGATGTCGTGGCTCTGTACAATTACATGGCGCAGATGATCGTGGAGCTGATCAAGCTTGCTTCGCTGATCATCACGCTGAACAAATCTCTGGCCTGTGCAGACCGAGTGGCAGATATCCTGGATGTAAAGTCTTCCATGCAGTATCCGGAAGAGAGCAGAGCAGGAGATCATAGCGGCAGCGTCGTGTTCGATCATGTCTCGTTTTCCTATCAGGGAGCAGGGGCAGAGTCGCTGACGGATATCAGCTTCTCGGCAGCGCCTGGTTCCACGATCGGCATCATCGGCGGCACCGGTTCGGGCAAGAGCACGCTCGTGAATCTGATTCCGCGTTTCTATGATCCGGAATCCGGAACGGTTTGTGTAGATGGTGTGAACGTGAAAGACTATGGGGAAGGCGAACTGATCGCAAAGATCGGAGTTGTTCCGCAGAAGGCAGAACTGTTTGCCGGAACGATCCGCGACAACCTGAAATGGGGCAATGAGTATGCTTCAGAGGAGCAGCTGGAAGAAGCAGTCCGGACGGCGCAGGCGGAAGAAGTGGTCAATGGCAAAGCCGGAAAGCTCGATTACATGCTGGAGCAGAACGGCCGGAATCTGTCCGGTGGCCAGAAGCAGCGTCTCACCATTGCCAGAGCTCTTGTGAGGCGGCCGGAGATCCTGATCCTGGATGACAGTGCAAGTGCGCTGGACTTTGCGACGGACGCCAGACTGCGCAAATCTCTGCGTTCCCTTCCGCATCCATGCACGACGTTCATCGTCTCGCAGAGATGTTCCTCGATCATGCAGGCGGATCAGATCCTCGTGCTCAATGACGGAAAGCTGGCAGGAAAAGGCACGCATGAAGAACTCATGCAGAACTGCGAGATCTATCAGGAAATCTTCTATTCTCAGTTTCCTGAGAAGAAGCCTGAGGGAAAGGCGGTGCTGGCATGAAGCGGAAATCGATTCTGAATCAGACCGTGGAGATGGAAGGCGATCAGGTTTCTTCGAAAGAAGTGCTGAAGAAGGTGATCGGCGTCATTTCTAATTACCGTCTGCTTGTGATTCTGAGCATTGTGCTGGCAGCTGTTTCCGTGATTCTGCAGCTGTATGTGCCGGTTCTCTTCGGGGATGCAATTGACGGCATCATCGCCGCCGGAAAAGTAGACTTCGCCTCAGTTGCAAGGGTTCTCACGGAAATCCTCGTGCTCGTTGCTGCGGCTGGAGCGGCGACGTATGTCATGAATCTCATCAACAACCGCATCACTTACCGGACAGTTCAGGAGATCCGGGCAAAGGCAATCCGGCAGATCCAGTGTCTTCCCCTGAAGTATCTGGATGGTCACAGCACCGGTGATCTGGTCAGCCGCGTGATTGCGGATGCGGATCAGCTGAGCGACGGACTGCTGCTCGGATTCACGCAGCTGTTTTCCGGTGTCATCACGATTCTCGTCACGCTGATCTTCATGTTCCGGAAGTCGCTGGAAGTATCGCTGCTTGTCGTGGTTCTGACGCCGCTGAGCTTCTTTGTAGCCCGCTTCATTGCGACGCATTCGTATACGATGTTCCGGAAACAGAGTGAAACAAGAGGAGCAGAAACCGCCCTGATCGAGGAGATGATCAGCGGGGCAAGAGTGGTAAAAGCCTTCGGTTATGAACAGAGAAGCTCCGAGCGCTTTGAGAAGATCAATGAAGAACTCAGAGTTTACAGCCAGAAAGCAATCTTCTATTCTTCGCTGACAAATCCTTCCACGCGTTTTGTGAATAGTGTGATCTATGCGGCAGTCGCACTGCTTGGCTCCTATCGGATCCTGGATGGAAGGCTGACGGTCGGCGGGCTGTCGGTGCTGCTGAATTACTCCAATCAGTACATGAAGCCGTTCAATGACATCAGCTCCGTGGTTACGGAACTGCAGAATGCAATGGCTTGTGCGGCAAGAATCTTTGCCCTGATTGATGAAGCCCCGGAGAAGGATGCGATTCCTCTGGAAGGAGAAACCGAAACGCTGCCGGATCTTCCAGCTGCGAAGGGAACGGTGGATATCGACAATGTGTATTTCAGCTATGTGCCGAACCAGAAGCTGATTGAACACTATACCCTGCATGCAGAACCAGGCATGCGGATTGCGATTGTCGGTCCGACCGGATGCGGCAAGACCACGATGATCAATCTCCTGATGCGGTTCTATGATGCCGATCATGGTGATATCCGGGTAGATGGAAAATCAATCTACCAGGTCAACCGCAGAAGCCTGCGCAGGAACTACGGCATGGTGCTTCAGGAGACATGGCTCAAGAATACGACGGTAAGAGAAAACATCCGGTTCGGAAAACCGGATGCGTCTGATGAAGAGATTATTCATGCGTGCAAGGAAGCACGCAGCTGGGACTTCATCCGCAGACTCCCTGAAGGCCTTGATACGGTGCTGAAGGATGACGGTCTCAGCCAGGGCCAGAAGCAGCTGCTCTGCATCACCAGAGTCATGCTGTGCCTGCCGCCGATGCTGATTCTGGATGAAGCAACTTCTTCCATCGATACCCGTACGGAACTGCTGGTTCAGAATGCTTTTGATAAGCTTATGACCGGACGCACAAGCTTTGTGGTAGCGCATCGCCTGAGCACGATCCGCAATGCGGATCTGATTCTGGTTATGAAGGATGGAAAGATCATCGAGCAGGGAACGCATGATTCCCTGATGGCAGAGAATGGCTTCTATACCAGTCTGTACAACAGCCAGTTTGCAAGAGTGAATTAGGTGCGCGGTGTCTCAAAGAGATGGCGGATGAAACTCACGAACTTCTGTTCGGGAACAGAAAGGCGGGACTGATATTCCAGCCCGAATACATAACTGATATCTTCTGCAATAGGAAGCAGAACCAGATCATCGGCAAGATACTGGCCTGCTTCTTTTTCATCGGCAAGCATGATGCCCATATGAAACTTGAGAAACCGGATGCCTCCCTGCGTGCTTCCCTGATAGATGATGCGCATAGAAATTCCTTCCCTCTCAAAGCAATCGAGAAGGTTTTCGGTCAGAAGCGAGTTTTCCGGAGGAATGATCAGCGGAATGCCGCTAAGGGAATGAATGCTGATGACTTTCCGATCAGCAAGGAAGTGCTGTCTTGGAACCAGGGCAGCAATCCTGCTGATGCCTGCCTGGATGAACGGGGCAGGAATCTTTTCACCGCTGCGGAAGCCCATCGTGACAAGTGAAAGACGGTGTTCCAGAAAGTCTTTCTGAAGTTCATCCAGATCCTTTTCGATCATTCTGATATGGATATCCGGGTATTCGCTGCAGAAGCGGATGATGGAATCCGTGATGAGATACAGGTGAGGGTTATGGGCCGTTCCGATCAGAATGGAATTCCGATCCTGGCTCAGAAGCTGTTCGGCTTGTTCAGCAGACTTCGTGATGTCTTCGGCAAACGGCAGCAGCCGGGTTCCCAGATCTGACAGTGCCATCTTCCGGGTGGAGCGGATGAAAAGCGGTTCTCCGAGTTCTTTCTCCAGGGCCTGGATATGACGGCTGAGGGCAGACTGGGAGATATGCATCTGTTCGGCAGTTTCATGGTAGCTTAGCGAAGAAGCTAATGCGACGAACTCTCTGATATAGGCAAGATCCATAGCTGATTTCATTATTTATGCAGAAGCTGCAATAATCAAGCTGAAACAGGCATGAATCAGCGAAAAATGACGCGGAAACCAGAGCATGGGATGCTATGCTGGAATCAGGTGAAGAGTTTCACAAAAAGGAGAACATGATCATGATCCCAGAAAAGTACAGGAACTATTTGTTCAATGACAATGACTTTCTGCCTCAGGACTATCATTGCGATGATGCGGAGAAGGCCGCGCTTCTGAAGAAGCTGGTCATGATGATTGCGGATGACCGAGACCTGCACAAAGCGGAAAATGTGACGGAAAATACTCCGGATTTCTGGCTGCTGGACCGGCTGCTGACGAAAGAGGAAGTGAAGTTCATGCTGAGCTTCCGCAAGAAGCGTGCCGTCAAGCTGACCGCTGCTCAGCTTGGCGAGCGCAACCTGATGAGCACTTACCGGGCAGAGACGATCGCAGAGCACATTGCAGAGATCGGTCTTCTGGAATTCGACTTCGAGAACAAGGATCATGAAAAGCAGTATTTCGTGCCGAAGTGGGTAGTCGGCTCCGGCGAATACATGATGATGAATGGCAGACTCACAGAAGAGCACCCGGAAGTCGCAACGTTCTTCAATTATGCAAGCATGGTTCCGGTGGGCAAGAATGCCCATATGGTTCCGCCTGGCGGCGGAGGCTTGGGCATGCATGTTATCCCGGTCGAGAAGGCGATCGAGCATGTCAGTGAATCCGTATCTCTGGAAAAGCTTTCGCACTGGCTGAATAAGTATGACAAGTATGCGGTGGATGTGTGTTCCTGCCGCAGACAGCAGCGCATCCGCGGCGAAGGCGGTGGTGACATCGAGGATTACTACTGCATAGCAGTCGGCGATATGGCGCAGTATCTGATTGATACGAAGAAAGATGCGAAACCTGCTTCCTATGAGGAAATCATGGCTCTGCTGGAACGTTCTGAGAAGAGCGGCTTCGTGCATCAGATCACCAATCTCGATGGCGAAGATAAGATCGTTGGCATCTGCAACTGCTCGAATACGACCTGCAATGCGCTGCGTACTTCTCAGCTGTTCAATACGCCGAATCTCTCTGCCAGTGCATATCGGGCGCACGTGGATCATGAGAAGTGCGTTGCCTGCGGAAAGTGCGTTGAGGTGTGTCCCGTCGGTGCGGCAAAGCTTGGTCAGAAGCTCTGCCGGAAGGATGGTTCTGAGGTGATCTATCCGAAGACAGAACTCCCTGATGAAGTGAAATGGGGTCCGGAAAAATGGAATAAGAACTACCGCGATGATGCGAAGATCAATTGCTATGAGACCGGAACTTCGCCCTGCAAGACGGCCTGCCCGGCGCATCTTGCCGTTCAGGGCTATGTGCGCATGGCTGCAGAGGGCAGATACCTGGATGCCTTGAAGCTCATCAAGCAGGATAATCCGCTGCCGGCAGTATGCGGAGCGGTATGCAATCGCAGGTGTGAGGATCGCTGCACGAGAGGACTGATTGATTCGCCAGTTGCGATCGATGAGATCAAGAAGTTCATCGCTGCTCAGGAGCTGAAAGCAGAAAACCGGTATATACCGGAGTGCTGCAATGAACATGGCGATCAGTGGGGAGAGGAATTCAGGGTTGCAGTCATCGGAGCTGGTCCGGCCGGCTTAAGTGCTGCGTATTATCTCAGAGAAAAGGGATATCCGGTCACCGTATTCGAAAAGAATGCTGAGCCTGGAGGCATGCTGAGATATGGCATTCCTTCATTCCGCCTCGACCGCCGGGTGATTGATGCCGAGATCGATGTGATCCGCACAATGGGAGCTGAATTCCGCTTCAATACTGAAGTGGGCAGGGATGTGACCCTGGATCAGCTGAGAAAAGAAGGATACAAGGCATTCTTTGTTGCCATCGGCATGCAGACAGGAAGAAAGGCAGGCATACCGAATGAAGAGCTGGCAGTATCCGGCGTTGACTTCCTGAGACACAGCGAAGCAGATCATGGAAAGATCCTGAGCGGAAAAACGGTAGTCATCGGCGGCGGAAATGTCGCCATCGATGTGGCAAGAACTGCTCTCCGTGCCGGTGCAGAATCTGTAGATCTGTATTGCCTGGAAGGCCCTTCTGAGATGCCTGCCGCTGCCGATGAAGTGGCAGAAGCGAAGGAAGAAGGAATCGTCATTCATAACTGCTGGGGACCGAAGGAAATCCTTGCGGAAGAAGGAAAGATCACCGGCATCGTTCTGAAGCAGTGCACGGAAGTGTTCGACAAGAACCATGCATTCCATCCGATCTATGATGAAACCAACATCGTTACAGTCCCATGTGAGAATGTGCTGATCTCGATCGGTCAGGCACCGGTATGGGGCAATCTGCTGGATGGAACAAAAGTGGAGCTCAGAAGAAACGGAACTGCAGTTGCAGATCCGGTAACGCTGCAGACCGCAGAGCCTGATATCTTTGTGGGCGGCGATATCAATCATGGTGCGAAGTTTGCGATTGATGCGATTGCGGATGGCCGTGAAGGCATGGTGAGCATGCATCGGTTCGTGCATCCAGGACAGGGCGATCTGAAGCTGGGAAGAGATCTCAGAAATTTCATCGAGCTTGACCGGGAGGATATTCACCTCGAAAGCTACGATAACGCTAAGCGTCAGGCACCGGGCATGAAGCCTGGTGACGCAGCGCACAGCTATGAAGACTTCCGTCTGGCATTCACCGAAGAGCAGGTCAGAAAAGAAGCGAACCGCTGCCTCAAGTGCGGCGCTACAACGGTTGATGTGAATCGCTGCATCGGATGCGGTCTATGCACGACGAGGTGTGAATTTGATGCGATTCATCTGCAGCGTGATATGCCTCAGAACACCAGGATGTATTCCGCAGAAGATGGCATGGTCAAGGCAATTCTGCCATATGCACTGAAGCGGGAACTGAAGATCAGGTTCAGCAAGAAACAGTAATCAGATAGCACTGAAGAGAAGGCGCTTCCGGAAACGGAGGCGTTTTCTGAATGAATGCCAGATCCGTGGTTTCATGGTAGGATTATGGCATCGGAGGAATTCTCATGAGTATAACCATGATTGTTCTGATCATCTGCATTGCGAATTTCCTGTGGATCCATTTCGGATCGGGCAGTGATCAGATCTACAAATACACGCTGATTCCGATGCAGGTAAAGCGGGGACAATGGTATCGTCTGATCACGTCAGGGTTTCTGCATGTGCAGCCCTGGCATCTTATCATGAACATGTATTCGCTATACAGTCTCGGTTCTTACATGGAATCGATGTTCGGTTTGTTCTGGTACTCGATCATCCTGTTCGGTTCCATCATCGGGGGTTCCCTGGTGACGACGTTCTTCGGAGATGATGGGACAAGCACGATCGGAATCTCCGGAGGCCTCTACGGACTGATGGGTGCTTATCTGTTTCTGCTCGTCCGTTCGGGTTCCCTGAGCAATCCGTATGTGCTGACCAGCGTGCTGAGAATGTGCATTGCCAACCTGATCATCAATTTCATGCCGAATATCTCCAGAACCGGACATCTGGGCGGACTGATCACTGGAATTCTGCTAGCAGTGCTCAGAATTTATGTGTTCTGATTCCTGAATTTGTAAATTTATACAATGTTCTGAAGGTCTCGGTAACTTGCCGGGACCTTCGGTATCATTAAAATAGAAGCAGGCTCATATTCGAAAAGGAGTTCAGACAATGGAACAGCAGGATCCTGTTTACATCACCGGCCACCAGCATCCGGATACGGATTCCGTGGCTTCGGCAATTGCGTATGCGCTTTTCAAGCGGGCGATGGGAGTCAAGGCAATTCCCTGCCGGCTCGGCAAGCTGAGCAATGAAACCAAGTATCTTCTGAAGCGCTTCGGGTTTGAAGAACCGATGCTGCTGGAAGATGCCAGAAAGAAACTGAAGGAAATCAATCTCGATTCTCCGGAGGCGATTTCTCCGGAAACTACGGTCTACGAGACGATCCGTCTCATGCATGAAACGGAACGTTCTGCCTTTGCAGTTACGGATCACGAGAAAAAGGTCATCGGTTTCGTGTCAAAGAGCGATCTTGCCAAGATCGGACTTGGCGATACCGCAGTCGGCATTGATCTATTGCAGCAGACTTCCACGGAAGATATTGCGAAGACCATCAGCGGCAGAATCATCTATGATGATCCTGAAACGCATCTGAACGGCAAAGTCTCGATCATTGCGATGACAAAGTCCGGAACGGATAACTACGAAATCAAAGATCGAATTGTCATTGTCGGCAATGATCCGGTATCTGAACGGAAGCTGATTCAGAAAGGCGCCGGGATGCTGATTGTCGTATGGGCAGAGGAAATCGAATCCGAAGTCCTGGAAGAAGCCAAGAAGTATCACTGTCCGGTCATCATCTCCGGACATGGCAGTATGAATACGTCCCGTTATATCTTCTTTGCGCCGCGCATTGAACTGGTCATGCGCAGAAAGCCGGTCGTTTTCCATGAAGATGATCTTGCGGAAGAAGCTGGCGCAAAGATGGCCAAGACCCGGTTCCGCAGCTATCCCGTCATTGATGAAGAAGACCATCTGGTCGGCTATGTGACCCGCAGCCATATCATGGAATACAAGAATAAGAAGATCATTCTCGTCGACCATAATGAGTTCTCCCAATCCGTAAGGGCAGTTGAGAAAGCGCAGATTCTTGAGGTCGTGGATCATCATCGCATCAATGATTTCGCAACAACCCAGCCGGTATCCTTCCGCAATGAGATCGTCGGTTCTACCGCAACGATCATTGCCACGATGTTCCGTGAGAATCAGATCCCGATTCCCCGGGAACTTGCGGGTCTGATGCTTGGCGCGATTCTCTCGGATACGCTGATCTTCCAGTCTCCGACTACGACGAAGAAGGATATTGACACTGCAAATATCCTGGCGGCTCTTGCGGATCTTGATATTGATCAGTTCGGCCGTGAGATGTTCTCTGCTTCCGCAGCCAATATGAACCAGAGCATTCATGAGATGATCGTGCAAGATATCAAATACTATGACATCTCAGGATGCAGTTCGATGATCAGCCAGTGCATGGTTGCTTCGATAAATGATGTGAAGGGCAGAGAAAAAGAAATCCAGGAAGCCATTGATCGTCTCGTGAAGCAGAAAGGCCTGGACTTACTTGTGGTTGCTTTTACTTCGATTGCAGATGAAGGCTCCATCTTCTTCTCTGCAGGAGAAAAAGGAGAAAAGTGCCAGGAGGCATTCCCGGATCATTCTGAGGGCGGTCATGATCTGCAGAAGGGAATCTTTTCACGCAAGAGTCAGATCCTGCCAGCGCTTACCAGGGCAATATCCGAATAGAAACCAGAAAAAAGCTTCTGCACTGCAGAAGCTTTTTCAGAAATGATAATCAGTCTGTCTGGGAGGAAAGATCTGATGTCTTCTTTCTGAAGACAAGAGTATTCTACCAGGCGTTTGTGTCAGACTTGTGAAAACCAGCAGTTTTTACTGCAGAGACCTTTTTCTGGCTTCCCGTTCTTCTTTCCGGTTTTCAGCAATATTCAGTATCAGCAATCCTGCACAGAGGATGGTGAAAATCAATCCGATCGTAATGCCCAGGTTTCCGAGGATCTGGATACTTGCAATCCATACTGTCAGGACAAGCCCGCATAATGCAATCAGCTCTATCATTCAGCTACCTCCTGAATCACGGCTACAGAGTATACACCAGAAGTGAATTCTATGTGAATTCCGGTGGTTATCCTCATGAATTCTTAAGAATTGAAAGAATATCTTAAGAATTTTTCACAATTTCAAAGTAAGCGCTGTCATTGGAACAGACGATGTGCTTGGAACACGCATGATCATGCGGGAATCCTCAATTCATTCAACAAGCGGAAAACTATGCATGCATGGCTTATATCAGACCTTGCTTATGCAGAATGACGGTGGTAGAACAGAACACGCTGCAGAAATATTCAACGCAGATTAAAAAACTGGAAGGAAGATCAAGAATATGAAAAAGATTGTTGCAATTGTTACTGCTGCTGTGATGACGATGTCACTGGCAGCTTGCGGAAGCAATACTGCTTCCAAGAGTGCTGCATCTGCTGCAACTTCAGCTCCGGCTGCTTCGGAGTCCGCTGAAGCTACGGAAGAGGCTGTCAAGGAAGAGACTGCTGCTCCAAAGGAGTCTGCTGAAGCATCTGCTGAAGCAACCGCTGAAGCAAGCGCATCTGCAGAGGCTACTGCTTCTGCTGCAGCTAAGAACTGAATTTCTCGCTGAACAATCCATTCATATTTCTGCAGAAACCGCATCGAGTATTCGCTCTTTGCGGTTTTTTATGATCATGCAAAGAAAATACTTGCATTGGAAGAGTATGTGTTTTCATAATCAAATCATGCAGAGATGCAGGGTTCTGAGCATGTGATCTGCTGACAGGAGGAGGTTTTATGAGCAAGCATTTATCGCCTGAAGTTCGTGTTCCGATTGAGCCGGGAAATCCTTCGATTGAACGGATTGAGGAGAAGTGCATCAAGTGCGGGAACTGCCGTGATGTATGCAGAGACTATATCTCAGTTCTGGGATATTACGATCTTGCTAAGACAGGAGACACAGCAGTCTGCATTCATTGCGGGCAGTGTGCAAATGTATGCCCGACTGGTTCGATTCAGGAGATTCCGGAAGCTGATTATGTAAAAGCGGCGATCAAGGATCCTTCGAAGATCGTCATTTTCAGCACGTCGCCATCTGTGCGTGTTTCGCTCGGAGAAGAATTCGGCATGGCGGATGGCAGCTTTGTGGAAGGAAAGATGGTTGCACTGCTTCGCCGTCTGGGGGCTGATTATGTGCTGGATACCAATTTTGCAGCAGATCTCACGATCGTGGAGGAGGCAAGCGAACTGGTGGAGCGTCTTTCACATGCGGATGCGTCGAAGCCGCTGCCTCAGTTTACTTCGTGCTGCCCGGCATGGGTGAAATTCGCAGAGATCTATTATCCGGAGCTTCTTCCGCATATCTCTTCAGCCAAGAGCCCGATCGGCATGCAGGGGCCGACCATCAAGACCTATTTTGCAAAGAAGATGGGCATTGATCCGAAGGCAATTGTCAATGTCGCGCTGACGCCGTGCACGGCAAAGAAGTATGAGATCCGCCGCGAAGAAATGAATGCGGCAGGCAGATATCTTGGCATTGATGGCATGCGCGATATGGATTATGTGATCACAACCAGGGAGCTTGCTGCATGGGCAAGGGAAGAGCATATTGATTTTCCGTCCTTGAGTGACAGCCCTTATGATCCTCTGATGTCACAGGCATCCGGTGCCGGGGTCATTTTCGGAAAAATCGTCATTTGCACCAGGGTGGTAAATTCCCGTCAGTCTTCTGGAAATAGACTATAATTCCTATGTCCGAGAAAGGGACATCAGGAAGTTTCCAGGAACCGATTGACGCTGACTTGGCGGTTTCGTCATTCGGCTCCTGGAAGCTCCAAGCCGCCAACAAATGAATCATGATGATAAGGATGCGTGGGGTCATTCCCTGCGTACGCTTTCATGGGATAAAGACCCGGATATTTCGAAATCCCAGAAGCTGATTTCAGATACCGTGCATGAATGGTATGATGCAAAGCATCCTCCTGTCCGAAGATCTGAAGTTCAGTTTCTGAACTCTCTTCCAGTCAGTCATTGCCCGATCTGCGGATCCGAGCATTTTATCAGGTACGGCTTCTATAAAGACGGAACAAAGTGCTATCGCTGTATAAGCTGCGGCCATAAGTTCAGTGTTCTTACAGGGACAATCTTTCAGGATCGGAAGATTCCGATTTCAGAGTGGATTGAATATCTTCTTTATCTGTTTGAATTCCATTCCATCAGCACTGCAGCACGCGATAACAGAAATGCAGAGAGCACAGGCAGATACTGGTTGATCAAGGTATTTGCTGTACTTGAAGGAATACAGTCTGAGGTAATGCTGGAAGGAAACATCTACTTTGACGAGATGTTCTTTCCGGTAATCAAGCACGAAACAGAAATCGTGGATGGGAAGAAGCTAAGAGGCATTTCTCGTAACAAAATCTGTGTCGCAGCTGCTTATGATGATCATGGGCATATGTATCTGGCCGTAGAGGGAAACTCAAAGCCATCCAGAAAGACAACATGGGAAGCTCTCGGAAAACATATCAAGCCTGGATCAAAACTGATTCATGATGGAGATAATTCGCATGGAATACTTGTCGAACGACTCCATCTGACAGAAGAAGTACATACTACGAGTGAGACCAAAGGATTATCGGACAAAGACAATCCTCTGGATCCGATTAACAATCTGCATTCACTGGCAAAGCAATATATGCGTGCACATGGCGGTTATGACAGGGACAATCTTCAGGACTGGATGAATCTGATCTGGTTTGTTCTGTCAGAGCCTAGTAATCGATATGAGAAGGTCGACCTTTTCATCAGACGGGCAATAATGTCGCCACATGTGGTGAAATTCAGAGATGCGATGTCAAAAAAGTCCGCTGATTAAGCCTATTGGCACCACCCTGCTGCAAATACGGATTTTTTCGGAAATACAGGCGGTGTGATGGAAGCGGCACTGCGGACTGCTTATACGTACCTGACTGGCTCACCGGCGCCTGAAAAGCTGTATGACCTTAAGCCGGTTCGAGGAATGGAAGGGTTCCGCGAAGCTTCTCTTTCGATTGCAGATAAGAATATTAATGTTGCTGTCATCTATGGGACGGCGAATGTCCGCAAGTTCCTTGATCGGCAGAAGAAAGAACCGAAAGACTATGCATTTGTTGAGGTCATGACTTGCCCGGGCGGCTGCATCGGCGGGGGCGGACAGCCGAAGGGAACCCAGGAAAAGGGAAATGCGCTGCTGCAGGAGCGGATTGACGGGCTGTATCGGCGAGATGCATCTATGGAAAAAGCAAGACGGTCAAGCCATGAAAACCCGGAGATCATCGCACTCTATCAGGAGTTCTATGGCAAGCCGCTGAGCGATCTTGCTGAAAAGATGCTGCATACGCAATATACCGATCGCAGCGATCTGCTAGGCGAAGAAGCTGGAAAGTATCGGCAGTACCGCGATCTGAAGCCTTCAGAAGAAACAGAAAATACCAGAAAAGACAATGCCCCAGCAGGCGAGGTGATTGCTCATTTCCGACCGGAAGAATTCAGAAATGTCAGGGTCTGGAAGTGCAGAGTGTGTGGTGATGTCTATATCGGCATCCTGCCGCCGGCGGAATGCCCGTTCTGCCATCAGGGAAGCGATGTGTTTGAAGACATCACTGATCAGGTGACATTGCGGAAAAACGGAACAGGCCGGAAGATCTGGCAGTGTGATGTCTGCCATTATATGACAGAAGGAGAGGAGCGCCCTTCTGAATGTCATATCTGCCATCAGGATGGCAGCCACTTTGCCCAGGTCTGTGCCTGGAGGTGCACCGTGTGCGAGGAAGTGGTAATCGCGACGGCACCCCCGGCGGAATGCCCGATCTGCCATCAGGGGAGCAGCGTATTTATCGCGATGTGATCGCCATTAGTCGATTCAGAAAAACGATCGGTTTATGATCTGCCGGGGAATCAGCTTCAGGATTCTCCGGCTTTTCTGATCTTATAAGAATTTCAATTCGGTTTGATAAAACGAATAAGGTGACCACAAGGTCATCTAAAATGAGACGGTACGACAAAAACATGTCTAGGATTGATCTGTCTTTGTCAGTAGTGATTGTGATTTCTGAAATGATAAGAATCTTTGCGGTACATGTCGCTTAAGCAGAAAGGGCATAGAAGATGGTCTTCACAATGCTCAGGGTCTTTATCAACTGAACGAAGGAGATCGAGATCTTTCTGCGGTACTTCTTCTTCGTAACCGCATCTCTCGCATTTCATCAATACAGTTTTCTCGGTATTGTCTGTCATTGGATATTCCTTCCAGCGGATTATAAGTTTCCGCATATAACATGATCTCGCCGCATCTGCAGCGGAGAACATCTCGATTATAAGAATCAAGGCACATCGTACGGAAACGAAGCTTATGAAGACGGGAGGTTAGCTGCTTCTTCCGCT
Source organism: Anaerolactibacter massiliensis (assembly GCF_900290205.1). Taxonomy (NCBI): domain Bacteria; kingdom Bacillati; phylum Bacillota; class Erysipelotrichia; order Erysipelotrichales; family Erysipelotrichaceae; genus Anaerolactibacter; species Anaerolactibacter massiliensis. The sequence continues at coordinate 1,750,136 of NZ_OLMH01000002.1, read as the reverse complement.
GTTCCTTAGTCCTGGCATCATTTCGTTTCTGACTGATCAATGCATAGATTTATCCAGATGGTCCTTTGATCTGGGATTGTAAAAACCATAGTAGCGTACGGTCCTGAAGTTTTCATCCTGGATATGAATGATCATCTTCTTGAGAAGATCGAGACCGGTTTCGTGAACGGTGATTCTCTTTCCGGTCGTGTGGTCATCATAGAGCCATACCACTTCATCGGTTTCTTTGCTATAGGAAATAATACGGCTTTCCGCCATTGCCGGCCGTGAGGCATATCGCATCATATAACTGACACAGCCCTGAACGTCTCTGGAATGATCGCGTTCTTTCTGTCCTTCTTCATCCGGATCGCGCTCCTTGGCATATACGTAAAACCCATCTGTGTTTTTCCGATAGGCGAGGTTTTTCAGGGTCTTGAACTGAGTGCCGAAATGTTCTGACATCAAGCGGGCTACTTCGTACTGCCAGGTTTTCCGAAGACTTTCGAAATAAAAATAGCTGAAAATAACCAGAAACTGCGAGGCCATTCTATCAATAAGATGTGCATTGCGACCATTACAGATGGTAAAACCGTGTTTGTAAAATACATTAGCTTGGGCGAGCCAGCCGGAAGACAGGTATATGAAGCTTTGAAGGATCATATCAGGAAAGGATCAAGATTGATAACTGATAAAGATCCATGCCATAACATGCTTGTCAGGAAGCTGGAACTGGTAAACATCCAATATGATTCCAAGAAAATGAAAGGGTTGCCCGACAATAAGAATCAGATGAATCCCATCAACCAGGTTCATAATAGGCTGCAGAAGTTTTTAAGAGCACACAGCGGCTTCAGGAGAGATGAACTTCCGAGCTATCTTAACTTATTTGCATTCAGTTTCAATGCTCCATTAGACCAGCTGCCGGATTTAAGTTTTGAAAACCCAAAAACACTTCGCTACAGAGAGCTATATTGCAAGAGTAAACCAGATTGATAAGATCCTCAGCCCTTGTGCAAATACGGCTTTTTAATTTATTATGGTTCTATACAAACAATATTTTGTGAATATGAAAAAGTGAAAATGATCAATGAACTCATTCAAAAAAAACTCCATGGAGAAGAAATCTAAACTGGTTATTCTGATCTTGCTTAATATGTTAAGCAAAATTCTTGTCATTTTCACTCCATATTGTTTAGAAAGAATGATTGATTCTGCAGTGTCAAAGAGCGTTAGTACTTTTAATTATTATGGAGTGTTAATGTGTATTTTTTCTATTACAAACATTCTGCTGCAAGCTTTTTATTCCTTTCAGCTAGACATGGCTCAGGAAGAAACGACATTAAGTATTAAAGAAAGAATTATTCTAAGTATCCGTGATCAGCCTTTTGATAAGCATAAAAGCCATAATATCTCGTATTATTATCAGAGATTCACGAAAGATTTAGAGGAATGCCGCTTCCTATTCTATGAGAAAGCGGTTACCGAAATCTGCAATATAATTTTTCTGATACTGCTCTTATTAAGAATGTTTTTAATGTCTCCGGAACTGTCGCTGATTATTATAATTCTCATATTCTTTTTCCTTATCCTCAAGAAAATAATGCTTCCCATAATTGAAAAAAGGCAGACGAATACTATTCAGAGCGATGAGAACATGAATTGCTTTTTTGAGGAGTATGTTAGCGGGCAAGAGACGATCCGCAATTATAAAAAAAGCAATAATTTTCTCAATAGGTTCAGTGACAGAAAAATCAGACTTTATAAATCATATAAAGAAAATACAATCATAGAAACTCTTTATGATATTGGCATGATGACATCAGTCTTAACTGCAGCAGATATTCTGATTAATTGGATTGGCGGATATCATATTATTCTGGGAAAAATGACAATTGGGATGTTAACTGCATACACTGTGTATTTCTACAGACTGTGGGATATTGCCAATTCAATAATGTCCTTGCCTAAAAAAACAATAATCGCTAATGTTTCCCTGAAAAGAATAAATGAAATTCTGTACTCGGGTAAGGAAAATTTGCCAAATTCAGAATCGAGATTGCTTCCAGCATTAAAGGCCATCAGATTTGAAAAAATGAGTTATGCGGTTGATTCTCAACTGATTTTTTCGAATTATTCTTCATTAATATCTTTTGGTCAATCAGAAGTCATTGGAATTATCGGAGCGAACGGTTCAGGAAAAAGCACATTAGCTAAGTTAATTAATAAAAGTATAGTTCCGACTTCTGGAAATATTTATTACAACAATATAAAGTATGAAGATATTCCTGAACAGGATATAAAAAGCCGGATTCTTTTAGTTCCTGCAGATAGTTATTTATTTGAAGGTACGATAAGGGACAACATTCTCTTTTTCTCTGAAGGAGAACTTTCTGATAGAGTGAATTCATTGCTTGCGTTAGTTGGGCTAAATGAAGATGAATGCTTGAAACAAAATGGCAGTAATATTTCTAATGGGCAAAAGAAGATCATTGAAATATGCCGCAGCTTTAGCTGCAATCAGGAAATGATAATATATGACGAGCCGACTAACTTTGTGGATGAACGTATTAAAGCAATACTTATCGAATTAATAAAAGATATTGCAAAATCCAGGAAGGTTATTGTAATCACTCATGATCCAGCACTAATACAAAACTGTACAACACTTATTAATTTAAACAAACCGAATGAAATGCTTCATTGAAATGAAATTTTCCAATTTGTTAGACTGCCACTTTTCCAATGAGTAAAACTAGATCGTTTGATTCTTATACTTCCTGCCTCGTTTTTTGGGCGGTTTCAAGCAGTCCCAGTTTCTGAAGGATGTGTCTATCTGGGAAGGGTTCATCTTGATCAGCTGCCATTCTGAAGTGCCTGCGTTCACCTTCTTTGCCCGTGTCAGTACATGCATGATCTTCTTGCAGGTGAGCGTGTCGAACAGTTCTTCTTTTTTAAACCGATTGAGAAGGCGATGGGTAATCACACTGGAAAGGAAGATGCAGAATTCACTTCCGATTACGGAATAATCACTGTGAAGATGTGTTTCATCCAGTTCGCACGCCTGCCTGTAATACAGCGTGATTAGATCGATTATCCACCTGCATGCAAAAGCCTGATAGTCGGTTTCTGCATCCATCTCCAGATCGCTTCCCAGAAGCAGCGTTTCGAACTTCTTCCTGTCTTCTTCATAAGTCTCCTGGCTGTAGTCTTCGGATTTGCTTGTGCTGTGCAGCCGCCCGAATGCTTCCTCATGCGCCTGGGGTAATATCATAGCAGGAGTACAGCAGCTTCTTTTTTCTTACCCGCTTGAAAAGGATTGTTCCATGGCCTTTCAGCTGTCCTTCGTTACGGAGCAGATCGGCTCTTCCTTCTCTAGATCAAATGCATACAGAATACTGATGTCTCTTGTGCCTTTCGTTCTTGCCTTGCTAAAAAAACTGGACACTACATAACCATATTCCAAGAACTTACCGGCAAGTCTGAAAAGCGTCTCGGTACGCTGATTGCGTTAAAGAGCTCTGACCGCTGGTTTTATTCCCGAACGGTTTTTACAACTAACACTGATAATCACAATCATTCTACCTGGAGGGGATTCTTATTTCAGAGCATCCTCTATTTGACGTATGCAAAAAAAGACTGTGCGATCGCACAGTCTTCTGAGTAATGATGATCAGCAGACGTGATGAATCCAGCCTTCCGGAGCTTCGATCGTTCCGCCCTGGATGCCTGTGATGGTTTCGTAGAGCTTTGCCATGACAGGACCTGCATGCTCCATGCCGGAAGGGAAGTCGATGACTTCGTCGTGATCGACGATGCGGCCGACTGGTGAAAGCACTGCTGCAGTTCCGCAGAGTCCGCATTCCTTGAAGCCTTTTACTTCTTCGAATGCGACTTGGCGTTCATCAACTGTCATATGAAGCAGATGCTCTGCGATGTAAACGAAGGAACGTCTGGTGATGGAGGGGAGAATGGAATCAGACTTCGGAACCACCAGACGTCCTTCCTGGTCAACAAACAGGACATTGGAACCACCCGTCTCTTCAACATAGGTTCTGGTTGCCGGATCTAGGTAGAGGTTTTCAGCGAAGCCGGCTGCGTGGGCGAGCACGGAAGCGTGCATGCTCATGGCGTAATTCAAGCCGGCTTTGACTGCACCGGTGCCATGTGGAGCAGCCCGGTCGAAGTCAGACACCTGCAATGCAATCGGGGTTGCACCGCCCTTGTAGTACGGACCAACTGGAGTGCAGAAGAAACGGAATTCATATTCTTCAGCAGGCTTTACGCCGATGACCGGACTTATTGCGAATTCATACGGGCGAAGATAGAGAGATGCCCCGGAGCCATACGGAGGTACCCAGTCGATATTTGCCTTTACTACCTGATCGACTGCGTCCAGGAACTGTTCTTTCGGGAACGGAGGCATCTCGATGCGTTTTGCAGAGTTGTAGATACGTTCAGCATTCAGATCCGGCCGGAAGCAGACAACGGAACCATCTGCCCAGGTATATGCTTTGAGACCTTCAAATACCTGCTGGCAATACTGAAGGATGCCAGCGCATTCGTTCAGCTTTACCGTCGCATCCGCGGTCAGCGTGCCTTTATCCCAGGCACCGTCCTTGAAATGCGAGACATAGCGTGCATCGGTTTTCCGATACTGAAATCCAAGGTTGCTCCAATTCAGATCTTTCTTGCTCATAGTTTCTCCTTCTTAAGCCGTCTGCTTTCTCATCTCATCCTGCTGCTTCGGCTTGAGCAGTGTCTTCATGCAGGTCACTACCACGACAACTGCAAGGATGATCAGGAATACCGCCAGGATCAGCTGCAGGCCGTTGACCAGGAATACTGCTGTGCCATTCATATAAGCCTGGACATTGTTCACAACATTCAGAATGATTGCCGTGAAGGTAACTGCGAGCATGATCACCATCGGTACAAGTACCATTTTATTCTCTCTCTTGGTTGCTTTCAGGAAAACTGCGATGCCAAGCAGAACCAGGGCAGCGAGCATCTGGTTGGCAGCCCCGAACAGTGCCCATACATTCTGATATCCGCCAAGGCATAATGCATAGCCGAGAACCAGCGTGCAGACGGTAGCGACATAGCGGTTCGTGAGGAATTTCTTCCATGCCGGCTGTTCTTCGTCTTCATCCATGAAGAGTTCCTGGAAGCTGAGACGTCCGATTCTTCCGACGGAATCAAGTGTGGACAGAGCGAGGGCAGAGATGCACATCGTCATGAAGACATTTGCAAAGGTTTCCGGGACACCGAGCTGTTCCATGAATCCGGCAACACCTGCAGAGAAGATCTGGAACGGAGTAAGTCCGGAAGGAACCGTTCCGTTGACTGCAACTGCGCCGACAACGATCAGAGAGATGACGCCAAGCAGAGTTTCAGTGAGCATTGCACCATAGCCGACCGGCAGCATGTCTTTTTCATTCGAGATGGTCTTGGAAGAAGTTCCGCTGGAAACCAGGCTGTGGAATCCGGAAACTGCACCGCAGGCGATCGTGACGAACAGCGTCGGGAACATATAGCTCTTGGAACCGGTAGAAGAGGTGAGAACGAATCCGTTGAAGGCATTCAGCTTCATTTCCGGATGGCCTACGACGACCCCGATGACTCCGCCGAGGATCATACCCAGCAGCATGAATGTGGTCATGTAGTCTCTAGGCTGCATCAGAATCCACATCGGAACGACAGCTGCTGCAAACAGATAGACCATCAGGACGAGGTTCCATTGAGAAGCGGTGAGGTAGACCGGAAGCTTCATGCCAAGTGCGAACATCAGAGCGATGAAGACGATGGCGGTGACGAACTTCCAGCGTTCTGTCATCTTCTTGCCAAGTGCTTTCTGCATGAGCCCGAAGACGCAGGCAAAGCCGACGAACAGGAAGGAGATGGTTGCGGCAGCAGCACCATTGAAATTCTGCGTGACGGTGCCATCTGCAGCGGTGACATATCCATTGAACGTGGAAGAAGTCATGGACGTGAAGGCAGCGATGACCAGGCAGCTGAACAGCCAGCAGAATAACGTGAAGAATTTTCTGCCCATCTTGCCGATGTACTGCTCAATAACAAGACCGATGGATTTGCCGTCATTCTTGACTGAAGCAAACAGGGCACCGAAGTCCTGGACTGCACCGAAGAAGACTCCGCCGACCAGCAGCCAGACGAGAACCGGAACCCATCCGAATACTGCCGCAAGGATCGGTCCCTGGACCGGGCCGGCACCGGCGATGGAAGAGAACTGGTGGGTGAATACGGTCAGACGGGAAGACGGAACATAATCCTCGCCGTCGTTATGGACGACGGCCGGTGTCGGTGCTTTCGGGTCAACGCCCCATTTTTTCGCGAGCCACTTACCATAGAAGGTGTATCCGCAGAGAAGTACTGCAACTGCAAAGACTAAGATCACAAGACTGTTCATGACAGTTCCCCTTTCTTGAGAAATGAAATGGAGATCGTGTAAACAAAAACGCTTTCGAAATCGGCACATTTCTGTGCGCAAAGACGAAAGCGTTCAGCTCTTCCGCGGTACCACTTTGCATTCCATGGGTTTTACATGGCACTTTTACCTGTCTATCAACAGGCTCCTGGATAACGGCCGGATGCCGGCAACGCCTACTTTGTTCGGGCTGCTGCTCGCAGAGGATACTTACAGTCGCTCTCCATACGGTTTCTCACCTGACTACCGTTCTCTGTTATGGATCAGAAGACTGCAGCGTGTTCTGTTCGTCGCATTTCATTTCTGATAGTTCAGATGATACTCATGGTGATGAAACGAGTCAACGGATTCTTACACTATTTTTCATGAAATGAAATTTTCAGCATGAAAAAGATGGAAAATATTTCACGAAACTGTTTTCTGGGTGCGGACACTTCCGAAGAGATGTCCAGAAGTTCGGCCCTGTACAGAAGGACTACATGCTATTCTGAAAGCAGAATGGATGGAAAAAGATCATATGAACAAGAAACATCAGATAGGAGTTCTGCGCCTTCTTGGAAGGATTGTGCTGGTTCTCGTGCTGATCATTGCCTGTCTGTTTGCCTGGCTGACGATCGCGGAATACCAGCCGGAAGCACAGGAAACGCTGGAAACAGCAGGAGAGGCATCGCAATCGATCGAAGCCGGAAGCACGCTGAGGGTGGTGACATGGAATTGCGGCTATGGAGCCCTGGGATCGAATGCGGACTTCTTCATGGATGGAGGAACAAGCGTATTCCCTTCTGACAAAGAGCGGGTTCAGGAAAATCTGGAAGGAATTGCGGATACGCTGAAGAATCTGGATGCGGATTTCATGATCCTTCAGGAAGTGGATCGCAATTCTGCTCGGTCCTATTCGATCAATGAGGAGGAATACCTGAGAGAGCAGCTCGGAAATCCGATTTCTGACTTTGCCTATAATTATAAAGTTCCGTTTATTCCCTACCCGATTCCGCCGATGGGAAAAGTCGAGAGCGGGATTCTGTCGATGTCTGCTTCAGAAATCACTTCTGCAGTGAGGCATCAGCTGCCGGTTCCGTTTTCCTGGCCGGAGCGGCTCGGCAATCTGAAGCGGTGTGCAGTCGTGAATACGATTCCGATTTCCGGAAGCACGCATAGTCTGGTCTTGGTGAACCTGCATCTGGAAGCGTATGACGATGGCGAGGGGAAAGCGGCTCAGACAGCAATGCTGAAGGAAATCCTGGAAGAACAGTATGAAGCCGGAAACTATGTGATTGCCGGAGGAGATTTCAATCAGACGTTCTCTTCGGCAGATCTTTCTGCTTATCCCTTGAAAGAGGGGATGTGGAAGCCTGGTATCATCGAGGCTTCTGATTTTGATGAAGGGTGGCAGCTGTGCATGGATCCATCCGTGCCGACCTGCCGTTCGCTGGACAAGGCTCTCGATGGAGCTGATGTGAATGAGTTTCAGTTCTATGTGATTGATGGGTTCATCGTCTCCCCGAATGTCACGGTTCATGCATGTCATACGGAGGATGCAGGCTTTCAGAATACGGATCATAATCCGGTGATCCTGGATTTTACATTAAACTGACAATCTGTTTCTTGAATTTGACTTGGTTCGAGTATATCCTACCTTTGACAAAGGAAAGAGAGGTGGTTTCTGCATGGCTGGCGGTGAGTCGGGTCGAATAAGCAATACATGCAGAAACCGCCTTTTATTAGGGTAAAGACCGTCGGTTTCTGTCTGAAAGAAAAGAGGAACGGAATATGGCAGAAAATACCGAACAGGAAGTAAATCAGGAAACCCATCATAATTACTCAGAAGACATTCTGAAGATTATCTGCAGCAATCTCCCGGAAGATGAAATCCGGGATAAGCTGGATGAATATCATGAAAACGACATCGCTGATGTTCTTCCTCAGCTGACGAAGGAAGAACGCATCCATCTGCTTGAGATCCTCGGAGCAGATCGTATTGCCGAAGTCATGGAATACGTGGACAATGCGGATGATTACCTGAAGGAACTCGATGATGCCAGAGCAGCGGATATTCTGGCTGGCATGGAAAGCGATGAAGCAGTCGACCTGCTGAAGGAATGCGGACCGGATTATGCAGACCGCGTTCTCAGCAAGATGCCTCCGGAAACCGGGGCACAGCTCAGGCGGATGGCGGCATATGATGAAGATGTCATCGGATCCCGCATGACTACGAACTTCGTCTCCGTATACATGCATATGAGCGTGCCGGAAGCGATGAAGTCAGTCATTGCCCAGGCGGCAGATCATGATAATATTGCTGAGATCTTCGTCGTCGATGAGCGTAAGAACTATCGTGGTGAAATTGATCTCAAGGATCTGATCATTGCCCGCAAGGATACGAGTCTGGAAGATATTACCGTGACAGCCTTCCCGTCTGTCTATGCAGATGAGAAGATTGCAGATTGCCTGTCTTCAATCCAGGATTATGGTGAAGAGGCAATTCCGGTTCTTTCTCGAAAGAATACGATTCTTGGTGCTGTGACCGCAGCGGATCTCGCTGAAGTCGTCGATGATGAGATGAGCGATGACTACGCGAAACTCGGCGGTCTCTCAGAAGAAGAAGATCTGAATGAGCCGGTCATGGTTTCCGTGAAGAAGCGGTTGCCGTGGCTGATTCTGCTGTGTGTGCTCGGCATTCTGGTGTCTACGGTTGTCTCTCTGTTTGAAACCGTGGTAGTGACTTTGCCGGTAATCATGGCATTCCAGTCGATGATTCTTGATATGTCCGGAAATGTCGGTACGCAATCCCTGGCCGTGACCATCCGGGTGCTGATGGATGAGAATCTCTCTCATAAAGAAAAGAACAAGTTCATCCGGAAGGAGATGACGACCGGATTCATCAATGGTCTCATCACCGGATTGTTTGCATTCGTATTTGTCGGAGTATATCTGATGCTGCTGAAGAAGATGCCGGCAGGACAATCGTTTCTGATCTCGCTATGCATCGGGGCTTCGCTGCTGGTTGCGATGGTGATCAGTTCCGGAGTGGGTACTTCGGTGCCGATGTTCTTCAAGAAGATCGGGGTTGATCCGGCAGTTGCGTCCGGACCGCTGATCACGACCATCACAGATCTGGTCGGTGTGGTATGCTTTTATGGACTGGCATGGATTCTCTTAATTGAAACATTCCATCTGGGCTGATCATCAAGAGGTGGGAAATGAAACTCAAAGCATCAATCATGGACGAAGCGCAGCTGGAACGTTCCATGGCACGCATTGCGCATGAAATCATTGAAAAGAATAACGGAGCAGAAGGAATCTGCCTGTTAGGCATCAAGCGCAGAGGTATTCCGCTTGCGGAAATGCTGCAGGCAAATATCAGGAAGTTCGAAGGAATTGAAGTTCCGATGGGACATGTGGATATTTCGCTGTATCGGGATGATCTGTCTGAACTTGGCGATATGCCGAAGACCAGCGATTGTCTGATTCCGGTTGACCTGAAAGACTACACGGTTGTCCTGGTAGATGATGTCCTGTATACCGGACGGACCTGCCGGGCAGCAATTGATGCCGTATTCCAGCATGGCAGACCGAAAGCGATCCAGTTTGCAGTGCTGATTGACCGAGGCCATCGGGAACTGCCGATCCGGCCGGATTATGTCGGCAAGAATATTCCGACGAGCAGGAATGAAATGGTTTCAGTGCTTGTCAGCCCGATTGACGGCAGGTACGGTGCTGAACTGTACGAAATATAAAAACGATGCTGGCTATGAATGGCTTTTCTTCCATCTGCGGGAGAAGAGCCTTTTTCATTCATATAATGATATGATGGACTCAGAGAGATGAGAGTTTCATGTTCGCAATGGAACATCTCTTCCGAGGGGATGCAGATGGGAAAGAATAAGAAGTCAGATGGTTTTCTTGGGCTGAAATGGACTGAAAGGCAGCTTTCGCAGCTGGAAAATGAAATAGCAGCAGAAAATCAGAAGAATCTTGTGATGGTTTCTCAGATTTCTGTTTTCTATGCTGCGGCTCTGCTGATCATCTCGTTTTTTGAACAGAACTCCGTCCTGCGTGATTCGAGAATAGCCGTCAGCATCCTTCTGGCTGTTTCCCTGCTTGTGCATGTGTATGCTCAGAAACTTTCTGCCGGAAAGCTGAAGCAGGTGTTCCTGGCCTGCTATGTGCTGCTGACGGCTCTGCTGGTGACTGGTACGCTGCTTGGAACGGCTTACAGTCCGGATGATCCGGCGGTGTCATTCGGGGCGGTCGTGCTGTCGGCTCCTCTGTTTTTTTCCGGATCGTCCTTCCAGAACCATGAAGTGCATCGGCATCAATCTGGCATTCTTCATTCTGATGGCAGTCCGGTTTGATCATTCAGATATGGTGCGCACCGATATTCTGAACTCCATCCTGTTCTCTGTGTGCAGCTTTTTTTCCAGTGCGTATCTGAGCAGGTCATTTGCAAGAAAGATGCTTTATGAGAAAGAACTGTTTCTGGTCGGAGACATGGATCTTCTGACCGGACTGAAGAGCAGGTATTCTTATCAGAAGGCTTTAGGAGTGCTGCCAGGGCAGTATCAGGAAAAGCTTGCCTGTGTCTATGCGGATGCCGATGGGCTTCATGAGATCAATGAGCAGAAAGGGCATGATGCCGGCGACCAGATGCTCAAGAGCATCGCTGCAGCAGTCCGCGAAGAGTTCGGGGATGAGCTGACCTTCCGGATCGGGGGAGATGAATTCATAGCGTTTGCAATCGATCTTCCGGAAGAAGAAGTGATCAGAAGAACGGAGCAGATGAAGAAGCTTGCCGAAGAAGATTCCTATCATGTGTCTGCCGGATACGCGATGGCTGGAAAAGAAAATCCGGATCTCAACGATCTTGTGCGGAGAGCAGAGACGGGGATGTATGAAGACAAGCGCCAGTATTATCTTCTGTCAGGCAAGGAATGGAGAGATAATCGCGATTCCCTGGAGCGTATTGCGCAGACCGAGAGCTGGACCGAAGAGGAACATGACGGTCTGACGAAGCTTCTGACCAGAGATGCGTTCGGAAGAATGGGGGAAACTCTTCTGAAGAAAGAGCCTCCGAAGAAGTATCATGTCATATATTTCAATATCGAGCATTTCAAGCTCTTCAACACGACGTGCGGGAGAGATGCCGGCGATGGACTGATTCTGTATCTTGCCAGGCTGCTGAGGTATCAGTGGCCGAAGGCACTGATCTGCCGGATTACTGCAGATCATTTTGCGGTGATGACAGATCAGGCAGAGGATCTGGAGTCCTCGATTATGCGGCTTCACCGGGAGGTTTCTCATTATCAGAATCAGTTCGTCCTGGAGCTGAAAGCAGGAATCTGCCGGGTGGAACCTGGCATGGAGATTCTGACGGCAATTGATAATGCTCATCTCTCGGAAACATCGCTGCGTGATCGGAATGATCAGGTCTTCTGCTGGTATGATCGTTCGGAGATTCAGCGGATGCTTGCCCGCAAGAAGATTATTGATACGCTTCCGGATGCGATCAGGGAGGGGAAGCTTGTGGCTTATTACCAGCCGCAGATCCGCCTGCTGACGGGCAAGCTGTGCGGAGCAGAGGCACTTTGCCGCTGGCGCGGAGAGGATTATTCGGTTCTGCTTCCGGAAACATTCATTGATGTGCTGGAGAATGCGAGAATCATCCACCTGCTGGATCTGCATATCTGCGAGTGTGCATGCAGAGATATTGAGAATCTGAAGAAGAAAGGGGCCCGGACGGTGCCGGTTTCGATCAATCTGTCCCGGTTTGATTTCCAGCTCTGCGATATTTTTCAGGGTGTGGATGAAATCGTGAAGAAACACGGACTGACGGCTGCAGATCTTGAAATTGAAGTGACGGAGTCGGCGTTTGCGGAGTCCTATGACGCGATGAAGGAATCGCTTCAGAAGTTCCGCAGAGCAGGATACCGGATCTGGATGGATGACTTCGGCAGCGGCTATTCTTCGATGAATGTCCTGAAGGAAGTAGACTTCGATGTGCTGAAGATTGATATGAAGTTTCTGCGCTCCCTGTCGGATGAAAAGCTCCGGAAACGGGCAGAGACGATTATCACTTCGACGATTGATATGGCAAAGAGGCTTGGCATCGAGACGCTGTGCGAAGGCGCGGAGACTGCCGAGCATATCGCCTTTCTGAAGGAGGTCGGCTGCGAGATGGTTCAGGGATACTATTATTCCAGACCAGTTCCGCTGGAAGAATTCCTGCAGAAGGGGTTTTCTATGGAAACTATGGAAGAAGCAAGATACGGAAGTGTTGCCGGAAGAATCAATCTGCTGTCCGGAGAGGAGTCTGCCTCCGAAGGAGATGGCTGGTATTATGCGATTCCGAGAGGCCTGTTTGAGATCAGAACGGATCACATCAAGTGTCTTGCCTGCAACCGTTCGTTCAATGATTATCTCCATTCCCTGGAAGCTGGAGATGCTGGCACGGCTGAAGAATTGCTGAATCAGAATTATGCTGGTATCGGCGATCAGTATCGGCGGGCGGCAGATCTTGCCAGAAGAAGCGGAAAGCCGGTGAAGTTCGATACGGTCATCAATGGCGAATACTGCACGCATCGGCTTCGGCTGGTGGCAGTCAATCAGGAATCAGGTGCGATGACGGTTCTGGTGGCTTCGCTGAACCTCAGCGGTTTTGCAAATTCAGGCAGGCAGGAAGAACAGGATAAGGCGCTGAGATCGATTGTCGCCATGTTTGATCGGATTGATCTGCTTGATTATGAAAGCGGCAGGGTGAAGACGATCCATCAGACCGGAGGAAATCTGAATAATATCACTCAGGAAGGAAACCTCTCTGATGCAGTCAGGGCATATGCAGAAGCTAATGTATCCATGGAAGACAGGCAGAGGTTTGAAAACTATTATCTCTGGGAGAATGTTGAGGCTGATCTTTCCGATGGGAGAAATCCGTGCCGGATTCTGGACTTCCATGGGGAAACCCGGAATGGAATCGGAGAGTCTTATGCGTTCCAGATTCCGGTCCTCGCACCAGGACATCAGATCATTCTTTCTGCATTGATGATGGCACCAGTAAGCTCCGGAATGCCGAAGGCGATCACTGCCGAAGAAGCTTCTTCTCTGCGTGCAGAAACACAATCTGCGGAGCGCACACTTCCGATTGCAACGGATTCCATTCTGAACAGCCTGCTGAAGCTGCTGCCGGTCGGAACGTTCTGGAAAGACCGCGACCGGAGGTTCCTCGGCGTCAATCAGGCATTTCTGAATTTCTATGGCATGAAGAGCGTGGATGAAGTGCTTGGCAAGACAGATGAGGATCTCGGCTGGCATACCGATCCGGATCCGTACCGGAATGATGAGATCCGGGTGATCCGTGATGGGGTCAGCGTTCATGACGTGCCAGGCACCTGCATCGTGCAGGGGGAAGAACATGAGATTGCCTGCACCAAGGGACCGATTGTCCAGGATGGAGAGATCAGCGGCCTCACCGGGTGGTTCATCGATCTGACAGAAGAAGAGAAGAAGCACGGACTTCTGAATTCTGCTGCCAGCGGTTCTCAGGAAAAGCCATCGATTTCCAGGTATATCGAGGCAAGTCAGAAACGCGGCATCGATTTTGCGATGATCTTGGTGAAGATTGAAAATCTCTCTGAACTGAAGAAGAAGTTCGGACCGGAAGAAACAGAAGCACTGCTCAGGACTGCGGGAGAGAATCTGGCAGAAACCTGCGGCAGAAACAATGTGCTGCTTCGTTCCGGAAATGGCAGTTTCATGATTCTGTCTCAGCTGATCAATCCGGATTCTGCAGATACAGTGCGCAGGAAGATCACGGTCTGCTTTGCGGGCATCCGTACCAGACAGGGACAGAAGGCCCGCTTCAATGCGACCGTGGAAACGACGATGTATTCGAGTCTAAGAGCAGTGATCGCAAAACCGGAGAATACTTCCCGGAATTGAGAATCCTGAATCAGCCTTCCGGATACCTGCTGGAAGGCTTTTTCATTCATCTCGATTTTCTTTCCCGTTGAATGATCGGAAAAAGAACATGGCATAATGGGCCCATGTACTTAAACAGATGAGGTGAATCTATGACAGCTCCGGGCGAGATCAGGAAACTCTCTGAAGAGATCAGAAAGTCAGCGGAGCTTCTGACAGTATTGGGCGATGAGATGCGGCAGCATCTGATCCTGGTGATGATGGAAAGCGGCATGCGGGTCAATGACATCGCTGCGAAGACTTCTCTCTCGCGGCCGGCAGTCTCGCATCATCTTCAGATACTGAAAGATGCGGGCATCATCCGGGTGCGCAGAGAAGGAACGAATAATTACTACTATTCTGACGCGGATGCAGAAGCGATGAATCAGCTCATCGGCATGCTGAAACATGCACAGCAGATCATGAGCGAGCTGCCGGATCGGAGCGGTAATGATTAAGGTTTATGTGCTTGCGTGCGGAAGCACGATAGTTGATGAGGCATTGCCGTTTTCAGATCGTTCCCGCAATCCGCTTGCTTTCACGGGTCTGTTCCGCGGAAAGACACATCAGTGTTCGGTGCCGGTGAGAGCTTATCTGATGAACATCTGCAGGGAAAGATTCTGATCGACACGGGCTGGGACAATGCCATCCGTCAAGATGCAAGGGCTTATGAAGGCTTCTTCAATTACTTTGCATCATCGGGATTACTGCCGGATGGCGAAGGAATCATCGATCAGCTGGCTTTGTATGGATTCAGTACGGATGACCTGGATTACTGTCCGCTGGCGCATCTGGATATTGATCATGCCGGCGGGATCGATGAGGTGCGCAATGCAGGACATGTCATGTGCAGCCAGGCAGAATGGAAGGCGGCGCAGAAGCGGAATCCGAGGTATCTGAAGCGGTTATGGAAGAATGTGCGTATGGAGACCTTCCCGGATCAGGAATATGACTTTTTTCAGGATGGAACGCTGACCACAATTCCGATGCATGGACATTCCGCTGGCATGACAGCCTTCCGGATCGGCAAGCCGGATCATTATGTGCTGATTGCCGGAGATGCAGGCTACGGGCGGGCTTCTTCTGAAAGACAGGTGCTGCCGGGAGCAGAGTGGAATCGGAAAGAAGAAGCAGAAACTCTGAAGAAATTAAGAGACTACGCACTGGATCCGCATTGTGATGCAGTGCTGATGACACACGATACAGAACAGTCGCAGAAGACATTTATCCTGGAGCAGGAGGAAATAGACTATGGATCTCAAGCAGGCAATGGAAACAAGACATGCGGTCAGAGCATTTACGGATCAGCCCCTGGCAGAAGAGGCAGTAAAAGAACTGAAGCAGGAAACAGAACAGCTCAATCTGGAAAGCGGGCTGCATATTCAGCTGGTCACCGATGAACCGGAAGCGTTTGACGCAGGCAAGCCTCATTACGGAAGCTTCAGCGGCTGCCGGAATTACTTCGTGCTGGCGGGCCCGAGCGGCAAAGACGAGGAGATCGGGTACTATGGAGAAAGACTTGTTCTGAAGGCACAGCAGCTTGGTATCAATTCCTGCTGGGTTGCGATGACTTACCGGAAAGGCAAGGCAGAGGGCGACATCAGAACCGGAGAAAAGCGGTATATGGTCATTGCACTGGGTTATGGAAAGACCCAGGGAACTGCGCATAAGCAGAAGAAGCTCACAGACATCAGCGATTGGAAAGAGGGCGATCCGGACTGGTACCTGAATGGCATCAAGGCGGCTCTCTTAGCGCCGATTGCGATCAATCAGCAGAAGTACTATCTGGAGCGGCATGGCGACCATGTTCATGCAAAAGCAGGACTTGGCTTCTATACGAAAACAGATCTCGGCATCGTCAAGTATCATTTTAAAGCTGGTTCCGGAAAAGACCATTCGGTCTGGGAGTAAATCTTGCCGGCCACGTCTCCGGAAGGCATCTGCATGCATGAAATACTGCAGAAAAGATGAGCCGATTCATGATTTTATTCAGAATCTCCATCTAGTATGATGATAATCAGGAAGGAAGTTCTTTTTTATGGTCAGATACGGAATCATCGGAGCAGGAAAGATTGCTCATCGGTTTGCAGACTCCCTCAGCAGGGAAGGCGATGAACTCTATGCGATCAGCGGACGCAGCATCAGGAAGATGGAAGCATTTGCCAAGGAACACCCATGTCAGAAAGTTTATCTGTCGCATGAAGAACTGATAGAAGATCCTGAGGTTGAAGCAGTGTATCTTTCCCTGCCGAATTTCATGCATGCAGAATGGGCATGCAAGGCAATGCGTCATGGAAAGGCAGTGCTCTGCGAGAAGCCAGCCGCATTGAACGAAGCAGAGATGAATGAGATCAGATCAGTTTCTGAAGAGTCCCATATGCTTTTCATGGAAGCGATGAAGAACCGTTTCACACCTGCATTTCACAGGGCGGTTTGGCTGCTGGACTCCGGTGCGATCGGAGAACTGAAGTCCATTCTCGTGCGGAATGGCTTCGTACTGGCGAAGGAGAGATACGGAACGAGCTATATCACGAACCCAGAACAGGGCGGAGGATGTCTTCTTGATATTGGCTGCTATGGGGTGAGCTGGCTTCAGAAGTATCTGGGAAATGATCTTCGGATCATCAGGACTGAAATTCGTCGTGGTCCATCAGAAATGTATGTCAATTCCAGAATGGAAGGAAACGGGATCGATGGTCAGCTGATCGTCGCCTTCGATCAGAGCATTCCTTCTCAGGCGGTATTTACGGGAACTTCCGGGATTCTTGAGGTCTTCCCGATGCATCGGCCGGATCATATCCGCCTGAATACAGCGAAAGGCACATGGGAAGAATCCATTCCCTATGAAGGAGATGACTTCAGCGGAGAAATCCGTCACTTCGATCGGCTGATTGCAGAGAAAGCATCCGGCAGTGATCAGATGTCTCTGGATGATTCGATTGCCTGCGCCAGAATCCTGGACCGCATCCGTGCATCTTTCCCGGAATGATCTGAATTTAGTTTTTTCTGAAATCTGTATCAGGCAATTTCCGGTGAAATCGATCATACTTCTGCGGGAGGCGATAAGTACGAGCTTCTGGATGATATCTTCCAGGACGAAATCCGTGGGATCTCTGAAGAGATGGAACGCATGCAGAAAAAGAATAATCCGGAAGATGATCCCATCCGGGGATGCTGCAATCTGATGGCTGCTTTTCTTTGCGGAGGAATGTGGGATTTCATCCGGGTATGCAAGGAAAAAGGCATGGGCCGTGAGGAGGTTCTGCAGGAAGCAGCGAAAATGATGACTGCGATCCTCCACAGCAGAGCATTCCCTCTCAATTTATGAGGAAGATGGATCCGTTTCTTTCCGCATGTTAAGATGAACCCATGAAACGTGTTTTTTGTGTACTGGTGATGATTCTGTTGGCGGTATCAGGGATTGTTCCGGTATCTGCGGAAGAAGAAAGCAAGGTATTGGATCTTTCTTCGCGTCTTACATGCATCGATGGAGACTGGCTGTTTGCGTATGGAGAACAGGCAGGCGGAGAGGATATTCAGCTGGATGATTCCGGATGGGAGGAATTGTCGCTTCCGCATGACTGGTCGATCTCGATGGATTATTCTGAAGACTGCGAAGCGGAGAGCGGCTTTCTTCCAGGCGGCACGGGCTGGTACCGGAAGAAGTTCATTCTGCCGGAATCTCTTTCAGGGAAACGGATTTCCGTGATCTTTGATGGCGCTTATCAGCGTGCTGAAGTATATCTCAATGGTCATAAGCTCGGGGAGCATCCGGATGGATACACTTCCTTCTCCTTTGATCTCACAGCATACCTGGCTGTGGATGGAAAGACCGAGAATGTGCTGGCAGTCAGAGTGGAAAATCAGCAGCCGAATAGCCGATGGTATACCGGCAGCGGCATTTATCGCGATGTATGGCTGAAAGTGACGGATCCTGTCCGGATTGACGAAGAAGGAACTGTGATCTCATATGATCCGGATGCCCTGAAAGAAACAGGGAATACCGAGGTGTCTGCTTCCATCGTGCTTCAGAATGAAACAGATACAGAGCAGTCTGCTTCAGTTATGAGCGTGATGGCAGATCCGGAAGGGGCGGTCTATGGAGAAGCGGTTTCTTCACAGGTGACGATTCCTGCCCGGGGACAGGCAGAACTTGTTCAGACCATTGCGATCAGTGATCCGGATCTCTGGTCAGTATCAGATCCGGAACAGTATACCTGGAAGATCACAATCAATTCTTCCTATGAAGATGAAGTTTCGATCCCGTTCGGATTCCGCTATGCAGAATGGGATCCGGATCATGGGTTTTCTCTGAATGGAGAAGCGATGAAGCTGAAGGGCGTATGCCTGCATCAGGATTACGGGGCACTTGGCACTGCCTGCTATGAAGCTGCTGTAGAACGGCAGCTGAATAAGCTGAAAGAAATGGGAGTCAATGCCATCCGATCTGCTCATAATCCAGCAGGCAGAATTCTCCGGGAGCTCTGTGCAGAAAAGGGCTTTCTTCTGCTTGAAGAAGGGTTTGATACCTACCTCTATCCGAAGAACGGAAATACCTATGACGGCAGCAGCTGGTTTACAGAAACGGTGGGATCAGACAATGAGATTGAAGGGGCCTATGCAGAAGAGACCTGGGCGGAATATGTGGCTCGGAAGATGGTCCGGGAATCACGCAATAATCCTGCCGTGATCATGTATTCGATCGGAAATGAACTGCTTGGCAATATCGGCGGAGATCCTTCAGAATACCCGAAGTATGCATCAGAGATCATTTCCTGGATCCGGGATGAAGATCCTTCGGCGGTTGTGACCATCGGCGACAACATGGCCGGAAAAGACAATGCGACGCAGAATGCGATAGACCAGGAGATCATAGATGCAAAGGGTGCGGTCGGCCTGAACTATGCGACTGCAGAGGTCTATGACGACATGCATGAAGCTTATCCGGACTGGTGTTTCTATGGGTCTGAGACCGCAAGTGCGCTGAATACAAGAGGCTGGTATTCCAGCAAGGGAATTGATGAGAAGAATCTTCAGGTCAGTGCGTATGACCATGCCCATGTGGAATGGGGCAGCACAGCGGAAGAAGCCTGGAAGAATGTGATTGAACGAGATTATCTGGCTGGGGAATTCATCTGGACCGGCTGGGATTACCTCGGAGAACCGGAACCATGGAACGGGCTTGGAGCAGGGTCGGTGACTGGTCAGGGACCCAGGCCGAAGTCTTCTTATTTCGGGGTTATCGATACGGCAGGATTTGAGAAAGATTCTTATTACTTCTATCAGAGTCAGTGGAATGATTCTGTGACCACGCTGCATATTCTTCCTGACTGGAATCGGGAAGATCTTAAGAAAGACTGGCTTGGCAGAGTGACGGTTGCTGTATACAGCAATGCAGCAAGCGTGGAGCTGTTCTGCAATGGAAAGTCATTAGGCAGAAAGTATTTCACGAAACAGACGACGGATGATGGATATACGTATCAGACGTATAAAGGGAGTCTGTATCTGACCTGGAAGATCTGGTATCGTTCCGGAGAGCTTTCGGCAAAGGCTTATGATGAAGATGGCAATGTGATCACGGATACAGTCGGACGCAGCCGTGTGGTGACGTCGGGTGAACCTGCAAAGATCGTGCTTACCTCAGAGGAGAGCGTACTGACTGCGGATGGAAAGGATCTTGCGTTTGTGACCGCAGAGATCCAGGACGCGGATGGCAATCCGGTATACGGAGCAGCCAGGCAGCTTTCCTTCACGCTGAATGGGAACGGGATCATTGCCGGAGCGGACAATGGTGATCCGACGGATCTTTCTTCTTATCAGGGCACTGATGAGACGCATGCGGCCAGGAGCACCTTTTCGGGAAAAGCACTGATCATCATTCAGTCCGGAACAAAGAGCGGAACACTGACTCTTTCTGCCGAAGGGGAGGGACTGGAATCGGATACGATAGAGCTGAAGGCGGTATCCGCAAAGCAGGAACCTTTCTGAAGAGAGAGGGTTGCTTTTCTGATGCTTTCCTGGAGGATGAACCATATCCGGCAAGTGCATTCCGGCCTGTTATTGACAGATGTTCATCCCGGGAGCTATAGTACTCAAGGCTAATAAAGTTAGTCTTAGCTAAGAAGGGGAAACTATGACAACATTGCGAGATCTGAAAGCCGGAGAATCTGCGGTCATCACGAAAGTCGGCGGAGAAGGCGAACTGCGCCAGCATTTTCTGGATATGGGGGTCATTCCGGGAAATACCGTGACGATGAAGAAACTTGCTCCGATGGGTGATCCGATGGAGCTTCGCATCGACAGCTATGAGCTGACCCTGCGGCTGGCTGATGCAGAGAAGATTGAAGTGCTTCCGGTCAAGGATATCGATGAGACGCCTTGTCCTAGGGTTGAGCAGCTCGAACCGATTGATCATCCGGGTCTTGGCGAAGGCGGGAAATATCATGACCGTGCTAATGAGCATCCGCTTCCGGAAGGAGAGAAGCTGACGTTTGCGCTGGCCGGAAATCAGAATTCAGGCAAGACGACTTTGTTCAATCAGCTGACTGGTTCCAATCAGCATGTAGGCAATTTTCCTGGTGTCACAGTGGACCGCAAGAGCGGTGTCATTCGTGGCTATCCGAATACGGAAGTCACTGATCTTCCGGGGATCTATTCCCTGTCCCCGTATACGAGCGAAGAGATCGTTTCCCGGCAGTTCATTCTGAATGAGAAGCCGAAAGCAATTATCAATATCGTGGATGCGACTGCGATTGAACGCAATCTTTATCTGACCATGCAGCTGCTGGAGCTTGATGTGCCGGTAGTAGTGGCGGTGAATATGATGGATGAGATGCGCGGAAATGGCGGCTCGATCCGCATCAACGAGATGGAGCGCCTGCTTGGCGTTCCGGTAGTTCCGATCTCTGCTGCAAAGAACGAAGGCATCGAAGAACTTGTGCGCCATGCAGTGCATATTGCAAAGTACCAGGAAAAACCTCTGGTCCAGGATTTCTGTGATGTGAACGATCATCACGGAGCCGTTCACCGGGCAATGCATGGCATCATGGATCTGATTGAAGACCATGCTGCTAGGGCAGGCATTCCGCTGCGCTTTGCGGCTTCCAAGCTGATTGAGGGCGATCATTTGGTCATCGATGCCCTGCAGCTGGAAGAGAACGAAAAAGAGATGGTGGAGCACATCGTGAAGCAGATGGAAGAAGAACGCGGTCTTGACCGCAGTGCTGCCATCGCAGATATGCGCTTTTCCTTCATCCGGAAGCTCTGTGCAAAGACGGTAGTGAAACCGCGGGAATCCAAGGAGCACCAGCGCAGTGAGAAGATCGACCGCATCCTGACCGGAAGGTATACCGCAATTCCTGCCTTCATCGTGATCATGGGACTGGTGTTCTATCTGACCTTCAACGTAATCGGTCTTGCCCTTCAGAATCTGGTTGCGGCAGGAGTGAGTGCACTGACCTCAGTCACAGATCAGGCATTGACTGCAGCCCAGGTGAATCCGGCTCTGCATTCGCTGATCATCGACGGCATCTTCAATGGTGTCGGGGCAGTGCTTGCCTTCATTCCGATCATCGTCGTTCTGTTCTTCTTTCTTTCCATTCTTGAAGACAGCGGCTATATGGCCCGCATTGCCTTCGTCATGGATAAGCCTCTGAGAAAGATCGGTCTCTCCGGCCGCAGTATCGTTCCGATGCTGGTAGGCTTCGGATGCACGGTTCCGGCTGTCATGAGTTCCCGCACGCTTCCTTCTGACCGAGACCGGAAGATGACAATTCTTCTGACGCCGTTCATGAGCTGCTCGACGAAGATTACGATCTATACGTATTTCACGAATGTCTTTTTTCCGCATACGGGCTGGCTGGTGATGATTCTGCTTTATGTCATCGGCATCCTGATCGGCATTCTGACTGCAGTCATCATGAAGAAGACTGCCTTCCGCGGAGAAGCAGTCCCGTTTGTGATGGAGCTTCCGAACTACCGCATGCCGAGCCCGAAGAATGTCGGCCAGCTGCTCTGGGAGAAAGCAGAAGACTTCCTGCAGAGAGCATTCACGGTCATCTTCGCGGCAACGATTGTCGTCTGGTTCCTCCGTTCGTTCGATCTTCACTTCAACCTCGTGACGGATTCCAGCGCAAGCATGCTTGCTTCAGCTGCTGGCTTCATCGCTCCGATCTTCAAGCCGCTGGGCTTCGGAGACTGGCGGATCTCAACGGCTCTGATCACCGGCTTCATGGCGAAGGAATCCGTAGTTGCAACGCTGCAGGTTCTGATCGGCAATACTGCTGAACTGATGCAGATCCTCACTCCGCTTTCCTGCATATCTCTGCTGGTCTTCTGCCTGCTGTATACGCCATGCATTGCGGCAATCGCTGCAGTCAGAAGAGAACTTGGCGGCAAGTGGGCGTTTGGCATCGTCGTCTTCCAGTGCCTGGTTGCCTGGCTCTTTGCCTGGGTGACCTATGCAGGAGGAACACTGCTGTCACTGTGACGGAATCAGGGATCTCCTTGCCGGATGATCCGGCTGGTTTGCGCTATAATGAATCCCATCCATGAAGAGAACATTCAGTATTCTGATCGGAGGGATGGAAACCCCGGTAATCGTTACAACAAAAAGGATCCGGAATATGTATCTCCGGGTGAATCCGGATGGCAGCCTTGCAGTATCCTGCGGAAGCTGGGTCACGGATGAGGAGATCCGCAGATTCATCTGGTCACGGGAAACCTGGGTGCTGAAGACTCAGCTGAGCCAGCAGCGTACGGAGTTCATCAACCGGGAAGGCACAGAGGGTCCGGTGATCTGGTGGATGGGCGAGAAGAAGTATGCCCGCTATCTGGAAGGAAAACAAGACTCGTGCAGCGTGGATGGCGAACTCATCACCTTTGTTCTAAGAGAAGAGACGGATGAGCGGATCACGAAAGCATTCCGGGCTGCTGCCAATCAGGAACTTGAACGCAGAGTGCAGGGACTGAGAGGGCAATGGGATTCTCTGATCTGCATGGCCAATGGCCTTCCGGTTCCGGAAATCCGCTATCGTTTCATGACGAGCCGGTGGGGGGTATGCTACCCTGCGGAAGGCAGGATCACTCTGAGCACCAGACTGATCCATTATCCCGAAGAAGCACTGGAGTATGTCCTCCTTCATGAATATGTTCATTTTCTGATACGGGATCACTCGAAGCGATTCTATGCGATCGTGGAACATTACATGCCTGCGTATCAGGCATACAGCGCACTGCTGAAATAGAGGCTTATATGAACGAAACATCAATTGCTGAATTCGGCTCAACGATCTTTGAATCCGGTTTTCTGAACTTTCTGATCAGTTCTGCGGTGAGCTGGGCGTTTGCGGTATTTCTTGTCAAGCTCATATACCGGGGAATGAAAAAGACGGAAAAAATCCGCGGCAAAGCGGCGACGACAAGCCTTTCATTCGGAATCAATGTGATGCGGGTGGTGATCTATACCATCGCTGCGTTCATCACTCTCAGCATGATCAAGCCGCTGGCCTTCATCGGAAAGACAGCCCTTGGTGCGACTTCAATCATCGCGGTCATTTCCGGCTTAGCTGCACAGGAAACGTTCGGAAACTTCGTGGCAGGAGCAGTGATTGCGATCGTGCAGCCATTCCAGATCGGCGATGTGGTTTCGATTCCCTCGCAGTCAATTACCGGAACAGTTGCGGAAGTCACCATGCGCCATGTGGTTCTTCTGACGTATGACAATACGAGAGTCCTGATTCCGAACAGTACCATGAACAGTGCGGTTGTCGAAGACAAGCGCAATGGCAGTGAAGTCATCACACCCCTGATCACCGTCTCGGTTGCCTATGGAACTGATATTGATCTGGCATGCAGGCTGATCAATGAAATTGCACTGAAGGAACCGGACTTCATCGATCAGAGAACGGAAAAAGATCATGAAGATGGTGTTCCTGCGGTAAAGGTAGCAGTTACCGAATTCCAGGACAGCGGCATCGAACTGAGCTTCCGGGTCGCAGCCATGGATTCTGGCAAAGCATACTGGCTGGCCAGCAATATCCGTAAGGAGATTCTGAAAAAATTTGATGAGAATCAGATCGTGATACCGTATCCGACCAGAACGATTCTGAAGGGATGAAAGCACTTTCATCCCTTTTCCATAGTTTGTAAAATTCTTCCTCAGTTTCCATAAAGAACCGGTTGAAGAAAAAGTTTCTTCTGTTAGTATAAGGGTAGAAGTATTCTTATCAGAACGGAGTGAACTTATCATGATCCCTATGGAAGCTGGAGCTTATTTTCATGCACAGGAAAATGCTCATGGAGTTGCAGAAACCGATGGGGTTGTGGTGCGTAATCTGATCATTTTTGAGATGGACTGAGCAGGTCCATCTTTTTTATCGGATCCGTTCGAATCCAGAAAAGAGGAGGTAATTCAATATGGATCAGGTGAATCAGGAATTCTTCGACGCAGCAGCCAGAGGAGACTTTGAGAAAGTCTGCGCCATGGTTTCCAAAGGCGCGAATGTCAATGTCACCAATGGTGATGGACGCACGGCACTGATGCGCAGTGCAAAGCGCGGCTATACGGATATTGTCCGGTTCCTCATTGATAATGGTGCCGATGCGAGAGCCAGGGACAAGAATAACAAGACTGCATTGATGGGGGCCGCAAAGAAAGGCCATCTTGATATCTGCAAGATGCTGGAACATGCCGGTGCTGATGTCAATGCCCATGATAATAAAGGACGTACTTCTCTGATGCGGGCAGCTCTGCTTGGCGAAGCAGATGTCGTGAACTATCTGATCGGCAAGGGTGCCGATGTCAATGCAAGAGATGAACAGGGAAGAACTGCTCTGATGGAAGCAGTGAATGCATACAAACAGGATGTCATCAGTGCGCTGATCGATGCCGGCGCAGATATCAATGCAGGTGACAACCGCGGCTGCACGGCGCTGATGCGGGCTGCGTACATCGGCTATCCGGAGCTGGTGAAGTACCTGCTGAGCAAAGGTGCAGATAAGAATCAGAAAGACTATGACGGAAATCTTCCGATTCATTACGTGCGCAAGGAATGCCTTGCGGACCTGAAAGGTCTTCTGAAGGCGGAGGAGTGAAGAGATGAAAGACTATCTTGCTTCGGCGGTACGCAATGTCACAGTGCTGGGCCATTCCGGGGCCGGCAAGAGTTCTGTGATCGAGGCTTGTCTCTATTTCACGAAGGCAATTGACCGCTATGGAAAAAATAATGACGGAACAACAGTTCTGAACTTCGATCCGGAAGAAGGCAAGCGCGGTACTTCGTGCTATTGCCATCTGGCACCGGTCGAGTGGAAAGACAAGAAGATCAACTTCATCGATACGCCAGGCTACATGGACTATGAAGGAGAAGAAGTTACCGGGCTCACCGTTGGCGACAATGCGCTGATTGTCGTCAGTGCGAAAGACGGCGTAGAGGCTGGCACAGAGCGGGCATGGAAGAATGCAGTGCTCCGCCGCAAGCTGCCTACGATCTTCTTCGTGAACAAGCTGGATGATGACAATGCGGATTTCTCGAAGACCGTGGATGAGCTGCGTGAGAAGTTCGGCAAGTCCGTCATTCTGTTCGAGCTTCCGATCATCAAGGACCGCAAGGTCATCGGGTCTGTCAATATTCTTCGCAAGAAAGCATGGTACTATGACAAGCGCGATGTTGCCCAGGAAGTTCCGGATGAACTGAAAGACAAAGTCGAGGAATACTATCAGGAACTGGCAGAGGCCATTGCGATGACGGATGATGAACTCATGGAGAAGTTCTTCTCCGGAGAAGAGTTCGACCAGCATGAGCTTGCCAAAGGCCTTAGAATCGGCGTGAGATCCGGTGATATCCGGCCGGTCTACTGCGGCAGTGCTGAGCTTCAGACCGGAATTGAGCGTCTGCTTGATCTGATCACGGAATACTTCCCGAGCTATGCCGAGAAGGGACATGTGCATGCCCTCAATGCAAAGGGTGAGACGATTGACATGGAGACGAATGAGAATGAAGCACTTTCTGCATTCGTATTCAAGACGATCATCGATCCGTTTGTCGGAAAGATCTCTTATCTGAAAGTGATGAGCGGTGTTCTGAATTCTGATTCTCAGGTCTGCAATGCGCAGAAAGACATCACTGAGAAAGTAGCTCAGGTTTATGTCGTCAACGGCAAGTATCAGCTGGGTGTCGGCAAGCTGTTTACCGGCGATATCGGCTGCGTCGTCAAGCTCTCGCAGACGCAGACGAACGATACGCTGTGCACGCTGTCGAAGGTGGTGCATTATCCGCCGATCGACTTCCCGAAGCCGATGCTTGGCTATGCAATCTGGCCGAAGACCAAGGCAGACGAAGACAAGATGTCCGTCGGCATCCGCAACATGTGCGAGGAAGATCATACGATCCGCCTGGACAAGAATGCGGAGACGCATGAACAGGTGCTTTATGGCATGGGTGATCAGCATATCGATCTGATCCTTTCCAAGCTGAAGTCCAAGTATAAGGTTGATGTTACGACCTCAGTTCCTACCGTTCAGTATCGGGAAACGATCCGCGGCAAAGCCGAAGCCCAGGGCAAGTACAAGAAGCAGAATGGCGGTGCTGGCCAGTATGGCGATGTATGGGTCCGCTTCGAACCGTGCGACAGCGAGGAAATGGTATTTGCAGAAGAAGTATTCGGCGGTGCTGTTCCGAAGCAGTACTTCCCTCCGACCGAGCAGGGACTCAGAGACTGCATGCAGCATGGTCCGCTGGCTGGCTTCAAGGTTGTCGGTGTCAAGGCGACGCTCTATGATGGATCGTATCATCCGGTAGATTCCAAGGAAGTGGCTTTCAAAGAAGCCGCAAGGCTTGCTTACAATGCGGCGATGCCGAAGGCAGATCCGGTTCTGCTGGAACCGATCTGCAAAGTCACGACGATCGCACCAGAAGAATATACCGGCACGCTGATGGGCGACTTCACGAAGCGCAGAGGTCTGATCCTGGATATGCAGATGAATGAAGACGGCGATCAGGTCATCTCGGCAGAAGTGCCGATGGCAGAAATGCTGACATATGCCAATGAGCTGCGTTCAATGACACAGGGACGCGGAACATACACGCTCGAGTTTGACCGCTACCAGGCAGCTCCGAAAGAAGTAGCTGAAAAAGTCATCGCGGCTCAGAAAGCAAAGAATCAGAAATAGCAGTAAAGAGAAGCAGGAGCAGTCCTGCTTTTCATATGGCTTCTTAAGAATTCCGTTTTTTCTGAATCAGGCAAAGAGTACATGCGTTCAGGTATCTGCTTTTTTGCAAGGATCCCGTAGGAAGAAGAGATTGCAGTGCACTATGCTGCTCAGATCGATCATCCAGGAAAGAAAGGATCATCTGAGGAGAAGCCGGATCTGAACCGCAATGGCAAGAAATTCCGGAATCCCCTTGATTGAGCAGGAAAAGGATACTCTCATTCCCGGATGAACCCGTCAATGCGCAATTCTGTACATTTTAAAGTCGCATGGGGAATAGAGTATAATAGAAACGTTTCCAAGAGAAACAGCTCTGCAGGTAAGGCATCCTGCAGGTTTAATAAAGGAGTTTTCTTCATGGCGGATCACGCACCGAAAGTCATTACCACCCGGCAGGCGAAGAAGCAGATCGGCTTCTTCGGAAAGTCCCTGGCGCTTTATATTCTGCTGTTTATGGCTCTCAGCTACGGGACAGAGCTGCTGCAGAATTTCAATCCTTCTATTTTCATGGGCATGGATCCCCAGGCTTTTTCGCTTGCGGTCTCAATGATTCTGATGCTGTTCATCACAATGGTGCCTTTTCGCAGAAGTGCGCAGAAGCTGCATCTGAATATTCATGATTATCTGAAAGATCCCAATCTGCGCGGTGACCGGATCTTTGCACTCGTATGCATCGGGATCGGCATCGATCTGATCATGACTTCGGTCTCTACGCTGTTTTATTTCCTGTTTCCGACCAATATGGCGGAATATTCCTTCCTCGGCAATTTCAGCACCCGGGATGCGATCATCGAGAATATCCTGTATTTCATGATGTTTGTGATCGTGAAGCCGATCTGCGACGAGTATATCTTCCGCGGCGTGATCCAGCGCCAGCTTGGCCATTACGGCAGGTATTTCGGCGTGCTTGGCTCGGCTGTGCTGTATGCCATTGCTCAGGTCAATATTGCCCAGGCATTCCCTGCTTTTTTCGTAGGGTGGTATCTGTCGCTGATCACGCTGAGATATCACTCGATCCGCCCTGGCATCACGGTTCATCTCGTGATTGCCCTGGTTCTGTGGGCGGTGCAGGTTGTTCCTTCGAAATTCATCATGATTGTCACGATCTTTATCGTGCTGGTCTATATCCTGGCTGGTCTTTTCCTGTTCCAGAGGCGGGTGGATACGAATATGGTCCGCTATGGCGCAACGGAGGCGAAACTATGGAAGATCCTGTTCACGACTCCTTCCATTGTTGTCTGCGTGATTCTGTTTGGGGCAAATGTGGTTTTTTCGATTCTCTGAGCACAGCGCAATATAATGTAGGCACAAGGAGAGTGAAAGATCTATGCCATGTACTACATTGATTGTCGGCCGCAGAGCAAGCTATAACGGATCGACAATGATCGCAAGAAATGATGATTCACCGGCAGGGAAATTTTCTGCATGCCGTTTTGAAGTCGTGAAACCTGAGGATCAGCCGAGGCATTACCAGTCGGTGATTTCTCATGTGAAGGTGGAACTTCCGGAGAACCCGATGCGCTATACCGCGATGCCGGATGTGTCCGGACATGAAGGCATCTGGGCAGCTGCCGGAGTCAATGCTGCAAATGTCGGCATGACGGCAACCGAAACCATCACCAGCAATGTCCGGGTTCTGTCGGCAGATCCGCTGGTCAGACTGATTCCTGCCCAGGATGGAAAAGAAGAAGTGCCCGGCGGAATCGGCGAAGAAGATATTGTCGTCCTCGTGCTTCCTTATATTCACAGTGCCAGAGAAGGGGTGCTTCGCTTAGGAAGCCTGCTGGAGCAGTATGGCACCTATGAAAGCAATGGCATCGCCTTCCATGATGCAGATGAAGTATGGTGGCTTGAGTCGGTAGGCGGCCATCACTGGATTGCCAGAAAGCTCCCGGACGACAGCTATGCTGTGCTTCCGAACCAGTTCTGCATGGATACGTTCGATCTGGAAGATGCCTTCGGGAAACAGGAGAATTATCTCTGCTCTTCCGATCTCAGAGAATTCATTGCAGAAAATCATCTGGATCTGTCCATGGACCAGACGTTCAATGCCCGGGTATCCTTCGGCAGCCATTCCGATTCCGATCATGTCTATAACACGCCGAGAGCCTGGATTGGACAGAAGTACTTCAACCCGAATGCGGACTGGTCTGCATACGGACCGGAGAGCGATGATCTGCCATGGTGCAGAGTTCCCGAGCATAAGATTACGCCGGAAGATGTGAAGTATGTGCTTTCCAACCATTTCCAGGGGACAGAATACGATCCGTATGAGCACCTGGATGGAAAGCAGGGCAAGTACCGGCCGATCGGAATCAGCCGGACAACCTTCATGTCCTGCACTGAAATCCGTCCGGATCATCCGGCAGAAACAGCGGCTCTTGAATGGGTATGCTACGGATCGAATGTCTTCAATGCATTTGTTCCATTCTTCACCCAGACCGATTCCGTTCCGGAATATCTTGGCAACACTGCCAAGACGGTATCTACCGACAATTTCTACTGGGCAAGCCGGCTGATCGGCGCACTGGCAGATTCGCAGTATCATGCCTGCGTGCAGACGATCGAGCGCTATCAGGCTAAAACAGCAATCCAGGGCAGAATCCTGATTCAGAAGTATGAGAAGCTTGCAGAAGCTTCTGATCATCCGGAACAGATTCTGAACGAAGCAAACGACGAGATCGCAGCGATGACGAAGAAGGAAACCGATGCGGTGCTCAATGAAGTACTGTATCTGGTCAGCTGCCGCATGCGCAATAGCTATTCCAGATCTGATCAGTGATCATTCCCCCGTGGTCTGATGAACCACGGTTTTTTTCTATGCAGGCCGAAGCGGACAGATTGCTTGCCAGAAAAGTGAGTGATGAGGTTTGCCATCTTCGGATCGCCAGCATGTGCAACAAGCACATGTATCAATTGAAAAGTGGCCGCTCTGCTTTCTTCTTCCTGCATGACGGCAGAATTCTTCGTGATCGTGTTTCTGCTGCTTGTCAGCTTCTGATGCGGTCTTTGGCGGAAAGGTGCTTCTTTATGAATCTGGGGCTGTGGTCATTCTGAACGATGGTTCCTAGGTTATCTGCTGATATTCAGAAAGAAAAAGACACCTGCAGAACGCAGATGCCATTGCTGAAGAATTCAGATTTCAGCCCTTGAGGCCTTCTTCCTGACGCTGCATGTTTTCCACGACAACGTCATAGATATCACCGATGGACTGACCGTATTCCAGGATCTTCCATGGCTCGTTGGTATGGAAGTGAATCTTGATCAGCGTATCATCGCCGACGACCAGAAGGCAGTCTCCCTTGAAGTGCTCGAGAATATAGTCATGAATCGCATCTTCAGAAAGATCGTGTCCGTCAATCAGAAGCTGGGTATCGAATTTGAATTCAAGCTGTTCCATAATCAGAAACTAATCTCCTTTATCTGCCGCGATTATAGCATGAAGAATGATCCTGCAGTCATGAGGTGTTTACAAAAGGCCCGAAGTGTCGTCAATGAGGAAGGGAATCTTCTGATTCTTCTGCTAATGGAATAGCAGGAGGTTTGTTATGGACAGCATCAGACAGATTGCCGAACAGGTAGAAGCAGGGGTGAAGGGCGTATTCGAGAGCGATGCTTATCGCAACTATCTCGCTACGATGTCCAGGTTTCACAGCTATTCTCTGAATAATACGATTCTGATTTACCAGCAGAAACCAGACGCAACCTATATTGCCGGCTATCAGGCATGGTACCGCAGTTTTGGCAGATGGGTGCGGAAAGGAGAAAAATCCATCCGGATCATGGCACCGATCACGAAAGTGCGGGAGTCAGAATCCCAGGACGGTTCTTCCGGAAAACGGGTGATCGTGGGATACCGGGCAATTCCGGTATTTGATATCAGCCAGACGGATGGAGCTCCGCTGCCTTCCTTTTTGCAGGAGAAGATTGATGGAGAAGTAGAAGACTATGATTCCTTCCGGGCAGCCCTGGAACTGGTATCTCCGGTTCCGATCAGATATGAGAGTCTGGAAGGAAGAGCAAATGGCTATTATTCGCTCGAGCGGAAAGAGATCGTGATCGATGATACGCTTTCCCAGCTGCAGACCGTCAAGACCGTGATTCATGAGATATCGCATGCGATGCTGCATAGCGGGAAGAGCCTGGACATTGATCGCAGAACCATGGAAGTGCAGGCGGAAAGCATCGCCTGTGCAGTATGCATGCATTATCATCTCGATCCGAGCGAATATTCCTTCGGCTATATTGCCGGCTGGAGCAAGGATCAGGAGCTTGCTGAACTGAAGAAGTCGATGGAAGTCATATGCCATACGTCTCACAAGATCATTCATGCATTAGATCAGATCATCAATCCGGATTTCCAGACGCCCCGGGATTCGTCTGGCCTGCATGCAATGCAGGAGGCAGAACGAATTCTTTCCGGAGCATAAAGCAGATTGAAAACAAGATGTTCACAGGGTAAAATAAGCAGTGCCTGAACGCCCTTGTGATGGAATTGGTAGACGTAGGGGACTCAAAATCCCCCGGTAGCGATACCGTGCCGGTTCGAGTCCGGCCAGGGGCACTGTGACACCGGGTTTCCTGGATGGAATCCGGTTTTTTCTATTCATGCTCCTGCGGGATTCCGGCAGCTGGCCGGTTGGCTGCATTGACGCCGAGTCCCTGCTGACGCATGACTTCATTATCGAAGTTCATCTTTGCAGCTCTGGAAGCTGCGGCAATTGCAAATTTCGTGATGATGAGGGCGATCACATAGGAAACTGCAAACATGATCGGCCACTCTGCGCAGGCACTGCGGAACCAGAGACTTGCGACGCTCGGTGCAGCTCCTGCTGCAACGGCTGCTTCGACATCAGGGTTTCCGAACATGTTGACCGCGGAGAGCACGAACGTGGCAGAAGTATTGAAGAACAGGGTGGCAACGAGGTTCTCGATGAGTCCATGGGCAGGAGTTCCTTCTTTGATGTGCCATTTCCTGCACAGGGCAAAGGACCACTTCGTTAACGGAAAGATCCATCCGGTGAGCGTGATGATCAGATAGCAGGTTCCCCAGTTCTGAATTGCTCTGGGCACGGTCCAGGGAATGTGATCCCAGGAGATTGCAAATTCGCTCAGCAGGAAAGACAGGACGATCGCGATGATCGTGGAAACGACCATACCGAAATGATTATTGAATGCCTTCATAATGATTTCCTTTCCCGGCTCAGAAGAGCCATCTCTGTATGTGAACAGAATAACAAGAAGAACAGAAAGAAGCGTGTAGTCCCGGATACGGCTTCTGTACAGAAATGGCAGTTTTCTATAAACTTTTCGTATGCGGAAACTGAGATGGCTGATTCTGGCAGTGATTGCAGCAACATTGACTCTCATGGTGATTCCTTTTCCGCATGGACTGAGCAGAATCTCAGATCATGGCTCCGGATCGTTTGAGAGGCCGGTAGCGGATGCGATCAATGTCTACTGCCGGAAAGGAACCAGGCCTTCTGTGAAGTATGTATCAGGAACCTATGAAGGAGTTCCGTATCATGTGCTGAAGGTGAAACCGGATGATCATACCTTCATTCAGCTCGACTATGCAGGAGAGACTCCGGAATCTCTTGATGAACTCTATGATCATGGTTCAGAGTGCTGGCATGTCGGAGGAATCAACGGAGGATTCTTTCAGAACAGCGGTGAAGAATATGGGAGACCGGTCGGTGCGCTCCTGATTGACGGAAGCTGGGCAGAGTGGAAAGGCCAGGAGCTGACCCCTGCATATGGAAAAGGAAATGCCACGGTTTATTTCAGTCACGACGGCAATCTGAAGCTGGCTTATCATGGCTGGGAAAACGGGGAATGGAAGCCGGCATCGGATTCATTCTGGTCCTACGAAGAAGATCTCGGGGATTACGGGTATCAGATCAATACCGAGTATGGATTGAGCGGAGCTTATACCTTGCTGAGAAATGGGAAGCGTGTATGGCTCGGGAAGAATGATTCTGCTTACTGGAACCGATCAGCAGACAGCTGGGTGACATTATTCGGCGAGACGGCAGATGGAACCGTGCTTCTGGTCATTGCCGGAAAGCTCGGCGGCGGGGAAGCAGAAACAGAACTGATGAAAGAACTCGGAGCAGTCAATGCGATCCGGCTGGATGGAAATACTTCAACCTGCATGACCGTGGATAAAGGACTGGTCCATTGAGGCGAAGAGATGACAGAATTCAGAGAAGGCAGAATAGAAGATCTTGAGGAACTGTACCGGTTCTACGAAGAAGTATGCGCATTTCAGAGCAGGGATCAGTATGGCCCTTCCTGGACGATCGGGATCTATCCATCCAGAGAGGGACTTGCAGAGCATCTTCAGCATCATGAAATGTATCTGCTGATAGAAGAAGGAAGAATTGCTTCGGCAATGGTGCTGAGTGATCGGGAAGATCCGGAGTATCTGGATGCCTGTTTTCCAAGTCATGCGCTGGCAGATGAGGTCATGGTGCTGCATCTGTTTGCAGTGCATCCGCAGTTCCGCGGCAGGCATCTTTCGGAATTCATGCTGAGGGAAATGATTCTTCTGGCAGAGCAGAAGAAAAAGAAGGCCATACACCTGGACGTTCTGGAAGGGAACGACCGGGCGGAATGTCTGTATGAGAAGATGGGATTTCAGATTGCTGAGAAGCGGAAGGTAGTCTACGAAGATATCGGAGAGCAGACCGCGATTCTCATGGAATATCAGCTCTCAGAGTCCGTGCTTCCGGAATAATTCATCCATCAGTTCCGGATAGGTTTCCAGGCGGAAGTTCTGCATGGAGTGATTCTTCGTACCGAGCTCTGCCAGATAGCCATGGAGCCAGACAGCCATGCAGACGGCGGTGAAGACATCGCGGGTCATTGCCAGCATCGCTGTCATCATGCCGGTAAGCACATCGCCGGAACCTGCCTGGGAAAGCGCCTGGTTTCCGGTCTGGTTAATATACACTTCTCCGGAAGGAGAAGCGACAATCGTATTCGGGCCTTTCAGCACGACGATGACTTTATAATCAGACGCAAAGTCGAGAGCAGTCTTCAGACGATTGTCCCGGATCGCATCTTCCGGAAGATTTGAAATTGCTGAGAATTCTCCGATATGCGGAGTCAGGATCACCGGCGCACCGGCAAAGCGGAGAATATACGTATTGTGCTGCAGAAGACGCAGTGCCTCTGCATCAAGTACCACAGGAACTTTGCTATTCTGCAGGATCAGATCCAGGATCTGTGATTTGTGATCCATATAGACAGCTCCGCTGCCGAAGCCTATAGCGGTTGCCTGATGAATCAGCGGTTCCAGGACTTCATACCAGGATTCGTGTCCGAATGGATGCATGACCGGAGTGAGAAATCTGGAGGCCAGGGGTGCATAGATTTCTTCGGGCATTGCGGCATGAAGATACGGAATGCCGACGGTTTCTGCACCAAGAATATTCAGACCGGCTGCCCCGGCCATGCCATAGCATCCGCTGATGAGCAATGCTTTGCCAAGAGAGCCTTTATAGGCAGTTTCACTTTTCTTGGGAAAGTTGGCGAAGAAGAGGTCTTCATCCATTTCACGATAGCGCGAGGGACCTTCATGCGGAAGACCAAGAGAAAGCAGTTCGCACTGTTGGAATTTCTGATGATCCTTGCGCAGCAGATGGAATGGCTTATAGCAGTCTAATGCATATGTGATCTTTGAACGGACTGCATCAGAATCGCAATGTCCGGTATCCGCTTCGCAGCCGCTGTTGAGATCGATGCTGTAAACAGGCTTCCCGGAGTTATTGACAGCCCGGAAGAGCTTTTTCATCTGCGGATCCAGAGGCCCATGGAAACTGAATCCGTAAACAGCATCGATGATCGCATCTGCATGTCGGAGTGCTTCTGAAAGATCATTCACGGAAACTATGCATGCAGGATCGACTTTCCGGTATGCAGCACGGGCTTCGCGGGTTTTCGGTTCTCCGCAGACATAGGCAATCTGAACAGAAAAGCGCCCTGCAAGCATACGGCAGACGACAGCTCCGTCGCCGCCGTTATTTCCGTTTCCGGCCAGGATCAGG
Source organism: Anaerolactibacter massiliensis (assembly GCF_900290205.1). NCBI lineage: Bacteria > Bacillati > Bacillota > Erysipelotrichia > Erysipelotrichales > Erysipelotrichaceae > Anaerolactibacter > Anaerolactibacter massiliensis. The sequence continues at coordinate 1,714,495 of NZ_OLMH01000002.1, read as the reverse complement.
ATGCTGGAACCTTCTCTGAGTACCTTGCCAAGTGCTTCGGAAACTGCTTTACCTGCAATCTCCATCAATCTGCCTGGGGTCTTGCCTGAGCTTTGCTCGATACGGATCATGCCTTCCTTGTCTTGGATCATGGAAGCCTCTTTTCTTTTTCTATAGTAACAGTTTGAATTGCATCCATGCAAGATGCTAAGTCACATTCAGAAAACCGTGTTATAATGCGGTTATGAGGGATTATTGCTCATAGGAGGATAGCTAGTATGCCAGCAAAGAAAACTGTGAAAGAAGCAACTGCCGTCGAGACTGAACCAGCTGTCGAGAAGAAACCAGCAAAGAAAGCTTCGGCGAAGAAGCCTGCAGCAAAGAAGGAACCTGCTGAGAAGAAGGCCCCGGCAAAGAAGGCAGCAGCGAAGAAGCCTGCTGTGAAGAAGACGGAAAAGAAAGAAGAGCCGAAACCGGAAGTTGAAAAGAAGAGCTTCCAGACCTATAAGGATGTCATCAACTGGAAGAAGTGGGAAGCTCATAACATGAACTGGCTTTACATCGAGGTCAACGCAGGTGATCTGATGACAGAGCTGGAAGCAGGAGTCAACAATATTGAAACCTGCTGCAATGCAATCCTGGATTGCATGCTGGAAGGTGATACCTTCATCGTTCAGACTGATAAGCCTGATACCAAGCTGACTGTCCGCTATTATTGCGATAATCTTGCTGAAGATCGCAGAAAGTGGTCTGACGTCAACAGATAATAGTTTCCGGATCCGGATGGTTCAGAGCGATCTCAAAAGGGGGTCTGAACTGTTCCTCATTATTCACGATCATTCATGATATCCCTGGCAAAGCGGATTCTCTGCCAGGGATTTTATTATGATTCTGTTCTTCGGATGTGGCCATCTTCGTCCAAGGGCTTGTGCGCCCTCAGACTTATGTCAGGATCGTCAGGCTGCTGTGGTGTGGCACCGGCTGCCTGCATGAATACAGCTGAAAACGGCTCTGGAAAGACGAAGACAGATAATCGGAGAAGGAAGTGGTTTTCTCATTTTCTTGCCAATATCGCGATCCACGGCTTGTTCGGATGATGGTCGATAGCGACCTCTGAAAAGCCTGCCTTTTTCAGCGCCGCTTCGATCTGCCCTGGGGTATAACAGGTCATGCCGTCGATGATGCGCTCGAACTTTTTGCCGGCGGCATCTTTGCCATCGGATTCATTGCAGATGAAAAAGTATCCTCCCTGTTTTAAAATCTTCGCTACCTGCGCAAAGCATCTTTCAAGCCCTGGCCAGAAGTAAATTGTCTCAAAGGCGGTGGCAAGGTCAAAATGGTTTTCTTCGAGCTGCAAGTCTGATACATCGCCCTGCTGCACTTTGCAGCGGCCGCTGCCTATCATCGTTTTGTTGTATTCCGATGTTTTTCAACTGAAAGCGGTGAGTAGTCAATTGCCGTCAGCGTGGCGGCCGGATATCTTTTCAGCAGTTCTCCTGCGTTACGACCCGCTCCGCAGCCAAGCTCAACGATTTCTTTTGGTGAGATTTCGGACAAGTGTCCCCTCCCCCAATCCGCCAGCTTTGCGTGGCCGGAATTCATGGTGCTTAGCATGAATTTGCCCAGCAAGCCGGAAGGCCTGCCTGTTTGATTGAAAAAGTTCTTCATAAATCCCATTGCTCATTATCCTCCTTCAGAGTACGATGCCATATCTGGTTTTTTCTTGACATTTGCATCCAGCGGATCTGTCTGTGCACAAAAAATCGATTGTCCCATATCCAGACAGCCAGGGTCTTCCAATCGGCATCTATCTCTGCCTGATCTGTATAGGAGCAATGATTGTCATGAATGGGTTGCAAAATGATTTCATGGTTCCATATCGGCACATGGCTGTTCTGTTCCTGTGTATTATTTCCTTCCTTGAGTCTGAAACGGATCACATGGAAATGGGAAGTGCCGAACGGTACGACACCAAAGAGACGAAAGAGGAAGTCATTCTCTGCACCTTTCTTCCATTGGATGGACTGCTCTGCCTGCGAAGGAGTAAAAGAAACCCAGAGAGAAGCAATCATCTGAAGCATGGAAAGCTTCTGGAGCCTGGCGAATACTTTCTCTGCAGATTCCGGAAATACAGAAGTACGGGTAACTTTTACAGACATTATTGTTTCCCCAGACAGAATAAGCGGCGGATCGGTCTTCCTGCGCTCCGCTCATGCATGATTCATTTGATGAGCGACAATCTGCTGCTAAAAAGAATACCATAGTTTGACATAACTAACAACGGGCTGGCTTGTGCAATTTCTTCTTCAGCCGCGATTTTCAGCTGCTGCTGGGATGCACTTTCTCTTTCCAGAATGAATTCCTGGCAGATAGGAAATCTCCGCAGCAGTTCTTCGCGCATTCAATCATTATGTTTCCCTTGTCTCCATGGATGACGATTTGATCTGTATTTTGAATGGTGTTCAGCCCATGGACAATGACCAGCGTCACCTTATCCTCAAAGAAGAATGTTCTGGATGAAACGAAATATGCAGAGCTTGTCTCTGTACTGGAAACTGAGGAGACGTCCCTGCGCTGACTTAGCTGGATCAGATCACGAGAAAACGGCTGGGAATCTGTGATGCGTGCAAGTACTTTATAGACAGAAAGCTTCCTGATCGGGATGTCCTTTCTGCATCATATATGAGTACTTCGAAACGCTTCAGATCGATTGTCTGGTTCAGCAAGCTCTGGTTTCAAGCTTTTTTCAGGTTTCCCCTCTTTTCAGCCGGTTTGGGGGGCGCGGAGTCTGTGAAGTTATGCTTCAATCCAGGTACAGACGGAAGAAGGCTGAAAAGCACAAATCCCTTTTTCTGAATTCCTAGCAATGAAATGAATAGATTCTTCTCAGAATCTGGCGAAAGGGGACAGTGTCTATGCGGAAGATTGATTCTTTCCGCAGGATTTCCTGGTCTCTTCAAGCGACAGGTGCTTTGCTCTTCGATCAGAAGCAGGGGATGGCTTCAGCCAGGCCGTAATCAGCGATTGATCTGGAAACTCTTGAAATGGAAAGGAAAAGACTATGAACGCAAACTTGAAACGATTGGGATCCTTCATGCTTTCAGCAATGACTGCATTCAGTCTGGCTGCCTGCAGCCCCGGCGGATCGGCATCCTCAGCTTCTGCAGCTGCAGCAGAGGCATCTGCCTCTGCTGCAAGTACATCATCAGCCACTGAAGAAGTATTTGAGGGAACAGCAGCATCTACCACTTTGTTCTCCCTTACCTATCCGGATGGCTGGGCGGTTGACGAGACCATGACCTCAGATAGCAGCAGTTACTGCTATATGGAGCTTACTCTTACGGGGGAGGAATCAGCTGCTGCTCAAGTGAATATTTCTGCATCAAAGTCAGATGTCAGAAATTATCGTGACCGACTCAGGGGTGCTGGAATAGATGCCTATGATCTGGTGGAAACAAAGAACCTGGATATGGTCCAGGTCGGCGGAGTAGAATGTGTCGAATATATGGCAGAATCCTGGTATTCCAGTTCTCTCATCTATCTTGGCCGTGATGAAGCCTCCGGAATAACCGTATCCATTGATATTATCGGAGATCAGGAGGATCCAGGAATTCAGACCATGATCAGATCCCTGAAGTTCACTCTGAATGATTCCGGCAATGTGGATCCGCCATGGCCGTGGCAGGGAGAACCGTTCTCGGCCGATGCCCGCCATACGCTGAATGCGGGAAATTATACAGTGACCGTGGACTGGATGAAACTGGAAGACCCGCTGATTGCTTATGATATCTTCTCTGGCAGAGTGGAGATGACCGGCGATACAGTCTGGGTACTTCTGGACAATTATCTCTATGAATATCAGTACAGCCAGGATGGTCTGACTTATGTCAGCGAGCAGGCACTCGGCAACGAAGGCGACTACGAGGAACTGTCTTCTGATCGTAATGGGAAACTGTATGTTTCGGGATTCATGGAACAGATGCTCATCATGGAACAGGGAGAGGTCACCGGAAGGATTGAAGACGTGGATCGGGCACTCGTTCATCCAAACGGAACCTGGGGCATCAGTTCCTTCTTCGGACAGCCGCTGCGGAAAGTCATGATCGATGGAGAAACTGCGCAGATTGAAGACTGGGAACTGAGATCAGCAGAAGAGACGACCAAAGGGTTCATTTCCGAGAATCATGTCTGCATCACAGGAACTTCTGAGGATAAGGAAAATGTTGCTGTCTGGGTTTTTGACACGGATGGAAATCAGCAGTATGAATTCGGCAATACAGATATGAATGAAGAGGGATGGATGGGGGCAATCACGGATGTGATTGAAACTCCCAATGGGTATCTCGTTCTCGATGGCAATATGAGAAACCTGCTGTTCTACGGAACGGATGGGACGCTCTTGGCAACAGTGGACGATGAAGAGCTGTTCTTAACCGCATATCCATGGATCAGTTCTGCATGCCTGATGCCGGATGGCAGTATCCTGATTGCTCTGACCGAAGAACGGGCAGATGAATCTGCATATGAGCTGCTGATTTACCGGCTGAGCGGTTTCTGATTCAGAAACATGAGCAAGAGATATCATGACAGGTACAGGAAGCGAAGGAACAGATATGCATGCAGGTGACAGGAGAATACTGCTGCTTTTCTTGCGGCGGCATTGATTGGCGGAGTTATTATGATGCGCCGAATTATCAGGCATGATCAAGCAGCTGAGGGGATGGAAAAGGTGAATCAGGATGCAGGCTGATTCCGTCTGATCGCTGGAAAGAGCTGTCTGATTATTTACGCAGTTATGAACTGCCTGCCTGGAAAACCTCGCAGCCGGACTTGCTGGATGAGACAAGAAGCTCGATCACGATCACCTGGAGAGAAGGTTCAGAACTGGCAAGGTATTACCATGATGGAACCGGTGCCTGGGAGCTTCGCGAGATACTTCAGAAACTTTCAGAAGAGCTCTGTCAGAGCACGAAGTCTGCATAAGCATTCGGACAAGATCAAAGGTGCCCGGCTGAATACCAGGCACCTTTTTCGATCGCTTGCCTCAAGGGGAAGGAAGTCTGATCGAAACCAGGAAAGACTCATTTCCGGTTTCATTGCTTTCTGCGCTGACTTTCTTCCATTGCCTGCTTCTTCGCTACTCTTGCATAAAGAACTGCCTGCTTCCTGGAAGAGACACCTAGCTTGCTGTAGATATTCTTATTATGAAAGCGCAGTGTACTCTCCTTGATGCTGAGCTGCTCCAGGATCTCTGCCGTTGACAGATCCTCCATATACAAGCTCAGAATTCTCTTTTCTGAGGGTGTCAGTTCCGCAAGACCTTTCAGGAAGATCTCGTAGGCATCCGGATCAATCTCAGTTTTCCGGTGGTATGCAAGCCGTGCGGCCTCTGTTTCGGCTTTCTGCTTTTCCTGTTCCAGATTGCTGAGAGCAGAGTTGTGGTTAATCTGCTGGGTTCTCAGAAATTCGCAGAGCTCATCCAGTTCGCGATAGCTGGTGGTGGCTTCTTCGCTGACGGTTTCTTTCAGATGGGATATTTCCTTCAGAAGCGGTTTCAGATAGCTCTTGCTGAAGAAAAGACAGGATACCGTGATGAAGAAAATCAGAAGGGAAATGATCATGGCGGTCTGCGTATAGCTTCTGGCAGCTTCGGAATTGAAGTCTGCTTCCGGAATCATCGCGGTCAGCAGATACTGATCCTCGGTGCTGTCCAGGGAAATGGTCCTCTGCATGCCGACATAGGAGCTTCTGCCCTCGAAGAGATGTAAGCCCTGGCGGAGGCTTTTCGCACGGAAGGTGCCATTGGGGATCGCATAATTCTTCCCGCAGTCCAGGGCCATATCCAGGTCCAGCGAACTTTTCTCATTGCTGGAAATCGTGCAGATCAGCCTGCGGAATTCGGTTGGCTGGGGATTGGAAGCACGGAAGAAACGCCGGCTGACTTCGAATCCGCATAAGCCGGAGATCTCATCATTGATCCTGAGCGGGAACGTCAGCAGATATACTTCTTCATCGGTTCCATACAGGCATAGCGGTCCGGAAATCTGGTACGCTTCGTCTGCAACCATGCTGGATGGACGAATCAGGCTGCTGTAATCCGGAATCAAATTCGTCTGGAAATACATTCCCCATTTCCGATGCGGATAGACATTCTGGCTTTTGCCGGCCGAAGAGATGCCGCGGTACAGCAGAAGCTCAGGATCGGAACGATCACTCAGTCCCTTTGAGATATAGATACCGGGAACTTGTTCGGATGGATGCTGAGGATCATCCAGCAGGATGAAGCCGCCAGAGCATTCCGTCTGCTGGAGTTTTTCAGAGAGTTCCCGGATCAGCAGAATCTGCAGATCATAGGCATCTCTGCCGGTGCCCCGCAGATGATCGAGAGTCAGATTCCGGGTGTTCAGATAGGACTGAATCAGATAAGAGCTGTCTTCTGAAAGATCGATGCCCATAACGGTCAGGTTTTCCCAGTAGGAGGTCATGGAGTTTTCAAAGAAGTCGAGCTGGAGAGATAGAGTTCCGGCAATTCTCTTTTTCGGATCGCTGAGCTTTCCGAAGAAGAACAGGCAGCTCAAAAGCATTGATAAAACAAGTGCTGCCAGCACCATCATGCTCAGAAAGAGCTCACGGCGGAGAGACCTCCGGGATTTTCCGATCGAAGAGAAGGACATAGGCTATCGGATCGTGATCAGGATATTCCAGACCTGTTCTGCAAACTGGTCCGGATCTGTTTCTTCCGACACGCTCTGCTGCAGATTGCGCACCGCATTGTAGAATTGCTCCGCTTTTGAGTAATAGTCTTTGAAAGACGGCTCTGAGCAGGCCTGATAGGTCTGGGTCATCTGCCCGAGGGCTTCATACAGATTCCCATAGCCAGCGTCAGAGAATTGCACCTTCTGAATCGCTTCTGCAGAAGACTTCTTCACGGGCATATAGCCGGCAGAAGTCACAAAGCTGAGATTGCGATCAGGATCCAGCAGCCAGTGGGCAAAGACAGAGGCTGCCTCTGCTTTCTGTTCCGTAGTCTTACGGGCACAGAGGCCGACGCCTGCAATCGTCATCAATGGTTTGCCTGTTTCTGCATGCATGAAGGGAACCACCTGAAGGTCCATAGGTTCCGAGGTCCCATCCGGATAGGTCACGGTATCGTTATAGTAAAGGATTGCCGCGGAAGAGCCGACTCCGCACAGCACTTCTCCCGTCATGATCTGCGTATTGGAGTAGCGGTCTGAGATGACAATAGTTCCTCTGGCGATTTCCTTGGCAAATCGCAGCACTGCTTCATGAAGTATTTCATTTCCCGGGTCATACCATTCCGAATCGGAGTACAGGTTTTCTGCTCCTTGTTCTTCTGCATAGAGCTCGATTGCTCTCAGCAGATAGTCAAAAGCGCAGAACGAAGTGCCATCAGACCATTGGCGGTAGGCCTCTGCTGCTTCAAAAAAACCATCCCAGGTTTCCAGACTCTGAAGAGAGATCCCGGTATCCTGCCGGAAGCGGGCAAATCCGGATCCGTTGACCATCAGGACATGCGTGGACTTGGACAAAGGAAGAACAGCAAGCTGGAAGCCGATTCTTCCATCTTCGAGAAAGCCTAGAATGAATTCTTCCTGTTCGGTTTCTGAGAACCAGTCATTCCAGTCCAGCAGATTGTCCATACCGATGTTTTTCGCATCATTGATATGACAGGTAAAAAGATCCGGCATATCCGGCGCGCCTGGTTTATCAGAAAGAGCTTCTGAGAGTTCCTGGCCGATGCTGTAGGCGTTGCTCAGACGGGCTGTGCTGATGATGATGCCTTTCTCCATGCCTTCCGTTTCATTGAACTCTTCGATGAGCTGGTCCATCGGAGAACCTGCCTGCTCGCCATAGACGTGCCACATCACAAGCGTTACAGGATCATCTGGAGACAGCAAGGGCTTGCTGCAGGCGGAAGCGGGAAAACATAATGTGCTGGCCAGCACCAATCTGATCAAGCGTTTCATGAAATACTCCTTTCCTGGATAATTCTGAGAGAAATACAGATCTTTTTGCGGTTTTCCCCTCTTTTCAAAGGTTTCGGGGGGCGCGGAGTTTTCGTACTTATGATTCAATCCGGGTACAGACAGAAGAACGGGAATGAAGCTTGAGTCACTTTTGCTGAATTCATCATAGCACAAAGAAGCGGTTTCTCTCATCTTCTGATGAAGATGCATACATGATTCTGCATGGAAAGGAGAACGTCATGAAATTCTTTACTCGTTTCCTCGGACTGCTTTTATCTGCTGTGCTTGCATTCACGCTTGCTGCCTGCACGGGCAGTTCAGCAGGCAATGCCGAGGCGGCTGGCGTCTATCAGCTTACCGGAGCAGATGGAAAATCCGGGTATATCGAGCTCGTCAAAGACGGATCCGGAACCATTTCTGCGGATGACATGAAATTCGATCTGGCCTGGCAGCTGGATGGCAATCAGTTCAGCGGCAGTTATCGTTCCTTCGGATCTGATCAGAAGCTGGGCGGAACGCTTGAGGATGACGCTCTGATCGTGAAAGATTCCTCCGGGACCACGTATCACTATCAGAAGGGATCTGCCGGCAGGTCTGCTGCTCCAAAAGCGAGTCTTGCAGGAACCTATTATCTGTATCAGCTTGAGGGAGAAGGGCTCACGCTCAATTACGGAGACCTGAGTATGCTTGAGATGACGGAAGGATACCGGATGATCATCAATGAGGATGGGCTCAGCGGAACCTTGTACATGGGCGAGGACCAGGATACGTTCCGGATTGATCTCGGAAAGAAAAAACTGGACTTTGCCGAGATGGACATGGCGTTTGAAGATCTCGGAAATGGGGAGATCAGAGTTTCATCTGACAGCTCGGAAGAGCCTCTCGTGATGTATCTTGCCAAGGATATCACTCCGTATCAGGACCAGAAGAGCACGGTGTTTGACGGCCTCAGCACGGATGAATCAGATCAGCAGGAATGGTGGAACGGAAGCTGGTATGGATGGTGGATGGTTGAAGATGCGACTGGCGAATATACGGAACTGATCGGCAGCTGGTGGGATTGCGCTGCGGTGATCGAAGTGGATGAGGACCTGCAGGGGGCCATGGTGATCTATGACGAATACGGATCGCTGACCGACCCGATTTCAGATGCGGAAGTCAGTGTCGCCATGACCGGAACCAGCGAACATGGCACGATGCTGTCGCAAGGCGGATATTTCATGGATCAGGATCTGCAGTATGCAGACTGGATGATCGATCCGGGAGAGTCCGATTATACGGATACCCTGGAAATCAGAGGGTCGTTCACCGTGGATGATGGCGGCATTGACTACTATGTGATCCTGAGACGATGGGGCACTGACTGGTCCGATGTCGTGAAAGAAGATCGTCCGTACTTTTATGAAGACTGGTATCTTCCGCTGATTGAAAGCGGCAGTGAGATGCCATATAAGATTGGCGGCGAGGGCTGATGCCATGAAACGTCTGATCCTCTTCCTGATGGCAGGGATTCTGATGATTGCAGGATGCACTGACTCAGGGCATTCACAATTCGTATCGGAAAGCACGGCGAGAGTTCTGCCGCCGGCAGACCCGGTAAAAACATATGACGACTCCCTGATTGGCGAAGCCTGGAGCATGGACGGAACGCTTCAGCAGGGAAATTATCATTATCGGGTTCCTGAGCTGCTCAGCGATCAGCCAGGGGCAGAGGCATTCAATGAGCATTTGCTTTCCATGTATGGCAAAGATGAATTCTCCGGCTATATTTCCGATTATGTCTGTTCGCTGGACTGGGAAAGCAGATGGTATGGAAGTCTGCTCTCTCTTGTCATGATTCAGGAAAACTGGGAAGGGAATATCAGCCACTACAGCTATTTCTTCGATTTCAGCAGAGATCAGGAAATGACCGCATCCGAGGTGCTGGATGAGTATGCAGGGATTTCTTCCGATCGCTTTTTTCGGGAGCTGGAACGGGAAGCAGCGCTCTGCCAGGATGAGATCACGCTGTTTGAACCGGATTACAGCGAGCAGGGAATTGCCGAGATGCTGCTGAGAAGAGCAGAGACGCTTGCAATGGCTTATGACCGGAATCGCTATCTGCTGTCGATCTATCTGGATGAAGATGGAACCATCGGAGCATATCTCCCTGTGTACAGCACTGGTGCAGGAATGTGGGCGGAACAGGAATGCTTCCCGGATATGGACTGGGTCTGCCAGGCAGAAGAAGCGGAAGCCGGGTTTATCCATGCTTCCTGCAGGCCGGATGGAATCGTGGAAATCTGGTATTCCTCCGAATTCGGAAGCAGAAAGCCAAAGGCCCTCTACGGGTTTGAGTACAACAAGAAGTATGAGGTTGAGGGGTGCTATGGCAGATATACCGATCTGGTGTTTCAGAAGGATGCACCGGATTCCGGAATCCCGTATCTGTTTCTATTGACGAAGGACCATACGGTGGAATACGTCGATGTGTTCCGGTGCATGAAGTATGGGACCTATATCTGCGGCGGACCGCTCTATGGTCACAATGACATTCTGAGCCTGGAGGCAGATCCTGATGACGGAAGAATCTATGGGGTCAGACAGGATGGAAGCCGGGTGGACCTGGCGGATGAGATTCATCCTTTCAGCATTCCGGTTTCTCTTGCAGAGACCTGGGAAGATTCCTGGGATTCATGGTCTGGTTCGCTGAGCATTGATGAAGATGGGAATGTGCAGGAGTACTGCAGCAATCATGGCCAGGAATCTTCTCATGAAGGCAGGCTGGAACGGATCGGAGTCAGCACAGAAGGATTGATCTATGCTTCGTCGAAAGAAAACGAACCAGGATATGATTCCCCGGTATCCGGATTCCAGCGCAGCGATCTGAACAGTATTTTCCTTACGTACCTCAGCGGTCCTGATGTGTTCGGGCTTGCGGATTATGAAGGATTTTTTCTGACCAGGGATTCTGAAGAGCCAGGCGGATCCGTGAGGGACCAGGCATTCTTTGATGCCCTTTATGACATGGATGATTCTTCCTTCCGGGATGCGCTTGCGCAGAACGATCAGAGGAGCGTGGATTTTTCTGAGCCGGAAGAAGTGATTGATGGGCAGACCTGCCGGATCGTCACGGTCGGTGAAATGAGGAAGGACAGATGGACCGTCATCGAGTGGTATGCCGTGAGCACGGATTCCTTGCAGCGGATCTATCACTATGACATGGATTCAGACCGATGGATTCTGATTTCGGATGGAGCGTATGGAATGGGAGGAGAGGCATGGAAACAAAACATCTGACAATTCTTCATAGCAATGACATGCATGGCGACTTCCTTCCAGGTGTCAGGGATGGCAGAAAGACGGGCGGACTGGCATTGCTTTCAGGGTATGTGAAGGAGTCGCGGAAACGGGATCGGAACGTGCTGTATGCAATTGCCGGAGATGTGTTCCAGGGGTCGATCATCGATCAGGAATACCGTGGCATTTCCACGATTGATCTGATCAATCAGCTGAACCCTGATGTGATGACGATCGGCAATCATGAAGTAGATTACGGATTGTCGCATCTATTGTTTCTGGAGAAGTGTGCCAATTTCCCGATCATCAATGCGAATCTCTACGTAACGCTGAACAGCAGCAGACTGTTTCTTCCTTATCTCATCAAGGAAGTGAATGGAATGAAGATTCTGTTCATCGGATTGCTGACGGAAGAAGTGATCCGGGTCACGCGTCAGGATAAGCTGGTCGGAACGTTTGTGGATGTGGAACAGGCAGTCCATGAGATTGAACTGATTCTGGACAGCTATCGAACGGTCGATATTGATCTGACGGTGCTGCTCACGCACATTGGCATTGAGAAAGACCGCGAACTTGCCGAGCGGCTGGATCCGCAGTATGGCGTGGATCTGATTATCGGCGGGCATTCGCACACCAGCATGGAACATCCGGAGTTCGTGAATGGAATCTGGATTGCCCAAGCCGGGCATGGCACTGGCCAGATCGGAAGATTTGATCTGATCTGCGATACGGATACCAACAGCATTGCTGACATGAAATGGGAGTGTGTGCCGATCAATGAGGAAACGGCGGTGCCGGACGAGGCCATGCAGGAACTTCTGAATCGGTATCAGAGTGCTACAGATGCGAAGTATTCCAGGGTCATCACGACGTTTGAACGCAAGCTGACACATCCTTCGAGGAATCAGGAGACCGAGCTCGGAAATCTGTATGCAGATCTTCTGCAGGCAGGCAGCTCCTTTGATCTGATGGTGCTTGGCTCTGGTTCGATTCGCAAAGAGGAGCTCGGACCGATTGTCACGTTTCAGGATATGAAGGAGAACACGCCGTTTGATGACGGCCTGTGGATGCTGAAGGTGAAAGGAGAACAGCTGAGGCGGATGGTTTCCTATGTCTTCCGTGATGAAGCATGGAGCGGTCATACGGAATTCTATCAGTATTCCCGCGGGATGCGGATTCTATGGGATCGCAGAAAGAGGGCTCTGGAGGAATTCCGTTTCCATGGAGCAGAAATCCGCGATCAGGATGAATTCTCCATCGGTCTGCAGGACTATCATCTCCGGAATTTCGATCAGGTGTTCTCAGTCAGTCTGAAAGAAGTAAGCAGGAATATGGAACCTCGGCTGGTGGCGGTATCGCTGAACCACATCATTGAAGAATACATGACGACGCATCAGGGACTCAATGCAGAAGTGGAAGGAAGAATCGTAGTCACGGATGGAGGCAGATCATGAAAATTCAGATCAGTGCGATTCCGTATGCGATTGAACTGACTGAAGATACGCATCCTGCCGAAGCAGGATACAGTAAATTCTTCATTGCTACGGCCGGAGCGGATTCGCCGCGTCCGGTGACTCTGAAACAGAATGGGAATGCCTGGAACCTCTATGAGTATTCCAGTATTCTTTCCGGCATACGCATGCCGGTGCATCATTAAGTGTTACCCGAAAGAGAAAGAGAGGAGAAAAGGGTATGGGATTAATTCAGGCGGCAATCGGCGCAGCAGGCGGAGTTCTGGCAGATTCCTGGAAGGACTATTTCTATTGCGAGTCGCTTCCGAACAATGTTCTTGTGACAAAGGGAAAGAAGCGCGTGTCTGGCAGATCGTCAAATTACAAGGGCAATGAGAACATCATCACGAATGGATCCGTGATCGCGGTGGCGGATGGCCAGTGCATGCTGCTGGTAGATCAGGGGCAGGTTACGGAAATCTGCGCCCAGCCAGGAGAGTTCGTCTACGATTCCGGCACTGAGCCTTCCCTGTTTACCGGTGATCTTGGCAATGCGGTCAAGGATACCTTTGCAAACATCGGCAGACGATTCACGTTCGGCGGCGAAGCACCGAAAGACCAGCGCATCTATTTCTTCAATACCAAGGAAATCACCGGAAATAAATACGGAACGCCGAATCCGGTTCCGTATCGGGTGGTGGATCAGCGGGCAGGAATTGATCTTGATATCTCGGTCAAGTGCTTCGGGGAGTACAGCTACAGGATTGCGGATCCGGTCCTGTTCTATACGAATGTCTGCGCAAATGTTTCGGAGGATTATACCAGGGACCAGATTGACGGACAGCTGAAGAGCGAACTGCTGACCGCATTGCAGCCTGCCTTCGCGAAGATCTCTGAAGAAGGAATCCGCTATTCTGCACTGCCCGGGCATACGACCGAGCTTTCGGAAGCCCTCAACGAAGTGCTGACGAAGAAGTGGAAGCAGCTGCGCGGCCTGGAGATTGTTTCCTTCGGGGTTTCGTCAGTGAAGGCAGATGAAGAAGATGAGCAGATGATCAAGCAGATGCAGAGAAATGCTGCCTATACGAATCAGAATCTCGCTGCTGCGACGCTGGTCGGTGCACAAGCGCAGGCAATGCAGGATGCGGCGAAAAATGCCAATGGCGCCGCGATGGGCTTCATGGGAGTGAACATGGCTGCAGCAGCCGGAGGAGTCAATGCAGCGGAGCTGTTCCGGCAGGGCGCTGCACAGCAGCAGGCCGCACCTGCACCAGCAGCGTCTTCAGACAGCTGGACGTGCCCGAAGTGCGGCAGTACGGCTTCCGGTAAATTCTGCCCGGAATGCGGCACTCCGAAACCGGTTCTGCAGGATGGCTGGAAATGCCCGCAGTGCGGAGCAGTGAATACCGGAAAGTTCTGCATGGAGTGCGGAACGAAGAAACCGGAGGCATTGACGAATTGCCCGAGCTGCGGTGCGAAGATCAAAGATCCTTCTGCCCCGCCGAAGTTCTGCCCGGAATGCGGTTTCAAGCTTCATGACTGAAACAATGCATACATTAAGACCTGACAAGAACGTTCTGAAGGGAATGCTGGCCGGACTGTTTCTGACTGTCAGCACCGGATGCGCAAAGCCATTCATCCTGGATGGGCCGGGAATGGTGAAAGAATGGAATCAGAGCTTGCCTGATTACACCTGGGTGAAGCAGGATTCTGATTCCTCTGATCAGCTGATCTTTGAAGATGACACGGTGAAGATCATGGAAGACGGAAAAGAAATCGGGATCTGGAATGTCCGGTATGTGATTGAAACCGGTGAGATTCTGCCCATGGATGATGGAGAAATCGGACCGTATTCCCGGCTTCTGTTCCGGCGGGAAAGCATTCCGCAAACAGACGGATATCTGGATGCGATTGAAGCATATCCGTGTGGCAGCAGTCAGCCGGTAATTTATGAAGGAAAGTGGGGAGAATAGCGATGGGATTATTTGACAAGAAATACTGCGATATCTGCGGAGAAAAAATCGGACTTCTCGGAAACCGGAAACTTGCGGATGGAAATCTATGCAAGGATTGTGCATCAAAGCTTTCGCCATGGTTCCGCGATCGGAAGAATGAAACCGTGGAAGAGATCAGAAAGCAGCTGGAATGGCGGGAACAGAACAAGGAGAAGGTCAGGAACTTCCATCCGGATCGCGTGATCGGAGAAGGAAAGAAAGTGCTGATAGATTCTGCGGCGAGGACCTTTGCAGTGACTTCTGCCGCGGATCTTGAAAAGGATAATCCGGACATTCTGAATCTGTCTGATGTGACCGGAACAAATCTTTCCGTGGACGAATCAAAGCGGGAGATGTTCAGAAAGGTAGGAGACAAGAGCGTCAGCTTCAATCCTCCTAGATATGAATACAGCTATGATTTCAGAATGACCATTTATGTCAGCAATCCGTATTTCAGCGAGATGGAGTTCGATCTCAATCAGCAGGAAGTGACGTTCCAGGAAAACGGAAGAAGATTTTCCGGAAATGTGCTTTCAGAAAGCCCTCGCTATCGCCATTACGAAGAGATGGCGGAAGAGATCCGGAAGGCATTGAGCACACAGCCAGGAAGTTCTGCAGCAGTTCCTCAGCCGGTCGCTCCTTCTTCAGCGCCAGAGGCTGGAAATCCTTTCTGGACCTGTCCGTATTGCGGAAAAGTCAACCAGGGAAAATTCTGCGAGGCGTGCGGAGCAGAACGCAGCATGTAAGAAAGGAGGGATCCAGGTGGCATCACAGATTACAAACTATCAGTGTCCTGCCTGCGGCGGACCGCTGCATTACAGCGGTGCTTCCGGAAAGCTGGAGTGCGACTACTGCGGATGTGCATATGAGCCTTCAGAAATAGAGGCATTGTATGCGGAAAAGAATGAAAAAGCAGCAGAAGCCATGGAAAGTGCAGGCTGGGATACTTCCGGAATGACAGAATGGGGGCCGGAGACATCCGGCATGCGTGCATACAGCTGCCCATCCTGCGGCGCGGAACTTGTCACAGATGAGACGACGGCTGCTTCCTGCTGCCCGTACTGCGGCAATCCGACGATCGTGCCGGGCCAGTTTGCGGGAGGACTGAAGCCGGACTATGTGATTCCATTCAAGATGGCCCGCAAGGAGGCGGAAAATGCTCTGCGCCAGCATTACCGGGGAAGGCCTTTTCTGCCGGGTGCATTCACGGCTGGGAACCATATCAGCAAGGTGCAGGGAGTCTATGTGCCATTCTGGCTTTTTGACGGAACTGCAGAAGGCTCCGCCCGTTATGAAGGCAGAAGGGTCAGAACCTATACGCAGGGAGATTATGAAATCACGGAAACTGACCATTATGACGTCTTCCGAAGCGGCAGTCTGCCGTTTGAGAAGATTCCCTCAGATGGATCCAGGAAGATGCAGGATGACTACATGGAATCAGTGGAGCCGTTCCACTATGAAGATCTGAAGCCTTTCTCGAATGCCTATCTGCCAGGCTATCTTGCCGATAAGTTCGATGTTCCTGCAGAAGAATGCGAAAAGCGGGCGGACCAGCGCTGCACCAATTCGCTTTCCGATGCATTGGCAGGGAGTGTGACGGGCTACTCTTCCTATTCCCGGATTTCTGAAACCATCCATCTGCAGCGCGGAAAAGTTCATTATGCGCTGCTGCCGGTATGGATTCTGAATACGAAGTGGAATGGGAAGGACTATCTGTTCATGATGAATGGCCAGACGGGAAAGATGGTCGGCGATCTTCCGATCAGTCCGACGAAGTTCTGGGGAACCTTTGCAGGACTGACATTCTCTCTGACAGCGATCCTGTCGCTGCTGTTTCTGAGGTAGGAGGCGATGCAGATGAAGAAGATGCTGATGATGATTCTGGCAGGATTCGTATTCCTGATTCTGCCGCTTCCGGCTGCAGGCATGCATGTCTTCGATGAGGCCGGCATTCTGAGCGAAACCCAGCTGGCTTCCCTTGAAGACTATGCCGGAAACATCTCGGAACGCTATCAGTTCGGAGTTTATATTGTGACGCTGCCTTCCCTTTCAGGCGGCGAAGTCGAGGAAATGGCGGATGAGCTCTATCATGAGCGTTATGGTCTGGGAGAAGGAACAGATCGGAATGGAATTCTGCTCCTGCTGAGCATGGAGGAGAGGGAATATGCATTGCTGACGAATGGTCCGAAAGCAGACTATGCATTTACCTCCTATGGACTGGATCAGCTGGAAGCGAAGTTTCTGGATGATCTGAAGGAGGACCAGTGGGCATCGGGATTCAATGATTATCTCTCGGAGTGCGATCGCTATCTGAGCCTGGCTTCAGAGAATCATCCGGTGAAACGTCCGCTCTGGACAGGAATTCTTCTGATCTTTGCGATTTCTGCAGGAATCTCCCTCGGAGTCTGCCTGATCCTGAAGCAACGCATGAAGTCGGTTGCCATGAATCGTTCAGCAGCTGCTTATTGTGCCGGCAGTCTGGCGCTCAGAGGACAGTCGGATCAGTTTGTGAATACGACGGTATCCCGGCGGAAGATCGAAAAGCCTTCCCGGAACTCAGACTCTTCGGGAACGTCTCATGGAAGTACGGTCCGAAGCGGGAAGTTCTGAATTCAGGTTCGTTCCAGGACAAGGATCCTGAGGCAGTGATTTACCATGCATGCATAAATAACCTCTGCCAGCCCGCAAATGGAATTGCTTGTCAGGGAAATCATTGCGGCAAGAAAGGACCCGATGAGGTAAGGCATGCGGATCTTCGGATGATCCCATCCTGTCTGATAAAGCATCCAGTTCAGCAGGATCATGAAACACCATGCCAGCATCAGATGAAGCGAGGAGAGCGTGCTCTCCTCTTTCTGATATGGGGTGAATACCATCAGGACCATCAGGCAGAGAGAAAAGAGACATTGTCTTCCCCAGTGAGGAATGAGGCCTGAACCCGCCTGATACAGCAGCAGGAATTCGATGATGCCGCAAGGAACTTCGCACAGAAAGAACAGAGAACGGTATCGGAGATCATTGATGAGCCCGGTATAGTTGAAGGAAATGAAACGATCCGGCAGAAATGGCAGCACGAACAGGACCGGCACAAGCCAGCGGCTGAGCGAAAGGATCGATTCTTGAACGGACTTGCGGCGCATATTAGAATTATACCAGCTTCAGAAACAGGAGATGCACAATGACAGTCAGAGTCGGGTATCAGGGGAATCACGGAACGTTCAGCGAGATCGCTGTGATGAAATATTTTGCAGGAAGAGACATCGAGCTTTGCGGGTACCGCAGCTTCCCGGAGATTCTCGCAGATTGCGAGAAAGGCGTGCTCGACTACGGGATGCTGCCGGTGGAGAATACGACGACCGGCGTCATTGCGAGAACGTATGACTTGTTTCAGAGCCATGACGTTCATGCGGTCGGAGAGACCGTTGTTCCGATCAGAGAGGATCTGATTGCGGTTCCGGGAACGAAGATCGAAGAGATCCGGGAAGTATACAGCCATCCGGAAGCACTGAGCCAGTGCAGCGGGTTCTTTGAAGCTCATCCGGGAATTCAGGCAATTGCCTGGCAGGATACTTCTGCAGCTGTTCATCATGTGGCAGAGTGCGGCGATCATTCCAAGGCTGCCCTTGGTTCGTGCCGGGCGGCGGAATACTATCAGCTGGTATCCTTGCAGAAAGATGTGCAGGACAGCCATACGAACATGACGAGATTCCTGCTCATGAGCGCGATTCATGAAGAACCGGAGGATGGCACGAAAATCTCGATTATCCTGACGGTGAATCATGAGCCGGGTGCGCTATATCATGCGCTCGGGATTCTGAGCTATGCGGATATCAACGTGACGAAGCTGGAGTCGCGGCCGATTCCTTCGGAGCCTTTCCATTACCGGTTCTATCTGGATTTCCAGGGCAATCGCAATGATCCGTTTGTGAAAACGGCACTGCTGAAACTGAAGGAACACAGTCTGGATCTGAAGATTCTCGGGTGCTACCGGGCAGCAGATTCACAATATTGAAATAATTTTCATTTGATTTTCAGCTCTTTACATCCTGCTTCGGGAGAGGTAAAATATTCCCGGTATATTTATGAGAACGATGCACGGTTACTATTACTTTACCTTTAGATAGTCAGGGTCATTCAGATAATGGCCCGTTTTGCGTGAAGGCATTATCTGAATGGTAAAGAGAACACAGCGATCTGAGCCACAGGATAATGTCCTGTGGTTTTTCTTTTCAGGGGAGATCGAACGATGGAGATTGAAGTACATACCAGACAGAGAAATTATCCGATTATTCTGGAACATGGGGTTCTTGCAAGGGCGAAGGAAGTGATCGGCGAATGCGGACAGCCGGTGCTGATCAGCGATACCGGGGTTCCGGAGAAATGGCGGAACCTGCTGCAGCAGCAGTATCCGCAATCGCCTATGATCGTGGTGCCGCATGGCGAGGAGTCCAAGAGCATCGCCCAGTGGTCCGGGATTCTTTCCAGGATGCTGGAAGAGAATGTGTCCAGAAAGGATGTCGTGATTGCACTGGGCGGCGGAGTAGTCGGAGATCTGGCCGGATTCTGCGCAGCTTCCTATAAGAGAGGAATCCGCTGGGTGAATATTCCGACGACGATGCTGTCGATCGTTGACAGCTCGATCGGCGGGAAGACGGCAGTGGATCTCGATGGCATCAAGAACTGCGTCGGTGCATTCTGGCAGCCGTCGGTGGTGCTGGCAGATCCGGAGGTACTTTCGTCGCTTAGCCCGCGGCTTCTGTCGGAAGGCATGGCCGAAGCAGTGAAGATGGGCATGACGCATGATCCTGGACTGTTTGCTCTGTTTGAACACGATGATTATATGGATCACCTCGATGAAATCATCTATCGCTCCCTGGAAGTCAAGCGCAAGGTCGTGGAACACGACGAAGAAGAAAACGGCGAACGGATGCTGCTGAACTTCGGACATACCTACGGACATGCATATGAAAGCTACTACGAGATGAACCGCTATCTGCATGGGGAATGTGTCGGCATGGGCATGATGACGATTCTGAAAAATCCAGAACTGAAGCAGAGATTATCAGCAGTGCTCACCCGGCTGAATCTGCCGCAGTCCTGCGATGCAGATCGTGAGGAAATCTGTCAGCTCGTGCAGAATGACAAGAAAGCAGATCATGATACGATCACGATCGTTCAGGTCGATGAGCTCGGCAAAGGCCATCTCGAGAAATGGAATCAGGAAGAGATCCGGGAGGGAATCGGACTATGAAGAATACATTCGGCAATGAAGTGACCGTTACGCTGTTCGGAGAATCACATGGGCCGGCAATCGGATGCGTGATCGATGGACTTCCTTCCGGCTTCCGCATTGATGAAGAGCAGCTGAAGCAGGACATGGACAAGCGTAGAGCGGTCGGTGCGATTTCCACAGGCAGACATGAAGCAGACGAAGTGCAGTTTCTTTCAGGAGTGAAAGACGGAGTTACGGAAGGAACACCGCTGGCAATTCTGATTGCCAATACGAATGTCCGTTCGAAAGACTATTCGGCGCTCGAGAATCTTGCTCGTCCGGGACATGCGGACTATACCGCAGAGATGCGTTATCACGGCTTCCAGGACACCAGAGGGGGCGGTCATTTCAGCGGCAGGCTGACGGCACCGATTGTGGCAGCGGGCTCGATCCTGAGACAGATGCTGGCAGGTCACGGCATTCTGATCGCAACCCATATTGCTTCGCTCCATGGCATTGAAGATGATTCGTTTTCAGAAGGATCTCTGAAGGAACAGATGGAACTTCTGAACGGCAGAGCCTTTGCGGTACTGAATGAAGCAACCGGAGAGAAGATGCAGCAGGAGATCCGCAAGGCTGCAGAGTCGCTTGATTCAGTCGGCGGCATTCTCGAGACGGTGGTCCTCGGCATGGAGGCAGGCATCGGCGAGCCGGAGTTTTGTTCTGCGGAGAGTGATCTGTCTGCAGCGATGTTCTCCATTCCTGCTGTCAAGGGCGTGGAATTCGGAGAAGGTTTCCGATTTGCAGAACTCTATGGCAGCCAGGCAAATGATGCCTTTGAGATCAGAGAAGGAAAGGTCGTGACGAAGACCAACCATAATGGCGGTATCAACGGTGGTATCACCAATGGCATGCCGATCCGCTTCCGGACGGTGATCAAGCCGACGCCTTCGATCGCAAGAAAGCAGGAAACCGTGAATTTCAGAACGATGGAGAATACGGAAATTGAGATTCACGGAAGACATGATCCGGCAATTATCCATCGGGCAAGAGCGGTCGTGGATGCAATGACTGCCATCACGCTGGCCGATATGCTTGCATCGGCCCATGGCCGGCAGTGGCTGAAAGGAGAAGAATGATGAAACTCGGACTGATTGGCTATCCGCTTGGTCATTCCTGGTCACCGGAAATTCATTCCTTCTTTCTGAAGCAGGACTGCTATTCGCTGATCGAGCTGAAGGAAGAAGAACTCGGACCGTTTCTGGAAAAGAAAGAATTCGATGGTCTGAATGTGACCATCCCTTACAAACAGAAAGTCATTCCGTATCTGGATGAGCTTGATCCGCTTGCACAGGAAGCCGGAGCAGTGAATACCATCGTGAATCAGAACGGCAGGCTGATCGGTCACAATACGGATGTCGAAGGCTTCCGGGATATGATCATGGCTCATGGCATTGATGTGAAGAACGGAAAGACTGCCGTGATCGGCGATGGGGGAGTATCCAAGGCGATCCGGTGTGCACTGAAGCAGCTTGGCGCAGACTTCTGCGTGACGAGCCGCAAGCACAGTCCCGGATCCATCACGATGCAGGAACTGCTTGATCATGCCTCGGAGTATGCGTGCCTGATCAATGCGACTCCGCTTGGCATGAAGCCGCATGATGAACTGATGCCGGCGGATCCTTCGGTATTTGACCATCTGAAGTATGCCGTGGATGTGATTGCCAATCCGCTGCGGACGAAGTTCCTGTTTGAAGCGAAGCTGAAGGGATGCGTGACCTGCGGGGGTTTCGAGATGCTCGTCCGCCAGGCGGCAGCTGCTGATCGCTGGTTTGCAGACAAGCATATTCCGGAAGCAGAGATCCTTGCATGCATGAAGTCTCTGTATGATCAGAGAAGAAGCGTCGTGCTCATCGGCATGCCGACTTCCGGCAAGACGACGATTGCAGAACTGCTGGCCGAAGAAACCGGAAAGAAGCGGATCGAGATGGATGAAGTGATTGAAGCAGAGATGGGCATGAAGATCTGCACCTGCTTCCAGGAACGCGGAGAGACGTATTTCCGAGATCTCGAAAGCAGTCTCTGCTATTCGCTGAAAGAAGCTATGGGGAGTGTGATCTCCTGCGGAGGCGGAGTCATCAAGCGGAAGGAAAACATGCAGGCATTAGCCGAGAATGGACTGATTCTCTGGCTGGACCGTCCTGTGGATCTGCTGTACGGATCGAGCGATCGCCCGCTTTCTTCTGATCGGGAACATATTCTGTCGCTCTATCAAGAACGAAGACCTTATTATGAACGCTATGCAGATGTCAGAATTGAGAATTCAGGCTCGGTCGGAGATACTTTGAAACAGATCAGAAAGGCAATGGAGGAAACATTATGATCATCACCCTGAAGAAGAACGCACCGCAGGGAGAAATTGATAAGCTGCATAAGCAGTTCGAAGACAGAGGACTGCAGGTCAACATCATCCAGGGAGAAAACTGGAATGTATGGGGATTGGTTGGAGATACGACAAGACTGGATGAACGTCTGATCCAGGCAAATGAATGGGTTGAGAATGTGCAGCGTGTGCAGGCTCCTTACAAGCTTGCCAACCGCATGTTCCATCCTCAGGATACGATTGTGGATCTGGGCCATGGCATCAGGATCGGAAACGGACAGCCGATCGTGCTGATGGCAGGACCATGCGCAGTCGAAGGAAAAAAGGAAGTCGAAGAGATTGCCGAAGAAGTCCATGAAGCAGGAGCGAAAGTGCTGAGGGGCGGGGCTTATAAGCCGCGTACGTCTCCGTATTCCTTCCAGGGTCTCGGCCATGAAGGCATCCTGGATCTCTATGAAGCAGGACAGAAGAATGGAATGCCGATTGTCTCGGAAATCATGTCTGCAGATAAGCTCGATGAATTCGTCGAATATGTGGATGTGCTGCAGATCGGTGCCAGAAACATGCAGAACTTCGATCTGCTCAAGGCAGTCGGACATACGAAGAAGCCGGTACTGCTGAAGCGTGGCATGTCGGCAACGATCGAGGAATGGATCATGAGTGCAGAGTACATCATGTCCGGCGGCAACCCGAATGTCATCTTCTGCGAGCGCGGCATCCGCACGTATGAGAAGTACACGCGCAATACGATGGATCTTGCCGTGGTGCCGATTCTCCGGGAGAGGACGCATCTTCCGATCGTAATTGATCCATCTCATTCTTCCGGCGACTGGAAGCTGATCGAGCCGGTATCGCTGGCGGCGATTGCGGCAGGCTGCGATGGTCTGATCATCGAATGCCATAACCATCCGGATCAGGCAATGTCAGATGGTGCGCAGTCTCTGAAACCGGAAAAGTTCGCACATCTGGTAACTAGTGCGAAGAAGGTTGCAGAAGCGGTCGGGAGAAGCATCCGATGAGAGTGAGGATTTTCCCCGGAAGAACTTCCGAAGGGGAAGTGACAATCCCGGCGAGCAAGTCGCTGTCGCATCGGGTGCTGATCTCTGCTGCATTAGCAGAAGGAACTTCCATGCTGCATCATGTGGCAGACAACCAGGATACCGAAGCGACGCTGCGGTGTCTGAAGGCCCTCGGAGCAGGATCTGAGAAAGCGGCAGACGGACTTCATATCACCGGAATCAGAGACTGGTCTTCGTATGAGGGATCTGTGCTTGACTGCGGGGAATCGGGCAGCACGCTGCGGTTTCTGATTCCGCTTGCGGCGATGACCGGAAAGGTCGTGACATTCACCGGGCATGGCAAGCTGATGCAGCGGCCTCAGTCCGTCTATGAGGAACTGTTCCGTGAAAAAGGACTGCTGTTTGAAAAGAAGGACGAATTCCTGCGGGTGCAGGGACCTGTGCCGGGCGGGGAGTATGTGCTGAAGGGAGATGTCTCTTCGCAGTTCATCACCGGCCTGCTGTTCACGCTGCCGCTCGCGGAGAAGGACTCCGTGATCCGGATCATTCCTCCTTATGAGTCCCGTTCTTATGTGCTGCTCACGGAGCAGATCCTGAAGGGATCCGGAATCACGATTCATGATGAAGGACTCGAGATCCGGATTCCCGGAAATCAGCGCTATCGTCCTTCAGAGCGCACGGTAGAAGGTGATGATTCCCAGGCGGCATTCTTTGAAGCACTCGGCGTGATTTCCGGAAAACCGGTATGTATTCATGGTATCAATCCGGAGAGCATGCAGGGGGATCATGCGATGCTGGACATTCTGAGGAAGATGGGCGGAAGTCTGAAGGAAATGGATGGTCTTGTAATCGCTGAACCTTCTGTTCTGCATGGAACGGTGATTGATCTGGAAAACTGCCCGGATCTCGGACCGGTATTGTTTGCCGCAGCGACGCAGGCAGAAGGAGTGACGAAGTTCATTCATGCCGGACGTTTAAGAATCAAGGAAAGCGATCGGATTGACGCTATGGAAGAAGAACTGACGAAGCTCGGAGCAGTCATGCACAGTGAGGAAGACTCTGCTGAGATCTCCGGGAAGACGAAGATCTCCGGAGGTGTCGTTCTGAATGGTCATAATGATCATCGGATCGTGATGGCGCTTGCGGTTCTTGCATGCAATGCAGATTCTCCGGTTACAATAGAGGGAACAGAAGCCGTCAGCAAGAGCTATCCTGATTTCTTTAAGGATCTGAAGAAAGCTGGCGTGAAGGTGGAACAGCTATGATCACACAGAATACGGTCATTACGATTGTCGGTCTTGGTTTGCTGGGCGGCAGCTACGCGGAAGGTCTGGCCAGAGAGGGTTACAGGGTGAGAGGCATTGATGCAGACCCTGAAGCCGTTGCGTATGCAAGAAAGAAAGAATGGATTGAGGAAGGAAGCACGGATCCTTCGCTGGTACGGGGAAGTGATCTGGTGATCTTTGCGCTTTATCCGCATGTGTTTGTTTCGTGGATCAAAGAGCACCAGCAGGAACTGAAGCCGGGTTGTCTGATCACGGATGTGACTGGCGTCAAGAGAAAGGTCATCGAAGCAGTGAATCGGATTCTCCGGAAGGATGTGGAGTATATCGCCTGCCATCCGATGGCCGGAAGAGAGTTCAGAGGAATTGCGTACAGTGATGCGAACCGCTTCCGTCAGGCAAATTTCCTGATTGTGCCGACGAAGGAGAATACGGAATCGGCAATCGAAACTGCAAAGCAGCTAGCTGAGATTCTGCAGTTCCATCATATTGCGGTGCTGAGCCCGGAAGAACATGATCAGATGATCGGCTATCTGTCGCAGCTGACGCATGTGATTGCGGTCTGCCTGATGAATGCAAATGACAGTACGCATCTGGCGCAGTATACCGGAGACTCGTTCCGGGATCTGACCAGGATTGCGAAGATCAATGAGAATATGTGGCCGGAGCTGTTCATCCTGAACAAAGATTATCTGATTGCCGAGATTGATGCGTTCGAGAGGGAGCTGCAGTCGTTCCGGAAGATGATTGATGAGGAAGATACGGAAGGCATGAAGCAGAAGATGATTCAGTCTACCGAGAGAAGGAAGTGCTTTGACAGATGAAGAAGATCATGGTTCTGAATGGGCCGAATCTGAATATGCTCGGTATCCGGGAAAAGAATCTGTATGGGAAAGGGAGCTATGAGGATCTGGTTGCCTTTCTGAAAGAAGAAGCCGGGAAAAGAGGCATTGAAGCAGACTGCCGCCAGTCCAATCATGAGGGAGATCTGGTGGACTGGATCCAGGAAGCATACTTCAGAGATATGCTCGGAGTGGTGATCAATCCGGGTGCTTATACGCATACCAGCATTGCGCTGGCAGATGCGGTAAAAGCAATTGC
Source organism: Anaerolactibacter massiliensis (assembly GCF_900290205.1). Classification (NCBI taxonomy): domain Bacteria; kingdom Bacillati; phylum Bacillota; class Erysipelotrichia; order Erysipelotrichales; family Erysipelotrichaceae; genus Anaerolactibacter; species Anaerolactibacter massiliensis. Next base: position 1,688,806 of record NZ_OLMH01000002.1, on the reverse strand, counting down.
ACCGGTTCCGGTGGTAGAGGTTCATATCACCGATATCAGCAGCCGGGAGGATTTCCGCCATATTTCCTATGAGGCTCCTTATTGCCTCACCCAGATCAAAGGCCATGGCTGGGCAGGCTATGCAGAGGGCATGGATGCGATTCTGAAGGCAGAAAACGAGCATTGATTCAGGGGAAGCTCGATCATTGTTTCCCTTGTGGAGAGATGATATAATGCGTTCACTATGAAGAAAAAAGAACTGTGGATACTGATCCTGATTGCGGCAGGAGCTCTGATTGCACTGGTCGTGCTGAACCGGAATACTCCCGCAGAATCATCGGGGACGAAGGTCGCGATCCAGCACGGAAATACGATCGTTCAGGAATTTGATCCGAATGTGGACGCGATTTATACCGTAGACGGAGATACTGGCGGACTGCAGGTGGAAGTCAAGGACGGCAGGTGGAGAGTCATCAATGAGAAATGCCCGAACCATATCTGCGCAAGCATGGGCTGGGCATCGGTGGATGATCCGATTCCGATCACCTGCCTGCCGAATAACATCATCATCTATCCGGAGGAGTCGGCTGCACAATGACGATCGATAAGAACCGCCATTTCACCTATCTGGCTCTGCTCAGTGCGATGGCGATCGTGCTGAACCTGGTGGAGTCCATCTATATCGGACCGATCATCGGCGTGCTGAGAATCGGCCTGGCGAATATTGTTGCGCTGATCACGATCCGCCTGCTTGGCGTGAAGGATATGATCATCGTCAACATCATGCGGGTAGTCATTGGAAATCTGTTAAGAGGAACGATTTTCGGGAGCACGTTCTGGATCAGTGCGGGCGGCGTGCTGCTTTCGAGCCTGGTGCTGATTCTTCTGGACCGGCTGAATTCCTCGCTGATGTTCACGTCGGTGCTGATGTCGATCGCGCATTCCGTCGGTCAGGTGTTCGTAGTCATGCTGTTCTATATGCAGCCAGGAATTGCCGTGCTGCTTCCTTATCTTTTCTTAGGATCCATTCCGGCTGGAATTCTGACCGGATACATTGCCGGACTGGTGCTGAAGCGGATCAAGCCATTGAGAATCAAACCGAAGCATACGAACTGAGCGCTATCTGTACAGATAGCGTTTTCTGTTTCCATGTGACAATTGTAAATTCTGCGTAAAGAACTATACTGAACTTACAGAATTGCAGTGCAGAAATACATACATCATAGAGAAAGGAGAAGAGATCTGTTCTGCCTGCAGTGATTTCTGTATGGGAGGAAAAGATAATGAAACGATTTGCTGGTTTTCTGCTGGCGCTGTCTGCGGCTTTCGGATTATGTCTGCAGCCGGTGCAGGCGGCAGGTACGACCTTCGGGGACATCGGTGCCGGTTCTTCTGACATCATCGTGCTTTACACGAATGATGTGCATGGAGGAATTTCGGACAATGCCGGTCTGACCGGAACTTCTTCTTCGCTTGGCTATGCCGGCATTGCGGCAGTCCGGGCAGAGGCACAGGCACAGGCGGCTGGAGTTCTTCTGGTAGACAATGGCGATTCCATTCAGGGAGCAGTGTTCGACACGCTGTCGGATGGCACTGCGTCCATGGATCTGATGGAGAAGCTTGGCTATGATCTGTGCATACCGGGCAATCATGAGTTTGATTTCGGCGTGGATACGTTCCTGGATGAAGTGAAGAATCATCCTGGTCTCGAGTATATCTGTGCAAATTTCACAGATATGGATGGAAACTTCGTCTTTGACAAAGGCTATGAAGTAAAGGACTTTGAAGTGGACGGAAGCGACGTGAAGATCGCGTTTGTCGGTCTGGATACTCCGGAGTCGATCTCCAAGGGAACTCCGACGTACTTCATGGAAGATGACGGACAGACGTATAAGTACACGTTCAATGCGGATACTCCGGAAGACTTCTATGCCTATATTCAGAAGACGGTTGATCAGGCAAGAACCGAAGCGGATTATGTCATCGTCATGGGGCATATCGGCGATGAGGGTGTCACGGATGGCTGGTCCAGTCCGGAAATTATCGAGAATACAGATGGAATCGATGTGTTCCTGGACGGTCATGCGCATTCCGTCATTGCAGGCGAACAGATTGAGAACAAAGATGGCGAGGAAGTTCTTCTGACCAGCACCGGCACCAAGCTGGAGAATATCGGCTGCCTGAAGCTGACGGTTGCGGATGGAAAGATCAGTGCAGCAGAGAGCCATCTGATTGATACGATCACGGATGAGGAGAAGAGCAGCGAAGCTTATCAGAACATGGCTTCGGAAGTCTCTGCAGTAGAAGATCAGTATGCATATCTGGCGGAAGTGGTCGGACATACGGATTATGATCTGAAGATCTATGATCCATCGGACAGCAGCGTGCGGCTGGTCAGAACCCGTGACTGCAATATGGCAGACTTCCTGACCGATGGCTATGTCTGGGCATCCAGCAATCTGGATGGGTTTGAGCCGGCAGATCTGTCTTTGCTCAATGGCGGATCAATCCGCGCAGATATCCTGGCAGGAGATGTGACTTATACCAGCGTGCTCACGGTCTTCCCGTGGTATACCCATGTGACGGAAATCAAGGCAACCGGACAGCAGATTGTCGACTGCCTGGAGATGGGGGCACGGAAGTCTCCGGAAGAATGCGGCGGCTTCATGATCGGCGGAAATCTGAGCTATCAGATCGATCTGTCGAAAGAAAGCAAAGTCTCGGAAGACAGCCAGGGAATGTTCTTAGGAGTAGATGGTTCCTATGAGAACGGCGACTACCGCGTGAACAATGTGCTGATCGGCGGCGAGCCGTTGGATCTGGAAAAGGAATACCTGCTGGTGATCAATGATTACTACTACACGCAGTGCGGCGATGGCATGACAATGTTCCAGAACGATGAGGCCATCGTGAACGGAGATGACAATGTCATTGATGTAGAGCTGATGTGCAGCTTCTTCAAGTCGCTGGAGAATGAGCAGGTTCCTGATACTTACAGCAATCCTTATGGTGATGGAAGAATCACAGTGATTGCCGATGCAGAAGCCGCTGCTTCTGAAACCGCAGACAGCGGTCTGCTCAATGCGCTGACTTCTTCAGACCTCGGAATCAAGGAAAAGAATACTGCCGCCTTTGATCTTTCTGCTTCATCAGCAGTTCTGAATTCCGATAATCTGTACTGTGTGCGGATTGCAAAAGATCAGCTTCCGGCTTCCCTGCAGAGTGCAGCGAATGTCTATGCAGTTTCACAGGCTGATATGTCGCCGGTGCTCTGTTCCCGTGATGGAAATGGAGACCTGCTGGTTCCGGTAACGGATGCGGATGGCTCTGTTGTTCTGGGAACGAATTCCAGCAATTCGATCCAGACCATCGCTGTCGTGTGCATGGTGATCCTTCTGATCGCTCTGATTGCTGCGCAGGCAGCGGATCGCCGCAGGAAAGAATAAGGCATTGAACTAGCAGCGGCGGGGGAGAAAACTTTCTCTCTCTGCCGCTGCTTTTTTTCACGATTTGTTTCGCCATCAGAAATTTCTGTACCGAAATTCAATTTTTCTGAGTGTAAGGGCTTTCTTCCTAACGTATAATTATGGTAAACAGAAACGGCAGACTGCTTCGGTGTCTGCCTGAATTGAATAGGGGGAAGCGAATGAAACTAATCTTCCTGGATATTGACGGGACTCTGACTCCGGCTGGATCCAATGTTCCGCCAGAGAGTGCCTTGCGGGCAATCCGCAGGACCAGAGATCTCGGAAATCTGGTGTTTCTCTGCACAGGACGGAACTATGCCATGCTGAAACCGTTACTGAAGTATCCGTTTGACGGCATGGTGGCTTCGGCTGGCGGCTATGTCACACTGGATGACAAGGTGATCTATGATCATCCGATGACAGATGAACAGTTGAAAAGAAGTCTGGAAGTACTTCATAAGAACGGAGTATTCTGCACGATTGAAGCGAAGAATGCAACCTATGGAGATGAGAATCTCGGCGACTTCCTGAAGAATGCGGATGCGGACAATTCTGAAATCGAACGGTGGCGGAAAGCGTTATCAGAGTCGCTTTCGATCCGGCCGATGAAAGAATATGACGGAGCACCCGTATATAAGGTTGTGATCATGTGTCAGAATTCATCACAGCTGGAGGAACCGAAGCGGATGCTCGGAGATGAATTTGATTTCGTGATCCAGGAAGTCAGAGCACATGGGAGCTGTCAGAATGGAGAGCTGATCAATCGTGCGTTTGATAAAGGGACCGGGATCCGTAAGATCGCAGAAGCATTGAAGGTACCGCTGAGTGATACGTATGGATTCGGCGATTCGATGAATGATCTGACCATGATTCAGACGGTGGGAACATCTGTCTGCATGGCGAATGGAGCAGAGGCTCTGAAGAAGATCAGCAATGTGGTAGTTCCTTCTGTAGAGGAAGACGGGCTTGAAAAGGGATTTCAGATACTCGGGCTTCTGGACGGAAGCGGATTATAAGCAACGAGGGGAGAATAGTAAAGGGTATGGCATTGGATTATCGGAAGTGCGCGGAAGAGATTTACAGCCATCTGGGCGGAAAAGACAACATCGCTTCAGCAGCACATTGCGCAACACGGCTTCGCCTTGCAATTGTGGATAACAGCAAGGTTGATGTCAAAGCACTCGAAAATGTCGAGGGCGTCAAGGGAGTCTTCTCTTCCAATGGTCAGCTTCAGCTGATCATCGGAACAGGAACCGTCAATAAGGTATATGACGAATTCCTTGATATCACGGGTCTGTCAGCGGCGACCAAAGAAGACGTGAAGGCAGCTGCGGCAGCGCAGATGCCGGTCTGGAAGCAGATGCTGAAAGCACTGGGCGATGTATTCGTTCCGATTCTGCCGGCGATCGTAGCTTCTGGTCTCATGATGGGTCTTGTTGAAGCACTCGGCAAGGCGATTCCGGGATTTGCGGCAAGCGACTGGTATAACTTCCTGGATATGGTAGCGAATACCGCGTTCGCATATCTGCCGGTTATTGTTGCAGTATCTGCGGCAAAGGTCTTCGGCGGCAACGTGTATCTGGGTGCGGTCATCGGTCTATTGATGATTCATTCCAACCTGGTGAATGCGTGGGCTGTCGCAAGCTATGAAGGCGCGATTCCGACCTGGAATCTGTTCGGCCTCTCAGTCCGTCAGGTAGGCTATCAGGGACATGTCATTCCGGTCATCATATCGGTATGGTTCATGTCGAGGCTGGAGCAGTGGCTCCATAAGAAGGTCCCGGAAATGATCGACCTCTTCGTGGTTCCGCTGGTCACCGTGCTGGTCACGGCCCTGCTGACGTTCATCGTCATCGGCCCGATCTTCGCACAGCTTGAGAACTGGGTGCTTGCCGGTGCGCAGGTGCTGGTCAAGAATCCGTTCGGGGCTGCGGCAATGGGGGCGCTGTATCCGTGGACGGTCGTCATGGGTCTGCATCATATGTATAACATCATCGAAGCAGGCATGCTGGCAGCCGGCGGTCTGAATACCTGGATGCCGATCGCTTCGGCAGCGAACTTTGCACAGTTCGGTGCCTGCTTGGCAGTAGGTCTCAAGACCAGGAATGCAAAGATGAAGTCCGTTGCAGTTCCGTCTTCGCTCTCGGCAGCGTTAGGAATCACGGAACCGGCTATCTTCGGTGTCAATATGCGTCTCTTCAAGCCATTCATCGCGGCTATGATCGCCGGCGCAGTCGGCTCGCTGTTTGCGGCATTCTCCGGAATCGGTGCTACGGCATATGGCGTAACCGGAATCCCGGGCTATCTCACGATCAACAATCCGCTGGTCTATACGATTCTTCTTGCGATTTCCGGAGGCCTGGCATTCGTTCTGACGAACATCCTCTGGAAAGAAGATGCTGAGGCTGATGCAGTCGAAGCAGAAGGCACAGCGGCTGAAAAGACAGCGTTCGAAAAGGCTGAAGCTCCGAAGGAAACCGCAATCACCACAGAAGCAGGTGTCGTTCTTTCTCCGGTCAATGGCAAGATCATTCCGGCATCTGAAATCCCGGATGCAGTATTTGCCGGCGAAGCGATGGGTCCGTCAATCGGAATTGAAGTCAGTGATGATGTGGTCTATGCACCGTTTGACGGCGAAGTGGTCATGGTATTCCCGACGAATCATGCGGTCGGTCTCAAATCTGATACCGGTATGGAGGTGCTGATCCATGTCGGCGTGGATACCGTCAATATGAATGGCGACGGCTTCAAGGCATTCGTCAAGCAGGGCGACAAAGTCAAGGCTGGTCAGGAACTGCTCCAGTTTGATCGGAAGAAGATCAAGGCAGCCGGCCATCCGGACACGGTCATTGTAGTGCTGACCAATGGCACTGAGTTCAAGGATGTGAAGAAAGCAGCCTGAATACGAACAGAGGAGGAACGGGGGATGCGGTTCCTCCTCTTTGTTTTCTTCTGAGAACGCAAAAAAAAGCCTCATACGAGGCACAGTGTTATCTGGGGAAAGCCGCACATCATTCGCTGAATCGTGTTCGACTTTTCCAGTTAAGGCAGGGGTGGAGAGAATCGAACTCCCATTAGCGGTTTTGGAGACCGATGTACTACCATTGTACGACACCCCTAAAACCATATGGTGACGAGTACGGGATTCGGACCCGTGAATGCCGCCGTGAAAGGGCGGTGTGTTAAGCCGCTTCACCAACTCGCCAGAGCGACTGCTCATGTATATTATCATAACGGAATTCGGAAAACAACAGAAAAAACAGAAAAGTTTCATCACCTTCACTTGTAAAAGTTAACGCAACCCCAGTATTGCATTAAGTATGTCTGAACAAGAAGTTATAAAGGGCTTGCATTAAGTAGATCTGAAACGGTTCTTCCTTTAACATTTAGATATCAGCCAGATTACTGCCATCTAACGATAGAACTGGAGGAACTGTCTATGGCAGCTTATCGTCGTTTTGATCTGGATAAGCGTATTACGCTTCAGAAGAATCTCTCTGATGGTCTTTCCTTTGCAAAAATAGCTGATGAACTCGGAATGTCTGCTTCTTCTGTTGGCAGAGAAGTAAAGCAGTATCGCACGCTCGTAAACACTTACGGAGTCGGACATACCAACAGATGTATTCATCGCCGGGATTGTTCAATATCCGGAATCTGTCCTGGTCAGTCAGGTATCTGCAGAGACAAGAAATGCAATCATTGCAGAAAACAGAACTGCAATCAGGCATGCAGCAGCTACGGAGAAGAAGTCTGCAGGAAGCTGGATTCACCGCCATATGTATGCAATCAGTGCATAAAGAAGAAGTACTGTCCTCTGAAAAAGTACATGTATTATGCCGATCAAGCGGACAAGAAAGCCAGAGAAATCCGCAAGGAGTCTCGTTCTGGTCTCACATTGACCGAGGACGAGGTGAAGGAGATTGATACTCTTCTATCAGATCGTCTGAAAATGGGGCAGTCAGTCCATCATATCTTTGTCGATGAGCCGGACGTTTTCACCATCAGCGAAAAGCAGGCCTACAATCTGATCAATCAGGGTCTGATCTCCGCAAGACCGATTGATCTTCCCCGTGCCGTGCGCATGAAGCCTCGCAGTAAAAAGGCACAGATCGTCAAAGTTGACAAGAAGTGCCGGATCGGAAGAACCTATGAAGACTATCTGAAATTCATGGAAGAACACCCGGATTTTTCTGTTCTGCAGGGTGACAGCGTAGAAGGAAAAAAGGGAGGAAAATGCATTCTGACACTTACATGGGCGAACTGGGACTTCCAGATTGCCTTTCTCAGAGACCATAACAATTCGGCATCTGTTACATCAATTGTCAATCATCTGTATGAATCTCTTGGTGCGGAACTATTCCAGAAAGTGATGCCAGCTGTATGGCTTCTGGATAATGGATCAGAATTTTCCAATCCGTCAGAAATTGAGAAGTTCGGTGTCTATGTGTTCTACTGCGATCCTGGTGCTCCATACCAGAAGCCTAACTGTGAGAATACGCATTCCGTCTTCCGCAGAATCATTCCGAAGGGACATTCATTCAATGATCTGGACCAGGATTTCTTCGATCTTGCGTTCAGTCATACAAATTCGCTGCGCAGGAAGAAGCTGAATGACCACACTCCCTATGAAATGTTCTCGTTTGCCTATGGCGATGACATTGCGGAAAAGTGTTTCCGCATTCATCAGATCCAGGGAAAGGATGTAATTCTGGACCCTTCCCTTGTCAGAATTTATCGTGACTCCAGAAGAAAGGAAGGCATCGAGTAATGAAATACACCGTAAGCCTTCCTGAGATCACCAAAGTCATAATGACGAATGCTCCGCAGGAATTGCCTGGAGACGAGAAGGAATCTCTTGTTAGCATCTACATCCAGGACTGCACCGCTCATATCGACTTTTACATCATGAGCTGGCACAGAGAGAGCGGCTGCTTTTTCGCTCTTGTAGATCCTCTTCCTGATCCGCAGGTTCTCGATCTCGAATACGTCAGCTTCTCGTTTCTCAGGGATCATGATCTCTTCTACTCCGTTTATCCAAAGAAGAAACGTCCTCGGTACAAGAAGATTTATAACCGTATTCTACCGATGAAGTATGAGATTCCCTCATAATCATCTGACCGGCACCACCAATCACTAAGCACTGAAATCATGGCAGGTTCTGGCTGAGCATCCGTCATTATTCCCCGTTGCGCTGACCGTGTCTGAATTTTATCGGCACAGCAGGGCAGGTTTTACTGCGCTTAAATTGTAACGTATTTGAACACTTTTCCTATCATTTCAGGCAGAAAATCCATAGAAAAGAGACCGGAATTACTTCAGAACCGGTCTCTCACTATTCCTTGTCACACACAGCTTGCGATAACTTCGTAAAACTTGCGTTCAGTTTTTCAATTCACCAAAGTTTCATCACAATATTCTGGTTTTCCCTGCTTCCATATCAGAACGATCCCGGACAGCGCAGAAACGCCGCGCAGACACCGGGGCGGGTCTGTGATATGATTACTTCGCCTTGAAAGGAATGAAAGAATGATCAAACAGCCAGTCAGAACTACGATGTCTGACTTTATCAAATCGATGATGGGCAGTCAGCTCGTGATTCCGGTATATCAGAGAAATTATTCCTGGAATCCTTTCGGTGAGACTGCCCATTTCATGGATGACCTGGAGGATCTGCTTGCGGATCGCAGCCGGAATCACTTCCTCGGCATTCTGATCTATACCGAATCTGATCTCGGTGCGATGTATAAGGAGATTCAGATTGTGGATGGCCAGCAGCGTCTGACGACTTCCTTCATCTTCCTGCTCTGCCTCAAGCGGGTGGCCAAGGAGAAGAATGATGCGGAGATTGAAGGGATGATTGATGACTATTATCTCTATAACCGCCATGCCTCGAAAGAAGCCCGGCTGCGCCTGAAGCCTGCTGTTTCGGAAGATGATGTCTATGCCAAGCTTGTCTACGGAAGCTGGACTGATCTCACGAAAAAAGAGAAGGAAACAACGGTCTACCGGAATTACGATTATATCTACGGAAGAATCGAGAAGGCAGCCCAGAAATATTCTCTGGCTGAGATACTGGATACGCTGGGAAGAATGGATATCCTGGCTTTTCCGCTTTCCGATCAGGACAATGCACAGCAGATCTTCGAGTCCATCAATAGCACGGGTGCTCCATTGACTTCTGCAGATATGATCCGGAACTATATTCTGATGAATGATACCAGCGAAGTGCAGGAGCGGAATTACCGCATGTACTGGCAGCCGCTGGAACAGATGATGCCGGATTCTCATAAGCTGGAAGAATTCTTCCGGTATTATCTGGCATCCAGAACGTATGAACTGCTCAATCGCAGAGATGTGTACGAAGGATTCAAGGATTTCTGGAATGCGTTGGAAGCAGATAAGGAAACCAAGCTCCGGGAGATCAATCGCTTCTGCCGGTATTACAATGCCATTGTGAACGGACCTGCCGAGGAACCGGAGCTGGAAGCAGTGCTGAAGAATTTCCGCAGGAATGAAACCAGGGTTCCGGCTCCGTTCCTGATGGGCATGTTCAGTCTTCATGACGAAGGAAAGCTTGATCTGAAGACGCTGATGGATCTGATCCGTCTGCTGGATACGTATCTGATGAGACGGTCTCTTTGCGGAATGGACAGCGGTTCGCTCAGCCGGTATTTCCCGCAGCTGCTTCGTTCTGTTCTCAACAGCTGGCAGAAGACGCATCAGAATCTCATGGAGATCACTCGTGTATTTCTCGTCAACAACAACCGCGGAAAGGCTCTGGCAATGCCGACTGACAGCCAGCTGCGCAGCTGCCTGAGAGAAGTTAATGCTTATTCACTGATGTGCATCCGCCCGGTTCTGGAGCGGATCGAGCACTACGAGGCTACGGCTGAAGTGGATACTTCTGCCTTGAATATCGAGCACATCATGCCCCAGCATCCAGATGCGTGGTGGAAGCAGCACAGCGGCGCCCGGGATGAAGAAGAATATGCCTTCTATGCAAATCTGATCGGCAACCTTACGCTCTGCGCGGAGTATGACAATACCCGGATGGGCAATCAGGATTTCGCATTCAAGAAGTCCGTTCTTTCGAAAACCCTCCACATCCGCATGAATACGGAGCTTCTGAAGAAGGATACATGGACCGTCAGAGACATTCTGCAGCGCTGCGATGAGATGGCAGATCAGATCATCGCAATTTACCCTTATGAACCAGGAAAGGCATCAATCGAAATGACAAAAAATGATAACGTGATCATACTCACTGCTCCGACAGTCAATGCGCGGGCCCTCTATGTGAACCCGCAGTGCATTGAAATTCTCGCCGGGACAACCATGAAGGCATACGGACCTCAGGAAATGAAGTCCATGCGCTCTTTGTTCCGGGACATGACGGAGAAAGGAATTCTCGGCGAAACCGAGACCGGAAGAATCCAGTTCGAAAAGAACTACCGCTTCCATGATCTGAATACCGCAGCACAGTTTCTGCTCCACAGGGGCGGCGACAATACTGCTATGTGGACGAGAGAAAACGGCAGCCCGCTTCCGGAAGCTAAGCCGGCTGAAAAGACTGACGCAAAAGCACCTGCAATGAAGCAGCAGAATCACCGGAAGAACAATCATTCCGGAAACAAGCCGAACAAAGCAAAGCCGTCAGAACAGAAAAAGAATCCGGAACACAAGTCTTCCGCCAAGAAGCCGAATCAGAACCCGCCGAAGAAGAAGGCTGATCCTCACCATAACCAGAATCAGAGCAGAAAGAACGATTCTTCTGATCAGAAACAGAATTATCAGAACCATCAGAATCACTCCGGCTCCCATAACCAGAAAACTCAGCCGAAACAGGCTGAGCAGAAGAACCAGGAACATTCCGGAAACAGCCAGCCGAAAAAGAAGAAGAGCTATCGCCGGCAGACCATGGCGGATAAGATGGATATCAAGCCACAGAAAGTAACTCCGCAGGTCAAGGAAGCAGAGAAGAGCGGCAATGGCTTCTTCAGCAACATCCTTGCCCGCTTCAGACACTAAAGAGAATACCAGGCTTTGACTGCCTTGAATGCAGAAGGAACTGCTGTCTCAGCAAGTTCCTTTTCTGTCAGCAGCAGACAGTTCTCCGCCTTCAGGGTGCTCAGATCGGCAATCCGGATCTCAAATGCCCGCATATCCCATTCCAGGTGCGTGAAGAGATGCTTTGAATCCGGCAGCCGCTTGATCCGCAATGGCATCACATGGAACTGCTGCTCGGCAGCTTCGGCTGCCTGACTGGCGTCCAGCCATTCATCCATCCCGGGAAATTCATATAATCCAGCCAGCAGTCCATGCGCAGGTCGCTTTCTCAGCAGGAAGCGTTCGCCATCCCGGATCACAAACAGCGTGCGCTTTACTACTTTCCGCTCTTTCAGAGCACTCCGGTAAGGAATTTCATCCGTCCTGTTTTCCAGATGTGCCGTGCAGAACGGCTTCCAGGGACAGCTGTCGCAATGCGGTTCTCCATTCGGAACACAGATCAGTGCACCAAGTTCCATCAATCCCTGGGTGAAATGAGAAACAAACGCCGGATCAGCTTTCTCTGCTTCAGAAAGATGGTTCTCATAGAAATCTGAAATGACTGATTCATAAGACTTTCTGGTTTCCGGATTCCGGATATCAGAAGGATCAGAGAAAAGTCTTGCCAGCACCCGCAGCACATTGCCATCAACTGCTGGTACCGGAATGCCATAGGCAATGGCGGCGATTGCCCCGGACGTATACGGGCCGATTCCCGGAAGCTTTCTCAGCTTGCAAGGATCCGCAGGCAGCACGCCATCATATTCCTGCATGACTGCCTGAGCACATTTCTTCAGGTTTCTTGCCCGGCTGTAATAGCCCATGCCTTCCCAGAGCTTCATCAGCCGATCGTCTTCGCACTCTGCAAGCGAGGCAATATCCGGAAGTTTTTTACGGAATTGCAGGAAGCGTTCTTTCACAAATTCTACTCTGGTCTGCTGCAGCATGATCTCGCTCAGCCAGACATCATAAGGATTTCCGGTATTCCGCCAGGGGAGAATGCGCTGATTTTTCTGAAACCAGCTGGTCAGACGCAAGGCTTGTTCAAGGGTGATTTCCATACCGGACATTGTATCAGCATGTTGAGAAAAATCCTCCGGTGGGTTAATATAAAAAAGTACTTGAAAGATGCATCTGTAGTTCAATGGTAGAATGCGACCTTCCCAAGGTTGAGACGCGGGTCCGATTCCCGTCAGGTGCTCCATAGATATGAAAACCGCAGAGCTATGCGGTTTTTATGTGCATGATCATGCATTTCTGGCTGCTCCTGAACAGCCCTGGGGCTCGGAGATTATCGTATCTTTGTGTAGACAAACTTCCGCTGAGAAATCATAGTTGAGAAAAGGGTACTGCCGTTCTGGGTGAGATGGCAGACTCATAAACAGAGGAGGACATCAGGATGACTAGACATCTATCACCGGAGATCCGGGTTCCGATTGACCCGGAGAATCCATCAATTGAGCGGCGTGAGGAACTTTGTATCCGCTGCGGGAACTGCCGGGACGTATGCCGGGATGAGATCTCGGTTCTGACGTATTATGACCTGCAGAAAACAGGGGATGTGCCGATCTGCATCCACTGCGGACAGTGCGCGAATGTCTGCCCGGTGGATTCGATCACGGAAAAGAGCGAGGTTGCTGCGCTGAAGCAGGCGATTGCAGATCCTGAGAAGCTGGTCATCGTATCTACTTCGCCATCGGTCCGGGTTTCTCTGGGAGAGGGATTCGGGGAAAAGCCGGGGACTTTCTCAGAAGGAAAGATGGTTGCGCTGCTTCGCGCGCTGGGGGCTGATATCGTGCTGGATACCGATTTTGCGGCAGATATGACAATCGTGGAAGAAGCTTCGGAACTGCTCAGCCGTGTCACGGAAAAGCGTGCTCCGCTGCCGCAGTTTACGTCCTGCTGTCCGGCCTGGGTGAAGTTCGCAGAGACCTATTATCCTGATCTGCTGCCGCATATTTCATCGGCCAAGAGTCCGATTGGCATGCAGGGACCGACGATCAAGACCTGGTATGCGAAAAAGAGAGGCATCGATCCGAAGAAGATCGTGAATGTGTGCCTGACCCCATGCACCGCAAAGAAGTTTGAGATCCGCAGAGAAGAAATGAATGATTCTGCTTCTTTCTGGAATGAACCATCACTCAGAGACATGGATCTCTGCATCACGACGAGAGAGCTCATCAGCTGGGCGAAGGAATCCGGCATTGATTACAGCTCTCTTGAGGAGTCGGATTACGATTCCCTGATGTCTGAGAAGAGCGGTGCCGGCGTGATCTTCGGAGCGACCGGCGGCGTCATGGAAGCAGCCTTGAGAGCGGCATATGAATACCTGAATCACAAGCCGGCACCGAAAGAGCTGCTGCATCTTTCCGCACTGCGCGGGTATGAAGGCATCCGGACTGCTGAAGTACAGCTTACAGAGTCTCTCTGCCTGCGTGCTGCAGTGATTTACGGAACGGCAAATGTCCGCCGTTTCCTGGAAGAACAGAAGCTGGAGGACTTTGATTTCATCGAAGTCATGACCTGCCCGGGCGGCTGTATTGGCGGCGGAGGTCAGCCGAAGCATCTGGAAACGGCTGATGAAGCAAGAAAAAAACGGATCGAAGGCCTGTTTCAGAAAGATGCCGCAATGGATGAGAAGGTCAGCACCAGGAACCAGGAGCTGAATGAGCTGTATGAGTCCTTCTATGGGAAACCGCTCTCTGATCTTGCGGAAAAGATGCTTCATACGACTTATCACTCCAGAGAACAGGATCTCGGAGAGAGCGCTGATTCCTATCGGAAGCTGAAGGCAACCAGGAAGCATGAAAGTGATTATGAGGAAGTCACAGAACCAGGAGCCAAGGTCAGAAAGTGGAAGTGCCGGATCTGCGGCTATATCTATGAGGGAGAACAGCCTCCGAGAGAGTGCCCGGTCTGCCATCAGGGTGCAGAAGTCTTTGATCTGATGAAGACCTGGAAGTGCAGAGTATGCGGATATGTCTGTGAGGGAGTAACTCCTCCGGAAGAATGCCCGGTCTGCCATCAGGGTGCAGAAGTCTTTGATCTGATGAAAACCTGGAAGTGCAGAGTATGCGGATATGTCTGTGAGGGAGTAACTCCTCCGGAAGAATGCCCGGTCTGCCACCAGGGTGCAGAAGTCTTTGATCTGATGAAGACCTGGAAGTGCAGAGTATGCGGATATGTCTGTGAGGGAGTAACTCCTCCGGAAGAATGCCCGATTTGCCACCAGGGTGCTGAGGTCTTCGTGGAAATCTGAATTGAAAGAATGAGCAGGAACCCGTGGCATAGATAGCTGCGGGTTTTCTGTGCCCTGTTTCGGATCCATGTATGCCTGCTTCCAGGTGTCTGTCTTCTTCCGGATTCTGCTGTTTTCTGAAGTTCTTGATGAATTTGATCGGATTATGACCTGCTGAATACGGCTTGATCATGGGCTTTATTTACAGAAGTGAGGGCGATTCAGAAAGGCGAAAAATTCGCAAAAGTTTCATCTTGAAGTAGGACAGCAAGGTGCTATTGTTATCAATGTGTTTGTGATAGCCGCAGACATGGAAGCATGCTCCTGATCGAATAGGGGAGCCGTGAAAAGATACAGGATCGGCTCGACAGTAAAAGTCAGAAGAATGGTGACATATTGCGCAGTAAGGAGCGCTTGATCACAGTATGGATTCTCACCCGGTTCGTCTCAGGAAGGCTGCAGCGGCAGCCGTATGTGCAGTTCTTGTCATTGCTGGTATTTCTGCTTCACTCTCTGTTGCTGAAACTGCTGATCTTTCTTCGGCAGCTTCCATCGGCAAAGCCCTCGGCGGGGCTTCCCTCATTCCGGCAGCCATTACCATTCTGCTTGCATTCTGTTTCCAGGATGTGATTCTTTCTCTGCTGGCAGGTCTTGTGAGCGGGGTCATGATGTGGATGTGTCTTCAGAAAGAAGCTCCGTATCTGATTCTCGACGAAACCTGCACGCGGATCGTGAATACGATTGCTGATCGCAATAATGTGGCAGTGCTGATTTCGTGCCTGGCGATCGGAGGCATGGTGGAAGTGATCCGCAGAAGCGGCGGCTTCGAGCAGATGGCGGAGAAGATGGTCCGTAAGGTGAACAGTGCCCGCAAGGCGAGCCTGGTCGGCGAACTGCTCGGCGTCATCGTGTTCTTCGATGACTATGCGAATTCCCTGATCGTCGGGCCGGTCATGAAGCCGATCACCGATAAGCTGAATGTCTCCCGGGAGAAGCTTGCATATATTGTGGATTCCACCGCGGCACCGGTATCCGGCATTGCCATCATCTCAAGCTGGGTTGCTGTAGAAGTGTCGGTCATCAATCAGGGACTTGAAAATGCACAGCTGAATCTGTCAGGATATCAGCTGTTCCTGCAGGCAATTCCGTTCTGTTTCTACTGCATCTTCTGCCTGATCTTCATTCTGGAGTCTTCTCTGACCGGAAGAGAGTTCGGGCCGATGCTGGAAGCAGAGACCAGGGCAAGAAACGGTCAGCCGCTGCGCAGGGATTCCGAGATTTATGAAGCAGAGCAGAAGAAGCAGAGCACCGGGAAGAAAACAGAAGGAAAAGTCCGGAATGCAGTAGTTCCGCTGGTAGTCCTGTTTGTATATGCACTGATCATGTTCTACGTGACTGGCAGAGCAAACGCTGTGAAAGCCGGCCTTCTGGCCGAGAACGCACCGTTTACGATGCAGAATCTCTCAACTGCATTCGGCCAGGCGGATACGGTATTCCTGATCTTTGAGGCAACGATGCTCGGCACCGCGGTGGCTGTGTTCATGGGAATCATAAGCCATGCATTCACGCTGAAGGAAGCGATCGACGCCTTCATTTCCGGCTGTGCGCAGATTCTTCCGACGGCTGTCATTCTGACAACTGCCTGGGCTTTGTCCGGGGTGGTCAAGGATCTCGGAACGGTTTATTACGCCGTAGGGGTGATCTCAGGAAATATGCCATGGCAGCTTGTTCCTGCATTCCTGTTCCTCTCCTGCTGTGCTGTGTCGTTTGCGGTCGGTTCCTTTGGCTGCATGTTCATCGCCCTGCCGATGGCGGTTCCGATTGCGGCATCGATGGTGGCACAGAATCCGGCGCTTACGGCAAGCTATCTGCCGTTATGCATCGGCTGCTCTCTGACCGGCTGTATTTTCGGGGATCACTGCTCGCCGATCACCGACTGCACGATTCTCTCTTCGCAGGGTGCCGGCTGCGACAACTTCGATCATGTGAAGACGCAGCTTCCGTATGCGCTGACGACGGCTGCAGTATCTGTGATTGCCGGGATTCTGCCTTCAACCTTCGGCGTTCCTGCATGGGCTTCGATCCTGCTTGGCAGCCTGTGCTTCTATCTGATTCTGAATGCGTTCGGACAGGTGCCTGGCATGAAGCCCGCTGCTGCCCGCAATGCTTCGCTGCTGCGCAGAAGAAGACTGCGTCCTGCCCGGACTGCCGCATAATCGCATTTGTTCTCTGCCTCTCTCATGCTATACTCTGATTGTGTCGGCGGCAGAGATGATGAAGGAATTGACCAGAATCCATCTGCTGAGTATCGTCATGACGGTGCTCAGCATTTTCATGATCTATCTGCTGTTTGAAAAACTGGATGGCCGGAAGTTTCGGATCACGGATCGCCAGTTTCATCGGCTGCTGATGGTTCTTGCATCGACTCTCGGCGTCTTCTCGCTGATCACCTGCTTATGCAGCTATGGCTTCTGAAAATGAACAGGCTCCCATGTTTCAGGGGATTGCCTTTTTTTCTCGGAAGGCCAGAATAGAGAAAATCTGAGAACAGGAAAACAGAGAATTGCTGTTGACTTGGAAGCGCTTGCGCCTATACTGGTTTAGTAAACAAAAGTTGCAAAATAAGCAAAAGCAAAGGAGAACAAATGACACAGAGAGAACGTCAGATTCTTCAGTGGATTGAGGAAAACCCGATGATCTCCCAGGAAGAGCTTGCAAAGAAAGCAGGCATTTCCAGGAGCGCAGTTGCCGTGCATATCTCCAATCTGATGAAGAAAGGGTATATTGCAGGCAAAGGTTATGTGCTTCGTTCCGGAACGTATGTTGCGGTCGTCGGCGGCGTGAACATCGATATCGGCGGACAGTCGTTTGCACCGCTGGTTGCCAGAGATTCCAATCCGGGCAAGGCTCAGACGAGTCTTGGCGGCGTCGGCAGAAATATTGCTCACAATCTGTCTCTGCTCGGAGTGGATGTGCGGTTTCTGACGGCGTTCGGAGATGATGGCTATGCTCAGCGCATCGAGGCAAGCTGTGCGAATCTCGGCATTGATATCAGCCATGCAAGAAAGATTCCAGGCGCAAGAACTTCCACGTATATCTTCCTGAATGATCCGGATGGAGATATGGCTCTTGCCGTGAATGACATGGCCATCTGCGAGGAGATCACGCCTCGTTATCTGAGCCATAACCTGACGATTCTGAATAATGCGCAGATCGTCATCATCGATACCAATATTCCGGAAGAATCCATTAAGTATATTGCAGAACATGTCACAGCTCCGATTTTCGCGGATCCGGTTTCCGTGGCCAAGGCGGATAAGCTGAAACCTTATCTCGGGAAACTGAATACGCTGAAGCCGAACCGGATTGAAGCAGAACATCTCAGCGGCGTTGAGATCCATAACCAGGAAGATCTGAAGAAAGCCGCGAAGGTTCTCCTGGATACCGGTCTGCACCGGGTATTCATCTCACTTGGTACAGATGGAGTCTTCGCGGCAGATCACCATGAGATGCTCACGTATCCCTGCTGCAGAGCAGAGATGAAGAATGCGACCGGTGCCGGAGATGCCTTCATGGCAGCCCTGGCATGGGCATATCTCGAAGGAACCAATCTCATCGATGCGGCAGCCTGGGCGAGTGCTGCAGCAGCGATTGCAGTCGAAGGTGCGGATACCATCAACCCGGATATGTCGGTGGAATCTGTCAAGGAAAAACTTCTGACCACTCAGCAATAGAAATTCATAAGGAGGAATACGAAAATGCTGAACAAATATCTTGATGTGAACCCTGAAGTAGCTGAAGCTGTCAAGGCCGGCAAGCCAGTCGTGGCTCTGGAGTCAACCATTATTTCTCATGGCATGCCTTATCCGCAGAATGTGGAGACGGCTCTGAATGTAGAGAAGATCATCCGTGAGAATGGCGCTGTCCCGGCAACGATCGCCATTATCGGCGGTCGCCTGAAGGCTGGTCTTACTCCGGAAGAAATTGAATACTTCGGCAAGAAGGGAACCAAGATCGCAAAGGCATCCCGCCGCGATCTGGCAGTGCTCTGCGCAGAAGGCCAGGATGGTGCTACCACCGTCACGACGACCATGATGATTGCCAACATGGCCGGCATCAAGTTCTTCGCTACCGGCGGTATCGGCGGTGTCCATCGCGGGGCACAGCAGACCTTCGATATCTCTGCTGACCTGGAAGAACTCGCAAATACTCCGGTCATGGTTGTCTGTGCTGGTGCAAAGGCAATTCTCGATCTCGGCTTAACGCTGGAGTATCTGGAAACTCATGGGGTTCCGGTCATCGGCTATGGAACGAAGGAGCTGCCTGCATTCTATTCCCGTCATTCCGGACTGAAGGTTGACTATGAACTGGATACCCCGGAAGAGTGCGCAAAGGCATTCCGTGTTCAGCATGACCTTGGCCTCAAGGGCGGCATGCTGGTAACAAATCCGATTCCGGAAGAGTATGCAATGGATGACAAGGTCATCAATGCTGCAATTGATGAAGCGATCAAGGAAATGGATGAGAAGGGAATCAAGGGCAAGGAGTGCACGCCGTTCCTGCTGGCAAAAGTCGCTTCCATCACGGGCGGCGATTCGCTGGATTCCAACATCCATCTGGTTTACAACAACGCAAAAGTCTGCTCGCAGATTGCTAAGTCCTTCTGGTCAGAAGAGAACAAGTAATCGCATTGCTCATTCTCAGCCGCCGGGCCATTCCGGCGGTTTTTCTGTCTCGGCAGAAATGTAATGGAAATTCCTGGTGACCTCCTGTCCGGGCGTGCCTATAATTCTCCCAGGAAAAAGCAGGCTTTAATATGGTACGAGATACCATGAAGGCGATGATAGCTGGTCCGGGTACAGACTGCAGAAATGCAGCGGAACTGCATATTGTGAACTTGAACCTCCATGGCCATCTGCCTGGAGGCTTTTTTCACGAAAGGGAGATCGGAAATGCAGAAGTAATCACGTAGTCTTACCAGAAGAATGCTGTTTGCCATGAGTGCAGCCATCATCGCCGGACTTGGCGTGATCCCACTGCGCGAGCATCTGAATGCATCGGGGAATTCAGATAGCTGGAACGTCATCAATCATCTTCTGTTTGCGGACATCTCCGCATCCGGCAATGAAAGTGCCATCGGCCTCTTCTACATCATCGGACCACTTTTCGTGAGATCCCTGCAGCTGGTCATCGTTCCGATGGTCTTCACCAGCATCGTGCTGGCAATGGTCCGCATCTCGGACGGAAAGACTTTCTGACCGTAACGCCAGGTATCCGGTTTGCCGAAGACGCAAAAGGAGACCAGAAGCGGGTCACGACTCCTTCAATGGCCAGAAAGCTCGGCAGCACCTATATCGTGGTCGGCAGATCCATCACAGGTGCAGCAGATCCTGTCGCTGCCTATCGCAGGGCAATGCAGGAATTCACGGAAGGAGAATATGCATGAAAAAGGAAATTGCTTCAGATCTTCTGAGAATCGGTGCGGTATTTCTGAGACCGGAGGAACCGTTCACCTGGGCATCCGGAATCAAGTCGCCGATCTACTGCGACAATCGCCTGACGCTGTCGGATGTCAGCGTGCGCAGCGACGTGGAACATGCATTAGCAGAACTGGTCAGGGAACATTTCCCGGAATGCCAGCAGCTGATGGGAACCAGCACAGCTGGCATTGCGCATGCGGCAATCACCGCTGAAATCCTCGGCCTTCCGATGGGATATGTGCGTTCCAGCGCGAAAGATCATGGCCGCGGCAGCCAGATTGAAGGAAAGTGCGAACCAGGCACAAAGGTTGTCGTCATCGAAGATCTGATCTCAACCTCAGGATCATGTGTCGAAGTTGCAGAAGTGCTGAGAAAAGCAGGATGCGAAGTGCTCGGCATCGTATCGATCTTCACGTATGGCATGAAGAAAGCTGCAGATCGTCTGCAGGAACATCATCTCGTGAATTACAGTGCTTCGGATTATGACACGCTGCTGGAAATCGCAGTCGAAGAAAACCGCATCCGCAGAGACCAGGTCAGCGCCTTGCTGGCGTTCCGCGACAATCCTTGTGACGAAAGCTGGATCACCGGTTCTTCAGCAGCGAAATAACGGCATGTGCTGCCGGCGGCAGAATCCTTGATCCGGATTCAATCAGATGGAGTTTCCTGATCGGCAGGGTTTCCCGGATCGGAATCTCCTGCAGAGTGCCGGGATATCTGGCTTCTTCTGCCAGCTTCTCAGGCAGAAAGCCGATGCCGAGCCCGGCTGCGATCGCAGCTCCGACCTGTTCCAGACTCGACGCTTCCATAGCCGGGCGGAATGGGATATGGTGCTTCAGAAAGAATAATTCATAGTATTCCCGCGTGCTTGATCCGGTGTTCATCGTGACCGGCGGGAACTGATTCATCAGCTGCAGCAGAGAAGTTTCTTTTTCTGCAGCTTTTCTGATTTCCTCAGTGCCGTAGAGCCTTTCTTTCATATCCGAAAGCACCGTGCTGCGGCAGGTTTTCGGCAGGGAGAGCGGATCGGTGACAACGGCAAAATCTGCCATCCCCATTTCGACCTGATCAATGGCAGGTGGTGTATTCATGGAGGTGATGCGGAAGCGAATCTTCGGATACTTCTTTCGGAATTCAGTGATTGCCGGAAGAAGAATCAGCCGCATGCCGGCATCGGTAGCAGTGATGGTCACCATGCCTGATTTCAGGCCGATCTCGGAATTCACAGCAGCTTCGCCAGCATCCAGCTGAACCACTGCAGCCGAGACGTGCCGGTAGAGCTCCTTGCCAGCAGAAGTCAGCGTGACACCGCCTCTCGTGCGGATGAAGAGCCGGCAGCCAAGCTGAGCTTCCAGGTTGGAAATGCAGCGGGTAATATTCGGCTGGCTGTTATTCAGAAGCTTTGCTGCGTTCGTGAAACTGCCGGAAGAAGCGACATAATAGAAGATTCGGTAGTAGTCATAGCTGATCATGCAGTTATTATAATAAATTGATATGTAAGATATATGAAAAATACATTTGTTGTGAGATTGTGAAATCATTATAATTTTCGTGCTGAGGCAGAAATGCCTTGATAAGGGAGGAAGAAATGAAGAAACTGATTGCACTTGTTTCGACCATGGCCATGGCTGTGTCCCTGGCAGGATGCAGCTCTTCGGGAAATGATCAGTCCGCAGCTTCGGCGTCTGCCGGTGTATCCGGAACGTTCGAAGGAACAGCCCAGGGCAAGGGCGGAGATGTTACCGTCACGCTGACGCTGACAGATTCCAAGATCACAGACGTATCGATTGAAGGCAAGGATGAGACTCCGGGCATCGGCGATACTGCGATGGAGACGATGGCACAGGAGATCAAGGATTCCGGAAGTATCGGAGTTGATACGGTTTCCGGTGCTACGGTTACCAGTGATGCAGTTCTGGAAGCAGCAGCTGCAGCGCTGACTTCCGCAGGACTGAATCCGG
The DNA here is from genome assembly GCF_900290205.1 of Anaerolactibacter massiliensis. Taxonomy (NCBI): domain Bacteria; kingdom Bacillati; phylum Bacillota; class Erysipelotrichia; order Erysipelotrichales; family Erysipelotrichaceae; genus Anaerolactibacter; species Anaerolactibacter massiliensis. The sequence continues at coordinate 1,666,635 of NZ_OLMH01000002.1, read as the reverse complement.
ATGATTACAAGACCGCAGTCTCTGCTGCAACCGCAGCCGGAGATGTCACGGAAGAAGCAGATGTTGTCGTAGTCGGTGCCGGCGGAGCGGGCATGGTTGCCGCAATCACGGCAGCGGATGCAGGCAAGTCGGTCATCATTCTGGAAAGCCAGGCAATGGGCGGCGGCAACTCCGTACGTTCGACCGGCGGCATGAATGCGGCTAAGACCGTCTACCAGGATGACAATGACTTCGATGAAGCAGCCGGTGTCGAGAAGGCATTGAAGACGGCAGCAGAGAAATATGCAGACAATGAGACGATCACTGCACTGGCCAAGACAGTTCAGGAACAGTGGGATGCATACCAGGCAGATCCGCAGGGATACTTCGATTCCACCGAGCTGTTTGAACTGGATACGATGATCGGCGGCAAGGGCATCAATGATCCGGAACTGGTGAAGACGCTCTGCGAGAACAGCGCAGATGCGATTGACTGGCTGGATACGATCGGTGCATCTCTGCACAACGTCGCACAGTTCGGCGGCGCAAGCGTCAAGCGGATTCACCGTCCGGTCAATGACGAGGGCAAGACCGTTGCAGTCGGAGCTTATCTGGTTCCGATTCTGACGCAGAATGTCGAGGACAGAGGCATCACGGTTCATTACAACACAACAGCGAATAAGATTCTGATGTCGGATGGCAAGGCAGCCGGGGTTCAGGCAGAGCAGAAGGATGGTTCCACGCTGACCGTCAATGCGAAGGCAGTGGTATTAGCTACCGGAGGCTTCGGTGCAAACAATGCGATGGTTGCAGAGCAGAATCCGGCACTGGACGGCTATATCACGACGAACGCACCGGGCGCACAGGGCCAGGGCATCGTGATGGCAACGGCAGAGGATGTCGGAGCAGCGACGGTAGATATGGATCAGATCCAGCTTCATCCGACAGTTCATGTCGCAGATGACGGCAGTGCAAACCTGATCACGGAAGGACTCCGCGGAGATGGTGCAATTCTCGTGAACAAGGAAGGATCCCGTTTCACGGATGAAGTCGGTACGAGAGACAAGGTCAGTGCAGACGAGAATGCGCAGACAGACGGCCAGGCATGGCTGATTGTCGACCAGTCGATGTATGATGCTTCGACGGTCATCCAGGGCTATGTAACCAAGGGATGGACGGTTCAGGGCGATACGGTCGCAGATCTGGCTGCAGCGATGGGTGTTGACGCTGATACGCTGACAAAGACGATTGATGACTGGAATACATGCGTTGCCAATGAGAGCGATCCGGATTTCGGCAGAACCTCATTCAACCATCAGCTGGAAGGCACGATGTATGCGATCCTGGTACAGCCGGGTGTCCATCATACGATGGGCGGCCTGAAGATCGATTCTTCTGCAGAAGTAGAGAAAGCAGATTCGAGCGTGATTCCGGGACTGTTCGCAGCAGGCGAAGTGACGGGCGGCGTGCATGGTGCAAACCGTCTGGGCGGAAACGCAGTCGCAGACTTCGTCGTATTCGGCAGAATCGCTGGTCAGAGTGCTGCTGATTACGCTAAGTAATCATTATTTCTGAACGATTGATTGCCGCAGATTTCCATCGGAGGTCTGCGGTTTTCTTATGCCCTGGCATTCCTGCATGAACTGCTATAATACCGGTATGACCGCACACGAGAAGCCTGCATATTCCGTGCAGATGGATTTTGATGAAGAGGGAAATCTGCTGGAGGTTCATACTTCAAAGGGAGAAGAACCGGAAGCACCTGCAGTGCATCCGGGCAGGAAGGCAAAGTTCACTGCTTTCCTGTATGTGCTTTCTGCGCTCTGCTTTTTTCTCTTCTGGATATTTCGGAAAGAGGCAGATCCTGCTTTGCAAAATGGCTTCCTGTTCGGCGGAATTGCGGTATTTCTATGGGCATCAATCCGGATTCTTGCGGCATCAGGTTCGCAGGGAAGATGGATGAGCCGGGAAGAATTTCTGGAAGACTGGATTGTCGACCGTAAAACACAGAAGGGATACAAGTATCAGGATGAACCGGGATGCTATGTGATCGCTTCCTATGAACGCCCTCTGAAATCTTCGGATCAGATCCGGAATTATCAGAATGTGTATGTCGGTCAGTCCCTGCGGGTTTATCATCGGATCTTCAGTCATTTCTCGGGAAGGGGCAATGGCGAAGTATACAGCGATATCCGGGATGGACTCTATGTGTATGTAAGGGTTGTTTTGTGCAGGGAAAAGAAGCTCAATGAGATGGAGCGCAGACTGATACAGGTGTATCATGCGACGAAGTCTTATAATAAGACCGAAGGCGGCGGAACGATCCGCCGATAGGAGTGAATATGACTGATTTTCTTGATGAATTCTTTGAATACAAAGCCCAGGAGATCTCGCATTTTGCAGAGTTTCTGGAAGAGTCGCATCATCCGCTGCTGATCGGAATTGATGGCAGGTGTGCATCCGGCAAGACGACATTTGCAGGATTGCTTTGCGCAAAGCTGAACTGTCCGGTGATTCATGCGGATGATTTCTTTCTGAGGCCTGAGCAGCGTACGGAAGCACGGTATGCCGAGCCTGGCGGAAATATGGACCGGGAGCGTCTGGAAGAAGTGCTGGAACAGGTGAAGCAGCAGAAAGAAGTGACGTTTCAGAGATTTGACTGCAAGGTGATGCAGATGGGAGATCAGATTACGGTTCCTGCTTCAGAAGCGGTCATTGTGGAAGGTTCCTACTGCCTGCATCCGGATCTTCGGAAGTATTATGGTCTGAAGATCTTTCTGGATGTGAGTCCGGAGGATCAGATGGAAAGACTGAAGAAGAGAGAACCTGCAGAGAAGGTTCAGGTGTTTCAGAATCAGTGGATTCCTCTGGAAGAGAAATACTTTGCGTCCTGCGGGGTGCAGGATGTGTGCGATGTGACCGTGAATTCCTCGATGAAGGACACGGAGTTCTGAAAGGAGAACGGGAAGTATGCTGGAAAAAGAATTTGTATCTGCGATGCCGAAGCTTGGGTTCGGTCTGATGAGACTGCCTAGAAAGAGCGAGAATGTCATTGACACGGAAGAAGCAGCACAGATGACGGATGCGTTTCTGGCTGCGGGGATGAAGTATTTCGATACGGCATATGTGTATGACGGATCGGAAGAAGCGTGCCGCAAGGCTCTGGTAGAGCGTCATCCGCGTGATTCGTTCTATCTGGCAGACAAGCTCAATGCGTCGAAATGGGCAGTCAGCTCTGAAGAGGAAGCAAAGAAGGAATTCGAGACTTCTCTGGAACGGACGGGTGCAGGCTACTTCGATTTCTATCTGCTGCATGCGCTGTCTTCTGAAAATCTGAAGTTCTATGATTCGTATGGCATCTGGGACTTCGTGAAGCAGAAGAAGGCAGAGGGGAAGATCCGCCACATGGGCTTCTCGTTCCATGATACGCCAGAAGTTCTGGATTCGATTCTGACCGCTCACCCGGAAGCAGAGTTCGTGCAGCTGCAGCTGAATTATGCCGACTGGGAGAATCCGGAAGTGCAGTCGCGGAAGAACTATGAAGTATGCGTGAAACATGGCAAGCCGGTGGTGGTCATGGAGCCGGTCAAGGGAGGCAGTCTTGCCAATCCGCTGCCGGTGATTGCCGAAGAGATGAAGACTGTGAATCCAGAGAGATCTTATGCATCGTGGGCTATCCGCTTTGCGGCTTCCCTGCCGGATGTCATGGTCGTGCTTTCCGGAATGTCCTCGCTGGAGCAGATGAATGACAATCTGTCTTATATGAAAGACTTCACGCCGCTAAGCGAGAAGGAACAGGAAGTTCTGGAACATGCACGCAAGGCAATGGCGGAGGTCAAGACGATTCCATGCACGGCATGCCATTACTGCACAGGCGGATGCCCGATGCATATCGAGATTCCGGGGGTATTCAAAGCCGTCAACCGCAGACTTGTCTACAATGATCTGGAAGGCGCAAAGCGTGATTATCAGCGTCTGCTGAAAGATCATGGTGCTGCAAGTTCCTGCGTGCATTGCGGACAGTGCGAAGATGCATGCCCTCAGCACATCGAGATCCGGAAACATCTGGAAGAAGCAGCAGCGATGCTGGAAGGCTGATCTGATTCAGGCAGAAACGGGAATTCCTGTTTCTGCTTTTTTCTATGAAAAGAGATCCCAGGAAGGGATCTCAGAACTGATAAGCTGCGGGGATGTGAATCACAGAAGGATCGAAAGACTTCATATCCGGAACACCGGTATACATGCACAGTTCAGAAAGCTGCCGATTCATCTTCGTGACCTGGCGGATGACGCCTTCGCGTCCTTCCTTCAGCAGCGGCATCAGAATGCCTCTGCCCACCGAAACTGCATCTGCCCCGAGCGCAAGTGCCTTGTAGGCATCATAGCCGCTGCTGATCGAGCAGTCGCAGAAGATTGCGACATCGCTTCCATCCAGAGCTTTGCGGATTTCGGGGAGAATGGAGACCGGCGGGATGCCGAACGGAACGCGGCCATGGTGATGGGAAACGAATACGGCAGCTGCTCCGGCATCTCTTGCCTTCAGCGCATCGGATACTGACAGCACGCCTTTGACGACAAAAGGCAGATCTGCTTCCCGGATATAGCTGCATAGATCTTCGTATAATACCGGTCCCATCGGAATGGAATCCACGACATCATACTCGCCGTCTTTTCCGGCAATGTGATCGATATCGATGCCGACAGCGGCAGCGCCTGCTTCCTTCGCGGCTTTCATCTCGCTGCGGATGCGGTCATGGTCGGCGAACGGTTTGATGATCCGCACCGTATCGGCGCCTTCTTTCATGATCTCCTGAAAGGTCTCATCACTTTCCATGCCGACCCAGTTCAGGGTATGCAGGTCTGCGGCAGCTGCCGCATATTCTGACATTGGCAGCCTGCCATTGCCAGGATTCTTGTTCAGATGCGAGAAAGCCGGCATCATGATCGAGGTCTGATAAGTTTTCTGAAAGATCGTGACGGAGAGGTCCGGCTTGACGGAATCAATCAGCCTCATCTCGACATGAAGGCTGTCGAGATACCGCCGGGCGGTAACATTGGCATCTTCTGCGGATCCATCCGTAACCGGAATTACACCGGCGGGATCCGGCCAGGGACTATTCATCGTATTGGTCATAAGTTCTCCTTTTTCGGTATAACGATAGCGCAATGATCTCTTCCGGGCAAATGAAGCAGAGCGATTGAGGGAAGCACCATGTGCTAGAATTGTCTCATGAGAAAGAAGCAGGCAAAGTTCTATGCATGGCTGGTGCTGTCGGCGCTTGTTCTGCTTTTTCTGTATTTTCTGCCATACAGCTGGAATCTCCTGAAGAGCATTCTGACACATCAGCCATTAAGCATGGATGATACATATCTGATTGCCTATGACTATGTGCGCCAGGGCACTCCATACTACCGGGAATTCTGCCGGCTGATTGATTCCGGAGAGATCTTCTGGAGCTGGAATTCATTTCTAGGGAATTCGTTCTATACGTCTAAGGCATTATTTCTGATCGGGGATCCCTTTGCCTGGATCGGATATCTTCTGTACCGGGTGATTTCCTATCTTCCTACGGTGCAGTTTCTGATGACCGGGCTCAGGCTTCTGACGGCATGCGTGACGTGCTCCATCTGGCTCAGAAAGCTGAATCGTTCAGACGCTTCGGTATTCCTGTTCTCGCTGCTGTTCATGTTCAGCGGATGGACGGATGTCTTTCTGGAACAGATTCAGTTTCTGAGTTTCTATGTCTTCCTTCCGCTGTTTCTTGCCGGACTGGAAGACATGCTGCAGAAGCGGTCGGGAAAGCTCCTGGTCTTCTCCTCGTTCCTTTGTGCGTGCATCAATTTCTATCTGTTCTGGCCGCTAGGCTTATTCGGAGTTCTGTACTGGATCGTGCGCTGGCAGCAGATCCATGGATCGCTGAAGCAGACGCATTTCTTCCGTCATGCATGGTCTGCTCTCCTGAAGATTCTGCTTGGCATCGGGCTGGCCGGATTTCTGGTTGTGCCTGCGCTTTGGACAATGCTGGAAAGCCCGCGTCTTTCCGGTACGCTGAATCATTATTCCTGGTGGAGTTTCACGAATGTGTGTGCGATTGTGATGAGCTTTTTCATTCCGGTTATCAGGGGATCGCATCTGCTGTATCACGACTACTGGTATTACTTCTATCAGATCGGAACGTATGCTGGCACTATCTCTCTTCTGGCAGTGCCGCAGGCTTTGAAGGGAAAGAAATGGAACAGAGTCCTTCTCATTGTGACGCTGGTGACGTTTGCTGCTCCGCAGTTCGGGCTGCTGTTTCATCTGACGTATTCGCTGAGGTATTCATTCATCGCTGTGCTTTGTCTGGTGATGCTCGGATCAGAGGCATTGGATGAGGTGCCGGATGAAGTTCTTCTGAAGAAGACGTCAGCTGTGCTTCTGATTCTTTCTGCAGTGCTTGGCATCGTGATTCCGCTTGCGCAGAAGATTGAGTTCTCCCTAGGCTATCCGGAACAGATCATGCTTGGCGCGGCAGTGGTCATGATTGCGCTGGAAGGATATCTCTGGAAGAAACAGCGCCCTCGTGCTCTGATGACTGCAGTTCTGGCGGAGGCCTTGGTGTTCGGAAACGTTTCGATGCGCAGTGCGATCTCCATCGGCGAAGAGGCAGAGTATCTTGCCTATGATGCAGAGATCCAGGAGATCATGGATACGCTGCGGGGAATGGATGATTCCTTCTTCCGGGTGGATCTCAATACCGGCATTCAGGCAGATCAGAATTCTCTGGCCAATGCCGGCATGTATTACGGCATTCCGTCCTTATCCAGCTATGACAGTCTCTATGAGCCTGCGCTTCATGATTATCTTTCCTGGATCGGTCTCTATCCGGATGTGAACTGGCAATTCAATCTGCAGGATTCTGGACAGTTTGCATTGCTGGATGCGAAGTATTCCATCTGCTCGCCGAAGTATTCGGAATCGGTGCGGAACGATACCCCGATCTTCTCGACCGAACACTTCAATGTCTACCGCAATGAAGCTGCCCAGGGCATGGCATTTTCTGCAGAGGAGCTGACAAAGGAATCCGTCCTCAATGAACTGGCAGAAGAACCTGAACAGAATCATGAACAGATCATGGAACTGCTGGAGAAGACCGTGATTGTTCCGGATGAGGAATATGAGAATCTTCAGAATTGTCTCTCTGTCTCCCGGAAGTTCAGTTCTCCGGAAGAATGGTCCGGAACCGATGTGAAGTTCACGATTCAGGATGATGCAGAAACATTCTGGGTATTCTCGATACCGGATTCGGATGGCTGGAAGATCACAGTGAATGGAACCGATGCAGAATCGATCCGTACAGACGGAGGATTCATCGGATTAGTGCTTCCTGAGGGAACATGTGAAGTCTCGTTCCATTATTCCGTGAAGGGACTCTCTCAGGGCATCGCGTGCAGTGCTGGTTCCCTCATCGTTCTGACTCTTCTGGCAATGAAGAACAAGAAATAAAAAAGAGAGCCCCGCAGGTGCAGAGCTCCGGATGGGATCAGAAGGCTCAGTTCTTCTTCGGTGCGCCGAGCATCTTATTCACGACGATGCCCAGGATCAATGCCGTCGCAACTGCGGTGAGCGTCACGTGTGAGAAGTTCAGCGAGAGACCGCCGATGCCGGCAATCAGGATGACGGATACCACGAAGAGGTTGCGGCCTTCTTCGAGGTCGACATTCTGGATCATCTTGAGACCGGAGACAGCGATGAATCCGTAGAGGGCCATGCACACACCGCCCATGACGCAGGACGGAATGCTGGAGATGAAGGCGACGATCGGGCTGAAGAAGGAGAGGATGATGCACTCGACGGCTGCCGCGATGATCGTTGCGGTAGAGGCGTTGCGGGTGATGGCAACGCAGGCAATCGACTCGCCATATGTCGTATTCGGGCAGCCTCCGAAGAACGCGCCGACCATAGAGCCGATGCCGTCGCCTAAGAGCGTATGATCCAGGCCAGGATCTTTCAGAAGATCTGCGTCAATGATCGAGGAGATGTTTTTATGGTCCGCGATGTGTTCAGCAAAGACGACGAAGGCAACCGGCACATAAGCCATGAAGAGAACGCCGAGGTATTCCGCATCGATCTGGCTGAAGCCTTGTGCTGCGGTCAGGAAGGTGAAGTCAGGAACCTGCAGGAATGTCTTCAGCGTGATGCCGCCTTCCGAGAGTGCCTGGAAGGACTGGAAGCTGATGATCTGCAGATCTGCATTGCCGGTGCTGTTTCCGATCAGGGTGAAGATCAGGGCAACGGCATATCCGCACAGGATGCCGATGATGAACGGGATCATGCGGATGTGCGAATTGCCGTAGGTGCTTGCCAGCATCGTTGCGAACAGGGCGATGATTCCGCAGAGGATCGCGATGTTGGTCTGGGCACCGGTAGCGCTGCTGACCTGCAGATTCGAGATGGCGCTGCCGGCCAGCGAGAGACCGATGATCGAGACAGTCGGACCGATGACTACCGCCGGCATGAGGCGGTCAATCCAGCCGGTTCCGGATGCCTTGACCGCAATGGCCAGGACTACATAGACCAGGCCGGCGAATATTGCACCGATGATGAGACCTGCATAGCCTGCCTGCAGGCTGACTGCGCCGGCGAAGGCGGCGGTCATCGAACCGATAAATGCAAAGGAGGAGCCCAGGAATACCGGACTCTTTTTCTTGGTGAACAGAACATAAGTCAATGTGCCGAGGCCTGCTCCAAACAATGCTGCAGCAGTGGACATGCCGTTGCCGACAACCATCGGAACGGTGATGGTAGCTGCCATGATCGCAAGTACCTGCTGAAAGGCATAGACGATGAGCTGGGGAAATGCTGGTTTGTCGTTGACGCCGTAGGTCAGTTTCATGAAATACTCCCTTTCTTTCTCGTGCTGAGCGCTGACCATGTCATGAAAAAACACGGCCTTCGCTCAAGGAAAGCCGTGTACATACTAAAACTGTTCCGGATGTACCTGCAGTCCTTGGCGGCCTCACGGGACCTGCCTTAAAGCACTGACGGAATAGTACTATGGAATCTGATCCGCGTCAATGGAATTCTCAGAGATAGGAAACCGTCTCGGAAAGGTCCTTGCGCGAGCTGTGATTCGGGAGCGGCATGCCGTTTTCAGACGGGTAGCCAAGATCCAGCAAGGCAAGTATCTGCTCGTTTTCCGGAAGAGAAAGGGCTTCTGCCAGCTTGTCAGGATCGAAGAAATTGACCCAGCAGCTGCCGACGCCTTCGTTGTACGCTGCCAGCATCAGATGGGTGGTGACAATCGCAGCATCCTCGATGCCGGAGCTGTACTTTCCGCCCGGATACGTGAAGACATGTTCCTGATTGAATGCAATGGCGAGAACTACCGGGGCATGATAGCGGCAGGGTGTTTCTGCATCTATGGCTGCAAGTGCCTGTTCTGATTTCAGCACGTAGATATGCTGTTCCTGAAGATTCTTGGCAGTCGGGGCAAGTCTTCCTGCTTCGAGGATTGCATCAAGCTTCTCCTGTTCCAGGGGACGATCGGAATAATTCTTGCAGGAATATCGATTTCTGATCACTTCTGAGAATTCCATACTGCTTCTCCTGTTCAGTCTTCCAAGAGATCATAGCAGGAACGCACGACATCCGCACTGCGCTTCAGGTTCTTGCTTTCGCCTTTGGCCAGCCGGATCTCGACGATTTCTTTCGCACCAGTACGGTCAAGGATCGTCGGGACGGAAAGACATACTCCTGTCAGTCCGTATTGTCCTCTCAGCATGACGGAGACCGGATAGATCCGGTTCTCATTCAGCAGGATGGACTTCAGAATCGCGCAGGTCGATGCGGCAATTCCATAGGAAGTATTATGCTTGCGGTTGAAGATCTCCCAGCCTGCTTTCTTCGTCTGTTCCTGCAGGCGGTCCAGGTCGACGTCGCCCGCTCTGGAACGATTGTCTTCCATGACATCGCGCAGCTGCTTGCCGCCAACCGTGGCAGTGCTCCAGGCCACCATTTCCGAATCGCCATGCTCGCCCATCACATAGGCAGAGACGCTCTTGGAGTTCAGTTCGAACAGGCTGCCTATCTCACAGCATAGTCTAGCTGTATCGAGAGTGGTGCCGGAACCGATGACCTGTCTTTCCGGCAGGCCGGAAAGCTTCTGGATATAATAGGTCATCAGATCTACCGGATTCGAGACAACGATGAAGATGCCGCTGAATCCGGAGGCCATGACGGAAGAGACAATGGATTTCATGACTTTCTTGCTGGGAGCCAGCCAGGTCAGGCGGTCGTTGGAAGTATCCATCGGGGCGGAAGCAGTGACGATGATGGCATCCGCATCCGAACAGTCGCTGTAGCCGCCGGCATAGACCTGCATGTTGCGGTTCATGAAATGCACTGCATGCGTCAGGTCCATCGCTTCTCCGATTGCTTTCTCCTTGTTCATATCAATCAGGCAGAGCTGATCGCACAGCCCTATATTCACGATCGTATAGGCACAGGTGGCGCCGACATTCCCGACGCCGATAATCACGACTTTCGTACTTTTCAGGTTCATTCTTCTTCCTCTTTCATAGAACAATCATAACTGCTTCCAGGCAATCCGAACAGAAACAGATCATCTGGAATGCATAAAAACCTGTGTGCATCGGGAAAGAGTTCATGAGGAATACTGACAAGTTTTTTCTTTCTCTCCAGGTATTCATTTTCCATCGAGGTATGCGAAAATAGCATCGGAAGTGTGAGAGTATGGAAAAAGAAGGATACAGTCTGACTGACTATGTCGTGATGCGGGGTGATGTCACCCTGAAAGAACGGGAGCTGAATGCGGCCGACAATCTGGTGTTCTGCCTGCTCAGCTATCTGCCGTTTCATGAAGTGGTGAATGGAGAAGAGCGGGTTTCGATCCGGGAATGCAGGGATCGGTTTCTTTCGGCCGGTACGTTCTCAGAGAAAGAATGGCAGAAGTCTTCGCGGCTCCAGGTGCTGAATGCGGCGGCGGATACGGAGCGGTTCGGACCGCTGAAGCTGTATCATTGCACGGAGATCCTGAGTACGGATCTGGATGAGCAGTTTGCGGCGATGAGTGTGGAGCTCAATCGCAGAGACCGGTTCATCGCATTCCGGGGAACAGATGATACGATTGTGGGCTGGAAAGAGGATTTCATGATTTCGTTTACCCGGATTCCTGCTCAGGAGTCGGCGAAGAAGTATCTGGAGAAAGAGACGGTGCCGGGGTTCCGGTATTATGTCGGCGGTCATTCCAAGGGCGGGTTTCTGGCCGTGTATGCCTCTGCCGCAATGCCGAAGGCAAAGCAGAAGCGGATCATCCGGATCTTTGATAATGACGGACCTGGCATCTGCCCGGATGTCATGAGCACGGATATCGTGGACCCGATCCGGAATCTCGTGACGAGAATCGAGCCGGCCTACGATGTGATCGGCAAGCTGTTTGAACTGAAGTTCCCGGATACGAGGATCGTGGTCAGCAGCGCTGCCGGGATCATGGAACATGATCCTGCGTCCTGGCGCGTGAAGAATGGCGTGGAGCTATTGACAGTTCCGGAATCGAATCCGGCCTGTGCCTGGGTCAATGAGGTGCTGGATACGTGGATCAGCGGATTGAATCCGGAAGACCGCAAGGCATTTGTGAATGACTTCTTTGATTCGCTGGCAGCCGGGGGAGCTTCGGATGTGCAGGAGGTCATGGGAAAGGGCTTTGAAGAAGTTCTGACTTCCGTGATCAATTCGAGCCAGCAGGCAAAGGATGCGGGCTGGAGTCTTCCGAAAGCTGCAGTCACGGTCAGCCTGGCAAGGATCCGGGAGTCCTTTGCAAAGTTCCAGGAAAAGAATCAGAAGAAGAAAGAAGTTCATGAGTGAGCGTTATCTTTCGTTTCCGGTCTGGTGCAGAGAACAGTTCGGGAAGCGGCTTTACCGCATTCCGCTGGATGCGGGCATGACATGTCCGAACCGGGATGGAACACTGGGAACGAAGGGCTGCATTTTCTGCGATGCAGGGGGAAGCGGCGACTTTGCGGTGCATTATGAGGGTCAGCAGCTTCAGCTCGATGAAGTTCCGTATCTTTCCTGCAGAGATGCAGGAGAAAGAAGCTATATCTTCTATTTCCAGGCTTATACGAATACGTATGCTCCGATTGAACGGCTGCGGTTTCTGTACTCTGCCGCCTTGCAGGATCCGCTTTCGGCAGGCATCTCGATTGCGACCAGGCCGGACTGCATGTCTTCAGAGGTATACCGGCTTCTGGCAGAACTGAAAAAAGCATTTCCGGATCGGTTCATCTGGGTGGAGCTCGGCCTGCAGACCATGCATGCACAGACAGCAGAGTATATCCGCAGAGGATATCCGACTTCTGTGTTTGATGATTGTGTTTCGAAGCTTCATGCGCTTGGCATTGACGTGATTGCACATGTGATCCTGGGACTGCCAGGAGAGAGTGATGAGATGGTCTATCAGACCATCGATCACCTGAATGCGGTGAAGATAGATGGCGCGAAGCTGCAGCTGCTGCATGTTCTGGCAGGAACTGATTTAGCGAAAGAATACCAGTCCGGGGCGTTTGAGGTGCTCTGTGAGGAGCATTATGTGAAGCTGGTCTCTGGCTGCATTGCACGTCTCAGAAAGGAGACCGTGATTCACCGTCTCACAGGCGACGGGCCTGGGAACCTGCTGATTGCTCCGCAGTGGAGCCGCCATAAGAAGCGGGTACTGAATGAGATCCGCCATGTTCTGAAAACGGAAGACATCCGGCAGGGGTGTCTGTGTTATGATTTCCATGATGAGTGACTATATCCTGATATTTGAATTGATCGGAACGGTTGCATTTGCGATTTCCGGTGCTTCCGTAGGGCTTCGTTCCCGTTCGGACCTGTTCGGCGTGCTGGCCCTGGGCATTGTCACGGCAACAGGCGGCGGCGTGATCCGTGATCTCGTGCTGGGGGTCATACCGCCCAGTGGCTTTACCGATCCGATCTATGTGATTACTGCTGCGGTTTCTTCTGCAATTGTATTTGCAGTGGCATATCTGAAGTCGAGACATCCTTCGAACCTGAATGTGGAGAACTGGAAACAGCTGCTCCTGGTCATGGATTCGATCGGGCTCGGAATTTTCACGGTAGTCGGCGTGCATTCTGCAATCAGCAGGTACGGAACCGGGAATGGCTTTCTGTGCGTGTTCTCCGGCCTTGTGACCGGAGTCGGAGGAGGCTTGCTGAGAGATATGATGGTGGACCGGCTGCCGGACATTTTCCGCAAGCATGTCTATGCGGTAGCTTCCATCATCGGCGCAGAAGTATGTCTGATTTTATGCCGGCTGAATCTGGCTTCGTTCTCGATTGCGGCAGGTGCTGCCGTGATTGTCGTGGTCCGGGTTCTGGCTGCGCATTTCCAGTGGAATCTTCCCCGGATTGAGCAGTGAATCCGGGCTTCTTCTGTTTTCCGCTGGTATAATGCTTTCAAGCATCATAGAGGGGGTATTTAGCTATGAAACTGGCGCACCTGTCAGACCTTCATCTGGGGAAGGTCGTCTGCGGGTATTCGATGCTCGAAGATCAGCGTGAGATTCTTCATCAGATCGAAGAGAAACTGATCCGCAAGGGAGTGGATACGGTCGTGATTGCTGGCGATGTGTATGATCGTACCGTGCCGCCGGCAGAGGCAGTCACGCTGCTGAATGATTTTCTTTCAGCTCTGAAACGTGAGAATATGAATATTTTCCTGATTGCTGGAAATCATGACAGCGGAGAGCGCCTTTCCTTTGCGGGAGATCTGCTGGACGAAGTGAATGTGCATATCTCGGGAGTATGGAATGGCAAGCTGACCTGCACGGATCTGATGGATCGCTTCGGTCCTTATCATGTGTGGAGTCTTCCGTACCTGCGTCCGTCTGCAGTCAACCGGTTTATCGAAGATGAATCGAAGAAAGTATCTACATATGAAGAAGCAGTGAAATATGCGCTGTCTACCGCAGATCTGAATCCGGAAGAGCGGAATATTCTGGTTGCGCATCAGTTCGTTGCCGGTGCTTCTCTGGAAGAAGACGGGTCTGAGGAGTTTGCGGTCGGAGGTCTGGACTGCATCGATTCGTCGGTATTCGATGGGTTTGATTATGTGGCCCTCGGGCATATTCATACGTCTCAGGCGGCAGGCAGCCAGACGGTGCGCTACTGCGGGACGCCTCTAGCTTATTCATTCGGCGAGAAGAACGAGAAGTCCATCACGTTGGTAGATCTGGAAGAGAAGGGACAGATGCGGATCAGCCTGATCCGTCTGACTCCGAAGCGTCCGTTTGCAGTGCTGGAAGGAATGTTCGCGGATCTTCTGAAGCCGGAGATGATTGAAAAACACCAGCAGGAATATCTCAGCATCATTCTGGATGATCCCCAGGATGTGCCCGATGCCATCACGACGCTCGGTGCGCATTACCCGTATATCATGAAGCTCGATTATGCCAGCCGCAGCGTGAAAGGGGAAGAAGCGCTGCAGGCTGCGGAGGAGATGGAGAAGAAAACACCGTACGATCTCTTTGCGGAATTCTATGAACAGCGCAATCAGCAGGAGATGAGCGAGGAGCAGAAAGAATACGTTCAGAAAGAGATTAATGAGATCTGGAAAGGAGAGCAGGCATGAGACCGCTGAAGCTGACAATGTCCGCATTCGGACCATATGCAGACAAGACGATGCTGGATCTGTCTCTGCTCGGGGATCATGGCCTCTATCTGATTACCGGTGATACCGGAGCTGGCAAGACGACGATCTTCGATGCGATTTCCTATGCGCTTTACGGAGAGACTTCCGGCGGGATGCGCCAGCCGGATATGCTCAGAAGCCAGTATGCGGCAGAAGAGACGGAAACCTATGTCGAGATGGAATTCGAATTCCAGGGCAGAACTTATAAGATCCGCAGAAATCCGGAGTATTCGTGGTCTAAGGTGCTGAAGAACGGCACGAGGAAAGCGCAGAAGAAAACTGCGGATGCCGAGCTGACATATCCGGATGGTCATACCGTTTCCAAGGGCAAGGCGGTGACTTCTGCCATTGAGGAGCTGCTCGGCATTGACCGGGAGCAGTTTGCAGAGATTGCGATGATTGCCCAGGGCAGTTTCCAGGAACTGCTGACGGCAGATACGAAGAAGCGCAATGAGATCTTCCGGGAACTGTTCCATACGTCCTACTACAAGGAGCTGCAGGAAAAGCTCAGCCAGAATGCCAATGATCTCAAGGGAGAGATCCATGGCGGCAGAAGGGATATCTCTTCCATCACTGCTTCGATTCAGTGTACGGAAGACAGTCCTCATAAGGAACAGCTGGATCTTCTGATCAGCAGGCGGGAGAGCGTGCAGCCGGAAGATGCGGCGGCGCTGCTGAAAGAACTGATTGCGGAAGACGAACAGCTGCTGCAGAAGAAGGATGAAGAACTGCAGCAGGTTCATGACCATCTGGAATCCATTGCCGGAGAACTGCGCAAGGGTGACGAGATCCGGCGGATCTATGATCAGCTCGATGCGGCAAGTGCTTCGATTCCGGATCTTCAGAACAAGCGGGATCAGTGGAAAAACCTGCTCGATTCGCTGAATCAGAGCGGTGAGAAGGAAACCATCGCCGGCATGCGGGCAGTTTACAATGAACGCAGAAGAGCTCTGCCGAAGTATCAGGAACTGACGGAGCATCTGGCCGCGGCTGCGCTGGCCGGAAAGAATTCAGAGGAATTCCTGAAACAGGCTGAAACCGAAGAAGGAAAGCTCAGCGGGCTGCGCACGGAACTGGAAGCGGATAAGAAGAAACAGGAAGCTCTTGATGGGGCTGATGTGAAGCATGTGAAGGCGGCTGAGAAGGTTGAGGCGCTGGATCGTCAGGCAGATTCTCTGAATCAGGCGATCCGGCAGGCTGAAGTGCTCCTGAAGGCGGGAGAGGATTATCAGAATGCGGTGCAGGAACTGCAGAAAGCAGATGCTGCATATGCCCGCAAGACCGAAGAATATCATGCGATTCTCGGTGCATTTCTGGCTGGTCAGGCTGGAATTCTGGCTTCTCAGCTGGCCGAGGGGAGACCGTGTCCGGTATGCGGATCTGTCTCTCATCCGTCCCCTGCGCATCATAGCGAAGGCACTCCGCGAGAGAATCAGGTCAGGGCTTCAGAGACTTCGATGAATCAGGCAAATGAGGTCCTCAAGAAGTGGGGAAGCACGTGTCAGGCATGTCTGGAGCGTCAGGAAGTGGAAGCTGAGCATGAAAAGGAAGCCATGAAGAATGCCGGAGTCAAGACTTCTGGCGAGTCCGGAAAGCAGGAAGCTCAGCAGAAGCTGGAAAAAGTGATGATGCTCCGTGAGCAGGCAGTCAGTGAACGGGATGCGCTGGCTGAACAGGAAACGCAGTTGAAGCAGCTGCGGCTCAGGATTCCTTCGCTGCAGAATGCAATCCGGACCAGTGAGGCAGCTATTGCCGATCTGAGACGGAAGGCTGATGTGCTTGCGCAGAAGAAGAAGTCTGAGGCAGCTAGGAGCGAAGAGCTGAAGCGGGAACTGAATTATCCGAGCGAAGAAGCAGCGAAAGCAGACCTTGCCCGCATGGATCAGGAGATTCATAAGCGGGAACAGCATTATGAAAAGACCGGCTTTGCGGCAAGTGAAGCAGAAAAGAATCTGTCGGCAGGACTTGCGGCAAAGAAGCAGGTGAACCGGACGCTTGCGGCAACCGGAGTCACGGATCGCGATGCGTTTGTGAAGAACCAGGCTGCTCTGCGTCAGGATCGGGCGGCAATGGAAACCCAGCGGGTTGCGCTGCAGTCGCAGCGGGATGCGGTGAATGGCAGACTTTCCGTGAATAAGCCTGCTCTGAAGAAGCTGCAGAAGTATGCGTCCAGCCTGGATGAGGCAACCCGCAGATGGCAGTGGATGAATGATCTTGCGATGACGGCAGATGCTGGCATGAAGGGCAGAGAGAAGATCACGCTGGAAGATTATGTGCAGATGGCATATTTTGACCGGATTCTGTATCGGGCAAATCTGCGCCTGAGAGTCCTGTCAGACGGGCAGTATGAACTGGTCCGCAGCGAGGCAAGAGGCCTGCGCAGTCATGAGGCCCTGGAACTGGATGTCATCGATCACTATACAGGCAGAAACCGCAGTGTGCGTTCGCTGTCCGGAGGAGAATCATTTGAGGCTTCTCTGGCGCTTGCGTTAGGACTCTCGGATGAAGTGCAGAGCCAGGCTGGCGGAGTTCAGATCGATACGATGTTCATCGATGAAGGATTCGGAACTCTGGATCATGATTCTCTGTCGCAGGCGATTTCCGTGCTGGAACGTCTGTCCGGAGAGAATCGCCTGGTCGGCATGATATCTCACGTCGAGGAACTCAAGGACCGGATTCCGAAGAAGATCATCGTGACGAAGGAACTTGAAGCACGAAACGCCACGCAGCCGGGCTCGAGAGCGGAGATCGTCTGTGAGTAGACCGCTTGCGGTTTATCTGATTGCAGTCAGCCTGGTTTCGTTTGCGCTGTTCGGGATCGACAAGCAGAAAGCAGTTCATCATGCCTGGCGCATTCCGGAGAGAGTGCTGATTCTTTCGGCCATTGCTGGCGGCAGCATCGGAGCATTGCTCGGCATGGGTTGCTTTCACCATAAGACGAGGAAACCACTGTTTTCCGTCGGCATTCCGGTGATTCTCTGCCTGCAGGTTCTGATCCTGCTGAAGGCTGATCACATAATTTGACGAAAATCTGACATAATTCTGCGGAAGTGAGTTCTTATTATAAAAGTACAGACAGAGATGTCTGACCTGAAATGATTGGACCCCTTTCCCAATCCATCAGAAATAATCCCCTTTTACAACCGGAAAAGACCTCCTGAATCCCTCATCGGAGGCCTTTTCTGTTTGCAGAACTAAGAGCTGCTGTGAGAACATATCAATCAGAGATGACCGGCATCCATGCTGGTTTCTGAGAGATAGGGGAGAAAGCTATGAACCTTGTTCTGAAATTCCTGATAGAAGCTGTCCGGAAAAACCCAGGATATTTTCTGAAAAGCATCAGTCTCACGATCCTCTGTGCATGTCTTGCCTCTTCTGCGCCATGGCTTCTGCAGCACACTCTGGAGGCATATGCACAGAAGTCCTCTGATCAGATGGTGCTCTCCAGCTGCCTGCTTATTCTCATCCCATCAGCAAGCATCATTCTGGAAATTGTCTGGAACCAGTCACTGGACCGATTCGGCGGAAAATTTATCAAAGATCTGCTCACGCAATGCCAGCAGGTCCTGATGCATGCGGACGGTTATGACGTGATGAAGTATCCGGAAGATACATTGTCCTTCCGGCTGTACAGCAATGTGCTGGATGTCTTCAGAACGATCGGACACCATATTCCGCAGCTCATCGGTTCCCTGATTCTCGTGCTGATCCTGCTTGTGGTTTCTCTGAGGGAGAATCCCAGCCTCGGCATCTTCCTGGCAATTGCCTTTCTGGCGGGAACCGGAATTTCTTATTTTTCACATAAGGCAATCCAGTTCTTTAATGAGGAGACAAACCGATCATTGTCCTGCCTGCATGGCCATATTGTGAATTTCACGGAGTCTCTGGATTATTACAAAGTAAACCTGCTGGAAAAAGAAATCACCGATCAGACCGCCCGCGATGTGGATGCATTCATTCAGGCAAGCATCAGGGAAGACAGGCACGTGTATTTCTATTCCGGAATCGTGAAGCAGAGCAATACCTTGATCTCGGTGTTTTTTTCTTTTCTTCTGGCATATCAGCTGGAGCATGGGATTACTTTGAATGCTGCGGTGTATACTCTGCTGTTTAATCTGGTCATGCGTCAGGCGGAAAATGCAGAACAATTGCTCATGGCGATCAGCCGGACACTGATCAGTTTCAGAAATACGGATGAACTGCTGAAACTGCCTCAGCATAACGGGACCCTGGCAATCAGGAAGATCAATTGTCTGGATATTGATCTCAGCGGGTTTTCTTATCCTGATCATACTCAGCGGATTCTCGAATCATTTCATGCCCGATTTGCCAGAGGAAGCTGCATTCATCTGATGGGAAGAAATGGTTCGGGCAAAAGCACCCTGTTCAGGCTGCTGACCAAGACGATTGAATGCTATGATGGGAAAATCCTTGTGGATGGAATCAGTCTGTCGGAAATCGAAACAGACAGCTACCTGAATAGAATTGCTTATATCAGCCAGTCAGAGCCTCTTCTGAATCTTCCTGTAAAAGAATACCTGCGGAAAGTTACACATCAGCCGTTAGCAAATGATGAAATCGATCAGATTCTTGATCGCCTTCATTTCGGCGATTCAGAGGTATGCATTCAGAACGGAGGGACAAACCTGTCCGGGGGCCAGATCAAGAAACTTCTGCTGGCAAAGCTGATGATTATGGAACCTCTTGCAGATTGCATTTTCCTGGATGAGATAGATTCAGAGCTGGATCTGGAAACCAGAGCTCTTTATGAAGAACTGCTGAATGAAATCGCTGCAGAAAAGAACAGGATCATCTGCGTGATTCAGCATTATCCGGATTCGCGGATTCATTTTGATGCTGTGGTCCAGCTGTGACCAGTTTTTCTGATTTTCTGAGTTCACGCGGAGTGAGCATCTGATTCATGCAGACTTGGTGAATGACTCAGAAACAGAGGCCAGCAGAAGGATACATAAGGCTTCTATCGGCCTGCATCATAGCGAGACGGATTATGATTCCTCGCGAAATGCCTTGATTTTTTCGGAAAATGACAATAATAATGAAAACAGGTGAAGGAGGCCTGAGATCAGATTATGAAATTCAGATGCAAGGTATGCGGGTATGTGTATGAGGGCGATGCGGCTCCTGAGGAATGCCCGGTATGCCATAAGAAGGGAGTATTCGAACCGGTAGAGGAAGAAAAGAAGAATCCGTATGCAGGCACGAAGACCGAGAAGAATCTTCTGCAGGCATTTGCAGGAGAGTCTGAGGCGCGCAATAAGTATACGTTCTTCGCTTCGGTTGCAAAGAAGCAGGGCTATGAGCAGATTGCTGCACTGTTCCTGAAGACAGCTGAAAACGAGAAGGAACATGCAAAGCTCTGGTTCAAGGAGCTCGGCATGCTCGGCAATACGGCTGAGAACCTGGAAGCAGGTGCGGAAGGCGAGAACTACGAGTGGACAGATATGTATGCCCGCATGGCAAAGGAAGCAGATGAAGAAGGCTTCCATGAGCTGGCAGAGAAGTTCCGCGGCGTAGGCGCGATCGAGAAGACGCATGAAGAGCGCTACCGCAAGCTGCTGCATAATGTCGAGACAAAAGAAGTATTCGAGAAGAGCGAAGTCAAGATCTGGGAATGCCGCAATTGCGGACATATCGTAGTCGGCACCAAGGCGCCGGACGTCTGCCCGGTATGCGGACATCCGCAGTCTTACTTCGAAGTGCGCGAAGAGAATTACTGAGCATTATCCGAATTTCAGTTTCCATGGGAACATGTGCTGTCTGCATGTTCCTTTTTTCTGGTCCGGTGCAGATCAGACAGCATTGATCTGCTCTGAAACAGAAGGTGCAAGCGGATCCGCTCTCTGCTGCAGCTATGCAGGTTCTGAAGGAAGCCTGGAGCCATAAAGAAAACAGGCAGCCGCCTGTTCTCTTATAAGGATTTCAGAATCTGAATGAGCTGATCCGTGTCTTCCTGCTTTGTCGCCCAGCTGGTGACCAGACGGATCACGGTATGATTCTCATCGGACTGTTCCCAGAAGCTGAATTCCACTTGTTCAGAGAGCTTCTTCATCCTGCTGTTTTCCAGGCTGACGAAGATCTGGTTCGTCGGATTGATGAGCATCTGGCGATAGCCGGATTCGTTCAGAACCTGACGGATCTGATCTGCCTGTCTGACTGCAGATGCGCCGATCTTCCGATAGAGATCATCCCGGAACAATTCATCAAACTGGATGCCGAGAATTCTTCCCTTTGCAAGCAGAGCACCATGCTGCTTGATGATCGTGAAGAAATGAGGAATCAGAGATGGATCCGGGATCACGACTGCTTCTCCGAATAAGGCACCGCATTTGGTTCCGCCGATGTAGAAGACATCGCAGAGCTTTGCTAAGTCTTTCAGGGATACCGTATTCTCGCTGCTGGCCAGGGCATAGGCAAGTCTGGCGCCATCGATATAGAGCTTCAGTCCATGCGCATGAGAGACGCGGCTGATGGCGGTCAGTTCCTCAAGGGAATACAGCGTTCCCAGTTCCGTCGGCTGCGAGAGATAGATCATGCCCGGCATCACCATGTGATCCCGGTTGCCGTCGTTCTTGTAAGCAGAAGCGAAGGAATCGATCTGCATGGCGGTGATCTTTCCTTCGGCAGAAGGAAGGGTCAGGACCTTATGTCCGCAGAATTCGATCGCTCCTGCTTCATGGACGCTGATGTGGCCGGTATCGGCAGTGATCACGCCCTGATAGGATTTCAGCAGGGAATCGATGACGACGGCGTTGGTCTGTGTTCCGCCGACCAGGAATTCCACTTCTGCCAAACGGGCATCACAGGCGTTTCTGATCCGTTCCTTTGCAGAAGCGGTGATTTCATCGGCTCCGTAGCCTGGCGTATGATCATAGTTTGTTTCTTCCAGACGTTTCAGAATAGAAGGGTAAGCACCTTCCTGATAATCACATGCGAAGTGCAGTTTTCCCATAGGTTTTCTTTTTCTCCTCAGGTTCAGCTTGATGCGAAATCAGCCACAGCATTCCGAAGATGCAGGCAAAGCCAGCCGCGTCGCCAAGTGTTGCGGGCTGATGGAACAGAGTCACGGTGATGATGGCAGCGGTAGCTGGTTCCGAGAAGCCATAGAGGATGCTTTTCTCCGGACCGATCAGCTTGACGCCAGTCATATAACATGTAAATGCCAGAACGTTTCCGACGATGACGACGAAGGCGATGCCAGCATATCCTATCGGGGTCGGCACATAGCCATACGTCCATGGCCGGAACACGATCAGGAGAAACACCGATCCCATCAGGAATGCCCATCCCTGCAGCATTGCCACAGGGTATTGCGACAGAAGGCGTTTGGGATAGACGTTGTAGATTGTCACACAGACGGCACAGAGAACACCAGCCGCAAGCGCAGCAGGCGGAATTGCCAGATGGCCGAGATCTCCATGCGTTGTCAGCAGATAGACCCCGAGCAAAGCAAGCATGATGCTCAGCACTTCCCGGTGCGAGGGGGCTCTTCTTGCCTGCATGCATGATACCGCCAGGATCATGACCGGAGAAAGATCCTGCAGAATTGTTCCGATGGCAGCAGAGCTGAGCTGGATCGTCGTGAAGTACAGAAACTGGCAGAAGCTGATGCCGAGCAGTCCGTAGATCACAAGGTCTCTTGCGTCTTTCCAGGTGCGCCACGGATCCAGGGTGTGTTTTCCGTATCGGAAAAAGCTGTATGCAATCAGGATGATGCCAGCCAGGCCTAAACGGATCGGGACAAGCCATCTGCTGTCCATGCCCTCATAGGCGAAAAGATACTGCCCGACGGATCCGGATGCGCCCCAGCAGATTCCTCCGAATAATGTCAGAAATGCGCCTTTCAGCTGTGTATTTTTCATAAACGACTGCATTCTATCATTGCGGGGTAAGGCACGCAATCGGAAAAAGGAAAAACTGCGGCCTCAGCCTGATCTTGATTCCTGGAATGATTTTTCGGAGACTTCGCTTCAGATAGACATATTTCTGGATGTGTAAGAGATATTATTGCGAAATGCTGTGAAGTCGTTCAGATGTTTTGAACTTCCTTCATTTATTGTTTAAAATATCTTAGCTTTACGAGGAGAACTAGTGCATGCGTATTGGACTGGATATCGGGTCGACGACCATCAAGTGCGTCGTTCTGAATGAGCAGAATGAGATTGTATATTCGACTTATGAGTGTCATCTGAGTCATATTCTGGAAAAAGGAGAAGAAATCCTGACCAGGGTGAAAGAGCAGTATGTGCCTTCCGGGAAGGCGGTGCTTGCAATCTCGGGCTCTGCTGGCATGGGGCTTGCAGACCGGTCGGGGATTCCGTTTGTGCAGGAGGTATTTGCGACCCGGGTCGCGGCGAACAAGCTTGCCCCTGGCACCGACTGCATCATTGAGCTCGGCGGTGAGGATGCCAAGATCCTGTTTCTGACCAATGGGGTTGAAGTACGCATGAATGGCAGCTGCGCTGGCGGTACTGGTGCGTTCATCGATCAGATGGCGACGCTGCTGAAAATGAGTGCCGAAGAGATGGATGAGCAGGCATTAAAAGCAGAGCGTACCTATACGATTGCCAGCCGCTGCGGCGTATTTGCAAAGTCCGATGTGCAGCCGCTGATCAATCAGGGCGCAAAGCCTGGCGATATCGCTGCTTCTATCTATCAGGCAGTCGTCAATCAGACGATTGCCGGGCTTGCCCAGGGCCGGCCGATCAGGGGCAATATTCTGTATCTCGGCGGGCCGCTGACCTTCTCGCAGTGTCTCAGAAATTCATTTGACAAGACGCTGCATGTGCATGGCAGATGTCCGGAGAATTCTCTGCTCTACGTCGCGATGGGAGCTGCGTTCTATGCCGATCGGGAGATTGATCTGAACACGGCAATCCAGAAGCTGCGGGATTACAGCAAGACGGCGACTTACAGCAGCCTGCCGCCGCTGTTTCAGAATAAGGAAGAATACTGGGAGTTCCATAACCGCCATATGAAGGCGAGTGTTCCCCGGATTTCGTTTGATCAGGCAAAGGAGCCGGTCCATATCGGCATTGACAGCGGATCGACGACGATCAAGATGGTGATCATCGATTCCGATGAGAATATTCTGTTTACGTGGTATCAGCCGAATGATGGCAATCCGGTCACGCTGGTCAGAAAGACGCTGCTGGAAGTATTCCGCCAGCATCCCCAGCTGAAGGTCGCCAGTGTCACGACGACCGGGTATGGCGAAGATCTGATCCAGAATGCATTCCATTGCGACTACGGGCTGGTTGAGACGGTTGCGCATTTCACTGCCGCAAGGCATTTCATGCCCGATGTGGATTTCATCATCGATATCGGCGGTCAGGATATGAAGTGCTTCAAGATCGAGAATGGAGCCATTTCGAATATCTTCCTGAATGAGGCTTGTTCTTCGGGATGCGGTTCCTTCCTGCAGACGTTTGCGCAGGCGATGGGCTACGATGTGCAGGAGTTTGCACGCATGGGCCTTTACAGCAAGAAGCCGGTAGACCTCGGCAGCCGCTGCACGGTATTCATGAATTCGCAAGTCAAGCAGGCGCAGAAAGACGGAGCAGCGATTGAGGACATCAGTGCCGGTCTTTCGATCTCTGTCGTCAAGAATGCATTATATAAAGTCATCCGCTGCGCAAGCCCGGAAGAGCTCGGCAGAAAGATTGTCGTGCAGGGCGGTACCTTCTATAACGAAGCCGTGCTGCGGGCTTTTGAGAAAGAGATGGGCGTCGAAGTCATCCGTCCGGATATTGCCGGACTCATGGGGGCATTCGGAGCCGCATTGTATGGCAAAAAGAAGGCAGGCAGCGGTCATGTGTCTTCTCTGCTCAGCTTGGAAGAACTGGAATCCTTCGAGCAGAAGGTCACTTCCTTCACGTGTCAGGGCTGCGGCAATCACTGTCTGCTGACGGTGAATACGTTCCATGACGGCAAGCGTTTCATCTCCGGCAACCGCTGCGATAAGCCGGTGACTGGCAAAGCAGGAGATGACAGCCTGGATCTGTATGCCTACAAGCTGTCGGAGCTGCTGAAGTATGCAAAGAACCCGGGGGAAGGAACCAGAGGCAGGATCGGCATTCCATTCTGTCTGAATATGTATGAACTGCTGCCATTCTGGCATGCGTTCTGGACGAAGCTCGGCTTCCAGGTCGTGGTCAGCCCGGTCAGCAGCCGGAAGCTCTACCAGGAAGGGCAGGGAACGATCCCGAGCGATACGGCTTGCTATCCGGCCAAGCTTTCGCATGGACATATTGAAGAGCTGCTGAAGCAGAATGTGGATGCGATCTTCTATCCGTGCATGAGCTACAACATCGATGAAGACCTCGGCGATAATCATTACAACTGCCCGATTGTTGCATATTATCCGGAAGTGCTGAAGGACAATATCAAAGCCCTGGAGCAGACGAAGTTCATCTTCGACTTCGTGGATATCTCAAACCGCGAGGAATTCCGCAAACGGTATCCTGCATTGCTGAGAACGCATTTCCCGGATCTGAAGGATGAAGAGATCCGGGCGGCGATGGATGCGGCTTATGCAGAATATGAAGCGCATATGAAGGCGGTCCGTGACAAAGGTGCCTGGATCATCGAAGAGGCCCGGAAGCAGGGCAGGCATATCATTGTCCTGGCGGGACGTCCGTATCATGTGGATCCGGAGGTCAACCACGGCATCGACAAGCTGATCACTAGGCTCGGTGCTGCGGTCGTCACGGAAGACTCTGTCAGCATCCATGAGCAGAGATTCAAGACTGCTGTGCTGAATCAGTGGACGTATCACAGCCGTCTGTATGCGGCTGCGAAGTACTGCACTGAGCAGCCTGATATGGACCTCGTGCAGCTGGTTTCCTTCGGCTGCGGTCTCGATGCGATCACGACGGATGAAACCAGAGAGATCCTGCAGGAAGGCAATAAGCTGTATACGCAGCTGAAGATCGATGAGATCACGAATCTGGGCACGGTCAACATTCGTCTGAGAAGCCTTCTCGCAGCCCTGGAAGAGCGTCAGGAAGAACAGGAGAAACAGTAAGCGCATGGAATATCTCACACCGAATTTCACCAAAGACATGCTGCAGGACTACACGCTGCTGATCCCGAATATGTGTCCGACCCAGTTCCGCCTCGTCAAGGCAGCAATGGAGAGCGAAGGCTATCACAAAGTGGAGCTGATGGGCAGCGGATCGAGCGAAGTCACGCAGCTTGGTCTGAAGTATGTGCATAACGATACATGCTATCCTGCTCTGATTGTCATCGGCCAGTTTCTGGATGCCCTGAATTCAGGCAAGTATGATGTCCATAAGACGGCATTGCTGATCACGCAGTCCGGCGGCGGCTGCCGGGCTTCGAATTATATCAAGCTGCTGCGCAAGGCGCTGGTGCGTTCCGGATATGACTTCGTCCCGGTTGCGTCGGCAAATGCGAGTGGTCTTGAGGCTGGTTCAATCATGCCATGGACCCCGAAGATGCTGATGAAGATCTTTGCGGGAATTGAGTATGGAGATGAGATCGTCGCGCTCCGCAATGAGGCGCATGCGTATGAGGTTCACAGCGGCGATGCGGATGCGATGTGCGAGAAGTGGATCAGTCAGCTGGATGACTGGATCCGCCATGACAAGCACTATCTGATTCCGGAGTTCGGTCACATGTTCAACAGGATCGCGAAGGATTTTGCTTCGATTCCGATGAAGCGCGTGCCGAAGGTCAAAGTCGGCGTGGTCGGGGAGATCTACGTGAAGTTTTCGCCCACCGGCAACAACAACCTGCTGCAGTTTCTGGAAAGCCAGGACTGCGAAGTCAATATGCCTGGCCTGATGGGATATGCGGAATACTGCTGTGCCAACTGGGCGATGGATACGGAGTACTATGGGATCAACCCGAAGATGGGCAAGTATGCCAGAATCGGCCTGAATCTGATGGATCATATCGGATGCAAGATGTCGAAAGCCATGAAGCGCTACGGCTTCTATGCACCAGGTTCCTTCAAGGAACTTATGAAGAAGCCTGGAGATATTCTCTCGCTCGGCACGAAGATGGGCGAAGGATGGCTTCTGACGGGCGAGATGCTGGAACTGATTGAAGGCGGCTACAGCAACATCGTGTGTGCACAGCCATTCGGCTGCCTGCCGAACCACATTGCCGGCAAAGGGGTCATCAACAAGATCCGTGAGAAATATCCGGAGGCCAATATCACGCCGGTTGACTATGATCCGAGTGCGACCAAGGTCAACCAGGAGAACCGCATCAAGCTGATGCTTGCAGTTGCCAAGGAGAATCTGAAAGAAGCAGAGGCAGCGAGATGAAACAGATCCTGTTCGATCTTGACGGAACGCTTCTGCCCATGGATATGGATGCGTTCATCAAGGCTTATTTCGGGGAACTTGCAATGTTCATGGCACCATATGGCTTTCAGCCTGAACCGCTGATTGATGCGATGTGGACGGGTACTGCCGCAATGGTGAAGAATGACGGAACCTGCACGAATGAAGAGCGGTTCTGGTCGGTATTCGAACAGAAAACCGGTCATCAGAGAACAGAAGAAGAACCTCATTTTATTGAATTCTACAGTACAGTTTTTGAAAAAGCCCGTTCTGCAACCGGGGTCAATCCGATCTTTCACAGGGTGCTCAGAGATCTGAAGGAAGCTGGCTGTCAGCCGATTCTTGCGACAAACCCGCTGTTTCCGAAGATTGCGACATACCGCCGGATCCGCTGGGCGGGACTCGATCCGGAAGATTTCCAGGCGATCACGACGTACGAAACTTCGTGCACGTGCAAACCGAATCCGGATTATTACCGTGAGATCTGCCGGAACCTGAATCTGGATCCGGCGGAGTGCATCATGATCGGAAATGATGTCGAAGAAGATGCGGCTGCTCTGGAAACCGGGATGCAGGTTTATCTGGTTACGGATTGTCTGATCAACCGGAAAGAACGGGATCTCAGCATGATCCCGCATGGAAACTCAGAGTCACTGGAAACGTTTCTGAAATCTCTTTCAATCTGACCTGAATTCACTTCAGAAAATCAAAAAATCTGTCGTTCTGACATTCCATTTTCAGCTGGTTCATGTATATTATATTAATGGTCGGGGCACTGCGACTTCCATCCTGCGGATGGTTGGCTCTGACCAGGGTGTCAGCGATGACAGCCCGTTTGTTCCGGTCCTCCTAGAAACCGGGACCTTGTTTGGAGTATGGAAACATACTCTACCCCTCACGGAAGCTCCCAGCCAGGGCTTCCATTTTTTATGGCCTGTCTTCGAAAGTGCAGTATCATGGAAGACAGGAGGACCATTGCAATGATCATCGATTCGATTGCGCATCTGGAGGATTACAAGGCAGTGCTGCCGTATCTGGAAGAAGGACTGGCAGCCGTGAAGAAGAATGGGACGGATCAGATCGGAAAGTTTCCGTTCGAGCATGGCTTCTACATGATCCAGGAAGGAAAGACGAAGCCGCTTTCCGAAGGAGACTTCGAGTCTCATCAGAAGTATATCGACCTGCAGATCATCCTGGAGGGAAGCGAGGAAGTTGCCTGGCATGATGTCCGGGATCTGAAAGTGACGATTCCGTATGATGAAGCTGGTGATAAGCAGAAGCTTTCAGGAGATCGCGAACATCATATGCTGATTTCGAAGGGCATGTTCTGGGCGGCTTTCCCATGGGATGGACATCGGCCGGTATGCCATACGGATGAGCCTCATACGTATCGGAAGATTGTCATGAAGCTTCCGTATCAGAAAGCATTCTGATCGATCTGAATGAACACTTCAGCTGCTTTTCCGGCTGGAGTGTTTTATGATTTTCACAAAAGAAGGAACGGAGGAGAGATCATGGGAACAATTGCACAATCCATGGAACAGCTGATCGGGCATACCCCTCTTCTGGAACTGACGCATTTTGAATCTGCATATGGCCTTTGTGCGAAGGTTTATGCCAAGATGGAGTGCTTCAATGCGACTGGTTCCATAAAGGACCGGGCAGCTCTCAGCATGATCGATGATGCCGAAGAGAGGGGCGTCCTGAAGCCGGACACGGTCATCATTGAGCCGACATCAGGAAACACAGGCATCGGACTTGCGGCGATCGGAGCCGTCAGAGGGTACCGGGTCATCATCGTGATGCCGGATACGATGTCGGCAGAACGCCGGAAGCTGATGAAGGCATATGGCGCAGAACTGGTCCTGTCGGATGGAAAGCTCGGCATGAAGGGGGCCATTGCGAAGGCGGAAGAACTGGCGAAGTCGATGGACCATGCCTGGATTGCCGGACAGTTCATGAACCCGGCAAACTGGAAGGCACATTACCGCACGACGGGGCCGGAAATCTATGAGGCACTGGATGGAATGGTGGATATCTTCGTTGCCGGAGTGGGAACCGGAGGAACGATCACCGGCATCTCGAAGTATCTGAGAGAGAAGAATCCATCGGTGAAGGTCATTGCGGTGGAGCCTGCATCTTCGCCGGTGCTAAGCGGCGGAAAGCCGGGGCCGCATGCGATTCAGGGCATCGGAGCAGGGTATATTCCGGAAGTGCTGGATACGCATGCCTATGACGAAATTGCGGAAGTAAGCAATGAAGATGCGATCTCGACCGGAGCGGAATTCGGAAAGAAAGAAGGAGTTCTGGTCGGCATTTCCAGCGGAGCTGCGGTCTGGGCAGCGCTTCAGGAAGCGAAGAAACCGGAGAATGCCGGGAAGCATATCGTCGTGATCTGCCCGGATTCCGGAGATCGGTATCTTTCGACGGCGATGTTCCAGGAGTGAGTCATGGAAAGAAAGGATCAGACACTTCTGAAAGAACTGAATGCGATCGGAAATGAGACGGTATGCGCGACATGCGAATATCCGGACCGGACGCATATCAAGGAAATTCTGAAGCTTGCCCAGGTAGTGATTCTGCCAGGGTTCTTCCATTATCAGGGCCTCAGTCAGGAAGCGGCGATTGCAAGGCTGAGAATGGATCTAAGAAAAGAGCTTCAGATCTGTTTCTGTATGGATGGCGATAAGCGGGATCCGGGAGATGTTGCAGAACAGTTTCTCGAAGGACTTCCGGAGATCAAGAAATCGCTGATTACCGATATCCAGGCAATCTATGACGGTGATCCTGCGGCCAAGTCAAAAGCTGAAGTGATTCTATGCTATCCGGGCTTCTATGCCATCTGCATCTATCGGATTGCCCATAAGCTGATCGAGCTGAAAGTGCCCTTCATTCCCCGGGTGATGACCGAGTATGCCCATGAAAAGACGGGCATCGACATCAATCCTGGTGCACGGATCGGAGATTATTTCTGCATTGACCATGGCACTGGCATCGTCATCGGCGAGACCGCAGTGCTTGGCCATCATGTAAAGCTGTATCAGGGCGTGACGATCGGAGCGAGGAGTTTTGATCTGGATGAGAATGGCCTGCCGGTGAAGTCCGGCAAGCGGCATCCGGATCTCGGCAATTATGTCATCGTCTATGCTAATGCGACGATTCTCGGCGGAGATACTGTGATCGGGGACCACAGTGTCATCGGCGGCAATGTCTGGCTGCTGGAATCTGTACCGGCGGGCAGTCATATCACTTACCGGGTGAAATAATCGGAACAGGAGTCTTCCTTCATAGGAGGCCTCCTTTTTTCCGGAAAAGCAGTTATTTTTCTTTTTCCTGCGGTTAATTTATAATATGCACGTATGCAGCAGATACTGATAGCAGATCGCAGAGTTCAATTCTGCGAAAAAATGAAACAGGTACTTGAACAGGAAGGCTACGAAGCCGCGACGGTTACCGATCGGGAGATGGCGCTTCGGGCGATTGCCCGGATGAAGTTCGATCTTCTCGTGGTCGGCGATGATCTCGCTTCGGATCCGCAGGAGATTGCGGCATTCCTGCGCAGAGTTCCGCCGACGATGGCGGTGCTGATGCTGGAAGGAGATTCGGCAAAAGGATACGAGCATGCCTTTCGGAGTGCCGGGGCAGATCAGGTCCTTGTATCTCCGTTCACGTACCGGGATTTTCTGAATGCGGCTGAGAGCCTGATGAAGGAAGAACATATGTCGGCAGTCATGCCGCCGCTTCCGAATGAACCGGAGAAAGAACAGCCTGCGGTCCTGGGGGCAGATGGAAAGCCGGTCCGCAAAGCCAGAACCGTACCGCCTGAAGTTCCTGGAAATGCAGCGAAGAAAAAAGCTCCGGCAGTTCTCGGTGCGGATGGAAAGGCAGTCAACAGCAGTCTCAGCACACCGGAATATCAGATCCCGGAAGAGACTGCAGAGGAGCCGTTCAGAGGTCAGGAAGATACGGATTCCGTGACGATTCCTACGATTGTGGCGCCGAAGACGGAAGCAGAGAAGATTCATCTGATTCCGCTTCCGGAGACTGAGAAACCGGCCGAGAAGACGCAGGTGATCCATACCGTCAGAGAAGCAGAGCAGCAGCCTCCGGTTCATGAAAGAACCGAGAAAAAGGAAGAAGCGAAGCCGAAGAAGAAAGTACGGAAGGTCGAGCAGACCCCGGAGCAGAAGAAGAAAGCGAAAAAGAAGAAGATCCGCACGCGGGTCATTCTGACGATCGTGCTGGCGATGATTCTTCTGGTAGTCGGCGGTGGGTTCTATATCCGCTATAACCTCAGAGGCGTGCCGGAACTGGATCTCTCGAAGTTCGGCAATTATTCGAAAGCTTCGACGATCTATGATTCTGAAGGCAACTACTTCATGGATTACGGGTCGAATGAGAATGTCGACTGGGTGACTGCTGATGCGATTCCGCAGACGATGAAGGATGCGATTGTCTCCATTGAAGACAAGCGTTTCTATCAGCATCATGGTGTGGATATCAAGCGTACCTTGGGGGCTATCTGGGGACAGATCACCCATACTGCAAGCTATGGCGGTTCCACGATCACGCAGCAGCTGATCAAGAATACGTTCCTGACCCAGGAAGTTACCTATAAGCGCAAGATTCAGGAAATCTATCTGGCACTGCAGCTGGAGAAACGGATGTCGAAAGAAGAGATCCTGGAGTGGTATCTCAATACCGTATACATGGGCGGTTCGAACTACGGCATCAAGAATGCTGCAGAAGATTATTTCGGCAAGGATCTGGATGAGCTGACACTGCGGGAGTATGCATGTCTGGCCGGCATCGTGCAGAGCCCGAACAACTACAACCCTCGCACTGGCGATATGGATCTCTGCAATGCCCGCACGGATACCGTGCTGTATGCGATGCTGGACAACGGCAAGATCACGCAGGAGCAGTATGATGCGGCCATTGCCGATACGCTGGTCATCTCGGAAGAAGGGCGTACGACCCAGACCAGCGATACGTATTACGCAAATGCTTACTTCGTGGATTATGCCATGAAGGAAATCGCAACGAAGCTTCTGGAAGCGTCCGGCAAGGAGGTCACGGATGATTCGATTGCGGAAATGAAGCAGGATTTCCGCAATGGCGGCTATTCGTTCTATCTGACGATTGATTCGGATATTCAGAGCGAAGTGCAGACGGCTGCTTCAGAATATCAGAATTACCCGACCGCAGCGGATGGATCTGAAGCCCAGTTCTCGGCAGTGGTCATCGAGCAGTCGACTGGCGAAGTCAAAGCGATTGTCGGCGGCAGGGAGCAGGCAGACACGGCAGAAGGATACAACCGGGCAACCGATAGTACCCAGGCAGTCGGTTCCAGCATCAAGCCGCTCTCAGTCTATGCACCGGCGATTGAAACCGGCGACTACCCTGGCACCGTGGTGGATGATATGCCATATTCCATTCCGGGCTACGGAACGAATAACGGCTGGCCTTCGGGCGATTATACTGATGGACCGATCACGATGCGCAGGGCGCTGGAACTGTCTCATAACATTCCGGCAGCCCGCTTCATGCTGGAACATGTCGGCATCGACAAAGCATATGATTTCATGGTCAGTGAAGGCTTTGATGCCAATAACCTCACCAAGACAGCAGCCGGTCTGGCGCTTGGGGCAACGGATGTCACGACGCTGGAAATGGCAGGCGCGTATGCGACGCTGGCAAATGGCGGTGTCTATATCCAGCCGCATTGCTATACGAAGGTGCTCAACCGGGCAGGGGAAGAGATCCTGAATGATGGTGCGATTGAGACGCATCGGGTCTTCTCGGAATCCACCGCATGGCTGACTACCGATATGATGCAGACGAATATGACGGAAGGCTTAGGTGTCAATGCCCGTCTTTCTTCCGTGACTTCTTGCGGAAAGACCGGCACCCATGAGCACCAGGTCATCAGCTTCGGCGGATATACGCATTACTACACGAGCTTCATGCGTATTTCGACGGATAACTACACGAGCTTCACGAACAGTTCTTCCTACTATCAGGCGGCTCCGCTCTGGAAGGCGTACATGGATCCGATCCATCAGAACAAGAATCTTCCGGATGCGGCGATCCAGAATAAGACGGCAGACGAACTTGGCATCATCCAGGTCCGTGTCTGCAACCAGACGGGACTTCTGGCAGGCCAGAGCTGTGAAGACTATGGCTATGCCATCACGGAATATGCGACCCCGGACAGTGCTCCGACTGAAACCTGCGAAGGACATGAAGTCGATGCTTCCCAGTATGGCTATGTCGATCCGGAAACCGGCGCCTGGGTGGATGGCGGCTGGTGGGATGAGTCCGGAAACTTCCATCCGTTTGAATGATCTGAAGGCACGTTTCCTGCCCAAATGCAGAAAGCGTGCTTTTTTCTGCGCAGAGGGTCTTGTCTTGTGCGGGTTATGCGGACTGATCCGGATATGCTAGAGTGTCCGTGAGGGGAACTGCTGGCAGAACTCACCAGGAGTAAGACTGGCAAGATCATACGGATAAACTTCTGACTAATTGAAACTGGATTAATTCGGAATTTCTATAAAATATGAAGCAGGGAATCATCAGGATTCTTTGCCTGTTTATATTGCTAGGAGCTATGATTTTCACACGGCATATATTGGAAACAGACCCTGTATAATGCTTACTCCGACACAAGAACTTGCCACACTTCCGGCATTGAAAAAGCAAAAGCATATTTGACGACTCCTTTCAGAGGATACAGTGCTGACGATAGTTCCATTGTTTTATCTTTTGGAGATACAAACGATGAGAGAATTTAAGAAGCAGTACTCTGATATCAATTCAAGAATGCCTCTGCAATCCTGCCGGAGGCTATATCATCTGGGGGATTGACTCCCCCACTGATACAAGCTTGTTTCTCACCACCTATAGAGGTGGGAGTCATCTCCCAGCTGATATATATAGTTAAGAAAGAGAGGTGCATATGCTATGCCAGGTATACTCGTGGTTGAAGATGATGAAAATTTAAATCGTGGAATTACATTCTCACTGAAAAAATCCGGATATGAGGTTTTTTCAGCAGAATCAATGAAAAAAGCGAAAAGAATTGCAAGTGATAATAATGTGGATGTTACCATTTGTGATGTGAATCTTCCGGATGGGAATGGACTGGAATTTGTAAGGTGGATGAGATGCAATCATAATACATACATTATTTGTCTTACAGCACTAGATCAGGAGATGGATCAGGTCATGGGATATGAAGCAGGGGCAGATGATTATATTACAAAGCCGTTTAGTCTTTCGGTACTTCTTTTGAAAATAGAAGCACATTTCCGCCGCAGACAGGAGAAAACGGAAGCCGGAAAGATGATTTCGGGAGATATCGTATTTATCGCAGGAGAAATGAAAGTCCTGATAAAGAGTCGTGAAATCAGTCTGACAAAAACGGAGTTGAAAATGCTGACTTTTTTTCTTCAGAATCCGAAACAGATTCTTTCAAAAACACAAATATTGGAAAATGTGTTTGATCTGGAAGGGGATTTTGTGGATGAAAATACAATCGCTGTCAATATCAGAAGACTCCGTGAGAAAATCGAAGACAATCCGGCTGCACCTGTCTATATAAAGAATATCAGAGGTCTTGGGTATATATGGAATCAGGAGGTAAGGCAGTGACGAAGAGATATCGCAAGAAGAGTACAGTAGTGCTCTCCTTGGTATTACCTGTCATATTATTGTTTGCAATATTAAATTGCTTTACCACGTATGTGTTTTATGAAGATTATAAATATAAAATGAATCTTATGACAGACATTGCAGCAAAGGAACAATTTTCCGGGCTGGATGCTGTTTCGGAATTGCTTAAGGATAAGGATATTGAAACCAACGAACTGGGAAGGCGATTATTGGAGCAATATGGATACTGGGGAAATAAAGGAAATGTGTTTTATTCGCAATTCCGGCATCAGGTTATGGTGACTGGTGCTGTAAGCACTGTGATATGCGTGTTTCTTTTGATTATTTTATTTTATTGGAAGAAGACAGAAGATGCGTGTCATCAGAAAATTTTAGACCAGTTGGAAGAAATTCTGATCAGATTCCGTGAAAATAAATTTGATGATTTACTGGAAACGGAAAATCACGCTGAACTGGAAAAATTGAATGACCAGCTTGAAGCAATCGGACATCATATTCAGTTGCTAAAGGAAGAAGCACGGGAAGAAAAAGAGAGCACGAAAGAAATGGTTTCTGATATCTCTCACCAGTTAAAGACACCGGTTGCAGCTTTGGATACATGTTTTAGTGTGCTGATGCAGAATGACTTAAGTGCCACAGAACAGGAGGAGTTTCGTATTCGTTGTCGGAGTGCTCTGGATGTACTGGAGACATTATTGCAGTCGCTTCTTGAAATATCCAAGATGGAAACCGGACTGATTCAGATTAATAAGAAAAAACTTCCGCTTATGGATACTGTCATATCTGCTGTGAACTGCACTTATCCTAAAGCGGATGAGAAAGAAATTGAATTTGTTTTTGACTATGAAAAAGAGCTGGAAACATGCACGATTATGCAGGATAAAAGGTGGCTTGGTGAA
Organism: Anaerolactibacter massiliensis; assembly: GCF_900290205.1. Taxonomy (NCBI): domain Bacteria; kingdom Bacillati; phylum Bacillota; class Erysipelotrichia; order Erysipelotrichales; family Erysipelotrichaceae; genus Anaerolactibacter; species Anaerolactibacter massiliensis. The sequence goes on along the minus strand of NZ_OLMH01000002.1, from coordinate 1,631,058 downwards.
GCGGTGATCAACGTTCTGGATAATGCGATCAAGTACAGTCCGTGTGGTTCAAAAATATTTATCCGGTTACAAAAAAGAAACAATCTTGTAAGAATGGAAATTGAGGATCAGGGAATTGGTATTCCGCAGAATGAGTATCACAAAATTTTCCAACGATTTTACAGAGGAAGTTCCAAGGAGGTCATGGAAAAGAGTGGTACAGGAATCGGACTTTTTCTATCGAGAGAAATTATCGAAAAACACGCAGGTACGATTACGGTAATCTCCGGCAAAACAAAAAAAGGAAGCACGTTTGTGATTCAATTACCATATGTTGGTTAAATTTTAAGTGAGCAGAAACCTTACAACTCTGTAAGACTTCTGCTCGTTTTTTGAAAGTGAAATGAAAGATTGCCCTGGCACAATTTGGATGCAGGATGAAAAGAGGCAGCACATGAGTGTGATATTAGAAACCAAGCATCTTTGTAAGTTTTATGGCGCAGGTGAGAATCAGGTCAAAGCGGTCAATCAGGTGGACATTCAGATTGAGCGGGGAGAATTTGCCGCAATTGTCGGAAAGTCAGGTTCCGGTAAAAGTACATTACTTCATATGCTTGGAGGGCTTGATACCCCGACAAAAGGCAGTGTTATTTTAGCAGGGAAAAATTTATACAGGATGAAGGAAGATGACCTTGCTGTTTTCCGCAGAAGAAAAATCGGATTTGTTTTTCAGGCATTTAATCTGGTTTCATCTGTTAATGTCTGGGAAAATATTGTACTGCCACTGGGGCTGGATGGAAGAAAAGTGGATGAAGCGTATGTAAATGATATTATTGCAACTCTGGGGATTGAAAACCGGATTTATAATCTGCCAAATCAGTTATCCGGAGGACAGCAGCAGAGAGCAGCAATTGCAAGAGCACTGGTGAATCGTCCGGAAATTATATTTGCAGATGAGCCGACAGGCAATCTTGATTCTAAGACCAGTGATGAGGTAATCGCTCTGCTTAAGATGACAGCAGAAAAATATGGACAGACAATTGTAATGATTACCCATGATGACGAAATTGCACAAGTCGCTGACCGTATTCTGGTGATTGAGGACGGACAGGTGGTGGATTTCAGATGAAGACAATAAGCAGGATTGCATATAGCAATGACAAAAGGAACAGGACAAGAAGTATCCTGATCATGATGGCAATCTGTCTGACCACGATGCTGCTTGTTATCATCAGTACTGTGGGAAATGGGGTAATTCGTTTACAGAAAAGTCAGGCGGCAAGCTCATACGGAAGCAACTACGGCCTGTTTATCGCCGCAGATGGTACGCAATTAAAAGAAGTGGAACGCAGAGCTGAGATATCTGATATCGGCATCATGTGTACGGAGGGCATCCTGAAAGGAAATGAAAATGGCGGCTTTGTCAGTGCGGATGAAACGGTCAGGAAAATGCTTCCCTATAATCAGGAATATTTGTTGAAGGAAGGTACCTATCCGGAAAAGTCGCAGGAAATTGCCGCAGGACGCGCTTTCTTTGATGCAGAGGGATACCATGATGTAAGGGTCGGAGACACCGTAACATTGGAGTACCGTTCCGGCATGCAGTCGGAATACGCACCGGTGGAATTTACTGTCAGCGGGATTTTATATGACCGGGATGAATATACCATCGAGGCTTGCTATGTTGTATTCGGTTCGCAGGATTTTTATAATGAGCGTATTGCTGTTAGGGTCGGGCGATAAGGGCCAGAAAGCGTCGGGAAAAATGGGCCATTAAACGTCGGCTGAGAAAGGCCATAATTTGTCGGAAGAAAAGGGCCACTGCGTGTAACTAAGCATGGTTCCTTCTATACTAGACATGCTCAATGTACTAGCGAAAGGAGGAACATGAACCAGAAACAGCGCAGTGACCTTGAGGCCACTATATCACAAGCCCTGGAAGAGATGAAAGAAGAACAGGGTTCGTCTTTCAGCATTGATAAAGTTAATCTGGCTGAGCTTGGCAGAAGAACGGGGATATCCCGGAAGAGGCTTCGCAAGATCCAGAAGGATGGCTTTGTCATTAAGGATCATGCATTAAAGGGAACACATCATGGCAGCACGGTGCTGACCGGCTATACTGCCCTTATTGATGATATGCTCCGAAAGAATAACAGGAATTCCAACAATATCATGGATATTCTTGTAGCTCATGGCTATTCCGGCGGGCTGACACAGGTAAAAGAATACGTTGAACAGCATCTTTACCTGATGCCGGCCAAGCGGGAGATTGTCTCCCCGCAGGGAAACCGGGGAAGACGTTACCATTCAGGTCCAGGTGAAAACTATCAGATGGACTGGGGCTTTGTAAATGTCGATATTGAAAACGGAAAACAGTACAGAGCCGCGTGTTTTGTGATGATATGCCATCATTGCGGAGAGCGCTATGTCGAATTCTTCCCCAACGCCAAGCAGGAGAATCTGTTCATAGGCATGATCCATGCGTTCCAGAGAATGGGAGTTCCGAAGTACATTCTCACTGATAACATGAAAAGCGTAGTTACAGGCCGAGATTCGGAAGGAAAGCCGATATGGAACAAAGACTATGAAGCGTTCATGAGGGCAATCGGCTTTCAGACCAAGCTGTGCAAGCCACGCCACCCCTTCACTAAGGGTTATGTAAAGAGTTTATTTATGTAAAGGAATCGGCAAAACTCTGCTGTTTTGCAGGGCTTGGATACTCGATTTCTTTACATAAATGCCTACTCATGATAGAGCCACCTTAAGGAGGTGGTTTTATTATGATTACCACAATAAAAGATCTGGTTGATATTTGTACCAGCGAACTTCAAATTCGCGAGTACCGCGAAGAATATGCCGCAAATATCTGCTCTCACTGGGATTCATTGATACAATGGATGGACCAAAATCATTACTCAGAATTTACTGAGGATATCGGTTTGCTATACTGTGATGAAACTGTAGGAACACACTTGACCGGTAAAGAACTTCCAGGCAAATCAAAACTGGCGCTCCGAGCAATTTATATGCTTATCTCTTACCAGAAAGATGGTGAATTTTCCTTTCGCTCACCTAGTGTTGAAAAGCGCTTTGAAGGAGTGCACGGAGAATTAATGGAAAGCTATATTCACTATATGGGAAATAGCCTTCATCTTTCATACAAAACGATAGACAATAAAAAACTCTATCTACATATGTTCTGTGTGTATTTGAATGTTTTCAGGATTGACTTAAAAGATATTAACCTCAATACGATTACTGAATTTTATGATTACCATCACTTCAGTGAATCAGGAAAGCATAACTGTATTCATACTCTGCGAGGATATTTCCATTTTCTCTACGAATTTGAGAAAACAGAGTTTGATTATGCTGTATACGTTTTATCCGATAACTACAAACGCCATAAGATTCTTCCTACCACCTATACTGCAGAAGAAATCAAAAGAATAATTGAATCTGTTGAGCGCACATCGGCGATCGGAAAAAGAGATTATCTCGTTCTTCTGCTCGCAGCAGAATATGGATTTAGAGCCGGAGATATCATCAAATTGCGTTTCGAAAATATTGATTGGGATAAAAATGTTATTTCTATCATTCAGGACAAGACAGGTGTTCCAGTAAATTATCCGTTAATCGCTTCTGTCGGGAATGCAATTATAGACTACGTCAAAAACGGGCGGCCAGAAACCAGTGAAGCTGTAATTATTGTCTCTCACCAGCATTCTGACAAAGGCACTTCTCTCTCCAGTCCTACAGTTCATTCGATTGTTTCAAAATATATGAGGAAAGCGGGAATAAAAGATTGGCAGAACAAAAAACATGGACCGCACTCACTTCGCCATAGTGTTGCGACGAATATGCTGGGACAAAATGTCTCATTGCCAATCATAAGTGCTGTTCTTGGACATCAGAATACTGAATCAACAAAAGTCTATATCAGTCTGGATGAACAAAAGCTAAAAAAATGTGCATTATCAATTCCACCTGTAACATCCCATTATTATAGAGGCGCGTTATGAGGAGACCTGAGTATACATCAGTTTTTAAAGATGAAATTAATGAGTACATCGATTTCAAAATAGAAAATGGATATGAAGAACTCTCTTTCAAAACCAATCTCAGGAATTTCGACAGGTTCTGCGTTGAAAACAGTTTGAACAAAAAGTCCTTTGATGAAGAACTTGCGGATAAATGGTTAAAAAGAAAGCCTGATGAAAAACCAACCACACATTATTCAAGGATTAATTGTGTTAAGAATTTCCTTATCTTCCTCAGACTTAAGGGATTACCAGTATATGTTACACGCGATATCAGATTCCATCCCACTGAGTTTAAACCACATATTTATACGCCCGGTGAAACGGAAAGATATTTCTGGGAGGTTGACCATTACCAATGCCTGTGCAGTCGCAGGACTGAGATCGAACTGCCGGTTATATTCAGAATTCTTTATTCATGCGGTACACGTCTTAATGAAACGCTCGGAATTCGAAAGTGTGATGTGGATCTAAATAAAGGAACACTGCTTCTCAATGAAACAAAGAATAAGAATCAACGGATGATTGTTATAAGTGATGATCTGAATAATCTTTTAAAACAATATGCCGACAAGTGTTTCTATATGTACTCAGAGAATGATTATATTTTCGTAAATGCCGCAGGAAGAAGAATGCGAGGAGATACTCTTGATACAATCCACCGCGAAATACTGAGTAGAGCAGGAATTCCTTATATAGGAGGAAACTATGGTCCCCGCATCCATGATTGGAGATCTACATTTGCGGTGAATTCTTTCCGTCAAATGGGAGATGCGGGCATGGATATGTACGTATGCCTTCCAATCCTCTCTGCTTATATGGGGCATAAAACAATATACGCAACTGAGCAGTATCTTCAGTTAACCCTTGACCATTTTCCCTATCTCGAAGAAAAGATGAAAAACAAAATGAATCGCATTTTCGATGGAAGGATCATTTATGAAGACAACTGATTTTGGCTTTTACATGCAAAAATACTTTCTTTCCTATTTGCCAAATCATTGCGGTTCAACAGCACAAACTGTCGATACTTATCGATATGCATTCATATCGTTCTTGAAATTTATGAAAGAAGAAAATGATCTGGAAGCAGATGAAATCAAAGTGGCAGATCTTAAGAGAGAAACAGTAGAAAAATGGTATGAATGGATTGAAAAGATAAACGGAAATTCTGTGTCCACAAGAAATCAGCGGCAGGCAGCCATGAATGGGTTTGTACATTTTCTGGAATATGAGCTCCCTGAATATCTGAACGAATATCAGAGAATTCTTTCCATACGATCAAAGAAAGCACCGCAACCGGTAATTTCCTATGTAAAAGAAGATGGTATGAAGGCAATTCTGGATGAAGTAGATCTGAATAAGCCAAATGGGCTCAGAGATTTTGTAATACTGTCGGTCATGTACTCCTCAGGAATACGTGTCAGTGAAGTAATCGGAATAAAAGTAAAAGATGTATCCTTTTCAGAACCGGCCGCAATTCTGGTACATGGAAAAGGGCAGAAAAGCAGATATATACCAATCTTTAAGGATGTGAGACCGTATCTCGAACATTACATATCCATCATGAATTATGATCAGCCAATAAAAGAAAATGATTATCTGTTTCAAAATCATATGAAGCATAAAATGACACGGCAAGGCATTGATTATATTGTTAAGAAATATTCAAAAAGAGCCAGAGACCATAACCCAGGAATAGGAATACCGGAGGACTTTAGTTGTCATAAGATCAGACATTCAACGGCTATGGGTATGGTAGATGAGGGAATCGATTTAATTTATATACGTGATCTCCTCGGGCACGTAAGTGTAAAAACAACAGAAGTATATGCAAAGACAAATTCCAAGAAAAAACGAGAAGTCATTGAAGCTGCAGCTTCACATATTACTCCCACTGAAGAGCCTGAATGGGAGAATAATGTGTCTTTGAAGGAATGGCTGAAGACCTTTAACAAGAGCAGATAATTTATGCAAAGAAATCGAGTATCCAAGCCCTGCAAAACAGCAGGGTTTTGCCGATTCCTTTACATAAATAAACTCTTTACATAACCCTTATTATGTAAATCTTTACGTAATAAGGGAAAAGTAGAACGTCTTGTCCGCTTCGTTAAGAACAACTTCATGGCAGGACGGCCATTCAGTAATATCACCGAGCTGAATTATGATGTCCTGTCATGGTGCGATGTTCAGAACAAGAAATACCATAAAGGCGTTTACTGTGTCCCTGATGAAAAACACAGCGAAGAGTGTATGAAAGTCGCCAGGCCGCTGCAGATAACCAAGGATGTTTTGATATACCTCTGGCCGGAGAGAAAGATCTCCTTTGATGGCTTCATTAATTTTGAAGGCCGCCGGTTTGGCGTTCCGTACTGGTATACCGAACGTGTTGCACGAGTCTCCAGGCAGAAATATATCCTGATTATCCGATCTGACGATCTCAGCAGAAAGCTGGCAGAACATGATGTGACGTGGGCTCCATATGACAGTTTCTGCAAAGATCAATATGCGGATGAACAGCCCGAGGAATTCCCTACAGCTCCCATTACCACACAGATGCACCAGCGGGAAGGCAAAAATCAATCAAGGTTAGGAAATTTCAATTTTGATAAGGAGGTTGAGATGTAATGGAACAGTCATTATACGACCTCTTCGGAAAGAGCTCGGAAACACTGAAGCTTGATTTCGGGCCAGAAGAACTTGCTCAGATGGCAGCCGAAAAGAACTATACCGAGGATCAGATTGAAGCCATCGTGGAGCTGTTTCAGCAGCTTGAAGCTCGCAAGCATGAGAAAGTGGTAAACACCCTCCTAAAGTTAAGCAGACTGCCTGTGAAGGCTCCAAAGACGTTTGAAAATTATGACTTCACGCGGCTCCATGGGAAAGACGGCGACGCAGTCCGTGCGCTTTCAAATCTCTCGGAACTGTATGCCGGAAAGAACGTCGCTCTGATCGGTCCGGCTGGAGTAGGAAAGACACACTTGGCTCAGGCATATGGAAGAAAATGCTGTATGGAAGGAATGAAAGCATACTTCCTTAAGGCATCAGAACTAGATGATCTGTTCATCCAGGCAGGAAATGACAAAACTAAGAAAGCTCGCGTCATCAACAGACTTCTGAAGCCTACCTGTCTGATCATTGATGAGATCGGCAGACGTCATTTCGACAGAGAATCCACAGCTATGTTCTTCGACCTGATAGATCGCAGATATGAGAAGGAAGGGCCTAAATGCATGATCTTCACCAGCAATAGGCAGCCTGATGAATGGTCTGAATACTTTGACGGAGGAGATAGCCTGAACGCAGCTCTGGACCGTATCTTCGACGTTGCAAAGATTGTTACAGTCAAAGGAACAAGCTATCGTGGTCAGCGTCGCGAGATCCTCGCAGTCGAAGCAGATGACGATATCCATCAGGTGAACTGATCAAGGATAAGCAGACCGACTTCAAAGCAATCAGTTCAGCTAGTACATGAGCCTGTGGATAATATTCCATAGAAAGAAGTCGGTCTGACACAAAGAACCCGGAGCTTCGCGTGCTGATTAACATGCGCTATACTCCGAGTTCTATTTGTTTTCTGCTGTTTTGGTCCTTTCTTTCCGACCGGAATTGGCCTTTTTCTCCCGACTCAGAATGGCCCTTTCTATCCGACGCTAACATTGCGGAGGGTGACAGGCAATATAATATCTATTTTACCTTGAGCGATTCTGCAAATGTATCTATGAATAATGTTGCGCCTGTTATAAAAGAAATCGCGGATTCCTGCGGCATTGACCAGAAAAACGTGATCATCAATGACCTCTACCTGCAGTGGGTATTGCAGCCGAGCTATGAAATGATTGTGCTTTGTGGAACCTTGATCCTCGGAATCGTGCTGTTTTCCGTTGTGGTCATTTATAATATCTTCCAGGTCGGGATCGCCCAGAAAGTTCAGGAGTACGGAAAAATCAAGGCACTGGGTGCAACCAGAAAGCAGATGAAGCAGTTGATCTTTCGTGAGGGCATTCTTCTGGCGGTTCCTTCGATACCGCTGGGGCTGCTGTTTGGTTTCCTGATTGCAAAAGTCAGCTTCAACTGGCTGGTGGAGCAGGGAAATCTGGTATCGTCCGGAATCAAGAACCATCAGGTGCCTCTGTTTTCACTGACCATTATGCTCATCTGCATTTTTGTATCGTTTCTTACGGTCGTTTTGGCTCTGCGCAAACCCATGAAAATTGTTTCCCGGATTTCACCCATCGAAGCGATACGGTATCTTGATGGCTCCAAAACGCAAAAACAGGGCAGACGAAAAGGCAGAAAAGATGTCACCGTTTTCTCCATGGCAATGGCAAATGTGACAGGCAATCCGAAAAGAACCATTGCTACGATTCTTACCATGGGGCTTTCATGTGTATTGTTTGTAATTATCTCTAATTATGTTGGGAATATTGACACGGAGCACGAGGCGCGGATTGCAATCAACCATGGACAATTTGAACTGCAGCTTGACTATTCTGCTGAGTATGATGAAAGATATCCGGAGAATAATCTGGATACGATTCTGACGGATGATCCATTGAATGATTCGCTGATTGAAGAAATTAAAAGCATTCCAGGAGTGACAGATGTCATGACGAGAGAGATTGTCTATGTGAATCTGAACGGAACAAGATATCCGGCTGATATTGTGAGTAAAAATGATTTTGATTTTATGCGCCAAGACGGGGATATTGGCTCTATGGACTATGATCAGGCGGTAAAGAATGGTGAAATTTTCTTTGGTTGGTCGACGTGGATGGAACAAGATGGATATGCTCCGGGTGAATCCATTGCATTTGACTTTGAGAATGGAAGTGGAACCTATACCTATCAGGGAAAGATTGCAGGATCCTTTGTAAGTGCGGACACTTACCTTGTCATTCCGGAAGGTGTATACCGTTCCATGAATCCGAGAGGAACAGCCTATGGCTATCTGTGGGTGGACTGTGACAAAAATTTGATAACTTAAATCAAGTCCTTTTTCAGAGATTTCTTCGATAAATTCATAAGCTTCAGAATTTTTCTGATCTGCCACCACGAAAAGAGGAGACAGGCTCCCCGGTTTTGAAAATTCGTTCTATAATCTGCTTAGGAACGGAAAGTTGAGCCGTTCTTCATAAGCGAATAAATTACTACCAATAGTTTATCCGCCGCAGCGATATTGGCAGCTTTGGGCTTCAATGGTGAGGCAGCCTGCTGCCTTTTCTTTTGGTTGAACTGATAGATAGAATCTCCCTTTTGATAACTTAAATCAAGTCCTTTTTCAGAGATTTCTTCGATAAATTCATAAGCTTCAGAATTTTTCTGATCTGCCACCACGAAAAGAGGAGACAGGCTCCCCGGTTTTGAAAATTCGTTCTATAATCTGCTTAGGAACGGAAAGTTGAGCCGTTCTTCATAAGCGAATAAATTACTACCAATAGTTTATCCGCCGCAGCGATATTGGCAGCTTTGGGCTTCAATGGTGAGGCAGCCTGCTGCCTTTTCTTTTGGTTGAACTGATAGATAGAATCTCCCTTTTTCAGCCTGTAGTTGCACGTGGCTGCCAGATAAAGAAGACACCTCAGATGTCTGTTTCCTTTCTTGGATATAGCCAGGTGGGTCCCATCCTTCTCACCTGACTGATTGATTTTCGGATTCAGCCCTGCATATGCTACGATGCCTCGCGCGTTCCTGAACCGGGTGACATCGCCGATTTCCGCGATGATCCGTGCCGCGATGTTCCTGCCAATTCCAGGAATACTGAGCAGAATCGCAAAGGAAGGAAGCTTACTGGCATCTTCGATCAATTCCTCAAGGTATGTATTGCAGAGCTCCATCTGCTCCATGAGTTCATTGATTATCTGAGGAAACTGCTGTACTTCCACACTGTCCGCATCCACGCCGGAATAACATTCCTCTGCACACTGATACATCTTGTGAACGATATTTTCAGTGAAGCCTTTCTTATGACCTGCGGGCTTCTGGATCGCTTTCACAATGGTTTCCTCCCTGTGCCTGAGAAGTAATGATGGATGCGGATATTTCTTCAGCACTTCCATCGGAACCGAATCGTAAAGGCTTGCATGCCCTTTGAAGCACTTATCCATGCGCGGATAGATCACATCCAGCATTGCCCGGAACGTGCATTTCCGCTGCCGCAGGATCTTCAATTCGCTCTCATACATGCGATTCTTTGCCCGCAGACGTGCATACGTATCCGATTCATTCTGGTGGCACTGCAGATGTTCTTCCTGGTAATACACTTTGGCGATATGGGCACAATCCGCATTGTCTGTCTTATTGCCATGAAGGTTCGTCTTCCGATAAGCTGCAGACAGCAGTGGCGGAACGACAATGTAAGGATTTCCTATATCATCAAGATACTTCTGGAGACAGCGATGGTAGACGCCGGTCGCCTCGAATACTACCGGGACTGTATCAGCTTCGCTCTTCTCCTTCACCATCTCAATGGTTTCAGACAATGCTTCAAAGCCATCTTTCGTATCGTTCAGCACTTTCGGCTTCCGCAGGGAATGGCCTGCTGTCAGCCACGGCTGATAGTGGCAGTTGCCTTTTGAGACATCTACCGTGATAATTGGTCCGTCCATAAAAGAGCCTCCTCTGGCATAAATGTCTGCGGTAAAGCTTCCCTGAACCTTTGCGACAGCTGATTTTTCTGGATTAGATACGGCATGCCTGAATACTTCCGGCTGCACATTTTGATTAAGCTGGCTATATCACAAAAGGGAAGCAGGACGTTTTTTGTCACTGGCTTATCGTTCGATAGCTTAAAAAAAGTGGCGTCCTTACTTTTACCCAGACCTTTCCGGTATATGCCTATACGCAGGAAAGGCCAGGAATACACCCAGGTAATCCTGACCTTACCATTGTAGATTCATATGCTCATGACAGCTCAATCAGGACTGGATTCTTCCTGATTTCATAATAGAAAAAGATGTGGCATCTGTGGAGCAAAATCTGAATACATTGATTTCTAATACTTCGCATATAAAAATGGATACTTATCATGCGCAGTTACAATCTGCAGAATTCTCAGCTCGCACGATGAAGCTTGGCTGTTATCTGTTTATGGCGGTTGTAGGATTCATCGGTTTTATGAATATGGCAAACACCATGATCATGAATATTACGACAAAAAAGCAGGAATATGGTGTATTACAGGCTGTGGGTATGACAAATAAACAATTAAATTTATGTCTGCAGTTACAGGGATTGATTTTTACGGTTGGCACCATATGTGTAGCACTTGTCGTTGGTCTGCCACTTGGCTACGTGCTCTTTGCCTATGCAAAGCATAATGGGATATTTGGAATGAATGTCTATCATGTTCCAATTACACCAATTCTTGCTATGATTTTGCTGGTCAGCCTTTTGCAGATTGTGCTTTCCTGCGTTTTAAGCAGTAATCTGAAAAAGGAAACGCTGGTAGAAAGAATAAGGTATCAGGGATAGCAAGTATTGCTGGGATATCCTCAGTATCATAACAGGAATTAAAAGCACTTTGTTTCAAAAAGTTTTGTGCTTTTGACAAAATGCAACCGATTTTTCATCAATTATAATAAATCTGATTAAGCAGCCTGTGTGTAATGAAGCATACAGGCTGTTTGCATTTTATAACTCTAATGAATCTTCTGTATCTACCCACATCTGTAAATTGCCCTCAAGATATAATCTCGCATATTCAAGTTGTTCATCGAGTGCAAGTGAAGTCAATGCACAGTCTGATCCGGGTGTGGTTTTTAAATCCTTTTCGGCTTCCCAGCAGTCAATGCGAAGCATATAGCCAACATTTGTATAAATGTCAATGGAATTTCCTTTTCTTTTAAAGCCGTATTTGCACAAGGGGGCTGAGGATCTTACAAATCTGGCTTACTCTTGCGATACAGCTCTCTGTAGCGAAGTGTTTTCGGGTTTTCAAAACTCAAATTCAGCAGCCGGTCTAATTTCTCATAAAGATCGTGCGGAGCTGAAGCTGAATGCAAATAGGTTCAGATAACCAGGAAGTTCATCTCTTCTAAAGCCGCTGTGTGCTCTTAAAAACTTCTGCAGCCTATTATGAACCTGGTTGATGGGATTCATCGGATTCTTATTGTCAGGCAAACCTTTCCTTTTCTTAGAATCATACTGGATATTTTTCAGTTCCAGCTTCCTGACAAGCATGTTATGGCATGGATCTTCATCAGTGATCAATCTTGATCCTTGCTTGATATGATCCTTTAAAGCTTCATATACTTGTCTGCCGGCTGGCTCGCCCAAGCCAATGTACTTTACAAACACGGTTTTACCATCTGTGATTGTCGCAATGCACATCTGATTAATAGAATGGCCGCGCAGCTTCTGGTAATTTTCTTTGCGAATGATATCTTCGCTGCGAACTGGAATAAATGTCTCATCGCAATAAACATCGCCTTCAAGCAGGATAGAATCCTGAATTTCGTCCAGCAGAAGACATGTCTTTGCAAACCAGTATTTTGCCGTAGTAAAAGCATTTTTGTTGTTCCAGGAGTCCGCACTTAAGCTGAGATATTGGAGCAGATTACGCCAGTATTCTATCCATTCGGTAATAGAAATCTTGTGACTGTCGAAGATAGTTCCTGTAATGACAGAGAATTTCTTATTGCAGTCACAGCACTTGTATTGCCTGACTCCGTAAGGATAGAATCCGTTCTTCTTGAAATGAGCTGATCCGCAGAACCTGCATGAGGCTGGAACATATGAGTTGATCAGTTCAAGTTCTTCTTTACCGTACAGATCCGGATGGCGTTCATTGTAATGACTGACAACATCATTACGAATAAAGTCTTCCGACTGCGTACGAACAGGAAGAAGATCCCAGGGAGTTCGTCTCCTGGAAATGAATCTATTTGATTTTGATGTCATGGCGTGGTGGCCCGATGCTTAGGCAGGCAGTCATGTAGGGCCACCACGCACCAAAGTACACGGCTGCCTGCCTAAGCATACTTTCTAGATCCTCTCGGATCTCTTAAATCGTATGCCTTTCAGCCTCCTTGTGCAAATACGGCTTTTTTCTTTTTGCAAGAATATAGAGCCGGTTTTTTCTTGTCTAGGTGATCAATAATCAACGTGAAAGATGTAGCATAGCAGAAATATCTAAATATTCGCTTCGCTTTGCCGGTTGTTATTTCTGAAATAATAAACTTTTTTAGGACATGTTGCCTAAGCAGAGTGAACACTGGAGATGTTGTTCACAATGATAATTGTCAGGTGTTAGAAGGAGATCGATCCTTCTTTTCAAAATCCATGGTTTCTGACGAATATGCTAGAATGTCCATGAGGGGAATTGCTGGCAGAGGCCAGAGAAAGGAATTCCTATGGACAAGATCATTTCCGGAATTTACTGCCGCGTTTTTCAGGCTGGGATGAAAGGAGCAGATTACTTTCTGGGTTACCGCATGCCGGACTACCTGGAAGGGGCAGGATGCCTGAAGCGATTGCCTGCACTGATCTGCTCGAAGGGCGCAGATCAGCTGCTGGTCGTCACGGACCCGAACCTCGTGAAGCTTGGCCTTGCGTCAAAGCTGACCGATCTTCTGGATCAGGAAGGACTGCATTACACCGTATTCTCCGGCGTTGAGCCCAACCCGACCAGCGATAATGTCGAAGCTGGCTTCCGAGTCTATCAGGAACATGGATGCAGGGCATTAGTCGCATTGGGCGGAGGTGCACCGATTGACTGTGCTAAGGCAATTGCGGCCAAGTCGGTTCATCCGCATAAGACCGTTGCGCAGCTTCAGGGCATCCTGAAAGTGCATGCGAAGATTCCGCTGCTGTTTGCGATTCCGACGACTGCCGGAACCGGATCGGAAACCACGGTGGCGGCCGTCATCATCGATTCTGCGACGCATCATAAAGCAAGCATCAACGATCCATGCATTCTGCCGCACTATGCGATCCTGGATCCGGAGCTGACCCAGGGTCTGCCGCCGAAAGTAACCGCAACCACCGGCATGGATGCGCTGTGCCATGCGGTAGAAGCATATACGAATCATACGTACAACACTGAACTGGAAGACTTTTTAGCAAGAGAAGCAGTCCGGCTGATTCATGACAATCTGCTGAAAGCATACCATGATGGCAATGACCTGGAAGCCAGGGGAGAGATGCAGAAAGCAGCCTTCTTTGCCGGCCGTGCCTTCACGCGAGGCTGCGTGGGCTATGTGCATGCGGTCGGGCATACGCTGGGAGGTCTGTATGGGGTCCCGCATGGGCTTGCCATGAGCATCATCCTGCCTCATGTCATGCGGCAGTACGGGCCGGCGGTCTATGATTCGCTGAGCGAGCTGGCTGATGTATGCGGAATAGAAGGACGCACGAATGCGGAGAAAGCACATGCCTTCATCAGCTGGATCGAGGAGATGAAGACAGAGATGCAGATCCCGGTCGGAGCAGATATGATCCAGGAGAAAGATATTCCTCAGATCATCACCTGGGCAATGGAAGAAGCTAATCCGCTCTATCCGACCCCGGTGACCTGGGGCTATGAAGACTTTGAAAAACTGATTGCAGAACTGCGGAAGGAGAATGCCTGATGGAATGGACCAAGGAACGGATACACGAAATCAATGAAGCACAGCGCCAGTTCTTCCATACGGGGGAAACCCTGGATGTGAACTGGAGAATCGATAAGCTGATCAAGCTGAAGATCGCGATGCAGACGCATCAGAGCGAGCTGGAACATGCTCTGAAAGAGGACCTCGGCCGCAGCGATACGGAAGCGTATCTGTGCGATATCGGTTCGGTCATTCTGGAAATTGATGAAGCCATTGCCGGGCTGAAGAAATGGGCAGCTCCGGAAACGCATTTCAGCGGCGTGCTCTGCTTTCCGAGCGTGATCACGAAAGTATATAAGATGCCTTACGGAACCACGCTGATCATCTCTCCGTTCAATTTTCCGATTCTTCTATCGCTCGGCGTGCTGACGGCTTCGATTGCCGGCGGCAATACTGCTGTGATCAAGGCAAGCTCGAAGTCTGTGCACTGCACTGAAGCAATGCAGAAGCTGATCCGGGATACGTTCCCGGAGAACTATGTGACGGTCATTGACGGCGGTCATGAGGTTGCGGACTGGTGCCTCGAAGAACGGTTCGACAAGATCTTCTATACCGGCAGCCCGAAGGTTGGCAAGCATGTGCTTGCAGAAGCAGCGAAGAACCTGACGCCGGCAGCGCTGGAGCTTGGCGGAGAAAACGGCAACTGGTGCGTGATCCGCAAGGATGCGGATCTGAAAGATGCTGCCCGCAAGATCGCGTTCTTCAAGGCGATGAATGCCGGCCAGGTATGCATCAACATCAACCAGATCGCCGTGGCAGAAGAAGTGGCGATGCCGTTCATCAACGAACTGATCAAGGCATTTGCAACCCAGCTCGGCGAGAATCCGGAGCATAATGAAGAATTCCCGCATCTGATTTCGAGAAGAGCTTATGACAGCTGTGCAGAAGAAGCAGAGCAGTACCGGGATCGGATTCTCTGGGGCGGAAAGGGAGATCCGGATACGCTGCGCTATGCACCGACCATCATCTATCCTGTCAAGGCAGAGGAGCCGATCGTGAATCATGAGCTGTTCAATCCGCTTCTGCCGATCGTGCCGTATCCGGATGACGAGATCGATCAGATGCTTGATACGATCGCTTCCAGAGAACATGGCCTGTCTCTGTATGTGTTCACAAAGGACATGCAGTGGGCGAAGAAAGTCATGCAGACGCAGCAGTATGGCGGCGGCTGCATCAACGAGGTATGTCTGCATCTGATGGTGAAGGGAGTTCCGTTCAACGGAACCGGACATTCCGGCATGGGTGCTTATCATGGCGAGTGGGGTTTCCGTGAGTTCACGCATCCCAGCACGGTCCTGATCGGTTCGACGAAATTCAATCTGCCGTTACGGGAACATCCGTACAGCGGCAGGGAAGGAAAGCTGAAGAAGGCAGTTCTGAAGTTCCTGGAACGGTAGTTTCAGATTCACATGTGCCGTTCTTCACATAACGTTCACCCTGTGGTATTACATTAGTCCGTGTTACAGGAGGAACAAGATTATGGAAGATGAAAAGAAACCTGAAGAATGCAAAGCTGCAGAGCACAGCGGATCATGGAAGTGCCCGTCCTGCGGCACAGAAAATACCGGGAAGTTCTGCAGCAACTGCGGAACAGCAAAACCGGAAGAGAAGAAGCCTGAAGAAGTGAAACCGGAAGAACCGGCAAAGGCAGAGGAGAAGAAGGAAGAACCGAAGGCAGCTCCTGCTGCCGCAGAGGCAAAGCCGGTTCCGCCGAAGAAGCCTTCGATCTGGAAGCCGGTGCTGATTGTGCTGCTGGCACTGGGTCTTGGCTTTGCAGGCGGATATCTTGCGACGAGAAGCGAGAATGCCGAGATCAGCGATCTCAAGGAAGAGGTTGCAGATCTGAAGAACGAAGTCTCTGAGCTCAATGGCAAAGTGGAAGTGCTGGAAGGAACAAACAGTTTCTTCGGCGGATTCTTTGGAAATGGCAGCGGAAGCAGCAATAATGGTTCTTCTTCTGACAAGGAGAACATCTTCAGCGGCGAAGGAGAAGACAGCAGCAAAGAGGATACCGGCGGAGCAGCTCTCGGCCTGAGCATTCAGTTCGGCAGCGGCAAGCCGACGATTCAGGGATTTGCATCCAATTCCAAGGCGGAGGAAGCCGGACTGAAGGTCGGAGATGTGCTGGAGAAGCTGGATGGCAAAGAAGCACTGACGTATCAGGAAGTGAAGGAATTCCTGGCGGACAAGAATCCTGGTGATACGGTTGAAGTCACGGTAGATCGTGATGGCGAAGAAGTCACCGTACAGCTGGAGCTGGTGGAGCGCACAAGCGGCTATAACAGCGGCAGCACCATTCAGACTCCGGAACAGAGCGGATTCCCGGACGAAAGCGAAACCCAGAATGGCTGATCATGAGACTGGAGCAGAGAAATCTGTTTCAGCCTTTTTTCTGCTTTGCAGATTCGGCGATGTGTATAGATGCATGTAGAAAAGAAAATTCCTGCGGATAGAATGAATCTGTAAAGCTTCCTGTGCTAGAATTCCGGGAGTACGCATAGAGATGAATTCATGGCAGACGAAGAAAAAGAAACACGGAAACAGGAAAAAGCAGAATTCCGGAATGAACTCAGAGAATTCTTCAGCATATTCCGGCAGAAGCGGGCTCAGGCAAAATCAGAAGGAACGATGAAAGCAGAACGCAGAGAAATGTTCCGCTACATGTTCTCAATCAAGGAGGACTCTGCTTCTTCGGAAGAAATCCGGAAGAGACTGCTGGATGGCGGCAGAGTCAGCGGCACGAATATGTGTGTGCTGGTCTGTGCGATCATCATCGCTTCGACAGGACTGAGCACGAATTCGACTGCCGTGATCATCGGTGCCATGCTCATATCGCCATTGATGGGAACGATTCTGGCGATTGCCTATGGTACGGTGACTGCCGATTCCAGGGCTGTCCGCAAGAGCCTCATCGGCTTCCTGTTCCAGATGGGGGTCAGCCTGATCACATCGACGATCTTCTTTTTGCTGATGCCTTCCAAGACGATCACCAGCGAATTGCTTGCCCGCACGAATCCTTCTTTCACGGATGTGATTGTTGCCATTGCGGGCGGCATTGCGGGCATCATCGGCCAGACCAGAAAAGACAAATCAAACAACATCATTCCCGGCGTTGCAATTGCGACGGCATTGATGCCGCCGCTATGCACATGCGGATTCTCGATTGCCAGCGGACATCTGAGAATGCTGTCGGGAGCGTTCTACCTGTTTGTCGTGAATACGTATTTCATCTATATGTCTGCGTGCGTGATTCTGATGGTGCTCAGAATTCCGCAGATCCGGGAAGTTTCTGAATCTGAGAAGAAACGGATGATCCGGCGCATGGTGCGGACCGCTGTTCTCGTCTCATTGCCGTCGATTGTTCTCGGCATCCTGATGCGCGCTGCCTGAAGAAATGGAGAAGCCTGAAATGAAACCAGAAGAACTGCTGAAGATTCTGAATACTGCCGGAAAGCTCAAGGTCAATACCCGCCATAACTGGACAGAAAAAGACCGGAAAGAGAGCGTGGCAGACCACAGCTGGAGACTTGCGCTCATGGCGATGCTGCTGGATGGGGTTCCGGAATATCAGAATCTGGATATGAACCGGGTGATCCGGATGTGTCTGATCCATGATCTCGGGGAAGCATTTACCGGAGATATTCCGACGTTTGAGAAGACAGCTCAGAATGAGACTGCAGAAGAAGACCTGTATCTGAACTGGGTGAATTCGTTCCCTTCTCCTGAGAAAGAGGAATGGCTTTCTCTTCTGCAGGAGATGATTGAGCTGAAGACTCCTGAGGCAAAGCTTTACAAAGCTCTGGATAAGCTGGAAGCTGTGATCTCGCACAATGAAGCAGATATCGATTCGTGGCTGCCGCTGGAATATGATCTGCAGAAGACCTATGGCAGAGAACAGGTGCAGTTCTCTCCGTATCTGCAGGAGCTGAAGAAGGCAATTGATGCCTGGACGGATCAGAAGATTGCCTCAGAAGGAGGTCATCAGAATTATACAGATCGGCCGGATTGAAGCCATCAGAGAGAATCTTTGCGTGATAGGATACTCACGGGGAAAATGACTATGAAGATATATGAGGGACTGGATCAGATTCCGAAAGGAAATGCGAGTGATCATATCACTCCCGGGTGCATTGTCCTGGAGGGCGGCGCATGGCGCGGCCTCTATACACAGGGAGCACTGGATGCTCTGATGGAAGCAGATCTGAACTTTCAGACGGTGATCGGCGTTTCCGCCGGAGCGATGAGCGGATTCAGCTATGTATCAGGGCAGATCGGACGTTCTGCCAGAATCAATCTGCATTACCGGCATGATCCGGAATACTGCGGGCTTGGTGCTATGGTACATGAACACGGAATCACCGGGTTCACGCACTGCTTCACGACACTTTCTGAAGAGGAGCCTCTGGATGAGAAAGCATTCAATAATCCGGATCGCAGATTCGTGGTGACTGCCACGGATCTTGAAACCGGAAAGAATGCATTCTTTGAGAGAGGAAAGACTTCCGATATCATGAAGGCGATCCAGGCCAGTGCAACGGTTCCGTATGTGTCAGAACCGGTTGTCATCGATGGAAGAAAGTATCTGGATGGCGGCATTGCCTGCAAGATTCCGGTTGACTGGGCACTGAATGAAGGATATGAGAAGATCGTGGTTCTGAAGACCAGAGATCGTTCCTATCGCAAGCCGGTGAAGAAGCCTGCGCATATCATCCGGACGGAGTATCATAATTATCCGGAATTCATGAGAGATCTTCTGGAGGAAGCTCCTGCCTACAATCTGCTGCTGGATCGCATTGAACGTCTGGAACAGCATGGACGTCTGTTCATCATGGCCCCGGTAAAGCCGATCACGATTTCCCGCTTCGAGGGTGATATGGATAAGCTCGGGGATCTGTACTGGCAGGGATACAACGAAACGAAGAAAATCATTCCTTCCCTGAAGGAATATCTGGAAAAATAACTTCCTGCGGGAAGTTATTTTTCTGAACAGAACTGCTGCTCAGATGGAAATATTTGGTACGAACTGTTTCAGTGATGATCTGAAAGAGGACTCGTTTCCCTGTTTTTTTCATGCAGAATGTGAAATACTGAACTCAAGGGGAACTCCATGAAACAATATCCGATCTGTATCATTGACGATTCTGAAGAAGATCAGAAGCGTCTTCTGAATATTGCAGGCAAGGTGTTCCCTGAGGCAGTATGTTCCGTCTTTTCTTCCTGCTCTGAATTCCTGGCGAGCAGCAGTTATTACCTGCTTGTGCTTCTGGATATCCAGGTTGCAGAAGAAGATGGGATCCGCTGCTCTCAGAAGATTTCCATGCATGCATCATTCATTGCATATGTTACGTCCTACAATGAACGGGTTATGGATGCCTTCGCACCGAAGGTTGCTGGATTTCTGACCAAAAGCATGACAGATGAAGAATTATCAGCCGGGCTTCAGAAAATCAGAAACAGATATTTTGTGCCGTCAATGCAGATCAGAACCAGAACAGGGGTGATCTCTTTTCATCCTTCCATGGTGCAGTATGTTTCAAAAAGAGGCAGGACAATCTATATCAGTTTCGGGAAAGAAATGGAATATCAGCTTGTGGCGGAAACTATCCAGCATTGCCAGGAGATCCTCCCGGACCTATGCAGGATCAATCAGTCTGAGCTTGTGAATCTGGATTATGTCCGAAGCATAACTCCGGAAGCACTGGAATTATATGACGGCACGCGTCTGTATCCGAGCAGGAGAGAACGCAGACATGTTCAGGAAATGTTTCTGAGGAGGATCCAATGACGGAACTTGGCACTTTATCTGAAATGTTTCTCGGAGTGATTTTCGCGATTGTTCCGTCTGCTCATAAAGACACTATCAGAAAGATGGATCTGTATCTGTATCTTGTGATTTCCTGGCTGATCACGGGCTTCTCGATGATTCTTCAAGACCGTATTCTTCCTCCGCTTACATCAGGCATGCAGAATATGCTTCCTTCGTTTCTGATCTGGATTCCATTCAGATTCGGTGCGTACTTTATCCTGTTTTACGGAGGACTGGAGGATAACCGAAAAGAATCCACAATACTGACAGCGATCACGATTCTTTTTGATGTCTGTGCTCTGGTTCTGGAACAAGTTGTTCTGGAATACTCTTCTTCCCTTCATGGTTTTACACCGGAATATACAGATCTGTATTACAGCTGGGGAGTGAGTCCACTGTATCTGATTCTCCGCTGTTCCTATGCAGTATTTCTTCGCTTATATTTCGGATACCATGATTTTGAGCAGATTGAGGATTCCAGAAATGCTGTGATTGCGGCTGGATTTTCAATTCTGATGATTGCCGCAATCCGAGGAAGAGCAGAGCCTCTGGCGATCATCCCTGCATTTATCTATCCGCTGGTCTTTGTCTTCTTCATTGATCGGACCATTCTCAATGAGAAGCACCAGCAGCAGGCGGATGCGATTACGGTGAATATGAATCAGAGCAGGACCGCAATGCAGATTCAGAGAGACCAGGCAATTGAAGCACTGAAGGAACACCATCGGCAGAGGAAAAAGACTCTGAAGATCATCGGGCTTCTGAAAGAAAACAGAATCGATGAAGCATCTGCTCTCCTGACAGAAAGCCTTCGGCAGCCATCTGAAGTGAAAGGGCTGGAGAATGAATATCTGGATGCTGCACTTCGCTATCTTCAAGCTGAATATCCTGATTTATGTTTTCGGATGATTGATCAGCTCAGCGGCACGGAAGAGATTGATTTCTCTGATCTGGCAATTCTCATCACTGCCATGATTCAGGTGCTCTATCCTCATAGAACTGAGGCCTGCGGATCCGCAGAGATCACGATCACAGGTCAGGGAACGATGATACTGCTTCATATCAGAACCCTTCCTGCAAAGTCAGAAAGGAATAACTATGAATTCAATCAGGAAGAACTGGCGATGATCAGACATCTGATCAGAAAATACGACGGCTTTTCCAATGATGGATATCGTTCAGGAAATATCCGTGCAATTCTGAATCAGAGAGCCACATAAACCAGAATCAGACCAGATAGACTCAGATTGTTCCTGAAGGAGTCTGAATATGCAATGATGGGCACAGCAAAGGAGGATTGACCCTATGAAAAAGTCGTCGAGAAATCTGCTGATTGCTCTTCTGATCCTGCTTCTCGGATTGGCAATTGCTTATCTGAAACTTTCCAATGAAGTTGTCAACGTCAGATATTCTGATACAGGAGGAACTTATTTCTATTCTGACGGGACCACTGAAAAAGCTCCGAATGTTTATGTCTATAAACAGTTTGATAATTATTTTGCTGCTTACACGGGTAAACAGATCATTCATTATGAGGCCGGAACACTTGATGATCACAGCAGGTATATCACGATCCAGACGACAAAATGGAATCTTCTGTTCGGCCGGAACATCTATAAATCAATTCCAATCACTAATACATATACAGAGGTTCCAATGATTGATCACGTCTATTACTACAACGGTGACATGACTCCTGAAAAACTGAGGACAGCCGCCCCCGCCAGGTACCAGGAAGATATGGTATTGCTTGAAATGTTTCGGGATACAACTCTCCAGAATGAATGAAAGAGAGGCGGTGCTGACTATGAAAAAGTTTAAACCACTGGATGTAATCCTTTTTGCCCAATTTATCTTATTCCTGGTTCTCTGGGCTGTTGATGAGGATACAAAAATAGCTGAACAAATTAATGGAGTGGTATTTGTTGTGCTGTTCTTTGTCAATCTATTCCTCAGATTAAAAGGAAAAAACTAAATTTAGCAGATGCGTCTGGCATTTCAGAAGATGTCTTATTTTGGCATAATTCAGATTGTCAATTCATAGAGAGCTGGCAGCTGTTTAGAAGCAGCAACGCCTTTCGTTTACATGCATGCATTTATTCATGAAGGAGCCTGGATAATCTGTCTCTAGTTTAAAATGCGCCTAATTCATATAATGAGACGATCTGTCTTTCTGCTCCTGTTATCTTTCTAGAAGATTCCCATATCTGAAAAAAGAGATGCATGGCACTATCAGAACCTATTGCTTCAGATCATGATTATTATCTTGTGCGTGCCTGATAAGAAAAGACATGCAGGGATCATATTGAAAATGAATTATTGTTCGTCTAGCGGATCTGCCAGGAATCAAAGTGAATATCTGTGCGATGCTGTGAACAAGATGTTTATAGAAAAAGGACATTGTTCCATCCACGATTACTTTTCTAAATGGGACAGCACTTCCGGAGCATGAGTCCTGATATGCTCGATGAATTTTCTTGCGGCAAGTGGAAGGGTTTCGTAGTTCCTCCAGCCCATGGCAATCGTACGCTTCACTGGTTCTTTGATCGGCAGGACTGCGACTCCATCTGAGAAACCTGCAAGCGTCAGCCGATACATGATGGAATAACCCATATTCTGGCGGATCATCGTCAGGATCGAATAATCATCTGTGACTTTGAAACGGATATCCGGCTTGAGGTTCAGATTCTGAAAGGCTTTCATGGCAACGCTATGCTCGCCTTCGTCCAGGAGGATATAAGGAAGCTTTGACAGTTCCTTCAGAGAAACGAATTTTTTCTCTGCCAGCGGTTCTGATAATGGCAGGACGGCCATCATCGTATCACTGTAGATTTCTTCGGTTTCTAAACCTGAGACAAATTCCGGATTCACGAATCCGAAGTCCAGTCTTCCACCGAGGATATCTGCCGTGATCGAATCATATTCTCCCTGGAGCAGTTCAAAACGGACCAGGGGATATTCTTTCCGGAAGGAACGGATCAGAGGAGGCAGCAGGTTTCTGCTCACACTGGTAAAGGTACCGATCCGGATCACGCTGTCTGTGAGACCTGCCATCTCTCTCTGCTTGGCATGCAGTGCTTCTTCTCCGGCAATGATGGAACGAAGATATGGAAGATACTCATTTCCGTCTTCGGTCAGGGAGATGCCTTCCCTGGATCTCTCAATCAATGCGGTACCAAGTTCTTTCTCCAGGGAGCGCACTGCCTGGCTGACGGCAGACTGAGAGTATCCGAGGATTTCTGCTGCTCTGGTAAAAGACTTTTCCTGTACGACTTGAATGAAGATCTGATAGCGGCTGTCCATAAGTATCTCTTATTCAGAAAGCATAACGAGAGAAAGAAACGATTTCAAGAAGAGGATCTCTGAGAAGTTTCTGCATTCAGGGGCTCAAGCAGAATTTCGGTGATATAGGCAATTTCTTCTTTGGGAATAGAGATTCCGTAAAGCTCATTCACATTCTGAAGATTCTTTTCGACTGCTTGATAGACTTTCAAGTTGGAACGGATGAACGAATTGACTTTCGGATATGGAAGCGGGTCCAGACGGATTACCCGCTCAAGCATATTCACGGAATGACAGAGAAATTTGATTGCAAGCTCATTGGTATAAGGCAGGTTAAGATCTTCCAGAATTCCGGAAAGTGACAGCATCAGCGCATCGACTGCTTTGGAAGCGTAGAGGAATGTCATAGATGGCTGCAGAAATTCATTGGTAAGCCGATAAATGATGCTTTGACTGCCAGAGGAAACTGGCTGGTAAGCTGAAGAAGCTGGCGTATTTGTTTCAGAGCTGATATTCAGCATGATCTGCTCCAGAGACTGATATCTGCTGATCCGATCAGCAATATTCATCAGACCGTCCAGAGAGGAACACTTCACGCAGCGGCAGCGGATGTGCAAGGTTGAGACGATGTAGTCACTGACATTTTCAAAAGGGTTCCCATCTGCTGCAATGATGATTCCCTGTCCGTGATCAAGCTCATTGCAGCGGATGGTGACAAGCTCAAGCAGGTCATTCATCTGCATATCCGGAATATAATCGATGGCTGAAACCGGAAGCTGTTTCCGATAGATGGTATCAAGGTATTCCTTCAGCTGCGTTGCAATGGATTTCCCGTGAGAAATAATGAGAAGAGGCACCATTTCTTTCTGGTCCCACTTTCCGGCAATAGTCAGATACATTGCAATGAAGTAGCGATCCGATTTCGGAAAAGAAATATGAAAGATGGATTCCAGTCTTTCGACGATAGTATCAGCAATCTTTATCGTTCCCTCCACAAGATCTCTTGAGGACTCGATCTTTATCCCGGCGCCGGTATCGCCATGTTCTTCGAGCTGGTTCAGCCGGTTTGTAATATGCAGCATCAAGCCTTTCAGCAGGCGGGGATTGCGACTGTAAGATTCTTCAAATGATGTTTTCTGCAGAGATTCTTCGAAGATCTGAGAAACAACCGGATTGATCTGAATATCAATTTTCTTAAGCTGGGCATTTCCGCAGTTCACGATGGTGCTGATATTCTCCGAGATGAAGTCACTGACACTGATGACCGATGAGGTGTCGGTATCAAGCTGATCAAGAAACTGATCGAAACGGCTGACTTCCAGCTGGGAAGGCAGTTTTTGTAAGATTTCCAGGGTCGTGCAGTGTCCATTCGCTTCAAATAGAATGTAATCTGTATCAATCAACGACAGGACTCCTCGGACTGCCGAAAGCCGGGAAACCTGTTCTCTGGAAGAAAGCATCTTCAGAGAAAGATGCTGATAGCTCACGATGATTGTCGAGAGCGATTCTGACGAAGCCAGAAATGCTCTTGCACAGGCCTGCTTTACTTCTGCACGCATTCCGGACAGATTTTCTGGATAATCCATCTGCACGAAGAGATCCAGGATATCCTTTGAAATACGGATCGTACGCTTGATGGATACAGCTTCCTGCTCGAACAGTGCGAGTACTTCTTCAGTCTTTTCATAGATTCCGCGCTGATCAATGTCAGGAATATGAATAGTTACAGGAAAGTATCTGCTCAGATAATCGAGATCAGCCGTCTTCTCCGGAGTCGCAGAAGCAATGATAGAACACGCAAGAGTATGAGAAGCAGAATCGCCTTCCCTAGTGTACATGCCGCGGTCCAGAAGGTCCGTAATGGAATTGCGGGCAATCGGATGAAGAAGATGCAGATTGCTGAAATAGAGTGTTCCGTGACCGCACGCAGAAAGGTATCCGCGGTCATTTTCTTTTGCTGATCCGAAAATCAATGAGATGAACGAAGAAACAGATTCTGCGGAATGATAGCCGGAACATTCAATGAGGATGAATTTTGAGGATGCTGGTTTCCGGCCTGATTTCTGCGCATATTCATGCAGGTAGCTTGCTATCTTCAGTTTATTTACGCCAGGATTTCCGATGACCAGGAGCGGAAGCCCATATGGCGGATACATGATTGCAGATTTTGCATCACGGATCTGATCATGAAGAGATCCATCTGCCCCTATAATCTTTTCGGCAGGATCCTCGAGTTCAGGAGCAGAGGTTCCCTTTTCTTTCAGATACCTGGTGATGGAATCACCCTTGAATATTGTGTTCGGAATATTATCAGTGTCGTATGCCTTCTGAAGGATTCCCCGGCTCAGATAAACAACAGGATGGCTCTGAATTTTGATCAAGCTTCCTTCACGCCAGAGTCTGTTCATAAGTTTCGAGGCATTAGTCCGATCAACTCCTGCAAGCTGTGAAATATACAGCGTGTCCAGAGTAACGGTATCGAGCGTATTGCCGGCGATTGCCTTCTGTGTTTCTTCGTCGATGATGTGAAGGATTTTTTCGAGTCTTTTCATGTGAGTACTCCAGAATAAAGTGCAGTCCGAACAGAAAATAGTGCGGGTCACCTTCTGAACATATTTTCAGAAGCCTTTTTGTGTGTCAAATATCGTAGAAATAATAACACACAATATATTTATAGTGTCATAAATATGGGAAATGTCGAGAAAATCTGGCGCACAGAGCACAAAAAAACATGCATGAAACGGGAAAATTGACACAGTAAAAGGAACTCAATATATTGCAATTAGTGATTGTGAGGGAACATATGACGAGAATACTTCTTCTGAGTCACGGAAGGTTGTGTGAGGAAATGTACGGCACCATGAAGCTGATCGTGGGGGATGCACCGGAATTTTCCTTCATCCTACAGCCAGCTAATGGGGATATGCAGAAATATGAGGCGGACATTCGCACCGCCTTGGAAAATCCTGAACCGGTTCTAGTCATCACAGATCTGTTCGGTGGAAGTCCGCTGATCACGCTGGCAAAAGTGTATGGGGAGAATCCGGAAACTTACAGGAAGAGAGTCCGGATCGTAACCGGCATGAATCTTCCGATGCTGCTGGAACTCAGCACGCAGGTTAAGAGTGCTTCGGTTGAACAGCTTGCTGAACAGGCTGTCGAAACCGGACACGCAGGAATCATAGATTTTCAGAAAAAACTGGAGGAAAGCAAAAAATGAGTGTAGTTCTGTCCCGAGTTGATGAGCGTCTTCTGCATGGCCAAGTAATTGCTTCATGGTCTAAGGTTCTTCAGATCAGAAGAATTCTGGTCATTGATAACAAGCTAGCCAAAGATACGTTCATGGCACAGGTCCTTGAGATGACTGCTCCGACTGGCGTGAAAGCAAAGGTCATGACATGCGAGCAGGCCATGAAAGAGCTGAACGGAAATGAAGATTCCGTCAATACGATGCTGCTGTTCAAGAATGTTGATGCACCGCTCGAGCTGGTGAAGCTCGGATATCCGATGAAGGAACTCGACATCGGGAATATGGGAAGTGGACCTAGCAGAAAGCCGGTGACTAAACGAGTATTCATGAGCCAGGAAGAAATCGGAATGGTGAAAGAACTCATGAATCTCGGTGTTGATGTTTACCTGCAGATGCTGTCCAGCGATTCCAGATCAAGTATGAAAGAGCATATCTCATAAGAGAAAGGGGAGGAAAAATATGCTTGGTATCGCAATTATTATCGGTTTACTCTGTTGGCTGGTTTCTTCAGCCTGCCCAATGTGGCTGAGATGGTCGTGCTATTTCGGCGCACCGCTCGTCGCAGGTCTGGTATGCGGACTTCTGCTTGGAGATGTTCCGTATGGACTCAGCGTAGGCGCCACGATCATGGAGGCCTATGTCGGATTGCTGGCAATCGGAGGCTCGCTGCCGAATGAAATGGCGATCGCGGGCTATCTAGGTGTCACGATGACCATGATTGCTAAAGCTGATCCGTCAACAGGACTGGCACTGTCTGTTCCGCTGGGACTGCTTGGTGTGCTTGCCCAGAATGCGAAGATGTCTCTGAACCCGATCTGGGTGCATAAGGCAGATAAGTATGCTGCTGAAGGGAATATCAAAGGAATCAAACGCATGAACCTGTTTGCTTCTCAGATCTTTCCGTTCATCTTCTACTTCATTCCGGTATTCCTCTGTGTCTATCTGGGCGGCCCGTTCTTCGAGAGCTTCATGAATTCGATCCCGGCACAGCTGACAAAGATCCTGCAGCTGATTGGTCACATGATGCCTGCATTAGGAATGGCAATGCTGATGCAGTCTCTTTCAAAAGATACCTTGATTCCGTTCCTGATCATCGGTTTTGTAGCTGCAGCCTATCTGAATATCAGCACGATGGGTATCGCAATCATCGGTGTAGCACTGGCAATTCTCCATTACTTCTATCTTGGCAGCAAGGAGGGTGAGTAACATGACTGAGACAAAAGAAAAGAAGACCCTTACTCAGAAAGAACTGAATAAGACCTGGTGGGACTGGATCTGCTGGGGCCAGATCTGCTACAACTGGGAACGTCTGATGGGCCTCGGCTTCTGCCATACGATGACTACCGCTATTCAGAAACTCTACGGTGATAATGAAGAAGAAAAACGTGCGGCGCTGACTCGCCACATGGAGTACTACAACACCGAGAATACCTGGGGTGCAATTGTTCCTGGCATTGTTTGCTCACTGGAAGAAGAGCGTGCAAATGGCGGTGATGTGGATGCAGATGCAATCCGCAATCTGAAGACCGCTCTGATGGGCCCTCTTGCTGGAATCGGCGATACCGTAACGCAGTCACTGGTAAAGGTCATTCTGCTTGGCGTCGGCATTGACATGGCAAAGAACGGAAATCCGATGGGACCGATCCTGTTCGTGATTCTGTTTAGTGTCTATGCAATCGGCGTTTCCAGATTCCTGTTTTTCCGCGGCTATAAGCTCGGCAAAGAATCTGTTGTCAAGCTGCTTTCCGGTGGCATGGTCAAGAGAGTGACAGAGTCTCTTGGCGTTGTCGGCATGGCAGTGCTCGGAGCACTGGTGGCTAAGAATATCGGCGTAACTACTCCGCTGGACTTCCATATCGGAGAAATGGAAATTGTCATGCAGGATCTGCTGGATTCTATTATCCCGAAGCTGATTCCGCTTGTGATTTTCCTGATCGTCTATCGCCAGCTGAAGAAAGGAAAGAAGCCTACTACTGTCATGGTCTATATGATGATTGCCTCTGTAATCCTTTCTCTGCTTGGAATTCTTGCATGAAGAGGAGAGCAGAATGAGCAAACTACTTGAAGAACACAGAAAACTATTCGGAACAGAAAAACCGGTAATCGGATGCCTGCACATGATGGCGCTTCCGGGAACCCCGTATTACGAGAAAGAAAATACTCTTGAAAAACAGATTGAACGCCTGAATCATGACGCAGAGATCTTCATGAAGCTAGGCTTTGATGCAGTGGTCTTTGCAAATGAAGGCGACCGTCCTTATCTGAATACCGTGGGACCTGAAATTGTTGCGGATTATACGAGAATTGCTACAGAAGTCGCAAAAAACCTGACGATTCCGTATGGCTGCGGTGTTCTGATTGATCCGTATGCTTCCATTGCGGTAGCACATGCGATCGGTGCGAAATTCATCCGTACGTATGTATCGAATTCCTATACCGGTTCCTTCGGACCGCAGGCGTACTGCCCGGGTGATATCTTCCGCTACAGACGCCAGATTGATGCTGAAGATGTACACGTTTATACATATTTCGAGGCTCATGGCGGAACATGCCTGGATACGAGAACAACTGAGCAGCAGATCGAAGCGGGATTCGGAGTAATGCCGATCTCCGGAATGCTGATCGGGGGCCCTCATGCAGGTCTTCCGCCGGAAGAAGGACACTTCATTTCCATCAAGAAGCAGTTCCCGGATATTCCGCTGATTCTCGGCAGCGGCTCCAATAAGAACAACATCAGAACACTGCTGCACTATTCAGATGGGGTGATTGTCGGAACTTCAATCAAACGTGATGGCTATCTTTATAACGAGGTAGACTACGATCGCGCAAAGGAATTCATTGAAGCAGCAAAAGGCTGAGCAGGTCGTCTCAGATCATCATTGACCAGGCTTTGCATAGAAGCCTGGTTTTCTTATGGAAAAATTGCGAAGAGGGGATAACATAGACAGTTTTTTCTGTCAGCAGATGGCAATCATTTTAAAATAAGCAAAACTGATTTAAATATCATTTAAATTCATTTTACTAATTTTATGAATCTTCTGATAATGAAATCGGAGAGCAGATATGACAGCAGGAGCAGCAGAACTCGAACATGCAGAACAGATGACGGGAAACCGGAAAGCATTCCTGGAAGGAATGAGAGATGGAATTCCGATCATGACTGGCTATTTTGCGGTGTCGTTTGCGCTTGGCATTGCGATGCGCAATGCGGGTCTTTCGCCTGCAGAAGGGCTGATGATGAGTATTATGAATACTGCCTCTGCGGGAGAATATGCAGGAATCACGATGATTGCGTCTCAGGCTTCTCTGCTAGAGACTGCATTGATGACGCTGATTGCCAATGCAAGATATTTCCTGATGAGCTGTTCTCTGAGTCAGAAGGTTTCTCCGGATGCTTTGATGAAGCATCGGTTTCTGATCAGCTTCAATATTACAGATGAGCTGTTCGGGATTTCCATGGCTCAGAAGGGATCTCTGAATCCTTCTTACTGGTATGGTGCTTCTGCTGTGGCCATTCCGGGCTGGGCAGCAGGGACGGTGTTAGGGGTCATTGCCGGATCTGCGCTTCCTTCTCTGATTTTCGGAGCTCTGAGTGTTGCGTTGTATGGCATGTTCCTGGCAATCATCATTCCTCCCTGCAGAAAAGATCGGGTGCTGGCTGGTCTGGTGTTCCTGAGTTTTGCGGCTAGTTATGTGTGCAGTGCTGCTCCCTATGTAAGTCAGCTTTCAGAAGGAACCAGAACAATTATCCTGACGGTTCTGATTTCTGCGGTGGCTGCGTGGAAGTACCCGGTGAAGGAGGACGTGACAGAGTGAGTACGATGGCGTATATTGCTGTCATGGCTGCGGTTACCTATGCGATCCGCGCGATTCCGATGACACTGTTTAGGAAGCCGGTGAAGAACCGGTTCGTGAAGTCATTTCTGTATTATGTTCCGTATGTGACGCTTGCAGTGATGACCTTCCCGGCAATTCTGGATGCGTCTGGTTCGAGGAGTGCAGGATTGCTGGCTCTTGGGGTCGGAGTTCTGCTTTGCTGGAAGAATGCAGGATTGTTTGCAACCGCAGCAGGATGCTGCGCGGCAGTGCTTGCTGCAGGGCTTCTGCAGCTTTGAAAGAGAGAAATAGGGATGTCTTCAGAGAGTGTGAGAAAACAGTTTGAAGAAGCAGGAATTGCAGATCGGATCATGACATTCGATTCTTCCAGTGCAACAGTTGAGCTGGCGGCGGAGGATATCGGATGCGCTCCGGCAGAAATCTGCAAGACCATGGCATTTGATGTCGATGGCAGAACCATTCTCATCTGCATGGCAGGGGATGCGAGAATTGCGAATCATGCTTACAAGGAACTGTTCCATAAGAAAGCAAAGATGCTGAAAGGTGATGAGGTTGTAGCCCGGACTTCTCATCCGATCGGCGGCGTATGCCCGTTTGGTCTTCCGGATGACTGTGAAGTATATCTGGATGAATCGCTGAAACGGTTCGAATATGTCTATCCGGCCTGCGGTTCTGCCAACAGTGCGGTGAAGCTGACGCTGCCGGAACTGGAAACGTATTCCGGTTATAAGGCCTGGATCAATGTGACTTCGCTTCCGGAGTAAAGAACTGATAGTCTTCATCCGGAAGATCGTGAACCATGATCTGTTCTCCAGTGACAGGATCCGTGAGGATCATCTCCTCTGCCCAGAGTCCCATATGATGGAAATGGACAGAAGGAGTTCCGTAGAGCGGATCATTGACGATCGGAAAATGAGCAGAGGAAAGATGAACCCGTATCTGATGGGTCCGCCCGGTTTTCAGGGTACATGCCATGAGCAGGTATCCTTTTTTCTTCTGCAGGCAGCGGACGATCGTCTCTGCTTCTTTTCCGGTTTCGGAGAGCCGGTATTTTCCATTCACATGGCGGTCTCTTCCAATTTTTCCTCGGAACGTGAATTTCTGGCCTGGCATCGCGGAACCTCTGGTGATGGCAAGATAGTGCCGGGAGATCTTCTTCTCTTCGAGCATTGCATCATACCATGGCTGAAAGAACGGGTTCTTCACGAAGAGGACCAAGCCGGTGGTTTCGCGGTCAAGGCGGTGGATATAGCGGACCGGAGCCTGGATGCTGTGCTCTAGCTGATAGGCAGCAGCTTCTGCAGCAAGACACTTTGTATCATCCGGATCGCCATGGATGATGATGCCTGGCTCTTTATGGGCGACATAGAGATAGTCATCTTCATAGACGATTGGGCATGGGGTTTCAGCAGGAACATGATCCACTTTCATAAAAGGGATGTGAATCGTGATCGTATCGCCTTTCTGAAGAAGGACATGAGAATCCTTCACCGGCTTATGATTGATCTCAATCGATCTGCTCTGAATCAGACGATGGCGATTTGAAGAAGACTGGCGGTAGAAGAGCAGGAAGTCTTCGATGGTCTTTCCTTCGAATTCATTCAGATGATAGAACGTGATGGTTCCTGGCCGGGTTTCTGCATTCATGCCATTACTGTAGCAGATCTTTGAGAAGACTGAATGAAAAAGAAACAGATAGAAGCTGATCTTCCTGAGCTGAAGAATCTTCTGCTGAGCATATGCAGGGATCTGGCTTGCCCCATATGCTATATTTCCTGCATAGGCAGGAGAAATACATGAAAACAAATTATGATGTCCTGATTGCAGGTTTTGGCAAAGCTGGAAAAACAATCGCGGTCAAACTGGCAAAAGCAGGGAAGCAGGTTGCACTGATTGAAAAAGATCCGGGAATGTATGGAGGAACATGCATTAATGTCGGATGCATTCCTTCCAAGCGTCTGATCGAAGATGCGATGCATGCTCCGAAGGGGACGTTTGCAGAACAGGCAGAATACTACCGGCATGCAATCGATGAGAAACGAAAACTGACGGCGGCGCTGCGTCAGACAAACTACGAAAAAATAATCGGTGCAGGAGTGACGGTGATCAATGGAACAGCATCTTTTTCGGATGCGTTTCATCTGAATGCTGAAACCGCGGAGGGAAATGTTCTGCTGGAAGGAAAGCAGATCATCATCAATACTGGTTCTGTGCCTGTGATCCCGCCGATTCCCGGAGCAGACCAGAGCAGGCATGTATATGTATCTGATACGCTTCTTGAACTAGATACACTGCCGAGAAAGCTGATCATTGTCGGTGGAGGATATATTGGCCTTGAATTTGCCTCGATGTATGCAGAGTTCGGAAGTGAGGTTGCAGTGCTTCAGGATGGTGAGGAATTTCTGCCGAGAGAAGATAAAGATCTTGCTGATTCAATCCGCTCCGTTCTGGAGCAGAAGGGAGTGAAGATCATCACTGGTGCCAGGATTACTGGAATCCAGGAAAATACTCTTTCTTTTCAGACTGATGGGAAATCAGAAACACTGAAAGGTGATGCGATTCTTCTTGCGACCGGACGAAGACCGAATACCGCTGATCTGCATTGCGAAAGAGCGGGAATCGCTCTGAATGCCAGAGGGGGCATCGAGACGGATGAACATCTGCGTACTGCTCAGAAGCATATCTGGGCGGCGGGTGATGTTCTTGGAAAGCTGCAGTTCACATATATTTCATTAGACGACAGCCGAATTATTCTGGATGATATGAATGGAACGGGAAATCGGACGACTGGAAATCGCGGCGCATTCTCTTATTCGGTTTTTCTGGACCCTCCGTTTTCCAGAACCGGACTGAACGAGAGGGAAGCACGGCGTGCAGGCTTGAAGTTCCGTACCGTGACAATGCCAGCATCTGCCATTCCGAAAGCAAAGGTTCTGCGCAGGACGGATGGCATGCTGAAAGCACTGATTGGAGAGAATGAAACAATTCTCGGGGCAGAACTGTTCTGCGCAGAGTCTCAGGAAATGATCAATTTCGTGAAACTTGCAATTGATCAGAATCTCAGGGCAGATGTTCTGAAGAATTTCATCTTTACCCATCCCACCATGTCAGAAAGCCTGAATGACCTGTTTTCTCTTTAGCTTAAGAAAACGGGATTGATCTGGATCATCAGAGGAGAGTCCGTCTATCTCAGACAGTGACTCTTTTCTTTCTCGTTTCTTGATCTTGCTTGCCGGATCAGCTGATGGATGACCTCATCGGTTCTGACAGCCTTCCAGCTATTGCCTGAAAGCGATTCCTATGGATAATACTCAGCGCATTGGCTAACATAAAGAGGGTATCATCTGAAATGAGAAATGGAGAATGTCATGAAGAAAGCGGAAGATGTTCTGGTGCTGACAGGTGCGACTGCCATCATTGCTGCAGCCGTATTCTTTTTCCTGATGCCAAGTCATGCAGCGGTCAGCAGTGTCAGCGGATTGGCAATTGTGCTGAATCATTTTGTCTCCATGCCGGTATCTGGCATCACACTGATCCTGAATTTCATCCTGCTGATTGTCGGGTTCCTGACGTGCGGGAATGAATTCGGGTTCCGGACCGTCTATACTTCGATTCTGCTGCCGGGATTTCTGGCGCTGCTGGAGAGGTGGTTCCCGGGCTTTCAATCGATGACCGGAGATCAGGTTCTTGACGTAATCTGCTATGTTTTTACGGTGAGTATCGGCTTGAGCATCTTGTTCAATCGCAATGCGTCTTCCGGAGGAATTGATATTATTGCCAAGGTTCTTAATAAGTATCTGCGGATAGATCTTGGCAAGGCAATGTCCGCGGCAGGAATTGCGGTTGCGCTTTCTTCTGCCTTTGCCTATGATGCAAAGACCGTGATCATCAGCCTGCTTGGAACTTATCTGAATGGAATCGTACTGGATCATTTCATCTTTGATCAGAACCTGAAAAGAAGGGTGTGCATCGTTTCTCCGAAAGAGGAAGAGATCAGAAACTTCATTCTGACCGAGCTTCACAGCGGAGCAACGATCTATGAAGCAATCGGTGCGTATCATCTGCAGAAACATGATGAGATCATCACGGTTGTGGACAGAGCCGAATTTCAGAAGCTTATGAACTTTCTGGACCGGACAGATCCGGAGGCTTTTGTGACGGTCTATCAAGTCAGTGATATGCATTACCGGTCCAAGCATCTGAATGAGAGAATGTTTCCGGAAAAAACCTCCCCAGGAACAGGAAGAGACTGATTTATCCTGTCACCATCAGTTTCTTCGAAAAACCAGATAAAAACATGCAGTCCATAGGAATTTCTGAATCCATTCCAAGGCAAAGGAAATCTTGCCCTAAGAAGAGCTGCAGGTGAAACCTTGCGTTTGGCCCGGATGAAACTGGATGGGCATTTGTTTTCTGAAAGTATTCTGTAAAGTGAAAAATACCAGTAAATTTTTCTTGAAAATTATTATCTCCGGTATATAGTAAATGTCGTCACAGCACGTGATATACAGAAATTGCGCTGATGGAGAGATACTGTTCTCAGTGTACGTTGTTTAGCGAGCGGCGTCTGGTGAAAGGCCGCCTATGTGCAGAATGGTTGCTGGCTCCGGAGCTTTCAATCCTGAAACGAGGAATCAGAGTAGGGAAAGACGTGGTCTTCACGTTATAGGAGAATGGATTGATGGATCCAGTGAGTGCAGAACAGATTCTGTTCTGAATACGGGTGGTACCGCGCATAATTCAATGCGTCCCGGGAGATGATTCTTCCGGGATTTTCTTTTCCGGAATTTCATCCAGATCCTCAATGAAGTGCTGGACAGGAGGAAAAAAGGAAATGAAATTCAGAAAGATGATGTATGCGGCAGCGGCTGTTATGCTTGCAGGGTGCTCTGCTTCCGGAAGCTCTGCGACCGCTGCTGCGTCGGAAAGCAGCCAGACAGAAACGACAGGAACCGCAGGATCGCAGCCTATCGTGATTGCGGTGATCAATGATATGACAACCATGGATTCATCGCTGGTTACTGATGAAACTTCCTTCAGCATGCTGTCGCTGTGCGAGTCGGGGCTGGTTCAGTTTGATGAGAACAAGGAACTGGCTCCGGATCTGGCTGAGAGCTGGGATGTCAGCGAAGACGGATTGACCTATACGTTCCATCTGAGAGACGGCATCGTCTGGTCGGATGGGACTCCGATCACTGCTTCTGATTTTGTCTATTCCTGGCGGCGTCTGGTAGATCCGGATACTGCTTCAGAATACAGCTACATCATGGAATCGATCCATGTCGTGAATGCGCAGGCGGTCATTGACGGATCTATGGATCCGACGAAGCTTGGCGTGGAAGCACCGGATGACAGCACGTTTGTCGTACACCTGGATGTGCCGTGTTCGTTCCTGCTCTTCTGCATGTCTAACCCGCAGTTCTACCCGCTTCCGGAAAGCTTTGTCGAAGCACAGGGAGATCAGTATGCGCTGTCCCCGGATAACATGCTGTACAGCGGGATCTATACGATGACGGGATGGGTGACCGGAAATTCCTATACCTTCACGCATAATGACAGCTACTGGGATGCAGCGAACTACCCGCAGCAGGAAATTGTGATCTCCTATATCCAGGATTCCCAGACTGCAATGCTGCAGTATGATTCCGGGAATCTGGATCTCGTCACGCTGACGGGCGATATGATTGATCGCTACAAGGATGAAGACGGATATCTCTCCACGCTGACTTCCGGTGTCTGGTGGCTGGCTCCGAACATGGAAGATGCGGATCTCTCCAATGCAAACCTAAGGGAAGCAATCTCCTATGCGGTGGATCGTCAGACGATCTGCGAATCTGTTCTGAAGACAGGTGCCATTGAAGCGGACGGACTCATCGCCAAGGATGTCTCGGCTGGACCGGATGGCACGGATTTCCGCGAAGCAGCAGGAGATCTGACTGAATATGATCCGGACAAAGCGGCAGAGTGCTATGCGGAAGCAGTGAAGGAACTCGGCCATGATGCGAATGTAGAGATTCTCTATGATGATACGGATGAGACGAGCAAGGTAGCTGAGAATCTGCAGCAGATGATTCAGAACGCATGCTCTGGCATCACGGTGACGCTTTCCCCGAAACCGAAGAAGACGAGAATCGAATTCATGCTGAGTCATGACTTCTCGATGGTTCTGACGAGATGGGTTCCGGATTATGCAGATCCGCAGTCTTATCTGGACATCATGAAGACGGGTGCTTCGATGAATGGCGGCCAGTACAGCAATACCGAATTCGATGAACTGGAGACGAAAGCGACGAGCGGCGAAGATGCTGCGGATGCAGAAGCTCGTTTCCGGGATATGATCGAAGCAGAAAACATTCTGGTTGCCCAGGACCATGGCATCATCCCGATCTACCAGGAAGGCGGCGCCATCATGGTGAATCCTTCTGTGAAAGGATATCTGTCCCTGGTCATTGGCACCGGTTCCTACCGGCATATGGTTAAAGAGTGAAAGAAGGGATGAAGATGCAGGACTATTCAGAAAGACCGATTTACTGGTTCAGGAAGATCTCGGAGATTCCGAGGCCTTCCTATCATGAAAAAGAAATCAGTGACTTCATTGTGAAGTTTGCGGAAGAACATGGGCTGAAAGCAGAACAGGATGAAGTCTGGAATGTGATTGTCGAGAAGCCTGCATCTAGTGGCTGTGAACATGCACCTGCACTGATTCTGCAGGGACACATGGACATGGTTCCTCAGAAGCGGCCTGGTTCGGATCATGACTTTCTGAAAGATCCGATCCGGCTGAAAGAAGAAAACGGACTTCTGAAAGCGGAAGATACCACGCTCGGAGCAGATGACGGACTCGGAGTTGCGTGGATGCTGGCAGTGCTGGAAGATGACAGCCTGATCCATCCGAAACTCGAATGCTTGTTCACTGTCCAGGAAGAAGTGGGACTCGGCGGAGCGATGCATCTGAAGCCGGAAGCCATCCGGGCCGATCGTCTGCTGTCGCTGGACTGCTGTGCAGAAGGGATTACAGATCTCTGCTGTGCCGGAGGGCAGTATGCATACATGGATGCGAAGCTGAACAGAACTGTGAATGACAGTCCGGTCTATGAGATTCAGATCAGCGGTCTGAAAGGCGGGCACTCCGGAGCAGATGTTCATCGGGAACGCGGCAATGCCATCTGCATTGCGGCAAGGATTGCTGAAGAGATGATCCGCAATGGAATTCAAGTAAGAGCAGTCTCCATGAATTGCGATGAAAAGGCAAATGCCATCCCGAGAGCCTGCAGTTTCCGGTTCGCTTCTGCTTCAGAAGAAAAGAGAATCATGGACTCCATCCATACCAGTACTGAGAAGATTTCCGAAGAACTGCATTCTTCGGATCCGGGCTTTGCATGCACAGTCATTCATACGGATCCGGAAGAGACAGCTGCAGACGAGGCTTCCACGAAGAACATGCTGGACTTCCTCTGGCTGGCTCCGAAAGGATTCCAGCATCGCAGCATGGATCCGGAGCTGAACGGATTGACCGTGACTTCCCTGAATGCTGGCACGGCCGAGACTTCAGAGGATCAGATCACCGTGACATGGCTGATCCGTTCGATGTTTGATTCCGCTGCGGCTGATCTGCTCGATATCCTGAAGACTCTTGCAGAACGGTGCAATGTCGGCTTCCGATATACGGAATTTTTCCCGGGCTGGCAGTATGCAGAACACTCTGAACTGAGAGAGATCTATTCAGAAGTCATGAAGGAGCAGGGCAGGGAGCTGAAGACGGAGGCAGAACATGGCGGCCTGGAAGCAGGCATCTTCGCAGCCCTGCATCCTGGTCTTGATATCTGCACGCTCGGCGCGGACTGCCGATATTACCATACATATGATGAGGAACTGGATCTTGCCT
The DNA here is from genome assembly GCF_900290205.1 of Anaerolactibacter massiliensis. Taxonomy (NCBI): domain Bacteria; kingdom Bacillati; phylum Bacillota; class Erysipelotrichia; order Erysipelotrichales; family Erysipelotrichaceae; genus Anaerolactibacter; species Anaerolactibacter massiliensis. The sequence continues at coordinate 1,592,387 of NZ_OLMH01000002.1, read as the reverse complement.
CGTTTGCAAGAGGGTATGAAACCCTGAGAGGCGTGATCGCGAAATGTGCAGAAGAACAAAAGTAAGCACTGAAGTTCTTCGGAAAGCGATCTGAAATTGCAATCAGAGTCATGCGTGCCGCTGTATTGAGATGAATGCAGCGGCTTTTTCGTGCATGTCAGGAGGTGAGAAAACAGATCTCATGCAGGAATGCGTACATTGAATTTTTTAAAGCTGGCGGAGAACAGAAAAAAATATCGCAAAAACGCGGAAAAAATCCGTAAAACTTAGCAAAACCGAAAAAATATGGAAGAAAAAAGAAATAAAAAGCAGAAATAATTCAAAAAATGAAAAGTAGAGCCAAAGAGTCATTGCAAATCTCCGGGAGGATTCTAAAATGCTCTTATTACCAGAGAGGAGGGGATTCAAATGATGTACTTTCGAAAACTGCCGTGTTCTGTTTTATCCATTATCATGCTGGCTGGATGCAGCTCCGGTACTGCTTCTGCAACGGCGTCCAGCACCAGTTCAGGCAGCGCATCTGCCGCTTCTGCTTCGGATAACAGCGGAACGGTTACCATTGCGATGGATGCGGATCTCAACACCATGGACTATGAAGTAGCTACGGATGGCGGATCATTCACGCTGCAGGAGATGTGCATGGCGGGCCTTGTTCAGATTGATGAGAATGGTCAGCCGCAGCCTGATCTTGCTGAAAGCTGGGAAATCAGCGAAGACGGCATGACGTATACCTTCCATCTGCGAGAAGGCCTGACGTGGTCGGATGGAACGCCGCTGACGGCTGCAGACTTCGTCTTCGGATGGCAGCGTCTGGTTGATCCGGATCTCGCTTCTGAGTACAACTTTCTGGAAACGACGATCGGTGTCGTGAATGCATCGGAAGTCATCAACGGTGAAGTCGACAAGAGCGAGCTTGGCGTAGAAGCACCGGATGATACGACCTTCGTGGTGCATCTGTCGCAGCCGTGCGGATTCATGATGTCGCTGATGGGATTCCCGTCACTCTTCCCGCTGAATGAAGCGTTCTATGAGTCTGAGGGTGATTCCTATGCACAGAGCATCAATGATCTGCTGTACTGCGGCCCGTATACGATGACTGAGTGGCAGACTGGCAACCAGTACACGTTCACGAAGAACTCGGATTACTGGGATGCGGATCATACGCAGGTTGAAACCGTGGTGTTCAAGTTCCTTCAGGATACCCAGTCCGCAATGCTGGAATATCAGAGCGGGAATATCGATGTGGTTCAGCTTTCCAGCGAGCAGGTTGATGCTTATAAGGGTACGGAAGGGTTCACGCAGCTGCTGGCAGCGTATTCCTGGAGACTTGATTACAACTATGAGAATGAACTGCTGCAGAACAAGGATCTCCGTGAAGCGATCTCCAAGGCGCTGGATCGTACTGCAATTGCAGAGAATGTGCTGAAGGACGGCTCGATCGCTGCCAAGGGATTCATTCCGGAACAGTTTGCGTACGGAACGGATGGAACCGATTACCGGGAAACAGCAGGAAACCTGATTGTGGAAGATGTCAGCGAAGCACAGGCTGCTTATGAACGGGCGAAGGAAGCGCTCGGAGATGATGTGACGCTGACGCTGCTGTATGAAGACAGCGAAGCATGCAAGGCGGTTGCTGAGAACCTGCAGCAGCAGCTGGAGACGAATCTGCCTGGTATTACCATCAATATGGACTGCCGGCCGAAGAAAACACGTCTGGAACTCATGAATTCGCATGATTATGAGATCGGTCTGACCAGATGGGGCCCTGACTATGCGGACCCGCAGACCTATCTTGACCTGTATAAGTCTGATCAGCCTGGCTATACAGGTTCCTACAGCAATGAGGAATACAATGCAGTGATGGATAAGGCTGAGACTGGCGAGGATGCGGCGAATGCAGAAGCACGCTGGGCTGACCTGATTGAAGCTGAAAAGATTCTGATGGACGATTATGCAATCTGCCCGATCTACCAGAATGGCAGGGCAATGATGATCAATCCGGAAATCGGAGGAATCTACTTCCTGATGGTCGGCGGGGCTCCTTATCGTCACATGTATTTCAAAAAATGAAAATGTTTCAAAACGGCTGAATTCTGAAACCGGAGAGCTTCTGAAGAAATGAGGGAAGCCCTTTGAAAAATCTCAAATCAGGCTTTGCAAAGGCGACGAATGCATACTGAAGGATATGTATGCGCGGGAAACCGGCAGAAAGGCGAAAATTCCATCTGCGCGTTCCTGAACCATGAAAAAATGAATGATATTAAATGAAAAAACTGAATAAAGTGTGAAAATATGTCAAAAATATGTTGAAAATCATGAAAATCAAAAATAAAATTCTAGGTATTCCAGAGAGGAGGGAATGAAATAATGAAAAGCTTCAGAAAAGTTCTGACTGCCGGGCTGGCAATGGCTATGCTGGCCGGTTGCAGCAGCGGAGGAGACAGCTCCGGTTCAGGGAGCACTTCTTCCGGCAGCACTGCAGCGGCTGCTTCGGGTTCGGGATCTGCCGTAACCGTCGCAATCGATGCAGACCTGAACACGATGGACTATGAGTACGCTACTGATGGAAACTCCTTCATCATGCAGTCCATGTGCATCGGCGGTCTTACCCAGCTGGACAAAGATGCTCAGGCACAGCCGGATCTGGCCGAGAGCTGGGATGTCAGTGAAGATGGTCTTACTTACACATTCCATCTGAGAGATGGCATCAAGTGGTCGAACGGGGAACCGGTTACGGCTGCAGACTTCGTCTATGGCTGGCAGCGTCTGGTCAGCCCGGATCTCGCATCCGAATATAACTTCATCGTTTCCACGATCGGAGTTGTGAATGCCGATGAAGTCATCGCCGGCACAAAGGATCTCAGCGAACTTGGTGTTGAGGCAACGGATGATAAGACCTTCGTCGTTCATCTGTCTCAGCCGTGCGGATTCCTGCTGCCGCTGATGGCATTCCCGTCATTCTTCCCGCTGAACCAGGCATTCTATGAGTCCGAAGGTGCCAACTTCGCGCAGAGCACTTCTGATCTGCTGTATTGCGGCCCGTATACGATGACCGACTGGCAGACTGGCAACCAGTACACGTTCACGAAGAACCCGGATTACTGGGATGCAGACAACATCACAGTTGAGAACGTGACCTTCAAGTTCCTGCAGGATACCCAGTCCGCAATGCTGGAATACCAGAGCGGAAACATCGATGTCGTGAAGCTTGCTAGTGAGCAGGTTGATGCTTACAAGGATGCAGAAGGTTTCACCACACGTCTGCAGGGCTATGCTTGGAGACTTGACTACAACTTCGATAATACGACACTGCAGAACAAGGATCTCCGTGAAGCAATCTCCAAGGCAATCGATCGTACGGCAATTGCAGAGAACGTCCTCAAGGATGGTTCTGTAGCTGCAGAAGGATTCATTCCGAAGGAATTCGCTTATGGCCCGGATGGCAAGGATTACCGTGAAACTGCAGGCAACCTGATTGTTGAGAATGTTGAAGAAGCACAGGCTGCTTACGAAAAAGCAAAGGAAGCACTCGGCGGAGATGTGACTGTAACACTGCTGTTTGAAGACAGTGAAGCCTGCAAGGCAGTTGCAGAGAACCTGCAGCAGCAGCTGCAGACCAACCTGCCGGGTATCACGGTCAACCTGGATTCCAAGCCTAAGAAGACTCGTCTTGAACTCATGCAGAATCATGATTACGAGATCGGTCTTACCAGATGGGGTCCTGACTATGCAGATCCGCAGACCTACCTCGATCTCTTCAAGTCTGACAGAGCTGGCTACACTGGCTCCTACAGCAATGAAGAATACAATGCTCTGATGAACAAGGCTGAGACAGGCGAGGATGCGGCGAATGCAGAGGCTCGCTGGGCTGATCTGATCGCAGCTGAGAAGATGCTCCTGGATGATTATGCAATGTGCCCGGTCTACCAGAATGGCGGCGCAATGATGATCAATCCGAAGGTTACTGGCATTGAGTTCCATAATGCTGGTGTTGATTCCTATCGTCATCTGACAAAGGCAGAGTAATCTGCCGGGACTGAAACTGACAGACAATAACAGAGCGAGGGGTTTACTCGCTCTGTTATGGTTTTAGAAAGGATAACAAATGTCAAAATACATTCTGAAACGATTGGTGATCAGTCTTCTGACCTTGCTGGTGATTATCTTCGTGTTGTTTCTGATGCTGGACCTGATGCCGGGTTCTCCGTTCAACGATGAAAAGCTGACTGAAGCACAGAAGATTGCCCTTTATGCAAAGTACGGACTGGATCAGCCGTTCTTCATCCGATTTCTCAAGTATCTGCAGAATATGCTGCATGGAGATCTCGGCGTCTCTTATGTCATCAACAAGAACCGCAATGTCACGGATCTTCTCGGAAACCCGCTTCTGGTTTCGATCCGCATCGGCGCGCAGGCCATGGTCATCGGTTCGATTCTCGGATTGCTGCTGGGTATTGCGGCTGCACTTCATCATAACAGCTGGATCGACTCTCTCTGCTCGATCGTCTCCATTCTAGGTGTGTCAATTCCCTCCTACGTCTTTGCACTCCTGCTTGCTTATTACATCGGCTTCAAGCTGAAGTGGGCTCCGATCCTCTACAATTCGAACAATCCTGTCAATTCATCCGTATTGCCGACGATCGCGCTGGCGATGTTCCCGATGGCGAATATCTCCCGTTTTGCACGTTCGGAAATGATCGATGTCCTGAGTTCTGATTATATTTCCCTCGTTGAGGCAAAAGGTGTCAGAGAGCGTCCGCTGATCATGCATCATGCACTCCGCAATACGATGATTCCGCTCGTTACCATCATGGGACCGCTGCTGGTCAACCTGCTGACTGGTTCCATGGTTGTCGAGAAAGTCTTTGCAATTCCGGGCATCGGCATGCTGATGGTGCAGGCGATTCAGTCGAATGACTATAACGTTGTCATTGCCTGTGCATTCGTGTATTCGGCAATGTACATCATCATGATGCTGATCGTTGATATTCTGTATGGCGTCATCGACCCGAGAATCCGTGTGGCGAAAGGAGAAAAGTAAGATGAGTGAGGCAATGAAACCAGAGCTGACCGATGAAATCGTAGATGACTTCACGAGTGACGATTTCGTCTTCGTGCAGCGGAATGAAAAGCTTCATGATAAGGTTTACAAGACTACTTCCTATGCCCATGATGTCTGGGTGCATTTCAAAAAGAACAAAGGTGCAGTATTCGGACTGATCATCATCGCGATCATCATCGTGATGGCAATCATCGGACCGATGATCTCTGGCTATGGTGCAGAGACTATCGATCTCTCCCAGCAGTCGCTTCCGCCGAGAATCCAGGGACTGGAGAATATCGGAATCTTCCGCGGAACGGAAAAGGGTGTTGATGTCTATGCAGAGAAAGGATTCACGGACGTCTATCACTGGTTCGGAACCGATACCAACGGACGTGACCTGTTTACCAGAGTCTGGGAAGGTACCCGTGTATCTCTGATCATTGCGTTTGCGGCAGCAGCGATCGATATCGTGATCGGTATGTCCTATGGTCTGATCTCCGGCTACTTCGGAGGCAAGGTCGATATGGTCATGCAGAGAATCGTTGAAATCCTGAATGGTATTCCGACCCTCGTCGTCGTGACGCTGCTCGGACTGGTCATGCCGTCCGGCATCAGCTCCATCGTATTTGCATTGATGATCACCGGCTGGATCGGCATGTCGAGAATCTCCCGTGCTGAAATGCTGAAGCTCAAGGAATCTGAATACGTATTAGCTTCGAGAACTCTCGGTGCCAAGAGCTTCTACATCATCTTCAAGGACATCATGCCGAATATCTTCGGACAGCTGATCATCATGTCGATGTTCTCGATTCCGAATGCAATCTTCACAGAAGCATTCCTGTCGTTCGTAGGTCTCGGCATTCAGCCTCCGCAGGCATCGCTTGGCTCATTGATTTCGGATGGCTACAAGTCCATGACGATTCATCCGTTTATCCTGATTGCTCCGATCATCGTACTGGCGCTGCTCATGCTGAGCTTCAACCTGTTCGCTGATGGCATCCGCGATGCATTCGACCCGAACCAGAAGCAAGGATAAGGAGGAACGTTTATGTCAATGATTCCGAGAAAGAAAGAAGACCGGGTTCTGTCCATCCGAGACCTGAATATCTCCTTTGAGACCGCTTCCGGAAGAGTCAATGCCATCCGCGGCGTCCGCATGGATCTGTTCCGCGGCGAGACGATTGCGATCGTCGGCGAATCCGGTTCCGGCAAGTCTGTCACCGTCAAGACCATCATGGGCATCCTTGCCAACAATGGCCGCATTGATTCCGGAACGATCAATTACACGTTCACGAATGAGAAGGGCGAACGTGAGACGGTTGATCTCACGAAGCTCACGCAGAAAGAAATCCGCTATCGCTTCAATGGCAAATACATTGCCATGGTATTCCAGGATCCGATGACTTCGCTCGATCCGACCATGCAGATCGGCAAGCAGATCATGGAGCCGATCCTGACCCATGAACATACCAGCAAGGAAGAAGCCAGGGCGAGAGCCATGAAGCTTCTCGAAGAAGTCGGCATCGAGAATCCGGAGAAGCGCTTCAAGGAATACCCGCATCAGCTCTCCGGCGGCATGCGGCAGAGAGTCGTCATCGCAATTGCGCTTGCCTGCAATCCTGACATCCTGATCTGCGATGAACCGACTACTGCTCTTGATGTCACGATCCAGGCTAAGATCCTCGAACTGATCAAGCGCCTGCAGGAAGAACACAATATCTCTGTCATCTATATCACGCATGACCTCGGCGTCGTTGCGAAGGTTGCCGATTATGTCGATGTCATGTATGCAGGCCGCATCATCGAGAAGGGCGATATCAACGAGATCTTCTATGATCCGCGCCATCCTTATACCTGGGGCCTGCTGGCATCGATGCCGGATACCGATACGAACTCCACGCGTCTGTTTGCGATTCCGGGCACTCCGCCGAACCTGCTGGAACGGATTCAGGGAGATGCATTTGCCCCCAGAAATCCGTATGCGCTTGCGATCGACTACAAGGCTGAACCTCCGATGTACAACGTCGGCGGCAAGCATCGTGTAGCTTCCTGGCTCTGCGATCCGCGGGCTCCGAAGGTAGAGATGCCGGAACAGCTGAAGGAACGCATTGCCAAGATGAAGAAGGAGGACGAGCTCTATGACCGCCATTGATTACAGCAGTCAGCCGCTGCTGCACGTGGAAGGACTGAAGCAGTATTTCCGCATCAGCCGCACTTATACCACGAAAGCAGTGGACGGGATCAGCTTCGATATCTTCAAGGGAGAGACCTACGGTCTGGTCGGTGAATCCGGCTCAGGGAAGTCGACTACCGGCAGAGCTGTTATCCGCCTCTATGATCCGACCGCGGGAAAGATCATCTTCGATGGGCATGACATTTCAGGCAAGCTTTCCAAAGAAGATGAGGCTTATCTCAGAATCAATATGCAGATGATCTTCCAGGATCCGATGGCCTGCCTCAATCCGCGCAAGAAGGTCAAGGAAATCATCGCAGAAGGTCTGGAACTCCATCACCTTTATAAAGATCAGGCAGATCTGGATGAGAAAGTCTATTCCATTCTGGATCGTGTCGGTCTGTCCCGTGAACACGCGACCCGCTATCCTTCGCAGTTCTCCGGCGGTCAGCGGCAGAGAATCGGAATTGCCAGAGCCCTGATCATGCATCCGAAACTTGTCATTGCCGATGAAGCAATTTCCGCCCTCGATGTCAGTATCCAGGCGCAGGTGGTAAACTTGATGAAGGACCTGCAGGACGAGATGGGCATCACGTATCTGTTCATTGCACATGACCTGGCAATGGTCAAATATATTTCTGACCGCATCGGGGTCATGCATCTGGGCTATATCGTTGAAACCGGAACCACCGATGAGATCTTCGAGAATCCGATTCATCCGTATACAAGATCTCTTCTCTCTGCAATTCCTCATCCGAATCCGATCGTCGAGAAACAGCGCAAGTCGATTTCCTACGATAAGGAAAAGGAAGGCGTTGATTACAGCAAAGGAACGATTCATCAGGTGACAAAGACGCACTCCGTGATTGCGACGGAAGAAGAATTTGCAAAGTGGTCCGCACAGAAATATACGGACTGACCTATCAGAGACCTGCAGATATTTGCTCTGCAGGTTTTCGTTCAGAAGGAGATATTCATGAAAGGATCGTACTATATCAATCAGAATCAGCATTCTGAGATTTCGTATCTCACGGATGTCGGAAAGAAGGAGGATCCGGAGCTGTATGAATCCGGGAATATCCAGAAAGCAGGATGCGGCATCTGTTCGGCAGCGATGATGCTGAAGGATCTGAAGAACCGTGAGGTTCCTCTGGAGGAGCTGGTTCAGCTTTCCTATGCAAGCAGGGCAAATCTGGAGCCAGGCACCGATATGGAGATATTCGGGAAGGCGCTTGCTGAAAAATACGGACTGAATCTATTCCAGTCGAACTCAGAAGCGGATGTCATTTCCTGCCTGGCGCATGGCGGAGCATGCATTGCCAATGTCGGCGGCGATCATGGAGACCATATCGGCGTTTTCTCCAGCGGCGGTCATTATATCTATGTATTTGACTATGATCCTGAGACAAAGCTGTTCTCGATTCTTGATCCAAGTCTTTCCGAAGGCAAATTCGAAAAGGAGGGAAGGAAGGGCAAGGTTCAGCTCAGAGGGAACATTGCAATGACCGATGCGAAGGTGCTTGCGGCAGATACGGAAAACCGTGATCCTGGCTATTATCTTTTCTTCCGGAAGCCGGTGATCGGCATTCTCGGAGATACCTTCATGAGTGAGCCCGGCCTGTTCGTTTCTGCGGAGAAAGAATACTGCAATGCGGATTATATCCATGCCGTGCTGAGCAATGGCGGAATTCCGGTCATTATTCCTTCCGAGCTGCTGCGTCTCGATCCCCAAAGCGCACTGTCGATGGCGGATGGTCTGCTGTTTCCAGGCGGAGAAGATGTGGACCCTCTTCTGTATGGGGAAGAAGCGGAGCAGAAGTGCGGTGCGGTCCGGCCGGAAATTGATGAAGCCTGGAAGAATGCTTATGAGTATGCTGAAGCCCATCGGCTTCCGATGCTCGGCATCTGCCGCGGGATTCAGTTTCTGAACGTGATGAGGGGCGGCACGCTCTGGCAGGATCTGTCGGATTATCGCCCGGATGCGCTTCAGCATCTTCAGCAGTACAAGCGCTCTTATCTGCACCATGCAGTTACGCTTGAAAAAGATACGTATCTCCGGAACCTGTTCCAAGCGGATTCCGTCATGACCAACTCCATGCATCACCAGGCGGTGAAGAAGCTTGGCAAAGGATTGGTTGCAGCAGGCCGTGCAAAGGACGGAGTCATTGAAGCAATGGAAGATGAAGAAGGGCTGATCATCGCCGTGCAATGGCATCCGGAAGGACTGACGGAAAGCAATCCGATCATGAATCTTCTGTTCCAGGATCTCGTGAAACGGTGCGGCAGGAAATCATGATTGTGAGAACAGAGAACAGATCACTTTTCTGCACCAGGATCAGTCTGGAAAAGACCATGAGGTCTCATGTCAGTCTTATGGAGGAAAGAAACCATCAGTTATGAAGATCGGATATTACAACGGCGTGATGGGACCGATCGATGAAATCAGGATCCCGATGCAGGACCGTGCCTTGTTTTTCGGAGACGGAGTCTATGATGTGACGTTTGCCAATGACGGAAAGCTCTTCGCCATGGAAGATCACCTGGACCGTTTTTATCAATCCTGCAGGATGCTGAGAATTGATTTCCCGCTCAGCCGGGAAGAGCTCGCAGCTGAAATTCAGAAGTGCGCGGACGCTGCGGGAAAGGGAGAAGTGATCCTCTACTGGCAATCCAGCCGTGGCAACTGCCCAAGAAATCATGTCTTCCCGGATTCATCTGAAAAACCGACTCTGCTGATCACAGCTTCAGAAGGAAAGCCGATTGATTATACTCATCCGATGAAACTCTGCACGGATGAGGACACCAGATTCTATCACTGCAATATCAAGACTCTGAATCTGATTCCGAATGTCATGGCAGCAGAACATGCCAGAGAAGCCGGCTGCAGTGAATCGATCTTCCATCGCGGCAATCAGCTGACCGAATGCGCGCATAGTGCATTGCTGCTGCTGAAAGATGGAAAGCTCTTTGCTCCGGTTCTCAATGAACTGGTGCTGCCGAGCATCAGCCGCAAGCATCTCTTCGAGATCGCAGAAGCTCAAGGCATTCCCACTGAAGCAAGGGATATCACAATGGAGGAAGTCTTCGATGCCGATGAAGTCATCGTATGCAGCACGACCAAAGTCTGTGCGCATGCTGATACCATCGACGGAAAGCCGGTGGGCATGAAAGACCCGGAACTCTTCGGCAGATTGCAGAAAGCCTACTTTGATCGGATTGAGCGTGAGATCGGACTGAAACTTGGATGAAGCCTCGGAAATGCATGCAAGGATCAGGAATCACAATACTAAGGCGAGGAAGCCCGTCACTTCAGTGATCAGGAGGAATCGTCTTTTTTGATCAATACCGCTTCAAACTAAATAGATAAACAACGTATATCTAATGTTAATGTGATATAATTTTGGTGTGAGAATGCACGATATGAATGATTCCTATACGCATAAAAAAGGACTGGTTTATAAAAATCAGTTTCATATTATCTTCTGCCCGAAATATAGAAGGCCTGTACTGGTTGATGGTGTAGATGAACGACTGAAAGAGATTCTTTTTTCTGTTGCTTCAGATTTTGATGCATCTATTAAAGCCATGGAAGTAATGCCGGATCATGTCCATCTCTTTGTGGAAATAGATCCTCGTGTTCCTCTGCACCAGTTCATCAAATCTTTGAAAGGAAGATCATCAAGAATCCTGCGTGAAGAATTTCCTTGGCTGAAAAGCCGTATTCCTTCTCTTTGGACAAGAAGTTACTTCTGCTGCACGATCGGCCATATTTCGGAAGATACTATCCGGCGGTATATCGAGGACCAAAAACATGTCTAGATATGAACGCACGGATTCCTTTATCCTGACGCTTGAGGCAGATATTCCAGACCGCACATTTATCGAGAAATATTTTCGTGTTATGGATCAGATCTACAATGGCTGCCTGGATGTGGCGCTGAAGCGGCTCCATAAGCTTCAGATGGATCCGGAATATCAGGACCTTGTAAGGGATAAAACATTCAAGGACCGCAGTAAGAAGATCCGCCAGAAACAGCTTGAATATGGTTATACAGAATATCAGCTTCATGAGAAAGCGGCAGAGATGAAACACCATTTCTCAGATATCGTCGGAATCGATGAGTGCCAGAAACAGGCTACGAAAGCATTTCGCGCAGTTGAGAAACTTCGGTTCCATGAAGCAGAGCATGTCAGGCATCATTCCAGATACGATGACACTTCTGTAGAAGGTAAATCCAAGAACTCTGCTTTAAACTATCGGAACGGGCTTCTGTACATAGGCAGAAACCACAAATACGAGGTCATCATGAAACCGGATGATATATATGCGAAGGAGGCGATCCGAAATAACCGACTAAAGTATGTCAGACTCCTTCGAAAAACAGTCCGAGGCAAGACAAGGTACTTTGTCCAGCTGGTACTCAGAGGCAAGCCACCGAAGAAACATGAATATGGTTCGGATACTGTTGTGACCGGGCTTGATATCGGAGTTTCGACAGTTGCGGAGGTATCCAGCAGGCACGTACAGCTTCATGAACTGGCGCCGGATATTCCAGCAATTGATGCAGAGATTCGTAAGATAAGCCGATCTATGGATCGAAGCAGACGGGCTACGAATCCGTCCAATTACAACTCCAATGGCACGATTCGCAAGGGGATCAAGCTTCAATGGACATATTCCGCAAGATATGACCGATTGCGAAAAAAGCGGAAAGAACTGTACCGGAAACGAGCAGTGCTTATGAGGATGTCGCATGAGATGCTTGCCAATGAGATCCTTGAGCGCAGCACGACCATTATCTGCGAGACGATGAATTACCGCGCTCTCCAAAAACGTTCAAAGGACATGACAAGAAACGCAAAGAATGGCAGGATTAATCGAAAATCAAGATTTGGAAAAGCTCTCGCAAACCATGCACCATCAATGTTTGAACGCATACTGGATCAGAAACTTCATTACATCGGTAAAGAACTGATCCATACGGATACTGCAAAGATTCGGGCATCACAGATCAATCATGTGACTGGCGAGATGATCAAAAAGGATCTTAGCGTACGATCATTTGAGATTGCCGGAAACACCGTACAGCGGGATCTCTACTCTGCGTTTATTACCGGTCACACCTTATATTCCTCGGAAGACTCTATGAAGCCGGATACGGTCGATTATGAGTCTTGTGCAAATGATTTTGAAAGCTTCATCTTCCTTCAGAACAAAGAACTGGAACGACTGACATCCGAAAAGAAACTCAGCTGGTACATCAGTTGAGCAGCACCATGAGTTGATCTCTCAATAAATGGATCCGGCTGATTGACTGTGCAGCCGTTAAGCGGAAGCGAAAATGTACAGCAGGTCATGATATGGCCGGGCTGAAGCGGCATCCTTCGTACGAAGCAGCTCCGCAACAGATCAGGAAAACTGTCAGTGCCTGAGCTAACATGCGGTCAATTCTATTGGCTGTGATGAACTTAGGAAAAGCAGTATTAGACCTGAGAACCCTGCGACTTCAGTCGTCGGGAGCAGTCAGGGAACTGCTGTTCTCGGTGGGCTACATCTCGATCGATCGCTTTGAAGAGATCCTGAAGCTTTCCGAAGAAAAACGGTATCGTCTGTTCCATGATTTCGGAAGCCTGAAAGGGAAGACTGTCCCGGGATTCTGAGCTCACAAGTTTCATTGCATGAACCGTGATCATCTTCGTTGACAGAACCAGGCTGATTTCTGATAATTCAGATAACAGGAAGACAGCGGGCATATCCCGCTTCTTCTGAGCATAATAGTTAGATTAAACTAATTAGAGGAGACGATATGAAACTGGTACTTGTCAGACATGGCGAAAGCGAATGGAATCAGAAAAACCTTTTCACCGGTTGGACCGACGTGGATCTGAGCGAGAAGGGACATGAAGAAGCGAAGCAGGCAGGAAAGCTCCTGAAGGAGCAGAACTATGACTTCGATCTCTGCTATACCTCTTATCTGAAGCGAGCAATTCATACGCTGAATCATATTCTGGATGAAATGGACCGCGACTGGCTGCCGGTGGAAAAGACCTGGAAGCTGAATGAACGGCACTATGGAGCACTGCAGGGCCTGAACAAAGCGGAAACTGCAGAAAAGTACGGAGCAGAGCAGGTGAAGCTGTGGCGCCGTTCCTATGATGTGGTTCCGCCGCTTCTGAAGGAGGACGATCCTCGCAATCCTGCTCGTCAGGAGATGTACCGCAATGAGGATCCGCTGGAGATGCCTCTTGGGGAGAGCCTCGAGAAAACGGTGGCGAGAGTAGTTCCTTATTATGAAGAAACCATTCTTCCGCAGATGAAGGCAGGAAAAAGAGTGCTGATTGCAGCACATGGCAATTCCCTGCGGGCTCTGGTCATGTATCTGAGCCAGCTCAGCAGAGAGGAAGTACTTTCTCTGAATATCCCGACCGGGGTTCCGCTGGTCTATGAGTTTGATGAGCAGTTCCGGGTTCTGAATCATTACTATCTTGGCAATGAGGAAGAAATCGCTGCCAGAACGAAGAGCGCTGCCAGCCCTCAGAAACAGTAATTCCTTTCCGGGTGAAGTCCTGATTTCTGAATTACTCTGATACAGAAGAAAATCATATTCCCCATGGCTTGCCATGGGGTTTTCAGTTATGTCCAGAATACTTTTCAGAGGGCTCTGTCCTGAAGCGGATGTCAAAAGAAACCAGACATGATATCGTTAGAGCATACAAGGAGAATGCACTATGCTTCAGATAACAAATCTTCATAAACGCTTCGGAGAGAAAGAAATTCTTCATGGAATTGATCTTTCCGTTCAGCCAGGAGAAATCTTCGGTTTCATCGGCCATAATGGAGCCGGAAAAACGACCACGATCCGCTGCGTGACAGGAATTCTGCCATTTGAGACAGGCAGCATTATAATTCACGGTCATGATATCCAGAAAGATCCGCTTGCCTGCAAGCGATGCTTTGCGTATCTCCCTGACAATCCTGACCTGTACGAGAACATGACAGGGATTCAGTTTCTGAATTTCATCGCAGATATCTTCGGAATGGAAGAAGACGATCGCATGAAGCAGATCGAGTCACTTTCAAAGGAACTGGAGATCTATGATCATCTCGGCGATCAGATCAAGGCGCTGAGCCATGGCATGAAGCAGAAGGTGGCAGTGGTCTCGGCATTCATGCATGACCCGGATCTGCTGATTCTGGATGAGCCCTTTGTCGGACTGGATCCGAAGGCGAGCTATGTGCTGAAGCAGAAGATGAAGCAGCTCTGCCAGCAGGGCGGGTCTGTTTTCTTTTCCTCGCATGTTCTGGAAGTCGTAGAGAATCTGTGCGATCATCTGGCGATCATCAAGGAAGGTCAGATTCTTCGCAATGGGACAACTCAGGAAATTCTGGAAGGCGGAAAGACTCTGGAAGAAATCTTTCTGGAACTGGAGCAGTAACATGAAACACTTCTGGATTCTGATCCGAGCGCAGCTCTGCAATCAGCTGCAGACATCCCGGAAAGGCAAGGTCAGGTCTCCCTGGGTTTCCTTGCTTGCCGGGGCTATGATCATGGCGTATCTGTCGATTTCCTACAGCTTCGGGCTTTACGACTCTCTCGATCCTTCTCAATATGGGCTTGGCTTGCAGTTTCTGGTCTGTCTTGGAACAGTCTTGCTTCTGGCATATGGGATTTCCTGGAGCAAGGAAATGGTGTTCGGGTTCCGGGATTTCGATTTCCTGATGAGCCTTCCGCTTCAGGAACAGGAGATTGTAGCATCCAAGCTGTTCTCGTTTCTTCTGATGGCTCTCTATTATGGGTGCTCTTTTCTTCTGCCTGGGGTCATCATCTATGGAGTGAAAGCTCATGCCGCAGCAGGATTCTATTTGCTGGCTCTGGTGGGAATGCTGATGCAGCCAGTCATACCGGCGGTGATTTCCAGCCTGCTTGGCTGGATGATCTATCGGCTCTCCAATGGCCGCAAGCATGCAGATCTGGTCCGCAATGCAGTTCAGATGGTCCTCTTTCTTCTGTTCATGGCAATCGGAATGCTGATGGGGCGCTCAGATGGTGCTGCGTTCGCAGCGCGGGCTGGAACTCTGATCAGATTGCTTCCCGTCAGCAATCTTTATGTCAGTGGAGCAGTCCGCGGATCCGTATTGCCGGTTGCGGCAATGATCGGAATTGAAACGGCAGCACTGTTTCTGTTTCTGAGGCTCTGTTCCAGAGCAGTTCTGAAAGCGGGAGCTGCAGGGAATCAGGGATACCATGATTCGCATTTCCGCCTGAAGCGCTCTGCTGCTCATCGGGCTTCTTCGGCTTTGCTGCGCAGGGATCTTTCTTCGTGGGCTGCCAATGCAACATATATGCTGAATACAGGATTCGGCCAGATCCTGCTGTTCGGCGGATCGATCTATCTGGCTTTCCGGATGCGTGGTTCCTCTCTTTCTGAGCTTGACCCGGATCTTGCACTGCTGCAGCCGATGGCAGGAAGCCTCATCATTTCTGCGTGTTCCCTGATCGTTCATTCTACCTGTACCACTGGAGTTTCAATCTCTCTGGAGGGCAGAAGGCTGTGGATTCTGAAAAGCATCCCGGTTTCTGCAGAAAGCATCCTGTTTTCCAAAGTGCGTGCAAATCTCGTGGTGGCTCTGCCGCTGGCAATGAGCTCACTCCTGATTCTGATGCTTGCATTTCATCAACCTGGAATGATGCTTCTGATGGGCATCGTCGTGCTGATTCTGGCCGGCTTGTTTACGGCAATGAGCGGAATGGCAGTGAATCTGCGCTATCCGAAGCTTGAATGGGATCGGGAAGTGGTTGCGGTGAAGCAATCTCTCTCTTCTTTTCTCAGCATTTTCGGAAACCTCATGGTCGGGGTCATTGTTCTCATCGCATGCGTGAATGGGGAAGGAGGTATTCAGTTCTTCCTCTGGGTAATGCTGTTTTATGGGGTGGCAGATCTTCTTCTGTATTTTCTTCTGACTACCTGGGGAGTGAAGAGATTTCAGTCGATCGGATAGACGGACTCGCCTGACCGGAGGAGCTATTCTGCAGGTACATGGATGAGATGAGTTCCAGCGTGAGTTTCCGCAAAGACGCCAGGAAATCGGAGGTATCATGACTGGTCGCGGCAGGCACTGCTGGAAGAAATTGCAATTCTCTTAGAATCAGGAAGAAGGATTGATCGCCAGCAAAGAAGTGCTGGATCTCATCCATTCGATTGTCGCAGTCTGCTTTCCAGGAGTCAGCGGATATTTTCTGTATGCTTCTTCCTGGCATCATGTCAATCTGAAACTGGTTGTTTTTCCATTGCCTGAGCGAGGAACTGATCTTCAATGGCTTTGCAAGTAGCGATGATTTTCATGCTTTCATCTCTTATGTATATGGGACGATTCGGAACTGGGATAAACCAATGCTTGTTCGGGCAACGGATTATCCATCATATGCAGAAGGACTATCACCTGCCGGTCTGAGACTGGCTCTGAATCTGAAAGGGATGGAAGGAATGCTCTCAAAGTCTGATCCCTTCTCTGATGCCGTCTTCTGTGCGAAGACGAAACGCATCCGGATGTATGCAAAGGATTTTCTGTGCCGCCGCATCTGCTGCAGTCTTCGGTCTGCCGCTCTATCCAGCAGTGCTTCTTTTCCATCTTTCTCTAAAAGACTGACCGATCATTCGGAAAATTATGTTAATGTAGGTATAATTTTCCTTATGCCCAGCTTCTATTTATCATTAGTTTCCTTGCAGAAGCCCAGTTTTACTGATTTTTATAAGAAAAATGTAGGCATAATCTTTCTTAGCGCAGTCCGAAATTCCTGGCAATTTCCTCTTCATCTTTCAAGTCCCAGATTGGCTCCTGCTCCATTTCGTAACCACAGAAGCTATGATCCATTGCCTTCTTCATCATCTCTACAGAGGGCTTTGCGTAGATTTTCGTGGTTTCTAAGGCTGAATGGCCAAGCAATCGTGAAATCAATTCAAGATCGACACCGTTTTGATACAGTTCTGTTGCACGGGTTCTGCGAAACATATGAGGATGGACTCTTTGAGGAAGATCAGGATGCTTCGGTCTGATCTTCTCTGCATACTTTTTGATGAATCGCTGTACATTCTGAGGAGACATCCGGTTGACTCTCCGGTGAATGACAGTATAGAACAGCAGGTCTGTAGGTGGTGAACCCTCATTATGGTAATGCTGGTAATACCGATTTAGGTGATTAACCGTCTTATCTGTAATAGGAACAATGCGTTCTTTATCTCCCTTGCCGTGAATCCGGATATATGGATCTTTTCGGGATAGGTTCACATCGCTTTTTCTCAGATCGAGAAGTTCACTCAGACGGATTGCTCTGTCATACAGAATGTCCATGATCGTGGTATCCCGGATCAGAATTTTCCTGGAATTCCCTGGAGCAGCGAGTAAAGCGGCCATGCATTCGCTGCTGATCACGTCGCGGACGACTTCACTTTCCCGAAGAAGCGGGAGATGCGATACTGCCAGCGCAACAGGCAGGACCTTGACGTCACAGTCTGAGGCATACCATAGATATGCATGCAATGCTGACAGCCTATGGTTGCAGGTTGTTTTGGCATAGCCGCGGTTCTGCAGATATTCCATGTAGTCCAGAACAAGCTCGTTAGTACAGTCGCTGAATGTAAAAGTAAGCATAGATTTCTTTTTCTCATTAGTGATAAAGCGCCGGAAAGAAGTGAGACCGTCGCGATAGGATTCAATCGTATTTTCACTTCGCCTTAGCTGCTGTGCCTCATACTTATCCAGGAAGTCACGCGTTTTCGAGAAGAATAGTGTACTGAAATCTTTCTTATTCATCAGTAATTACCTCCGGAATTACAGCAGAAGAAACCTTGTCCTTGCTACGGATTATCTTGATTGAGTCTTCAACAGCGTGATAGTAATAGTGCGTGTTTAGAACGCCGGCATGTCCCAGGTAATTGCTGAGAAATGGCATCATTGCATTTAAATCGACGCCCTGTTCCATCCACAGATTCATGCGCTTAGTCACGAAATAATGCCGAAAACTATGAACGGTAGGCTTTTTATCGCAGAGCTTGGAAGCTGCAGTCTGAGTCCAGATCTCATTGAACTTGCGGCATACTGAATGTTTTATGATGTGTTTGCTGGTATCTTTACTAGGATAGAACCAATCCGACTGAATCCCTTGTTCTGATGTCATCCAGAGCCAGTAGGATTGACAGAGCTCGGTCAGGTCATCCGCCATGTAGACAAGACGGTCTTTGTCTCCCTTTGAATGAATGATCGTGATAATTCCTTTTTCAAGATCTATGTTGCTGCGGCGCAATTCACATGCTTCGGAATTGCGAAGACCACAGCAGCAGATCATCCTGAACATGACGCGATACTCAGAATACATGCGGATGTGATCAGGATCATTATTTCTGCATCTTCCACCATCAAGAACACTGAAGAATTCCTGAATATCGCTGTCACTCATCAGGTATTGCATTACCTTAGGAAGATGGCAGATGTGATGAGGGATATAACATTCCGTTTCAAGGATGTTCATATAGATCGAAAAGGCCCGGAATATTGTCTCGCGTTTGTGCCTGCCGGATTTGCCTTCAGCAGAAGATGCTCCTTTTTCAATCCATGCTTCAAAGAGCTGCCTCGTGATGACTGGCTCGCTGATGTGATGTTCAACACAGAATCCATCGAAGCGTTTCAGGTAATAATCACAATCGTCATATGAATAGCCCTGTGCTCTTTTCTGTGTAATAAATTCATTGATATACGGCGCAAAGACACTGGCGCATTGATAGTGCTTATCCATAAAATGCACCTTCTTTTGGCCAGAAAATTCCAAGCTGGTTCAGCGAAATGGCACATTGTCTGGTACGCTGCTCATCGAGGTGCAGGTATTTGAATACAGTATCTTCTGAACGATGTCCCAGAGAATCTGAAATAACTGCAGCTTTTGTTTGGCCTCTCAGAAGAGCAGTCGCAAATGTCCTTCGTGTGATATGAAAACCTTTGTTTTCACCAATGAATCGTTCCAGTGCTTTCTGACAAACGCAGCGGCCGACCTTATCGTAAGGACTTCTGAAAGGAATAAAGAGATTCTCACTGCTGCTTTGTGGTCTTATCTGCAGATATCTGTAGATTGCATTGCCTACATGTACCGGCATGGGGAGCACTGCAGAGACTCCAGTCTTCATCTGAGTAAAACTGATTTGCTGTTTTTTCCAATCGATATCTGCTATCTTCAGCGACACGATGTCCGAAGACCGTATACCCATTCCAAGTCCAAGACATGAAATCGCATAATCCCGGCGTTCCATAGGAGTGAAGGCTTCCTGATCGACTTTCCAGAAATTCTCAACTGCTTCTTCTGGGAGAGTATCAATAATTCTGGTTTTCGGGGCATGAATGGAAGAAATCGCAGTATGCAGCCACTGGTTGCTGATGATGCCTTTATCTTCGAGATAGCAGATGAAGTTTCTGATTCGGCTGTTATAAGCAGCTTTCCCTTCTGCGGTTTCATGTTTATCCTGTGCATTGAAGCCAATTAGGATCTCTGGCGTAAGCTGATCAAACCCGGTTATTCCAACTTTATCGAAATATAGACAAAATCTGCTGATTGAACTCCGATACATCTCAATGGTAGATTGGGCACGGTTTTCTCTCTGTAGAACGGCTAGAAAGTCTTCCCATTCGACTCTGCACCATGCAGGTATGGTATCAATCATCTTTACTGGCTTAGGTGAAGTAGTCTGGCACGGAATGATCTCGCCGGTATCCGCAAAATGAAGAAATTGATACAATGCACGCCGCATTGATTTCCAGGATTTTCCAGACAATGGTTTTGCGTGTTCAAACCAGAGTTCCGCAATTTCTTTAGTGAGGGCAAGATCGTTTTTCTCTAGAAAAATCAACAGCAGAACTACGCTGCGATAATAATAATTGTATACAGATTTTGAGTACCGATTCTTCTTGAGCGCACTTTGAAAAGAAGAGGCAGTTTCCCAGAGAGAATGGTCAGCAGGGCGCATGGAATCCGCTGGAATGAAATATGTGTCCAATACAATCTGATTACGCGTGAGAATAGTCATTGCTTCTGCGTGCCCGTGCAGGCATTTACCGCGCTCAGCGAAGAAATCCAGCATCATACGTGCGGCACTTTCCTTTGACGCACGTGTGCACCTGGATTTGGAATTATTCTGACTCTGGTATAGGAGAATTAAATCAAATGTAACCTGGCGGATAGTCGTCACACCATGATTCTGCAGGAAAAGAATAAAATCCGAACATTTTCCCTGAAGAGATTTTACGTATGACGCACGTTTTCCTTCAGAAAGACAATGCGAAACAAACTCGTCTACTTCCTGTTTCAATACAGAAGTAAGCTGATCATACGGGCAGATCTGGAAACCGACATGCTGATCACGGATGCTGCCAGTTTCATAGACATCTATCAGCTGAACAAGGGCATGCTTAAGCTGCCGCTGTTTTGATGGTATTAATTCCCCGCTGTGTTCTTCAAAGCAAGCATTCAGTGCCTCTGGTGTGCATGAGGCACCAGAGGATATCAGCCATTCCTTAATCCTCTTATAGCTGTTCTGATGCTCATAGATTGCAGTGCTGCCATAGTGATTCGATGTAAGGAACTGCATCACTGTGTTTACGCACTCGTCGTACTTCTTCATAATGGTGTACCTCCTTCTATTGGTACTTTCATTATGCAGAACTGTATTATGTTATCCACATCATTGGAGCTACAGCGCAGCCATCTATGCGGAAATTAATAAATCATGGGCATAAGAAAAAGCTGGGCATAAAGACCATGCCATTGCCAGGAAGAAAAGTGCTGGCGCATGGAATTGACAGATCGATCAGCCCGGATAGAATGTAATTAATGGCATATGCCATTAATGAGAGGGATACATGCCAAGACCAGTCAGACCGAGAACCATCTATCAGAAACCGAAGTGCAGCCGATTTCAGCCGGAGAGGGGAGCCGAGGAAGAAGTAAACCTGACCCTCGATGAACTGGAGGCAGTACGTCTTTCTGATCTGATCTGCCTTGATCAGTCAGAATGTGCAGAGCGCATGAACGTTGCGAGAACGACGTTTCAGAATATTCTTGGCTCTGCCCATCAGAAGATTGCAGATGTGCTGGTCAATGGAAAGGCGCTGTGCATCGCGGGCGGCAGTGTATTCCTGGAAGATGACCCGATCTACGGCTGCTGCACAGACAGAACGATTCAGAAGATCGGATCTTCAGAGGAACTCGGAGGGAGAACGAACATGAAAATTGCAGTCACTTACAATCCTGAAACGGGAGAGATTTTCCAGCATTTCGGAAGAACTGAGTATTTCAAGGTTTATGACATTGAAGACAATCAGATTGCAAGTTCAAAAGTCAGAAGCACGAATGGCCAGGGACATGGTGCTCTGGCAGGAGTATTATCCGGGCTTGGAGCGGATGTGCTGATCTGCGGCGGAATCGGAGCAGGGGCGCAGAATGCTTTGGCTGGTGCTGGCATCCGTCTCTATGGGGGCTGTGCAGGAAGTGCAGATGAAGCAGTGAAGGCCTATCTTGCCGGAAAGCTGGAATATCAGGAAGACGTGCATTGCGATCATCATGAACATGAAGGCGGCTGCGGACATGAGGGAGGTTCGTGCTGCTGAACCAACGGCCGGAATGATTCCGGTCTTTTTCATGATATGATTTCCTTGAAAGGAAGCGGTGGAATGAAGGCATCCGAGGAGGAAGTGGGCAGGAAGATTTCCATGTTTCTCCATGGTTCATTTCCGGATGGGCAGTATGTGAATGAGTCAGATCTTCCGAGGATTGCTGCATTGCTGAAAGAGTATTCCAATGTTTCGGTATCCGTCGGAAAGAGCATTCTCAATGATGGTCATCTTGACTGCATCATCACTGTTTCGAGGTTCCTGGCGGGCAGTCAGCTTCGCTATGAGATCCGTTCACATGGAATCCGGAAGATGTATTATGATTCGCTGATCTGGATTGATGAAATTGAAGGATGGGATGCATTTCTGGATTGAAAGTCCTTCACCGTATGACTGCAGGAAAGGAAATAGCCGATGAAGAAAATCTACCTGATGAGACATGGAGAAACACTTTTCAATCTGATGGATATCAATCAGGGGCAATGTGACAGTCCGCTGACCGAAAAAGGAATTGCTCAGGCAGAAGCAGCGAAGAACTGGTTTCAGAATCATGGCATCCATTTCAGAGAAGTGTATTGTTCTCCGTTATTAAGAGCTTGTGATACTGCAGAATTGATTACCGATCTGCCGCTGCATCGGAGCAGAGAGCTGAAGGAAATCTATCTCGGATTCCGTGAAGCTTCTCCGAATTCAGATAATCCTCTTTTCCCGTACGGTGACTATTTCGTGAAGTACGGGGGAGAAGATCTGGATTCATTCGCCCATCGCATCGTTTCTGCCATCACGGAGATCGCAGACCACGCAGAAGAAGATCCGGTTCTGATTGTGGCACATGGTACCGTGATGCGCTGCTTTCTGAGAGCGATCGATCCGGATCATCGTGATCCGGGAGTTCCGGGCAATTGTGCCATTGCGGAATTGCAGTATGAAGATGGAAGGTTTGAACTGAAACAGCTGGCGGTTCCGGAAAAGGCTGAATAGATTCTTTCCGGGAATCATCATTGCTGTGCGGGATCATGAAAGCCAGGAGCTGTTTCCTGGTTTTTTTCTTCAGCAGAGGCTTGTGCTGAACGATATAATGACTCCATGGATCTGTTTGAAAGTGCCGGGGAGGAAACCCGCAGAAAAGAAGAACCGCTTGCGTCCAGGATGCGTCCGGAGACGCTGGAAGAAGTAGTCGGCCAGGAAGAAATCATCGGGAAGGGGAAGCTGCTGTATCGGGCGATCAAGGCGGATCGTCTGAGCTCCATTATCCTTTATGGTCCTCCTGGTACCGGCAAGACGACGCTTGCCCGAGTGATTGCCAATAGCACGAAAGCTGCGTTTTATCAGGTAAACGCTACGATTGCAGGGAAGAAGGATCTCGAAGAGATTGTTGCCAAGGCAAAAGAGAACTATGCGATGAGAGGCCAGCGCACCATTCTCTTCATCGATGAGATTCACCGGTTTAATAAGGGGCAGCAGGATTATCTTCTGCCGTATGTAGAAGATGGCACGGTGATCCTGATCGGAGCGACGACGGAGAATCCGTATTTTGAAGTCAACGGGGCATTGCTGTCGAGATCGAGGATCTTTCAGCTGAAGCCGCTGACAAAAGAAAATATCATCACGCTCCTGCATCGTGCTCTTGAAGACCCGATTAAAGGAATTGCCGGAGAGATGGTACAGATGGATGAAGATGCCGTCAGATTTCTGGCAGAGATGGCGGACGGGGATGCGCGAGCTGCTCTAGGTGCACTGGAACTGGCGGTGATGACCACAGACCGGGCAGACGATGGCTATGTGCATATCACGCTTGCGGTGGCAGAAGAATGCATTCAGAAGAAGAACATCCGTTATGACAAGGATGGCGACAATCATTACAATACGATTTCTGCGTTCATCAAAAGCATGCGCGGTTCTGACCCGGATGCGGCGCTGTATTATCTGGCAAGGCTGCTTTCGGCCGGGGAAGATGTGAGATTCATTTCCCGGCGGATCATGATTGCGGCAGCAGAAGAATGCGGAACTGCTGACCCACGGGCGCTCGAGATTGCGGTCAGCGCTGCAGAAGCAGTGGAACGGGTAGGCATGCCGGAGGGACAGATCATCCTGGCCGAGGCTGCGGTCTATATTGCGACTGCGCCAAAGTCGAATGCCTGCTCGGAAGGAATCTTCAAGGCCATGGAAGAAGTAGAGAAGAGCGGGAATCTGGAGATTCCTCCTTATCTGCAGGATGCACATTACAAGAGTGCTTCCAGGCTTGGCAGCGGAGTGGGCTACAAGTATGCCCATGATTATCCGAATCATTATGTGAAACAGCAGTACCTGCCGGATGCGATCCGGAACCGGAAGTTCTATGAAATCAGCGATGTTGCGTATGAAGCAAGGCTTCAGAAGTACTTCGACTATATCGGCCGGAATGATTACGGCCATGAGGGAAAGAAAGAAGGAAAGTAAGATGCTGTGGATCAAATGCCTTGCAGGTGCTTTGATCATGCTGGCGGTGCACTTCATCTCGAAGTCGCCGGTCTATTTTATCTCGGCGATCATGCTCAGTTTTCCAGGCCTCAGCATGATTGCATACTATTTCATGTATCAGGAACATGGCGCAGGGCAGGTGATGGGAACCGTGAAGTTTGCAATGTTTTCCCAGATTCCGTTTTTCTGTTTTCTGCTGTCTCTGTATCTGCTTCTGAAGAAACATACGATTGGTCCCTCGTTGTGCGGGGCGTTTTTCATCTGGCTGATGGCGGCAGGAATTCTGGTGTTTCTCTGGAAGCACTGAGAGAATGCTGTTCCTTGAAATGGGTATCTGAAGTGCCTATAATGCGGGTGTTGCAAAGGAAAGGAAAGGATTATTATGCAGCTGCTTGTTTATATCACGAGTCATGAAGACAGCGTGAATCCGATTATGAAGAAGCTCATGGAAAAAGGGTTCCATGGAGGCTCTGTAGTGGATTGCGAGGGAATGCTGAAAGCAGTCAATGAAGACAGTGTCGATGCGCCGGCCATCTTCGGCGGGCTCAGAAAATTCGTGAATCCGGATCGTCAGGTCAACAAGATGATTCTGGTCGTTCTGAAGGATGAAGAAGTGAGTGATGCAGTTGAGGTCATTCATTCCGTGTCAGGCGATCTGAAGCTTCCGAATACCGGTATTCTGTTCACGATGCCGATTACCACCTGGGAAGGGGTAAGCACGAAGTAATATGAGTGCATTATTCTATATTGCCATCTGCATGGCGGCTGGTCTTCTGATGACGCGTCTCATCCGGCTCATTCATCTGCCGAATGTCACTGCGTATCTGATTGCCGGCGTACTGATCGGACCATGCGTTTTTAATCTCGTAGGTTCTGAGGAGCTGGCCACATTCAGTGTGATCACAGAGTGTGCACTTGGCTTCATCGCCTTCTCCATCGGCGATGAATTCAAGATCTCCACGCTGAAGGAAATCGGCGGACCAGCCCTTCTGATCACGGTACTCGAGTCTGTGGGTGCAGTGGTCTGCGTCATGAGCATCACGATGGCCCTGGGCTTTGATAAGATTCTCTGCATCATGCTCGGCGCCCTTTCTGCTTCGACCGCACCGGCTGCTACGCTGCTGGTGGTACGTCAGTATAAGGCAGACGGACCGCTCACGAAGATGCTGCTGCCTGTGGTTGCGGCCGATGATGCGACTGGGCTGATTGCGTATTCCATCTGTGTCAGCATTGCTCTGAGCATCATCAACGGCGAGACGCTGACTGCAGCCAATACCGTGCTGCTGCCGCTGCTTCATATCATTGAAGCACTGGCTATCGGAGCAGGCCTTGGCACTCTGCTGGCGCTGACCCATCGCTTCTTCCGCTCTCATTCCAACCGCATGAGCTTCTGCATCGCGTTTGTCATGCTTGGTGTAGGCATTGCGGACTGGCTGGGTCTTTCCAACCTTCTGCTCTGCATGGCACTTGGTGCGATGTATGTCAATCTCAGCAATGATGCGGAGAAGATTCTGAAGTGCGTGGATGACTGGACCTATCCGCTGTTCATGCTGTTCTTCGTCATTTCCGGTGCACAGCTGAACCTCGCGGTTCTGCCGAAAGTCGGTCTGATCGGCATCGTCTATATCTTCGCACGGTTCGGCGGCAAGTTCCTCGGCGCTTGGCTCGGCGGAACGATCACCCATCAGCCGCCGGTTGTCAAAGACAACCTGGGCTGGGCTCTGATGCCGCAGGCTGGTGTTGCGATCGGCATGGCAACCCTGGCCCTTTCGCAGCTGCCGCTGGAATATGGCCAGCAGATTCAGACGGTCATTCTCAGTGCTACGCTGGTCTATGAAGTGGTCGGACCGATTGCTACAAAGAATGCGCTGAAGCGTGCTGGCGAAATTCACGCAAACGCATAATCATTCAGGAATCGCTGAAAAGCGGTTCTTTTTCTTCCTGGAGATGCTTTTTTCCAGACATGCATTTATAATGATGAAAAGGGTTTCATGATCGGAGGCAGAATAAAAATGGGAGCACAGTATTGCATCGGCGTTGATATCGGAGGCACATCCGTTAAGCTCGGTCTTTTCACCGTAACGGGTGCCCTGATGGATAAGTGGGAGATTCCTACCCGCAAGGATGAAGAAGGGAAATGGATCATTCCGGACATTGCCGCTTCAATCAAGAAGAAGATGGCAGAAAAGGGCATGCAGGACACGGATCTTGCCGGCATCGGCATGGGCGTGCCGGGACCGATTGAACCGGATGGACACGTGGCAGTATGCGTGAACCTCGGCTGGAAAGACCGTTATCCGGCCAAGGAACTGAGTTCAGAACTTGGCGGAAAGATCAGAGCTGTTGCCGGCAATGATGCCAATGTCGCAGCGCTTGGCGAGATGTGGCAGGGCGGCGGCAAGGGCCATACGAGCCTTGTTGCGGTTACCCTTGGTACCGGCGTTGGCGGCGGCGTGATTCTGAACAGCAGAATCGTGACTGGAACCCATGGCCTGGCTGGTGAGATCGGACACATGCATATCCGCGAAGAAGAAAAGGAATTCTGCAACTGCGGCGGCCAGGGATGTCTGGAACAGGTAGCCAGCGCAACCGGCATCGTCCGTGAGGCAAAACGGAATCTTGCCAATACCGAGATTCCTTCGAAAATGAGAGAATTCGGCGATGCGCTGACCGCCAAGGATGTGTGCGATTGTGCAAAGGAGGGCGATGCACTTGCCCTTGGAACTCTGGAGACGTGCTGCAGATATCTGGGCTGGGCACTTGCCTTAGTCACGCAGATTATCGATCCGGAGATCTATGTCATCGGCGGCGGAGTATCCAAGGCCGGACAGATCTTGATTGATCTGATCACGAAGTACTTCAATCAGTTCACTCCGCTTCTGAAGAAGAAGCCGGAGATCGCCCTGGCAACCCTGGGCAATGACGCCGGCATCTATGGCGCTGCCCGTCAGGTACTCGGAGACTGATGAGGAGCCGCTGCGGCGGCTCCTTTCTTTTCGTGCTACACTGTTTCTGAGGTAACGTGATGAATAATAAGAAATGGTTTCTCCTGGTCCCGGCAGCTGCTGCTGCTGCAGCCGCAGGCCTGCCGAGGGGTCTTGATATTACCCGCTATACGATCGCTGATGAAAGAATCAAGTCTCCGATCAGGATTGTCCTGCTGTCTGATCTTCACGATGACTCCTATGGAGAGAACATGAAGGGTCTGGAGATCCCGATCCGGGGAGAAAACCCGGACCTGATCCTGATGCCTGGAGACATGGCAGAAGAACACCGCCATCAGGACCATACCCTGATTCTCCTGAATCAGCTGAAAGAGATACCGATGTTCTATTCCACCGGAAACCATGAAGAATACCGCTGGGACCTCACGGATCTGAAAGAACGGTTCCGCAAAGCCGGTGTTGCCGTTCTGGATGAGAAGAGCTCCGTGATCACGATCCGCGGAACAGAACTGGAGATTGCCGGGATTTCCTGCCGGCATCGCGAATCCGAATTCACACCGGAACAGGTCAATGGCCTGTTCACCACGGATGATTTCAGGATTTTATTAAGCCATCGTCCGAACTGGGTAGATCTGTACCGGCAGATCAACTGCGATCTGATTGTCAGCGGCCATGCCCATGGCGGCCAGTGGAAGATTCCAGGAACCTCGATCGGCGTCGCTGCTCCTCAGCAAGGCTTCTTCCCGAAATGGACCGAAGGCATGCATGACCTCGGCAAGGCAAAGCTGATCATCAGCAGAGGCCTGGTACGCCATTACCACCATATCCCGAGACTTTACAATAACCCGGAACTTGTCGTGATCAATCTGGTTCCGAAGGAGAACTGATATGCCAGAGAAGATACCTCCGATTGAGAAAGTGTATGAAGCATATTCGGCCATCGCTGATGAGCGGATCATCATGCATGATACGTATGCGCTCGTGAAGTCCAGCGATGGAAAGAAGACCTATGAAGTAGACTGGAAGGACAATGTCTATTCATCTTCTGATAACGCAACCTACTGGCAGGGCTACCCTGGCTACCCGGTTCTGGCTGTGCTCATGCTGCAGGGAAAACTTCCATACCATAAAGAAAACGCAGAGAAGATGAAGAACGTCCCATGGAAGAAATGGAACGATCAGTACAAGCGGGACTATGCCGCTGCGGCAGAACATGTCTTTCAGGAACTGGAAGAAAAAGGTATCTCTTCTCAGAATATCCGTACCGATGCAGAAGCAGCCATGCAGGCATTATCCGGCCTGGATCTCACGGTAAGACGCGGCCGTCTGAAGCATTCAGAATGACAGATCTGTACCTTTGGAAATGCCGTTAATTTCTCGTTGACTCCTATTTTGGGCCATGATATATTAATAGGGCACTTGAGGAAAAGCGCATCTGTGGAGGTTTAGCTCAGCTGGGAGAGCATCTGCCTTACAAGCAGAGGGTCAGCGGTTCGAGCCCGTTAACCTCCACCATCGAATGCCGACTTAGCTCAATTGGCAGAGCAACTGATTTGTAATCAGTAGGTTGGAGGTTCGATTCCTCTAGTCGGCACCAGAGATGGAGACGTAGCGAAGAGGCTAAACGCGTCTGACTGTAAATCAGATCCCACTGGGTTCGGTGGTTCGAAACCACCCGTCTCCACCATCTATTTGATATAAACATCCTAGTGATGTCTATATATATACTGGGCAGCACTCGAGCCCGTTTACCACCATGACTCGGTAGCTCAGGTGGTAGAGCAACTGACTTTTAATCAGTGGGTCGGGAGTTCGAGTCTCCTCCGAGTCACCACGCTGCGGATGTAGTTCAATGGAAGAACGGCAGCCTTCCAAGCTGCATACGGGGGTCCGATTCCCCTCATCCGCTCCATCAAAGCAACCGCACAATGATGCGGTTTTCTTTTGCTTTATCAAAGGTACGCATTGGACTTGAAGGAATATTCCATGACCATGTAAGAACTCATTGAAGCACTGAAATCAGATCCCCGGAATCGTTCTTATACGGAAATAGGAATCTCTCGAATACTTCAGGTCAGCAATCTAGCAAGAATTCTGATTATCGGCCAGGCACCTGGCAGATAATCCGAACAATCCGGAATTCCGTTTGATGATAAGTCCGGCGAGAAGCTGATGAGCATTGACCGGAATCTGTTCTATTCTCCGGGGATCTCCCTCCCGGAAAGTTCATTGCCAAGGACTATCATGCGGAACTTCTGGAGCTGATGCCGGATATCAGGCTGACGATTCTGATCGGAAGATATTCGCTGGAATACTACCTGAAGAAGCGGATGATACAGAATGCGACTGAAACGGTCAGGGCATATCAGGAATATCTTCCGGAATACTGTCCGATGGTTCATCCGAGTCCCCTGAACTTCAGGTGGCAGGCAGGGAATCCGTGGTTTGAAGAACAGGTGATCCCGGATCTGAAGAAGATTGTTTATGAAATACTATGATTGAGAGTATGTGAGCCATGAAATGCAAGTCATTCCGATATAATGAGCCTAGAAGAAAATATCAATAAGTACGGAGGATTTAACTATAAGGAAGTCAAGTAGAAATTGACAGAAAGTGAGATTTAAGACGAAATCCAGCAGAATCTCACAAGTGATCTTTGAAATCGTGAATAAAGTACAGTTAAAACAACTACATTTGTAGCTTTGACTATGATGTGGATTATGTCTATCAGAATGAATCAATGGTTAGTGTACTAAGGCAGAATCGTAGACTGTATCGGTGGAGAGAAGCTTGTATATCACTCTCAGGAGCTTGCGGACGCAGTGTCCTTGAGCACAACGGTAAGTCTTTCCCTGATCTCGTTTCTTAGTATAATAATCATTGAAGACCTGGCAGTATTTACAGACTGTGAAGACAGCTTGATACAGGGCCTTGCGCAGATACCTGGATCCATGTTTGGAAATAGGCATGTGTGCAGCGTCATATTTGCCTGACTGGTGCACAAGAGGCTCCATACCGGCATAGGATATCAACTTCGCTGCTTCAGGAAAGTCGTTGATATCGCCGATCTCCGCAAGAATAGTCATTCCTGTTATGTAAGAGATGCCGGGAATGGAAGTTATAGGAGAGTTTAGCTGGTGACTGAATTCTTCTATTTTCTTATCCAGAGTGTCAATCTGTTCAGCTCTAGTATTGATCAGAGCAATCATAGACTGAACTTCAAGCGCAACGGCTGTGTTGTCATCACCCACTGAATTACGTGCAGCTTCTTTGATCTCTTCGGCAGTCACCTTAGAGCGTCTGCCGCGTCCGTTTACCTCAAGGGCTTTACGAAGGTTTCTGATATCTTCAGAAGCGATAGAAGCAGCACTTGGATATTCGGACAGGAACTGCATATAGGACTGAGAATATCTTGTCAAGGAGAGAGTATTTACTTCTGGGAAGACAATATCGAGAGCACGTTGAAGGCGGTTCATATCCTGATTCTGCTGCTCCTTCAGCTGGTGATAAAGACGAGTCAGCTCACGCAGCTTATCTGTTTGCATGGTCACAGCGGAGACAGAACGCCAGAACTTCTTCTCGCTGAGCATTTCAGCTATAAGCAGAGCATCCTTACGGTCATTCTTGGCCGACATACCAAGCTCTTTGCGACGCAGAGCAGTGGATCTTGGATTGATATATTTGACGGTGAACTTCTTCTCCAGAAGAAATTTCGTCAGATTGATCATATAGTGCCCGGTATCTTCCATGCCTACAGCATGTTTACGATGAAGAAACTGCTTTGTTTTGGAATAAAACAGATCAAGCCCTTTCTGATCATTCGTGAAAAAGAAAGACTTGATAAGAACTTCGCCGGTTTTGTCATCCATCACTGCAGCACAGTGCTTGAACTTACCGACATCAATGCCAATGCAAATCATAGTAATAACTCCTTTTAAAGATTGAATGTGACGAATACCTGTGCCACCGCCTCAAAAAGTATCAGAGAGTATGGTTCAAAATGTGAACTCACTTCAAGAAAAGAGAAGGGCTCATCTAACTAATCACAGTTACCTATACAACGAAGCGGCCAGATAATCCTCCACGTAGTCAAAGCTACAACAATGAAAAGTACAGGTACGCATTCACGATCTCAATTCTACACGGTTACCGGACCGATACTAAACCCGGTAGAGAAAGGAGACGCATACAAGTTATGCTTGGCTGGATGAGCCTAATTTGTATATACCATTTATGAATAGCGAGATTATGAGAGGCCTGCTGATCCCATTAGCGGGAACAAGTGCGGGCAGTGCATTGGTATTCTTTCTGAAGGATAAGCTGAGCCGGAATACAGAACGGGTCATGAACGGCTTTGCTTCCGGAGTCATGATTGCTGCAAGTATCTGGAGTCTGCTGCTGCCGGCGATGGAACAGTCTCCGACCAGCGGGGCGATGAGGTTTATTCCAGCAGTGCTCGGATACTGGGCTGGAATCATGTTCCTGCTCGTTCTGGACCATGTGGTTCCGCATCTTCACCTGCATGCGGATAGGCCGGAGGGAAAGTCTGGACATTACTCCAGAACCATGCTGATGCTGATGGCAGTGACCATTCACAATATTCCGGAAGGCATGGCGGTCGGAGTACTGTATGCGGGTCTGCATCAGGGAAATATGGGCATCACTTCCATGGCAGCCCTTGCTTTAGCAGTCGGTATTGCCATTCAGAATGTGCCGGAAGGCGCAATCATCTCAATGCCGCTGCATTCTGAGGGAGTGCCGAAACCGAAATCATTCTGGTATGGCGTGATCTCCGGAGCTGTGGAGCCGGTGGCAGGGTTCATCACCATTCTGCTGGCAGACGCAATTCTTCCGGTCATGCCGTATCTGCTCAGCTTTGCAGCAGGCGCAATGATGTATGTCGTCGTGGAAGAACTGATTCCGGAGATGAGTTCCGGGGAACATTCCAATCTCGGCACGATCGCATTTGCCGTGGGCTTCACGCTGATGATGGTGCTTGATATCGCATTAGGCTGATCTGATCACATTCTCTTTCTGATTCGGGATTTCCGAGTCAGAAAGAGAATGCTTTTTTCGGCTTGTGCTGAACCTGGATTTCTTCTACATTCAGATTGCAGGGACAGCTGTGCAGAGAAACTGGGACTTTGCTGCAGGGAGGATACACACGATGAAAGAATGGACAAGAGAAGAGAAATACCGGGTTCTGAAAGATCCGCAGGAATTATGGGAACTGCATGAGAAGACCGCGAAGTCAGACTTCCGGCAGACGTATCATATTCAGTCTGTGACCGGGCTGATGAATGATCCGAATGGCTTTGTCTGGCATGATAACAAATGGCATCTGTTCTATCAGTGGTGTCCATGGGGCGCAGTACATGGCCTCAAATACTGGTATCACATCGTTTCTTCTGACCTTGTTACCTGGAAGAATCTAGGGGTCTGCCTTATGCCGGACCGGGAGTATGACAATAAAGGTGCTTATTCCGGTTCTGCGATGCCGATCGGAGATTCATTATATCTGTACTATACCGGCAACAGCCGGGATGCAAACTGGGTGAGACATCCGTATACGTGTCTTGCAAAGCTGCGCGATGATGGCTGGACCGAGAAGTATCCGCTGCCGTTATTCGGACCGAATCCGAACTATACGGAACATCAGCGTGATCCGAAGATTCTGTATGTGCCGGAGATGCATTGCTATTACATCATTCTCGGTGCTCAGACCGCAGATCATCATGGCTGCGCCCTGATCTACCGCAGTGAAGATCTGCTGCATGGCTGGGTCTTTGCTGGTCAGCTGAATGTACCTGGATTTGAGAACTTCGGGGATATGTGGGAATGCCCGACGATTGAGAAGATCGGAGGCAAGGAAATCCTGATGTTCTGCCCGCAGCATCTCTCGATTCCCGGCAGAGGAAATTCGAAGAATCATAATGGCTATATCATCGGCAGCATGGACTGGAATAGTCTGACGTTTCAGCCGGTAACCCAGTTCCATGTGCTGGATTTCGGGTTTGATTCCTATGCGGCAGCCTGTGCAAACAATGTCAGTGATCCGGACAAAGCAATCCTGGTTGCCTGGATGGGCCTTCCGGACAGCAGCTACCCGACCGATGAAGAAGACTGGCAGGGATGCCTCACACTGCCAAGAGAACTGAGAATCCGCGGCCGCCGTCTTGTTCAGCAGCCATTGCCGCAGCTTAAGGAACTCCGCGATCTCGAACTTGATGTGACCAATGCCGAAAACGGAGCAGTATGCAATCTGCCGAGAGTCTGCGAGATGGAATTCTACTGCCGTCCTGGTGATTATCATCTCCGCCTGTTCAGCAGAGCAGATGGAGAGGGAGGTCTGAGATTAGACTACAATCAGAAGACTGGAAATATCACGATTGACCGATCCGGCATGGAAGTCCGGTTCAATGAAGAACAGGGGGAGTCCAGAACGAGAAATCTCAATAACGGTCTGACACATCTCAGAATTTTCATTGACCGCAGCAGTATTGAAATCTTTGTCAATGATGGCGATGCGGTCTTCACATCCAGAGTCTTCCCGAAGGGAGAAGAAACCCATTTCCAGGTAGCTGGCGATACGTTCTTGCGCATGTGGACACTGAAGCGTGCGATCAGAGATGATTTCGTGATCTGAATCAGAGAGGTTCTATGAATTACCTTGGAATTGACCTCGGAACTTCGACCATCAGCTTCATCCTGGCAGAGGACTCCGGTGATGTGCTGAAACAGATGACGCTGCCCAATACTGCAAATATCAGCGGCAGAACGAATGAATACCTTCAGGATCCGGACGTAATTCTGTCAGCAGTGTCATCTGCTATCAGGGAGGTCTCAGAACAATTTCAGATTGATGGCATCGGCATTACCGGACAGATGCATGGCATTCTCTATATTGATGAAGACGGAAATTCCTGCAGCAATCTCTATACCTGGGAAGATCAGAGGGGCAATGAACCATATCGGGAGGATCTGACCTATGCGGATCTTCTGAAGGAAAAGACAGGTTATTCGGTTTCTTCCGGTTTCGGATCACTGTCCTTGTTCTATGACACGATGCATGGAACAGTTCCGAAGCAGGCGAAGAAGATCTGCACGATTGCCGACTTTATCGAAATGAAACTCGGCCATCTCACAAGCCCGCAAACGCATTTATCGAATGCGGCAAGCCTGGGACTATTCGATCTGAGAACCAGCGGGTTTGATTTCACTGCGATTGAAAAAGCGGGGATGAACAGTTCCCTGTTCCCGGAAGTCTGTTCCGAGAAACTCATCGGCTGTATGAATAATGGCATCCCGCTTTCAGCGGCGATCGGAGATAACCAGGCAAGTTTCTTCGGTTCTGTGAATGGTCATAGCAGCACTCTGATCAATATCGGAACAGGTTCTCAGATCTCTGTCCTTTCGGATCAGATCATCTCACATCGCCTCCTGGACTGCCGGCCCTATCTGAACGGTAACTATCTGCTGGTCGGCGCAAGCTTATGCGGAGGCCGAGCTTATAAAATCCTGAGAGACTTTTTCCAGAGCGTGATCCGCATGGCAGGAGCCCAAGTGCCGGAGAACCTTTATGCATTCATGGATGCACAGGCAGGCATGTATACGGATACTGAGCTGCGCGTGGATAGCAGGTTCTCTGGAACCAGAATCGATCCGTCTCTCCGGGGATCGATTCAGAACATCAGCGACCGGAACCTGACTGCCGGCAGCTTATCCTTTGCCACCCTGAATGGAATATGCACAGAACTCTATGAGTTCTATCAGTCAGTCCCGGAGAATCTTCGCGCAAATGATGTGCTGATCGGCAGCGGCAATGGGATCCGGAATAGCAGCGTGGAGCGGGAGATCATCCGGAAGATATTCTCCAGGAAACTGGTGATTCCCAAGTGCAGCGAAGAAGCAGCGTACGGGGCTGCGCTGATGGCAATGTACAATTCCGGAAAACACTCCATGGAAGAAATCCGGAACATGATCAGCTATGAAGCTGAACAGGACTGACTGAAGCTATGTGCTTTTCACAAAATGTCATTCGGTAGAAGCCACACCCCTTTACGGGGCGGTTTTACGTTGTTTAGCCCTGATTCTCAATATAGTGTTCAATGGTTTCCTGAGATACCTGTCCTATCGATGCAGCAAAATAGCCATCTGACCATAACATTTTTTCTTTCCAGTAATGTTTTTTCAGCATATGCCCATGATTTTTCCACGCCTGATATGTGCTGTATTGTTTGAACACCGAAACGATACCAGTGATACTATCCATAGGATTATATTGCAGAAGAATATGGATGTGATCCTTATCTGTCTCCATACGCCTGATATACCAGTGATGTTCGATGCAAGCATCAAACATGTATTGCTTAACGTCAGTTCTGAACGTGCCGAACAGTAAGGCTTTGCGATACTTTGTCGCAAAGATCAGATGTACCATGAGCAGATTCTTGTTATGCCGTCGGTGCTGATAAATGTTATTCATATGCTTACATTCTCACTATAAATATTATAAAATATTTATATAGTGAAATCGTGTTCTCACGAAAAGGAGCAGGTCCAACATGCAGATTGGCGAAACGATTAAAGTACGTCTGACTTCTGAGAGTGGCACTAATCTGCTGTTTTTTCAGACCGCTTATCAATATATGCTTGGATGTAATTTTGCCTCCGAATGGATCTTTCAACATGACTTCTGCATCAATTCCAATGAGGTTCAGAAACATGTATATTACGATCTGCGTGAACTGTTTGGACTAAAGGCACAGATGGCTATCTCGTGCATTAAAACAGTTACTGCCAGATATCAGACCGTCGATACGCAGATGAGAAACAATCCGTACCGGTTTACCGCGGATGGTAAACACTACAGCTTTCATCGGGATATGACATGGCTTCAGAAACCAATTGCGTTCAACCGCCCGCAGTGCGATCTGGTACGGAACCGTGATTACAGTTTTGTACATAACAAAATTGACGGCCACATTCAGCTCTCCATCAACACGCTCGGCAAACGGGCTGTATGCGATTTTGTACTGCCCGAATCCATGCAGAGATTCTTTGACAGTAGCTGGACGCTTGGCACAGCGAAACTTGTGGAACTGAATGGCATCTGGTATCTGCATATTTCCGTAACAAAGAACGTTGATGAATTTGAAAGAGGTGATGTGAAGCATGTTGTGGGCATTGACAGAGGTCTTAGATTTCTGGCATCTGTCTATGACGAACAGCAGAAAACACAGTTTTTCAGTGGCAAAGAGATTTTACGCAAACGTGATAAATTTGACGCTGTACGTGCACAGCTTCAGGCGAAAGGAACACGGTCAGCCAAACGCAGACTGGCAAGTATTTCCGGGCGAGAGAACCGTTGGATGAGTGATGTCAATCACTGCATCAGTAAGGCACTCGTCCGGCGATACGGTCCGGGAACATTGTTTGTACTGGAAGATCTGACCGGTGTATCTTTTGAAGAAGAAAACATGCACGGCGCAAAGCAGACACATGACCTGCGGAACTGGTCATTCTATGACCTTGAAACAAAGCTGACGTATAAGGCAAATGAATCTGGCTCCAGTGTGCTGAAGGTAAACCCGCAGTACACTTCTCAGCGCTGTCCGAGATGCGGTGCTGTCGTAAAGGGAAACCGTGATCACAGCGAACACTTATACAGGTGCAGGCAATGTGGCTATACCAGCAACGACGATCGTATCGGGGCAATGAACATCTACACGCTCGGCACGCTCTGGGTCAGCGGAAATGAAAATCCGCAGTTCGATAAGATTAAGCTGATCGAGCCTGCGGAATCAGTATCAGTAAATTAAGCTAAGGCTTCGGTATACCGGAGCGCTATCAAACGGGTGTTGTCAATCATCCGGCGATGTGACGCCACAGGAGGTATAATCCTCGCTAGCAGAAACCAGGAGGCTTATATGAGCACGCTTGTACTGGTGGAGGCAGTCACAAGCCTCGGCCCTTTACGGGACGGGGTAATTGACTGGAGAAAAATCTGATATCGGAACACGAGACTGAATCTTCAGAGTTCAGTCTTTCTTTTTCTGCTCTGCAGCCAGACTTCTGATTCCTGCATGCAGGAACTTCATCACTTCTTTTCCAGTTCATGACCAGAGCATTCATGCATGCAAAAACCGGTCTTTCACAGACCGGTTTCCAGGAATGGATTCATTCAGAACTGCTCAGCCGGCAATCGCCTTGCCGAGTTCTTCGCACGCGGATAATGCATCTGCGTCCGGGGCGTTGTTGGCGATGACGCCTTCAGAGACTAAGAAACTGCGCGCAATTAACTCATGCATATTCTACCGGCAATAATTAGCTGGAGCGATGACATAATTCCAGTCTCCCCGAAACGTATTACGAATGATGTTCACTTGTCCCAGCTCCTCATCTGTGACCTTGATCCCAGTCTTGTACGTACCGGAATCAAGCCCGCATTTGATCACAAGACCTTTTTCTGTTGTTGTATTCGCTATAAGGTTTATGATGATCGCCAGTGTTTCCAACGGCCTGCCGCGCCAGTTTTTGCTGATCTGGCTGAACATGCGGTGCTCAATCTTGTTCCATTTTGATGTTCCTGGTGGAAAGTGGGAAACCTCTATCGGAATACCTATCTCGTTTACGAGCTTTTGCAATTCGACCTTAAACAGGCGATTACGGCTTCCGTTGCTGCCGCCACCGTCTGCTGTGATATAAAGCTTAGTTGCATTTGGATACCGCGTTTTGCCCATTTCCTCCCACCACATACGTATGGAGGCTACCGCAAATTCTGCAGTATCTGATGTGATACCAACATTTACGAAACCTTCGTTTTGTGAGAGATCATAAACACCATATGGAATTGCCTTGCCTTTCTCAGGCAGCGGAAAATCGTGATCCAATACCTGTGTAGGGCTGCTTTTTGGAGCATATTCGGCACCATTGTTCTTGAAATTGCCAATGTTTTCCTTCTTCTTACAGTCGATGGAAATCACTGGTTCATCGTTAGTCATGTAGGCCAGGCAGGTCTCATTGATATGTCTGAATTGGGCATCCCGATCCGGCGATGGCTCACCAACCTGCTTGTTTTTCTGATTCTGTTGCAGGCTGTACCCATTTACGGCCAGTAACTCGCGGACCGAAGTAGGGCCGATCTGATATCCCTGCTCTGTGAGCTCCTGAGCCAGATGCCGTGTACTTTTGGATGTCCAGAGAAGAGGAGTTTCGGGATTGCCATAGCTGTCGTTCTCTACCAGCTTCAGCAGAGCCTCTTCAATACCGGGTTGAGATTCCGTAATTGGTTTTCTTCCGGCACCCTTTTTACGGATGCGTCCGGAATCCTCCTGCTGGATTTCACGATCAGCCTCTGGATTCCCGGAATGAATTTCCCTCAATCCAGCGGCTATCGTATTCCTGTTCGCACCTGATAACTGGCTGACTTTTGAAATGCCACCGCGTCCGAGGGACTCGGCTTCATAGGCAAGATACTGCCTCCTCTGCTTCTCATTAAGGAGGGACATGACACCGGTTATTCGCTTTTTAAGGATATCTTCATCGCTCATGCACCCATGATACGAAATGGGAGATGAAATCGCAATATATTGCTTAATTTATTTACGCGCAGTTCCTAAGGCGATTCCATAGTTTCCGCATTCTGCTTCCCAGTTCTTCATCCAGGTGCCATCACCCCATCCGTAAGAACCGAACAGAGCGACTTTCTTTCCTGCAAGGGAAGGAGCGATGGAATCGAAGAACGGACGGAATTCTCCTTCTTCCAGTTCTTCAGACCCCATTGCCGGGCATCCCAGGGCAACGCCATCCGCATCGCTTACTGTGGATGCGTCTGCAGAATCAACGCGGACACATACCGTATCAGCGCCAGCCTTGCGGGCTCCGTCTGCGACTGCTTCTGCCATTGCTTCAGTGTTGCCTGACTGACTCCAGTAGATAACTGCTGCTTTGCTCATAAGTGATCTCCTTTTCTTGTTTTTCCAGCTGCCAGCTGGCATAAGGACACTCCGCGCTCCAGCTGCAGGATGCACGCATGCGTGCATCTGCGGTAGGCTTCAAAGCAGGCGATTGCTTCATCGACATTGCTGTAGACCTGCCACACGCCGCAGTACATATATGCCCTGTGCTCGAGGAATCCCCGGACATCTTCCGGCGGATAGCCCAGGAACAGTCCGATTTCATGAGGAAATTCCTTCTGATCAGAAAGCCGTTCCTGCAGTTGGATGAGACATTGTTCCATCTGCTCGGGGTCATAGCCAAGCGGTTCGAGGATTTCTCTGGCTTCTTTCCTGCTGAGGTCTTCGCGGAGGTCGGCAGGACGGTACATATAGATGAGGGTGCGGTCTTTCTTCTTCCCGAGCGGGCAGACCCGGACACTGTGATTCAGTTTCTGATTCAGCTGCCTGAGATCCGAGATCATTCCGGCGGAATCAGAAAACGGGAAGGAAAACAGATTCGCAGTCTTGAGCCCGGTCAGGACCGGAGCACAATACTGCACGACCATCTCATCCGGCATATCGTCCTCCTCAATTAGTTAGATTGCTCTAACTACAGCTAATGTACCGGAGGAATGTTAGGCTGTCAATGCTTCTGATCAGCGCTCATTGATGCTAAGATGGACGCGGGAGGGGACTTTCTGATTATGGATTTTGAAGAATATCTGAAAGCGAAGAAACTCGGGGATCGGGCCATGCATCGGGCAGCAGCAGCCGGACAGTATCCGTATCTGCCGGCTCTGGATGAAATTCTCGGAAAAGAAGGAAGCACACTATCGCAGGTGTCGCTGGGACTCAGGGATATTCCGATTTCATCGATTGCAGGCACGAAGACTGCCGGCAGGCAGATTGCCTTTGCATCGGATTTCATGCCGATTCTGGATGCGGATACGGAATTCGCCGGCAAGTGGATGCGGGTCTATCAGTATCAGATGACGGAAGGAATCAGCGATCCGATCATCGTCTATGAGTACATGATGAAGTTCTATGTGCGCGAGGGAAACAAGCGGGTTTCAGTCATGAAGTATCTGAAGATGCCGGAGATCGAAGCCGAAGTCACCCGCATCATCCCAGCCCGCACCAATGAAAAAGACGTCCGGATCTACTATGAATTCATGGACTTCTTCAAGGTATGTCCGATCTATGAGCTTTCCTTTACAAGAGAAGGAGCTTATTCAGAATTCATCGACCGGGTCGGAGAGTCTCATACGGTGCCATGGAGCAGCGATACGGTTCATATGGTAGAGGGGGCCTGCTATCGGTGGGAGACCTTATATGAATCTGTGGTCGGAGATAAAGTCCGGAACCTGACGGCTGGCGATGCATTGCTGGTTTATCTGAATTTCTATTCGCTGAAGAGCCTGCTCGATCAGCCAAGAAACGTGCTGGCCAAGCGGCTCGAACGCATGCTGAAGGAGTTCAGGCTGACGGCAGAAGACCATCCGCTTTCCCTGCAGGAAAGTCCTTCGGAGAAGCAGCCTGCATCGGGCAATTTCTTACAGAATCTCCTGCGGAGACCGACTGTCTTTACCGAAGAGAAACCGCTTCATGCGGCCTTCATCTATGATCAGGATCCGGATTCCAGCGGCTTAGTCAATGATCATGAGATCGGAAGATTCTATGTGTCCAATGCCCTGGAGGGAAGACTGATTACCAGGGCGTATTTCAATGCAGACAGCGATGAGGAAGTAAGAAAGGCGATTGATCAGGCAGTGCAGGATGGTGCGGAGGTGATCTTCACCGTTTCGCCAGTCCAGATGCCGGAGACGCTGAAGGCGGCGTTCCATTACCAGAATATCCACTTCCTGAACTGCTCCGTGAATCTGCCGCATAAGTCGGTAAGAACGTATTACGGAAGAGTCTATGAAGCAAAGTTCCTGATGGGAGCGCTGGCGGCTTCGTGTGCAGACAGCCATCGAATCGGCTATGTGGCAGACAGTCCGATTTATGGTGAACTGGCGAGCATCAATGCGTTTGCGATCGGGGCAGCGATGATTGATCCGAAAATTCAGATTTCGCTGAAGTGGTCTTCAAGCAAGGCGCATGACTGGCGCCGGGAATTCCAGGATGAAGGTATTTCTGTGCTTTCTGGTCCGGATCTTGCCAAGCCGGAAGAAGATAATACGGAATATGGCGTATACCGCATGGAACCAGATGGGAGTGTGCTGAATCTGGCGGCTCCTTCCTATAACTGGGGAAAGTATTACGAGCTGATTCTGAAGACGGTGATCAGCGGAACATATGATGAAGATCTGAGTGTCTCTTCGCCGGCAGCCCTGAATTACTGGTATGGCATGTCTGCGGGTGTGATTGATGTTGTGCTGTCGGATCAGCTTTCATACTATACGAGAAAGATGGTGCAGTTATTCCGGAAGAGTGTCATGGAGGGAAGCCTGAATCCGTTTGCGGGAGAGCTGCGCAGCCAGGAAGGACTGATCCAGGATGCCAGGGCCGGCAAGCTTCCGAATGAGAAGATCATTGAGATGAACTGGCTCAATGATAATATCCGCGGGTCGATCCCTGATCCTGACGAGCTGAATGAAAGGGCAAAGCGGGTCATGGAGATCAGCGGAATCAGGAAAGAAAGATCATGAAGATTCTGGCGGTAGCAGATGAAGAAGAAGCTTCCCTCTGGGATTACTATTCGCCTCGTATGACGGAGGGCGTGGATCTGATCATCGGGTGCGGAGACCTGAAGGCAAAGTATCTGGAGTTTCTGACGACGGTGGTCAACCAGCCGCTGCTGTATGTCCCGGGGAATCATGATCAGCGGTATGTCCAGGATCCGCCGGAAGGCGGCATTGATATTGACGGACAGGTCTATGACTTCCACGGCCTCAGAATTCTGGGTCTTGGCGGAAGCAGGAAGTATCGGAATGGTCCGTTCATGTATACCGAAGCAGAGATGAAGAAGCGGATTGCGAAGCTGGATCGTTCGATCCGGTTCATGAATGGCATCGATGTGGTCGTGGCCCATGCGCCGGTGAAGGGTTACGGAGATCTGGAGGATCTGCCGCATCAGGGATTTGACTGCTTCAATGATCTGCTGATGAAGTATCATCCGCAGGTATTCCTGCATGGTCATGTGCATCAGGCATATACCTCAGAGTTTCAGCGGGAGCGCGAACATCCCTCCGGTACCAGGCTGATCAACTGCGGCGGGCATGTGATCATCGATATTCCGGAGGGGTCTTATCCGGAAGAAGGACATACCGGTTCCCGGTTCTATGACTGGTATGTGGGATGGAAGAAAAAACGCTGAAGATCGATCGTGGTATACTGAACAATTGCAGGATAAGAGGATGAAAAGAATGTACAGAGATACCTGGATGGAAGTAGACCTGGATGCGATCGCAGATAATGTGCGCTCGATCCATCAGATCTGCGGCAAGCGGATCATTGCGGTGATCAAGGCAGATGCTTATGGATGCGGAGATATCCAGGTGGCTAAGGCATGCCTGGATGCCGGAGCAGAGATGCTTGCGGTGTCTTCTCTCGATGAGGCGATGATGCTTCGCAATGAGGGATATGGCGGCGAGGTGCTGATTCTCGGTGCGGTGAATCCGGAAGATGCTCTGGTGCTTTCAGAGAACGGGATCTCTACGGCTGCGTTCTCCCTGGATTGGGTGAAAGAAGTCGTGAAGCATGATTGTTCGGGCATGAAGGTGCATCTTGCGGTGGATACCGGCATGAACCGGATCGGCTTCCGGGAGATCCGGGAAATGGAAGAAGCGAGAGATATCCTGCTCCATGCAGGAGTAAAGCTGACTGGCATCTTCACGCACTTCTGCTGCACGGATACGAGCAGGGAGATGACCGACCGGCAATATCTGAAGTTTGCCGAAGCCGTTAAAGCACTGGATTATCCGTTTGAATGGATTCATTGCGATAACAGCGATGCGACGATCTTCTTCCGGGATTCTCTCAGCAATGCATGCCGGGTAGGCATCTCGCTGTATGGCATCTCCGGGTTTAAAAAAGATCTGAAGCCGGCACTCGGGCTGTATACGAAGCTGGTCATGTCGAAGCTTGTTCCGGCTGGTGAGACCATCGGCTATGGGGCAACCTATGAGACAAAGACGACCGAACGGATCGGAACGATTCCGATCGGCTATGCAGATGGCTTCATCCGAGCGAATCAGGGCAGAAAGGTCTACATCGATGGCTGCTATGCTGAAGTTGTGGGTCGGGTATGCATGGACCAGACGATGATCCGTCTTCCGGAGGAGAAACAGATCGGCAGCGTCGTCGAAATCTTCGGATCGCATATTCCGCTGGAGCAGATGGCTGCGGAACTGCATACGATTCCGTATGAGATCATCAGCTTGATCAGTGGCAGAGTGACCCGTCTCTATCGGAAGAACGGAAAGATTTCTTCAGAAAGCAATGAGCGGATTCTGAAGTCGGAGATCTGACCTTCAGAGATTGTTGCTTCTGGCAGCACTTCGGTGCTGTTTTATTTTTGCTCGAAAAATAATAGGTACCTATCGATTTGAACAGGAGATGGTGATCGGATCCCCTCTGTAATTAAATAGGTACCTATAGAAATGAAGGCGCTATGGAAGAAGAAAGACATCAGGGACACCCAATGAAAGAGGAATCGCCGCGGAATCTGCTTCATGCGATGCGTTTGTGCGGAGACTTTCTGAGCTACCGCAGAGGGCAGCGGCCTGGGCAGAACCGGGTGATGCTCATGCTGCATCGATATGGATCGATCACGCAGAAAGAGCTGCAGGAGATCCTGCAGATTCAGCAGGGATCTTTATCTGAACTGCTTTCGAAAATGGAAAGCTCCGGATTGATTGAACGCAAGCGGAATCCGGAAGACCGCCGGCAGGTTGTGATTTCACTGACCCCGGAGGGGAAAGAAGTCGAGCATGCCAATCATCAACGGGTCGTGAAGGAGAATATGGAACTGTTTTCTTCGCTGAGTCAGGAGGAACAGGACGAACTGTACCGGATGCTGAGGGTTCTGCTGGAGGACTGGAAAGCGAAGAATCCGCAGGCATTCCCAGAAGAAAAGCGAGGCATGAGAAGATGAAGAAATATGTGCTGCGCTACTGGTATCTGGGACTATTGTGCATGGCTGGCTAGGCCCTGGAAGTGCTTGCAGATCTGATTCAGCCGCAGTTTGCTGGTCTGAATACGTAATGAAAGAATTTACAAATGCTGTAAGCTTTTCATAAATCCGTGAAACATGTTATGATAAGCCCGCA
This sequence comes from Anaerolactibacter massiliensis, assembly GCF_900290205.1. Classification (NCBI taxonomy): domain Bacteria; kingdom Bacillati; phylum Bacillota; class Erysipelotrichia; order Erysipelotrichales; family Erysipelotrichaceae; genus Anaerolactibacter; species Anaerolactibacter massiliensis. The sequence continues at coordinate 1,547,900 of NZ_OLMH01000002.1, read as the reverse complement.
TTGATTCGTATTTTCAATGCGAGGAGAGCAGTCATGTCTGAATATCTGAATCAGCGCTATCGTAATCTCAGCCCTTATACCCCGGGCGAACAGCCCCTGGATAAGGCCTATATCAAACTCAATACCAACGAGAACCCGTATCCGCCCGGATCGGGAGTTCTGAAAGTCATCAATGAAGCTGCAGTGAAAGATCTGCGGCTTTATGAGGATCCGGACAACCGGCTGGTCATCAGGACCCTTGCGGAACATTACGGGGTGAAGCCTTCTCAGGTCTGCGTGACCTGCGGCAGCGATGAGACCCTTGATCTTGCCATCATGGCCTTCGGCGAAGACGGGTTTGCTTTCCCGGATCTGACCTACAATTTCTATAAGGTATTCTGCCAGCTGCACCATACGGACATGCAGGTAATTCCGCTGAAGGACGACTTCACGATTGATGTGAAGGACTACCTGGGACTTGGAAAGGGTGTCATCCTGGCCAATCCGAATGCGCCGACCGGCCTCGTGCTCCCCAGAGAGAAGATCGAAGAGATCCTGAAAGCAGATCCGCATCACGTCGTGGTCGTCGATGAAGCATATATCGATTTCAATGAGGGCGGTTCCATGATCCCCTATGTGAACAAGTATCCCAATCTGCTCGTCGTGCAGACGTTCTCGAAAGCAAGATCGCTGGCCGGGGCCCGGGTCGGCTACGGCATCGGGTCAGAAGCACTGATATCCGATCTGGAGCGGATCCGCAATTCGATGAATCCGTATGGTCTTTCAAGACTCAGCCAGCAGGCTGCGATCGCTGCCGTACAGGAGCAGGAATACTATGATGAAAACTGCCGCAAAGTCATTGCCACGAGAACCTGGTTCATCCAGGAACTGGAAAAGCTCGGCTTTTCGGTGCTTCCTTCGCATACGAATTTCGTCCTGGCACATTCGGATCAGATTCCGGGAGAAGTGCTGTATCAGAAACTGAAAGACCATGGGGTTCTTGTCCGCCATTTCTCGGATCCCCGCATCGCAGATGCCGTGCGCATCTCGATCGGGACAGACGAAGACATGCATCAGGCTGCTGAAAAGATCAGGGAGGTTCTTGCTGAATGGAACGCATCGCAGAAGTAAAACGGACAACCGCAGAGACGGATATCTCGCTGAAGCTGAATCTGGATCCCGGACTGGCGGAGTCTTCGATTGATACCGGCGTCGGCTTCCTCAACCATATGCTGACCCTGTTTGCCAAGCATGGTTCCTTTGAACTGCAGCTGACGTGCCATGGCGACAATGAAGTGGATGATCATCACAGCACCGAAGATATCGGCATTGCCCTAGGAAAAGCATTTGCTGAAGCATTAGGAGACAAGCGGGGCATTCATCGCTATGCTTCGATCATCCTGCCGATGGATGAAGCACTGGTATTATGTGCAGTGGATCTTTCCGGAAGAGGCGGATGCTATTATGACGTGCCGTTTCTGACGGAAAAGATCGGAACGTTTGATACGCAGCTTGTCGAGGAATTCATGCGGGCATTTGCGGTCAATGCCGGGGTCACGCTGCATCTGAAGAAGCTTGATGGAACCAACAGCCATCATGTCAGCGAGGCATGCTTCAAGGCATTAGGACATGCAATGAAAGAAGCAGTCGCGATTGATCCTATGCATGCGGAAGAAATCCCCTCCACGAAAGGAACCCTCTGATGCTGGAACAGAAACTCAATGCGCTTTTCGAAGCCTCCGGCTACCGGAAATTCCGGATGTCGAAGTTCGAGGAATATGACCTCTATGCAGAAAACCGCGACTTCCTGAAAAGCAGCCAGATCATCACGTTCACGGATCTGGACGGAAGCCTGCTTGCCCTGAAGCCGGACATCACGCTTTCGATCATCAAGAACAACCGGGGACAGGATGAGAAAGTCTATTACAACGAAATGGTCTACCGGCCGAAGAATCATCACTACTGTGAGATTCCCCAGACCGGCATTGAATGCATTGGGTCCATTCATCCGTATGAAGAAGCAGAAGTGATTTCGCTTGCAGCACATGCCCTTGCCTGCATCACGCATACGTATGCCCTGCAGATCAGCGATGCGGCGTATCTTCCGTTTCTATTGAAGCAGGCAGAAGTTCCGGAGTATCTCGGCGAGGATCTTCAGATGGCAATCCGCACAAAGAATACCGGGGCCATCCGGGAATTGAAACTGCCGGCGGAGATCACGGACAAGCTCTGTGCTTTCACGGAACTGCATGCATCCCTCAGCGATGGCATCCATGAAGCGGAACAGATTGCCGGTGCCTCAGAGATCACCGATCATCTGAAGCAGCTGGCTGGCATTCTCGAAGCGTTCGGAGTGCTGGATCACTGCTATTTGGACTTCTCGCTCGTGAATTCGATGGACTACTATAACGGCGTGATTTTCCAGGGGCTTGTTCCGGAAGTGCCTGCGGCCATTCTTTCGGGCGGCAGATATGATCGTCTGCCGGAGAAGATGGGAAGACACGTCGGGGCAGTAGGCTTTGCCATCGATATGGATGCGGTGGAAAACGCCTTCCCGGAGAAGCCTGCCGAACGGAAACGGATCCGCATCAGCTATTCGGAAGCAGATGATCTGAAGCAGCTGGCGTCTATTGTGACGTCTCTTCAGAAACAGGGATACCAGGTAGAAACCGGAACTTCGAAGAGCCCTGAAGCCATCAGTCTTGCGGAAGCAGAGGAGATGCTGAAATGATCAATGTAGCACTGCCGAAGGGCAGACTTGGAAATCAGGTATATAAGATTCTGGAAGCTGCGGGATATGAATGCCCGGAGCTGCTGGATTCTTCCAGCCGTAAGCTGGTATTCGAGAATGCGGACCGTGGTGTCCGGTATTTCTGCGTCAAGCCGACAGATGTGCATGTGTATGTCGAACGAGGCGCAGCAGATGTCGGCATTGTCGGCAAAGACGATCTGCTGGAATATGCACCGGAAGTCTATGAGCTGCTGGATCTGAAACTCGGGAAGTGCCGGATGTGCATCTGCGGACCGGCCGGGTTTGAGGAAGACCGCAGCTGCACGCTCAAAGTTGCAACGAAGTTTCCGCATATTGCCCGCCATTACTATGAAGAACTCGGCCGGGATATCGATATCATCAAGCTGCATGGCTCCATTGAATTAGCACCGATTCTCGGATTGTCTGATGTGATCTGCGACCTCGTGGAAACGGGGACAACGCTGCGGGAGAACAATCTCGTGGTGCTTTCTGAAGTAGTTCCTATCAGTGCCCGCTTCATCTGCAATCCTGTTGCCTGGCAATTCCGGCATGAGGAGATCGGCCGCATGAAACATGCACTGGAAGAAAGAATCGGGAAAGGAGAATGATCATGACGATGAAAATCTATGAACTCGGAAAGATCAGGGATGAAGAGATTTTCGCCCGCAGCACTGCCATGTCTGACGTGGAAGATGCGGTCAGCGAAATCATCCGGATGATCCGGGAAAAGGGCGATGAAGCCCTGAAGGAGTACAGCCGGAAGTTTGATCATGTCGAGCTCTCAGAACTGAAGGTCACGCCGGAAGAAATCGGAGAAGGCGTAACAAAGGCAGGAAGTGATTTTCTCGCAATTCTGAAAGAAGCTGCTTCGAATATTGAAGCCTATCATCGTCATCAGGTCAGATCGGATTATCTCGTTGCCGATAAGCCCGGCGAGATTCTCGGCCAGCGGATTCTGCCGCTAGAGAGAGTCGGCGTCTATGTGCCGGGCGGAACGGCCGCATATCCTTCCACGGTGCTCATGGATGTCATCCCGGCAAGAATTGCCGGAGTAAAGGAAATCGTGATGACCACGCCACCAGGAAAAGATGGCAAGGTCAATCCGTATATTCTGGCAGCTGCTCAGGTGGCCGGTGTCACGACGATCTTCAAAGTCGGCGGCGCACAGGCAGTCGCAGCGCTTGCCTATGGCACGGAGTCTGTTCCGAGAGTCGATAAGATCATCGGACCGGGCAATGCGTTTGTCGCGGAAGCGAAGAAACAGGTATTCGGCCAGGTCGGCATCGATATGATTGCCGGTCCTTCGGAAGTCCTGGTCATTGCCGATGGCAATTCGAATCCTGCCTGGGTTGCGGCAGATCTTCTGTCTCAGGCAGAACATGACCGCAATGCAAGTGCCGTCCTCGTGACTGATTCGAAAGAACTTGCAGAAGCAGTCCGGAAGGAAATCGAAGTGCAGCTGCAGAAGCTGCCGCGGGAAGAGATTGCCCGGACCAGCATTGAGCATAATGGCAGGATCATTCTGGCACATTCGCTGGAAGAAGCAGTGGAGACGTCCAATCGGATTGCCCCGGAACATCTCGAAGTGTGCACGGATCATCCGTTTGATCTCCTGCCGCTGATCCGCAATGCCGGATCGGTATTCCTCGGCCGCTTTGATCCGGAACCGCTCGGTGATTATTTTGCCGGCCCGAATCACACGCTTCCGACCGGCGGCACGGCAAGATTCTACAGCCCGCTCGGCGTGGATGATTTCGTCAAGAAGATGCAGTTCACGTATTTCACGGAAGACGCATTGAAGAAGGATTATCAGAAGGTCGCAGCCTTTGCGGAAAAGGAAGGCCTGGAAGCTCATGCAAGAGCGGTGAAGATCCGCTTTGAGGATGACCTATGATTGCGATTATCGATTACGGAGCAGGAAATCTGTTTTCCCTGAAGTCTTCGCTTTCTTCCATCGGTGCCCAAGCAGTCGTGAGCCGGGATCCGGATACGATTCATGAAGCAGATGCCGTGATTCTCCCGGGTGTCGGTGCCTTTGGAGATGCGGCAGATAAGCTGGCAGAAACGGGCATGAAGCAGGTCGTCCTGAACGAAGCAGCCGCTGGAAAGCCTCTGCTTGGCATCTGCTTAGGTATGCAGCTGCTGTTTGATTCCAGCACAGAATTCGGCATGCATGAAGGGTTAGGCCTGATTTCCGGCCAGGTGGATGCCATTGAGCCGAAGCTGACCAGAAAGCTCGATATTCCTCATATCGGCTGGAATCAGCTCCATTTCGTGAAAGAATCTCCTCTCTTTGCCGGAATCCGGGAAGGAACATATGTGTATTTCGTGCACTCCTATGCCGCATTCCATTGCGAGGACCATCTGATTGCTGAGACGGAATATGAGATCCCGCTGACGGCTGCCGTTGCCAGCGGCAATGTCTATGGCACGCAATTTCATCCGGAGAAGAGCGGACCGACGGGTCTTCAGATTCTGAAGAATTTCTGCCGGATCGCCGGAGAGCAGTTATGATCATCCTTCCGGCAATTGATCTCTATGAAGGAAAGGGAGTCCGTCTGACCCAGGGAGACTATTCCCGCATGACGGTCTATCTCTCTGATCCGGTCTCTGCCGCAAAGCAGATGGAAGCCGATGGGGCAGAATGGATTCACTTAGTGGATCTTGAAGGTGCGAAAGCGGGGAAGCCATGCAATGGACCAGTGATTGTTCAGATCCGGAACCAGACGCATCTGAAGATTGAAGTCGGCGGCGGCATCCGCAGTCATGAAGTGATTGCGTCTTATCTCTCTGCCGGCATCGATCGCGTGATTCTCGGTACGAAGGCATTGGAAGATGATGCATTTCTTAAGGAAGCAGCCCATCAGTTCGGAACCCATATCGCAGTCGGGGCAGATGTCAGAAACGGCATGATTGCCACCCATGGCTGGCAGCAGACCACCGGCACGAATCTGAATGAATTCCTCGATTATCTCGAAGAGATCGGGATCGATACCGTGATTGTCACGGATATCTCGAAAGACGGAGCCATGCAGGGAACCAACCGCTCTCTGTATTTATCTCTGAAAGACCGGAAGAACCTGAACGTCATCGCGAGCGGCGGCATCTCTTCGCTGGATGATCTCAGGGCATTGAATCAGATGAACCTGTACGGGGCAATTCTCGGCAAAGCGATGTATACGGGTGCAGTAAACCTGAAAGAGGCACTGGCACTCGGAAAGGAGGACGCATGATCACCAAGCGGATCATTCCCTGCCTGGATGTGAAGAACGGGCGGGTTGTCAAAGGAGTTCAGTTTGAATCGCTGAAAGATGTTTCTGATCCGACCGAGCTGGCGGCATATTATTCCTCCGGCGGAGCGGATGAACTGGTGTTCTATGACATCACGGCTTCGGCAGAGGGAAGAAGCCTGTTCACGGATGTGCTGCGCAGAACTGCTTCCAGGGTCTTCATTCCGCTGACAGTAGGCGGCGGCATCTCTTCGCTGGAAGACTTTGAGCGCGTGCTCAGCTGCGGTGCTGACAAGGTCAGCGTGAACAGCGGTGCGATCCGCAATCCAGATCTGATCAATCAGGCTTCCGAACGCTATGGAAGCCAATGCGTTGTGCTGTCTGCAGATGTCAAGCGGGTAGACGGAGCATTCCATGTATTCCAGAACGGCGGCAGAATTGATACCGGCATGGATGCGGCTGCCTGGATCGAAGAAGGCGTGAAGCGCGGCGCTGGCGAAGTGGTAGTCAATTCCATGGATACCGACGGCGTGAAGGAAGGCTTTGATCTGGAGCTATTGAAGGCAGTCAATGACAACGTGAGAGTGCCGGTCATTGCTTCGGGCGGTGCCGGTTCCATGCAGGACTTCGCGGATCTGTTCCATGAGATTCCGGAAATCAGTGCAGGACTTGCGGCATCAATCTTCCATTTCCATGAAGTGACGATTTCCGGTCTGAAGCAGTATCTGAAAGAACAGGGGATTGCAGTCCGCATATGATCACGCTCGATGATGTGAAGTGGGATGAACGGGGCTTATGTCCCTGCATCGTCCAGGACTATGAAAGCAAGCGGGTACTGACGCTTGCTTATATGAACCGGGAGTCTCTGCAGATTTCCCTGGACAGGCAGCTGACCTGTTTCTGGTCCAGATCCCGGCAGGAGCTCTGGCTCAAGGGAGAGACTTCCGGCAATTACCAGCATATCGTTTCGATGGAGCTGGATTGCGACCAGGATGCGATTCTCGTACAGGTCATCAAAGACGGACCTGCATGCCATCTCGGCCATGACAGCTGCTTTGATACGGAGTACCGGATGACATGGAAGAAGTAGAATACATCGATGTCTATGACATCCATCATGAACCGACCGGTCTGGTGATGCCTAGAAAGCATCTGGCTCTGAAGTCCGGTCAGTACATGCTGTATGTGCTTGCGATCCTCGAAGATCCCGAACATCGCTTTTTGATCACCAGACGGGCGCTGACCAAGAAATGGGCAGCCGGGGCCTGGGAAGTGCCGGGCGGCGGCGTGAAGAAGGGAGAGACTTCGAAGGAAGCACTGATCCGGGAAGTCCATGAAGAGACTTCTCTGGATGTCTCTTCGATCGTCTGTGATCCGATCTGGAGCTATGTCAATGATGATCCGGAAGGAGGAGACAATTATCTCGTCGATATCTATCATCTGCATCTGCCGATTCCGGAAGAATCCGTCAGCCTGCAGAAGTCTGAAGCGATTGACTGGAAGCTGGCGACGAGAGCAGAGATCGATGCGATGAATGAGAATTCAGAGTTCCTGCATTATAAGCGGCTTGCGACAGCACTGCAGCAGGAGAAGCAGCAGTGAGGGGACAGTTCGCTGTCTTCTTTTCTTTTTCTGAATCAATGATGAAAACTGATCAGAACGATTACTTTTCCGGTCGGGATGTGCTTTACTACAGTTGCGGAGAAAACAGATGATCATACTGAACAGAGAACTGAAGCAGATTCTGGATGATTCGATGGTCGGAGTCTATATCGCGGATTCAGAGAGAAGAATCGTGTACTGGAATGATGCCGCCGAACGCATCAGCGGAAGAAGCAGAGAAGATATGATCGGAAAGAACTGCTTTGAAAGCGGTCTGGACCATATCGATCAGGAAGGACAGCGGCTGTGCACGTCGCTCTGTCCGTATCTGAAGACGTATCAGGATGGCAAGATACGATCCGAGAAGGTCTTCTTGCGTCATCAGAACGGAAACCGGGTCCTGGTTCAGACGAAATTCATTCCGGTCTTCGATGAGACGCATCAGCTGGAGTTTGTACTGGAAGAGTTCTGCGAAGTCGGAAGTCCGCAGGTTGCGGATCAGATGGTGAGCCAGCTCAGCGATGTGGCTCTGCATGATCAGCTGACCGGCATCCCGAATCGCAGATCTCTGGACAATGCGCTGTCCTACCGGCTACTTCTGAGAAAGGAGACCGGGATGCAGTTTGCAGTGCTGTTCATGGATGTCGATAATTTCGGAAAGTTCAACAATGTCTACGGACATGAAGCCGGAGATCTCGTTTTGAAGAAACTTGCAGAAACCATCAGTGCAGTGAATCGCCGCAAAGATGTATTCGGCCGCTGGGGCGGGGAAGAATTCATGGGCCTCTACCGGATTCATGATCCTGCTGATCTCAAGGTCATCGGCGCCAAGTGCCTGGAAGCAGTCCGCAGCATGGATGTCCTGTTTGAAGGTTCTCATCTGCATGTGACTGCTTCGATCGGCATCACCTGCATCCGTCCGGAAGATACGCTGGAAACTGTCACGGAACGAGCAGACTCGCTGATGTATCAATCCAAGACGCAGGGCAAGGATCGCTGCACGTCCGACTAAGAAAATTCCATGCATGAATACGAAGTCCGATGGAGAATCGGGCTTTTTTCAGCGCTGAAAGGATCAGAAATAAGTCTTCTGTTTGTCAAGAGATGTGCATTGACAAATACTGTTAGTCAGCATAAACTAACTCATGTTAGAAATAGCTAACACATGAAGGGAGGCACAGATGATGCCGCTGACATTTGCTCCGCAGAACGAAGTTCTATGTATTCAGAAGATCGGCGGGAACCCGGAGATGAAGAAACATCTCGAAGATATGGGGTTTGTCGTCGGAGGAAAAGTGACGGTCGTTTCCACGATCAGCGGAAACCTGATCGTCAGCGTGAAGGAAACACGGGTTGCGCTGGATCGTTCGATGGCTTCCCGGATCATGGTTTAGGAAAGGGGATCCTGAAAGTATGACACTGAAAGACGCAAAGATCGGTTCCACCGTCAAGGTACTCCGCCTGAATGGCGAAGGTGCTGTGAAGCGCAGAATCATGGACATGGGTATCACCAAGGGGGTTGAGATCTATGTCCGGAAAGTTGCTCCGCTGGGAGATCCGATTGAGATCACGGTCCGCAATTATGAATTGTCTATCCGCAAGAAAGACGCGGAAATGGTAGAAGTAGCCTGAGTCTGAAAGGGGAAGTAGAAGAATATGGCTGAATTGAAGATTGCCCTGGCAGGAAATCCGAACTGCGGCAAAACGACGCTGTTCAATGCCCTGACTGGCGCAAATCAGTACGTCGGCAACTGGCCTGGCGTTACGGTAGAAAAGAAAGAAGGAAAGCTGCTCGATCATAAGGATGTGATCATCGAGGACCTTCCTGGAATCTATTCGCTTTCACCATATACACTGGAAGAAGTTGTATCAAGAAACTACATCGTCAGCGAGAAACCGGATGCGATTCTGAATATCATCGACGGAACGAACCTGGAACGCAACCTGTATCTGACGACGCAGTTAGCAGAAACAGGAATTCCGATGGTCATCGCGCTGAACATGGCGGACCTGGTCCGCAAAGCTGGTGACAGGATTGATCAGAAGAAGCTGAGCGAACGCCTGGGCTGCGAAGTCGTCGAGATCTCTGCTCTGAAAGGCGAAGGCATTCAGAAAGCTGCTGACGCTGCCATCAAGGCTGCCCAGCAGAAGACGAAGCCTGCCAAGATGACCTATACCGCTGACGTAGAGAATGCGCTGAAGACGATTGAGGGCCGCCTGAGTGTCGATGAAGATCAGAAGCGCTGGTATGCAGTCAAGGTCTTCGAGCATGACTCCAAGATCCTCGAAGAACTGAAGCTTTCAGAAGCAGATGACAAGGCATGCAGAGCAGCTGCCGAAGCCGTCGAAAAGAAAGAAGACGATGATTCGGAATCTATCATCACCAATGAGAAATATGAATACATCGCAAAGATCCTGAACGGGGTCTATAAGAAGGCTCATGCCGGCGAGATGTCCGTCTCTGATAAGATCGACCAGATCGTGACCAGCCGCTGGCTGGCTCTGCCGATCTTTGCGCTCGTCATGATGGGCGTCTACTACATCGCAGTTTCGACGGTCGGAACGGTCGTGACAGACTGGACGAATGATACGCTGTTCGGCGGCATCATTCAGCCGGCTGTCCAGACCTTCCTCGAGAATGCGGGTGCTTCTGAGTGGGTCGTCAGCCTCGTCGTGGATGGCATCATCGGCGGTATTGCAGCCCCGATCGGATTCGCACCGCAGATGGCAATTGTGTTCTTCTTCCTGTCATTGCTTGAAGACTGCGGCTATATGGCTCGTGTTGCCTTCATCATGGACCGGATCTTCCGTCACTTCGGCCTTTCCGGAAAGAGCTTCATTCCGTTCATGATTTCCTCCGGATGCGGCGTGCCGGGTATCATGGCTACGCGTACGATTGAAAACGAAAATGACCGCCGCATGACGATGATCACAAACACTTCCATTCCGTGCGGCGCTAAGCTTCCGGTCATCGCGATGATTGCCGGATATCTGATGGGCGGCGTCTGGTGGTTCGCTCCGGTCATGTATTTTGCCGGCATCGCAGTTGTCGTCATCATGTGCATCATCCTCAAGAAGACGAAGATGTTCGCAGGCGATCCGGCTCCGTTCGTCATGGAGCTTCCTGCTTACCATATTCCTTCCATGAAGGGTGTTCTGATGCATGTCTGGGAACGTGTATGGGCATTCCTCAAGAAGGCCGGAACGATTCTGTTCCTGTGCTGTGCTGTCATGTGGTTCCTCGCTTCCTTCGGATTCGCCGATGGAACATTCGGTCTTGTCGAAGAAGAGAATTCTCTCCTTGCAGTAATCGGCGGTGCCATTTCCTGGATCTTCGTTCCGCTGGGATTCGGTACCTGGCAGGCAGTCGCTTCTTCCATCGCAGGCTTCGTTGCGAAGGAAGGCATTGTCTCCACGATGGGCGTGCTCTCCGGTATCGGTGAGATTGAAGAATATGAAGTCAGCATGCATCAGCAGTTCGCTGCCTTCTTCCCGACCAGCATCGCTGCGGTTTCATTCCTCGTATTCAACTGCTTCGATTCTCCGTGCCTCGCTGCAATCTCCAGCATGCACAAGGAACTCAACAACCGGAAGTGGTTCTGGTTTGCCATTGCGTTCCAGAATATCAATGCTTACTGCTTGTCTCTGATGGTCTATCAGATCGGCGGCTGGGCGACTGGCGAACTGGCATTCGGCTTCGGAACGGTATGCGGACTTCTTGTCCTGGCATTGTATCTCTATCTGCTGTTCCGTCCGAATCCCTATGCTAAGACTTCCGAAGCAGTTTCTGCTGCGTAATTGAGCTGAGATGAACTTAAGCGCAGGTACTGCCTGCGCTTTTTCAAGAGAAAGGCTGTTTCAGATGAACAGATTATCTTCTGCCCAGGTTCGCTATCTGGCTGCTCTGGTCCATCTGGACCCCGATGCGAAAGGAGTCCGATCCGTCAAGCTTGCCACCCGCCTGGGCGTCACGAGACCAAGCACGCATGCCATGATCGCAAAGCTAGCGGAAATGGGCTATGTCACCAAGGAACATTACGGCATCATCTACCTGACCGAAAAAGGACTCGAAGCAGGAAAGAAATGCCAGGCATATGAGGATTCGGGAAAGGAGAAAAGGATATGAAGACAGATGTGGTACTGAACCAGACCGATGTCATCGTGCTGGTGGTGATCGGTCTTCTGATGATTGCCGGAATCAGACTGATCTATGGATTCTTCCATGAAGGAAAGAAGAACCTGAGCTCTTCCGGTGATACGTATAACGGCAGAGGAAAAGTGAAGCTCACCGTGGAAGTCAGCGGCATGATGTGCAATATGTGCGAGACGCATATCAACGATATCGTCCGCAAGAACTTCAAGGTAAAGAAGGTGACTTCTTCTCATACGAAAGGCGAGACTGTCATCGTGGCAGATCACATGCTCGATGAGAAAAAGCTCAAGGACTCCATCGAAGCACTCGGATATACTGTCACGGACATTCAGGCTGCTAACGCATGAACGCCGCAGACTGGATCATTCTTCTGGTGATTATTGCGGCAGTGATTGCTGCAGTGCGCTCCGTGAAGAATGGAGGATCCTGCAGCTGCGGCTGCGGATCCTCGGATTCTCCGGCACCAGTCTGGGTACATGACCGCAATCCGAATCACTACTCCCATGAAGCACTGATCAGGATTGAAGGCATGCATTGCAGCAATTGTGCAGTGAAAGTCGACAACGCGCTCAACCAGATCGAAGGGATCTGGTCCAGAACAAGCCTTGGTGAGAAGCAGGCAGATGTTCTGATGAAAGAGCCGCTGGAAGAGAACCTTCTGAAACAGAAAATACGGGAAGCAGGGTATACCGTCTCTTCCATTACCTGGAAGTCATAAAACCCTCGGCTGCAGGAAAACCTGCAGCTTTTTTCTGTCTGGAAATCTTTTCAGATCATTCAAAAAATTCATGAAGATTTTTTTAAAAACCCTGTTGACAACCGGTAAGCGTTTACATATAACATAAGTGTAGCCTGTAAACGTTTCCGGTAACGTTAACGGAACCGTTGCCAACGCTTATGGGACAACGTGATCTGAATAGGAGGAAAATATGAACAGCAAGAAGTTATTCACGATCGCATTATCAGCAGCAATGCTGGCCGGCTGCGGCAGCTCCGGTTCGGCAGCAGCATCGTCTACTGCTGCGGCAGCCAGTGCTGGTGCAAGCACAGCAGCAACAGCAGCATCCGGTGCTTCCGGAAAGGTCTATTACCTGAACTTCAAGCCGGAAGCAGATGAGCAGTGGCAGGAGGTGGCTGCTGAGTACACCAAGGAAACTGGTGTTCCGGTTACCGTCCTCACAGCAGCAAGCGGCGAGTACGAGTCCACTCTGAAGTCTGAGATGTCCAAGGAGGAAGCTCCGACTCTGTTCCAGGTCAATGGCCCGGTAGGACTGGCTTCCTGGAAAGACTACTGCTATGACCTGACTGGTTCTGCGATCGAAGGCGAACTGACCAATGATGCATACAACCTCAAGGATGGCGATCAGATTCTCGGTATTGCATATGTCACTGAAGCATATGGTCTCATCACCAACAAGGCACTGCTCGAAAAGGCAGGATATACTGTTGATGATATCAAGAGCTTCGATGATCTGAAGAAGGTTGCTGAAGACATCACCGCCCGCAAGGATGAACTCGGATTCAGCGCATTCACTTCTGCTGGTATGGACAGCTCCTCTGACTGGAGATTCAAGACTCACCTGGCTAACCTGCCGATCTACTATGAATACAAAGATGCAGGCGTAGGCGATGAGGATGAACTCAAGGGAACCTACCTCGATAATTACCGTGCAGTCTGGGATCTCTACATCAACAACAGCACGATTGATCCTTCTCAGCTCTCCACTGCTACCGGCGATCAGTCTGAAGCAGAATTCGTCAACCAGGAAGCAGTATTCTTCCAGAATGGTACCTGGGAATATGGTGCAGTTTCTGCAATCGGCGATGACAACCTCGCTTATCTCCCGATTTACTTCGGAGTTGATGATGCAAATGAAGGTCTGTGCATCGGTACTGAGAACTACTGGTGCGTCAATGCCAAGGCTTCTCCGGAAGACATCCAGGCTACGCTCGACTTCATGAACTGGTGCGTGACTTCCGACTATGGTGTCAAGATGATGACAGACGGCACGGAGGGCATGGGCTTCAACATTCCGTTCAAGTCCAATCCGGAAAGCACCAACGTCCTCGTCAACCTTGCTAATGCCAACACTGGAACTCCGGTTTCCTGGAACTTCACCACGATGCCTTCTGAGGAATGGAAGAACGTTCTCGGCCAGGCTCTGACGGTTTATGCAGCAGATCAGACAGATGCGAACTGGGAGCTTGTCAGACAGGCATTCGTAGACAACTGGGCTACTGAAAAGCAGCTTGCAGCATCCAACGGCTGATTGCTGAAGCAGCGATCTGAATCATGAAACAAGGGCGGCAGATGCGGACTTGTCCGCTGAAGCTGCCCTTTCTCTCTGTATTCTGAAACACTAAGGAGGCGTATTCTGTGCAGAAAAACGTAAAGAAATACTGGGGAATCTTCACGCTGCCGACCATGCTTGCATTTCTGATCGGCTTCCTGGTTCCCTTCATTCTCGGAATCTATCTGTCCTTCTGCAAGTTCACGACAGTCACGGATGCCAAATTCGTCGGCTTCAGCAACTACATCACTGCATTCAAGGACACCACATTCTCTCATTCCTTCTGGTTCACGCTGGCGTTCACGATTGTGACCCTGGTACTGATCAATGTCATCGCATTTGCGCTGGCAATGGCACTGACCAAGGAATACAAAGGAACCAATATCTTCCGTACGATCTTCTTCATGCCGAACCTGATCGGCGGCATCGTGCTCGGCTATATCTGGCAGCTGATCTTCTCCGGGGTTCTGGTCTACTTCAGTACGGCGCTGAACCTCAATGCCAAGCTCGGCTTCTGGGGTCTTGTGATCCTGGTATGCTGGCAGCAGATCGGATACATGATGATCATCTACATTGCCGGCCTGCAGTCAATTCCGGGCGATGTGCTGGAAGCAGCAGAAATCGACGGTGCCAACAGCAAGCAGAAGCTGTTCAAGGTGACGATTCCGATGATGATGCCTTCCATTACGATCTGCACATTCCTGACTGTGACGAATGGCTTCAAGCTGTTTGATCAGAACCTCGCTCTGACTGGCGGTGCTCCGATGAAGCAGACAGAAATGATGGCGCTGAATATCTACAACACGTTTTACAGCCGCGTCGGATTTGAGGGCGTCGGCCAGGCCAAGGCAGTGATCTTCTTCCTGATCGTTGTCGTGATTGCTGGCCTGCAGCAGCACTTTACCAGAAGCAAGGAGGTTCAGCAGTGATGAAAAAGAAGTCTTCCAATCATGCCGGTGCAATTGCCGGGCTGTCCGTATTGTCCGCAGCCTGGATCATGCCGATTCTGATTGTGCTCTGGAATTCTTTCAAGGACAAGAACTCGATCAACCTGAAACCATTCCAGTTACCGAATTCGCTGACCAGTGTCGGAACTGAGAACTACATTACCGCAATTGAGAAATACGGGCTGCTTGATTCAGTCGGCTGGACCGTGTTCATCACCGTCGGCTCCGTGGCTGTGATCCTGATCTGCACCTCGATGTGCGGCTGGTATATCACCCGCGTGAAGACAAAGTGGACGAAGCTGATCTATACGCTGTGCATCTTCTCGATGGTCGTTCCGTTCCAGATGGTCATGTATACGCTGTCCTTAGTTGCGAATAAACTCGGACTCACAACTCCGTGGGGGATTATTGTCATCTATCTCGGATTCGGCGCAGGCCTCGCAGTGTTCATGTTCACCGGATTCGTGAAATCTATTCCGATTGAAATCGAGGAAGCAGCGATGATTGACGGATGCACGCCGCTGCAGACGTTCTTCAAGGTTGTTCTTCCGATCATGAAGCCGACGTATATCTCGGTGGGTATTCTGGAAACCATGTGGATCTGGAACGACTTCCTGCTGCCGTATCTTGTCCTCGATCTCAAGAAGTACAAGACGATCTCAATCATCATTCAGTACATGAAGGGTTCTTATGGTTCTGTCGATATGGGCGCCATCATGGCTTCCCTGATCATGGCAGTCATTCCGGTTATCATCTTCTATCTCAGCCTGCAGAAGTACATCATCAAGGGTGTGGCGGCTGGCGCTGTGAAGGGATAATGGACTTGATATTCCTCTGATCTCTTCTTAAGGTGCAGGACCTTGATTCCAGGGTACTGCATCTCTAAAATGATCTTGAGTTGAATCGTTTCCGGAAACGTTTCTTGGGGCATCCGGAAGCATGAGTTAGAAAGGCAGCGCATATGACAACAATCAAAGATATTGCCAGGCTGTCCGGCTACAGCATCGGGACGGTCTCCCGGGTGATCAATCATCATCCGGACGTTTCGGAAGAAGCCAGGGTGAAGGTGGAACAGGTGATCCGGGAACAGAACTTCCAGCCTAACAGCAATGCCAAGCAGCTGAAGCAGCAGTCCAATTCGGCAGTCACCATCATCGTCAAAGGCTATGAGAACATGTTCTTCGAAGGCATTCTGGAACAGGTTCAGGCGATTCTGCGTGATTCCGGAGAAGAAGTGGCAGTAGCGTTCCTGGATGAATATGCGAATGAAGTTCAGGCGGCAATTCAGCTGAGTGCTGCCCGCAAGCCTAAAGGTTTCATCTTTCTCGGCGGAAACCTCGAATTCTTCCGCCAGGATTTCGGAAAGATCGATGTTCCGGGGGTCATTCTGACCAATACGGCGGAAGACCTGCATTTCAGCAATCTGTCCAGCTTCACGACAGATGATGCCAAGGCTGGCTATGAAGTGATCAATTATCTGATTGAGAACGGCCACCGCGAGATCGGCATCATCGGCGGCAGCGCATCCAGAATCGGCAGCCAGGTCGGCTTCCGGCGCATGCACGGCTGCATTGAGTCTTTTGAGAAACATGGACTGCAGTTCAATGAAGAAATGCAGTATGAACCAAGCAGATTCTCCATGGGCGGCGGCTATGAAAGCACGCAGAAACTGCTGAAGAAGAATCCGAAGATTACTGCAATCTTCGCAATCGGCGATACCATCGCCATCGGTGCACTGAGAGCGATCAAGGATATGGGCCTGAGATGCCCGGAAGATATCTCTCTGATCGGCTATGACGGCATCGAGAGCGGGAAATATACGATTCCGCGTCTTGCCACAATCCGCCAGGATACTGATACCCTGGCCCGCAAAGGCGTGGAAGACATGCTGCTGCGGATGAACTATCGGCACGCAGCTGTACACGAAGACATCCCGTTCGAACTGGTCCGGGGAGAAAGTGTAGCAAGGCCTCGGAACGATTGAGAAAAGGGGTATTTTATGGAAACAAGAAGTGCCGGAATTCTGCTGCCGATCACTTCGCTGCCATCCAGATATGGAATCGGCACGATGGGCAGGGAAGCCCGGAAGTTTATCGACTTTCTGGAGAAAGCCGGTCAGTCGTGGTGGCAGATCCTGCCGCTGGGACCGACCGGATACGGAGATTCTCCGTATCAGTCCTTCTCCACGTTTGCCGGGAACCCATATCTCATTGATCTGGATGATCTGGCGAAGGAAGGCTATCTGAAGCCTTCGGAATACCGGAAGATCAGCTGGGGTGATGATCCGAAGCGCGTCGACTACGGTCTTCTGTATGAAAAGCGCTTCGGCGTGCTGCGCAAAGCTGCTGAAAGACTCGAGCTGAATCCGCCGGCTGATTACGCATCATTTCTGAAGAAGAATGCATTCTGGCTGGAAGACTATGCTCTGTTCATGGCTGAGAAGTATGAACATGGAGGCATCTCCTACCAGGAATGGGAAGAACCGCTCCGCCTCCATGAGGAGAAGACGATTCAGAAAGAAAAAATCCGCCTGAAAGAGGAAGTCTCCTTCTGGAGCGCATTGCAGTATCTGTTCTTCCATCAGTATTCCTCCATGAAGAAGTATGCCAATGCGCATGGCATCGGCATCATCGGCGATGTGCCGATTTATGTCAGTCCGGACAGCTCAGACATCTGGGCAAATCCGGAACTGTTCCAGCTTGGAAAAGACCGCCGTCCGAAGATGGTCGCCGGAGTGCCTGGCGATGCCTTCACGCCGGATGGCCAGCTCTGGGGCAATCCGCTCTATGACTGGAAAAAGATGAAGGAAGATGGCTATGCATGGTGGACGGAGCGCATCCGTTATCAGAGCAATCTGGTAGATTTGCTGAGAATTGACCATTTCCGCGGATTCGAATCTTACTTCGCGATCCCTGCAGAAGATCAGAATGCCCGCCGGGGCGAATGGAAGAAGGGACCGGGCATTGAATTCTTCCGCACCGTGGAAAAGAAGCTCGGCAAGCTGAACCTCATTGCCGAGGATCTCGGCTTCCTGACTCCGGAAGTGATTCAGATGGTGAAGGACACCGGCTATCCGGGCATGAAAGTCCTGCAGTTCGCATTTGATCCGAGAGATACGGGCGGCGGCTATCTGCCGCACCAGTATCCGCGCAATTGTGTGGTCTATGCCGGAACGCACGACAATGACACGATTATGGGCTGGGTACATTCCGCCCCGAAGCCATTTGTGAAACGAGCAGAGAAGTATCTTCACCTTGATGAGAAAGAGGGGTATAATTGGGGTGTCTTAAGAGGCGCTTATGAAAGCGTTGCCAGTCTCGCTGTGATGCAGTTTCAGGACATTCTGGGACTGGGCAGCGAAGGCCGGATCAACACACCATCCACAGTCGGCGGAAACTGGACGTGGCGGTGTGAGGAAGGCGCATTCACAGGCACTCTTGCCAGAAAGCTTCGCAGCTGGATGGAACTGTACGGAAGACTGCCGAGGGAAAAGAAGGCAGCCGGATCATCTGATTGACAGTCCTGCACGCGGGAGCTTCAGAATTCTTTCTAGAAAGGAAAGGGGCAGACAGGTTTTATGGCTACAGTCAGTTTAAGGCACATTGAGAAGGTTTATCCGAACGCAGAAGACGGCAGGAAAAAGAAGAAGGGAGAATCCGGGCACAAGAAGACGAACCTCAAGGTAACTGAGGAAGGCGTTCTTGCAGTACAGGATTTCAACCTCGAGATCGCTGATCAGGAATTCATCGTTCTGGTCGGTCCGTCCGGATGCGGCAAATCCACGACCCTGCGGATGGTTGCAGGACTGGAAGAAATCACGAGAGGCGAGCTGTATATCGACGGCAAGCTGATGAACGATGTCGCACCGAAGGATCGCGATATCGCCATGGTCTTCCAGAACTATGCTCTGTATCCGCACATGACCGTGCGTCAGAACATGGAATTCCCGCTGAAGCTCCGCAAGGTACCGAAGGATGAAATGGATCGCAAGGTCAACCAGGCAGCAGAGATTCTCGGCATCACCCAGTATCTCGACCGCAAGCCGAAGGCTCTCTCCGGAGGCCAGCGTCAGCGTGTTGCCATCGGCCGTGCAATTGTCCGTGAGCCGAAGGTTCTTCTGATGGATGAACCGCTCTCCAACCTTGATGCAAAGCTCCGCAATCAGATGCGGGCTGAGATCATCAAGCTCCGTCAGCGGATCAAGACGACGTTTATCTATGTCACGCATGACCAGACCGAAGCTATGACGCTGGGCGATCGCATCGTCATCATGAAGGACGGTGTCATTCAGCAGATCGGCACTCCGCAGGATGTCTATGACAACCCGATCAACATCTTCGTTGCTGGCTTCATCGGTGTTCCGCAGATGAACTTCTATGATGGCAAGCTGCTGAAGAACGCAGATGGCAAGTATGCGGTTCAGGTTGAGAATGCAGTGATCGAACTTTCTCCGGAGAAGCAGAAGCATCTTTCAGAACGCAATGTTGCACCGCAGGATGTCACCGTCGGCGTACGTCCGGAGCATATTACGCTCGAGGGTGCTGCTGACAAGATGATCCAGGGCACGATCGATGTCTCCGAGCTGATGGGTTCTGCAGTTCATCTGCATATCAATGCGATGGGCAAGGACGGCGTCATCATTGTTCCAACGCTGGATCTCAAGGGCAGCAAGACCTTCACGATGGGTTCTGAGATCAGCTTCACGTTCGGCGGCAATGTCGTTCACGTCTTCGGCAAGGATTCCGGCAGGAACCTGGAATACGCAGACGGAACCGAGCTCAGCAGATAATCAGAAGCATTCAGGGCATTCCCGGAATTCCGGGAGTGTCTTTTTTTCTGCTCAGTCATATTTGTTAATAATCTGTCAGACATATGCTATATTGAACCTGCAGACGGAGAGAATCCGTCGGAAGGAGATAAGAACATGAGTGTGAATCTTCGCAAAGTAGCCGTTGTCGGCTGCGGGTTTGTGGGCTCAGCAAGCGCATTTGCTCTGATGCAGTCTGGTCTGTTCACCGAGATGGTGCTCCTGGATGTCGTTCAGGAAAAGGCAGAGGGAGAAGCCATGGATATCATGCATGGCACGGCGCTGATGAATCCGATGCGGATCTATGCCGGTACCTATGACGATATCGCCGATGCAGCAGTAATTGTCGTTACCGCCGGTGCTGCTCAGAAACCTGGTGAAACCCGCCTTGACCTCATTCACAAGAATATATCCATTCTCGGCTCCATCATGGCTGAGATCAGAAAGCGCAGCTGCCAGGGAATCATGCTGGTGGTATCCAACCCGGTTGATATCCTGACCTATTACGCAGCCAAGACATCCGGCATGCCGGAAAACCGCGTATTCGGCTCCGGTACCGTTCTTGACACTGCCCGCTTGCGTACGCTGCTCGGCACAAAACTGGATGTCGACAGCCGTTCCATTCATGCAGTCATCGTCGGTGAGCATGGTGATTCTGAAATCGTATGCTGGTCCAATGCCAACGTCTCCGGCGTTCCGCTGGCTGACTTCTTCGCACTTCGCGGCATGGGTGACCAGGATCTGACTGCAGCTGAGAAAGAAATCGGCGATGACGTCAAGAACAGCGCTTATCAGATCATCCAGAAGAAGCGGGCTACGTATTATGGCATCGCAATGTCAGTCCGCAGAATCTGCTCGGCAATTGTCAAGGACGAGAAGTCCGTCCTGCCGGTATCCACGGTCATGCATGGTGCCTACGGCATCAGCGACTGCGCTCTGTCTACCCCTGCGATTGTCGGCCGCAATGGCGTAGAAGGACTCGTGCCGGTCACGATGAGCGAGAAAGAGCGTGAAGAACTGCTCAGCAGTGCCAAGGTTCTCAAGCAGAACATGGAAGGCATTGATTTCGGCTGCTAGGCAGAAGAAAATCAGAAATCATGATCAGAGGAGCAGAGTGCATCTGCTCTTTTTTTCTGCGGCCAGGCAATCTGAAAAGGAATCATTCAGATCTGAGCATGCCGGACCAGCTCAGACAGAATATCTACGAACATCAGCATGACTGCCTGCTCGCTGAAGGTTCTGTTTTCAAGGGAGGGAAGAATGATCGAATCATCCGTCAGGGCAGATAATTCTGCCCGCGGATTGGCAGTGATGAGAACGCTGTATCCAGCATGATCGGCAATCTGCTCTGCGGTTTCTCGGCAGCTTCTGATGTCTCCGACCGCAGAAAAGAACACGACAGCTGAATGAGAGCTTACGAGATACAGAAGATGCTGATATTCCAGTTCATCACTGCCGCAATGGCAGTCGATCTGCTGATCAATGAGATTGATCTGGAGACGGCGGGCACAGGCCTCATTGCGGAAGCGGCCAAGCGAAAACACCCGGTCTGCGGTGCGGATCTTCTGTGCAAGCTGCGAAAGCTTCCGGCGATCCAGATTTCCCAGTTCCTGGGCTGCTGAAGCATACTGGCTGGCCAGGTCCATCACAAGATCATCAGAAGAATTGCGGCTGCTGAGCCAGGAAACTAGATGAAAGTGAAATTCCTTGAATCCGCTGCACCCGCAGGTCTTGCAGAAGCGCAATACTGCTGAGGTGGAAGTATCCGCATGGTCAGCAAGCTGGGAAATCGTATAATCTGCGGCAAGGTCCGGACGCTCCAGAATTACCTGACTGAGTTTCTTTTCCGCGTTGCTGAATTCTGGCTCATGACTTCTGATTGTCTCAATGATGCTCATGTGACAATTTTACCACTTCTGTAATCATTTTCTGACAATATTGTTGACCCTTCTTCCGGGGGAATGCTACAATCCTGCTGACTGAGCGGTCAAGACTGGCAGGAACTCTTGCCGCAAAGCTAATCACACGGGGGAAAGTATGAAGAATAGTACAGTTTCAAAGGCTGCAGTCGCAGGGCTGTTTGCCATCGCCGCAATCCTCGGCGCTCTTCCTGGCTGTTCGGCCGGGAATTCCGGTTCACAGGGAGTATCAGGAACCTTCAGCGGCAGTGCGGTCGGCATGGGCGGCAGCAGCAATCCGGTCACGGTCACGCTCACGCTGGAAAACGGGACCATTACAGCGGTCACAGCAGAGGGACCTGGAGAGACCGAGGGAATCGGCTCGAAGGCCATTGATGTGCTTCCTGGAGAAATGGTTGCGGCGAACAGCGTCACAGTGGATGCGGTTTCCGGTGCCACGATCACTTCGAACGCAATCATGGAAGCAGCAGCGGCTGCTCTGAAAGAAGCAGGACTGAAGCCTTCGGATCTGAAGGTCACAGAAACTGCTGCAGTCAAAGCAGAAGACATCACCAAGGATACTGACATCGTCATTATCGGTGCCGGCGGAGCAGGAATGACAGCAGCGATTACTGCTGCAGATGCAGGAAAAACGGTCGTGATTCTGGAAAGCCAGCCGATGGCTGGCGGCAATACCGTCCGGGCTACTGGCGGATTGAACGCTGCCGGAACACCGGAACAGAAGAAGATGGAGTTCAAGGAATCTGCCGGAGTGGAAAAGACACTTAAGACGGCGGCAGAAGACTGGGCAGACAATGAAGCCATTACTTCTCTTGCTGAAACCGTTCAGCAGCAGTGGGACGAATGGCAGAAGTCGGGTCAGTCAGAATACTTCGACACGCCTGAACTGATGGCCCTGGATACGATGATCGGCGGCCATGGAATCAACGATCCGGATCTCGTGAAGACCCTTACGGATCACAGCGCAGGTGCGATTGAGTGGCTTCATGAACATGATGCAGATCTGACCCTGGTAGGAGCTGCTGGCGGAGCAAGCGTCAAGCGGATTCATTCTCCGGAAGATGAAAACGGGAAGAAGCTTGCGGTCGGTGCTTATATCGTTCCGATTCTGGAAAAGAATGTGGAAGACCGCGGCATTGAAATTATGTATAATGCGACGGCAAAGAAGATTCTGACCGATGATTCCGGGGCGGTTGCAGGAGTTGAAGCGGAAGGCGCAGATGGAAACAAAGTGACCATTCATGCCCGTGCAGTCATCGATGCGGCTGGCGGATTCGGTGCCAACATGGATATGGTCACGGAATACCGTCCGGATCTTGCGGGTTTCTGCACAACCAACGCGGCAGGTTCGCAAGGACAGGGGATTGTCATTGCCCAGGAAATCGGTGCAGATACCGTAGACATGGATCAGATCCAGATTCATCCGACGGTGCATCTGGATGAGGACGGAAATGCACATCTGATTACCGAAGGCCTGAGAGGAGATGGAGCAATTCTGGTCAATCAGGAAGGAAAGCGGTTCTATGATGAGGTCAGCACCCGCGACAAAGTGTCTGCTGCAGAAATTGAGCAGACTGATGCCAGTGCCTGGCTCATCATCGATCAGAAGATGGTCGATGCTTCGGCTGTGATTCAGGGATATATTGACGCTGGCTATACATTCACCGGCAATTCACCAGAAGAACTGGCCGAAGAGATCGGCATTGATCCTGCGGTACTCTCTGAGACAGTCTCCACATGGAATGGATATGCGGAAGCCGGATCAGATCCGGACTTCGGCAGAACCAGCTTTGCGGAACCGCTTGATACGGCACCGTATTATGCAATCAAGGTAACTCCGGGCATCCATCATACGATGGGCGGCCTTAAGATCAATTCCAATGCAGAAGTCCTGAATTCTGACGGAATCGCAATCCCGGGCTTATTCGCTGCAGGCGAAGTGACCGGCGGGGTTCATGGCGGCAACCGTCTTGGCGGTACTGCCGTCACGGATATCATCGTCTTCGGACAGATCGCCGGAAACAGCGCGGTCAGCTATCTCGGATAATCAGAAAGCGGTTTGCATCCTTGAGCAGATACCCAGGCATGCAAACCGTTTTTCTTTCTCAGAATCTGATATTCAGATAAGGTTTGCGATCGAGCGTGCAGATCGTGAACTCCTCTTCTTCCAGTACTGCATAGGTCTTCGGATGGCCTCCCTTGGGAAGAGAAACAGAACCCGGATTCAGCAGAAATACTTCTTCCGTGACTGCTGCCATCGGAATATGCGTATGACCATAGAGGAAAATATCTCCCGGAACAAGCTTCGGCAGATGATCCGGACCATAGACATGTCCATGCGTCATGAACACTTTATGGCTCCCGAGCAGGAACTCATTATAGTCAGCGGTCAGCGGGAAATTCAGCACCATCTGATCGACCTCTGCATCGCAGTTTCCCCGTACTGCAAAGATATGGGGAGCCAGCGGATTCAGAATTGAAATCACTTCTTTCGGTGCATAGTCTTCCGGCAGATTATTTCTTGGCCCGTGATACAGCACATCGCCAAGACACAGAATCGCATCCGCATGCAGTTCATGGAATAGCTCCGGAACCAAGGCTGCACCGCTGCGGCTTCCATGAATGTCTGATACTACCAGATATCTCATAACCATCCTTCTTTCTGCCGTTATTGTAGCGGATTCCATGTTTCAGGGAAATGAAAATGGTATCTTCAAGTTCCTCTGCTTGTATCAAGCCGGAAACCTTTCGCATACCCATTGTGACAGAGATTCTTCTCGGCTATAGTCTCATTGCAGGCCGAGTCATGATTGACTCGCCATCATAGCTCTGCATCATAGAAATATAACTCCGGAAACCGAATGGCTGAATGAACTGCATTCAGAGTCTTTTTCCGGAGTTTTTCTGTTCTGCAGGGAACACGAAGGAGGACCGAAACAATGCTTTCACTCACACGCTCATGCAGAATTCTGCTCGCCTTTGCGGCCGCCATGATCATGGCTATTCTTCCTGCTTATGCAGAAGATACGGAAAAAGGATCTCTGACCATCGTCAATGATCAGGACGTTCCGCATACGTTCGAACTCTACCAGATTCTGACTGGCCAGGTTACCCTGCAGGAGAACACCAGAATCCTCAGCAATCCGGAATGGGGAAGCGGGATCGCTTCTGACTCGGAGCTCAGCAAGCTTGATCCGGTAGTCTGGGCAGAAGGACTCAATGCCAAGATCACAAATATCAACAATCCTGAGATGAAAAGAACAGTTCTGAGAGAAATCAGCCAGAGCCTGGGAGATGCAATCGCATTTCAAATGGTTGCTCCAAGTCAGACATATAAATTTTCAAATCTTGATCCTGGCTACTATCTGCTGAAGGATCGTGATGGTTCCCAGGAGGGGAAGGAAGGCGGAGCTTCGACGGAGTTCATTCTGAGAATCCTGGACGAGGATCTGGAGCAGCAGCTGAAGATCCGGGTGCCGGAACTGAAGAAGACGGTATCGCATCTGCAGGCAAACGGAGACAGTAAAAACGAGGAGCTGAGTACTGCAGACTTCTCGCTTGGAGAGAAGATGGAATTCAGACTGCTTGGCACTCTGCCGGAAAACTATGACAGCTATGAAAGCTACCAGTATTCCATTACGGATATTCCTTCGGCGGGAATTCGGATTGATCCGGAATCGATTGAAGTGCTCTGCTACAGTGACGGACATCTGCTGAGCACGAAGGACTGGTATGAGGTGTCTCTTGCAGATGGAGAAGAAGGACAGAAGCTGGTATTCACGGTAAAGCCTGGAAAAGACAATCATTATCTGAAGAATGTCTTCTTCCGCCATGCGGAGGGAATGGATTCTTCCGGAGATCCGAAAGACCGGATTGAGATCATCTATCGCGCAGTTCTGACAGAGCAGGCAGCGATCGGAGGAAGCGGAAGCCGCAATGAAGCGCAGCTGACCTATTCCAGCAATCCGAATGGGACCGGAGATTCTGTCAGTATGACTCCGAAGGCTA
The DNA here is from genome assembly GCF_900290205.1 of Anaerolactibacter massiliensis. Taxonomy (NCBI): domain Bacteria; kingdom Bacillati; phylum Bacillota; class Erysipelotrichia; order Erysipelotrichales; family Erysipelotrichaceae; genus Anaerolactibacter; species Anaerolactibacter massiliensis. Next base: position 1,522,212 of record NZ_OLMH01000002.1, on the reverse strand, counting down.
CGGTAACGATCTATACTTACCAGATCGATATCAATAAGTACAAGGACAGTGTCAGAGAGAATAACCGTCTGGAAGGAGCAGAGTTTGAGCTGTATCGTCTCGAAGAAGGAGCACTGAAGAAGATCGATGTGCTGAATTATGAGGAAGGGTATCACTTCCATGCGGATCGGCTTGGTTCAGGAACCTATATTCTGAAAGAAAGCAAGTCTCCGGTCGGCTACAACAAGCTGGAAGGAACTGCAAAGGTTTCAGATACAGAACAGATGAAACATGCATTGCGCTTTGAGATTCAGGCAGAATACGGAACGGACCCGGGAGATCATTCACTGAAGAATCTGAAAGGCGTTCAGGATGGAACCGGAACCGTCTGCAGCGGCAGTACCGTCAGCGGAATTCTTACCATCAACGTGATTGATAAGCCAGGCATTGTGCTTCCGGAAACCGGCGGAAGCGGAACCCGTGCCATCATGATTGCCGGAAGTGCATTGATCCTGATCGGCATGATTCTGACTGGTGTGAAGCGTCATCTCGGTTCGTGAAGCATAGGTGTTTTCTGATCATGATGATCCTGATCCTGCAGGTATGCATTTCTTCTCTTGCAGAAGAGGCAACCTGCTCGATCACGGTCTGTTCAGAACTGGAAGGAGCAGAATTCCGGCTGAGCCGGATAGATGCTTCTTCGGAACAAAGCTTTCTCACAGCTGGCCTGAGTGAGGATGCGGGCAAATCTGTTCAGCCTCAGATCCGCAGAATCCATTCAGGAAAGGCAGAATTCCGGAATCTGCCGCCTGGCTGTTATGAACTGGAAGGACAGGGAACCCGTGAGGACCAGGTACCGGTATGGTTTCAGCACGTAACCCTTGAACTTCCCGGGAAAGATCCGGTGAGCAAAGAATCGGTCTATCAGCTTGTGCTGTATCCGAAATTCTCAGAAGGAACAGTATCTGCCCGAAGTACGGTCCGGAGCGTGAATTCTCCGTCTTCAGCACGATCTGTTCCTCTCACCTCGGATGAGCTATCAAGCAGGAATGCAGGCATGTTTCTGATTTCCGTGACGGCAGCAGTCTTCAGTCTGAAGATGCTCCGGAATCAGACAGGGGAAAATGCCTGACTGACAGAGATTTCCTGGAGGAATAACTGATTCCTGAATAGGCGGCATCATTGATCTGCTCAGCAAATTAGTGATGCCGCTTTTCTATGCAGGATCGTCGATCTTCTCTGTGCTTTTCAGAATTGCGGTGGCATAACGAAAAGCCGGAGCCGTCCGCGCTGCACCAGTTTCCACACCACACTTGGTGATTCTGAATGATCCGGGAAAAACAGGAAATCTTCCAGAATCAGAATATTGACGGATGCGGAAAAGACACGGATATCCAGTTTCTGATCATAATAGGAAGACGCTTTTGTTTCTGAAATTGCAATCTGGGATTAAACTGATACAATCGAGTGGCAGAAAATACTGCCAATGAGAAGCAAACAATAGAAAGGCTGAACAACCATGATGAATCAATTCTTCAGAACAAGCGGAAAGCTCCTGCTGGCAGGAGCACTTTCCATGGTGATGCTGAGCGGGTGCGGATCTTCTTCAGAGACGCCATCAGCTTCCGCATCAGCAGTTTCAGAGAGCGCATCAGCAGAGTCATCACCTTCTGCTGCTGCATCAGAAGACGGCTATGTCACGATCACGGATCATGCTGACCGCACGGTAACAGTCAAAGCAGATCCTGAGAGCGTCGTGATCACAGGAATCCTGCCGCTGGCATCGGTTCTGACGGTATATCTGGATTCTCCGGAAACGATCAAGGCGATGGAACCTGCGAGCATGAACGCTGCCAGGAATGGAATCCTTTCTGAGATCTATCCGGATATCGTCAATATTGATACCGATATCATGAATGGCGATGATCTGAATGTGGAAGCTGTCGCAGCTCTGAATCCGGATGTAGTCTTCTACAATGCCAACAATACGGCCGAAGGGGAACGTCTGGAAAATGCGGGGATCACAGCAGTGGCAGTATCTCCGACCAAGTGGAACTATGATTGCATCAGGACATATAACGAATGGATTGCACTGCTGAATCAGATCTATCCAAGCCGCGCAGCAGGCCATGAGACGCTCGTCGATACCTACAGCAATGAGATCTATGACAAGATCCAGCAGACTGTCAGCACGGTATCAGACGATGAGAAACAGAAGGTTCTGTTCTTGTACCAGTATGATGAAAATACGATGGTCACTTCCGGTTCCAGCTTCTTCGGCCAGTGGTGGTGTGATGCGGTCGGCGCTCTGAATGCGGCAGAATCCGTTTCGGCTGATAACAGCAATGCCACGATCACGATGGAACAGGTCTATGAATGGAATCCGGATGTCATTATCATTACGAATTTCACGAAGACCCAGCCGGATGATCTCTACAATAATGCCATCGGCGATGATGACTGGAGCACGGTGAAAGCTGTTCAGGATCATCGTGTATACAAGATGCCGCTTGGCACTTATCGCACCTACACGCCTGGTGTCGATACCCCGATGACTCTGGAGTGGCTTGCTCAGGCAGTGTATCCGGATCTGTTCCAGGATATCGATATCACGGCTGATGTCAAAGCGTATTACAGTGAGCTCTATGGCATCACGCTGACCGATGAGCAGATTCATAAGATGTATAATCCCAACAGTGCAGCTGGCACCATGAACTGAATCAGAAGCACTGAGGCTGTGAAGAAATCTCCTGGATCAGGATCTAATTTCTTCACAGCTTTTCATGTCTGCAAGGATCAGAACATCAGAAAACATGTTAAAGACTGTGAAAAAACTCTCAGAGTCGTATAATAAAAATACCGGAAGAGAAACCGTGATCTTCGGACTCGGATTTCTGAATGACCGGCAGATAGCAGTTTCATGATTCGCTGCATCCATTGTGGAGCGGCAGGAGGAAAAGACATGAACAGATCACAGAAAACACAGAAGCTGACTCTTGCGGCTTTTTTTGTCGCAATTGAGATCCTGATGGCAGTTACACCGATCGGTTTTATTCCGGTCGGTGCCATCAACATCACGACGATGCATCTGCCGGTGATTCTCTCCGGCATCGTGCTCGGGCCGGGGTTCGGAGCGATGACCGGCTTCATCTTCGGATTATCCAGTATGCTGAAAGCAACGTTTCAGCCCGGCATCACGAGTTTCTGCTTCAGCCCGTTCATCACGATCGGGGGAGTGCATGGAAACTTTGCCAGCATTCTGATTGCCTTCGGACCGAGAATGATTCTCGGGGCATTCTCCGGCGTACTGTACCGGTGGATCCGGAAACATCATGGAAGTGTGGTGAAAGCTGCTAGCATCTCGGCAGCGGTCAATACGCTGTTGCACACGCTGCTGGTCATGGGACTGATCTGGGTCTTCTTCGGAACTCAGTATGCCAATGCCGCAGGAATCACGGTCGGAGCAGTGATTCTGGCAGTTCTTGCCAGCAACGGAATTCTTGAGATCATCCTGGCTGCAGCAGTCATTCCTGCTCTGGCCAGAGCGCTGAATCCTCAGATGGAAAGGATGGGAATTGCATCATGAGCGAAGAGAAGAAACCATGCGTGATCGTCGGCGTGACTGGCGGCATTGCCGTATACAAGACGTGCGGGCTGGTATCAAGCCTCACGAAACAGGGCTATGAGGTCCATGTGCTGATGAGCGAGGCAGCCGAGAAGTTCGTCACGCCGCTGACCTTTCAGACCTTGTCTCATCAGCGGGTGATCACCGACATGTTCTCCGTGGAATATGAACCGGATGTACATCATGTCAGCCTTGCCAAGAAGGCAGACGTATTCGTGATTGCGCCGGCAACGGCAGATGTGATCGCGAAGGTGGCCAATGGGATTGCCGATGATATGCTGACGACGACATTCCTTGCGGCAGAATGCCCGAAGCTGCTGGTGCCGGCGATGAATACGCACATGCTGATGAATCCGGCTACCCAGGACAACCTGGAGAAGTGCAGAAGATATGGCATGCATGTTCTGGAGAGCGAATGCGGGTATCTGGCCTGCGGCGATATGGGCAGGGGCAGAATGCCGGAGGCCGATGAGATCGAAGACGCTCTGAAGCAGCTGCTCGTGAAGGATCCGTACCTGAAAGGAAAGAAGGTTCTGATCACGGCCGGACCGACTCAGGAAGCGATTGATCCGGTGCGGTATCTGACAAACCATAGTTCCGGCAAGATGGGCTATGCATTGGCGCTTGCTGCTCGCAATGCCGGTGCTGAGGTGACGCTGGTAGCTGGAAAGAATCATCTGAAAGATCTCCGCGGCGTGCATATGATTCCGGTGGTTTCTGCGGCAGATATGGCTGCGGCAGTGCTGCCATTGCAGAAAGACATGGATCTGATGATCCTTGCTGCAGCCGTGGCAGACTATACGTCGGCAGAAACTTCTGAAGAGAAGATCCATAAGCAGGAAGGCGATGCAATGCTCGAACTGAAGAGAACTCAGGACATTCTTGCAACACTTGGCGAACATAAACCGGTCGGGCAGATCCTCGTCGGGTTCTCGATGGAGACGGAGAATGCGGAGCAGCGTTCTCTGGAAAAGCTGAAGAAGAAGCACTGTGACTACATTGTCTCGAACAATGTGAAAGAACCAGGCGCAGGCTTTGCAGTGGATACGAACAAGGTCACGATCTTCAGCGCGGAAGGAAAGAAAGAACTTGGTCTGCTGAGCAAGGAAGAAACTGCTGAGAAAATCCTTGCGGCAGTATCCGGGAGGTAATGCATGAAATCCTATCTTCTTACGATTGATGCAGGAAATACGCACATCAAGATGCAGCTCATGAGAGACGGCATTTCAGAATCCAGCTTCCGACTGACCACGAAGACGCCGCGAACCAGCGATGAATACGGGATTGTCGAAAAGGAATTCCTGGATTCTCTGAATCTTTCTGCTTCTGATATCGAAGCCGTCATCATCTCCTCGGTGGTTCCGAAGATCATGTATGCGCTGACTTCTTCCGTGAAGAAGTATCTGAAGAAAGAACCGATGATCATCGGTCCGGGCATCCGCACCGGCATCCAGATCCGCAATGACAATCCCAAGGAAGTCGGTGCCGACCGGCTGGTGGATGTGGTTGCGGCATACTACACCTATCATCGCAGCTGCATCATTGTGGACTTCGGCACGGCAACGACGTTTGACTATGTCTCTGCAGAAGGAATCTTCCAGTATACGGTCATCGCTCCGGGTCTTGATATCTGTGCCCAGGCCCTGACCAGCAGCACCGCGAAGCTTCCGGAAATCGAGATCGAGAAACCTGCCAGCATTCTCGGCAGGAATACGATTTCCGGCATGCAGGCAGGGGTCGTATATGGCTATATTGGCTGCGTGGAAGGAATTCTGAAGCGCATGAAGCAGGAGCTGAAGGACCAGGGTGCCTATGTCATCGCAACCGGCGGACTTGGCAAAGTGATTGCCAATGAGACCTCCAGCATTGACCTGTATGATCCGGACATTGCCGGAAAGGGCATGTATATCCTGTATCAGAAGAACAAGGAGAACCTATGAAACCAGTTTCGATTTATCAGGTTTTCCCGCGGGACTTCGGTCCGCATGGAAACCTGAACGATGTTACGGAACAGCTTTCTCACATCAGAGAGATGGGCTTTGATTATGTCTATCTGCTGCCGATTCATCCGATCGGCATTGAAGGCCGCAAAGGAACGCTGGGAAGTCCGTATGCCATCCGGAACTATGATGCTGTAGATCCTGCTTACGGCACGATGGAAGACTTCATGAATCTGATTGAAAGAGCGCATGCATGCGGGCTGAAAGTCATGATGGACATTGTCATCCATCACAGCGCCTGCGATCATCCCTGGGTAAAGGAACATCCGGAATTCTATCACCGCGATGAAACCGGCAGAGTCGTCCGTTCGGTTCCGGACTGGTCGGATATCTATGACTTCGATTATTCCAGCACGGGATTGCGGAGAGAACTGCTGGCCATGCTGAAGAGGTGGGCAGAGAAGGGCGTTGATGGCTTCCGCTGCGATGTGGCTTCCCTGGTACCGCTGGACTTCTGGCTCGAAGCGCGCAGAGAAGTCGCGGCAATCAATCCGGACTTTCTGTGGCTGGCCGAATCCGTGGATATGCCGTTAGTGAGAATGGTCCGGGCACAGGGACTGGATGCCGTCAGCGACAGCGAGCTTTGCCAGGCGTTCGATCTCCTGTATCCGTATGATCTGCGTCCGGAATGGGATGATGCGGAGAATCATGGGAATCTGCTTCCGCTCCAGCGGATGCTGGACTATACGATGACGGAATATCCGAGAAATCTGTCCAGAATCTGGTGCCTGGAGAATCATGACTGCCGCCGCATCGCTTCAGCCGTGAACAAAGAATCCGAGAAGAACTGGCTGGCATTCACGTTCTTATTGCCTGGGGCTGCCTTTCTCTATGCTGGCGAAGAGGCTTATGAAACGCATCTGCCTTCTCTGTTTGAAGCAGAACCGGTAGGCTGGAAGAACCGTTCTATCGAACTGGAAAAATGGATTGCTGATCTGAATGCTCTGCGCAAAGAAACACTTCGAACAGTGTGGTCGGTTCAGGTATTTCCGAATGAGACCGGAATGGAATTTGCGGCCTTCGGACCGGAAGTCTATTACGGACTCTTTGCAGTCAATGGCAGCACCAGCCTGAAGACGGAACTGAAAGACGGATCCTACCGGAATCTTCTGAATCAGGAAGTGCTGGAAGTGAATAACCATGAACTTCCTGCTTCGGCTGCGCCATTCTATGCAAGGATCCGGGAAGAAGATCTGGAGCATTGATGAAAAGAAAAAGACCCTCACAGGGTCTTTTTACATGGTGCCGCTTGGCAGAATTGAACTGCCCGTTCATCCTTACCATGGATGCGTATTACCACTATACTAAAGCGGCGAGTGCCCTAATATCATATCAGATCATCTGCACATTTCAATAGGAATTTCGGTTTTTGAGCTCTTCATAGACCAGCGATACCGGAAGACCCATAATCGAGTAGAAATCTCCTTCAATGGACTTCACATATCTGGCTGCTAATCCCTGGATTCCGTAGGCACCTGCCTTGTCATCTGCTTCTCCGCTTTCCACATACGAAGAAATCTCTTCTTCCGACAGCGGAAAGAAGGATACTTGATTAACCGTGACGGTCTGATAGTTCCGGCGATCCGACAGGATGCAGAGACCGGTGATGACTTCGTGCGTCGTTCCGGATAGTTCTCTCAGCATGCGCTTTGCATCTTCATGATCATGCGGCTTGCCAAGCACTTCGCCATGGATGGTCACGATCGTATCGGAGCCGATGATGATTGCGTCCGGGTGTCTTTTCAGGACTGCTTCTGCTTTCCGGAAGGAAAGAGCCTGGATTTCTTCCTGCAGGGGATTGCCCGGATTGATGGTCTCATCGAGATCTGCAGCATCTGCCGTAAAAGGAATTCCGCACTTCTGCAATAGTTCTCTTCGTCTCGGGGATCTGCTGGCAAGAATCAGTTCTTTCATAACGGCCTCGTTTCTGCTTTCTATCTTAACCGAAAAAAAGAAGAATTCGAAGGAACATTCAGCAATCCTGTTTCATACCTTCTGTAAGCCCTTCCGGATGGTATAATGGACACGTCAAGCAAAAAGGAGATAAAAAAGGATTATGTCAAAAGAACCAGTGCTTGTGATCCTTGCGGCCGGAATGGGAAGCCGCTACGGAGGCATGAAGCAGATCGATGGCGTCGGCAGCCATGGCGAACCGATCATTGATTTCTCAATCTATGATGCCTATCAGGCAGGTTTCCGCAAAGTCGTTCTGATCATCAAGAAAGAACATGAGGAACTCTTCCGCAAGGCGCTGACCGATCGCGTGGAAGCAGGCGGAATGGAAGTGGCTTTTGCTTATCAGGATATGCAGAATATTCCGGAGGGATTCTCCGTTCCGGAAGGAAGAGTCAAGCCATGGGGAACCACGCATGCACTGCTTGCATGCAAGGGTATCGTGGACAGCCCGTTTGCGATCATCAATGCGGATGATTTCTATGGGCGGAATGCCTATCAGGTGATCTATGACTACCTGAAGAATGAGATCTCAGATGATCATTATGCGATGGTAGGTTTCCGCTGCCTGAATACGCTGACCGAAAACGGAACCGTCACGAGAGGTCTCTGCGAGGAGAAGGATGGATATCTCTCCCATATCGTCGAGATCCAGAAGATCGCTTTGAAAGACGGCCATGCGGTCTATGAAGACGGCGACAGCTGGAAGACGATTCCGGACACTGCTCTTGTTTCGATGAACTTCTGGGGCTTCACACCGAAGATCTTCGACGAAGCAGAGCCGATCTTCACGCAGTTCCTGAAGGATCATCTGGCTGAGAACCCGATGAAGTGCGAGCATGTCATTCCGACGATGATGGGACAGCTTGTCACGGAAGGAAAGTGCTCCGTGAAGATGCTTTCCAGCACGGACAAATGGTTCGGTGTCACCTACAAGGAAGATAAGCCGGATGTGGTCGCAAAAATCCAGGCCCTGAAAGATACCGGTGTCTATCCGGACGTTCTCTGGAAATAAGGAAGTATAGCTGGTTCTGTTAAAGGAGCCAGCTTTTTATGTGCGGTTCTTGTACTGCTTGCTGAGGGTGAAGCCGCGGCCGGCGACTTCCGTGACTCTGCTCACGATCAGGAAAGACTCCGGATCAATGGCATGGATGAGTTTCTCAACCTTCGGGAGTTCCCGGTCGGAGATGATGCTCAGCAGCATCTCTTCGTGTTCTCCGCTGTATCCGCCTTTTGCCTCGAGAATCGTGACGCCGCGGTCGACTTCGGAAAGAATTGCCTGACGGATTTCCGCAGAGTGCGCACTGATGACTTTGACTTCTGTCCGGGTGGTCCCCATCAGAAGCAGCTTATCCATCGTCATCGTGTAGGTCAGCACGACGATGATTCCGTAAAGTGTTTTCTCAGGCGTATGAAAGAATGCCTGCAGCAGCAGGATGCATAGATCCATCGCATTGAGCGAGAACGAAACCGGAATCCGGAAATAATGGTTCAGGACCAGGGGAGGAATATCCATGCCGCCGGTGGAGGCACCGGAACGGATGACTAATCCAAGCGAAACTCCGATGCCCAGCCCTGCGAATACCGCATTGAGCATCGTATTCTCCGTCAGCACGACATCCTTCAGAACGACTTCGAAGAAACTCAGCGCAAGCGGATACGAGAACGTGGAAAGGATGGTTGTCATCGCGAACTTCTTTCCAAGTGTCTTCCATCCCCATACCAGCATGATCGTATTGAAGATCAGCAGAAACGGAGACACCGGAATATGCCAGATCCGGTTGACGAACAGCGCAATTCCGGTTGATCCGCCGGTGATCAGATCAGCTGGCATCACAAACAGTTTCACCGCCAGCGCATAGATGATATTCCCGGCAATCACGATCAGCATCGTGCCGAGTTCTGAAGTCTTCTGTTTCATGAAAATTCCCCCTGCAGATTCTCATCATATCATCTTTCCAGACCCTGGGGATTTTCCCGGAGCCATGTCGGGATGGCGGAGGTCATGATATAATATTCACCGCGAAGGGAGATCACGACTTTGTCGAGTTATAACATCAGCCTGACCCTGGAAAATATCCGGACTATCACTGTGATGTTCCTGGATATCTTCATCATGTGGCTCGTTTTATATTATGCAATCCGTCTGGTTCGCTCGAACACGAAGACGATCCAGATTTTCAAAGGTATTCTGCTCGTCATCATCATTGACGGCATTGCGAAATTTCTTGGTCTGAAGACGGTTCAGTATCTGACCGACATGTTCATCAACTGGGGCTTTCTTGCGATCATCATCATCTTCCAGCCGGAAATCCGATCTCTGCTTGAAAGATTAGGCAAGACGAATGTGTTCTCGAGAATCACGACCCTGACTGGCAATGAGAAAGAAAACCTGGTCGATCAGATCGTCACTGCGACGATGCTGCTGTCAAAGGATCAGACCGGTGCTCTGATCTGCATTGAGCAGAATCATCCGCTTGATGATTTCATCGCTACCGGCACGAAGCTGAATTCGGATGTGACAGCAGAACTGCTGACCTCGATCTTCGTGACTTCCACACCGCTTCATGATGGTGCAGTCATCATCCAGGGTGACAAGATTGCCTGCGCAAGTGCATACTTCCCGCCGACCAATCTGGAACTTCCTGGCAGATACGGTGCCCGGCATAGGGCAGCGATCGGTATCAGCGAGATCACGGATGCCGTGACGATTGTCGTCTCCGAGGAAACCGGAGCAGTCTCCATTACCGAAGGCGGCAAGATCATTTCCGTGAACCGCCGTCAGCTGAGAGACTATCTCTTACGAGTCATCTGCGGAGAAGAAACTGAAGTCCACGGCAGCGGCCGCAAGCTGAACAATGAAAAGCCGAGAGAAGTCATCATCGATGACACCCAGGAACTGAAGAAGGAAGGAAAGACCGGCAATACCGGTGTCCTTTCGAGACTCGCGATCAAGAAGCAGGAAGCCAAGGAACAGAAGCCTGAGAAGATCGAAGCTGAAGAAGTCATCCCGGCAGAGCAGCCGGAAGTGATCATCTCGGATGAAGACGAGAATATGAAGAAGCTCGATGAAGAGGCAGCGGAGATCAAGCTTCCGCACAAGAAGGCAAGACCTGCCCCGAGCTATCCGGAAAATGATTCCGTGAAGCGGTTCGAGAAAGAACGTCAGCACGAAGAAGAACTGAGAGAAAAAGAAGAAGCCATCCGTCAGGAACAGCTGGCTCAGAAGAAAGCAGCGGAAGAAGCAGAACGCAGACGGAAAGCGGCTGAAGAAGCCGAGCGTCAGCGTAAAGCTGCTGAAGAAGCCGAACGCAAGCGCAAGGCAGCGGAAGAAGCAAAGCGCCTGGAAGCTGAAGCAAGAGTTCAGGAACCAGTCGAAGCAGCTCCGCGCATGACTCCGGAACAGGTCAGGGCAGCAAGAGAAGCAGCGTATCAGAAATTCTCTTCGGCCAGGAAGCCGGAAGTGAAGAAGGAATCAGAGAGTTCTCAGAATCAGGATTCCCAGTTTGATACGACGAAGCTCGACCTCGGCGAGCTGATGGGCATGAACGAGGATCTGGACAAGACGTTCGAAGTGATCGACTCGATCGACAGCAAGAAGAAGTCCAGTAAGACTTCTGATGATTCTTCTCAGCAGGAAGGAGGCAGCCGGAAATGAGCGAACTCGACAAGAACGGCCAGGAAGAACGCGGAACGAGCGAGCATAAGACGGAAATGGCGAATCAGATCGCCAGTCAGTCGCGCAAAGTTGCCAGCACCTACCAGCATGTTGAAGATGGTCTGGTCCGCATTGTGCGCTGGTTCTCAGCGTTTCTGGACAAGACGCTGTTCAGCCGCAAGTACAGCAAGCTGGTCTCGCTGATCCTGGCAATTCTGTTCTATGTGATTGTCAATTACAACAGCCAGTCTTCGCTGTATACCAATGCGATGCAGAATTCCCGCACGCTCAGTTCCGTGACTGTGACGGCAAAATACAACTCGGATACCTTTGAGCTTTCCGGACTTCCGGAAACGGCAGATATCACGATTTCCGGAGACGCGTCCAGCGTCACTGCGGCAGTGAATTCCCGCGGAGTCGTGGTAGCAGACCTGGAAGGTCTGACCGAAGGAACCCATGAAGTCGAACTGACGACTGAAGGCTTCGGCGACAGCGTTACGGTTACCGTCAAGCCTACGAACTGCTATATCACGCTGAGAAAGAAGACGACCCAGACATTTGATCTGAGCTACGACTTCATCAATACGGATAAGATGGACAGCATCTATTCGCTCGGTACTCCGGTATTCGAATATACGAAGGTCAATGTCCGTGCTTCCAAGGAAACGCTGAACACAATTGCCTTTGTCAAAGCACTGATCGATGTCAGCGGCCAGACAGCAGAGTTTACGCAGGATGCGAAGCTGATTGCCTATGATTCCAATGGGCAGCCGGTCGATGCAGGCATCTATCCTTCCACGGTCAGCGTGACGGTACCGGTCACTTCCCCGAACAAGACAGTGCCGATTGAAATTGAAGTCAGCGGAGATGTGCCGGACGGGCAGGCCATTGCCAGCATTGAAACGGATCAGCAGGCAGTCACGATCTACGGACCGGAATCCGTGCTGAGCCAGATTGATAAAGTAGTCGTTACCCTGAATGCAAGCACGATCACGAAGGATTCGACGATTCTTCGCCCGATCACCCTTCCTACCGGAGTCAATTCCAGCGATATCAACCAGAGCACGATGACCGTGACGCTCGGGGAAGGCGTAAGCAGAACGATCGATGGCGTTCCGATCAAATACCGCAACAATACGAATAACTACAAGGCAGCGCCGGTCGACAATGTCACGACGACCAGCGTGACGGTATTCGGAACGGAAGAGAATATTGCAAACATCACCGCAGATGACATCGATGTCTACATCGACATGAAAGACGCAGTGCCGGGTCTCCAGGAATTCCCGCTTGAAGTCGAACAGCCTTCCGGCGGCCTGGTGAAGTACACGCTGAATCAGTCGACGCTGACGCTGAATGTCCTCGGTGAAACCGTAGATGATTCCAGTACATCGGAAGGAACAGGAGTGAACAATGGGTAGATATTTCGGAACAGATGGAATCCGGGGCAGAGCCAATGAAGGGCTGACTGCGTTCAAGGCATTCCAGGTCGGGCGTTATCTCGGCTATTACTTCGCAAAGGACGGCAAGCAGAGCATTCTCATCGGGAAAGATACCCGCCTGTCTTCGGACATGCTGGAATCCGCACTGGCAGCAGGAATTGCTTCAGAAGGGTGCGATGCATACCTGGCAGGATACTGCCCGACGCCGATGATCGCTTATCTGACCAGAAAAGAAGATTTCGCGGCAGGCGCGATGATCAGTGCGAGCCACAATCCGTTCTATGACAACGGCATCAAGATCTTCTCCAAAGAAGGCATCAAGCTTTCGGCAGACATTGAAGGTCTGATCGAAGATTATATCGACGGTCTCACGACCATCGAGTACCGCACGGACGGAGAGATCGGGAAGGTCATTTCCTATCCGGAAGGAATCGAGCACTATCTGAAATGGGTCACGACGGAATTCCCGGTTGATCTTTCTGGTTTCCGCCTGGCAGCAGACTGTGCAAACGGATCTTCTTCCTTCACGGCTGAGCGTGCCCTGAAAGCCCTTGGTGCAGATATCACGATGGTGAACAATCATCCGGACGGTATCAACATCAATACGGAATGCGGCAGCACGCATCCGGAGCACTTCGTGGAATTCATGAAGCATGGCAATTATGATCTCGGCCTGATGTTTGACGGCGACGCTGATCGTCAGATCATGGTCGCCCCGGATGGCAGACTTGTCGACGGGGACTTCGTGCTCTATATCTGCGGGAAGTATCTGCGCGATCACGGCAAGCTGACGAACAATACGATCGTCACCACTGTCATGGCAAACCTCGGCCTGTTCAAGGCAATGGAGCGCGAAGGTATCCAGGTAGCCAGCACTCAGGTCGGCGATAAGTATGTCTATGAGAAGATGTGCAGCGATGATGATCAGGTTGGCGGCGAGCAGAGCGGCCACATCATCTTCAAAGCCCATGAGACCACCGGCGACGGTCTGGTCACTGCTCTGGTCATCCTTTCGATCATGAAGGAAACCGGCAAGACGATCAGCGAGCTGATGGAAGGCCTCAGAATCTATCCGCAGCTGCTGGTCAATGTCAGAGTCACTTCCAAGAACGATGCGATGGAAGATGCAGAAGTCCGCAAGGCGATTGAAGAAGTCAATGCAGAACTTGCCGGAAACGGCAGACTTCTCGTCCGTCCTTCCGGAACAGAACCGCTGATCCGGGTCATGGCAGAAGCAGAGACGGATGAGATCTGTGCAGAAGAAGTCGGCAAGGTTGCCGATGTCGTGCGCAGGAAGTTCGGAGCATAAAGGAATCAGGCCCAGGCAGTCACGCCTGAGCCTTTTTTTACTGCTGTTTCAGGGAAATGGTGACATCCCTCATGTTATCCGGATATTCATTCAGATTATCCAGGAATAGCGCCTGATCTTTTCCTGGCAGAGACTTTACCAGAGCTTCGTCCTCGCTTCCTTCAAACATCGAACGGAACGTTCCCATCTGCCCTGAGAACAGGTATTCTCCTTCTTCTCCGAAGAGATCGAGAAGCTTTTTCTGAGTTTCTTCATCAAGACCGGTATCCGCAAAGAGATCCGTGAGCCGCTGCACGACGCGGGTTCGGAAGACGGCAGAAGAATTGGCATCGAAGTCTTCGAAGAACGGATCATTCAGCTGATGCTCTTCTGCATATGCCTTCATGTCCAATGGTTCTGCGTGGTATTCCAGCGATTCTCCGGTGGTGAGCTTCACTGTGCCATACAGGTGCTGATAGACATCAAGACTTCCGGTCATGAGATCTGTCTCTTCGATGCCGGATACTTCAATGCTCCGGCAGGCCTGGAAATGGGTATGACCGCAGAAGTTGACCTGGACATGATACTTTGCATAGAGCTTCTGAACTTCGTCTGCGTTTTCAATCTGATAAGCATCGCTGGAAGGAACCAGATCCGTCAGCGAATGATGCATGGCACTGAGCACGGTGATGCCGCTTTTCTCTGCTTCCTGCAGAATCGGTTTCAGCCATTCAATGGTTTCTTCCCGGATTTTTCCGCCGGAATAGCTCACCATGCTGTTCTTCTCGTATTCCGCGCTATCCAGCATCAGAATCCAGCACGTTTCGCTGAGGGCAGAGACATAGCTGAGACTGGAAGGGTCGGTATAGATTGCATCGGCATAGCCATCATTCTGATAGATCGAACGGAATTCATCTGGCGTAATGCCATCAGCCTTGACTGCTTCGTCCCCGGACCAGTCTGCCGCATTCGGATTCTCAATATCATGATTGCCAGGCAGTACCAGCACCCGGATTCCCTGATCGGCCAGCTGCTTTAGTTTTTCAGCCAGCAGCATATGGCTCTTCTTCTCGCCGTTGAACGTCAGATCACCCGTCAGGATCAGCGCATCCGGACGGTCTTTTTCCGCCTGCTCAATCAGCGCATCCGTGAGCACATCGGCATATTCGGTCAGCTTCATGTCGGACTTCGCGAGCATGTTCTGAAAAGAGATTCCGCCCATGTATTCCGGCGTCAGCATATGCAGATCCGTAGCGATCATCAGCGAGAGAGCTTCCGGTTCTGAATGGACTGATGCAGCAGAACACCCCGATATCAGGAGGCTGCACGAAGCAGCCAGAGGAAATAGTTTATTCATGAGGTTATTGTAGCGCACAATCCCATCTGATGGAGATAAGAGGCTCTTAGAAGAATGTGATATGATTACAGCGGAGCAAGTGTCCATGAAGAAAGTAATCAGCATTGTTGAAGACGAGAAAGATCTCAATGAGCTTGTGAAGCAGTATCTGCAGAAGGAAGGCTATGAAGTCCGTTCCTACCTGACCTTTGATGAAGCTCAGCTTCATACGGGAGATGATGACGTTCATCTGTGGATTCTCGATATCATGCTCGGCGATAAGAGCGGCTTTGATCTGATCGAGGAAATCAGACGCGTGAACCCGGAAGTCCCGGTGATTTTCATGTCGGCCAGAGATAAGGAATTCGATCGCATCATCGGCCTGGAAAAGGGCAGCGATGACTACATCACGAAGCCGTTCTCCCCGAAGGAGCTTGTGCTGCGCGTGAATAATGTCATCCGCAGAACGTATAAAGACGAAGAGACGAGACTGGAGACGGATGGCTATTCGATCGATGAATCCAAACGCACGGTCTATGACCGCGACGGCAATGTGATTGACCTCACGACGAAGGAATTCGAACTGCTGATGCTGTTCGTGAAGAACAGAGGCACGGCCTTCTCGAGAGATCAGATCCTTGAGAAAGTATGGGAAACCAACTACTTCGGCAGCGACCGGGTAGTCGACGATACGCTGAGAAGACTGCGCAAGAAGATGCCTGATCTCAGCATCCATACCATTTACGGTTTCGGATACCGGCTCGGCTGATGAAACGCTTCCGGATGTGGCTGCGCGAACTGAATCTGACGCAGCAGCTGATGAGCATTCTGTTTCTTGTCATCTTCACCCTGACGGTGTTCATTTTCACGTTTCTTTCGCCGACCATCAACCAGTTCACCTGGAATGAGATGTATCGGACGCTGCATGTATCGCAGACCACGCTCGTCACGTATCTGAACCAGAATCCGGACACACTGCCGCCAAGAGCGAAAGAATCAGAAGGGGACATCCTGAGCGCGATCTATGATCCTGATCAGGGATCGTTCTATTACCTCAGTCCCGAAGAATTCACGGAAGCAGAACAGACCAGTATCCTGGCCAATCTTCCTTCTCTTTCTGATACCCGCGGGGATTATATGTTCTCGGAAACCGGCAAGCGTTCTCAGCAGGTGCTCTATACGATTACGAAGCTGACTGACGGCAGATACATGATCTCGCTGATGCCGAGTTCCTATGAACTTGAATTCCGCAGTCTGCTCGTCAACAATATCGTCAATCTGAACATGCTGGTGGCACTGACTTTGTTCATCCTGCTGACGATCTGGATTGCGAGCCTGATCTACCCGCTCAATCAGATCCGTACCTATATCACGAAGATCAAGAATGATGAACCGGCCGTTCTCACTGTGAACCGCCGGGATGAAATCGGCGAAGTCGCCGATGCCCTGCGGGAGATGCAGGCGGAACTTCAGAAGCAGAATGAAGAGAAGCAGGAGATGATTCAGAACATCTCGCATGATCTGAAGACGCCGATCGCAACGATCAAGTCCTATGGCGAATCCATCAAGGATGGCATCTATCCGTACGGGACGCTTGAGAAATCCGTTGATGTCATCATCGAGAATGCCGATCGTCTTGAGAAGAAAGTCCGTTCTCTGATCGCTCTGAACAAGATGGGATATCTGCTCGATGACTGTCCGGAAGGGGATACCCTCGACATGAATGAGGTCATCGATAAAGTGCTGCTCGGACTCAAAGTCATCCGTCCGGAAATTTCGTTTGAGACAGATCTGGATAAGGGTGTCCTGTTCCACGGCGATGAGGATCCATGGCGGATTGTCGTTGAGAACCTTGTAGATAATGCATTGCGCTATGCAAGAACCACGATCCGCATTGAGCTTCATCCTGGCGAACTGTCGGTCATCAATGACGGCAGTCAGATCTCTGAAGACCGCATGGGAAAGCTCTTCAAGGCATATGAGAAAGGAACAGACGGACAGTTCGGCCTCGGCCTTTCCATTGTCTATAAAGTATGCTCAACCTATGGCTATCACATCGAAGCTGAGAATCTTGCCGATGGCGTGAAGTTCCATATCTGGAAAGAACTCCCTGCCAAGGCCCGCAAGGCTCTCGAAAAAGAGAAGAAACAGGAAGCCCGCGAGAAGGCAAGGTCTTCCCGCAAGGCTAAGTAAGCGCTCTTATGCTTAACGCAGGAGCGTTTTTACGATAAAATAGCAACGCATATGACGCAATACGGGATATTCAGAGGGGTCAGAACCTCCTATCGCAAGAGCGGGGAAGGAAAAGATGTTATCCTGCTTCATGGCTGGGGACAGAACATGCAGATGATGGAGCAGATCGAGCATCATCTCTGCACGATGTTTTCCGTATGGAATCTCGACTTTCCAGGATTCGGCGAAAGCGATCTTCCGCCGGAGCCATGGGGCGTAAGCGACTATGAAGATTTTCTGGCCGATTTCATTGCTCAGAATCATATCGAGAACCCGATTCTGATTGCCCATTCCTTCGGCTGCCGGGTGGCGATCCGCTATGCGGCAGATCATCCTTCTGAAGTGCGGAAGATGTGCCTGACCGGCGCCGCTGGCATCAAGCCGAAACCAACCGAGAAGCAGAAGATGAAGACTTCTCTGTACAAAGCAGGGAAGTGGTTCCTGAAGATAACCGGCCAGACAAAGAAGCTGGAAGAGCTTCAGAACCGTTCCGGATCTGAAGACTACCGGAATGCAAAAGGCGTCATGAGACCTACCTTCGTCAAAGTGGTCAATGATGATGTCAGCCCGATTCTGAACAAGGTAGTCTGCCCGGTATTGCTGGTATGGGGAGAATATGACACTGCCGTTCCGCTGGAAATGGGAAGACAGATGGAACGGGAAATGCCGGATGCAGGCTTAGCGATCTTTGAAGGCGATGACCATTTTGCCTACTGGCATCAGCCGGAGCGCTTCAACCGTGTACTCGATATCTTCCTGAAAGAGGACCATGCATGATCGAAACCGTTACTAAACTGCTGTACTTTCTGGCTGTCATCCTGGCAGCCCTGGTGCCAGCCAAGCATGCGCTGCATATGTTTCAGCAGAATCGCTATGAACTCGGCCGCTATGTCAGCTGGATCGAAGAAAACCTCGAAGGAGGAGCTAGAAGGGCACTGATTCCGA
The DNA here is from genome assembly GCF_900290205.1 of Anaerolactibacter massiliensis. Lineage (NCBI taxonomy): Bacteria > Bacillati > Bacillota > Erysipelotrichia > Erysipelotrichales > Erysipelotrichaceae > Anaerolactibacter > Anaerolactibacter massiliensis. Next base: position 1,503,754 of record NZ_OLMH01000002.1, on the reverse strand, counting down.
CCCTGGTCATTGTTGCAGTTGCCTTCTCCTGCATGAAGCTTTCCACCGAAGCAGTGCTGATCGTATGCATCCTGATTGCCGCAGCCCTTGCAATCGTGCTGTTTCGCAGAGAGAAGCAGCAGCAGTACATCAAGCCGCTTGTCTATACGGACCGTGTGAAGCGCCAGATTGCGGTGCTTGCCATTCTGTACGCAATGATCCAGATCATCCTGCTGGTCCGCTACCGGAGGCTCAACACGTGGCTGATGCTTGCAATGTCCTACTTCGGACCGTGGCTGCTGATCTTCCCGATGGCGCTGATCACGTCCCCGATCGAGAACGCAGTCAAGAAGTGGTATATCAATGATGCCAAGAAGAAGCTGGCCGAACACGATACGATGATCCGCATAGGCATCACCGGGTCCTATGGCAAGACCAGCACGAAGAATGCGATGCAGGCAGTGCTCTCGGAGCAGTTCTGCAGTCTCATGACGCCGGCCAGCTACAATACCCCGATGGGCATTACCCGCACGATCCGGGAATATCTGAAGCCGATCGATCAGATTTTCATCTGCGAGATGGGTGCCGATCATGTCGGCGACATCACGGAGCTCATGAATTTCGTCCATCCGACGATCGGCGTTGTCACCTCAATCGGCCCTCAGCATCTGGCAACGTTCGGAAGCCAGGAGAACATCATCCATGAGAAGATGCAGATGATCGAGATGCTGCCGGAAGACGGCTTCGGAGTCCTGAACTATGACTGCGACTTCATCCGGAATTATTGCATTCATAATTCCGTGAAGACAGTATCCTATGGCATTGATAATCAAGACGCAGATTACCGGGCAGAGAATATCCGGTATTCCGAAAACGGCACTTTCTTCACGCTCGTTCATGGCGAGGAACGCGTTCCGTTTGAGACAAAGCTGCTCGGCAAGCTCAATATCCTGAATATTCTCTCGGCAATCGCTGTATCCAGATATCTGCAGGTCAGCTGGCCGGTGATCCAGAAGGGCGTGAAGTCCATGAAGCAGGTGGAACACCGCCTGGAACAGAAGATCATCAACGGCCGTCACTTCATCGATGATGCATTCAATTCCAATCCGAGCGGTTCCCATATGGCTCTGGAAGTCCTTTCCGGAATGCCGTCAAAGAGGTGGATCGTGACTCCGGGCATGATTGATCTCGGCCCGAAGCAGAATGAATACAATCATGCGTTCGGTGCCCAGATGAAGGATTGTGCCGACCGCGTGATCCTGGTTGGCGAAACTCAGACAAAACCGATCTATGAAGGACTGAAAGAATCCGGGTTTGACATGGATCAGGTATTAGTCATGCATACAGTAAAGGAGGCATTCGCATATCTGTGGCAGAATGCCGCAGCGGAAGACACCATTCTGCTTGAGAACGATCTTCCGGATGCGTTCAATCACTGATGAAAAACTGGTCGATTATAGGTACCTGGAAGCTCTCCCTGAATGGTACTGCAAAGGGAGCAGAACTTCTGAAGAATCATGGAACAGCAGGCGATGCTGCCCTGACGGGATGCCAGGATGTCGAAGACAATCCGCTCTTCAGCTGCATCGGCTATGGCGGTCTTCCTGATGAAGATGGCCATGTGACACTTGATGCCGGATATATGGACGGCACGACAATGCGCTTCGGAGCGGTGGCAGACCTCGAAGGCTATCGTTCTCCTGCAGCCATTGCAAAGTCTCTCTCCGAACCGGAATTCAATAACTTCCTGGTCGGTACCGGCGCAGCCGCATACGCGGAAGAACATCACTTCGAGCGCCGCAACAACCTCACACCTGAATCCGAGCAGAAGTATCTGAAGGAAAATGCCGCAAAGAAAGATCTGTCTGCCTATAAGGAAACCCATGATACGGTCTGCTTCCTGGCAAAAGATGAAACCGGAAATCTCTGTGTCTGCACCAGCACTTCTGGTCTGTTTCTGAAACATGCAGGCAGAGTCGGAGATACCCCGGTCGTCGGGTGCGGTTTCTATGCGGACAAGGAAATTGGTGCTGCTGCCGCAACCGGAGTAGGCGAAGAGATCATGAAGGGAGCCCTCAGCTCTGAAGTCGTCCGCCGTATGAGGGATGGAGAACCGGTGCAGAAAGCAGCAGAAGGCGCAGTCGCTGATCTGACTTCACTTCTGAAGAAGCGCAAAGGCTCCTGCGGAAATATCTCTCTCATCGCAATGGATCATGAAGGAAATGTCGGTGTCGGAACGAATATTCCGTTCCCGTTTACTACGGCGGAGCCAGGTCAGCCAGCCAGGTTGTTCCTGGCTGAACCGGATGGCGATCATCTGAAGATCCGGGAGGTTCAGAATCCAGACGAAATCAGAATCGACTGAGAAAGCTGCTGTGTTCTCTGCAGCAGTGAAGACGGACAGAATGTGCGAAGATTATGTTCTGTCTTTTTTCTGTCTGCCTGAGTGAAGGATATTCAGAAATCATGCGGTTCTTTGCCTGTTTCTGTTTCTGCACATGCATGAATCCCGGTCACTTCCAGAATGTTATCATGAACCTGAAAAGAGAGATCCATGCCTGCATATTCCATGTGGTAGATGCGGTCCAGATCATGCTGGCAGGCGGGTCTTGGATCAAGCTGCAGAATACTGATCAGAACGGAACGTTTATCCGCAGGAATCAGTTCCTGCAGTGTTTCCGGAATCCGGACGCACAGATGGGGCAGAGGACCGGCACTGATGCCAGGCAATGCACAGGGGATGCTGTCACAGTAAGGGAGGTATGGCTTGATATCATATAGCGGTGTACCATCTGCCAGATCAGCACCAAGTATCGAGATGGTAAAGCCAGCTTCATTGACTTCGCTGATTTTCACTGCCGTCAGTCCTAATGAGTTCGGCTGGTTCGGAGACCTTGTAGCAAATACGCCAAGCCGTTTCTTTCCGCCAAGCCTCGGCGGCCGGACTGTCACGGACCAGCCGGAGGATCTGCTGAAGGCCCAGATCACCCAGAGATGCGAATACGATTCTAATCCGCGCAGAATGCCTTCCTTCCGATATTCCGGATTCAGAATGATCGTCCCAGGCAGGGAAGAAACAATGGTCCCCTGATGGGGAATTCCGAATTTATCCGGAAAATCAGTTCTGACAATTCCGATAGGCTGCAGCAGCAGAGATAGAGACATAGCATCATTTTATCAATACGGATCCTGCAGTATAGACCAGGTTTCTCTGGACAATTGCGGAAAAATGCATAGAAGGTATGAAAAAGATTTCATGGGGAAAGCCGGCAGGAATATAAGGAAAACCAGCTGTCTCAGAAATAATACGGATCAGAACCAGACGAAAAAAAAGATCGCAGATTCATGCGATCTTCTTACACATGGAGCAGATGAGCGGAATTGAACCGCCGTGTCCACCTTGGCAAGGTGGCGTTCTACCATTGAACTACATCTGCACTAGAATGGCGGTTCGGACGAGGATTGAACTCGCGATCTCCTCCGTGACAGGGAGGCATGTTAGCCACTACACCACCGAACCACTTGAATGGCGAAGAAGGAGGGATTTGAACCCTCGCGCCGGGAACCCCGACCTATGCCCTTAGCAGGGGCACCTCTTCGACCTCTTGAGTACTTCTTCAGTCTGCCAAGTGTGCTTCTGTCTTCACAGTGCCTACATAATATACCATGGGCAAATGGAGGAGTCAACCGGAAATTTTTTATAAATTTCCGGTACTCAATTGCAGAAGTGAACGCAAGGGATCTGTTGCATTAACTTAATCGAAACAGAAACCATGATGCTGTTGCAATCAGTTGCTTTGATTCCGAATAATGATTTCAGGTCAGGTATAGCCGATGAAAGAACTAGGAGGAACTTTCATCATGACTGCTTTTTCTAAGCTGGATCTTAATAAAAGAATGCAGATCCAATCATTTCTTTCAGAAGGATTATCTCTTTCTGCCATCGCTCGTAAGATTGGTGTTACCACTTCTACCGTTTCAAGAGAGATCAGGCATTTCCGAGTTGAAGATGGCCGCCCTGGACGTTTCAGCAGGAACAGCTGTGCGTTTCGCAAAGAATGCAAGCGTTGCAATCTCTGCGCAGCAATGGAAACCACATGCCGAAGAAGAGGGAAATCCTGTGCTCACTGCAGATCGATCAACTGCAATACCGTCTGCAAGGATTACAGAAAAGAAGTATGCCCCAAACCGGATCGCCCTCCTTATGTGTGCAACCATTGCAATGAGTTTATCCATGGGAAGTGCCCTCTGACAAAGTATTTCTACAAAGCAGCAGAAGCACAGGAAGCCGCCCGAACACTGCGCTCTTCTTCCCGTTCAGGTCTGAATCTCACGGAGCAGGAGATTCATGAAGCCGACGTGCTTCTTTCTCCGCGCATTCGCAAAGGTCAGTCTATTCACCACATCATGGTTTCTGAACCAGAGGTATTCAATTTTTCTGAGCGTCAGGCTTATATCCTGGTCAATGCCGGGCTGATCTCTGCTCGCCCTATCGATATGCCACGAACTGTGCGAATGAGGCCGAGAAAGCGGAAATCCGTGGAAAAGAAGGTAGATCGCAGCTGCCGCATCGGCCGAACTTACGATGACTTTTTAAGATACATGGATAAGCATCCGGATGAGCCTGTCCTAGAAGGAGATACGGTTGAAGGGGTCAAAGGAGGAAAGTGCATTCTTACCCTCACCTGGCGGCAATGGTCTTTTCAGATCGGATTCCTGCGGGATCATAACAATTCGGAGTCTGTAACTCAGATCATTAACAGCCTGTATGAATCATTAGGCTGCGATAAGTTCCATCAAGTTTTTCCTTCCGTCTGGCTGTTTGACAATGGCTCTGAATTCTCTGATCCGAAAGAGATTGAAAAGTTCGGTGTATTGGTGTTTTACTGCGACCCTTCTTCGCCCTATCAGAAGGGATGCTGTGAAGTGACACATGAATACGTACGCAGAATTCTGCCCAAAGGGACATCATTTGATGATCTGGATCAGGGGTTTATTGATTACATGTATAGCCATATCAACAGCGAGCGCAGAAAAAAGCTGAATAACCTCTCACCCTTTGAGGCATTCAGCTCCGTTCTGGGAAAGGACGTAATCGAGAAGTACTTCTGTATCAGATGGATTGATCCTCGTTTTGTCCAGCTGAATCAATCTCTGAAGTCCACATGGCTTTTCTGTGAAAAGGAGGAAAACTGAAATGAGAAACCACCACACTACTTTTGAATCTGATGAGCTTCTCCTCACTCTTCGTACAGTGTTGCCTCTCTACAAGGATGTTGAGAATCCACAGGTGATTATGTGGATCTGGGATATCGAATGCGCACGCTGGTGCTATGTGATGGGGTATGAATCTGAATGCGGCCCGGATCTCATCATGTCTCTCGTATATAACGAAAGCTGGGATTATTACGAAATGGGAGATGTCTGTGAGAATGAATTCGATAACAGACATTACATATATGGCATTTATCCATCCGGATCCAGGCCTAAAGTCAATACGATCATCAAACATCTGCGCAAACTGAAGCACGGCACACCAGTCGTCGGTTAGTGCCCTGTCACGGCTGTATCTGACCACCGAATAGACCAGCAGATACCAGTCGACATAACTTTATCCGAAAAAGTAAGGCGGCTGCGGTATCATTTTCGTCATGACCTAAAACGTCCTCCCCATTCGTATTCTGACATAGAAAATACCGGAAAACATAAGTTAGCCTTACTTTTTCCGGTAAATTAATCAGATTATATTCTTTCTGAATACCAACTTTCAGGGGGTAGTTGCATTAACTTATGCAAAGTTGCGTTTAGTTCTGCAACTCACCATAAATTTCCGGTTGACAGACACCATCAGATTCCGCCAGAAAACAGGAGATTCACCTGGCGGTTCGCTCATTCTTGATCCAGCTGAACTGCAGTTTCCAGAGCCACCTTCATCATCTGGGTGAATGAGTTCTGGCGTTCTTCGGCAGTAGTTTCTGCGTGGGTGACAAGGCTGTCGGAAATCGTCAGCAGGCATGCGGCGTTCTTGCCGAGAACCTTGGCATTGTGGAACAGTGCGAAGCTTTCCATTTCTGCACATAAGCAGTGCTTCTCACAGATGATCTTGTTCTCATCGACTGCGCCTGGCTCAGCATAGAAGACATCGCCGCTATGAATCGTTCCTTCATGCAGAGGGATACCAAGCTTTGCGGCTGCAGCGCGGATCGTATCATTCAGCTTCTCAGAAGGATACTGAGTGTCGTCAGGGTCGCCGGACTGACACAGTGCAAAAGTGGATTCAGAATAGCTTCCGGTTGCCAGAACGACATCGAACAAGTTCAGATCTGCGGTATAAGCACCGGCAGAACCGATCCGGATGATGTTCTCGACCTCATAGAACTTGTACAGTTCATAGGAATAGATGCCGATGCTCGGCATGCCCATGCCGCTGGCCATGACAGATACCGGTTTTCCTTCATAGGTGCCGGTATAAGCAAGAATGTTGCGGACAGAGCTTACAAGTTTCGGATTTTCCAGAAAATGTTCAGCGATGAATTTTGCCCGGAGCGGGTCGCCAGGCATCAGAACAGTCTTGGCAAAATCGCCTTTTTCTGCATTGTTATGTGGTGTTGACATGATTCAGATCACTCTCTTTCTTCTAAGGGAATTATAGCAGACCATCTTGAAAAGGGAACCCTCAGGCGTTCTTCCGGGAGTGCTTCTTCGAATCAGAGATGAAAATTCCGAGCGTCACCAGAATGATTGCAAGCATGGTGGAGAGCGTGAAGGCTTCCTCTCCTTCCTTCAGGAAAACCGCCGAAAGCAGAACCCCGAGCACCGGATTCATGAAGCCGAGAATCGAGATGCGGCTGACATCGTTATAGCGTAGCAGGATCGACCAGAGCGTATAGGCACCAGCCGAGATGAATGCCATGTATGCAAGCAGAATCCAGGCAGAGAAGGAAACTGGATGCAGATGACCGCCGGAGATCAGACCGATGAGAATCATCACAGCACCACCGAGCAGAAACTGCCAGCCGCTGAGAATGGCAGGATCCTCTTTCTGACCATAGCGCTTGATCAGGTTGCCGGCTATGGATGAACTGATGGCAGCGATGACCATCGCTCCTTCTCCATCCAGACGCAATCCGCCAGTGAAGGCACTCTGATCGGCGATCACGCACATGACGCCGGCAAAGCCGATCAGGCTGCCGACCACTTTTCTGACCGTGAGTTTTTCGAAGCGGAACACGAAGGCAGAGAGGAAGATCGTGAAGAAGGTACCGGAGGCATTGATGATGGATCCGCGCACGCCGGAAGTATGGGCGAGACCCATGTAGAAGAAGATATACTGACCGATCGTCTGGAAGCACATGAGCTTCAGAACCATCGGCCAGTTTCCTTTCTTCGGAAGCGAAAAGGAGTGATTGCGGATGCTTTCATAGAGGACGACCATCCACCCGGCCAGGAAAAAACGAAGCCCGGCAAAGAGAATCCGGGAAGGCGTATCGTCAGCACCGATCTGAAAAAGGCTGTAGCCGATCTTGATGCATGGCGAAGCAGATCCCCATAGAAAGCAGGCCGCAAAGGCTGCTAAGAAAACAATGGATCTTCTGGTCCAGAATGGTTCCTGCATATTCTGTCTCCTTATTCTTCTGAAAAGAAGCGAAGCTCAGCGCTTCGCTCCCTTGGCACTGTTCTCGCTGTAAGTCGAGAGCAGGTTGGTATCATACGAGAAAATCATGCGGGATCTGCGGCGTTCGCGGTCCAGCGCAAGCTGAACGAGCCGATCCATGAGATCCGGGAATTTCAGACCCGATTCTTCCCAGAGATAGAAAGACAGAGAGCCCGGAATGGTGTTGATTTCGTTGACATAGACGGTATTGGTCTCAGCATCCATCATGAAATCGATTCTGCAGACACCGGAAGAACCGAGCACCCGGAAGGTTTCCAGCGCATAGTTCTTAATGAGCTCCGTGACGCCGTCCGGAAGTTCTGCCGGAACTTTGCGGGAGGTATTTGCCATGCCTTTGGATCCCTTGGCGCCTTTGGCACCCTTAGAGCCTCCCTGGTATTTATCTTTGTAATCCAGCAGTTCATCATCGGAAGAATGGAATACTTCTTCGAGAACTGATGCTTCGGCGTGGAATGAGTCCCCGAGCACGGAGCAGTTGACTTCCCGCATCGGCTTCACGACTTTTTCGGTGATGACCTTGAGATCATACTGAGCAGCGTTCTCGAAGCACTTCAGGTATTCTTCGTCGTTATGAGCAATCGAGATGCCGACGGAAGAACCGGTACAGGCCGGCTTCAGAATGACCGGATAGATCAGTTTATGAACCTGATCCAGGATAGAATCCTTCTTTGTTTCCAGTTCGCTGCCATAGCACCAGAACCATTTTGTGATCGGCAGTCCTGCTCCGGAGAGAATATATTTCTGATGAACCTTGTCCTGGCCGACCGCCGCGGCGATCAGATCGCAGCCTGCATAAGGAAGCTTGAGCATCTCAAACAGTCCCTGGATCGTCCCGTCTTCGCCATTGGTGCCATGCATGACCGGAATTGCCACATCGATCGTGCCGAGATCTTTCTTTCCGAATAGGCCGCTCTTCACCGGCTGGATTACAACCTGATTGCCGATGCTGGCCAGCGTGACCTGCGTGCACATCTTCTTCACTTCATCAAGATCGCGGAAATTTCTCATATCCCGCAGGGCATCTCCGGCATAGAGCTTGCGGTCTTTTGCGACATAGATCGGAATGACTTCATATTTATCCGGATTCAGAGCCTCCATGGCCTGATGTCCGCTGATGATGGAAACCTCATGTTCCACAGATTCCCCGCCGAAGAAAACGGCTGTTCTCAGTTTCATATCTTTCCCTCCTAGGAATTTGCTTCCTCATTATACTCAGTTTCCTGCTTCGAAACGACAGAAAGCGGCAATTGCAGAGAGACATTCGCAGGGCGTATGCTATCATACCCACGAGGGAGGATCTGGTATGAAGAAAGCACTTGTGCTGGCTGGCGGCGGTACCCGGGGCTCTTATCAGAACGGGGCAGTGCGAGCCCTTTGGAGAATCGGACAGGACGACTGGAATCTGGTGACCGGAACTTCGATCGGCGCCCTGAATGCAGCCTTGATCGTTCAGAAGGATTACAAAGCAATGGACACCATGTGGCATAATCTGAAGCAGGAACAGATTATCAATGGTTCCTTTTCCGTTGATATGGATCTGCAGGACATGATCAATGACCGGGCGCAGATCATGAACTTCGCAAAAGATTTTCTGAAAGACAAGGGAGCAGATATCTCTCCGCTGATTGCGTATATCAGAAAGCTTTATCAGCCCGAGAAGTTCTTTGCAAGTCATATAGACTTCGGCTGCGTGGTGTGCAGGCACCGGACCAAGGAACCGGTATATGTGAATAAGGAAATGATGAAAGAAGACGGGGTGGACTGGCTGATTTCCACTGCCAGTGCCTATCCGGCCTTCCCGGTTCATAAGTTCAAGGGAAAAGAATATATCGATGGCGGATATTTTGACAACCTGCCGATTGATGAAGCATTGCAGATGGGAGCCGATGAGGTGATCGCACTCGATCTCAACAGCGAACCACAGCATCCGTGCTACATGGATCGCTCGCATATCACGTATATCTTCCCGAAAGTAGAAACCGGCAGCTTCCTGTCGTTTGATCCGAAGGTGATCGGGCAGCTGGAAGCCCTCGGATATTATGATACGATGAAGGCATTCCACGTCTTTGACGGCGTGAAGTATACCTTTGAACTGACCAAGCTTCCAGACTGGTTTGCCCGGTTCCAGAGAGATCTTCTGATTCTGGAAGCGAAGATCAAGCTTGCCGGGAATCTCAATGAGCGCTTCCGCAGCAGCCAGGTAGTCACAGATCGTCTGCTTGCCCAGCAGCATGCCCGGGTGCTTACCGACAAGGCGATGTTTTACGGTTTTCTCGACAACTTGATGGACTTTGCCGAAGCAGATCCGACCAGGGTGTATACGTATAAAGAGGGCAGAGACCTGATTCTGGCAAAGTTCGCGGATGCGGCGAAGGAAGATTATCCTTCGGCGCCTTCGCTGGCTCCGGATAAGCTGCTTGCCTATATGAAGAGTCTTAATATGGCGGGAGTCACGGCCAAGATGGTGCATACGATTCTGTACCCGGACCAGGAATTCCTGAGCGAGAATATGAAGCTTACGGTATATCCGTTTGAATATGCGCTGGCATTGTTCGTGAAATACCTGATGCTGGAACTGAAACAGGAGTGATTATGGAGCGGATCGCACAGTTTGAAAAAGTAAGTCTCAGCCAGTTCCTTGAGGACTGGCACGAGTTTTCCCCGGAAACCGGAAGCGCAGAAGCAGAGAAGATCTATGAATCGATCCAGCTGCCAAGGCGTGCAACAAAAGGATCGGCCGGCTATGACTTCCGTGCACCGGTCGCCTTTGAACTTGCGCCAGGAGCCGAGATCCGTATTCCGACCGGAATCCGTGCTAAAATGGATCCTGGATATGTGCTGATGCTGTTTCCGCGCAGCAGTCTCGGGTTCCGCTATCGTCTGCAGCTGAATAATACCGTCGGCATCATTGACAGCGATTATTATTCTGCCCGGAATGAGGGTCATATCTGGTGCAAGCTGACGAACGATACGCATGAAGGAAAGACCGTCAGCCTTTCGGCCGGAGATGGAATGGTGCAGGGAATCTTCCTGCCGTTCGGCATCACGCTTGATGACGAAGCAGAAGGAGAACGCGTCGGCGGGTTCGGCAGCACAGATCATTAGAAAGATTTGCTATGACAGAACAAGAACAGATTCAGAGTTATTTTGAAACCGAACCGATCCCGGAACATATCCGGGAACGCATGGAAGAATGCCGCCGGAAACATATGACCGTTCCGTCGGAACGTCTCATCAAGCGCCCTTCCCAGATTGAAGGCATCCGGGAAAGCTCGAAGATCAATACCGGTGTCCTGGACGAAGTTGCTGCGAAGATCCATGAAGGCATGAGCACCCAGGAAATCGATGACATCGTCGTCGAATACACGCACAGCCATGGTGCCATCTGTGCTCCTTACCACTTCGAGGGCTACCCGAAGAGTGTGTGCACGAGCATCAATGATGAAGTCTGCCATGGAATTCCGGCAAGACACCGGAAGTTAAGAGACGGGGACATCATCAATGTCGATGTCTCGACAATCTACAAAGGCTATTACTCCGATGCCAGCCGGATGTTCATGATCGGCGAAGTGAGCGAAGAGCGGCGCAGACTCGTCGAAGAGACGAAGAAGTGTCTCGATATCGGCGCTGCTGCCGCAAAGCCATGGGGCACGGTCGGCGATATCGGCTACGCGATCTCGAAGTATGCTCATTCCAAGGGCTACAGTGTCGTGCGCGAACTCGGCGGACATGGCGTCGGCATCGAATTCCATGAAGACCCGTTCGTATCGCATGTCGGCAAGGCTCATACCGGCATGGTTCTGGTGCCAGGCATGATCTTCACGATCGAACCGATGATCAATGCCGGCCGGGCAGGCGTCACGATTGATCCGTATAATGAATGGACGATTTATACGGAAGACGGCAAAGACAGTGCTCAGTGGGAACATACGTTCCTGATGACAGAAAACGGAGTTGAGATTCTGACCTACTGATGATTCTGAAGAAGGTGATTGCATGGAACAGAATCAGGAATTGCTGAAGAAGCGCAGAAGAACCTTTCATTATCGGAAAGAACAGATTTCCGATGCCCAGCTTCATGATCTGGAAGCTTATGGAATCAGCGTTCAGAGCGAAGAACAGCCATGGTTCTTCGCAGTGATTCAGAATCAGGAGATTCTGAATCGCATGGCAGAGATGACGGGTCTGGATGATCCGTTCTACGGAGCGCCGACGCTGATTGCCGCATTTGCGAAAGACAATGCGGTCAGTGCTGTGGTGGATACTGCATTTGCCCTTTCCTCGATGATGAATGCGGCCGTGAATGAAGGACTCGGGACCTGCATGATCGGCAGTCTGAAAGACCTGCTCAATCATCCGGAGCACATGGATCTGAGAAATCTGTGCAGAGTTCCGGATGGCTATACGTGCATCGGCTCGATTGCGATCGGCTTCCCCGATGAGGAAGAAGACCTGCCTGACCATCAGAATACCGATGTATTTTCTTATATCAGATAACTAAGGAGTTCTATGAATCCGACAATCTATGTGACCGGGCATCGGCATCCGGATACCGACAGCATCTGTGCAGCTATCACGTATGCAGATCTTCTGAACCGCTGCAAAGAACCTGCACAGGCATGCCGCCAGGGCCCTCTCAATGAAGAGACCAAGTTCGTTCTGAAACGATTTCACCAGGAAAATCCGCTTCTTCTGACGGATGCCAGAACGATGGTGAAGGATATCGATATCGACCAGCCTGCCATCATCTCCCGCCATGCGACAGTTCATCATGCATGGCATGTGATGCTGCAGACCCAGAACCGGTCGCTGTTTGTGACGGATGATGACGGCAAGCTGTGCGGCATCTGCACGACTTCCAATCTTTCTTATGTCCGTCTCAAGCCGGAAGGGGATCTGAACCAGCTAATGTCTACCGCAAAGCTGGAAGACATCGCCCGCACGATTGCCGGAACGATCGTATATCGGCCAGAGGACTTCCATTCGACCGGAATTGTGCATGTGATCACGCTCGATGAGAATGAAGCCCGCATGTTCAATCTCAATGGGGGCATCGCAATTCTGAGCTCGGATCCTGCCAAGCAGAAGATGGTCATCGATGCCGGCTCCAGGTGCCTGATTCTGACTTGCGGTCATAAAGCAGGCAGCGAGGTCATCGCAGATGCCGCTGCCCATCATTGCGCCGTGATTGAAACTGATCACGATACCATGCATGTCGCCCGCATCGTGACCGAATCCTATGCGGTGGAGAATGTGATGACCACGGACCTCGTGACCTTCAGAGAAGATGAATTCGTCGATGATGTCGCTGCCAAGATGACGAAGACCCGTGTACGCTCCTATCCGGTTCTTGATCATGAAGGCAATATTGTCGGTGCGATTTCCAGATTCCATACCGTGAATTATCCGCACCGCCGCTTCGTGCTCGTCGACCACAGTGCCACGAATCAGTCGATCGGACATGTAGAAGAAGCCCGCATCGAAGCAATTATCGATCATCATCATATCGGCGATATCCAGACCGACTATCCGATCATGTATCGCAATGTCCGCTGCGGCTGTACGTGCACGATCATCTCGACGCTGTATCAGGAAAACGGTCTGCTGCCGGATGCGGATATGAGCGGACTATTGCTGTCGGCAATTCTCAGCGATACGCTGAACTTCAAGTCGGCAACGACGACGAAGCAGGACCGCGTGGCAGCAGAGTGGCTGGCAAGAAGAGCTGGCATCGATAACATTGATGCCTATGCAAGAGAGATGCTCGGCGCATCGGTAGCGCTGAAGGATTCCACGCCGCATGAGATTCTGAACCGTGACCTCAAGAGCTATGCGATCGGTTCCTACAAGTTCGCAATCGGTCAGACCAACTACAGCCATATGGAAGACGTGCAGAAGATCCTGCCGGAATTCAAGGCAAACCTGGAGAAAGAACAGGAAGCCGATAAGCTGGATCTATTGGTCATGCTGTTTACCGATGTGATGGGAGAAGGATCCCTGTTTGTCTACTACGGACCGCTCTCCTATGTCATCTCTGATCTCATCGAGACGAAGTTTGATGATCATTCCGGATTCGATCCGCATATCATCTCCCGCAAGCAACAGCTGATCCCGAAGCTTTCGGAAGTACTCAAATCAATCTGATAACGGCTTTCCTGTGATGGACAGGAGAGCTTTTTTTCTGAAATTCCGGAATATATCTTGGCACGATATATTGTAAATACATCGAGACTCGATATAACAAGAGGAACGCAATGGATGAAAAACTGAAAAAGAGCTATGTGCCGATGACGGAGACTGCCTTCTATATTCTGCTCTCCCTGCAGCAGGAGAGGCATGGATACGGAATCTCCCAGAGGATCCGGAAACTGACCAGGAACCATGTACGGAACTTTGCCGAAGATGGAGAAAGACGGCATCATCGTTCCGCTGCTGATCCTGTTTGCGTTCACGCAGAAATGGTTCATTAACAGCATCGGCGGAGAAACCGGATTCAAGGGCTGAATTTCATTCAGCTCCGATCCGGTTCGCTGTATACTTTCCGTATGATGAATTTCTGAAAGGAGATTGCAGCGATGGATTATCCGAAGACTGTGCTGCATCTGCATCTTGATGGTGCGATGCCAGCCCGCCTGTTTGCAAAGTGGAGCCGGGAAGACGGCATGATTCCGGAAGAAATGAGCGATGGGGCATGGATCAGTGCGCATCAGCTGAAAGAATCTATGAGTCTGGCAGAAGCACTGGCGAACTTTGATATTCTGCTTGCGCTTCTGAACCGAGAAGAAAGACTGTCTGAATGCACGGAAGAACTGCTTGAGGATCTGTATCAGGAGGGAGTCAGGGTTGCAGAAATCCGCTTTTCTCCGCAGTCTCATCATCCGCTTTCGATGGAAGCGGCGGTGCAGGCAGTGATTGCCGGACAGAAGAAAGCCGTTTCGAGACACCCGGATCTCTGTGCAGGCATTCTGCTCTGCATGATGCATGGCACTGACAATGAAGCAGAGAACCGGAACACGGTTCTGCTGGCTGGAAAGTATCTGAAGGAAGGCGTTGTCGGCATCGACTTAGCTGGCAATGAAACAGGCAATTCGCTGTCTGATTATGAATCCTGCTTCAATCTGGCCAAGGAGAACGGAATCCCGTTCACGATCCATGCTGGCGAAAGCGGACCTGCGTCCAACGTGCAGTATGCGATTGATCTTGGCGCAAAGCGGATCGGCCATGGCGTCAAGAGCATCTCCGACGAGAATGTCGTGAAGAATCTGGTTTCCCATGGCGTGACGCTGGAAGTATGTCCGACGAGCAATATCTATGCGTCTTCGTTTCCTTCTCTGAAAGAGCATCCGGTCCGGAAGCTCTATGATGCAGGCGTGAAGCTGAATCTCAATACGGATGATCCGTTCTTGATGAATCTGACGCTGGAGCAGGAATATCAGAACATGAGAGAGGTATTCCAATTCACCGAGAAAGAGCTGATTCTGACGAATCTGTACGGGGCAGAGGCGTCGTTTTGCAAGGGCAGCGAGAAGGTTGCTGAGCAGTTAAGAAGCATCCTTGCAAATATGAAATAGAAAACGGCAGGATCACTGCCGCTTCAATGCTTCGATGAGACTGAGATAATCGTCTGGCAGCGGTGCCGTGACGGTGATCTCTTTTTCTTTCTGGGGATGGAAGAACGTGATGGACTCCGCATGCAGCATCGCTGCTTGTTCTTCCAATAGATTGCATGGTTCTCCATACAGGGTATCGCCAAGCAGA
Organism: Anaerolactibacter massiliensis; assembly: GCF_900290205.1. Taxonomy (NCBI): domain Bacteria; kingdom Bacillati; phylum Bacillota; class Erysipelotrichia; order Erysipelotrichales; family Erysipelotrichaceae; genus Anaerolactibacter; species Anaerolactibacter massiliensis. The sequence goes on along the minus strand of NZ_OLMH01000002.1, from coordinate 1,488,342 downwards.
GGATGGCCGAGATAAGCAGAATGAACCCGGATCTGATGGGTTCTGCCGGTATCGATGCGATAACGCACTTCTGAGGTGTCTTTGAAAGTCTGCAGACATTCATAATGCGTCAAGGCATGCTTGGAATCGATGTCCGTGACTGCCATCCGCCGGAAATTGTCCGGGTCTCTGCCGATCGGAGCGTCGATGATTCCGGACGGGTCCATGATGCCCTGTACGAGGGCAGTATAGGTTTTCTTCGGCCGGAATGGCCCTTCATTGACGGAAAGAAGGGCAGCGATGTGCTTGTTCTTTCCGACCAGGATGCAGCCGCTGGTCGTGCGATCGATGCGGTGGATCAGATAGAACTTCTGATATCTGGCAAGCAGGGCATTGTAAAGGGTTCCGGTCCAGTTGCCCGGAGCTGGCGCAACGGTCATGAAGCGGGGCTTGTTCACGACGAGGATCTGATCGTCTTCATAGAGGATATCCAGCGGAATGTCTTCCGGGAGACTTTTTTCCGGCCGCTGATCTGGAATGGAGACATCAAGCTCATCACCAGGATGGATGATCGTGTCTTTCACGAGCAGATGATGATTCACGCCAGCCAGATGGTATTTCAGCACAGTTCTGGTATCGGAGTCTGAAAGGCCGAGGGTCTTCTGCACATAGGAAAGGGCATTCTGTTCCCGGATCTCTGATTCTGCAGTCCATTGTCTCTGTTCCAGCATGTTTCTGATTCTCCTGTCCGGTTTTATCTTAACAGCGTAGAATGGAGAACGGAGAAAAAATCACTATGGAAAAACAGTCATATCAGGCACTTGTGGAAGCAGAGCTGCCGATTCACGGAACATTCTGGACGGTCGAAGCGGTTGCGCAGGATGGCGTGCATCTCAGCGCCCGGGGAAAGAAGGAATGCATGCCGCTGGAAACATTCATGAAGGAGGCCGGACTGAAGAACGAAGACTTCGATCCGGCAACCATTGCGGCATCTGCGGAAAGCCGCATGCCTCATCCGGAGCAGGAAGTTGCTTCTCTGGATGGCGTGAAGCAGTTTGAGATCTACCGGACGGATTCCGTCTATGAGCGGAAAAGCCCGCTCGATCTTCCTTCGTATCCGGAAATCCGGATCGACCGGAATTTCGATCTGCATCAGCTGGATCGCTTCGTCGTGCTGGATACGGAGGCGACCGGTCTTTCTGCGTATGAGGACCGGCTGATTCAGCTGTCGGCAATCCGCTACGTGAACGGCAGACCGGAAGAGTCCTACAATACGTATCTGAATCCGCATAAAGAGATGACGGACGGGGCGGTATCTGTCACGAATATCCGCAGCGAGTTTCTCGAAGATGCACCGGACTTCTCCGAGATCGCAGACAGCTTCCGGGAATTCGTCGGTTCTGATCCTTTAGTCGGCTACTATATCCTGTTTGATCTGCGGATGCTGTGGTGCGCCGGGATGGATCTCATCAGCGGCCATACGATCTATGATGCGCAATGGTATGTATTCCGCCGGATCCCGAAGGGATTCCTGACGGATCGCAAGCTCGGCACGGTTGCGAAGTATCTGAATGTGGACTTTCCGGCTCATAATTCGCTCGGAGATTCCTATGCGACCGGAGAGATCTTTCTGAAGACTGTCCGGGAAATGACAGAAGGATGAAACTGTATTCAGAAAATGATTCTTTTATTTCATGGGTAATTGACGCCTTTTTCATGACTGGATAAAATAATGGAACAGCTGCTTTCTGACCGTAATGATCATCCTGATTCTGCCGCGTGATGTGTTCGTGCGGCTTTTTTGACTGGGCGGAAGGGAGAGAACAACATGGAGCAGTATCACTCAGGGCTGGAACCTTGCTGTATGGAACACGATGCGTGCGGCATCGGCACCATCGTGAACATTGACGGACATAAGAACTATGCCGTTCTGGATGATGCTCTGAAGATCGTGGAACGCCTCGATCACAGAGCAGGCAGAGATGCGACCGGGAAGGTCGGCGACGGCGTCGGCATTCTTCTGCAGGTATCGCATTCATTCTTTTCAAAAGCAGCGAAGAAATGCGGAATTGAGCTGAAGGGAGAAGGCGACTACGGGGTCGGCATGTTCTTCTTCCCGCAGGATGAACTCAATCGGACCTTTTCGATCCGTACGTTTGAAGTCATTGCGAGAAAGAACGGGCTGAAGGTGCTCGGCTGGAGAAATGTCCCGGTTCATCCGGAAATACTCGGAGAACCTGCAGCTAAGTGCATGCCATGCATCATGCAGTGCTTCATCGAGCGGCCGGATGGCATTTCCAAAGGGCTTCCGTTTGACCGCAGGCTGTATGTGACCCGCCGGGAATTCGAGCAGGGCAGCGAAAATACGTATGTCTGCTCATTGTCGTCCAGGACGATTGTCTACAAAGGAATGTTCCTGGTCATGCAGCTGAGAAAGTTCTATGAAGACCTGCAGGACGAGGATTATCAGACGGCAATTGCCATCGTGCATTCACGGTTCTCGACAAATACGTCGCCGAGCTGGCAGCGGGCGCATCCGTACCGGATGATTGCCCATAATGGCGAGATCAATACGATCCGCGGCAATGCGGACCGTATGCTGGCCCGGGAAGAGACCATGACTTCTTCCGTGCTGGAGCCGGATCTTGGCAAGATATACCCGGTTGTCAATGCCAGCGGTTCTGATTCGGCAATGGTGGATAATACGCTCGAATTCTTCTGCATGAACGGCATGCCGCTGGCCAAGGCGATGATGCTGATGATTCCGGAATCCTGGCGCTATGAACAGGGAATCAGCCAGGCCGGAAAGGATTTCTATCATTACTATGCAACGATGATGGAGCCGTGGGATGGCCCGGCTGCCGTGCTGTTCACGGATGGCGAGGTGTGCGGAGCAACTCTGGACCGCAATGGCCTGAGACCTTCCAGATACTATGTGACCAGAGATGGCAGACTGATTCTGTCTTCCGAAGTCGGCGTGCTCGATATTCCGGAAGATCAGATCATCACGAAGAGCCGTCTGATGCCTGGCAGAATCCTTCTGGTGGATACGAAGCAGAAGCGCATCATCTCCGATGAAGAGCTCAAGGCATCCTATGCATCTGAAGCTCCTTACGGAGAATGGCTCAGCCGGAATCTCCTGTATCTGAAAGATCTGAAGATCCCTTCACATAAGCCGCCGGTGAATACTCAGGATATGCGCGATCACCTGTATCAGGTGTTCGGCTATTCCTATGAAGACGTCAAGGACGAGATTCTGCCGATGGCCCGGAATACGATTGAGCCGACTGCTTCGATGGGAAGGGATATTCCGCTTGCCCTCATGCATTCGAGAAGAACCTCGATCTTCGATTATTTCCATCAGCAGTTCGCACAGGTCACCAACCCGCCGATCGATTCCATCCGCGAGCATCTGGTCACGGATACCACGGTCTATGTCGGCACCGACGGAAACCTGCTGCAGGATTCTCCGGAAAACTGCAAGGTCCTCGAGATTGCCAACCCGATTCTCTCCGAGACTGACCTGATGAAGATCAAGGCCCTGGATCGTCCGGGCTTTCAGGTCAAGGTGCTGCCGATTCTCTACTACAAGCACACCTCGCTTGCCAAAGCTCTTGAGGCACTGAATGTCGATTGCGACCGGGCGATCAGCGCCGGTGCGAATATTCTGATTCTCTCCGACCGGGGCGTGGATGAAAACCATCTGCCCATTCCGTCTCTGCTTGCAATCTCCGCGGCGGAACAGCATCTGATCCGCACGAAGAAGAGGACCAGAGTCTCGCTGATTCTCGAAAGCGGCGAACCGCGCGATGTGCACCAGTGTGCTGCACTGCTTGGCTTCGGTGCCCGGGCGGTCAATCCGTATCTTGCCCATGAGTGCATCGGTGAGCTGGTCTCTGCCGGCATCCTGGACAAGGATCCGCATGTGGCCATGGATGACTTTGATCATGCGCTGCTCAACGGCATCGTGAAGACCGCTGCCAAGATGGGCATTTCCGTTCTTCAGTCCTATCAGTCCGCCAGAATCTTCGAGATCCTCGGTCTGAAGAAAGAACTGACCGATCAGTATTTCCCGGGAACGACCGCAAGGTGCGGCAGCGTCGGCATTGAGGAGATCGAAGCAGATGTGCTGGCCAATCATGACCATGCCTTTGATTCGCTCGGCTTAGGCGTCGATACAAGGCTTGACAGCGTCGGCTTCCACCGGCTGCGTTCGGGCGGAACCGCATATGAACATCTGTATTCCCCGGAAGTCATCGTTGCCCTGCAGAGAGCAGTGCAGGATGGTTCCTATGAGGAGTTCGAGCACTATTCTTCTCTGCTCCATGGCGAGCATCCGCATACGCTGAGAGACCTGCTGGACTTTGTTCCGGCTGGCAAGCCGGTACCGCTGGAAGAAGTGGAATCTGCGGATTCGATCGTGCAGCGTTTCCAGACTTCGGCAATGTCGCTCGGTGCTCTTTCCGAAGAAGCTCACAGCTGCATGGCGATTGCGATGAACCGTCTGCACGCATGGTCCAATACCGGGGAAGGCGGCGAAGATCCGGAACGCTATGGAACCGAATCGAACAGTGCCATCAAGCAGGTGGCAAGTGCCCGTTTCGGCGTGACCTCGGAATACCTCAACAGCGCAAAGGAAATCCAGATCAAGATGGCCCAGGGAGCCAAGCCGGGCGAAGGCGGCAACCTGCCGGGCACGAAAGTCTATCCGTGGATCGCGAAGATCCGCTATGCGACCCCGGGTGTCTCGCTGGTCTCCCCGCCGCCGCATCATGATATTTATTCCATCGAGGACCTTGCCCAGCTGATCTATGATCTGAAGAACGCGAATCCGGATGCCCGGATTTCCGTGAAGCTGGTCTCGGAAGCAGGGGTAGGAACCGTTGCCTGCGGCGTTGCCAAAGCAGGTGCCCAGGTGATTCTGATCTCGGGCTTTGACGGCGGCACCGGGGCAGCTCCGCTTTCTTCGATTCATCATGCCGGCATGCCATGGGAGCTTGGTCTTGCCGAGGCCCAGCAGTCGCTGATTGACAACGGTCTGCGTGGCCGCGTGATTCTCGAGACCGATGGCAAGCTGATGAGCGGCAGAGATGTCGCAATCGCTGCCCTGATGGGAGCAGAGGAATTCGGCTTCGGCACGGCTCCGCTGGTTGCTATGGGCTGCCGCATGATGCGGGTATGCTCGAAGGATACCTGTCCGTTCGGCATCGCTACCCAGAATGAGAAACTGCGCGGCAGATTTGCCGGCAAGCCGGAATATGTCATGAACTTCATGAAGTTCACAGCCGAAGAACTGCGCAGAATCATGGCATCGCTCGGCTTCCGCACCGTCGAGGAGATGATCGGCAGAACCGACTGCCTGAAGCAGAATGACCAGATGCCGCAGGCAGATCTCTCTGCACTGCTGGATCCGCATTATGCAGAAGCACCGGTCCGCAGTCATGATCCTTCCGACTGCTTCGACTTCCATCTCGAGAAGACGCTGGATGAATCAGTATTTCTGCCGGAGTTCGAACCGTACTTCAAAAAGAAGAAGACCCATTCCTGCAAAGCGAAGATCTGCTCCTCCGACCGTTCCCTCGGCACGATCATGGGTCATGAGATCACGAAGCGCTTCGGCAATTCGCTGAAAGATGATACGTATGTGCTGAACCTTACCGGAGGCGGCGGCCAGTCGCTCGGTGCGTTCATACCGAATGGTATGACGATCAGGCTTCATGGCGATGCGAATGACCATGTCGGAAAAGGTCTTTCCGGCGGAAAGATCGTCGTGATGCCGCCGGAGAACAGCACGTTCAACCCAGCAGAGAATATTCTGATCGGAAATGTTGCGCTGTATGGTGCAACTTCCGGAAAGGCTTATTTCGATGGCATCGCCGGCGAGCGGTTCTGTGTCCGCAACAGCGGCGCAACTGCCATCGTCGAAGGATGCGGCGATCATGGTCTGGAATATATGACTGGCGGCGTTGCCGTGATTCTCGGGAGGACCGGCAGAAATCTGGCAGCCGGCATGAGCGGCGGCATTGCTTATGTGCTTGATGAAGATCACACGTTGTATCAGCGGCTCAACAGCAGCCTCGTGACCATGCATGAAGTGAAGGAACGCTATGACATCCAGGAACTCAAGGCCCTGATCAGCGACTATGCAGAAGAAACGGGGTCCGTGAAGGCAAGAAAGATCCTGGCAGACTTTGAGAATTACATTCCGAAGTTCAAGAAACTTGTGCCGGATGACTATCAGACGATTCTCAGCATCACCGGCAAGTTTGAAGAACAGGGTATTCCGCATCAGAGCGCACTGCTCGAGGCATTCTATGAGCTGAAGCAGAAGGAGGCACAGAAAAATGGGTAAGACAGATGGATTCCTGCTGTATCAGCGTGAAGAAGAATCGCTTCGCTCGCCATCGGAGCGCATCAAGGATTATGGCGAATTTCATATTCCGCTGGATCCGAAGGACAGGAAACTGCAGGCCGGTCGCTGCATGAACTGCGGCGTCCCGTTCTGTCAGTCGGCAATCAGGATCAAGGGAAAAGTCACCGGATGCCCGCTGCACAGCCTCATTCCGGAATGGAATGATGAGATCTGGCACGGCAATCTCGAACATGCATTATCCAGACTTACGAAGAAGAATCCGTTCCCGGAATTCACCGGCAGAGTGTGTCCGGCATTGTGCGAGAAGGCATGCACCTGCGGCGTGGAAGATGAACCGGTCACGATTCACGAGAATGAGTTTTACATCATCGAATCCGCGTTTGCGGCAGGCATGATGAAGCCGCATATTCCGGCCATGCGTTCCGGCAAGAAGGTCGCGGTCATCGGCAGCGGCCCGGCTGGCCTTTCCGCGGCGGATCGCCTGAATCAGCGCGGCCATTCCGTGACGGTGTATGAGCGGGAACATGCTCCGGGCGGGCTGATGATGTATGGCATTCCGAACATGAAGCTCGACAAGAAAGTCATCACCCGCCGCATCGATCTCATGAAAGCAGAAGGAATCAGCTTCGTCTGCGGCGTCGATGTCGGGAAAGACATCAGCGGCGAAGAGATCCTGAAGCAGTATGATGCCATCGTGCTGGCCTGCGGGGCCAAGCAGGCAAGAACGCTTCCGCAGACCGAAGGATGCGGCCAGGTGTTCCCGGCTGTGACGTTCTTAACTGAAGCGACCAGATCCGTGCTGGATCCGGAACACCAGCCGGCAATCTCTGCCGGAGGAAAGCATGTGATCATCGTCGGGGGCGGCGATACGGGCAACGATTGTGTCGCAACCTGCATCCGTCAGCATGCGGCTTCGGTAACCCAGCTGGAGATGATGCCGAGCCCGCCTAGAGAACGGCGCAGAGATAACCCATGGCCGGAGTGGCCGGATGTGCAGAAAACGGATTACGGCCAGCAGGAAGCGATTGCCGTATTCGGCAGCGATCCGCGCATCTACCGGTCCACGATCCATTCGCTGATCACGGACAAAGAAGGAAACCTTGCTGCCGCAGAAGTGGAGCAGGGGAGCTTCATCGACCGGAAATGGGTCACGGACGAAGGATCGATCCGCAAGCTTCCGTGCGAACTGCTGATTATCGCAGCTGGCTTCACCGGCTGTGAATCCTATGTTCCGGAAGCCTTCAGCATAGAGCTCGGTCCTCGTCATACCGTGAAAACAGAACCGGGCAGCTACCGTACTTCCGTTCCGGGCGTCTTCACGGCAGGTGATATGCATCGCGGCCAGTCGCTGGTCGTCTGGGCAATTGAAGAAGGCAGAGAATGTGCCAGAGAAGTCGATCAGGCCTTAATGGGATATACAAATCTTGACTGAATGAAAACTGCACGCATTGCGGGAAAATCCCGTCATGCATGCAGTTTTTTCTCTGTTTCAGAAAGAAGTCTCCGCATACCAGCGCACGCTGCCATCCTGTCTCACTTCCGCAAACAGGTTCCGGCGCTTTCCGGAGACCGTGATCAGATAGCGGAGGATCGAGCAACGCCGTTCGGGGATCTTTGAAGCACTGCAGTATACCGCAGACTGAATCTGGTAGACTCTCTGGCCGTCTTCATCGCTCCACACAATTGCTTTCGGTACCATCGCTCCGCTTTTCTGCTGTTCTGCAATGACATTCAGATATCTGATTCCCGGACTCATGATCTGCTCCTTTATAAATGCTCACGGTTTTCTGGATTCAATGAACCATCTGGTCTTCTGCTCATACGGAGAAGGAACCTTCTCCAGGTACAGCCGGCGGGGCTGCCCGTGAATCATGACTTCATAGCACTCTCCGCATCCGCCCGCCTGCGAAGCCATGCGGGATGGCCCTTTCAGAATCTTATCGATCGGGTAGGAAGCAGGGCGGCCTTCTTTCCAGCACACTGCCAGCGGAATGACGGATCCGTCTGTCCGGAACAGCACATCGACATCTACATATTTCCTGAATAGTTCCATGGTCCTATTATAGCGCATAAAACACAGAAATATGCAACACTGCATTCAGCAAAGATCAGAAATGATGATTTTATGCACAATCATGCGCAGAAAGAAAATCTGCCGTTTCCGGCAGATCTCTCAATGGCTTGCGTAATAGTCCAGGATGCAGGAATAGTATTTCTTCCGCGTTTCTTCTTCGGCATTGAAGATCTCGTGTTTTGAATCCTCGAACTTCTTCAGTTCGGCAGCAAGGCAGTTCTTCACGAAGGTTTCCTGGCCCTGGGACTTGACCATCGTATCTTTTCCTGCCTGAAGCACGAGGACCGGCGTCGAGATCTCATCGGCATGCTTCACTGCTTCAGAAGCACCTTCTCTGGCAGCTTTCGCCCAGCTCCAGGTTGCACCCCAGGTCTGATAGGAAGGGTCTTCGCGCCGCTGTTCCATCTGGTATTCATACCGATCCCGGTCCATGGCAGAACTCGTCTCGAATTCATCTTCTCCGGTGAAGACATGCTGACCAGGCGCATACGGATCATCCAGGCTGACTGCTTTCGAATAGACTGCCAGCAGTCCGACTGCCTCATCCGGAACAGTACCGTAGTTCATCTGCAGCATCGGCGAGCTCAGAACCGCCGCCTGGAATACGCCCGGATTCTGCTCCAGATACAGCGCTCCGACCGTGCCGCCCATCGAATGCGCAAACAGGTAGAGAGGAAGCGAAGGATGCTGTTTTCTGGCATAGCGGACAAGCGCTCTTGCGTCCAGCACATAGTCCTGGAATGAACGCACATACACCCGCTCATCCGGGTAATATCTCATTCGCTCGGATTTGCCATGCCCGCGCAGTTCCGCAAAGCAGATCGCATAGCCTGCTTCATAGAACCGGTAAGCTGTTTCGTGATACTTTCCGAAGAACTCGCAGAATCCGTGGATCATGACGATGCAGCCCTTCGGATTTTCCGGAACTGCATGGCAGTAATGAAGACGGACCCCGTCTTCGGTAACCAGATTTCCCTGCTCGACATGATCTCTGACCCAGGGCTTCAGGACCGTATCGATATAAGAACGATATTCCGGGCTCATTCGGTTTCCTGACTGACTTTCCGGGCAGTATCCGGGTAATTCGTGATGATCGCGTTCACGCCCATCTTCGTGCAGAGAGCCATATGCTCAGGCTCATTGACCGTCCATACATTGACTTCCAGACCTTCTGCTGCCGCATCTTCCATGAAGTGATCAAAGCGCAGATTGTACAGAGCAGGGTGCAGGGCAGATGCCTTCAGCTTCTTTGCATAAGGCGCAATTCCGACCGGACCGTCTTCATAAAGAATGCCGGTCTTCACAGAAGGGTCTAGAGATTTGATCCGGACCATGGAATAATGATTGAAGGAGGAGTACATCACGCGGTTTTCCATGCCGAATTCATGGACCAGGGCAAGAATCTTCTCTTCAATGCCTTGATAATCAACAATGCCGGTCTTCAGCTCGATATCGATCGTGAGCGCAGAAGGCTGAATTACTTCCAGCACTTCCCGCATCGTCGGAATCTCCACTTTGCCTAGCTCCGGGTAAGATGCACAGAAATTCAGTTTCTTCAGTTCTGCAAGCGTCAGATCGCGGATCCATCCGGCTCCGTTCGAGGTGCGGTCTACCGTCTCATCATGGCAGACCACCAGTTCCCGGTCTTTCGTAAGCTGGATATCCAGCTCGACGCCATCGGCACCTAACTCGATTGCTTTCTGAAATGCAGGCAGGGTATTCTCCGGAGCATAGCCGCTCGCACCGCGATGACCCCAGATCAAAGGTTTCTTCATAGTCAGACCTCTTTCTGAAGCTATCTTATCGATGAGATGAGATAAAGTAAACCGGAAGCCCTTCAGGAGAATCTGCAGATCCTCTTGTTTAACCAGAACTTTACATAAACTTGATGTTCCGCCGGTATCAGAACGGCCGGGTGTTTCCTAAGATAGAAGACGGAGAGAACAATATGAAAAGCAAGCTTACGAAGATTGAAAAGAACTGGGTAATCTATGATGTCGGAAATTCCGCATTCACACTGCTGGTTTCGACCATCATGCCGCTGTACTTCAACAGCCTGGCAACTGCAGACGGTATTTCTCATGTTGACTATCTTGCCTACTGGGGATATGCAGTCTCGATCTCAACGCTGATTGTCGCAATACTCGGACCGATTCTCGGTACCGTTACCGACAACAAAGGCTTCAAGAAACCGATCTTCATGTGGTCAGTGATCTTAGGCGCACTGCTCTGTGCCTTGATGGGCGTCATCACGAAATGGATGCTGTTCCTGATCATCTTCGTCACCGCAAGAAGCTGCTATCAGGCCAGCCTGATCTTCTATGACTCCATGCTCGTAGACGTCACTACCGATGAACGCTCTGACTATGTTTCTTCCCAGGGCTATGCCTGGGGCTATATCGGTTCCTGCATTCCGTTCATCCTGTCGCTCGTTCTGATCCTGCTCGGCCCGAATGCCGGCATTCCGACTTCGGTATGCATGGGCATTGCCTTTGCGATCACGGCAGTCTGGTGGGTGGTATTCACACTTCCGTTATTGAAAACCTACAAGCAGGTCCATTATGTCGAAAACTCCACTGCTTCCATCGGCAGCACGTTTGCACGCCTTGGCCATACGCTGAAGAATGCCATGCATCATAAGAAGATTTTCCTGTTCCTGCTTGCATTCTTCTTCTATATCGACGGTGTCTATACCATCATCGATATGGCAACTGCCTATGGTTCTGCACTTGGCCTTGATTCCACCGGACTGCTGCTGGCATTGCTCGTCACCCAGTTCGTTGCCTTCCCGAGTGCCATCGCCTTCGGCAAGTTCTCGGGAAAATATGAATCCTCGAAGCTGATCACCATCTGCATCATCGGCTACTTCTGCATTGCGATCTTTGCTTTCTTCCTGCAGTATCAATGGCAGTTCTGGGTTCTCGCAGTTTCCGTTGGCCTGTTCCAGGGCGGCATTCAGTCGCTGTCAAGAAGCTACTTCACGAAGATCATTCCTGCAGATCAGTCCGGTGAATACTTCGGACTGATGGACATCTGCGGCAAGGGTGCTGCATTCCTCGGCACGATTGTTGTATCCAAAGGCTCTCAGCTCACCGGTTCCGTCAATGCCGGCGTCGGATCGATCGCAATCTTCTTCGTCATCGGCCTGATTCTGTTCCGCATGGCGGTAAAGACCAAGGCCGATGACTTCAGCAAGGCTGAGGCAGAAGGGGAACTCATCTGACGGCTGAAATTCAGTATGAAGCGGTGATCGAACCCGTTCCGGATCATGGCGGAGCCTATGTCAGGTTCCCGTATGATCTGAAGAAAGAATTCGGAAAAGGCCGCCTGAAAGTCCATGCCTGGTTTGACGGCGTTCCGTATGACGGCAGTATCGTCAATATGGGCTTGAAGAATGCAGATGGCTCCACCTGCTATCTCATCGGCATCAGAAAAGACATCCGGAAACAGATCGGAAAAGAACCGGGAGACAAAGTCCTGGTGAAGATCATTCTGGCAGAATAGAAAAAGAGGATTGTGAACAGCATGTGTCCGCAATCCTCTCTTAGTCTGTGTTTTGTTTTCATCAGATTTCACCTTCCTTGCCCGTACTTTAATCGCCGGAACAAAGCACTGCAAGGCTCCGGAAGCAGTTCTCAGAGAAGGCTCAGCGAATGTTCAGACAGATTTGACATTCCGGAAAAATCTTCAGAAATTCTTCACATTAACTTAATGTTATTCTTTACGGAACAGGCGCATGATACAGGAAGAAAGAAAGGGGACAGAAGTGATGAAGACGATTCTCGACACAGATATCCGGGTGATGATATGGATGCAGAACAGCCGCAGGAAATGGGTTACGGCCTTCATGAGAGCAGTCAGCGCATTGAGCGATCTCGGCATTTTCTGGATTGCCCTGGTACTTCTCCTGTACCGGATTCCGAAGTATACCTTCATTGCTGAAAAAGCAGGCCTTTCACTGATCGCGAACAGCCTGCTCATCAATCTTCTTCTTAAGCGCATCACCGCCCGGGAAAGACCATTCCAGGAATATCCGTTCCTGGAACCGCTGATCCGGCTTCCGAAGGACTGGTCGTTTCCTTCCGGTCATACCGGAGCAGCCTTTGCCTGCACCCTGGTGCTGATGCGGTTCCTGCCGGTTCACTTCGGATCTCTGCTGATGATCCTGGCAGTTCTGACCGGGTATTCCAGAGTCTATCTCGGCGTGCATTATCCGAGCGATGTGATCGCCGGTGCACTGCTCGGTGCCCTGACGGCTGCCATTGCACTGAACTTATAGAAAACGGCCGGGAAAACCCATGAGCTTCAGCCATGGGGAGAAAGGCCGCTGTACCCGTATCATATAAGCAGAAAGGAGGTGACGTCATGTATCTGACGCAGACAAACTACATTCGGCATCTGCCGAAGGACCAGTACGAAGCGATCCTTGAGATGTGCTCGTATGCGAACAATCTGTACAACGTTGGGCTGTATCAGATCCGCCAGTATTTCTTTGCGACAAACAAGTATCTACGCTATGAAGAGAACTACCATCTATGCAAGGGCAATGAGAATTACAAGCTGTTACAAGCTGGTGTTTCTCAGCAGATCTTGCGGACGTGTGATCATGCCTTCAGGTCGTTCTTTGCGCTGCTGAGCAAAAAGAAGTCCGGCTGTTACGACAAGAAAGTGCGTATTCCGCACTACCGCACGAAAGGCGGAAAGTATCTGCTGGTGCTGTCAGCGAACGCAATCAGCATCAAAAACGGCAATCTGATCGTTCCGATGAGTCGTACGTTTTCAAAGCAGCATCCGGACCTGGATTCCATACGAATTCCAGTGCCTGACAGAATTTCAGGCAAGCACATCGCTGAAGTCCGCATCGTGCCTGTTCTGAACGGCAAGGCACTGAAGATTCAGTACTGCTACGAACAGGAAGAAGAGCAGCAGAATCTGAATGCGGACAATGTATTAGCAATTGATGTCGGTCTCGATAATCTTGCGCCGTGTGTAACAACCACAGGGACGTCCTTCATCGTTGACAGACGTAAGCTCAAATCAATGAACCAGTGGTACAACAAGTAGCTTGCACACTATGCATCGATCAAAGACCATCAGAACGTCAAAGGCTTTACAGCTCGCATGAGCTTCATCACAGACAAGCGTAACCGGCAGGTGACGGACCACATGCACAAGGCTGCACGCCATATCGCTGATTACTGCATTGCTAATGATATCGGCACGCTTATTGTCGGACACAACGTTGACCAGAAACAGTCGGCCAACATGGGAAAAGCGAACAATCAGAAGTTTGTTCAGATCCCGTTTGATCTGCTTCGCACGTACTTAAAAACGCTGTGCGAGCGATACGGTATTGCGTACATCGAGACGGAAGAATCCTACACGTCAAAAGCATCGTTCTTAGACGGTGACGAGATTCCCGTGTACGATGCGGAACATCCATATACAGGGATATTCTCCGGCAAACGGGTGAAACGCGGGCTGTACCGTACCAAAGAAAACACGCTCGTCAATGCGGACATCAACGGAGCGTGCAACATTGCCAGGTAAGCAGAACCTCGGCATCGAGGGACTGTGCAGCGGGCTTTTGGCAAGCCCTTTGAGAATAAGGATTGCGTAAGCAGTCAGACTTCTCAAGAATCCCACGTGCTTTAGCCGTGGGAGTGTCAAAAAGAATCGAGGTCATCTTCGATGGCACTGCTTTTTGCGTAGGCCGAACTGCGTGCTTCAAAGAAGTCGGTCTTGACCTGATTGGCATCGGCATACTGGGATACCCAGCGCATGGACTCTGGTTCTTCTTCCAGACCCGGATACAGCGGTTCAAGGCCGATAGACTTCAGCCTGATATTGCCCAGATACCTGATATAGTCTTCGACCATCGACTGATTCAGACCAGGAATCTGATCGCCGATGACATAGCTGCCCCAGGCAATCTCCTGGCGCACGCCTTCATCGATCATGTCATAGATCATCTGCTTATTCTCCTGGGTGAAGAGTTCCGGTTCTTCCTTCTGCAGGATATTGATGATCTCCATGAACAGCCACAGATGCGTGTTCTCATCCCGGTTGATATAGCGGATTTCCTGCACGGAACCAGGCATCTTTCCGTTTCTTCCGAGGTTGTAGAAGAACATGAAACCGGAATAGAAATAGATGCCTTCCAGAATGAAGTTGGCCACGCATACCCGCAAGAACGAACGCTTGTCCTGATGGGCGACGAATTCGTTGTACAGGTTTCCGATGAACGTATTGCGTTTCAGCAGATGCTCATCTTCTTTCCACTGATACAGAATCTGATCCCGCTCCAGCGGCGAGCAGATTGTATCGAGCATATAGCTGTAGGACTGGCTGTGAATGCATTCCTGGAATGTCTGGATCGACAGGCACAGATTGATTTCATTGGCCGTCACATACTGGCTGATATTCGGCAGATTGGCCGACTGCAGGGAATCCAGGTAGACCAGAAAGCTCAGAATCTTGTCATAAGCAGTCCGCTCGGCGGGAAGAAGATTCGGATAATCGGATTTATCCGGATTCAGATTGATTTCTTCCGGAATCCAGAAGTTGTTCATGGCATTCCGGTACCAGTCGGAAACCCATGGATACTTCAGATTATTGAAGTCATTGATATTGGTCGTATTGAAGTTGAGAAGTCTGCGGTCCCGGACATCGGTATCTCCATCGGGATTGAATAAACGCTTTCTGCGGATAGTATCTTCCATTAGTTCCTCCTTCAGGCTGAGCAGCTTTCGCATTCCGCAGGATCGAGCGAGCGGGAACGCACATAATAGATCGTCTTGACGCCGAGCTCATCTGCCAGAATATACAGATTCAAGAGCTCGCTCATCTTGTATTCATTCGTGATCCAGAGATTGAAACTCTGGGCCTGATCGATATGACGCTGGCGCACTGCTGCCGCTCGGACTGACCAGGTCTGATCGATGGAATGAGCATTCTTGTAATACCACCATGTCGCAGGGGAGAGATCCGGGGCGACTCTCGGAAGGATCGCTCCTTTCTTTTCTTCGAGATAGAAGCGGTTCATGACCGGATCCAGACCGGCTGTCGTCGAGACGAGAATCGAAGTAGAACTCGTCGGGGCTGCGGCCATCACATAGGCATTGCGCATGCCATGTTCTGAAACCTGTTCTGCCAGCTTCTGCCAGCGTTCGCTGTCGTAGTGACGGCGGCGGAAATATTCGCCGCTCTCCCATTCTGAACCGGGAAAGAGGGAATAGCTTCCGCGTTCTTCCGCAAGTTCTGAAGATGCCTTGATGGCCGCATAGGCAATGTCTTCAAATACCTTGTCGGCAAACTTCAGATGTTCCTCGGACTCCCACTTCACCTGATGCTTGGCAAGCAGGTGATGATAGCCCGAGACCCCGAGTCCGATTGAACGGTAGCGGTGATTGGTCAGCTTCGCTGCGGCAACCGGATAGAAGTTCAGGTCGATGACATTATCCAGCGCCCTGACCGCATCCGCAGTGACAGACTGCAGTTCTTCCGGATTGTCCACATCAATATTGCCTAAGCAGAGAGAAGCCAGATTGCATACCACATAGCTGCCAGGCTTCCGGACCGTGACGATGATCGGATCACCGTCTTTATCCTCAAGCGTTTCCGAGACTAATTCTGTTTCGCTCATATTCTGCGCGATCTCGGTGCAGAGATTGGAACAGTAGATCATGCCGGCATGCTTATTCGGGTTTGCTTCATTGACCGCATCACGGAAGAACGCAAACGGTGTTCCGGTCTCGACGGCCGAGCGCAGGATGAGCCGGATGATTTCCTTGAGCTTCACCGTGCGCTTGCGGATATTGCTGTCACGCACGCAGTCAAGATACTTCTCTTCCCATTCCCTTCCATAGCAGTCTTCGAGGGCATAGCCTTTCTTCATCAGAATCTCATGCGGATCCATCAGATACCAGTTCTGATTCAGATTTTCCTTTGCCATCTTCCAGAACAGGTCCGGATAGCATACCGCCGGGAACAGATCATGTGCCTTCATGCGGTCATCGCCATTATTCGTACGTAACTGCAGGAACTCCGGCAGGTCCATATGCCAGGCATCGAGATATACCGCTGCCGCGCCCTGTCTCATGCCGAGCTGATCGACGGCAACTGCCGTATCATTGATCACCCGGATCCAGCGGATCACGCCGCCGGCTGCACCTTCAAAGCCGCGGATACTGCCGCCTCTGGCTCTGACTTTGCCAAGATACATGCCCATGCCGCCTCCGAACTTCGAGACTTCGGCAAAATTGCTGATGGAAGCATAGATTCCATCCAGAGAATCCGGTACCGTATCGATGAAGCAGCTGCTGAGCTGATGATAAGGCTTTCTGGCATTAGCCAGGGTAGGAGTCGCCATTGTGACCTTATGCAGGCTCATCATGTCATAGAACCGCTTCACGATCTCCAGACGATTCTCTTTCTCATTCATGCCCAGATGCATCGCCACGCCCATATAGAGCTCCTGCGGTGATTCCATCGGAACATGCGAATGCGTATGGATCACATACCTCGAAAGCAGTAAATCCAGTCCTGCCCATGCAAAGAGGTCATCTCTTCGATCATCGATCCTCTGCTCCAGCTTTCCGACTTCTTCTTCGGAATAATGTTCCAGGATATACGAACCGTAATAGCCCTCTTTCGTCAGCCATACGAGCTTTTCATAGAAACTGCTGATTCCGAGCTTCTTCTCTTCCTGACGCAGATTCTTGTGGAACTGATAGGCAAGCAGCCTTCCGGCCGCTCTCTCCCATTCAGGTTCTTCCTTGGTCGTCAGTTCCTCTGCACTGCGGATCAGCACTTCCATTCTGCTGTCTAAAGACAGGGCTTCTTTATTCATCGACTGGAACTTGGCCGCTAGTCTTGCAAGATCGCAGGATGGCAGATCCTTCTCCATTTTCTCCAGAAGGGGATAGAGGTTCGGGTCCTGCATCAGCGCAGTCAGACTCAGCCTGGCATTTCTCGCGGCCGTCCGCTTTTCCCGGTAGAGGATATAAGCCTTCGCAGCATCATAGCAGCCTTCTTTCATGAGGCTCTTCTCCACGGCATTCTGGATTTCTTCCACCGATGCTGAGTTCTGCATGCGGAACTGGAGTTCCACGGATCTTACGATCCGATCTCCGAGTTCCTGGGTATATTCCTGATTCACTTCTGCAAATGCTTTCTGAACCGCATTGCGGATCTTCTGCGGTTCATAAGCAGTTTCGGTTCCATTTCGCTTAATTACTCGTTTCATAGCTGATCTCCGTTGAGCAAACAATATCGGAATCCATGCCTGAGGGTCAACGGAAATGCTCCGTGCAGAAAATGCTTGACCATTCTGACGTCATTTATATAATTACACAATGTAATTATTCAAAGTAATCAGGAGGGCTTATGAATCAGCAGAAAGCAAGGATGATATTTGATGCCCTGTACCTCGGCAAACGGATCTGGGAACTGCAGCCGGAACTGCCGGAAGGACTGACCGCCGGAAGCATTCATATTCTCGATCAGCTCGACCAGCTCAGCCATCAGCAGGAGAACGTCTGCGTCAGCGACATCAGCACGGCCATGAACCTGCCAAGACCCGGCATCACCAAAGCCGTGAAGGAACTTGCAGAAGCAGGCTATATCGAGAAGCATCCTGCCGAGAAAGACGGCAGAGTCGTTCACATCTCTCTTTCCCGGAAAGGAAAAGAAACCGTTGGGAAGTATGTGAAAGACTATTTCAGAACCGTATCAGAGAAACTATCCGATCTCAGCGATGAAGAGATCGAGCAGATGAATGAAACCATCACGAGCATTTATGACCATCTCGTGACAGGAAAGGAAGGGAAATCACATGAGTGAAGCAGTGATGGATCAGACACATTCCGAAGCACACAGCATGGCCGATTTCACAACCGGCAGTATCACGAAGAAGATCCTCAGATTCATCCTGCCGGTATTAGGAGCACTTGTCCTGCAGGCAGCCTATGGCGCCGTCGACCTGCTGGTGGTCGGCCGCTTCGGCACCAATGCAGGTCTTTCAGCAGTTTCCACTGGCTCTCAGGTCATGAACCTCGTGACCCTTGTCGTGACCGGTTCCTCGATGGCAGTGACCGTGCTCATCAGCCGGTACCTTGGCGAGAAACGGCCCCAGCGCCTGAGCAATCTGCTCGGAGCAGCATTCTCTCTGTATGCCATTGTCGCGCTGATCCTGTTTATCGCTCTCGTATTCGGAAACCAGACCATTGCCGTGCTCATGCAGTCGCCCGAAGAAGCACTGAGCATGACTGAGCAGTATCTTGCCATCTGCGGCAGCGGCATCTTCTTTATCGTTGCCTACAACCTGCTCTCCGCGATCTTCCGCGGGCTCGGCGACAGCCGGTCGCCGCTTGCGTTTGTCGGGATTGCCTGTGCAGTGAATGTGGCCGGAGATCTGTTCTTCGTTGCAGTTGTGCACATGGATGTTGCCGGGGCTGCCATCGCAACTGTCCTTGCCCAGGCCATCAGCGTGATTGCCGCCCTGGCCATGCTGAAGAAAAAGAATACCGGCATTTCCCTGAGGAAAGAAAACTTCGGCTTAAATGAGGAAACCGGAAGAATTCTGCGTATCGGCATTCCGCTTGCCCTGCAGGACCTGCTGACTCAGATCTCGTTTGTCATCGTATGCGCCTTCGTCAACAAGCTCGGTCTGACTGCTTCCTCCGGCTATGGCATTGCCTGCAAGCTCATCAACTTCGCGATGCTGCTGCCGAGCGCTCTGATGCAGTCCGCGGCTGCCTTCGTCTCCATGAATGCAGGCGCTGGCAAAGATGACAGAACAGCAGAAGGGACGAAGATCTGCATTCGGATCGGTCTGATTATCGGTGCTGCTGTCTTTGCCCTTTGCTATCTGAAGGGCGATCTGCTCTCTTCGATCTTCACGAGCAATCCTGAATACATTCAGGCAAGTGCTGCTTATCTGAGAGGGTTTGTTCCGGAAACGATCGTAACAGCTGTCCTGTTCTCTCTGCTTGGCTACTTCAATGGCTATCAGCGCACGATCTGGACAATGGTCCAGGGACTCCTTCAGACCTTTGTCGTCCGTATTCCATTTGCCTATGCCATGAGCACAAGACCGAATGCCAGCCTTGCTGCCATCGGTCTTGCTTCTCCGCTTGCTTCGCTGTTCGGAGTCATCCTGAACCTGTTCTATCTTCGCTGGTTCCGAAAGCAGCTGCTGATGAAGAGTCAGGATGCACTTAGTCAGAACTGAAAGATCAGAAGCCCTCTGAAAAAGTCCATTGACAACAACTCCTGATTCTGTATACTTGATTTGTAACCGTTTTCGAAAAGTGAATCGGGATTGTTACTGGTTATGCAGGCTATACCTTTGTGAAACAGAATTCAGTTTTTCTGTCTGACAGGGTATAGCTTTTCTTTTTTCAGGAGGAGAAGATGAAAGTCGTTAAAGTGATTAACAATAATCTGGTCCGCTCCTATGAAAAGGGCACAGAAGTGCTCGTGATGGGAAGTGGCATCGGCTTTCAGAAAAAAACAGGAGACGAGATCAATCCTTCACGAATCGAAAAGGTTTACCGGATTTCAGATCAGGGCATTGAGGGCAAACTTGCTCAGATTGTGGACCAGATTCCATCAGAACATATAAGGGTGGCCAACCTTATCATCGACTATGCCAGATCTGTCCTGTCTTCATCGCTGAGCGACCGCATCTATGTTGATCTGACGGACCATCTCAGCTTTGCAATCGAACGCTATGAAAAAGGAATGGCACTGAGAAATCCTCTGCTGTGGGACATCCGGAAGTTCTACAACAGCGAATATCTTGTGGGTTGCGAAGCACTTGAGATGATCCGCAGAGAACTCGGAATCAGTCTCCCGGAAGATGAAGCAGGATTTATTGCCCTGCATCTGGTAGAAGCTTCGACCGGAGAAACATCTTCTGAAGTGGAACAGAATATGGATCTGATCAACCATATCCTGCTTCTGATCCGCTATCACTTTCATATTGAACTCGATGAAAATACGCTTGCTTATGAGCGCTTCATGGTTCATCTAAAATTTTTTGTTGAACGAGCTGTCAGCGGAACTCTGAAAGAAGAAGATGACAGCCTGTATCAGCAGATGCGGAAGACTTATACCGAAGAATTTGCGTGTGCCGATAAAATCCGGAATTACCTGCTCGCAGAGAAAGGAATTGAAGTTCCTAGATCTGAAACTGTGTATCTGGCAATCCATATCTACCGGGTTGTCCATCAATGAAAGGGAAAACTATGAAATTCAGAGAACTGGCAGAAACCATCCTCGAAAAAGTCGGAGGAACCGACAATATTATCAATGTTACTCACTGCATGACTCGTCTTCGCTTCAATCTGAAAGATGAATCCAAGGCAGACAAAGAAGGAATCAAGGCAACGGAAGGTGTGGTAGGAGTTGCCTCTAAAGTCGGACAATTCCAGGTGATTATCGGTGCAGACGTACCTCAGGTATACCAGGAACTGATCAAGCTGACCGGAGATAAGCTGGCTGGCGGCGAAGTTGCAGCAGATGACGATACGAAGAAAGATCTCAAGTGGACAGATCGCCTGATTGATACATTAGTAGGCATTTTCACTCCGATCCTTCCTGCTCTGACTGCTTCCGGTATGCTGAAAGCAGTACTGGCAATTCTGGTTGCGTTCAGCCTTGTAGACAAGACTGACATGACTTATCAGGTTCTGAACTTCATGGGAGATGCGACCTTCTATTTCCTGCCGGTTCTGCTCGGAAAGTCCGCTGCCAAGAAACTCGGATGCAATGAATTCCTCGGCATGATGCTTGGTGCAATTCTGATCCATCCGAACTTTGTCTCTCTGGTTCAGGCGGCGAAAGATGGCGGAGAAGCTGTCAGCATTTTCGGACTTCCGATCTATAACGCGGCCTATTCCTCCACTGTCATTCCGATCATCCTGGGGGTCTGGCTGATGAGCAAAGTCGAACCGTTCTTTGCAGCACATTCCCCGAAATCAATCAAGTTTTTCACTGTACCGCTGCTTACCATGCTGGTCTGCGGAATTGCAACGCTTTGCGTCCTTGGTCCGATCGGCTATATCATCGGCAACTGGCTTGCTTCACTGGTCAATGGTCTCTCGGCAGTGGCTCCTTGGCTTGTACCGACCATCGTCGGCGGCGTTCTTCCGTTCCTGGTCATGACCGGCACGCATCATTCGCTTACTCCGATCGGAATTAACAATCGTATGACGATCGGCTATGATGCAGGAATCTATCCTGGCCAGCTCGCCTCCAACGTTGCCCAGGGCGGAGCAGCACTCGCAGCTGCAGTCAAGACAAAGGATCCGAATCTGAAAGCACTTGCGTCTTCCACCGGAATCACTGCAGTCTGCGGAATCACCGAGCCTGTCCTCTTCGGTGTCACCCTTGGTCATAAGACGAATATGATTTCCTCTATGATCGGAGGAGCAGTCGGAGGATTCTTCCTCGGGTGCTTCAATGTCAAGAACTTTTCGGGGGGTTCTCCTGGTCTTCTGACACTTCCGTCCTATATTTCTGTTGATGCACCGATGAGCAATTTCTTCCTGGCTTGTGCCGGCGCAGCAATTGCCTTCGTGGTTGCTTTTGTCATCAATTTCATCATCTTCAAAGACGAAGTACCTGAAGAATCAAAAAAAGCATAAGGCAGAATGCATCTCTGTACGCACCGGCGTCTGGCCGAACGATTTCACTCAAAGAAGTCAGCGATCCGGTGTTCAGAGATGAACTGATCGGAAGGGGCATTGCTATTCTGCCGGAAGATGGAACAGTTTCTGCCCCTTGTTCCGGTGTGATCCGGAAAATCTATCAGTCAGGAAATGCGATTTCTCTGTCTGCAGATTCTGGTGCGGAAATTCTGCTTCAGGCCGGGATCTGTC
Organism: Anaerolactibacter massiliensis; assembly: GCF_900290205.1. Taxonomy (NCBI): domain Bacteria; kingdom Bacillati; phylum Bacillota; class Erysipelotrichia; order Erysipelotrichales; family Erysipelotrichaceae; genus Anaerolactibacter; species Anaerolactibacter massiliensis. The sequence continues at coordinate 1,466,030 of NZ_OLMH01000002.1, read as the reverse complement.
TGAACCATGAATCGGAATTGCTGTTTTATCCTGCAGCAAGCGAAGGCATGCACATTGAACAGGGGGACCTGCTGCTTCAGTATGATCTTCAGAAGGTGAAGGAAACCGGGGCGGAACCAGTCCTGCTGATGGTGATCACGAATCCGGAACAGTATTTCATTACCTGCAGAACAGGGATCAGAGTGTCATCAGAAAAAGCAATCATGAAACTTGAAAGGAGATCATAATGAGTTTTCCGGCTAATTTTCTCTGGGGCGGTGCAACTGCTGCAAATCAATGCGAAGGAGCTTATAACGAAGATGGAAAAGGCCTGGATATCCAGGATGTGCTTCCGCATGGCTTCGGTCTCCGCACTGCAGAACCGACTTCTGACAATCTGAAACTCAGAGCAATAGATTATTATCATCACTACAGAGAAGACATTGCATTATTCGCAGAGATGGGTTTCAAGGTATATCGTTTCTCCATCGCCTGGTCCAGAATCTACCCTACCGGTGAAGAGGAGGAGCCGAATGAAAAGGGCCTGGCATTCTATGATGCAGTTCTTGATGAGTGCGAAAAGTACGGAATTGAACCGCTGGTGACAATTTCGCATTATGAAACTCCTCTGGCGCTGGCTGAGAAATACAATGGCTGGTCAGATCGCAGGATGATCAGCCTGTATCTGAAATACTGCCAGACGCTGTTCACGTATTTCAGAGGCAGAGTCCATTACTGGATCACGTTCAATGAGATCAATTCCATTCTGCGCCAGCCGTTCATGAGCGGAGGAATCGGCACGCCGAAGGATCAGCTGACCAATCAGGATCTTTATCAGGCAGTGCACCATGAGCTTGTCGCAAGCGCAAAAGCAGTGAAGATGGCTCATGAAATCGATCCTGCCAATCAGGTCGGCTGTATGGTGGTCGGCATCACGGTATATCCTCTCTCTCCGGATCCGGATGATATCCTGAAAGTCATGGGCCTGGATAATGATTGCTATTTATTCCTGGATGTTCAGTGCCGAGGTGCATATCCGTACTTTGCCGCAAAGAGATTCGAAAAGCTGAATGTGAAACTCGATATCCAGGATGATGATCTGGATGCCTTGAAGAATACGGTAGACTTCCTGGCGTTCAGTTACTATTCCAGCAACTGTGTGTCAGCTGACCCTTCGAAGGGAGAACCAAGCCGTTCGAATATGACTCCAGAGCTGAGAAAGAATCCATATCTGAAGGTAACCGAATGGGGATGGCAGATAGATCCGAAAGGACTGCGCTACACGCTGAACAGATTCTATGCCCGCTACCAGAAACCGCTCTTCATTGCCGAGAACGGTCTCGGTGCAAACGATGTGCTGATTGATGATGGAAAAGGTTCCAAGACGGTCATCGATGATTACCGGATTGCGTATATGCGGGAACATCTGAAGCAGGTAAAGCTGGCAATTGAGGAAGACGGAGTACCGGTAATCGGGTATACTGCCTGGGGCTGCATCGACTTAATTTCCTGCTCTACTGCCGAAATCAGTAAGCGCTATGGAATGATTTATGTGGATCTGAATCCGGATGGAACCGGAACTCTGAATCGCTACCGGAAGAAGAGTTTCTGGTGGTACAAGAATGTAATCGCCACGAACGGCGAGGAACTCTGAGAAAATTGCTGAAGATTGAGATACAGGCTTGCAGCTGGCTGCAAGCCTGCTTTCCTTGTCAGAATCATGTTTCCTTTCTCAATGGAAAAAATTCCGGAAGCGAATGGCAGGGCAATCATGGATTGACCTGTTCTGCCTTCTTTAGAGGTATTTCAGAAGGCAGAGAAAGGCCTCGTCGTTATAAGTACTCTGAATTTGGGGCCAGGAGGGCTGACATCTTCCAGCTTTCTGTGAAGAAAATTTCATTGGGTGAGTTGCAGAACTAAACGCAACTTTGCATAAGTTAATGCAACTACCCCCTGAAAGTTGGTATTCAGAAAGAATATAATCTGATTAATTTACCGGAAAAAGTAAGGCTAACTTATGTTTTCCGGTATTTTCTATGTCAGAATACGAATGGGGAGGACGTTTTAGGTCATGACGAAAATGATACCGCAGCCGCCTTACTTTTTCGGATAAAGTTATGTCGACTGGTATCTGCTGGTCTATTCGGTGGTCAGATACAGCCGTGACAGGGCACTAACCGACGACTGGTGTGCCGTGCTTCAGTTTGCGCAGATGTTTGATGATCGTATTGACTTTAGGCCTGGATCCGGATGGATAAATGCCATATATGTAATGTCTGTTATCGAATTCATTCTCACAGACATCTCCCATTTCGTAATAATCCCAGCTTTCGTTATATACGAGAGACATGATGAGATCCGGGCCGCATTCAGATTCATACCCCATCACATAGCACCAGCGTGCGCATTCGATATCCCAGATCCACATAATCACCTGTGGATTCTCAACATCCTTGTAGAGAGGCAACACTGTACGAAGAGTGAGGAGAAGCTCATCAGATTCAAAAGTAGTGTGGTGGTTTCTCATTTCAGTTTTCCTCCTTTTCACAGAAAAGCCATGTGGACTTCAGAGATTGATTCAGCTGGACAAAACGAGGATCAATCCATCTGATACAGAAGTACTTCTCGATTACGTCCTTTCCCAGAACGGAGCTGAATGCCTCAAAGGGTGAGAGGTTATTCAGCTTTTTTCTGCGCTCGCTGTTGATATGGCTATACATGTAATCAATAAACCCCTGATCCAGATCATCAAATGATGTCCCTTTGGGCAGAATTCTGCGTACGTATTCATGTGTCACTTCACAGCATCCCTTCTGATAGGGCGAAGAAGGGTCGCAGTAAAACACCAATACACCGAACTTTTCAATCTCTTTCGGATCAGAGAATTCAGAGCCATTGTCAAACAGCCAGACGGAAGGAAAAACTTGATGGAACTTATCGCAGCCTAATGATTCATACAGGCTGTTAATGATCTGAGTTACAGACTCCGAATTGTTATGATCCCGCAGGAATCCGATCTGAAAAGACCATTGCCGCCAGGTGAGGGTAAGAATGCACTTTCCTCCTTTGACCCCTTCAACCGTATCTCCTTCTAGGACAGGCTCATCCGGATGCTTATCCATGTATCTTAAAAAGTCATCGTAAGTTCGGCCGATGCGGCAGCTGCGATCTACCTTCTTTTCCACGGATTTCCGCTTTCTCGGCCTCATTCGCACAGTTCGTGGCATATCGATAGGGCGAGCAGAGATCAGCCCGGCATTGACCAGGATATAAGCCTGACGCTCAGAAAAATTGAATACCTCTGGTTCAGAAACCATGATGTGGTGAATAGACTGACCTTTGCGAATGCGCGGAGAAAGAAGCACGTCGGCTTCATGAATCTCCTGCTCCGTGAGATTCAGACCTGAACGGGAAGAAGAGCGCAGTGTTCGGGCGGCTTCCTGTGCTTCTGCTGCTTTGTAGAAATACTTTGTCAGAGGGCACTTCCCATGGATAAACTCATTGCAATGGTTGCACACATAAGGAGGGCGATCCGGTTTGGGGCATACTTCTTTTCTGTAATCCTTGCAGACGGTATTGCAGTTGATCGATCTGCAGTGAGCACAGGATTTCCCTCTTCTTCGGCATGTGGTTTCCATTGCTGCGCAGAGATTGCAACGCTTGCATTCTTTGCGAAACGCACAGCTGTTCCTGCTGAAACGTCCAGGGCGGCCATCTTCAACTCGGAAATGCCTGATCTCTCTTGAAACGGTAGAAGTGGTAACACCAATCTTACGAGCGATGGCAGAAAGAGATAATCCTTCTGAAAGAAATGATTGGATCTGCATTCTTTTATTAAGATCCAGCTTAGAAAAAGCAGTCATGATGAAAGTTCCTCCTAGTTCTTTCATCGGCTATACCTGACCTGAAATCATTATTCGGAATCAAAGCAACTGATTGCAACAGCATCATGGTTTCTGTTTCGATTAAGTTAATGCAACAGATCCCTTGCGTTCACTTCTGCAATTGAGTAAAATTTCATTGCTCCGATTTCGATCCGGGCGTCTATATCCTAGTACAGTGATATAATAAAAAAACTGAATGGCATTCAGGTTTTTAATCTCTGCTGAACGCAGACAGCAGAATTGAAGTGAGGGATAAATTTCAATGGTCAGAAGGAGAACGAACGGGGAGAGGGATTCCATTGCAGAGCTTTCAGAGGAAGAATATCGGAGAATTCAGCCGGAAATTAATCAGGAGAACCAGGAACAGCTTCTGACGATTTCCGGAGGGGCTTCGCTGTTCTTTCTTTTTCTATTGATTCTTTCGATTGTGGATCATGAAAACAGGAGCTATATCACGCTGTATGCAGCAATGATGCTGGTTTCTGCTTTCGTGTTCTTTTATGTACGTTCCGGTCGCAGGAAGAGTACTAAGGCGGTTTCCTATACGGTTCTGGTCATGCTGTCGGTGCTGGTTCTGTATGGCGGCCTGCATGGAACGTTTCTGAATCCGGAAGGGACAGCCGGGATTTTCTTTGCGATACTGCTGGCTATTCCGCTTCTTTTCATCGGCAGACCTGAGCGGGGAAATCGGTTTATCATTGCAGCAGTGCTGATCTTCCTGGTATTTGCCATCCTTTTTGATACACCCGAATACGCGATGATTGATGGGTTCAGCGCGGGTGGTTTCGGCTGTCTCAGCATCTATCTGAATAATCGGATTTCACGAATGAGGATTCAGCGTCTGATGGACCGTCAGGAACTGGCGGATCTTACCGAACGAGACTTTCTGACGGGACTGAAGAACCGCAACAGTTTTGATGAGGCTTATTTCCATTATCCGGAACAATGCAGAGAAAACCTTGCCTGTATCTATTTTGATACGAATGGTCTGCATGAACTCAATAACGAGAAAGGACATGCGGCAGGTGACGAGATGCTGATCACGGTCGCAGGCGCCATCCGGGAAGCGTTCGGCGATGCAGACTCGTATCGCACCGGAGGCGATGAGTTCGTTGCCTTTGCAAGGGATCTCCCATCGGAGACCATCTGTTCGAAGATCCATGCAATCCGTCAGCAGCTTGAGCCGAAGTCATATCATATTTCCGCTGGTTTTGCGCAGGCAGAAAAAGATCATCTGGACATCAGCCAGCTGATCCTTAAGGCAGAGCAGAAGATGTATGCAGACAAGCGGGACTTCTATCAGCGGACGGGCAATGACCGCCGCTGCCGGAACGAAGAAGAACTGCAGAATCTTATCTGCATGGTAAATCAGTCGGAGACACCGATTGCGATCTATGAGTTCACGGATGGAAAAGTAAAGACCCTCTGTATCTCGGATGGCTTGTTTGAGATGATGCATCGGAAGGATGAGCTGGATAAAGCTTCGCTCATCGAACGCTTTGATACGGATATGTATTGCGAAGTACTGCCGGAAGATGCGGCAAGGATTTCAGCAGAAGCACTTCGTTTTGCCAGAGAAGGAGGGCGCTATGATGTCCTTTACCGGGAACGGAAATTCGGCAGCAGTGATTATAGCCTGACTCATGCCTTCGGCTTTCATCACAATCTGAAAGATGGCAGCCGGATTGCCATAATTACGTATGCCGATGTCAACGAGACGATCTGTTCACATTTGATCTCAGAACAGAAAGCAGATGATTCGCTGCGCAGCTTCCTGGACCAGAGCGACCTTGCCATGTCCGTCATCAGCCGCACGGATGGCGAACTGCTTTACTGCAATCAGCCCATGCGGTCGCTTATGAAACCAGTCCGCAACTTTGATACCGGTATCACGATTTCAGAATTTGTGACAGGTGTTTCGGATGATTCTCTGCTGAATTCCATCGCCTCCATGGCAGATACCGGAATCCGGTCAATCCGTTTCCGCAAAGAAGATAAGCCGATGCCGATCCGGGTATCCGCCCGGATCTGGGAAGGAAAAGATGTTTACTTTGTTCAGTCCGAGCCATGGGAAGAGCTGCGCCATGATAGTCTGACTGGCTTGCCGAATCTCTCGTGTTTCCGCTCCAAGGCTGCAGAATGCATGAATCAGATCCGAAGCAATGGCAGAACGCCTGCTTTCCTGTACTTCGATCTTTATGGCATGAAGGGCTACAATGCGAAGTTCGGCATCCAGGAAGGAGATCAGATTCTGAAACGGACTGCTGAAATACTGAAGAAAGTATTCTCCGGTTCTCTGGTTTCCCGTCTTGCCGAAGATCACTTCATTGTGCTGACAGATGCAGACCATCTGGAACCTCGTCTCCGGAAAGCCTCAGAAGAAGTCCGCCGCAGTTCCAGAAGTGCGTTCCTGGAACTCAAAGCAGGCATCTATGCAGAAGAAAGACCGGAGGACTTCTCCAGTTCTGACAGCTATGTTTCCACTGCCTGCGATGATGCCCGGATTGCCTGCGATTCTATCCGTAAGGATGCGGGCAAATCCTGGGCTTTCTTCAGCGGCAGCGTGTCAGAGGCTTATAATCACAAGCTTTATGTCCTGTCGGAATTTCACCGGGCCCTGGAAGAACACTTGATCAAGGTATTCTATCAGCCGGTGTATGATCTCTCAGCCGGAAAACTAGCTGGCTACGAATGCCTGGCAAGATGGAAAGACCCGGAAAAAGGAATGCTCTCACCGGCAGAATTCATTCCGGTTCTGGAAGAACACCACCTGATTTCAGCGCTGGATCAGTATATGCTGAAGGAAATCTGCCGGGAAGCAGAAGAGAGAAAGCAGAAGGGCATTGGCATGGTGCCGATCTCGTTCAATGTGAGCCGGGATGACTTCAGCAGTATCGATGTGGCAGCAGTGATCTGCGAGATTGCAGATTCTTATCATATTCCTCATGAGCTTCTGGTTGCTGAAATTACCGAGAGTGCATTTTCTGCAGATCCGGAATATATCAGTGCGCAGGCAGAGAGAATTCATAATGCCGGGTTCCAGATCTGGATGGATGACTTCGGCTCTGGATACTCGTCGCTGGTCATGCTGCAATCCATGCAGGTGGACCTCGTAAAGCTCGACATGGGATTCCTGCAGACCTATGAACAGGAAAAGAAGAATGGCAAGGGAGAGCATTCCGCTGCGATGCTGCAGGCAGTCATCAGGCTTGCGAATACACTTGGCCTGCATACTTTGTGTGAAGGTGCCGAGACAAGTGAGCATGTTGATCTGCTGAAACATGCTGGCTGCGAATATGTCCAGGGATATTATCTTGGGAAGCCTTCTCCGCTGTCTGCGATTTCTCCGCAAGCCTGAGCAGTTTGACCATACAGTCCTTCTTCTCTACAATGAAGTCAGCGAAGCATTGATTTTCATCATCGGAAAGGACTGTTTTTTATGACGGATTACAGCAGCTTCATCAGCCCGAAGCGCAGGTCTGTGCCAGTGCCGGAAGATCTGGTCGATTCCTATGGAAATTGCGTATTCGGGACCTTCGACGGAGAGTTTGAAACCATGGATCTGCTTCACGCACGCAAGCCGACCCATGCCCCGCAGTTTCTCAATCGCTATAAGCTGACCCTATGGGAAGCGTGTGAAGTAAACCTGAAGAATGGCATTCTGCTGGTAGCCCTATGCGATATGGCCTTCTTCGGGAAGACCTTATGCCTCTTCTTTGATAAGCGCACGAAGAAGGTCTATTCCTGGGATCATAATCTTTCCAGCCGAAAGACCGTCATCGCGCCGAATCTTCTGAATGGCAGTATTGCAGAAGCCAAAACCAGGGTCAGCCACGTGAAATACGTGAATCACTTCGAGAAAGGAAGCTGCCACCTGTGCGGGTTCCATCAGAATGAAACGGATTCGATTTCCTATGACTTCGAGCTGACGCGTCTCAGCAAACCGAGTATCGTCAGCATTCCGTTCGGAGACAACCGCCCTCTGTACAGCCAGAAGGATTTCTTCCATGCGGAAGGAAGCTTCACCATCAATGGCAATAAGGTGGAAACTGATGAAGAGACGACTGCGGTCGTGGATGATCACAGAGGATACTACCCGCGCCATATGCATTATGACTGGGTCACGACGATGGGAAAGAATGAGCAGAACGGTGAGAGAAAATTCTTTGCCTTCAATCTGACCAGGAATCAGTCGATCGATCAGGACAGATACAATGAGAACCTGATCTGGAAAGAAGGAGAGACCAGCCTGCTGCCGCCGGTGGTATTCGACCATGATATTCCCAGCAGCCAGTTCCATGGAACAGCAGTCTGGGATGTCCATGATGCGCATGACATGGTGAACGTCAGGTTTCATGTGCAAGGCATGAATCCGATGGTCATGCATGCAGGAGCAGTGAATATTGATTACTATGTCGCCTTCGGAGAACTGGAAGGAACGGTCCGGGATGAAGATGGCACCGAATACGTCCTTGATGGAATGATGGGGATGGGCGAAGACAAGACGATGCTGTTCTGAGAATCAGTAACGATTCAGCCTGATATTACAAAGTCTCTTCGGAGACTTTTTCTATACAGGCTTGCGGTTCCTTCTGAGAACCATTATGATATGCGGGACGTCAGAGGGGATACGAGATGGAATTTTCCGCAAAGACATTTGAAGAACTGTCGTCTCTGGAATTATATGAGATTCTCAAAGCCAGATCTCAGATCTTCGTTGTGGAGCAGAACTGTGCTTATCAGGATATCGATGACCTGGATTATCGTTCCCTGCATATATTTTCTATGGAAGATCAGAAGGTGACTGCTTATCTTCGGGCATACTGGAAGAACCGGGATGTCGTTCAGATCGGAAGGGTTCTGACGATGAAACATGGCACCGGTCTTGGTGGAAAACTGCTGAAAGCAGGCATTTCCATCGTGAAGGAAAAGATGCCATGCCGGAAAATCTATATCGAAGCCCAGTGCTATGCAGAAGCGTTCTATCAGAGAGAAGGATTCCAGGTCATTTCTGAACCATTCCTGGAAGACGGAATACCCCATGAGAAAATGGAATTGGAACTCGTTCATGAGATTCCGGACGAAGAACAGCAGGGAGATTGAAAAAGAGCGGGAGGAATCATTCCTTCCGCTTATTAGTTCTCAGCGCATTGCTTCATGGATCACCCGCATCACGTTTCCGCAGGCGATCTTCTCGATTTCTTCCACTGTGAATCCTGCTTTTGCCAGCGCATCATAGAGCAGATTCAGCTGGTCGCAGGAAGCGATCTCCTTGTCTCCGTCAAATCCATCAAAGTCTGTTCCGATCGCACATACCTCAATGCCTGCGATCTCTTTTTCATGCTGGATCATCTGGACCATATCATCAATGCGGCTGAGCCGGTTTCCTTCGGTCTCATCCAGGAACCCCGGCATGAAGTTCAGACCCATGACTCCGCCAGCCTTCGCAAGAGCCTTGATGCGGTCATCGGTCAGGTTGCGGGAATGTCTGCATACGGAACGCGCATTGCTGTGGGAAGCGATGAAAGGGACCCTTGCAATCCGGCACACATCATCGAAGCCTGCATCATTCAGATGGGAGACATCTACCAGCATGCCGATGTCCTGCATATGCTTCACTGCCTCAATGCCGAACGGCTTGAGGCCTTTTCCATTGATTTCCGGATCATTGCTGTTAGGAGAACCGAAGCAGTTCTCGAAGTTCCATGTCAAGGCCAGAGCTCTGACCCCTATCTCATAGAAGTGATCCAGGTTCTCCATCTTTCCGTCCACGGCAACGCCGTCTTCCATGGTCAGCACTGCAGATACTTTTCCGTTATGGAAATTGGTCTCAATCTCTGAAGCATTCCCTGCTTCAGCAATCACATCGCTGTGCCGCTCAATCGTATTGCGGAAGACCTGTGCGCATCCATTGATGTATTCCTCATGGGTAAGTACCGGATGATGATGGGACTCATAGGCTCTGTCCGGAACGATGAAGATGGCAAAGAACTGAGCCATGGCACCTGCTTTCGCAAGGCGCTCTGCATCGATGCAGAGCTTCGGACGATGATAGACGTCAGCGTTTTCGCCATCTTCCAGAAACGCATGCATCAGGGTATCGCAGTGCATATCAATCGTATGGAACATATTCTGCCTCCTTATTCTGATTGCGTTCCATTATAGAGCAGCTGTCTTCCGGTGAATGCATGGATTTCCAGCAGATTGCCGAAGCAGATCCGCCGGTAACGAGGCAGAAATGATCAGCACGCCGCCATGGCATCAGAAAAGGCAGCAGGATGATTCCCGCTGCCTGAATCTGAAGATTGTCAGTCAATCACTTCGCCATTGGAAGTGCAGACCTTCTGATACCAATAGAAGGAGTCTTTTCTGGAACGATGGAAGTCACCGGTTCCGTCATCATGGCGATCCACATAGATGAAACCATACCGCTTTGCATACTGACCGGTTCCTGCAGAGACCAGATCAATCGGGCCCCAGGTCGTATAGCCGATCACCGGGACACCGTCTTCGACCGCCTCTTTCAGAGCTCTGATATGCTGGCGGAGATAATCAATCCGGTAATCATCATGAATAGATCCATCTGCCTCTACCTTGTCATATGCGCCAAGTCCATTCTCAACGACCATCAGCGGAATATCCGGATAGCGTCCATGGACGGTATTCAGCGTATAGCGCAGTCCTTCCGGATCCATCTGCCAGCCCCAGTCAGAAGACTTCAGATATGGATTCTTTGCGCCGACCGTCATATTGCCGGCCGCAGTATCTGCATTCTCTGAGACGGTAACACAGCCGGAGGAATAGTAGGAGAAGGTATACATATCAACCGTTCCCTCTTTCAGGATCTGCTGATCTTCTTCCGTGATGAAGGAAGGATCGATTCCGTTCTCGCGGAAATAGCGGAACATATAGGAAGGATATTCTCCCCTGACCTGGACATCAGCGCAGAAATTATTGCGGAGATCATCCTGCTGCATGCAGGCAAACACATCGTCCGGTTTCGGCGTGAGCGGATAATTCGTGATATGGCAGATCATATTTCCGACCTTGACATCCGGAATGATCTCATGGGCCAGCTTCACGGCAAGCGCAGAAGCGACGAACTCATTATGGAGTGCTTCGAAGGTCCGCTGCTTGTTATGCTTCAGGTGGGAGAAGGGAATCGGCTCCGTCGCATGAATATCTTCCGGATCCATGACGCCGAGTCCGTACAGATCGCCGATCGGACTGTCCATGCATGCAATATTGATCTCGTTGAAGGTCAGCCAGTACTTCACTTTATCCTTGTATCTCGTGAATACAGTGCGGCAGTACTTCAGAAACAGATCAATGACTCTGCGATCAGAGAATCCTCCGTACTTCACGACGATATTCCACGGAATCTCATAGTGGCAGAGCGTAACCAGAGGCTCAATGCCATAGCTCCTGCATTCATCGAAGATGGCATCGTAATACTTCAGACCGGCTTCATTCGGCTCTGTGTCATCTCCATTCGGATAGATTCTTGCCCAGTTGATGGACAGACGGAATACCTTCCAGCCCATTTCTGCAAAAAGCCTGATATCCTCCTTGTAATGATGGTAGCAGTCTGATGCCTCATGGCTTGGATAGAATGCCTTCGGATCCATGACCGGAAGAAAGGTGCGCGGGCGCTGAGCATCTCCGCCCAGCAGCATATCCGGTACAGACAGCCCTTTTCCATCTTCCAGATATGCACCCTCACACTGATTTGCGGCTACTGCGCCGCCCCATAGAAAACCTTTTGGAAAACTCATAGAATCCTTCCTTTCTTTTTCTATTGTATCGGATCTCTTCTGATCCGGATTCAGTAAATCATTCTGCAGTTTCTCAAGCTGCAGAAATCCGATATACTGATATCCGCTGTACACCTGCCGGAACCAAGTGAGGAGAGGTGCATCGGCAGGAGGGGAACATGCTTCAGAAAAACCGCTATTTCGGAACGAAGGAATTCTATCGGCATACGCTGCAGATTGCAGTTCCGATCATGATCCAGGATGGAATCACGAACTTCGTCAGTATGCTCGACAACATCATGGTCGGTCAGGTCGGCACGAGCCAGATGTCCGGGGTTGCCATCGTGAATCAGCTGATTTTCGTCTATAATCTGATGATCTTCGGAGGTCTTGCCGGGATCGGCATCTTCACTGCCCAGTTTGCCGGGAAAGGCGACCAGGAAGGGATCCGCTATACAATCCGCATGAAAGTGATGCTTGCCATTCTGCTTTCGATCCTGGCGCTGCTGGTTTTCCAGCTTTCCGGCAGCCAGCTTATCGGCTTATGGCTGAAAGGGGAGAGCGGATCCGGCGATCTGGCGCTTACCATGACATCTGCGCAGAATTATCTCTTCGTCATGTATTTCGGCTTCCTGCCATTTGCGGCAACCCAGGTATTTGCCAGCACGCTGCGTGAGAACGGCGAAACCATGGTGCCGATGAAAGCCGGACTCATCGCGGTTCTCGTGAATCTGATCGGCAACTATATCCTGATCTCCGGCCATTTCGGAGCCCCGGCGCTCGGCGTCACCGGTGCTGCCATCGCAACTGTCATTTCGAGATTTGTCGAAATGGCAGTGGTACTCATCTATCTTCTGCACAGCACAGACCGCTTTCCGTTTGTCCATAGCATGCTGGCATCGCTCCATGTTCCGGAAGATCTGTTCGGAAAGATTGCTGTGAAAGCATTCCCGCTGCTGCTCAATGAAACGCTCTGGTCGCTCGGTCAGACCGCCTTGTCCCAGCAGTATTCGACCCTCGGTCTCAATATCGTTGCTGCGTTCAATATCAGCAATACGATCTGCAATGTCTTCAATATCGCGTTTATCTCAATGGGTAATGCAATTGCCATCATCCTGGGACAGGAACTCGGCAGCGGAAAGACCTCCGAAGTCCGCGGCGATGCCACGAAACTCACGATTTTCTCGATTCTGCTGTGCTGCGTGTCCGGACTGCTGCTGGCTGCGATCTCCGGCCTGTTCCCGGAAATCTACAATACTTCCGATGAGATCCGTCAGATCGCTGCCGGACTGATCCGCATCTCCGCTATCTGCATGCCGATGTATGCCTGCGAGAATGCAATGTACTTCACGCTGCGCTCGGGTGGAAAAACGTGGATCACATTCCTGTTTGATTCCTGCTTTGTCTGGGTTGTCTCGATCCCGGCGGCGCATTTCCTGACGCATTATACGGATCTTTCCATTCTGCCGCTGTTTGCATTGGTGCAGTCCGCAGAACTGATCAAGTGCGTGATCGGCGGAATCCTGGTCCATCGCGGAACCTGGATCCATGACCTGACCGGCTATACTGCCTGATTTTCAGAGAATCTCCAGCCGGCAGAGGTCTTCAAAACGGATGATGCGATCTGCCAGAATCAGCTGCTGTGTTTCACAGCAGACCTCTGCCACGCTGCCGCGCAGCGTCTCATAGACCCCGAGTTCCCGGAACCCATTGTTCCGTTCTGTCTCTATGGAGACAAAGAAACAGGCCTCTGCCTGAACCAGCTTCTGTTTCTGCATGCGGGCCTGCGCAGTCAGCTCAGTCAGCCTCTGCAGCTTCTCATTCAGTTCTTCCTGTTCTTCCGGATCCGCAGAGCGGCGAGGGGTCAGCACCTCTTCCTGCGAGCGGATCTTTTCTTCAAAGCCGCTCAGCGCCGCAAACGGCGCAAACAGCTTTGCCCGCTTCGAACATGCCATCTTCGGATGGCGCAGGCTGAAATAATCTCCATGATGCACCGGCTTGCCGCGCTCCAGCACGCTGCGGTAGCGGAAATTTTCCGGGCACTGAATCACCCCGACCTGATAGACTTCCTTGCACTCGCTCATGCCTTATGACCTCCGATCTGCAGATTCCTCTCTCTTGCGGTACCTTCCTTCAGAAGGTTCATTCCCTTCAGCACCGCATTGGCACCGTATTTCTTCCGGATCTCCAGGATCGCATCCTGCAGATGTTCTTCTTTTTCTTTCTGCTCATAATCCGTGAACAGGTCCAGCTGCAGCAGGTATTCTCCCTGCCATGTATTCTCGGCCGCAACCCCGAGCCTGCGGAGATAGAAACGATGATCCACACTGCCGTCAAATTGCGCCAGCAGTGCCTTGCGGATTTCGGAAAGACTGTTCGTGCGATGCCCGAAATGCACCGCCTTCACGGTATATTTCGGCATTCTGCGCCCGTAGAAATCCACAACGACCGGCCCCTCATAGTCCTCGAGTTTCTCCAGCGTAATCGGATCATAGCTGACCCAGAACGACAGATCTTTCACAGTCAGATGCTTTTTCCTGAGATCTGCACAGAGATTGTCGATCATCTCCATGAAAATAAGACGTCCCTCTGAAAACCGATAGGGCCGCGCCAGGACCTGACCGAGATTCAGACTGTGTGAAGAAGGACGGTACTGCTTGATATCAGACATCTGCACCGGTTCGCTTCCCCAGGCATGATCGATGATGATCTCACCATCGATTCCGAACGTCCGGTAGAACCATTCTTCATTGATCTGCGACCCATAAGCCACTTTGCCCATCGTATCCATTCCCGCAGCCTCAAGACGTGCCGCTTTTCCCGGGCCGATCATCCAGAAATCTGTCAGCGGCTTATGGTCCCAGAGCAGATACCGATAGCTTTCTTCATTCAGCTCTGCGATCCGCACTCCATCCTTGTCAGCTGGTTTCTTCTTGGCAACGATATCCATCGAAACCTTTGCCAGAAACAGATTCGTTCCGATTCCGGCCGTCGCCGTGATCCCGGTCTGCTTCAGCACATGCCGGATCATCGTGATCGCCATGCAGTGCGCTGCCGAGGCATGAAGCAGTTTTGCCTGCTCCGCATACTGATGCAGATAAGGAGTTGCATCGATGAAGCATTCATCGATGCTGTAGACATGGATATCCTCGGATGCTACATACTCCAGATAGATCGAATAGATCTCTGCAGAAATCTGTTCATACTCCGCCATCCGCGGCATGGCAACCAGATAGTCTACCTTGCAGCGATGGCGGTATTCATATTCCCGGATCTTCTGCTTTGCCTCAAACAGCCGCGGCCTGCTCGGCACGCCGATTGCTTTCAGAGCAGGGGAAACCGCCAGACAGATCGTCTTGTCCGAACGGGTTTCATCCGCGACCAGCAGCCTTGCCTTCAATGGATCCAGGCCGCGGCTCACGCACTCCACGGATGCATAATAAGACTTCAGATCTATGCAGATATAGATATGTTCCGCCTGACACGACATACAAAGCTCCCTGCAGAAACGCAATTGCAATCATGAGCATCTTTTATATGTTGCTTAATATGTTGATAAATGCAACTTCTGCTTCTAAATGATAAGAATATCTTCTTATCCTGTCAACAGATTCATGAAACATGGAAAAGCCTGTCTTCTGATCTGGATGCTAGTCAATCAGCCGATTTCAGAGAAACATCGGATTTCAGGGAGCTGCGCATAATGAATCTGCTGGTGATGTCTGAAGAAGGTTATGGAATAAGAGGCATAGGAAAGGAGCAGAGATTGATCAGGCCCTATCAGTTCTTCTTCGCAGATTATTCTGACTCATGGCGGATCGGCAAAAGAAAATTGATAACAGACTCAGACTGGTTTAAGGATATAACGGTTCACAGCAGAAAATGCAAAATTCTGGATTAGATGATATGGAAAAACTGACAGCAATTATTGTTGACGATGAATACAGAATCGGTCAGCTGATTTCAAAGCTGATCCATTTTCAGGAGGTTGATGTAGAACTTCTGAAGATCTCTGATAACAGCAAGGAAGCCCTTGAATTTATTCTGGAGAATCATCCGGATATTGTGATCTCAGATATTCAGATGCCTGTGATTGACGGTCTTGAACTGATCCACCGCATTCACGAAGCACAGCTGTTTCCGCATTTTATCCTGATCAGCGGCTATAAAGAATTTGAATACGCAAGAACGGCCTTGAAGTACGGTGTTGAAGATTATCTTCTGAAACCGGTAAACGAAACCGAGCTGAATCAGATTCTGAAAAAGGTATGCAGCGAGCATCATCAGATGCTGAAGGAAAAAGAAGAAACCAAGGAGCTGAAGGAAACTGCAAAGCGTGAACATATTCGGAAAGCAATGCAGATTTCTGCGAAGTGAAAGATCCGATGTCTAAAACAGGTGGAACAAGGATCTCTGCAGTAGAGGGAGATGTTCAGGTCTCTGCGTTCGGCTGTCCCATCAATCAGCTGTTAGGTTAGTTCTTCACGGCCTCCTCTGAGTGATTTATTCCAGGAGAGATTTTATTTGCAATTCTGGGCATGGAAAATGCGGAACTTCGTATTGACATGCATGAAAATCAATATTATTTTATGATTGTAATCTGACGGGAAGGTTATCATAATTCATGAGCTTGACTCGTCTGCATAGGAACTAGTGCATTAGTGCTTTTTCTGCGGCAGGCGAGTTTTTTCTTGCCTGCGGCAGGAGTCTTTCAGAATGCTGTGCTGCAGACAGCAGGACGAAAGCGAAAGGGGGAACATCGTGAAGATAAGCAAAGTGCTGAACAACAGTTCAGCGGTCGTGATCGACGATGATAACTGCGAAGTTGTTGTCGTGGGACGCGGAATTGCCTTTCAGAAGAAACCTGGTGATCTCATCAATCCGGAATCAGTTGAAAAGAAATTCTGCTTGTCTTCCAGAGAACTGACAGCCAAATTTCAGGAAATCATTGTCTCATTGCCAATGGAAGAAATCACCCTGGTAGAGAAGATTGTTGAGATGATCAAGATGGGGCTGGGCAAGAAGTTCGGAGATTCCATCTATGTATCGCTCAGCGATCATATTCATTACGCGCTGAAGAATTACAGAAGGGGCATTAAAGTGACGAACAGCCTCCTGTATGACATCATGCGCTTCTATCCGGATGAATACGCCCTCGGAAAGAAAGGGCTTGAGATCATCAAGGAATCTACGGGCGTGAAACTTCCGGATGATGAGGCAGGTTTCATTGCACTTCACATCATCAATGCAGAAACCGAGAATTCCATCGGAACTGATAAAGTAGAGCAGTCCACGAAGATCATTGAAGAAATTCTGGATCTGATCCGGGATTACTTCGGAAAAGATATCCAGGAAGGATCTCTGGCATATTATCGTTTCATCAATCATCTTCGGTATTTCTCACAGCGGATCGTCAGCCATTCCACATTCCATGAAGACGAAAAGGATGCTGATCTGCTGAATATGATGAAGCTCACCTATCGGGAGTCCTATCTCTGTGCAGTCAATATCAGAGGATTCATCAAGGGAAGGTATGACGTGGATATCGGCAACGAAGAACTGCTCTATCTGGTGATTCATATCCAGAGAGCAATCTACAACAAGCAATAGGAGAATAATATGGGCAAATATGAGAAACTGGCCGCTTTCATCATTGATCATGTCGGCGGCAAAGATAACATCGAGAGTGCGAATCACTGCATGACCAGACTCCGGATCAAGCTGAAGGATGACAGCAAGGCAGATCGCAAAGCACTGGATTCAAATAAAGACATCATTTCAACTCAGGCAGCAGAAGGAAAACTCCAGATCATCATCGGAACACAGGTCGGAGATGTCTATGAAGATTTTGTCCGTCTGACCGGAGCAGGTGAGAGTGAAGAAAAGGAAGAACAGAATAAGGGATCCTTCATGAACCGCTTTGCTGCATTAATCACGAAGATCGTGGTTCCTTCACTCGGTGTTCTGTGTGCCTGCGGAATCATTGCGGGCATCAATTCCATTCTGCTTGCAACCGGAGTCATCACAGCCGGAGATGGCGCCAATATCCTGCTCTCTGATCTCGGCAGTGCATGTCTGACTTTCTTCCCGGTCATTCTCGGATATACCAGCGCAGTTGCCTTCGGAATGGATCCGTTTGTCGGAATGATTCTCGGCGCGTTCCTGATTTTCCCGGGCATTGTGGACTCCATCAATGCAGGCGATCCGCTGTTCACTGCTTTTGAAGGAACTGTATTAGCAATGCCGGTCTATAAGACCTTCTTCGGCATTCCGATCATTTTCCCTTCAACCGGATATACCTCAACGGTAATTCCGATCATGCTGGTGAACTACATTGCTTCAAAGATTGAGAAATGGTTCAAGAACCATCTGCCGGCAGTTACCCGTCAGTTCATGGTTCCGTTCCTGACAATTCTTGTTGCAGGAATCATCGGCGTTCTTCTGATCGGTCCGGTATCCATGATTCTGCAGAATGGTCTGCAGGCAGCGCTCAACTTCCTGATTGAGAAGTCGAAGATCCTGGCATTTGCGATCATCACGCTGATCTACCAGCCGCTCGTCATCTTCGGTCTGCACTGGCCGCTGATTACCCTCGGCATTATGGAATTCGCAGCAGGCGGAAGCACGCTGATCGTTTCTTCGATTTTCCCGGCGAGCTTCACGCACATGGCCGCCTGCCTGGCAGTATTCCTCCGCACCAAGAGCACCAAGATGAAGAACATTGCACTTCCGGCATTCCTGAGTGCCTGCTTCTGCATCATTGAACCTTCGATCTATGGCGTGACGCTGCCAGTGAAGAAACGGTTCGGATACTGCATGGCCGGCGGTCTGGTCGGCGGCCTGATTCTTGTCCTCTCCAATTCCCCGATGTATGCAATCAGTATGGGCGTTACCGGCTTCATGGCCTTCGTGAATCCTGCTTCCAAGAGCTTCAGCGGCCTGATCTGGTGCATCATTGCATGTCTTGCAGCAATGGCAGTTACATTTGCACTGACCTGGTTCAGCTATAAGCCTGGTGAAGACGGCAAGAACGAAGACGATGTGAAGTACAAGCAGGTTGCCAATATCACTCATGAAAAAGAAGTTATCCATTCTCCGATGAAGGGTGAAGTCAGACCGCTGTCGGAGATGAAGGATGATGCATTCGCAAATGAATCTCTTGGAAAAGGGGTCTGTGTGATTCCCTCTGAAGGAAAGATCACAGCTCCATTCAGCGGAACCATCACTGCTTTATTCCCGACTGGCCATGCGATCGGCATCACCTCTGATCATGGTACAGAAGTCCTGATCCATGTAGGCAAGGATACTTACAATCTCAAGGAAGAGCTTTTCAGAAAATATGTGAAGCAGGGCGATCATGTCAGAGCTGGAGATACTCTGATCACGTTCGATATCAATCAGCTGAAGGAAGCCGGATATGATCCGATCACCGCAGTCGTGGTCTCGAATTCATCGGATTATCTGGATGTCGTCGGATTCGGGAAAACGGCAGCAGATTTCAATGATGATCTGCTCGCCACCGTTGTATCGAAACCTGCAGCTTAGGAGGTGCTATGGAACAGGAGGAACTTCTGAATCATGTCCGCGGAGCTCTGATCGGATGCGCTTATGGCGATGCGATGGGAATGCCGACGGAGATGATGACGCGAGAACATATCGATCAGGCATTTCCGGAAGGAGTTCAGGAATTTTCTCCTTCTACGGAATTTGATTTTATCGGCCGCCGATTTGAAGCGGGAGAAGTGACGGATGATACTGTCAATATGCTGCTGGTATGCAAGTCGATCATTGATGGAAAAGGAGAATTTGACGTTCATGCCTATCTGGATATGCTGCGGAAATGGATTGCAGAGAACAAGGAAACCAGTGCATCCGTCATCGGCCCGAGCACTGCCAGGGCACTGCAGCTGATTGCAGAAGGAACTCCGATTGAGAAAGCAGGGAGATTCGGAACCACGAACGGTTCAGCCATGAAAGTGAGCCCGATCGGTCTGATCAGCGACTATCATGATATGAAGCGGCTGGTGGACCGAACCGAGCAGCTGTGCCTTCCCACTCATAACAATTCCATTGCAATTGCCGGGGCATCCATGATTGCTGCAGCCGTGAGCTATGCTTTGCGCGGGAATGGTTCCATGGATGAACTGATTTCTGCGGCAGAAGAGGCAGAAGCAGAAGGCAGAACCAGAGGATTTCAGCTTCCTGGTCCTTCTCTCAGGATTCGCACAGAACTTCTGAGAGAGCGGATCCGGGAGACTCCAGAACAAGTTCCTCATAT
The DNA here is from genome assembly GCF_900290205.1 of Anaerolactibacter massiliensis. Lineage (NCBI taxonomy): Bacteria > Bacillati > Bacillota > Erysipelotrichia > Erysipelotrichales > Erysipelotrichaceae > Anaerolactibacter > Anaerolactibacter massiliensis. Next base: position 1,446,135 of record NZ_OLMH01000002.1, on the reverse strand, counting down.
GATCGAAACAGAATTCGGCATGGGAATGGAAACGATTGAGACTGTGCCTGCTGTGCTTGCAATCGTTGAGCTTGCTGAGGGAAAACCGATGAAAGCAGCCAGGATTGCGGCAAATATTGCCGGTGATACCGATACCGCAGGGGCGATCGCCTGTGCAATCTGCGGAGCGATGAATCCGGAATTTGATCCTTCCGAAGCAAAGCTTCTGAAAGAAACGAATCACATCGATTTCGATGCGTACGCAGAAGCTCTGCTTCCTTACGTCAGATAGAACCAGAAGAAGTCATCAGGGTAAAAACCGGTGGCTTCTTTTTCTGTCACAGAGTGACCAGATTCAGAATTCTGTATCCTTTGCAAATCAATTCCGAATGGAGATAATAATCAGGTAGGGGAAAATTGAATGACAAATACAGTCTGGATCTGGATTATTGCTATTGCTGCAATTGCAGCAGAACTCATCTTCTATTATGTGCAGAAGAAGAGACAGGACAGGCTTTCTAAGAAAGCCATGGATCTGGTACTGCATGGAAACCTGGATGAGCTGGATCAGTTTGTGGACAGTCCTGAGATGCAGAAGAGTTTTCCTGTCTACAACCGCCTCTATCTGAAACTCAATGCGTCGATCATGCGCGGAGACATGAAGAAGACGGATGAATTATTCGAAGAGATCGGCAAGACGAATATGACCGATCAGCAGAAAGCAGCCTATGCCATGATGGGATTCCAGTATTATCTGCCGCTTGATCGGAAAGAAGAGTGCGGACAGTACAAAGTGATGCTGGATACTCTGAAGGGCAATGAGAAAATGAAGCAATATGCCAACCAGGCATTCGGCATCGTCTATGATGGGCAGACAGACTCTCTGGATGAACTGCTGAAGAAGAATGAGACGGAAGATCTGGCACAGAAAGCAGTCAATGAATTCCTGATTGCAAAGATTTATGAGAATCTAGGCGACCGGGACAAGGCGATGAAGTATCACCAGCTTTCCAATCAGCATCTTCAGGAAGGCGCAAAGCAGCGTCTGAAGAATTCCTGAGCAGGTGATTGTGCCTGCTTTTTTCTTGCTCTTCTGAATGCTAAAATGGGCATAACAGCCGAGGGGGAAACGATCATGAATACACTGATCAGCGCAGAGAATACATGGATGCTGATGGCAGTCATGTTTGGCAGTGTCGCACTCACGATCTTCCTGGAACAGAAATATGTCTGGGGAAGCCGGATCAGCGGTGCGGTCATCGTTCTGATTATTGCTGTCTGTCTGACGAACTTCCGCATCATTCCGACCAGTGCCCCGATCTTTGATGATATCGTCTGGGGCTTTGCAGTGCCGATGGCAATCCCATTGCTATTGCTGCAGTCCGATCTGAAGAAGATCATGCATGAAACCGGACCGATGCTGGCGATCTTCCTGATCGGTGCTGCCGGTACGGTCGCAGGCGTGATTCTCGGCTATGAACTGCTGAAGAATGCCATTTCCGGACTGGCTGGCGTAGCTGCCATGATGGCAGGCTCCTATATCGGCGGAGGCGTCAATTTCACCGCGCTTTCTGCAGCGTTTGAGGTGGACGATACCCTGATTTCGGCTGCCACGGTCGCAGACAATCTGAACATGGCCATCTACTTCATGGTGCTGCTCGGGGTTGCCGGAAATGCATGGTTCCGGAGACATTACCCGCACCCGCATATCGATGAATTCGAAGCCGGAAGAAAAGACGACGGGAAAACCCAGGCCGAACAGTACTGGTCCCGCAAGGATATTTCCCTGAAGGATATTGCCTACTGCATGGCCTACAGTGTGATCGTCGTCACGATTGCCAAGCTCATTGCGTCCGGACTCAGCAGTCTGATTCCGACCGGGAACTGGTTCCTGAATATGCTCAGCACGTTCTTCGGATCTCAGTATGTATGGATTACGACCATTGCCATGCTGTTTGCAACATTCTGCCCGAAACAGGCTGAATCCATGCATGGGGCCCAGGAACTCGGAACCTGGCTGATCTATCTGTTCTATTTTGCCATCGGCGTTCCGGCAAGCATTCCGCTGATTCTGCGCAATGCACCGCTGCTGCTGGTCTTCTGCCTGATCGTCGTTGCTGTGAATATGCTGTTCTGCTTCGTCGGCGGTAAGATGCTTCACTATTCGTTAGAAGATGTCATCATCGCTTCCAATGCCAATATCGGCGGACCGACCACGGCTGCAGGCATGGCCATCTCGCAGGGCTGGTATAAGCTGGTCGGCCCGGCAATGCTCGTAGGAACACTTGGCTATGTGATCGGCACGTATCTCGGCATCATTGTCGGAAGTCTGTTAGGAGCCTGATATGAAGGAATATCTGAAGAAACCGATTCCGCTGGCTCAGATTCCGGATCAGGAAAAAGAGCCGCAGTTTGTTTCCGAACCATTAGTGCCGGTTCAGGAAACGGAACGCATCCATATCCGTATGCAGTATCCGCTGCTCGGCATGAAGCATGGAGAGAAACGGTGCATGCTGAGAAAGACCGTCTATGACATGCTTCAGAAGGCCTCAGAGTCGCTTGAGCCAGGCTATGCCTTTCTGATCTGGGATGCATGGCGTCCATTTGCCTTGCAGAAGGAACTGTTTACTGCTTATTCGGCAGATATCATCCGGGACTTCCATCTGGAGAACCTCTCAGAGAAAGAACGGACTGTCTTCATCTCGCAGTTTGTTGCCGATCCCATCAAGGATAGAATATTTCCGCCTGCGCATACCACCGGCGGAGCCATTGATCTCACCATGGAGAAAGACGGCATCGAGCTGGACTTCGGAACCGGATTTGATGCGTTCTCGGAAAAGACGAATACTGCCTGGTATGAACAGCACAATGAGAATCCTGCAGTCAGAGAGAACCGCAGAATGCTCTATCACGAGATGATTCATGCCGGGTTCACGAATCTTCCATCCGAGTGGTGGCACTTTGAATACGGCGACCGCAACTGGTCCAGAATGACTTCAGAACCTGCTCTCTATGAGGGTATCTGGACCATCGGAGGAACCGATGAAGACTAGCCGGCGAGCAGAGATCCTGATTCTCTTTGCAGTCTCTGCAGTGATCTATCTGCTGCAGATTCTGTTCTTTCATGATCTGCATGATACATTCTTCTATATCTTCCAGGACATGGCGTTCTTGCCGATTTCGATTGCCATCGCAACGATTGCGGTCGGAGCAATTCTGGACCGGCGGGAGAGAAGAGAAAAGCTGCAGGGAACGAGAATGCTCAGAAGTACGTTCTTCACCGGCATCGGGGCAGAAATCCTGCTGGAGCTCAATGACTGCGCAGAGCCTTCCTGCAGGAATCTTCTGTATTCTCCTGCAGATGAAGCAGAAGTAAGATCCAGGCAGAAGACGATCTCAGAAATGGAATTCACCGTTTCTCTGAATGAAGCAGTCTATGAATCCGTGAAAAAGAAACTGACGGATAATCAGACAAACCTCTTCGTGCTTGCGGCCAATGAGAATCTGATGGCAGAAGAGAACTTTACGAAGCTTCTCTGGGGTCTGTTTCATCTCATTGATGAGTTCAGGCTCAGGGGATCCTGGGAGAATCTGCAGGCATCAGACATTGAGCATCTGGATGAAGACTTTGCCAAGGTATACCGGCTGCTGCTCATCAACAGCGTGGATAATGCATGGTGGCTGAAGAATACGTATCCGAACTTCTACGGTACTGCTTCTTCGAAGCTCCATGAGAAATAACTGAGAAAACGAGGCGAATAGTATGGATTACGACGCAGCAGAACATTTCTGGATTGAAAAAGACAGGCAGGCGGTACAGATGGATCCTGTGGAACTCAGAACAGAGATTGAGACCTTCATCGCTTCTCATCGGGTATGCGCACTCGCAACGGCAGCAGGGGACTTTGTCCGCTGCACGCCGCTCGAATATACGTATCACGATGGAAGCTTCTATATCTTCTCCGAAGGCGGTCTGAAGTTCCGAGCGCTTAAAAGCAATGCGCATGTCTGCTTAGCCATCTATGACGAAAGCCCGGAATTCGGTCATCTGAGAAGTCTGCAGGTTACCGGGACTGCAGAGCTGATTGAACCATTCTCAGAACTATATCTGAACATCCTGAAAGTAAGAGGAATTCCTGCGGAAGCACTGAAGAAGCTTCCTTCCCCGATGTATCTGATCCGGGTGATTCCGGAACGGATGGACTATCTCTGCTCTGACCTGAAGCAGAAGGGTTTCAGTTCCAGACAGCATCTGATTCTGAAAGAAGAATAATGATGAAACAGATTCTGATTGAACATTGCGAGCTGGCCGACTTCAGCACATTGACGGCAAAGAAACAATCCATTCTGATTCAGGATGGAAAGATCGTGAAGATCGCGGATTCCATATTCCCGGAAGGAGACTATGAGAAGATCTCGGCTGAGAACATGCTTGCAATGCCCTCGTTTGCGGACTGCCACAGCCATATCAGCCAGAGCATTCTGAAGGGACCGATGGATGACTATCCGATCACGCAATGGCTCGTGCGCAAGTTTCAGATCGATGCCATGATGACGGACGAAGAGAACTATTATGCCTCTCTGCTCGGCTGTCTGACCGCACTGAAATGCGGTACCACTGTGCTGAATGAAATGTCCTGGCCAAGTCTGATGGAAGGAAATCTGAGGGCAATCAGGGATTCCCGGATCCGGGCAGTGTATGGGGTCAGCACGACCGATGTTCCGGAAAACAAAGAGATGCCGATGTTCACGATTGACGAAGCACTGCGCATTCATCAGGGCGTCTTTGATCGGGTGAATAGTCTCGATGGAAAGCTGAAAGCCTCGGTAGCACCGGCTGGTCTTCCGGCTGTTTCTGCAGAGATGGCAATTGCTCTGAAGAAGTTTGCGGATGCACATGGCATTCTCTATCACACGCATCTTGCCGAAGGAAAGATGGAAACCGAACGGGTCGCAAAGAGCTATGGACTGGATGGAGAAGCAGAATCTCTATATCAGCTCGGCATTCTTGATCCGCATACGCTGCTTGCCCACAGCATCTGGCTGAATGATCATGAACTGGATCTGATCAAGGAAACGGGTGCAGTTCCGGTTCACTGTCCATGCACGAATATGAAGATCGGGGATGGCGTTCCGCCGATCGCGGCGATGCTGAAGAAGGGCATCCCAGTGACCTTCGGATGCGATGGCGAAGCTTCCAGTTCCAATCGGGATATGATCCGGGAGGCGAGAACCGGTGCCTACCTGCAGAAAGCAGTGACCAATGATCCGACGGTCATGGATGCCGGAACGGTATACCGGATGATGACGGTCAATGGCTGGCGGGCCCTTGGCTATGAAGACATCGGGGAGCTGAAAGAAGGAAATACTGCTGATCTGATCTTAGTCGATATGGATCATGACATCGGCCTGATCAGCAGGGAATACCGGCTGAATAATTATCTCTATGCCGGTGATGGACATTGCGTGGATACCGTGATTCTGAATGGCGACGTGCTGGTCAGACATGGAAAGCTGACCTTCCTGGATGAAGAAGAAATACTGACAAAAGGTGCAGAAGTGATCAGCGGCCTGAACCGCAGAATCGCTCTGCTTTAGGAGAACGATCATGAAATACCAACCTCAGAAACTTGTGAATGCACAAGGAAAGATGTGGCACATCGGCCTGGGTGAACACGACATTGCAAAGCACGTGATTCTTCCTGGCGATCCGGATCGCTGCAAGCTGATTGCTGCCCAGTTTGATGAGCAGAGACTGGCCGGGGTGTCGAGAGGTAACCCTGCTTATACCGGCACGAAGGACGGCGTCGGAGTTTCCGTGATGTCCACCGGCATGGGCTGCATGGCGATGGCAATCTGCGTCGAGGAACTCAAGGAGATCGGCGCAAAGACCCTGATCCGCTTAGGCACCGGAGGGTGTCTGCAGAGAGATATTCCGCCGGGATCGTTCATCATCGGCACGGCAGCGGTCCGCGGGGACGGCTGCACAAAGGAATATATCGATGAGAGCTATCCGGCTGTAGCTGATCTGGATGTGGTGCTGGCATTAAGAGAATCATGCCGGGAATTCGGCGTGACTCCTTATACCGGCATTCTACGCAGTCATGATGCATTCTATATGGAAAGTCCTGGCGCACATGAAGGACTTGAAGAACGGGTACAGAAGTGGACGGATGCCCATGTGCTTGCCCTGGAGAATGAGAGTTCTGCGCTGTTTGTGGTTTCTTCTCTTCTGGGCGGGTTAAGGGCTGGAACGATTCTTCTGACTGGTCAGAATATCTATGACAGCTATGGAAAGATGACGACTTCAAGCACTCCGGACTATCCGGAAAAAGTAGATCTGCTCTCCAAGATCACCTTGCGGGCAATTGAGAAGATCGACCGCCTGCCGGATCTGAACGCTTCCTGTAACATTTAAGTGTGACAGGAACCATGATTCTGAGGAAATACCCGCTTCCGCAGGATATTGTGGCGGCAGGGATTGACGGCATCCTGAAGGTGTGGAGCGATAACAAAGTGCGGGGGCAGGCAGAAGAAGAGCAGAGAAATTGTACGAAGCCGCGAAGAACAGTATTGGCAGGAAAGAGGCCTCAAAATCCGCAAGAATGGAATTGACGGATCTTCTGAATGATCTGGAGACGTGCGGATCAAGAGTGGATCGAATCATGGAAGAAGTAACTGATCTGCTGTGGCAGATTCCGAACACCAGAGAACTGTTCAGGATCTCTGGGGTTGGACCGATCTCAGTACTGACGTTTGTAGCTGAGGTCGGAGATATCAGCAGAATCAAGGATGCCAAGGCTCTTCAGAAGCTGGCTGGACTTGCGATCGCGGCCGACAGCTCCGACAAACATAACGGAGAGAGCGGGATCAGCTATCGGGGGCGCAAGAGATTAAGGTGGTGCGTCTATCAGCTGGCAATATCACTGATAAGTCGAAACAGAGATTCTGCGGCAATCCATGCATACTACACGACGCGTAAAGAGAATCCGTTAAAGAAGATGCAGTCGCTGATTGCGGTTGGCTGTAAAGCATTGAAAGTTTTCTATAAGATTCTGACAACGGGAATTCCATATGATGGTCAGAAGATGACGGCAGACATTATTCGTCCATCTGCAGCGTAAGAATCAAAGAATGATGTCACAGGCAGATCTGAGTGCCTGAAGCTCAGACATTGAGATCTGCCTTGTGATCGACGGATTATAAGGCAGTTCAGCATTACCGATAAGCCATGACAGGCCAGCGTCCGCTGCGCAAGCAGTGCTGTCAGGGCAAGTCAGCAGATTCAGAAAGACAAAGTACAAGCCAGCGGTCGGCAGATATATTATCCTTGGGACATGATCTCGTAATTAAACTTAGCCGACGCCCAGGTTATGGACAAGCGGAACGAAGGAAGCTGGGACCTGCGCAGTATGCAGTGATCCTGGCAGACACGGGAGGTTCGCCGCCATAGAAGCGATGGGAGAACAAGTGCTGTTTATTGAAGAAATAAGACGTTCTTGTTTTCAACGAACCCGTTCTTCTATGATTTCGCATTCAATGCAGGAAATGATCGATCCATAACCACGGCAAGTACTTTGAGGTACATCCAAAAAAGCTTTATTTCAAGCCAAAATGGTCTTGACTTAATAGGGAGGACATTCTGCTCTCCTGCCACCTGATGGACCAGAAGGAAGTCAGTGCCGTTCTGGACCCGAAACGGATGACCAAACCAGGGATCAAAGGCCTCGGAAAACTCCGGGAAATGAGAAGCGAAAGAATCGGAAATCTCCGGAAGAATGCTCACCGGAAACACAGGAAGATCGAAGAATAAGACAAGAAAAAGCCGTATGATTATACGGCTTTTTCATATTGCACATGGTGCGCTCGGTGGGAGTCGAACCCATGACCCTCAGATTCGGAATCTGATACTCTATCCAACTGAGCTACGAGCGCATTGCCTTTATATATTATCATATTTGACTATAATAATCACATGAATAAAAAACTGATTGTATGCGACATCGACGATACGATTCTTCCCCCTGGGAAAGATCGTATTTCAGAACGCCTGAAGAAAGATTTTGACAGCGCACTTGCAAAAGGCAATAAGATCCTGATCAACAGCGGCCGGCACTACCGTTTTCTGCCGCCGTCATTCTTTGAGGATCTGCCGATGGAATACATCGCCTGCATCAACGGTGGATGTCTGACCGATCGGAATGGCAATGTTCTGGAACGCCATCCGATGAGTGAAGAACAGATGAATCTGATCACGGAAATCTGTGAGAAGAATGACATCGGCCTCGGCTTCAAGTTCGAGGATACGGTCGTAACTTATGCGAATTATCAGAAGTTCATTGAAGGATACTGCGGCAATAACCGGAGACTGCGGTCGCTGGTGCTCAATGATGACGAGAAGCGCACGCATCATCTGAAGGCCGGACTGCCGCTCGGCACATTTCTGATCGGAGATGAGCACATCATCTCTTCCTTTGCCGGCCGGATTCCGGAGCTCGTCTTTGCCTGGTCGTATCATGATGGCTATGATGTGTTTCTGAAGACGGTCAATAAGGCAACGACCATTCCAGCTGTGCTGAAAGCATATGGCATGACCTGGGACGATGTGATTGCCTTCGGCGATGCTGGCAATGATAGGCCGATGCTGGAAAAGGCAGGAATCGGGGTTGCGATGGGCAACGCCAAAGACGATGTGAAGAGCGCAGCAGACCTGGTGGCAGATACGTGCGTCAATGACGGCGTCGCCAAGGTACTGGAAGAAATGAAACTTGCATAAGAGGGGGAGAACATTTATGACACTGGAAGAAATGAAGCAGAAGTTTCAGGACTGGAAGTTTGCAGCATCTGCCTATCAGATGGCAATCACGATCATCAGCATCGACAAGCTCACGGTAGCTCCGCCTGCCGGCGCAGCTTACCGCGATGCCAGAGAAGCCTATCTTTCCGGAGAGCTGTTCTCGATGGAGACAGATCCGGCCATTGCTGAGCTGTTCAGAAATCTTCTGGCTTCGGATGGGCTGACGGATACCGAACGCAGAGAGATTGAACTATATCAGAAGGAGATGAATCACATTCTCTCCATTCCGAAAGAGGAATATGTTTCTTTCCGGGCCCTTCAGAACAAGGCTTATGATGTCTGGCATCAGGCAAAGCTCAATTCCAGCTATGCGGAATTCGAACCGGTGCTTAAGGAGATGATTGCGGCCAAGAAGAGTCTCTATTCCTATCGCAGCAGCACGGAATCGGTTTACAACCAGATGCTTGATGACTTCGAGCCAGGCATGAATATGGAGAAGTATGATGCCTTCTTCAGCCAGGTGAAAGAGCGTCTCGTGCCGCTGATTCAGAAAGTCGCTGCCTCCAGGCAGCCGGATACTTCGTTTCTGCATCTCCATTATCCGGCAGATATCCAGAAGAAGTTCACCGAGGAAGTATTGCTGCCGTATCTTGGCTTCACGCATGACTGGGGCTACCAGAACGAAACGGAACATCCGTTTACGGACTTCACCTGCGAGAACGACTGCCGCACGACGACAAAGTATCTGGAAGACAATGTGGTCTCCAGCATCTTTTCCACGATTCATGAGACCGGCCATGCCTGGTATATGCATGATGTGGATCCTGCCTATGACGGATCGATTCTGAGTTTCGGCATCTCCAGTGCAATGCATGAAAGCCAGTCCCGCTTCTGCGAGAACTATCTCGGCCGCAGCACTTCCTTCTGGGAAGCCCTGTATCCGAAGCTCCAGGAATACTTCCCGGAACAGCTCGGCAATGTGACTCTGGATGCCTTCATGAAGGCCGTCAACGCTTCAGAGCCTTCTCTGGTACGCACCGAAGCAGATGAGCTGACCTATCCGCTGCATATCCTTGTCCGCTATGAGATCGAGAAATATCTGTTTGCAGAGAATGGCTCCGTCGATCATCTGGATGAGCTCTGGAATGCGAAGATGAAGGAATACCTCGGAGTTGATGTTTCGAACGATCAGGAAGGAATCCTGCAGGATGTTCACTGGTCTTCCGGCGACTTCGGCTATTTCCCGACGTATGCCTTAGGCAGTGCGTTCGGCGCACAGTTCTTTGCGGCAATGAAGAAAGACCTCGATGTCGATGAATGCCTGCGCAGCGGCAATTACCGTACGTGCATGAACTGGCTGAAGACGCATATCCACCAGTACGGATGCCGGTATGACGCCCCGGAAATCATGAAGATGGCGACCGGAGAGGAATTCCATCCGGAATACTATCTGGATTATCTCGAAGAGAAATATTCGAAGCTGTACGAGCTGGACTGAGGAAAGACAATGAAGGAACTGGAAGAACGGATTCTGAAAGACGGCAGAGTACTGCCTGGCAATATCCTGAAAGCAGACAGTTTTCTGAATCATCAGATTGACCCGGACCTGATGCAGAGAATCGGTGAGACCTTTGCCGATCACTTCCGCAGCCAGGGCATCACGAAGGTTCTGACCATCGAGGCAAGCGGCATCGCGCCGGCCCTGATGGCGGCATGTGCCCTGCATGTGCCGATGGTCTTTGCCAAGAAACATGGCGCCCATAACATCGGAAACGACTTCTATACCGCTTCCGTGCATTCCTATACGTATGATTCGGATTATACGATCATTGTCAGCAGTTCCTATCTTTCTTCTTCGGATCGTGTTCTGATCATCGATGACTTCCTCGCTAACGGCCAGGCGGTCCATGGCCTGCTCGACATCTGCAAGAAAGCAGGTGCTTCTGCATCTGGCATCGGCATCTGCATCGAGAAGGGCTTTCAGCCAGGAGGCGCAGAGCTGCGTGCACTGGGCTATGATGTCATGAGCCTTGCCATCGTGGAATCCATGGAAGGCGGAACGATCATCTTCCGATAATCCCTTCAGGCTGGAAAGACCCGTTCCGTATTCTTTTCGGAAGACTTCTTCTGGTGCAGCAAGGTCCTGCAGACAAGATCTGTATCTCTACAGATTTCTTCGCCATACGATTCCACGAAGTTGCAGATGGCTTCTTCATCCATCGTTTCCGGAATCATCCCCGAAGAAAATAAGGCCATATGCGTCAGTCATGACGCAAGGTCCTGCGGACAAGCTCTTCCGGCAGATCCGTGCGTATATAAGCACACGTACGATCAAAATAAGTAATTCCGAAAGTATATTCTGATTCTTTTCCGAGCAGGTTCTGATCGCTGCTGTCGGTTCCGATAATATTCCAGGTAAGGTGGTTGATCTGAAGTTTCATGCAGACCTCCTTCTGATTCCGGAGTATATCGGAGGAAAACGCAGAAAACCGATGAAAGTCCTGAAACATTGTCAATTACCCCGTCCCGTAAAGGGCCGAGGCTTGTGACTGCCTCCACCAGTACAAGCGTGCTCATATAAGCCTCCTGGTTTCTGCTAGCGAGGATTATACCTCCTGTGGCGTCACATCGCCGGATGATTGACAACACCCGTTTGATAGCGCTCCGGTATACCGAAGCCTTAGCTTAATTTACTGATACTGATTCCGCAGGCTCGATCAGCTTAATCTTATCGAACTGCGGATTTTCATTTCCGCTGACCCAGAGCGTGCCAAGCGTGTAGATGTTCATTGCCCCGATACGATCGTCGTTGCTGGTATAGCCACATTGCCTGCACCTGTATAAGTGTTCGCTGTGATCACGGTTTCCCTTTACGACAGCACCGCATCTCGGACAGCGCTGAGAAGTGTACTGCGGGTTTACCTTCAGCACACTGGAGCCAGATTCATTTGCCTTATACGTCAGCTTTGTTTCAAGGTCATAGAATGACCAGTTCCGCAGGTCGTGTGTCTGCTTTGCGCCGTGCATGTTTTCTTCTTCAAAAGATACACCGGTTAGATCTTCCAGTACAAACAATGTTCCCGGACCGTATCGCCGGACGAGTGCCTTACTGATGCAGTGATTGACATCACTCATCCAACGGTTCTCTCGCCCGGAAATACTTGCCAGTCTGCGTTTGGCTGACCGTGTTCCTTTCGCCTGAAGCTGTGCACGTACAGCGTCAAATTTATCACGTTTGCGTAAAATCTCTTTGCCACTGAAAAACTGTGTTTTCTGCTGTTCGTCATAGACAGATGCCAGAAATCTAAGACCTCTGTCAATGCCCACAACATGCTTCACATCACCTCTTTCAAATTCATCAACGTTCTTTGTTATGGAAATATGCAGATACCAGATGCCATTCAGTTCCACAAGTTTCGCTGTGCCAAGCGTCCAGCTACTGTCAAAGAATCTCTGCATGGATTCGGGCAGTACAAAATCGCATACAGCCCGCTTGCCGAGCGTGTTGATGGAGAGCTGAATGTGGCCGTCAATTTTGTTATGTACAAAACTGTAATCACGGTTCCGTACCAGATCGCACTGCGGGCGGTTGAACACAATTGGTTTCTGAAGCCATGTCATATCCCGATGAAAGCTGTAGTGTTTACCATCCGCGGTAAACCGGTACGGATTGTTTCTCATCTGCGTATCGACGGTCTGATATCTGGCAGTAACTGTTTTAATGCACGAGATAGCCATCTGTGCCTTTAGTCCAAACAGTTTACGCAGATCGTAATATACATGTTTCTGAACCTCATTGGAATTGATGCAGAAGTCATGCTGAAAGATCCATTCGGAGACAAAATTACATCCAAGCATATATTGATAAGCGGTCTGAAAAAACAGCAGATTAGTGCCACTCTCAGAAGTCAGACGTACTTTAATCGTTTCGCCAATCTGCATGTTGGACCTGCTCCTTTTCGTGAGAACACGATTTCACTATATAAATATTATATAATATTTATAGTGATAAGGTAAGCATATGAATAGCATTTATCAGCACCGATGGCATAACAAGAATCTGCTCATGGTACATCTGATCTTTGCGGCAAAGTATCGCAAAGCCTTACTGTTCGGCACGTTCAGAACTGACGTTAAGCAATACATGTTTGATGCTTGCATCGAACATCACTGGTATATCAGGCGTATGGAGACAGATAAGGATCACATCCATATTCTTCTGCAATATAATCCTATGGATAGTATCACTGGTATCGTTTCGGTGTTCAAACAATACAGCACATATCAGGCGTGGAAAAATCATGGGCATATGCTGAAAAAACATTACTGGAAAGAAAAAACGTTATGGTCAGATGGCTATTTTGCTGCATCGATAGGACAGGTATCTCAGGAAACCATTGAAAACTATATTGAGAATCAGGGCTAAACAACGTAAAACCGCCCCGTAAAGGGGTGTGGCTTCTACCGAATGACATTTTGTGAAGCTTGTGCATGAAAACGGGTTGCAGTACTAGTACTTTCTGAAATTATATTGACATAGATATACCGGATGTCACAATTCTTTTAAACTGAATACTGCAATGGCAGGATAGAGGCGCGATCTTTAAGAGCAGACCTGCAGGAAACGGCATGCGCAATTCTGAGTGCAGGGCAGAAAGGAAGGATCTCTGAAAACAGAAAACACCTGTATGACTGCTGCATAAGCGGAGAACAATCAGATTGCAGCCCTGGCAGGTATGCAATTCATGAAGCTGTCTTCTCATGCCTTTGCCGATGGCAGAAATGTTCTCGAAGAATCCTATATGATGGAAGCAGAACTAGGGATCATATTCAGTTTCTTTGTCAGTACGGGATCCATTGCCGGCATCTCGCTGGAAGAGAACATGATCTTCTCTCCAGGAAATCGGAGTCTCTGTTCCTTATAAGAAGAGAAGTCCTGTCCGTTTGCAGGATCCTGCATGAGCTTTGGAATACATGGTTTCAAAACTGCCTCGGCCAGGGAATATTCCCGGTATCCGGTATTCCATGAGAATGACTTCTTTGCGGCCCCATCTATCCTGCGGAATCCTTCTTCATCATAGAGATAGAACAGCGTCAGAAATGTTTCAGCAATTTCAAGGAGGGTCTTACCAGATCCGAACGGGTTCTTCATCCGCGTTCTCCTGATTCTGCGTCATGTATCCCGCACCTGTCCATTAAATCAGCGGCGGCGCATTCCCTGTTTATCGTGCATCAGCACCTAGGCGGGAGAGGTTCACTGGATGAACGGAAAAGAAACCTCAACAAGCTTCTTGCTGACTACAATATAGAAGAAGGAAGAACAGCACCTATGAAATCAGAAAGAACAGTCTGGAAATGTGAAGTATGCGGATATGAATCAGAAACTGCACATGCCCCGGAAGAGTGCCCGATGTGCCATCATCAGCAGTTTGCAATCGTGAAGAGATGGAAATGCCAGGTATGCGGTTTTGTGATCCGGGATACGAGGCCGCCGGAAGAATGCCCGATCTGTCATAAGGGTTCTGAAGCATTTGCAGAGATTCCGTCTCATCCGGAATTCTGAACAAGAAGGGAAAGCTTATGGAACAGCAGTCACTGTTTGACGACCGTCATGTCTCCGGCCCGCTTGCAGACCGCATGCGGCCGGAAACCATTGAGGAATATGTCGGCCAGGAACATCTGATCGGACCTGGAAAGATTCTGCGCAGGATGATTGACTGCGATCAGGTGCAGTCCATGATTCTGTGGGGACCTCCCGGCACCGGCAAGACCACATTGGCAAGAATCATCGCTTCTTCGACGAAGAGCTATTTCGTGAACTTCTCGGCTGTGACTTCCGGAATCAGAGAAATCAAGGAAGTGATGAACAAAGCCGAAGATGCCAGACGCATGGGTCAGAAGACCATCCTGTTTGTGGATGAGATCCATCGCTTCAACAAAGCCCAGCAGGATGCCTTTCTTCCGTATGTGGAACGAGGTTCCATCATCCTGATCGGAGCGACCACCGAGAATCCATCCTTTGAACTGAATAACGCTCTTCTCTCCCGCTGCAAGGTCTTCGTTCTGAATCCTCTGACCATGGAGAACCTGATTCAGATTCTGAAGAATGCACTGAATGATGAGAGGGGATTCGGCACCTGGGACGTCACAATCGATGACAGTCTGCTGGAACTGATTGCGGTCTATGCGGATGGCGATGCGAGAACAGCTCTGAATACGCTGGAACTTGCGGTCATGAACGGAACCGGTTCCGGCATGCAGTCGGTAGTTACCAGAGAAGTCATAGATCAGTGCATCCAGGGAAGAACTCTGCTGTATGACCGCAATGGCGAAGAGCACTACAATCTGATCTCCGCCCTTCATAAGTCGATGCGCAATTCGGATTCCGATGCGGCAGTCTACTGGCTGGCAAGGATGCTGGAGGCAGGGGAAGATCCCCTCTATGTCGCAAGGCGCATCGTGCGCTTTGCCTCAGAAGATATCGGCATGGCTGATTCCGGGGCACTCAATGTTGCGATCAATGCTTATCATGCGTGCCAGTTTCTCGGCATGCCGGAATGTTCCGTGCATCTGACACATGCGGTTGTCTACTGTTCGTTAGCGCCGAAGTCCAATGCACTGTATACGGCTTATACGAGTGCGGCTGCCGATGCGAAGAATATGGAAGCAGAACCGGTTCCGCTGCAATTACGCAATGCGGAAACCGGACTGATGAAAGATCTCGGCTATGGGAAAGGGTATGAATACGCCCACGACTACAAGGAACATCTTACCGGTCTTCAGTGTCTGCCGGATTCGCTGGAAGGAAAGCAGTACTATCAGCCTACCGATCAGGGACTCGAGAAGCGCGTGCAGGTAAGAAAAGCAGAGCTGGACCGCATGCGGGCAGAGCTGAGAGCGAAGGAGAAGCATAGTCATTGATCCTGTTACATCTCTGTGATACATTTTTGATGTCACAGAAAGGATGACAATGATATGACCTTATTTGAAAAGCTGAATGGCAGAAAAATGGATGTGAACTACGAGACCGGATATCATTTCGTGATTGAGGTTCTGGATGACCATAAGATCCGCTGGACCGCTCTCAGCAAGCGGGCAGAAGGTGCTCCTGCAGTGGAAGAAGAACCATACTCCTCCCTGGAGATTTCAGAAGGAGTTTATATGCTGAACTGGATCGAGGAATCCGGACTCGTTGTCTCTCAGATTGATGATCTGAACCATGGCAGAGTATATGCATTCATGACCTGGAACGATGAAACAGGTAGAGGAAAGCGCGGAGAACTTCAGCATAAAGGAGTGCTTACGCTGATTGACTGAAGAATGCAGCTTTAGACATAAAAACGAGTATGCTTTGTTCTTATCCGGAATACTGCATACTCGTTTTTTTGGCCTTACCTTCAGGGAAGCTGCTGCCTGATGGCCGCCAAAAGATAAAGACTAGAAAAAGCTCCTCCTGCAGAGACTGGTCCAGAACTGATACTCTGCAGGAAAGAGCTTCGATCAATGATCAGCAAGCTGTTTCGGATACCAGACCCAGCCAGGTACTTCTTTCCCTGCATCATTGTCATATTCAGCAACATGCTGATGGTCCTGTTCATGGACCATTTCTTTTCTGGCAATGAAATGTCCGCCGAAGGCATCCGGATCAGGAATCGGATCATCGCCTCTGCACATGCATTCATATGCTTCGGAAAGATCCAGACCGCTGATCTCCTTCACCGCTCTGAGGAAGTCTTCCGGTTCTGGATGTTTTTTCTTCAGAAGCTCCAGTTCGACATCGAGCAGCTTCTTCTTTCCATCGGTTGCTTTCTGAATTGCAGCATCGGTATTCGCAAGGAATAGAATGCCTCTGGCATACGGAACCCGCTGGCATCTGCGATCTGTCCAGTACCGTTTCCCGAGTTCTTCATTGGAAAGGTTATGCATCGGGTTCTTCCAGTAGGCACCAGCCTTGGAATTGATCACTTCTGCAGTCTTGGCAATGGAGCGGATTCCCATTTCCATCGGCACCATCGTGGAATAGTATTCTGCACTGCCTTCGACATACCAGGTTCCCTTTCCGGGCGGATCATCGATCATAGTCGGCCAGTTATGAACCATTTCATGCGCCAGCAGATCCTGCAGATCATCAAGGTCCACGCGGTCATCTTTCCCATATCCGTAGAGATAGGAACGGGTCAGGGCAGTTCCTCCATTTCCTGCAAAATGATTATGTCTGGCAAATACCCTGTAATCCTCTCCGGTATCATGGAACATGTCCGACATGACTTCGAACATCTTCGTGATCCGTTCCGCTCCTTCTTCGGCAGGGAAGGGCAGCGTATCAAACCAGTAGAACCCGGTCTTTCCATGCTCAGAGCTATTCACTTTTCCGCAGGCAAATACGGTCCATAAGAATTCACTGAACGTCAGATGCTTCTTTGCATGAAGATCAGAAGAGAACGTCCAGATTCCTCTGCATCCTTCCGGCAGCAGAGACAGATCCCAGGTCAGCGAAAGATCTGCCTCATCGTCCAGGCTTCCCGGATAGCACAGGAAGGTGGTTCCGGTGCCATTCACTCCGCCTTTCTCCGCAACCAGATCAAAATACGGACTCGAATGATAGTCTTCCGGCTGTACTCTCGGGAGAATCCGGTAGGATAACGTGATCTCTCCGGAAGTATCTCTTTCTGCAATCAGTCCTTCCGGATGAATGAAATTCATGATTGCAGGAAGAGGTTTTACTTCATACGGAACTTTTCCAAGCTCATCCTTCACCAGAAAGGTTCCTTCCGCCGGGCAGAACGGAATTGTGACCAGATCGTGGAAATAAGTGAATACCGTCTTTCCTTTTTTTGCCGGGCAATCCGTCCGGATCGTGACATCCAGAGCAGAAACCGTATCCTCTTTCCAGTACGGTTTTAACATCAGATCATAGAACATCAGCACTTTCTCCTCTAAAGATACCTGCAGAACCAGTCAATCATTGCGGAATAGTGATGAATCCTCAGATTCATCGGGCCACTCATCGGGAACGAATGGGTCATGCCAGGGTAAAGGATCATCTTCACAGGCTGATCCGGATGGGTTTCCTTCACCGCCGAAAACAGCTGATGCGCCTGCTCGACAGGACAGCGCATATCATTCATGCCATGCAGGATCAGGAACGGAATATCGATGTTCTCTGCATAGGAGACCGGAGATTTTTTCAGTTCGTCTTTTATGAAATCTTCGAAACTCTGATAATCCTTCGAGCTTCCGGACATATCGCTGGAAGCGTACTGGATCAGTTCATTCGCAATGCTGCGCTGCGTGACAGCAGCCTTGAATACCTTGCTGTGAGACGTGATCCAGTTCGTCATCCAGCCGCCGTAGCTTCCCCCGGTTACGCCTAAGCGCTTCTCATCGATCCAGGAATACTTCCTGCAGGCTTCACGGACAAACTGCAGGATATCCGTCATCGCTCTGCCATCATACGCAGCCTTCATGGATTCAAACGCTTCTCCGTAACCCGAAGAACCCCGGAAGTTCAGCAGAATCAGTCCTATGCCTGCACCAAGAATTGCCTGATGTTCATATGTCAGTGCATATCCCATCATCGGCGTAGGTCCGCCATGGATATAGACGACTGCAGGATATTTCTTTTCCGCATCATATTCCTGCGGATGGAATACCCAGCCCTGGATTTCCGCCTCTCCATCCAGAGAAGGAATCATCATCTCTTCCGGAGATACGAGAACCTCTTTCATCCATGGATTCTCATCCGTGAGTTTTTCCGGCTCCCATTCTGCACTTCCATTCATCATCGCTTCATCTGCCAGATACAGCTGAGGAACATCCGTGAAGTCTGTTCTGGAGAGCAGATACTTATTCCCGATCCGATGAATCGAACGATAGCAGGCCTGCTCATGAGAAACCTGCCTGATCTCTGCTTTATCAATGCAGGCATCAAAGAGATTCACTGCTCCATGCCATCCGGACAGGAAATAAAGATGCGTTCCGTCCGAACTTACCGCCGCAGTTTCTCTTGCCTGCATGCCGAGATTCTCCGCATTGTAGAGAAATGCCGTTGCCTCATGGCAAGGCGCTTTCTCATCCCAGAGAGACACGGATTCTTTCGTGCTGAAGTCATATCTCCATAATCTCGTCAATGGCATCCCGCCTGCCAGAGAAGGCGCGAGGGCACCGTAGATGATGGACTTTCCATCTTCGGTAATTACCGGCTGGAAAGCTGCGGGATACCATGCTACCCAGTTATCGCTGGTCAGTCTCGTGAGAACACCGCTCTTAAGATCTGCTTCATACAGATCCATTGCGATCGATTCTTCCTTCTTCCGCTCCCGGTTTGAAACGAAGAACAGCTTCGTGCTGTCAGCTGAGAAGACCGGCATCACATGATCCCGTTCTCCCTCAGATACCATCTTCAGTTCCCAGTTTTTCAGGTTCAGCACCCAGAGCGAGTGGAAATGCCCGGAAGAGAAACCTCCGTATTCATCATTTTTGTACCCGACATCCGTAATGGAAACGTACGGATGCTCCGCAGCCTTCAGAGCTTCCTGTTCTTTCTCTTCCTGGCTGAAGGGATGAGAAAGAGAAGCTTGATCACTTCCGGTTTCAGCAATGGACGTGAACGCTGCCAAGGATCCATCCGGCGAAAATACCGGACTGACAATGCCATACCGCATCTCTGTCAGCTGCGCAGAGTCCCCGGAAGAAAGATCCAGGTAGAAGAGCTGGAACGTCCCGTCTGCAGAATCGGTATAGTAAATGCCTGTCCCATCTGATGAGAAGTGCGGGTCCATTCCGGTTCCGAGAATCTCTTCTTCTCTAGTCCTCAGGTCTTTCCGGACCAGTTCATGAACTTCTTCGGCAGGAGGATCTGTATGGGTTCTCGTATAGACCAGCACGCTGCCATCTGAAGAAAGATCTCCGTTTCCTGCATAGCGGATCCGGTAATAATCAGATACAGAACTCTTCATGCATTTTCTCCCTTCAGATAGGTGCAGAACCAGTCTGCCATCTCTTTCAGATGGCCCATCTGGGCATACGTGTTTCCGCTCCTGGTCAGCTCATGGCATTCATGCAGAAACGCATCGAACTTCACCGGCACTTCCGGATTGCGGTCCTTCATGGCGATGAAGAACTGTTCTGCCTGTTCGAAGCTGCAGCGGTAGTCTTCCGTTCCATGCAGGATCAGCAGGGGAGTCTTCACCTGATCAATCCATTTCAGCGTCGTGGAATCTCCATTCAGCCGGCTCATCATAGATGCGTAAACACCCCGGAACGGATTCTCGAGAATCGAACCCATATCGCCGGTTCCGTACGAAGTCGTGCGGTTGCATAGATTGCGCTGCGTGACCGCCGCCGCAAACCGATTCGTATGACTGATGATGTAGTTCGTCATCCAGCCGCCGTAGCTTCCTCCCGTCACGCCGATCTTTTCCGGATCTGCGATTCCTCTTTCGATCGCATAGTCCGCAAACTTCAGAAGATCCTGATATGCGGTGCCATTCCAGGCACCTTCGCCATAGGAACGCCCGTAGCTGGTAGAACCATGCGGATCGCAATACAGCACCGCAAATCCTCTGGCTGCGAGGTACTGAAACTCAAACCACCAGTCAGCCGGATAGAAACATTCCGGTCCGCCATGAATGTCCAGCACTGCCGGATACCGTTTTCCTTCCTGATATCCATATGGCCGGATGATCCACCCATGCATCAGATCACTTTCCTTTGAAGAAGGAATCCATACCTCTTCCGGAATAGAAGTCTCTGTCTCTTCCATCCATTCATTGTGGCGAGCAAGCAGGTTCATCGAACCAGTCTCTGCATTGCAGAGATAAAGAGAGCCGATATGATTCGTCGTTCCGATGACCGCAAGGATTTCTTTTCCTCTGACATCCGCGCCCTGCACGCAGGCATGCGGAACAAAGAGTTTCGAGATCTTCTTCTCTCCTGCATCCAGATAGAACAGGCCGAAATCTCCTTTTTCAGCAGACAGAAACCAGATGCCATTTTCATAAATGCCGAAGCTGTTCCCCGGATCACCATATGCGGTATGACCTGCCGCAAACATTCCCGGCCCTTCAGAGGAAGCATTCTCATCCCAGCAGTATTTCTTCGTCCCATTTTCGGGATTCACGATCAGGAACGAAGCCCGCATCGAATCGCCGGTCTTCTCGTAAGCAGGGACGATGACATGATCCGGATCCAGGAATACCGCGGGACTGTCATCCAGCAGATATTCTTCCTTCGTCAGCAGCACTTCGCTTCCATCCGGATTCACTCTGGTCAGAGCAGCCTGCTTCTTCTGCCAGCCTCCGTTCGGATACGTATAGCAGAGCACATAGGAACCATCCGGAGAAAGCACCGGCTTCTTATAATCTTTTCCGGTATGAGTCAGAAGAGAAACCGTCCCGCTCTTAAGATCTGCAGATCCGATTTCCGTCTGATGACCGTCAGGAATGCCATGCGTCTCATCGAATTTATACATGATCTCTTCGACCTCAATCGGAGAAGCTGCTCTCTGTTTCCGAAGCATTTCCCGTTCTTCCCGGGAAATCGGCTTCAGCAGATCTGCTTCCGCTTCTTGCGGGAAGGTGACAGCTTCAAATAAGATCTGATCCCCGGCAAAGAAGAACCATGAAACCCCATGACGGCAATGCGTCAGTGCTTCCGGATCTTTTCCTGCTTCCATTCTGCAGAGCTGATCTGCTCCGCAGTTTTCCGGATCGCTGAGAAAGTAAAGAACGGTTCCTTCCTGATTCCAGCGGCCCATATGTCCGGATTCTTCAGAGAGCAGATGGCACGATTCATGACGATTCCATCGACCAAAGAGATGCGGCTCAAAGCCTCCGTCTTTCTTCACGGTATTCACGGTATAAGAAAGTGCACCGGTTTCAGAAAGCTGCGGATCAGAAAGGTATTCAATCTGCTTCAGATCCTCAATGGTCAGTCTCCGTTTCATCCTGCTTTCCTTTCTCTCTGCAGAAATTCCCGCAGATCTTGTTCCAGCTGCTCTGCAGACGCTTCACCGAGATACGGCATATGTCCGCTCTCATATTCCTTCAGAGTGATCTGATCAGGGTCGATGCAGCAATGCGCAGCGGTATAGCGCACATTGCCAGCCGGCGTGCAGAGATCATACAATCCCGTTCCGAAGAAGATCTTCAGAGAAGGGTTTCTTCTCGCTCCGTTCTCCAGAGATCCGAGCGGGGTATGCCGGCTGGTATAATCCCATGCCTCATTGAGATCAAAGCGGATCATATGATACGGCTTCTTCATGGAAAGCCCGTAATGTTCTGCCAACAGATTCATGCCTGAAACAAACGCGGAGGAATATCTGCCCATGGCAGGATCATCTGCGACCGGATCCGTATTGCCCGGGAAGGGGAATGTCCCCGGAGCAGGTTTTCCTTTCATCAGATATCTTCCGTCATACGTTCCGACGGTATATCCTTTCACGCAATTCTCAGCAAAATCTTCTGCTGTGATGATAAGCCGCTTCTCAGCAAGCACTCCGGAAGAGATTCCGGTGAATCCGGAAAGGATCTCTGCATCCTGGTTCATCCTGCTTTCCTCAAGAGTATTTCCGGCAAACAGGGAGGTCAGATATTGCGGCACATAAGCCCATGCTTCTTCAGCAGCCTTGTGCGGATCTTTTCCGGTATGGTATGCGTGAATGGCCGCGTCGCTCATCAGGCGAAGCGCACTCTCTTCAACCGGCGCATGTCCTAGGGCAGCACCGGTGGAAATCACCGATCCGAGCAGAATGATCCCGGTCGGAGATAAGCCTCCGAGTTCCTGGGTGATGGCAAACGGCCCGCCCATCAGGGCATCCATGACTGCTGGCATGCGCAGCGTGCCATAGCTCTCTCCGGCAAGATAGATCTGACTCTGCAGGGCACCATGGTTTCTTCTCCAGGCATCGATGAACTTTGCGATGATTGCCGCATCGCCGTCAATGCTTTCGTATTCTTTCAGCTGACTTCCGGTTTCTGAATATCCGGTTCCCGGGGGATCGATGAGCACAATATTCGCAAGATCGAGAAGACAATGCGGATTTCCTTCCAGACGGAAGGGCGGAATGATATCCGGCTTCAGCGCATCCTCCAGATGAATCCGCCAGGGACCGAAAAATCCGAGATTCTGCCAGGCGGAGGCAGAACCAGGACCGCCGTTTGTGATGAAGAGAGTCGGATTCTCTTTTCCGGACACAAAGGAATACGCGGTGATCTCACCGCCGTCTTCCAGTTCTGCACAGTCATAGCTGAACTGAAAAACCGTTTTCTTTCCATAAACCGGAATGTTTTCCTCGGTTTCGTGAGTGATGGAATAATTCTTCAGATTCATGCGGATAACTCCTTCTTGCAGAGCTTTCCGTTCTGCATGACCATCTTCACATGCGAAGCATCGGCGAGACATAAGATGTCTTCCATCGGATTTCCGTCGACGATGACGATGTCAGCCAGTTTGCCTGCTTCGAGGCTTCCGGTTTCGTAATCATTCCGCATGACCTTTGCAGCGTTGATCGTGCCGGCATGAATTGCCTCCATCGGCGTCATGCCGGCACGCGTCATCGCTTCGAACTCTTTGCCATTCTGCAGGTAAGGCGTGTTTATTGAATTGGAATAATCGGTTCCTAACGCAATCAGGACGCCGGCTTTCCGGGCCATGGCAATGGTCTTCTTATTCGCCTCGGCACAAGCTAGTGCCTTCTGATGCACATAGGGAGGAAGACCAGGGATATTCGCAACCCCGAGCGACACACTCAGCGTCGATACCAGCGGAATATGCTTTTCTGCCATCAGATCAATCTCGCGCTGAGTCAGGAAAACGCCGTGCTCAATGCACTCGACGCCAGCCAGGATTGCCTGATATGCACCCTCATATCCAGTGCAGTGCGCAGTCACATACGTATGATGACGATGTGCTTCGTCTACCATCGCTTTCAGCTCCTCGGGAGAAAACTGCACATCATCGATCCGGTCGGTAGGGGAAGATACGCCTCCGGTTGCACAGATCTTGATGAATTTCGCACCCATGCGGAACTGTTCCCGCACTGCTCTGACACAGCCATCGGGACCATCGCAGAGCTGACTGAGATGATCGCTCTGATTGAACTGTTCCGGAGTCATCTGGGGAGCCATATCCACATGACCGCTCGTGATCGATAGAACCTTGCCGCCCGGCATGATCTTAGGACCCCGGATGATGCCGCGCTCAACGCCTCTGGAAACATAGATGCCGGCTTCACTCATATCCCGGAGACTCGTGAATCCTGCATCCAGCAGGAGTCCTGCTTGATAGACTGCTCCTACAATCTGATCTCCGAACATCTTTCCGTCCGCATAATCGCCTGCATCCTCTTCGCCAGTCAGATGGGCATGCACGTCGATGAAGCCTGGAAGGATCGTTCCTTCTCCGGCATCCAGAACTGCTCCGGAACATTCCGGAGCTGTCTCAGAAGGACCTGCAAATACGATCCGATCGTCTTTCACGATCACGGTGCCATGCGCAATGACTTCGTCTGATGCCGCAGTAATCAGCCGGCCTTTCAGAATATATTCACTCATTTCTTCCTCCCTGAACAATGAAAATATGCTTTCATTTTGTGAAAACAGTATATCACAAGGAACTTGTCCATAAGCCGGAATCCACAGGGAATGAACCCTTCCGGAATTAACGCAGAACCTGTATTTTCCATTGCTTATCAGCAGTTCTGCCTGAATGAAAGAAAAAAAGAAATTCTTTCATGATATTGAAAAAGCCGTTGCATGCCAGCGGCGATGAGCATAGAATTGAACTAACTCAGGGAGGGAAACTATGAGGAAGAAAAGAATTGCCGCGGTGCTTGCGTTCTGCACGGTGCTTGCAGGCTGCGGGACTTACACGCAGGAAGGAGGGGAGAGCAGTGCTGCCGCTTCTTCTTCCGCATCAGAAGGAGCAGGTTCCTCGGAGATTGATGAATTCACCTTCATCGCGACCGAGCCGACCAGTCTGAATATGGTCACTTCGCAGACGGACCTGGATAATTTTGCGTTCTATCTGACTCAGGAAATGCTGTTCCGTCCGTACCAGGGCGTTTATCAGAACGAAGTCTGCGACAGCTATGAGATTTCTGATGATCACCTGACCTATACCTATCACCTGAAGGAGACGAGCTGGCCGGATGGAACGCCGATCACCGCATCTGATTTTGCCTATTATCTGCTTGCTCAGCTGGATCCGGCCAATGGCTCCGGCAATGCAAGCGATCTGATTGAACGCTATGGCTTCGTGAACGCTGCTGCCTTCAACAATGGCGAATGCACGGCAGATGACGTCGGCATCAAGGCGCTGGATGATCTGACTCTGCAGCTGACCCTGGAATCTCCGAAGGCGGAATTCGAAGGAAACAACATCAGGGTCTATCCGCTGTCAAAGACATTCTTTGAGTCCCAGGGACAGGCTTACGGCGGAACCCTGGAAAATTATGAAAGCTCTGGACCATACCTGCTGACGGACTGGACCATCGGCTCAAGCCTCACTTATGAGAAGAACGAGAACTGGCTCTATTCCGACGAGCAGTTCCCGGCAAAGAAGGTCATTGAAATCAGCAGCACCGACAGCAATACTTCGGTTGCGATGTTTGAGAACAATGAAGCTCAGGCCATGTACAACGTCAATGTCAATTATGTGGATGAACTCAAGGACTATCTGATCTATACCTCCGGCTCAGCGCTTCGCTGCGTGCAGCTGAATACAACCGGGCAGGGCGATGCGGCAAAGGCTGCGCTTCTTTCCAACAGGAACTTCCGCCTGGCCCTGAGCTATGCGCTGAACCGCACGGCAATCAACCAGGCAGTCGACAAGTCGGTAAATCCGACCAGCTCCTTCTTCAATTCGCCGATTCCAGGAAACAAAGAAGACTCTCTGTTCTGCGAAGATTATCTGATGCAGAATGAAGTGCCGGTCGATGGCGATGCAGAGCAGGCCGTGAAGTATCTGAACGCTGCTCTGGAAGAGCTTGGCTACAGCTCTGTCGATGATCTTCCGACGCTGACTTATCTGACATTTGACAGTGATAACTATCGGATCATGGCTGAAACGATCACGGATCAGTGGAGCCAGGTGCTCGGACTGAATAATATCGAGATCAATCTGCAGCCGATCCCGAATGCGATCCAGCTGATGTGCACCCTGCAGTATGATATCTACTATACCTCGCTCGGCACCGGGTCCTCTCCGTTTGATTTCCTTGCATACTGGATCACGGATGGCTCTGCCAACAATCCGGCCGGGGTCGGCAATATCTTCTCGAACGAAGAATATGATTCCCTGGTCCGCGAAGGATCCCAGGAATTCGACCGCACGAAGCGGATGGCACTGTATGCGCAGGCGGCTCAGATCCTGACCGATGAGCTGCCGCTGATTCCGATCAATACCAATGGCAACTACTATGCAGTGTCCCACGAATACAGCAACTTCATTCTTTCGAGTATTGATGATGCAATTGAAATCAATTATCTGAAGAAGAACTGAAGGACCGCTCAGGGACAATTCTGAGACATAAAATAGAAGGAAGGGGAAATGCAGCCGGCATCCGCGGCTGCATTTCCTTAGAAGGGACCTGAATGAAACGATATATTCTGTACCGGCTGATCATTTCGGTGGTCACCATATGGGTCATTGTGACCGTATGCTTCTTCCTGCTGCATCTGCTGCCAGGAAACCCGTTTGCCTCCACGAAGATTCTGAAGGCGGAAACAGTGGCGAAGATGATGGCATATTATGGGCTGGACAAGCCTGTCTGGCAGCAGTATCTGACGTATCTCGGCAATCTTCTGCATGGCGATTTCGGATATTCGATCAAATATACCGGCCGCAGCGTGAACTACATCATCTCCACAACTTTCCCGGTGAGCGCGCAGCTCGGCATGCAGGCACTGCTCTTCGGTATTCCGGTGGGCATGATTCTCGGCATCATTTCTGCCAAGCATCGCGGCCAGGCTGCGGATACCGTCATCAATGTCTTCGTGATCCTGTGCATTGCCGTTCCTTCGTTCATCATCGCTGCTCTGCTTCAGTATTTCTTTGCTGTGAAATTGCACTGGTTTCCGGTCTCCCAATGGAAGAGCTTCCGGCATACCATTCTTCCGACCATCTGCCTCTCGCTTGGCACAATTGCCGGCTATGCCCGTTCCATGCGCACGCTGATGCTGGAAGTCGACCGACAGGACTATCTCAAGACGGCCAAGGCAAAGGGCTTGAGCCCCTGGAAAGTTACGGTGTTTCATCAGATCCGCAATGCCATCATTCCGCTGATCACCGGCATCGGCACCGAGATTGCAGGGATGCTCTTAGGCTCTTATGTCATCGAGAAGATCTTCTCCATTCCAGGCATGGGAAGCTATTTCGTAGACAGCGTCATTTCCCTGGATTATACGATGGTGATGGGATTGGTGATCTTCCAGGCGATCATCGTGGTCAGCGCCAACTTCATCGTTGACCTGCTTTACGGCATTGTGGATCCTCGTATCCGCGTCGCATGAGAGGAGGTTTCTGAATGAGTACAGCAATGAATAAGAACGATGAAATCCCTGTCTCTGAATTTGTCCCTGCAGATCGGTCGGAAATGGACATGGAACAGATCGTCCGTCCGTCTGTCAGCTACTGGCAGGGGGTCTGGCGCAAGTTCCGGGAAGACCGCCTCGGTCAGTTCTGCGTCATTCTGATTCTGGCGGTGATTCTGATGGCGATCTTTGCGCCGATGCTGTCGCCGTATCGGTACGATACGACCAGCCTGCTGGAAAGCAATCTTTCTCCGTCTGCCCAGCACTGGTTCGGCACCGATTCCGTCGGCCGTGACATCTGGACCAGAGTCTGGGTCGGGGCCAGAGTTTCGCTGGCAGTCGGATTCATCGGCGCCATCATTCCATTTGCCTTCGGCATGGTGATCGGCTCGATCTCCGGCTGGTGCGGAGGATGGGTGGATATGATCATCATGCGCATCATCGATGTCGGTCTCTGCATTCCCTCGATGATCTATCTGATTCTGGTCATTGTCTATTTCGGCGGCGGGGCCCAGTCAATCATCCTTGCCCTTGCCATCATGAACTGGATGGGCCCGGCCAGAGGATACCGCGGCCGCATCCTGCAGTTCAGAAACCGGGAATTCACGCTGGCTGCCGAAACGCTCGGTGCTTCTTCCGGCCGGATCATCTTCCGGCATATTCTTCCGAATGTGCTCGGCAACATGATCGTATCTCTGACCAGCTCCGTCCCTGCCGCAATGTTCATTGAAGCAAGCCTGGCGTTCATCGGCCTCGGCATTGCTCCGCCGATGACTTCCCTTGGCCAGCTTGCCGCCGACGGCGCGAACCTGTACCGGATCCATTTCTATCAGTTCATTCTTCCTTCCTCAGTTCTGGCATTGATCATCTTTGCATTCTTCATGCTGGGCAACTGCCTGCGCGACGATCTTGATCCGCAGCTGCGCGAGGAATTCTCCACGCGGGCATGGCGGAAAAAGCGCAGACAGGCAGAAGAAAGCATGAAAAAGGAGGTGGCAGAATGAGCGGACATCTGCTTGAAGTGAATAACCTCAGAGTGAATTTCGAAACAGTCTCCGGAACGATCCATGCCGTCCGCGGGGTCAGCTTTCATCTCGATCCCGGGGAGACTCTTGCCATTGTCGGCGAATCGGGCTGCGGGAAATCGGTCTCCACGCAGTCGATCATCCGCCTGAATCCAGAACCACCTGCGATTGTCTTCTCTGACAGCATCCTCTACAAAGGGAAAGACATTTCAAGGATTTCAGAAAAAGAGATGCGGGCATACCGAGGCAGGGAATTCGCAATGGTCTTCCAGGATGCCATGACCTCTCTGAATCCCGTTCAGCGCATCGGCAGACAGATGACGGAAGCGATCAGGGTCCATGAAAAGATTTCCCGATCGGATGCGAAGAAACGAGCCATCGAGATGCTCGCTAAGGTCGGAATCCCGAACCCGGAAGAATCTTTCCGCCGCTATCCGCACACCTTTTCCGGCGGCCAGCGCCAGAGGGTCATGATCGCCATGGCGATGTGCTGCCATCCATCCGTGCTAATTGCCGATGAACCGACGACCGCCCTCGATGTCACTACCCAGGCCCAGATTCTGAAACTTATGATGGACATGCAGAAAGAAACCGGATGCGCCATCATTCTGATCACGCACAATCTCGGCGTTGTTGCCCGCATGGCAGATCGGGTTGCGGTCATGTATGCAGGTCAGATCGTCGAAGAAGGGTCTCTCCGGGATGTTTTCTATTCCACGAAGCACCCGTATACCTACGGCCTGCTTGGCTCCATGCCGGACCGCCGGAAGAAGTCGGATGCCCGGCTGATGTCGATTCCCGGCACGCCGCCGGACCTTTATGCGCCTCCCTCCGGCTGCTCCTTTGCGCCGCGCTGTCCGTACTGTCTTGAAGCATGCCTGCACCATGATCCTGATCTGAAGAACGTTTCTGAAGGACATTGTGCAAAGTGCTGGCTGCTGGATGCGCGCTGTTCGAAGGATTTCATCCCGCCGTATCTATCGGAAGGAGACAGAAGCACTGCAATCGGAGGATCTGCTCATGACTGAAACCAATCAGACGCTTGTTCAGGCCGACCACCTGAAGAAATATTTCAATCTCGGGCATAACCGGATTCTGCACGCGGTGGATGATGTTTCCTTTCAGATTCCCCGTCAGCGCACGCTCGGTCTGGTCGGAGAGTCCGGCTGCGGCAAGACGACCGTCGGCCGCACATTAGTCCGTCTCTATGAACCGGATGGCGGCAGGATCTTCTTTGACGGAAAAGACATCACATCCATCCATGGAAAAGAAAGAAGAGAGCTGACCAGACGGATGCAGATGGTCTATCAGGACCCTTATGCTTCCCTGAACCCGTTCTTTACCGTCGGGGAAATCATCAAGGAAGGACTGGAAATCCATCACATCGGAGCGGATGATCATGAACGCATGCAGATGGTCTACGAACTGCTTGAGAAAGTCGGCCTGCATGCCGAACATGCCAATCGCTTCCCGCACGAATTCTCCGGCGGCCAGCGTCAGCGCGTCGGCCTTGCCCGTTCGCTTGCCGTGAATCCGGAATTCATCGTATGCGATGAAGCAATTTCCGCTCTCGATGTCTCGGTGCAGGCCCAGATCGTGAACCTGCTGGTGGATCTGCAGAAAGAGATGAAGCTGACTTATCTCTTCATTGCCCATGATCTTTCAATGGTCCGTTACATCAGCGATGAAATCTGCGTGATGTATCTGGGGCAGATGGTGGAAACCGGGTATACCTCTGAAGTCTATGACCATCCGCTTCATCCGTATACCCAAGGCCTGCTTGATGCAGTTCCGGTTGCAGATCCCGATTTTGAAGCTGACCGGAAGAACCAGGTCATTCTGCAGGGCGAAGTCACCAGTCCTGTCAATCCGAGCCCAGGCTGCCGTTTTGCGGCAAGATGTCCATTCGCAGAAGAACGCTGCCATCATGAAACCCCTGAACTCAGAGAGATCAGAAAGGGCCACCGCCTTGCCTGCTTTCATTATGGAGACCCAGCATGAAGTATGATTTCACGACCCGGGTTTCCAGAACCGGCAGGGGGAACCTCAAGGATCTGATGTTCACCCCATCCGCGATCCGCCAGCACAACCTTCCGAGCTTCAGCGGGGCAGAGTTTGAATTCCGCACCGCTCAGCCGGTCATCGATGCGATGAAGGAATGTGCAGAGAACGGACTGATGGGCTTTACGATCGCGGATCAGAATTACAGAGACCATATCGGCTGGTGGGTGAAGAACATCCGGAAGACAGATATTTCTCCTGACTGGATTCTGCCGATGCAGGGCACGATCTTCTCCGTCGCATCTGCGATCCGTCTGTTTGTGAAGCCAGAGGAGCACATGGTGCTCATGACTCCGGATTACAATCGCTACGATCAGGCAGCCCGCCGTCTGAAGCGAGGAACTACCATCTTCAGCCCGATGATTGAAAAAGAAGGAAGATTCCATCCGGACTTTGAAGATCTGGAAAGAAAGTTTTCCGATCCGAAGGCAAAGCTGTTTGTGCTCTGCAATCCGGATAATCCGACCGGTCAGGTGCTGTCAGAGGAAGAACTGCATCAGCTTCTGTCTCTGGCCAAGAAATACCGGATGCCGATTCTCTCTGATGAGATTTTCGCAGACATCCCGCTGAACGGGAAACCGGTCCCGCTGCTTACTGCTCTGGCGAAGGACAGCGATCTGGTGATCTCCATCCTTTCGATGGGAAAGACGTTTTCTTTTACCGGCGTCAACCATGCGAATGCGATCATCCGCAATCCCGGACTCTATCGTGCATTTGAAGAACAGCGTACTGCCGATCACTTCGGCAGTATCGATCCGATGGCTTATGCAGCGCTCATCGGCGGATATACGCCGGCAGGCGCAGAATGGCTCAGCCAGCTGATTGAAGTGCTGAAGCGCAATACCGATCGCTTTCTGAACTTCTTCAGTTCCTTTGAAGGGGTGAAAGCATATACGCCGGATGCAGGATATGTGCTCTGGACAGACCTTTCCGCGCTGGGTATGGAACCGGACGCTCTGTTCAGGATGCTGGAAGAAGAAGCGCTGTTTGCCTGCGATCGCGGAGAAGAATACTATGGCGGAAAGTGCTGCGCAAGGATCTGTACCGCAGTTATGGAAACAGAGGTCATCGCTGCCATCGGCCGGCTGGAAAAGGTCTTTGCAGCACATGGATTCAGGAGGAAAGAAGAATGATTATCGTAGAAGCAGAAGAAGCCAGAAAAAGGCTGACTCCGGAAGTATGCATTCCGCTGATGAGAGAGGCATTCATTGCCCTGGAACAGGGAAAGGCAGTTCAGCCGCTGCGTTCCATCAATCACCTGCCGCAAGGCAATACGTTCGGCTTCATGCCGGCATATCTTGGCGATCATAGCTGCTTCGGCGCCAAGATCATCGATGCGAATTCCAATAATGCAGGGACACCATACCCGAGCCACATGGGCTACGTCATGATGTTTGACAGCGATCATGGCTTTCCGATCGGCATGGCCGACTGCTCGGTCATCACGGAAGTGCGTACCGGGTGCGTCTCGGCAGTCGCTACGGATCTATTGGCCTTGAAAGATGCTCAGAAGCTTGCCTTGATCGGAGCAGGGGCTCAGGCAAGGTCTCACACTGCTGCGATCCTGCTGGTGCGTCCGTCGATCAGAGAGATCTCGGTCTATGATCTGCGCAGAGAAGCAGCCGGAAAGTGTGCGGAAGAGATGAAGGCTGCTTACGGACTTGAAGTCACTGTCGCTGACAGTGCCAGACAGGCCGTGAAAGATGCAGATATCATCTGCACCGTGACCCCTTCGAAGGAGCCTTATCTGAAGAAGGAGTGGATCCGTCCGGGTGCTCATATCAATGCCGTCGGCACCTTCACCCCGACGACCAGGGAGGTCACGTCCGAACTCTTCGCTGCTTCGAAGGTCTATGCGGATGAAATCTCGGCAATGAAGAAGGAATCCGGAGAATATCTCATTCCGCTGTCGGAAGGCCTGATTGCGGAAGATCATATCCGCGGCAGCCTCGGCGGGCTTCTGCTTGGAAAAGTTCCAGGAAGACAATCCGACGAGGAGATCACGCTCTTCGATGCCCTTGGCCTTGCCGTGGAAGATGTGATCTGCGGAAGATATCTGGTTCTCGGTAAATAAAAGAGCAATCCTTCCGGATTGCTCTGAATCACGCTTCTGCAAGCATGGCTTCTGCCATTGCTGCAGCTCCATACAGCCCTGCCTGGTTTCCAAGCCGGGCTTTTTTCAGCTCGATTCCCCGAAAGCCCGGTATCAGGTGCTTTTCGAATGCCTGCACGGTCTTTTCGAAGACGATCGTTTGTTCCATGATGCCGCCGCCTAATACGAAGAGCGGAATGTTGAAGACCGCCGCAAACGAGCATAAGCCGATGCCGATCTCTTCCGTCCATGCCTCAAGCACCTGCATCAGAGCAGGATCGTGTTCTGCCTGTTCCATGAAGGAACGGCCATTCAGAATCGAAGGATCTGCCTGCTGTGCCATCTTCAGCAATGCGGTAGTGGAGGCTGCTTTTTCATAGCTTCCTGCCCATGGATCGTCCCGCTTCTCTGCATGCACGATCATGCCGCCAGCCATGATGCCGGCATTCGGACCAGCTCCGTAATAGGGGGAACCATTCAGCCAGATGCCTGCGCCGATGCCCGTTCCATACGTGATGCACAGAAAATCCGAAGCACCTGCGGCTGCCCCGCATGCATGTTCGCCAGCTGCAGCCGCATATGCATCATTCAGCACGGCACAGGGAATCTGAAACCGTTCCTCGAACTTTGCCCTGACCTTCATGCCGGTATAGCCGGGCATATTGTCATTGGCATAAGCGATGGAACCATTCTCCGGATCGACCTGTCCGCAGGTGCTGATGCCTATTGCATCGAGATCAGAAAAAGCTGTGAGCAGATTCATCGCCCGGGCAATCACCTGCTCTGCTCCCATAGAAGCACAGGTGGGAATGGTTTCTCTGGCACTCAGGGTTCCATGATCCAGGATTCCGCTCTTGATGGTAGTGCCGCCGATATCCAGAAGACCGATGCGGCTCATCAGTCCTCCAGGGCTTTCATGAAAGTCTTCGTGATCTCATAAGGCCGGGTGATTGCCGAGCCGACAACGACTGCCCAGACATTCATGTCCATCGCATGTCTCAGCATTTCCGGGGTTGAGATATGGCCTTCCGCAATCACCGGCTTGCCGGACTCCAGCACCAGCTTCCTGATCATGGCATACGGCGGAACCTTCACCCCTCTGGTGTAGTCCGTATATCCTGCCATCGTCGTGCCGATCAGATCAAAGCCGAGCTCTGCGGCATGCATGCCATCTTCCGGACTTGCGCAGTCAGCCATGAACAGCTGCTCGGGATACTTCTGCTTCACTTCCCGGAAGAAGTCATCCAGAGACTGTCCGCCCGGGCGCTTTCTGGCGGTCGCATCCATTGCCAGAATCTCAACGCCGCAATCCATCAGGGCATCAACTTCCGCCATGGTCGGCGTGATGTATACCTCCGAATCCGGATAGTCTTTCTTGATGATGCCGATGATCGGAAGACTGGTGTTCTTTCTGATCTCTGCAATATCTTCGACAGTGTTTGCACGGATGCCTCCGGCTCCTCCCATCGTGGCTGCTAAAGCCATGCGGCCCATGATGAAGCTGGAATGCAGGGGTTCTTCCGGAAGTGCCTGACAGGAGACGATCAGCTTTCCGTGAATGGAATCCAGGATTTCCTGATTTTTCTGGTTCATGATTTTCCTTCTTTCTTTCCGCGCTGCTTGCATCTGGCAGAAAATCGTCTATGCTGAAAGCAGTTATTGCGGACTCCGAAATAATTGTAGATCGGAAAATCAGAACTGAAAAGACAGGAGAGATTATGAAAGAGACCATTTCTTATCAGGGGCGCGAACTAAAAGTCCTCGGAACCTGG
Organism: Anaerolactibacter massiliensis; assembly: GCF_900290205.1. Lineage (NCBI taxonomy): Bacteria > Bacillati > Bacillota > Erysipelotrichia > Erysipelotrichales > Erysipelotrichaceae > Anaerolactibacter > Anaerolactibacter massiliensis. The sequence goes on along the minus strand of NZ_OLMH01000002.1, from coordinate 1,411,876 downwards.
GAAACCATCATTGCCGGAGGCGGCAGCGCCGGTGCTTCGGCAGCCCTGACTTCAGCACAAGCAGGAAAGAAAACCCTCATCGTAGAGAAATCCATCCGTTTAGGCGGATCCAGCGTCAATGCGCTGGTCACCCCGATGATGCGTTCCTATACGGGCCATCACAGCAACTTCTATGCGCTTGAAGAAAAGCTCAATGCGATTGCGCCGGTCAGAGACCATGGCGTCAGCAACCAGCGCTGGTATTCTGCCGAAGCGATGTGCCACAGCTGGGACGAACTGCTCACCGATGCCGGCTGCGATCTGCTCTTTGATGCAGCGATTGCCGATGTGCTGATGGAAGGCGATCAGATCAGAGGCCTGGTCGTAGCAGTCACGGAAGGATTATGCGCCGTGCTCGGAAAGCAGTTCGTGGATGCGACTGGCGATGCAATGGTGCTGCGGCTGGCAGGTGTTCCTTGCCGGCGGGGAGATGAAGATGGCAATAATCAGATCTCCTCGCTGCGGTTTGAAGTCGGCGGAGTCGATATCGAAAAATACCGCAATTATGTATTCTCTCTGAATGATACCTACAGCGTTCATCATGAAGCCGGAGATTATTTCGAATCTGCCATGGTAGGCGGAAGAGGCTTTGCCTTGCAGCCATTGTTTGATCAGGCGGTGAAAGACGGTGTTCTGATTCCGGATGATCTGCGCTATTTCCAGAACTATACCGTTCCGGGAAAACCGGGCGTGCTTTCCTTCAACTGTCCGCATCTCGTCCATCTCATGGATAACGAACATGCTCTGGACCGATCCGGAGCAATCATCGAAGGGCGCAGATCCATTGCCCGCCTCATGAAGTTCCTGAAAGAATATATGCCTGGCTTTGAGCACTGCTATCTGGTTCAGGAAGCTTCCATGCTCGGGATCAGAGAATCCTGGGAACTGATCGGCGACTATGTCATGCCTGCTGGCGACTATACGAATCAGGCGAGATTTGAAGATGCCGTTGCAAGAGGAGACTGGTACATTGATGTGCATTCGGCAAAGAAGTCGCTGGTGCATCAGATTTCGTATCAGCCAGGTGATTACTATGAGATTCCGTACCGGGCGATGATTTCTTCCGCAGTGAAGAATATCTGTGCCGCCGGCAGGTGCATCTCGACAGAGTTCCTCATGGAAGCAAGCATCCGCATCATTCCGACGGTCATCGACATCGGCCAGGCAGCAGGCGAAGCTTGCGTGCTTGCCCTGGATCAGGGAATTGACCTGCATGCAGTCAATGGAATTGAACTGAAGGAGAAACTCGGCGAGTACCGCTGAAAGCCCTTGCAGTCCTTCCGGATGTGTGCTACGTTAAAACCAGTTATTTCGAAGTCCGAAAAAAGAGAAAGATCATGAAGAAGAGCGGTCTGAAAGACATGAAGAAAGAAAATCTCACGATGATCGTGAGACTGGTTCAGGAAAATCCAGGGATTTCCCGGATTTCACTTGCCCAGAAGACCGGACTTTCCGCCAGCACTGTCACTTCCCTGGTTTCGCATCTGCTGGAGCAGAACGTGCTGATTGAAAACGGCACGATCAGCACCGGCGGCCGGAGCCAGCGCTGTCTGGAGATCAATCCGGACTTTGGCATGATTGCCATATTCGAGATCTCCCGCCGGAGCATCTGGTTCAGCACGTTCGATCTTTCGATTTCTCTGAAATCGCAGAAGAAGCTGATGGACCGCTGGCATTCCGGCAATGATCTAGCGGAGCTCATCCGGCAGGCGCTGAAGGGGTCCAGGGTGCTGGGCGTCGGTCTTCTGTTCCAGGATGATATGAAGGAAAGCGACTTCAACGTCATGATGGATGCAGGCGGATATGCGCCCCAGATGAAGCTCTCCGATGCATTGCGCATGTATCTGAAGGTGCCGGTGATCGAAGACTACTCCATGCATTACACCGTGACCAGAGCATTAGCAGAAGAGGAAACTGCTTCGTGCTGTGCCCAGATCAGACTCGGGACCGAAGTGGCCGCCAGCATCACCGCGGATGAGCAGACCATTGAGATTCTGCCGTCGTTCTGCCGCTCCTTCCTGCCGGAAGATGCTGATACCGCTGCCGAGAAAGACGGACTCGAAGGATTGATGATGTCTCTCTGCATGATGTTTCCGCTGGCCTGCATCTTCATCTCTTCCGATTCCGGAAGGCAGAAGTTCAATGCGGGAGAGCTGGAAAACGATCTCTTCAGCAAGCTTGAGAACGATCGGCCGAAAGTCATTTTCGTGGATTCCCGTACTTCATCAGACCATGAAGGGATGGCCCGATGGGTACGCAATGAACTGAAGTTTTCCTGATCCGGAGCCTCCGGTAAGCCATACCGTGTTCGATAAAAAAGGGGTTATCTGAAAGGAGATTAAACTATGGCACAAGGGATTCTGATCATCATCGCATTTGTGATCATCGCAGCTCTCATGATCACAAAGAAGATGCCGACCTTGCTGGCGCTTCCGCTGCTGGCGGTCATCATCTGCATCATCGCAGGCGTTCCGGCAGTCGGAAAAGACGCTGACGGAAACGCAATCGGCTGGCTGCAGACCGTTCTTGAAGCAGGAACCGTCCGCATGGGCGCGGCAATCATGGCCGTCATCTTCGGCGCCTGGCTTGCTCAGCTGATGAACAAGACGGGCGTTACTGAGAACATCATCAAGCGCAGCGCAGAGCTGGGCGGAGACAAGCCGTTCGTCGTCACGATCATCATGGTCGCAGTGGTCGCAATTCTGTTCACGACATTGAGCGGACTGGGCGCAATCATCATGACCGGGTCCATCGTTCTGCCGATTCTGATTTCGATCGGCGTTCCGGCAATGAGCGCGGCTGCGATCTATATGATGGCCTTCACGACCGGACTTACGATCAACATCGCTCAGTGGCAGAACTATGCAAACATCTTCAGCCTCGATATTTCAGAGATCCAGTCCTTCGAGACGACGATGATGATTCTGACCGCAATTGCGACCCTCGTTCTGATCATCGTTGAATTCAAGCGCAATGGCATCAAGTTCGCATTCTCTGCACCGGCAGAAGATAAGAAGCCGGCAGCCGGGGAGAAGAGTCTGACTGGTGCCCGCGGTTTCCTTGCCATGATCACGCCGCTGATTCCGATCATCCTCGTCGCGTTCTTCAAGATTCCGGTCTGCCCGTCCTTCATGGTCGGCATTCTCTGGATCCTGATCTTCACCAGCAAGTCCTGGGACAAGGCAATGAATCTGCTCGTGAAGTCCGGCTATGACGGCGTCACGGATGCAGGCCCTGCAGTTCTGCTCATGATCGGCATCGGCATTCTGTTCCTTGCGGTTACCAACGCAAACGTCAAGACCGTTCTCGATCCGTTCCTGCTCAAGGTGACTCCGACCTCAAGAGCCGGCTTCATCATCTTCTTCTCGCTGCTTGCTCCGCTGGCACTGTACCGCGGCCCGATGAACCTGTTCGGACTTGGCTCCGGCATCGCTGCATTGATCATCGGTCTTGGCACGCTGCAGCCGCAGGCAGTCATGGGAGCCTTCCTCTCTGCAGAGCGCATTCAGGCATGCGGCGATCCGACCAATACCCAGAACGTCTGGACCGCGAACTTCTGCGAAGTGGATGTCAATGCCCTGACGAAGAAACTGCTGCCGTATCTCTGGGTAGTTGCAGTCATCGGTGTCATCATTTCCGGTGTTCGTTTCTTCTGAGTTTCTCAAGCATATTCAGCAGACTCGGCGCCTTTCTGAACAAGGGAGGCGCCTCATTTTTCCAATCAAGTACGGAGGCAGGCAATGAAGGTAAGAATCGGCATCGATGTCGGCGGCACATTCACGGATGCAGTCGCCATCGACAATGACACATTTGAACTGATCGGGTATGTCAAGACCCCGACCACGCATCGGGCGAAGGAAGGCGTCGCAGCGGGCATCATCGAAGTGCTGCACAAGATCATGGAGGAATATCATATTTCTCCTGATGACGTTTCCTTCATCGCTCACGGCACCACGCAGGCAACCAATGCCCTGCTGGAAGGAGATGTCGCCAAGGTCGGCATCATCACCCTCGGCAGCGGTCTGGAGGGCTCCAAGGCAAAGGCAGATACGACGATCGGCAATATCGAGCTTGCCCCGGGTAAATTTCTTGAAACGGAGAATGCTTATATTGACTGCTCTTCAGGCAGTCTCGAGGAAGATATCAAGGGTGCGATCGATGCGCTGAAAGAAAAGGGCTGTCAGTCCTTCGTGGCTGCCGAAGCCTTCTCTGTCGATGATCCTTCCAATGAGAATCTCGTCGTGAAGCTCTGCACGGATCAGGGCCTTCCGGCAACCGCAACCAACGATATCTCCAAGCTCTACGGCCTGAAGATCCGCACCCGCACGGCGGTGATCAATGCTTCCATCATGCCGAAGATGCTGGAAACCGCAGCCATGACTGATCAGTCCATCAGGAAAGCAGGCATCAAGGCACCGCTGATGATCATGCGCTGCGATGGCGGCGTCATGACCGTCGATGAAGTCCGCAGCCGTCCGATTCTGACGATTCTCTCCGGACCTGCTGCCGGGGTTGCCGGAGCTCTGATGTATGAGAAGCTTACCGATGGAATCTTCTTCGAAGTCGGCGGAACTTCCACGGATATTTCCTGCGTCAAGGATGGCAAAGTCATGATCCGCTATGCGGAAGTCGGCGGCTTCAAGACCTATCTGAACTCACTTGATGTGCATACGGTCGGCATCGGCGGCGGCTCGATGATCGAGCTGAAAGATGGCAAGGCAGTCGATACCGGACCGAGATCTGCTCATATTGCGGACCTCGATTATGAAGTCTATGCAAAGCCGGAAGAGATCAGAGACCCGAAACTCGTGAGCATTCGTCCGATGGCAGGCGATCCGGAATATGCAATGATCGAATGCGCAGATGGAAAGAAGTATGCCCTGACCCTGTCCGGTGCCGCCAATATCGCCGGCTATGTGAAGCCGGAAGATTATGCCTACGGCAATCCGGAAGCAGCGAAGAAGGCATGGAAACCGCTGGCTGACAATATGGGCGTCAGCGTGGAAGCGGCAGCGAAAGCAGTCCTCGGCTTTGCGGCTGCCAAGAACTCCAAAGTCGCAGCGGAACTCATGAAGATGTATGAGATGGATCCCCGGACGACGATCTTCGTCGGCGGCGGCGGAGGCGCTGCTTCCGTGGTTCCGCACCTTGCTGAGACGATGGGACATCGTCACCGCATTGCCCGCAATGCGCCGGTTATCTCCACGATCGGCGTCGCGCTGGCAATGGTCCGCGATATGGTCGAACGTTCCGTGACCAACCCGACCCAGGACGACATCATTGCGGTCCGCAGAGAAGCAGAACAGGCAGCGATCCAGAACGGAGCTGCTTTGGGCACGATCGAGATTCAGGTAGAGGTCGATACGCAGCGCAACATCGTCCGGGCAATCGCTACCGGTGCTACGGAAATGCGGTCTCATGATCGCCTGAAGAAAGAACTCAGTGAAGCCGAACTGATTCAGGAAGCAGCTTCCAATCTGGCGATGAATCCTTCTGAGCTGAAGATTGAAGCCCGTACTGGAGGCATGGCTGCTGTCACGGCAGAGAAAGTCGAAAAGAAACTCTTCTTCCGCAAGAAGACGCATCCGCTGCGCCTGATTGACAGCGAGGGCGTCATCCGCCTGCAGAAGAGCAATGCCACGGTTCGTCAGAGCAGTATTTCCGCCTGGAAGAAAGACGTGAACTGGATGCTGGAAGAACTGACGGAATACAACGACGGCGGCTCCAGTCTCCCGAATCTGTATCTCATCGTCGGCAGAAGAATCGTCGATCTCTCGGGCATGCAGAAACCAGAACAGGTGATTTCGCTTGCCCAGGTCGAACTGGAAGGCCTTCCCGATTCCGAGCCGCTGATCGTGATCGGCACGAAACGCGTGGAATAGCCCATGGGAGAGAAGAAACGGAAGTCAGATCATTTTCCGTTCCCGGATCATGATCTTGCCCTGAAAGAACTCTCTTATGATCCATGCTATTCCAGGATTCCGGCTGAGGATCGCAAGCCGATTACCGAAAAAGCCTGGGCAAGAGGAGAAGCAGCTGCCCGCGAAACCTTTCAGCAGTTCCATGGCAGCTATGATTTCTTTGCGATCTGCAGAGAAAGCGGACTGACTCTGAAAGAAAAGAACATTGATTTCGTATCCGGAAACCAGCGCTATTTCAGCGACTATATCTCCGGAAAGAAAGAAGTCAATCTGTATCTGAAGTCCATCGCGCTATGGGCAGAGGAGAATTCCCTCGACCTGAAATCTGCCGAGAATCTGATTCTCAGCCATGAGTACTATCATTTTCTGGAATGGACCGAACTTGGTCTTACCTCCCGTCTCTATCAGGTGCCCATGATCCAGCTGGGAAAGCTGAAGCTCGGCCATACCGGCATCCGCGCCCTGAGTGAGATCGGCGCTCATGCCTTTGCACGAACTTACCGTGACCTTTCTGCGGCAAGAGAGAAATCGAAGACCGATTGAAGCAGGGCTGCAGCAGACACAATACTGCTGCAGCTTTTTTTGCGCCATCTCTGGATCGCAGAACGTGCTCTATGGGGTCGGTGAACAATCCTGAAAAAGCTGAAATGAGCACATCCATGATCCTGCAGATGTTCTGATTCTTTTTCCCTGCATGCAGGGAAGCATGCCTGCAATTCTGCGTGTTCCTGTGATATCATGGTCTGGGGTAGAAAAGGGGTATAGCAAGGAGTCTTCTCAGTGCTTGATATATATCATTTTTTTATTACGGTCGATGTCTGCACGTGCATTTTCTGCATCTTTCTTCTGCTGATGATCTACAGCCGGGAGAATCTGCATATCCGAAAGGCCAGGCTTTTCAGTCTGCTTGTCCTGTTCATGCTCGCTGCTTCCTTTTCCGAGCTGTTCGTGATCGCAGCTCCAGAGACATCACCTCTGACCTTTTCCGCAGCCTTTTCCCGCCTGCTGCGGCTGACCTGTCCGTCTGTCTTTCTGCTTTATCTCCTGGAACTTGCCGGAGAACTCAGAGCAATGCGGACCAGGCAGAAAGTGCTGCTCAGCATTCCGGAGATATTCCTCTTCGGATCGGTGATTTTCCAGACAATTCATCAGCAGAGGATTTCCGCTCTGGGATGGGCAGGCAGGTTCATCGTCGGGTTCTATTGCGCATGCCTGTTCTTTTTCCTTCAGAAGCATCATGATTCTTTTCAGAAGAAAGACTATCATGGCCTTCTGAGTCCGGCAGGCACCTGTTGATCCTGCAGATGGCAATCGTGTTTCAGATCCTTTCCTGCCTCTATTGTTTCTTCACGATCGAAGATGATTCGAGATTCCGTGATACGGAAACCGGCCTGCTCAGCCGATATGCCCTGCTGCGCTTTGTCAGACCATTCTATGACGCATCGTATCATACCTGGATTATCGCCCTGGATATCCGCAACAGCAGCTATTATCAGATGACCCTCGGCAGTACCGTCATGGCGGGAATTCTCCATGAGATGGGCAGCTGGCTGCACGGCTTTTCCAGAGACGGACTCCGGTGCTTCCGCTCGGAACAGGGCCAGTTCATCATCGTGATGCCGGCCGAAACCAGAGAAAATGCAGAAGCCTTTGCAGAAAAAATCAGAAAGAAGTTTGAAGGCACCTGGATCTATGAGACCGCAATCGTCGCCGTGACTGCTTCGGTCCGGATGGCCTGCATCCCGGACCAGATCCGCGATGAAAAGCAGCTTCTGCTGTTCATGAGCACGATCGCTCAGCAGGTGATCGGCAGCGATAATCCGGTCATGTTCACGGATGTGCTGAAGCAGCAGGAACGTCAGCTCGAAGTCGAGCAGGCCCTGCAGAGAGGAATCAGCAGAAAAAGCTTCAGGGTCTACTATCAGCCGATCTATGATGCCCGGACCGGCCGGTTTCGTTCCGCGGAAGCACTTGTGCGTCTCCATGATGAGAAGCTTGGCAGCATTTCTCCGGAAGAATTCATCCGGGTGGCAGAGCAGACCGGTCTCATCCATTCAATCGGGGAGATGGTATTCGAGGAAGTATGCCGGTTTCTTTCGGAAAGCGATGTGCTTGAAAGAGGAATCCGCTTCATTGAAGTCAACCTGTCCACCGTCCAGTGCATGGATGATCATCTGGCCGAAACGTTCCGTGCCATCCTGGACCGCTATCATGTCGACCCGCATCGCATCAATCTGGAAATCACCGAGTCGGCAGTCATCTTCAATGAGTCCGTCATGGTCAACTCGATCCGCAAGCTCCAGCAGGAAGGCTTCTCGTTCTCTCTGGATGATTTCGGCACCGGCAATGCCAGCTATTCATATATCGCCAAGTATCCGTTCCGTCTCATCAAGATCGACAAGAGTTTTCTCTGGGAATCGGAGAAAGATCCGGTCCGCAATGTCATCTTCCTGAACATGCTGTCGCTGATCCGGGGTCTGGAACGCCGTTCTGTCGCAGAAGGCGTGGAGACCGAGAAGCAGAAGCAGATGCTGATTCAGAGAGGAACGGATTATCTGCAGGGCTACTATTTCTCAAAGCCCCTGCCGGAAGATCAGTTCCTTGAGTATCTTGCCCTCAGCAACTCCTGATTTCTCTGGTTTCCAAACACCGCATCGTCGTAGAATTAGAATCATGTTCACAGACACTCAGCTGCGAAAACTGATCTTTCCTCTGATGGTGGAACAGGTGCTGGTGATGCTGGTCGGCATGCTGGATACCGTCATGGTCTCTTCAGCTGGCGAAGCAGCCATCTCCGGCGTTTCGATCGTCAACGAAGTCAACTGGCTCGTGATTGCAGTCATGGATGCCCTGGCGGCCGGCGGCTCGGTCGTCACCTCTCAGTATCTTGGATATGGCAATAGAGAGGAGACAGATCTTTCGGCATCCCAGCTGATCATGATCTCGATTCTGATTCCGCTGATCCTCGGGGCAGTCTGCTTCTTCTCTGCCCGGAACATCCTGACGCTGCTCTATGCCCGCATCAGTCCGGAAGTCATGGATGCCGGTGTGACCTACTTCCGCATCACTGCTTTATCATTTCCGTTTCTCGGCATGTATAACAGCTGCTGCGCGCTGTATCGCTCCATGAGCAGGACAAAGTCCATCATGAATACTTCGATCCTGATGAATGTCATCAATGTGGCAGGCAATTATTTCGGCGTCTATGTGCTGCACCTTGGCGTGGCGGGTGTTGCCTGGCCGACCCTGGTCTCACGGGCAGTCGCTGCCATGATCATGTTCCGTCTCTGCTTCGATCCGGAAAACGAGCTATGCATCCGCTGGAAACAGATCTTCATGGCAGATCGTCCGACGCTCCGCAGAATCATGTCCATGGCGGTTCCGAATGTCGTGGAATCCGGCCTCTTCCAGATGGGACGGATCATCGTCACGATCTTCGTGAGTACCTACGGAACTTCAGAAATTGCCGCAAATGCGGTCGCAAACGGACTCGGCAATCTCTGCTATATCGCTGATAATGCCCTGGGGCTGGCGATCATGACCGCGGTCGGCCAATGCGTCGGCGCCGGCCGCTATGAGGAAGCAGAATTCTACGGAAGAAAGCTCGTGAAGATTGCCTGGGTGGCTGAAATTCTGGAGTGCGGCCTCTGCTGGATCTCTCTGCCGCTGCTGATGCAGATGTATGAGATGACCCCGGCAACCGCCGCTATAGTACAGAGGATCATGATTCTGTGCTTTGCGGCAACCGCCTTGCTGCATGCGCCTGCTTTCGTATTGCCCAATGCCATCCGGGCAGCTGGCGATGCCAGGTTCACGATGGCAGTTGGGGTCGGCTCCATGTTCTGTGTCCGGATTGTCGGGGCGTATCTCTTCGGAACGGTGCTGGGCCTGCAAACCCAGGGAATCTGGATTGCGATGTACTGCGACTGGATCGTGCGGATCTGTTTCTTCTATGCCAGATGGAGAAGCGGAAAATGGAAGAATTTCCGGGTGGTCGGAAAATAGTCCGGGCAGATTGCAGGACGGATCACCATTTTTCGGTTAGAGTAAACATACCGAATGGAGGAAACAGATATGCGTTATGAAATCGCGATTATCGGTACTGGCCCGGCTGGGCTGGAAGCCGCAATTACCGCATTGGTGCGGAAGAAGAATATCATTGTCTTCGGCTCTGAAAAGAGCAGTCTGAAAGTTCAGAAAGCACATCAGATCAATAACTACCTCGGACTTCCGGAGATCTCAGGCGAACAGATGCAGAAAGCATTCATCAGCCATGCGGTCTCGATGGGCGTGAAGTTCACCGAAGATCAGATCACGGGCATCTATTCGATGGGAGACTACTTTGCGCTTCAGGGAGCGAAGGATTCCTATGAAGCAGATACCGTCATTCTTGCGACCGGTGTCGTTGCCGGCAAGCCCTATCCTGGCGAAGAAGAATTCCTCGGCCGAGGCGTGAGCTATTGCGCTACCTGCGATGGTGCTTTCTATAAAGGAAAGAAGACCGCAGTGATCGGCGGCAGCGAGAAAGAGGAAGAAGAAGCAGACTTCCTGACGGAATATGCTGAGGAAGTTCTTTACTTCCCGCTGTATCAGGGAGAGGTGCATACCAATGACAAGGTAACCGTCATCCGGGAACGCCCGGTATCCATTCTCGGCGATCAGAAGGTCACTGCTCTGAAGACTGCCGGAAACGAATACCAGGTGGATGGCATCTTCGTGCTGCGTGATGCCGTAGCCCCAGGCCAGCTGGTGCCTGGTCTTGAGACCGATGGTCCGCATGTGAAGGTCAAGCTTGATATGAGCACTTCGATTCCGGGTCTCTATGCTGCAGGAGATATTGCAGGCCTCCCATATCAGTACATCAAGGCGGCAGGCCAGGGCAATGTCGCTGCACTTTCTGCGGCTGGCTATCTCGCTACGAGAAAAACAGCGAAATAAGCAGGATTCTGCGTGTTTCCGGAACATTCCGGAAGCACGTTTTTTTTGAAACAGGTTGCTTTCTTCCGCCGGCTCGATAAACTGGTGATAACGATCTTCGAAAGGAGAACATATATGGAAATGTGGGAACCACGCGAGGTACTTGAGAAAGCATCAGCGACCGGGGCGGATTTCGCTGAACTGTTTTTTGAAGATCGGCATGACAATAAGATCAGATGTTCGAAAGGCGTCATCGGGGGCGTGACAAGCCTGCATATCTGCGGGGTCGGTCTGCATCTTCTGAAAGGCACTTCTTCAGTTTATCTGTATGGAAATGATCTGAGCAGACAGGGACTGCTGTCGCTTGCGGAAACAGGGTCGATGCTGATCAGAGATGCGGAAACAGCCGGCTGGTCAGGAAACAGGAATGCATTTCCGGTATCCGATCAGGCGGTCTGCCCGGTGCGCATCATGCCGGAAGAGGTCGGTACAGATCAGAAGGTGCTCCGCCTTCAGGAAATGGACCAGGCGGTCCGTACCTCAGGGGTACAGGTTCAGTCCATGGAGCTGACCTACTTTGACCAGACGCAGCAGGTCAGAATCCTGAACAGCGATGGACTCGATGTCTCTGATACGAGAGTATTCACCAGAGTGCGGCTTGCCGGAACCGTGGGCTGGAATGGCCGGCAGGTCTATTCCTTCGGGGATTTCATCCGGCCGGCAGGGTATGAGGCGTTTGAGAAAGGCGAGCATATTCCATTCGCATCGGGTTTCGTGAAGGGACTTGAAAAGAGACTTCAGGCCCCCGGGATGAAGTCCTGCGTGCTGCCGGTTGTTTTCGGCGAAGGCAGTCCGGGCGTTTTCTGGCATGAAGCCTGCGGGCATAATCTGGAAACGGAGGCGGGGAAGTCGGGACCGTTCTGGAATAGCAGAGGAAAGATGATCGCCAGCAGAAAGGTCACGCTGATTGACGATGGATCAGTCCCGGGGCTGTGCGGATCTGAGCGCATGGACGATGAAGGGCATCCGACTCAGAAGAATATCCTGATTGATCACGGGAAGATGGTCCTGCAGATGGCAGACATTCTCGGGGGCAGACTGACCGGTACCGGCTCGACCGGATCCGGACGCAGGCAGAGCTATACGTATGCGCCATGTGCGAGAATGCATAATACGTATCTTGCGCCAGGAGAGGATGATGATGACGAAATGATTTCTTCTCTTTCTGATGGGATTTATGTAACGGAAGTCGGAGGAGGGTCAAGCGGCAGGAATTTCTCCGTGGCGGTGAATTACGGCTACCGGATCCGCGGCGGGAGACTTGCCGAGCCGATTTCCGGAATCACGCTGAGCGGAGATGCTTCTGAGCTGATTCAGCGGGTTGACCGCGTCGGCAGGAAACTCGTCTTTGAAGAGGGCGGCGGCTATTGCGGTGCTTCTTCCGGGCTGGTGATGACCACAAATTCTGAACCGCGGTTCCGGATCAGCGAAATGAATGTCGGAGGTACGGAATGATCAGTCTGGATGCGTATCAGAAGAGTTTCAGGAATCTTCCGGAAGGGGTGAAGGATGCAGAAGTCAATGCAGAAACCCATCGGCTGATTTCAGTGCAGATCGAACAGGGAAAGATCAGCGGGGTGAAGGAAACTTCCTCGGTGCAGATCTTCGTGCGGGTGAAGTGTGAACATACTGGCTATGCCTATACGGAGGATCCTGAGGAAGATGCCGCGGGACTTCTGAAGCAGGCCTATGAAAACAGCCTGTATTCCACCGAAGACCCTGAGCCATTTTCTGCCTCGGAAGAGATATGGTCCAGGGATCAGGAAGTACCCGAGACGATCGAAGAGCTGAAGCAGCTTGCGATGAACATGGACGCATCCATTGCCGCGAAGATCGGTACCTGGAAAGATCAGACGGAATGCATGCTGGAGCTGACCGCAGAAACATATGGTCAGCATACCGTGAACCGAATGGGAATGGACAGAGGCTTTACATCACCGGTCTATCTGCTTTCCGTTACTCTGGCCGGGGAGGATCTGGCAGTGAAGGAAGAACGCATGTCATCTGACCCGGAGGAATTCGATCTTTCCGGCATCGCGGAAGCGCTTGTCCGCCGTCTTCAGGCAGGCATGATTCCGGCCGTATTGCCGCAGGCAGGTTCGTATGAGGTGATTCTTTCTTCCCAGGCTGCCGGTCAGATGTTCATGACTGCCTGGCAGATCTTCTCCGGGGGAAAGCTTTCCTGCGGGGACAGCTGTCTTTCTGGACAGATTGGTCAGAAGGTATCTTCAGACGTTCTGACCATCATAGATACCCCGGATCCAGACGGCGGTTTTCCGGCCTTCCTGGATTCGGAAGGGACGAAAGGACAGACGGTTTCCGTCGTGAAGAACGGAGTTTTCGTGCAGCCGATCTGCAGTCTGAAGAGCGCAGAGCTTCTGCAGGTGCCGCCGACTGGAAATGCAGGAAGACGTCCGCTGCTTTCCGGAATGATTCCGACCGATATCAAGGAGACGCCGAAGAATTTCTGCATTCTTCCGGGGACTTCGTCTCTGGAAGAGATGGAAGCACATATGGGAGATGGCTTTCTGATCACGGAATACTTTGATCTGTTCCATTCCCTGAACATTGCTTCGGGGGATTTCAGCGTTCCGGTGCATGCGGTCAGGATCAGAGATGGAAAGGAGTGCGGCATGGTACGGGGACTGACCATGAGCGGCAATTTCCGCACCATGCTGAGAGAGATCAGCGAAGTCGGCTCTGAGGCAGTGATCAGGCCGATGGAATATCTGAGAAACTATGGCATCGGCACCTGCCCGATCCGGATCGGAAAAGTAACGCTCAGCGGAGAATAGCAGCTAGATCTGCATCGCATCGGTACCTCTGTCTGTTCTGGTTATGGCCGGCTTTCTGCAGACTGAGCTGGAAAGAGAAGATCTTTTTGGCCGGTCTCTTATGGATGCCGGTTCTTTTTGCAGTGATTCTGGTACCTGCCTGCCGCCTGAACGCAGCATCCTGCCCTCTTCAGGAAGAATAGCAGAAGACCAGGGGACGAAACAGCCAGCAAGCAGAATTCTGCTATAATAGACGCGATTGTGAAGGAGTTCTATGGCACAGACAAGAAAATATGAAGATGATGATATTCAGATCCTGCACGGTCTGGATCCGGTCCGCAAGCGTCCGGGCATGTATATCGGCTCGACGGATTCTCATGGCCTGCATCATCTGATCTGGGAAATCGTAGATAATTCCATTGATGAAGCCCTCAATGGCTACGGAAAGAAAATCACCATCACGCTGAATGCGGATGGTTCCTGCACGGTCGAAGACGAAGGCCGCGGTATGCCGATCGGCATGCACCAGAGCGGCGTGAATACCCTGCAGGTCATTTTCACCGTGCTCCATGCCGGCGGCAAGTTCTCCAGCGAAGGCGGCTACAAGACCGCGGGCGGTCTGCATGGCGTCGGTGCTTCGGTCGTCAATGCCCTCAGCGAATGGCTGGTCGCAGAGGTTGCCCATGACGGCAAGCTCGTGCGCATGCGCTTTGAACATGGCGACAAGAAGATCGGCAAGCTCGAAGACCTCGGACCAACCTCGAAACATGGTTCCAAGGTTACGTTCAAGCCTGATCCGGAGTGCTTCACGACGACGGAATTCAAGTTCGATACGGTCTGCGAACGGGCCAGGGAAGAGGCGTTTCTGCTGTCCGGAATCTCGATCATCTGCAGAGATCTGCGCGGCAAGAAACCGGTCACGGAAACCTACTGCTATGAAGACGGCCTGATCGCCTTTCTGGACTATCTCCACGAAGACCGCACCGTCCTGATGCCGCCGGTCAAATTCAGCGGCACGTATCAGGTTGATGCGAAGACTTCCATCAAAGCAGATATTGCGTTCCAGTATACGGATGACTATCAGGAGAACACGTACAGCTTCACCAACCTCGTCCGCACGAGCGACGGCGGCACGCATGAAATCGGATATAAGAGTGCGTTCACGAAGGCAGTCAATGACTATGCAAGGAAGTACGGGCTGCTGAAGGAAAAAGACAAGAACCTCGAAGGCTCTGATGTCCGCGAAGGCCTGACCTCCATCATTTCAGTGACCGTACCGGAAGAAATCCTTCAGTTCGAAGGCCAGACCAAAGGCAAGCTCGGCACCCCGCAGGCAAAGAATGCAGTCGATGCGGTCGTCTCTGAAAAACTTGCATTCTGGCTGGAAGAAAACCGCGACCTTTCTGATTCGCTGGTCCGCAAGATGATGAAGGCAAGCCTGGCCAGAGAAGCTGCCCGCAAAGCCAGAGACGAAGCCCGCAAGGGGAAGAAAGCAAACAAAGGCGAGAAACTGCTCTCCGGGAAGCTTGCACCGGCCAATTCGAGAGATGCTTCGATCAAAGAACTGTTCCTGGTCGAGGGCGACTCTGCAGGCGGCTCTGCCAAGCAGGGCAGAGATTCTCATTTCCAGGCCATCCTGCCACTGCGCGGCAAGGTACTCAATACCGAGAAATGCACGATGAGCGACATCGAGAAGAACCTCGAGCTCAACACGCTGACCCATGCCATCGGAGCCGGCATCGGGCCGGATTTCGACTGGCAGGAATCCAACTACAATAAGATCATCATCATGACCGATGCCGATGATGACGGTTCCCATATCCAGATCTTATTGCTGACCTTCTTCTACCGCTACATGCGGCCGCTGATCGAGCATGGCATGGTATATATCGCTCTGCCGCCGCTGTATCGCGTGACGAAAGGCAAGACTCTGGAATACTGCTATACCGATGACGAACTCGATGCCTGCCGGAAGAAGCTCGGCAAGATCGAAGTGCAGCGCTACAAGGGACTTGGTGAGATGAATGCTTCCCAGCTCTGGGAGACGACTATGGATCCAGAGACCCGCTCTCTGATCAAGGTGAATATCAATGACGGAGTTCTGGCAGAAAAGCGCGTCTCCGTGCTGATGGGCGAGAAAGTTGCCCCGCGCAAGAAGTGGATTGAAGATAATATCTCATTCACACTCGAAGATGATTTCAAGGTGGAAGAGTAATGGCAAGAAAGAAAGAACTGCAGGATCATACCAGATATATCCCATCGCTGCTCGAAGACATCATGAGCGACCGCTTCAGCCGGTATGCGAAATACATCATCCAGGAGCGTGCGCTCCCGGATGCCCGCGACGGCCTGAAACCGGTCCAGCGCAGAATTCTCTACGCGATGTACCATGACGGCAATACCTGGGATCACCCATACCGCAAAAGCGCCAAGACCGTAGGTCTGGTCATAGGCAACTACCACCCGCATGGCGATACCTCTGTCTATGATGCGATGGTCCGCATGTCGCAGGACTGGAAAGTGCGTCTGCCGCTGATCGACATCCATGGCAACAACGGCTCGATCGATGACGACCCGGCTGCCGCCATGCGTTATACCGAAGCCAGACTCGCAACAGTCACCGAAGTCATGGAAGACGACCTCGATAAGAACACCGTCGAGATGACTCCGAACTTCGATGATACCGAAATGGAACCGACCGTGCTGCCGGTTCCGTTCCCGGTCATGCTCGTCAACGGCGCTACCGGCATCGCTGCCGGCTATGCGACAAATATGCCGCCGCACAACCTCGGCGAAGTCATCGATGCCACGATCTACCGTCTGAACAACCCGGAATGCTCGCTGTCCGAACTCATGGACATTATTCCCGGACCGGACTTTCCGACCGGCGGCATCGTCCAGGGTGCCGAAGGCATCGAAGAAGCCTTCCGGACCGGACACGGCAGAATCGTTGTCCGCGGCAAAGCCGACATCATAGAAGGCAAGACCTGCAATCAGATCGTGATCACGGAAATCCCGTACGAAGTCATCAAATCCGATCTCGTGAAGAAGATGGACGACATCCGTCTGTCCAGAGAAATCGACGGCATCCTCGATGTCCGCGATGAATCCGACCGGCAGGGACTGAAGATCGTCGCCGATATCCGCAAGGACGTCGATGCCCAGATGATCCTGAACTACTTCTACAAGAATACGGATCTGCAGATCTACTATAACTACAACAATGTCGCCATCGTCGATCAGACCCCGGTCCAGATCGGCCTGATTGGTCTGCTGGATGCCTTCATCAACTTCCGCAAGGAAGTCGTGCTCCGCCGCTCCCAGTTCCAGAAAGAGAAGATGGAAGCCCGCTGCCACGTCATCGAAGGACTCATGAAAGCAGTCTCGATCCTCGATGAAGTCATTGCGATCATCCGCAAGTCCAAAGACAAAGCCGACGCCAAGAAGAATCTGATGGCCCGCTTCGTCTTCGATGAACCGCAGGCAGAAGCCATCGTGACTTTGCGCCTGTACCGGTTATCGAATACCGATATCACGGAACTGCGCAATGAGTTTGCCGATCTCACGAACCGCATCGAAGAAGTCACTGACATCATCGAAAACAAGAATGTGCTCCGCTCCGTGATCGTGAAGGAACTGAAAGCCGTGAAAAAGGAGTATGATGATCCCCGCCGCACCCGCATTGAAAAGCAGGTCAGCGACATCGTCATCGACAAGACCGCGATGATTGCCAGCGAACACGTCATGATCACGGTCAGCCGCGACGGCTACCTGAAGAAAGTCAGCCTCCGCTCCGTCCAGGCCTCTGAAGGTCAGGAAACCGGACTCAAGGACGGCGATGAATACCTCGGTTCCATCGAATGCGATACGACTGATACGCTGCTGCTGTTCACGTCTCACGGCAACTATGCCTATGTGCCGGTCTGGCAGATCGACGACGGCAAATGGAAAGACATCGGCTCGCATCTGAACAAGATCGCACGCATCGACGGTGACGACAAGATCCGCAGCGCGATTCTCGTCAAGAGCTTCGATACCTATGCCTGGATCGTGACCATCACCTCCGGCGGCCAGATCAAGAGAACCCCGGTACGCGACTATCAGATCCAGCGCAACAGCAAAGTCGTGACGGCCATCACGATGACCAAAGGGCAGGAGCTCCTCAGAGCATTCCTTGCCTATCCGAAAGATGCCCTGCTCCTAGTCTCGAAGGACGGCTTCTCGACCCGCTACGACCTGGAACAGGTGCCGGTGCAGGGCGTCCGTACACGCGGCGTCCGGGCCCAGAACTTCGCAAAAGGCGATGTGCTTGTCAGTGCCTGCACGATTGCCCAGCATGACAATGCCGTGCTGGCAGTCACGAAAGACGGCCTGATGAAGCGCGTGAAGCTCGAGGAGATCCCCGTCAACAACCGCCCGTCCAGAGGCAACCTCATCGCGAAGCGCGTCAAGACGAACCCGCATGAACTCGCTCTGGTCAGACCCGCTGCTTCCGGACAGACCTTATGCTTCTATGATCCGGACCGCAAGGAAGTCAGAGCCGCTGACATTCCGCTCAAGCCCGTCACCGCAACCTTCGGCCAGCCAGTGGAACTGAAGCAGAACTGGTATTTCCAGAGCGGCATCGAAGAATGCCGCATCATCGACCGTCCGGCAGGACTGGAAGAAAAGGTCCATGACGATGAAGAACAGCTGTCTCTCTTTGACAGCGAGGAGAATTGATTATGGCAGTATGCCGAGGCTGCGGCGCAGTGCTGCAGACGACTGATCCGAAAGCACCTGGCTATACCCCGAAAGAGGGCAGTTCTTACTGCCAGCGATGCTTCCGCCTGATGCATTATGACGATCTCACGATCTCCATGCGCACCGGCATCGATCCGGACATGGTCATGAACCGGTTAGCAGACATGGATGTCCTGATTCTCTGGACCGTCGATCTCTTCGACTTTGAAGCAGGCATGATTCCCGGGCTCAGCCGGAAACTTGCCGGCAAGGATCTCATCCTGATCTGCACGAAACGGGATCTGCTTCCCGATACCCTCAACCATGAGAAGATTGCCCGCTTCGTCTTTTCCAGACTCAAGGAAGCAGGCATTCACATCCGGGAACTGATCCTGACTTCCGGCATCCGTCACGAAGGAAAAGAAGAGATCATGGAAGCCGTGCACAAGTATGCCGATGGCAGAAAAGTTGCCGTCATGGGCAGAGCCAACTCCGGCAAGAGCACGCTGCTCAATGAACTCGCCGGCAGCCAGATCCTGGCAAGCTCCCGATATCCCGGCACGACCCTCGACTTCAATGAACTCGAGATCGACGGCATTCCGTTCATCGATACTCCGGGCATCGAGATCCAGCACAGCATGCTCATGGACGTGAAGGAAGAAGATCTGAAGACCATCATTCCTGCCCGTACCATCAAGCCTCAGATCTACCAGGTCCGCGGCAATCAGAGCTTCGCAGCCGGAGGACTGGCCCGCCTGGATGTCTATGGCGCCGACCACGCAACGGTTGCCTGGTATCTCAGCGACCGCCTCGATCTTCATCGCGGCAAAGCAGAAGCAGCCAATGAACTCTGGCAGAAACACTATGGCGAACTGCTGAAGCCGGTTCCTTTGAAGAATCAGTTCCATACGCTCTCTATTCATAAACACGAAGAAAAGACAGACGTCGTTTTTGACGGTCTTGGCTGGGCTTGTGTGTCCGGCAATGTGAAGACCATTACTGCAAAGGCCCCGGAATCTGTCAATATCACCTTCAGAAAGGCAATGCTGTAATATGCTCAATTCCAAGCAGAAAAGTTATCTGAAAAGCCTCGCATCCTCGGAACCGGCAATGTTCCAGATCGGGAAGGACGCTCTGTCCGACAATCTGATCCGCACCGTGGATAACGGCTTCAATACCCATGAACTCATCAAGGTCAAAGTCCTGAAGACCGCTCCGGAAGAAGTAAAGGAACTCGCGTTCGATCTGGCCATGAATACGCACTCTGAAATCGTGCAGATCATCGGCCGCACGATCGTCCTCTACCGCAAGGCAGACGATCCGAAAATCATCCTGCCATGAGAATCGCAATCCTGAAAGCTCCCTTTGATCCGATCACGGAATCGGAACTGAAGGCAGCCCTCTCGTTTCAGAGACAGGGCTCCTTCCGCTTTGTCTTTCTGATGACGGAAGGGGACGCCGTTCTTCCCGAAGCAGAACGGATCCGTCTTCTGAGCCTGGCCCTTTCTCCTTACCGGAAGCTTGCGGCAGGAACTCCTGAAAGCCTGAAGGACCTGCTTCAGTCCAGGGATACCGTGATTGCAGAACTCGATGCTTCAGAGGAAGCCGAAGTTCGCTCCGGCATCTTCCGCAAAGCAGCACCTGGCATTCAGAGAGCATTGATTGAAAGCAATGCCTACCTGGATCAGATGCTGGAGGTCCGCTGCACTGCTCATCGGGCATCTCACTCCAGATCTGTTGCCCAGACGGCAGAGAAGATCGCCGAAGCCAATCATCTCGATGCAAAGCTAGCCTGGAAAGCAGGCATGCTGCATGACATCACGAAGAAATGGACCGACGCAGAAGCACAGAAGCTGCTTTCTGTCTATGATCCTGAAAAGCTCAGCTATTCTCCTAAGATCTGGCATAGCTGGACGGCCCCGATCTGGCTGAAAGGGGAGATGGGGCTTCATGACCATGCCATTCTTTCGGCCATCCATCATCACACCCTCGGCGATGGCAATTCGCCTCTGGACATGATTCTCTACATTGCTGATAAGATCGAACCGACCAGAGGCTATGACAGCACAAAGGAAATGGAACTGTCCTGCCGGGATCTCGAAGCCGGCTTTGAGCTCGTCAAGGCCGAAAGCCTGGAATACCTGAAAGGACATGGATCTGATCTCGCATGAATCAGAAATCTTCTCCTGGATCCTGCTTCGAAGCAGTCTTCGATACGGCTTATCTGCTCTTTGATCTCATCGCAGGAATGATTCTGCTTGGGAAAGGGAATACACCGGTACTGATGCTGTACGGGCTCCTTGCCCTGGAACTCGGGGCAGGGGATGCATTTCACCTCGTCCCTCGCATCCGCCGTGCTCTGCATGGCGAAGAAGCACATACTGAGCACAACCTGGGCCTCGGATTGCAGGTGTCATCCATCACGATGACGGTCTTCTACCTGATCCTGTACGCTATCTGGCGTCTGCAGTATCCGGATCTTCAGCCATCCGGAGTTCTCGTATTCCTGCTTTTTGCTTCAGCGGTCCTGCGGATCATTCTGTGCCTGTTTCCAGAGAATAACTGGTACTCTTATGAAGGAAACCGGAAATGGTCGCTGTACCGCAACCTTCCGTTCCTGGTCACCGGCATCTGAGTGATCATCCTGTTCGTGATGTCAGGAAACAACTATGACGATTCCCTGCATGGCATGCCGATTGCGATCCTGATCAGCTTTGCCTGCTATATTCCGGTCACGCTCGAAGCAAAGAAGCACCCGATGATCGGAATGCTCATGATGCCCAAAACACTCGCATATGTTGCTATGATTGTGATGGGCTTGAAAATGCTTGCCTGAATGCGGAGGAAATGAATGGCAGAATTACTCGAACTCACGGAAAAGAAACTCTCAGAGAAACTCGGAGAACACATCGTTGCAATCGACATGCGCAATGTCAATCCGTATACGGATTACTTTGTCATCGTCACTGCCCGCAACCCGAGACATGCGGAAAGTCTTGCATATGAAGTGCAGGAAGAAGCTTCAAAGCACGGTTATCCGGTCCGCGTGCAGGAAGGAGGACACGGCAGCACCTGGATCCTAGTGGATCTGTATGAAGTCGTGGTTCATATCTTCACGGCCGAAGCCCGCGAGCAGTATAAACTCGAGAAACTCTGGGGAGACCAGCCCTTTGTATCTTTCGAAGGCGATTCTCAGCCGGAGACAAAGGAATGAACACAGGCAGGTTCTGATCAGAGCCTGCCTTTCTTCTCAGAAAAAGGGCAGGGTGAACTGGTGATGTGCAATGTCCGATCAGGACAAAACCGTTCTCAGTCCCTCTGCAGGACCTTGCTGACAGCTTTCATTCGGAATGAAAAAAGAATGGACTGCCTGATCAGCAGCAGATTGCAGAAGAAAAGCAGTCCGCAGACTGCTCTCAGGAATTCCCGTCGTACAGATTATTCAGTTCCAGCCACCGGATGAGATCAGACGTGCTGATCGGACTGGAAGGATTCCATTGCAGGGTGTTGCTGATCTCGATCATGCCATTGCGCACCCGGCAGGCAACGAAGGCAGGATAGCTTGCAACATCCCATTCCTGTTTCAGACGATTCGTCGAAAGGTTTGCTTCCAGGTCCGTGATATCGACATACTCGATCATGTTCCGAAGATCCAGTCCGGTTTCAGATTCCGCATCCTTCAGAACCGTATTCTCCATGTAGAGACAGTCATTGTTCTCGTAGCTGCAGAAAAAGTAATAGTGGAGCGTGGATTCTCCTGAACTCAAGGTGTAGTCTCTCAGCGTCGCATAATCCAGAGCATTTTCAGTCATATAGGCAGATCCAGGCGATTCGACCACATCGGGTTCATTCAGGCGGTAGACCAGCACTACTCCGCTGTAGATGACGAGCAATGTCAGCAGCGTAAACAGAATTCTTTTCAGCATAGTTCGTTACTTGCATTATTCTACCATCCGCATACTCTGCATGCAATTTCGCTGTCTTGAGTTTGCAGGAAGGTTCTGCGATAATTGGTAATACGCTTCAGGAGAACGTTACATGCAGAAATGGTATGAACAGCGGTTCGTGAACCGCCGTGACTGGATACTGGATCATCTCGGCCTGCTTGGCTTAAGCCCCGAAGAAGCAGTCCTTGCCCTGATGATCGATTTCATGAGTGAACATGACATGGAGATTTCCATCGACTCTCTTTCAGCTGCCACAGGCATGGAGAAAGAAAAGGTAGATGCTGCCGTCTCTGTTCTCTGTGCCAAGAAATATCTTGAAATCCGCGCTTCCAGCAGCCGGGTGGTATTCCGGCTGGATGGCTTGTTTTCCGCAGATACTGCAAAAGAAGAGCAGATCCTGGACGGTCCGCTCTTCGATACCTTTGAAACCGAATTCCGCCGCCAGCTCTCTCATGCCGAGATGGAGAAGATCAGCGAGCTTTCCCGCACCACAGACCGCAAGCTGCTGCTTCTGGCACTGCGCGAAGCCAGCACGTATCAGAAGGCAAGTCTCCCATATGTGGAACGCATTCTGAATCGCTGGAAAGCCCAGGGCTATACTGCCGAACAGATTGAAGAGGGAAAAGGACATGAAGACTTCCGAAATTCTTGAACAGCTTGATCAGATGTTCCCGGATGCTCATTGCGAACTCAATCACCGCAATGCCTATGAGCTTGCCGTTGCGGTCGTGCTGTCTGCTCAGACCACGGATGCTTCCGTCAACCGGGTGAGTCCGGCTCTCTTTGAACGCTTCCCGGACGCTGCTTCAATGGCAGCTGCGAAGGTCTCTGAGATCGAGCCTTATATCCGTTCCTTAGGTCTGTATCATAATAAAGCAGTCTCGATCCATGGTCTGGCAGAGGGAATCACTGAACGCTTTGACGGCAAGGTTCCTGACAATATGAAAGACCTGATGACTCTGCCAGGAGTTGGTAGAAAGTGTGCGAATGTCATTCTTGCAGAATGCTATGGCGTTCCATCTATCGCTGTCGATACCCATGTCAGCCGCATCTCGAGAAGACTCGGCTTTGCGGATCCGGAGGATGATCTTCTGACTGTTGAGAAACATCTGCGCCGGAAGGTTCCGAAAGCCCGCTGGATCCGGACTCATCATCAGATGATCTTCTTCGGCCGGAGAATCTGCCATGCCCGCAACCCGGAATGCAGCAGATGCCCGTTTGTAAAAGGGTGCCGGGAACCGAACAAGCATTTCTCGGGAAATTCAGAAAAGGACTGAGCGTGACTTGAAGTCACGCTTTTCTGAAGGGGCTTCTCATCCTGATCCTTTCTTCCATCCAGGAGACTGGTTCATGCAGGAACAGCTCGCCCAGGACAGGGAGTCTTCCAGATCTTCTCAGAGACAGAAGAGGGCACAGCTCTGTTCAGTATCACGAGCGGCACGCAATCACCCCGGAGGAAATCGCGGATGACCCCCTCGAAAGAAAGACCTCTGAACAGTCTGCTCAGAGGTCTTATTGCAATGCTTGGTTTTCAGTCTTTCTGCTCAATCGCTCCGACGGGGCAGCTCTTCATCGCTTCTTCTGCTCTTTCCAGGGCTTCTTCCGGAACATCCGTTTCAATTGCCTCGGATACGCCATTCTGATTGATGGTAAATACTTCGGGGCAGACACCTGCGCAGAGTCCGCATCCGATGCATGTTTCATTGACATGATATTTCATATTGTTCCTCCCTCACGAAATTACTCCAAAGTAAGCAGCAGTGCCATCTTGAACTGCTTCACTGCTTTCACTGCATGCAGACCGCCCTTGGCAAAATGGAAGTTCTCACCTGCATGAATCAGGTGGTCCTCTCCTTCATAGCGGATCACTCCCTCGCCATCCAGAGCGAAGATGATTGCCTCTCCCGGAGCAGCATGCTCGGAAAGACTGGTTCCTTCATCAAACGCCATGACGACGAACTTCATCTTCTCATTGTGAACCACATCCATGTTGACAATCCGTCCCTCTGCATAAGGAACCAGATCCTTGAGCTGGAATACTTCTCCTGCTTTCACTGCTTCATTCATGATATCGCCTCTCTTCACTGCAATTTCTGTATATACTGCGCTTCTGACCGTTCTCATTCCGACAGCCTGATCCGCTGCGGTGACAATGCTGTCACCCGTCCTGAGCTCTCTGGCCTCATTCCCGGTTCCGTAAACCTCAAGATCTCCATCGGCGACGATCAGCAGCTTATGGTATGGATGAATCTCTGCACTGATATCCGTTCCTGCCGCCAGGGAGAAGTAAGTGATGGAATTCTCTCCGCCCTGGACCTCCTTCGAGATCGTGCATCCGGGAACCGGAGAATTATCCGCCGCAATCGAGAATACCTTTCCGACCTGCTCGTTCATGGCTTATGCGAGAATCGCTTTCAGATCATCCTCGGCAGTTCCGGTCGGACCGATATTGTACTGCTCGACCAGATAATTCAGAACATTCGGAGAAATGAATGCAGGCAGGGTAGGTCCGAGCTTGATATTCCGGATGCCGAGCGAAAGCAGCGTCAGCAGTACACATACAGCCTTCTGCTCGTACCAGGAAAGCACGATGGACAGCGGCAGCTCATTGACCCCGCAGCCGAAGGCATCGGCCAGCGCCAGGGCAACCTTGATAGCACTGAAGGCATCATTGCACTGACCCATATCGAGAATACGCGGCAATCCAGCCACAGTGCCAAGATCCAGATCATTGAACCGGTACTTGCCGCAGGCAAGTGTCAGGATCACAGTATCATCCGGGGAGTCCTTGACGAGTTCGGTGTAATAATTTCTGCCAGGTCTTGCACCATCGCATCCGCCGACCAGCAGGAAATGCTTGATTTCGCCCTTCTTCACAGCCTCAACGATCTTGTCGGCAATTCCAAGTACCGTGCCATGCGCAAAGCCGGTCATGACGCTCGTGCCGCCATTGATGCCGGTAAGCTGCGTATCTTCTGCATATCCGCCAAGTTCAAGTGCTTTCTCAATGACCGGCGTGAAGTCCTTGTCTTCGCCGATATGAACCAATCCCGGATAGGAAACAACCTCGGTTGTGAACACTCTGTCCTTGTAGCTCTCGCGCGGAGGCATCAGGCAGTTGGTCGTGAAGACTACCGGAGCAGGAATATCAGCAAACTCCTTCTGCTGATTCTGCCAGGCAGTACCGAAGTTGCCCTTGAGATGCGGGTATTCCTTCAGTTTTGGATAGCCATGCGCCGGCAGCATCTCACCATGGGTATAGATATTGATTCCCTTGTCCTTTGTCTGCTCCAGAAGCTGCTTCAGATCATACAGATCATGACCGGAGACCACAATGAACGGTCCTTTTTCTACTTTCAGCGGAACCGTGACAGGAACAGGATTTCCGAAGGTCTCGGTATTTGCCCGATCCAGCATCTCCATGCACTTGTAATTGACCTGCCCGACTTCCATGACAATCGGCAGCAGCTCATTCATGCCCAGATCTTCGCCGATTGCACAGAGCGCTTTGACAAAGAACTGATTGACCGTTTCATCCGTATAGCCGAGAACACCAGCATGATATGCATATGCTGCCATGCCGCGGATACCGAAGAGAATCAGAGACTTCAGGGAACGGATATCCTCATCTGCATTCCAGACGTTTTCCATCCGGTAATCCTCAGCTGCGGCCGGGCCTTCAGCAATGCGGTTCTTCTCGGCATGGACCTCATCGATCAGAACCTTCAGGGTTTCTTCATTGAAGTTCACGTTGGTGATCGTGGTGAAGAGCCCCTTGATCAGAAGATGATACGTGCTGCTGGCAGCGTTCCCGCTTTTCTCAGCAGTTCTGGCAAGGCCGATGAGCGCACCGGTCAGATCATCCTGCAGATCTGCTACTTCATAGCTCTTTCCGCAGACGCCTGCACAGCCCCGGCAGCCTGTGCCGCCAGCAGTCTGTTCGCACTGAAAACAAAACATCTTGCTATCCATTTTTCAC
The DNA here is from genome assembly GCF_900290205.1 of Anaerolactibacter massiliensis. Taxonomy (NCBI): domain Bacteria; kingdom Bacillati; phylum Bacillota; class Erysipelotrichia; order Erysipelotrichales; family Erysipelotrichaceae; genus Anaerolactibacter; species Anaerolactibacter massiliensis. Next base: position 1,385,517 of record NZ_OLMH01000002.1, on the reverse strand, counting down.
TCCTCCTTATTCTGTGATGATGGAATAATGGAAATCATCTCCGGCATTCAGCACATAACCGGAATTCTTCAGCATTCCTTCCATGACACTTCTTCTGAGAGCATAGTATGGCGCGCTTGTGCCATGCCAGTACTGCCCGTGAATATCCTGCGTCATCTCCCAGGAAACATGATCTTCGTCCGATCCGGTTTTCACATTGACCCGATCGCAGGGCATCCCGTTCACGAAGAAGTCATCTAACGCCTTGTATGCTTCTTCAGGAGAACCCGCCGCTACGGCATGCTGCTCTCCGAACTGTTCTGCAGCTTTGAGCAATGCGTCCATCCTTGCTTCATCTCCTGCAAGAATCTTCGTAACAAGATCCGCATAGCGGGTTTCGGCATCATTGATCTGTGCCTGCAGCCAGCCATGAATATTGCCTTCATCAATGACGGTCTCAAGAGCAGGGAGCGTCTTCTGAAAACGCTCTGCATCCTCGATCCAGCCATTCTGTTCTGCAAGATCCGCAATCTCTGCCGTCAGCTCTTCCTGGTTTCCGATCTTGCCATACAGCCAGTAGTGAATCGGCCCTAATACTGCACTCATCCTGATTACCCTCTGAACTCTGCAATCTTCTCGTTCAGCGCATGAACGACAATGCTAGGATCTACCCCGTGAATCTCGCAGGCATCCTTTACGGAATCACCCTGGGAAGCAGGGCAGCCAAGGCAGTACATGCCGATTCCATAAAGCACTTCTGCTGTTTCCGGGTAATTTTCTACTAATTCTCCGACCAGCGTCTTTTCTGTTACGATCGCGTTCTCCATCAATGAAGTCCTCCTTGTATTTGCAGATTCAGTATCCTATAATCTGGAATGCAAAGATGTTGTCGTAACAACAAAAGGAGGAAAATCATGAATAATTTCTTTCTGAAGAATACACCTCTCTTCCATGGCATCCGGGAAGAAGAGATCCAGGCGATGATGTCCTGTCTCGGCGCCCGGGAAAAGCATTATCAGAAAGACGAAGTCATCCTGCGGGCAGGCAGTCCGACCGCGGAGATCGGCCTGGTGGAATCGGGAAGCGTCAATATCGTCGTGAATTTCTACTGGGGCAGCAGCAACATCTTCGGACATGTTGAAAAAGGCTCGATCTTTGCCGAGAACTATGCATCAATTCCTGGTCAGGAGTTGCTTTGCGATGTGGTCGCAGCCGAAGAGTGCGAGATCCTGTTTCTGAACATGAGACAGCTTTCCTCGACCTGCTCGAAAGCATGTTCCTTCCATAACCGCCTGATTCAGAATCTGCTCTCGATCTCCGCAAAGAAGAACCTCGGACTCTCCAGCCGCATGATGCACATCGCTCCGAAGGGGATCAGGGATCGTCTGCTTTCCTATCTTTCCGAACAGGCCCTGAAGAACGGGAGCTCTCATTTTCTGATTCCGTTCGACCGTCAGCAGCTGGCTGACTATCTCGGTGTGGACCGCAGCGCACTTTCCAATGAACTTTCCAAGATGCAGAAAGACGGACTGATTACCTATCGGAAGAATGAATTCACATTGAATGAGAAGGTGAGAATATGAGTGAACTCTTATGCAAGCGTATCTATGAACCGAAAGCAGAGAACGATGGATTCCGGATCCTGGCAGACCGTCTCTGGCCAAGAGGAATCCGGAAAGAAAATGCCGGAATCGATCTCTGGGCAAAGGAAATTGCTCCGTCGCCGGAACTCAGAAAGTGGTTCGGACATGACCCGGAACGCTTCGAGGAATTCCGCGCCCGCTATCTCAAGGAGCTTTCCGGAAATCAGCAGGCACAGACCCTGTCCGCGATGGTGAACGAGAAGCTGCAGACGAGCAATGTGACGCTGCTCTATGCAGCGAAAGACACTGCTATGAACAACGCAGCCGTTCTGAAAGAATGGCTGGAGTCAGGATATGGAAAAGAACGACAGGGACAGACTGCGCGCATTTGAGAACATGCTGGAAGAGATCAGAGTGCAGGCAGATGCACAGCAGAAGGAAATGGACCGTCTCAGAGCCGAGGGCAAGGAAAAGACTGCCACCTATCGGCAGTACTTCGGAAATCGTCTTCTGTACCGGATGATGCTGGAGAAATACCGGCAATACGGTCTGCTGGAATGAAACTTTCATTCTGCACCCCGCTGATGCAGGCAGCAATGATTCTCCTTATGACAGAAAATGCAGCAGCCGGATCATGTTATGCTCATGATCTGCTGCTGCATCTTTTTGTCTTACCAGTTCTGATGGCTCTGCGGTTCGTTTCCCGCAGCGAAGTGCTGCTTTGCAAATTCCATATCCTGAACACACTCTGCCGTTCCAAGATACGTTCCGGAAGAATCGCGGACTGCAAGATATCTCACCAGCATCGTCTTTCCGCCTTTCTCCATCCAGACTTCAACACTGTCCCGTCTGCCATTGCGGAAGTCATCAATGATCTGACGCACCATCGGTTCAATCTTCGGAGGATGGCAGGAGAATACCTCACGGTCAATGGCCATGCCCGGGCGCTTGAAGACCTTCGGGCCCTCATTGAAGAAGCGGTTGATATTCTCTGCATCTACGAAGGTGATTTCCATAGGAATCGTATTCAGCAGAGCAGTCAGCTGATCCAGGGTGAGGTGGCCGCCTGGCATCACGACCTCTCCGGAAACAGCTTTCACCGGTGCCTGTGCAGATTGCTCTGCTTCTTCCCAGGTCTTCCTGCTTACCCCGAAGCATTCGGCATAATCTGAAGAATCTTTGTAAATGCCATGCCACTCCTCTTCCGAGAAATTCACGGCACAGATCGGGAACAGAATATTCTGCTCTTTGTAGATCATTTCTTCTGCCCGCTTCAGAACGGCATCCATGCGTGTATTCCAGGCATCATCATGCTCCGCTTCCCTGACAAGGGCACCGAGTTCATCGCGAATCTCATCATCCACGGTCCACATGACATCAGACGGACCTGAAACTCCATATCTCACCTTGAGCAAGGGATAGAGCAGATCGCCTTTCTTTGCGTAATGAATCGATACTTCACGGATCTTCGCAATCAGCGAAGTATTCTTTGTCTCCTGATATTCCTTCAGCAATGCAGAGAGCGCCTGATTCTCAGCCGTGAGCGTCTGCAGCGGATGACCGGAAACAGCCTCCAGAGCAGCTGCCTTTGCATTCTTGTCACCATAATCATTTTTTTCAAAGGAATTCCGCTTTGCAAGCTCTGCCTGAATCTTCTGCCGTTTCAGAGATTCTTCTACGGCCTTTTCTGCATTGGCAATCTGTTCGTCACGGGTAGCACCATGGAATAATGCAGAATGGATATCGCAGAGCCGCTGAACCTCTGAAAGCGGTGTTCCTTCCTTCATCAGTTCCTGTTCTGCCTTCATGATCTCAGAAGCATCTACCTCGCCGAACTCCCGTACGAAGTCAGCCCGGACACTTTCAAGATCTTCGCCATTTCCCAGGCGGCGCAGATATGCTTTCAGCTGTTCCGTGCGATGATCAGAAGAAACCGGGGCAGGGGCAGGAGCAGCTTCCGGCATCTGGACCTCCGGCATCTTTCCTTCCAGTTCAAACCCATTTGCCATCAGCGCAGAAACAACCTCCATCATAGAGATGTTCTTCATCTTCGCTCCCTTCGGAATCGTCATGATCTTGCCTACCGAATTCAGCACCGGCTTCTTTGTGATTTCCGTGAAACCAAGCTTAGCCATGATATCAATGAGCGCAGGATATTCCTCCGTAAGTTCAAAAACCGTTTTATTCAAGTCAATCTTTCTGGACATATCAGATCTCCTCTCTTGATCTGATCCTAGAATAACGGGAAATCGTGATTATTTATGTTGGCAAAACAACGAAATTGTTATTTTTCTGAAATCCTGGTTTCTGATTCCTTGAAACGGCCCTGTCTTGTCACCAATGATCACTATCTGCTTCCGAAGATCCGGCATTGACAGCAAGAGAATATCAGGTACGATAGAGAGGCAATAGCACTCCTTCAGATGCAGGTTTTGTTGTACCTGCCGGAAGGAGTGCTTTTATGAAAAACAGAACAGCATATGTGATCCGTGTCAATCCTCAGGGCAGAGCCGTGTTCTTCAGCTGGCGGGATGCCGATGGTACTGTGAAAGATGGTGCATTCTACCGCCATTCCGATGGCGTCTGGGGAGCATCACCTGAATTTCTGGAAGAAAGTGCTGCTTCCCGCCGGCATATCTACCGGTATGTGCAGCGCTGGCAAGAGCGGAAACGGGAATCGGATTGAGGACAATGCTCATGGCGGAAACGCCATGGGCATTTCTTCGCCCTCGTAACCCCATGCTATGATAGGAAAAGCAAAGAAGGAGAGAGAACATGACAGGATTCTGGATCTACATGCTGGTGATGGTACTGCTCATTCCTTTCAGCATGATCGGATTCGGAATCTATCTGAATAACGGCGGACCAAAGGAGATCAGTCATGTCATCGGATACCGGACAAATAGGTCGATGAAGAATCAGGAAACCTGGGACTTTGCGCAGAGAACGTGCGGCAGATACTGGAGAAGCTATGGCCGGATTCTGCTGCCGGTCAGTGCTCTCTGCATGGTTCTGTTCCTCGGGAAGAGCGAAGATGCGATCGGAACTGCCGGAATGGTGATCATCTATCTTCAGCTTGCCGTCATGATCTGCACGATCTTCCTGACGGAATCCGCTCTGAAGAAGAACTTTGATGAAGAAGGAAGACGCAGGTAAAGATTCCGCTCGATTCCTTATCATGTGTATTCTGTGGAATTTATGCCCCGGAATATGACAGGGAACTCGCATCCGCCTATACTGGAAACAGGATCAGTGAGGAAACCTCATGCGCACAATCAGAATTCAGAAAATCGGAATCACGTATCTTCAGACGGATGCGATCGTGAATGCCGCAAACAGTTCTCTGGCGGCAGGCGAAGGGGTGTGCGGTGCGATCTTCTCGGAAGCAGGATACCGGGAACTCTCAGAAGCCTGCGAAAAGATCGGAGGCTGCCGAACCGGCGATGCCGTGATCACGCCTGGCTTCCATCTTCCGGCTAAGTACATTATTCATGCGGTCGGACCAGTCTACCAGGATGGCAATCACAGAGAGCCACAGCTGCTGTATTCTGCCTATCAGAACTCTCTCCATCTGGCCAAGGAATATCACTGTCATTCTATCGGCTTTCCGCTGATCTCTGCCGGAATCTTCGGCTATCCGAAGAAGCAGGCATGGAGAAAAGCGCTGCAGGCATGCATGGACTTCATCTCTGCTCATCCGGATTATCAGATCGATATCATCTTTGCTGTACTGGACGATGAGATCAAAGCAATGGGAGAAGAGACGCTGGCAGAACTGCAGTCCATGGAGCATTGCTGAATCAGGGATTCTGGCATACGATCAGTCGGTTCAGGAAGATCCGGAGATTCCGCTGAAGAATTGCCTGATGAAATAAGAATCAGAAATCACGTGAGGCTGATTGCAATCAGCTTCACGTTTTCATACGAACCTTCTTCTGATCTGTTAGATTGAATCTTCATGGGAGAAGAATAGGATGAAGATTCAGAAAACGGAAATCATGCTGTATGTGAAGGATATGGAACAGTCGATGAAATTCTGACGGGCCAGATTGGTATGACAGAGATTGAGGATCGGGGTGGACCAGGCGGAAGTCATGTGTTTGCGGTCAGCCAGCACGGAATGAATGTCTCCATTATCCTTCTAGTTCAGGAGCGGGTCCGCCAGTATTCACCAGAGATCAGCTGCATCACTTCTTCGATCATGTTTCATACAGAAAATCTGCAGGAGACACACGATACCATGAAAGCTGCCGGGGTTTTCCGTATGTGATTGAGCTGCTAAAATAACAGCAGGAACATGTCTATGAACAATGATATTTTGGCAGAAAAATCGTCATTTGCACCAGGGTGGTAAATTCCCGTCAGTCTTCTGGAAATAGACTATAATTCCTATGTCCGAGAAAGGGACATCAGGAAGTTTCCAGGAACCGATTGACGCTGACTTGGCGGTTTCGTCATTCGGCTCCTGGAAGCTCCAAGCCGCCAACAAATGAATCATGATGATAAGGATGCGTGGGGTCATTCCCTGCGTACGCTTTCATGGGATAAAGACCCGGATATTTCGAAATCCCAGAAGCTGATTTCAGATACCGTGCATGAATGGTATGATGCAAAGCATCCTCCTGTCCGAAGATCTGAAGTTCAGTTTCTGAACTCTCTTCCAGTCAGTCATTGCCCGATCTGCGGATCCGAGCATTTTATCAGGTACGGCTTCTATAAAGACGGAACAAAGTGCTATCGCTGTATAAGCTGCGGCCATAAGTTCAGTGTTCTTACAGGGACAATCTTTCAGGATCGGAAGATTCCGATTTCAGAGTGGATTGAATATCTTCTTTATCTGTTTGAATTCCATTCCATCAGCACTGCAGCACGCGATAACAGAAATGCAGAGAGCACAGGCAGATACTGGTTGATCAAGGTATTTGCTGTACTTGAAGGAATACAGTCTGAGGTAATGCTGGAAGGAAACATCTACTTTGACGAGATGTTCTTTCCGGTAATCAAGCACGAAACAGAAATCGTGGATGGGAAGAAGCTAAGAGGCATTTCTCGTAACAAAATCTGTGTCGCAGCTGCTTATGATGATCATGGGCATATGTATCTGGCCGTAGAGGGAAACTCAAAGCCATCCAGAAAGACAACATGGGAAGCTCTCGGAAAACATATCAAGCCTGGATCAAAACTGATTCATGATGGAGATAATTCGCATGGAATACTTGTCGAACGACTCCATCTGACAGAAGAAGTACATACTACGAGTGAGACCAAAGGATTATCGGACAAAGACAATCCTCTGGATCCGATTAACAATCTGCATTCACTGGCAAAGCAATATATGCGTGCACATGGCGGTTATGACAGGGACAATCTTCAGGACTGGATGAATCTGATCTGGTTTGTTCTGTCAGAGCCTAGTAATCGATATGAGAAGGTCGACCTTTTCATCAGACGGGCAATAATGTCGCCACATGTGGTGAAATTCAGAGATGCGATGTCAAAAAAGTCCGCTGATTAAGCCTATTGGCACCACCCTGCTGCAAATACGGATTTTTGGCAGAAATACAGCGTGGGATTACTACTGCATTTATTGATAAGAATGCAGAATCCAGCGAATCGTTTCAGCCTCAGTTCATTTCAAATGATTACCGCGAAGGGAAAAAGGTGCTTTCTTCGATCGAGGGTGAGCTGCTTTCCTGTGACCAGTTTTTCATTAGTGTTGCATTTATTACGCTTTCCGGAATTGAACCTCTGCTGCAGATATTGAAGGTGCTGGAGAAAAGAGGCGTGAAAGGCCAGATTCTCACGACAGACTATCTGAACTTTTCGGAACCGAATGCTTTAAAGAAGCTTCATACATTATCAAATATTGAGGTGCGGATGTTCCGGGTCCAGGGCGGAAATGGCTTCCATACGAAAGGCTACATATTCAGAAAATCTGAGCTTTACAAGATCATTGTCGGAAGCTCGAATCTGACTGCAAAAGCCCTCACTGAAAACAAAGAATGGAATACCAAAATCCTGTCCACGGCGAATGGGGAATATGCGGACCAGCTGTTAGCTGAGTTTGAAGCTCTCTGGAATGATGAAAACAGCTTGTCTTTCGATGCGTTTTTCGCGGATTACGAGCAAAGATATCGCAATCTGAATAGCGTGCTTCAGGCAGTAAAAGATGCTAGCAGGACGCAAGGAGGAGTAGGATATTCCGTTCATGAGATACAGCCGAATTCCATGCAGAGAGCGTTCTTGAAGAACCTGAACGAACTGCAGGATCGACATCAAAGCAGAGCATTGCTGATCTCAGCAACAGGAACCGGCAAGACGTATGCATCCGCATTTGCTGCTCGTCAATTCAATCCAAGAAGAATGCTCTTTCTCGTTCATCGCGAGCAGGTAGCGAAGAAGGCGATGGAAAGCTACAGGAAAGTCATCAATAATGGCAGAACCTACGGCCTTCTCTCAGGAACTAGCAAAGAGACGAATGCAGATTATATTTTCTCGACCATTCAGACGATTTCAAAAGATGAAACCCTGCATCAATTTGCAAAGAATGCTTTTGATCTGATTATTGTGGATGAAGTTCATCACGCTGCAGCATCAACTTATCAGAAACTTCTGGATTACTTTACGCCGAAGTTCTGGCTAGGAATGACAGGATCTCCTGATCGGGCCGATGGCTATGATATCTATGATCTGTTTGATCATAATATTGCTTGTGAGATCCGATTGCAGCAAGCCTTGGAAGATGACTTGCTTTGTCCGTTCCATTACTTCGGAATTACCGACCAGACGATCGATGACCAGGAACCATTGTCTTCCAAAACAGATCGCAGTCTTTCTGCGCTGCTTTCCGATGAACGAATCGATCATATTGTTCAGAATGCAGAATATTTCGGCTATTCAGGTAATCGTGTAAAAGGCTTGATTTTCTGCAGCAGACGTGAAGAGGGCGAAGGTCTTTCTGAAAAGCTGAATGAGCGCGGCTATCGGACAGTCTTTATTGCCGGCGATGATCACGGAAAGGAAGGCTTAACGGCAGAGGAATACCGCGAACAGCAGATTGAGCGCCTTACCGCAGATGAAGGACACAATCTCCTGGACTACATCATTACTGTGGACATTTTCAATGAAGGCGTCGATATTCCGGAAGTGAATCAGGTAATTCTGCTACGGCCAACTCAGTCACCGGTTGTATTTATTCAGCAGCTGGGCCGCGGTCTGCGCAAACATGAGGGAAAAGAGTTTGTTGTCATTCTCGACTTCATCGGCAATTACACCAATAACTACATGATTCCGATTGCATTATCTGGGGATCGCTCCTACAACAAGGACAATATCCGCAAATATGTGAGAGAAGGTAATCGTATTATTCCTGGATCATCAACTATTCATTTTGATGAGATATCAAAAGAACGGATCTATCAGTCGATTAATCAGTCCACGACTCCATCCGCTCTAAAGAAAGAAAAGTATGAACTTTTAAAGGCAAAGCTGGGTAGAATCCCGACCATATTGGATTTTTACCAATATGGGGAGATTGATCCGACTCTTTTCATTGATGGCAAAATCAGAAGCTATGACGAATATGTTCGGAAAGTAGATCGGAATTATCACGTGACATTCACTGCTGATCAGCAGCTGGTATTAGAGTACATTACACGGTTTTTCCTGAATGGGATGCGTCCGCATGAGTTATTGATGATGCAGATGCTGGTAGATGGGGAGACCATTACGCCAAAGATATTTGCAGAGAGACTGAAAGCCTTTGATCCAAACTCCAGGTTTTCGATGGAAGACTATCGTTCTTCGGTGAGAATGCTGCTCAATCAGTTTGCAAATCGTCCGGAAGATAAAAAGCTTTTTGCTGCAATGTCGATCCTCAAGGGTGGAGACACTGGGTACTATAGTTCAACTGGATTCTCTATTTCATTATTAGATGGGAATTTCCGAGTTGAGTTATGTACTTTGATCGCTTATGGATTGCACCTTTACAAGGACAAATATGCCAAGCATGATAGCAATCATCTTGTTTTATATGAGAAATATTCCCGCAGAGATGTGTGCCGTCTTTTGAATTGGGATAAAGATGAGAGCAGCACGATTTATGGATATACGTTTAAACACAACCAGTGTCCTATTTTTGTGACCTATGAAAAGCTTGAGGGAATCAGCAAATCAATTCAGTATGCTGACGAGTTTGTTAATCCCGGGGTATTCAGCTGGATGACCCGGAATCATGTGACAATGAAACACCCTGATATCATTCGATTGCAGGAATCAGAGAAGAATGGAATGGAGATCTTCCTGTTCGTTAAAAAATCCGATGGAGAAGGGAATGATCATTACTACCTTGGAAAAGTAAAACCAATCCATTATGAAGAGACTGTTCAGATGGATGATCACGGCAGAGAATGTCCAATTGTAAATGTTCAGATGAAGCTTGAGCATGCGGTCCGAGAGGATATTTTTGATTATCTGGTGAAGTAGTAAGCTTCCTTCTAATCTTCGTGAATGCAGACCGCCAGAAGTGCATCATGCATTCGGGTCTATAACATCAAGATAAATGAAAGTCAGGACAGTGTTCCTGACTTTTAAAGTGTGAATATCGTGCAGAATGCAGGATAGGGGTTCCTGAAAAGTGTTCTGATTACAGGATGATTAATTAATTATGAAAAAATTACCTTAAAATTGTTGACATACAAAGTGCTTTCATTCTTTGATGAAGTTAACGATTTCACAATGCAACACACAATCTAATAAGGGCGCAGATGATGGGCGCAAAGCTTGGCAGCGAAAAACCGGGCAGTCTCTATTCTGGCGGCGAGGTCAGAAAGAGAAGGGAATGGAGAGGGGTAAAGGACACCCTGTATGACTATTCCTGCTGGCTGAAGACGATGGGCGTTCTACGCATCCCGATAATATCAAGGGGTTCCTGCGCTATCGGTGGATGAGCAACTATCTGGCGGTTCCGATGATGATCGACCGCCATACCGCCGGGCTGCGCGGAACGCATCTGAAAATTGCGCATACGGAATATGACCTGATCGCAATGGATGCGGCTTCATTCCTGACGACGCTGTTTCGGGCGGACAAGAACTGCGGCAATGATCAGGAGCTTTCCAAGAAGATTGTCATTCTGGATGAAAATGCGATGCAGACGATCATGGCCGGCTTTCCGAATCTGAAGATTGCCAGCTGGGAGCTTGCCAGTGTCTATATCGGCGGATTGCTCAGAGGCGAGGGAGTTACCCATTATCTGGACGTGATTCAGGAGATGGGAATGCCAGGTGATGTGTGCCTGATGCCGGCCGCAGAGTCCGGCGTGGTCATCGATGATGACATGCCGGTTTATGGTGCCTGTGCGGTTCAGTGCAATACGACCTGCGATGGGTCTCTGATGGGGAATGGCATTCAGGCAAGAAGGTTTGCAGAAAACGGAATTCCGGTTTTCCAGATTGCTGCCCCGCTGCGCCACACGGAAGATGGCGTACAGGAGTATGCGGCCCAGGAGATCCGCAATGCGATCAAGTTCATTGAAGACAATACCGGTGAAAAATGGGACTGGGATGCCTACTGGACCAATATCAGACGCTTCAATGAAGAAACCAGGCACCGGGTCGGCTGGATGGAGATGAGCCGGACAGACTATCCGCAGGTAATCGGTGCAAATCTTGCGCTGTACGCAGAGACGACTTATATGGCTGTTTCCGAAAGAGTCCAGGCCTTTGTGGATGCAGATCGCAAGATCACGAAGCTTGCCGAGAAGGCATTCCGGAAGAAAGAGAAAGTCTGCAAGGAATACCGTCATCGGGCAATTGTCTGGGGCGTGCAGGCACAGTATTATACAGACTTCCTGCCATGGCTGCAGAACTGCTGGGGCATTCTTCCGCTTGTGGATATGCTTTCTTTGGTCTATCTGGATCAGCTTTCTGAAAATGACAAGGAACAGATGCCGTATGACCTGGCTCGTCTTTATGAAGAGATGGTCATGCGCAACCATACCCATGGCGGCTATGAAGTGCTTCTGGATGATCTCTGGAGATACTGCAGGTATTTCAATGCAGATATGGTGATTCTCTGGGAGCACATCTCCTGCAAGGCGCTGGATGGCATGCATGGCATGTTTGAAGAGCGGGCAAGAGAAAACGGAGTCCGGCTGGTCTGGGTCAACCATGATCTCATGGATCCGCGGGTAGTGCCTCGCCAGAGTCTGAGAGATGATGTCAACCGGTATATGCGCACAGTGATGCGGGAAGAACCAGTGGACCCGTCTCTGGAAATCATTGATGATGGAAAGTCGTGGTAAGAAGGGGGAAGCGATTGTGAAATATTATGGCGGATGTGATTCCGGCAGCACTTATACGAAGTGCGTCATCCTGGATGAAAACGGAAAGATGGTTTCTGATGTGACCCTGCGCAGCCGGATCAATTCCGTGCTGAGTGCGCAGGATGCCCTGGATCAGGCAATTGCCAGAGTACCAGAGCTTCACAGTGCCAAGGATCTTGCATATCTGGTTGGAACTGGCTACGGCCGCAATAAAGTTCCGTTTGCCGACGAGAATATCTCTGAGATTTCCTGCCATGCCATGGGAGTGCATGTGGCAGATCCGAACGTGCGGGCAATCATCGATATCGGCGGACAGGACGTCAAGGGCATTGCGGTAGACCGGGATGGAACGGTACTGAACTTTGCGATGAATGACAAATGCGCAGCTGGAACCGGCAGATTCTTCGAAGCGATGGCCAGAGCGTTTGAAATGGATCTCAGCGAATTCTCGAAGTTGTCTCTGGATGCAAAGAATGTCATTCCGATTACGGCTCAGTGCACGGTTTTTGCGGAATCAGAAGTCATCTCCCTGGTCGGAGAAGGAAAACCGATGGATGAAATCGCTGCAGGCATTGAGAATTCTGTTGCCAAGAGATGCTTTGTCATGGCCAAGAAAGCAGGTGCCTCAGATCGAATTACCCTGACTGGAGGATGTGCAAAGAATGAAGGCCTTAAGCAGGCAATTGAGAAAGTGCTGCGCATCAAGGTCATCGATCTGCCGATCGATCCTCAGCTGATGGGAGCCCTTGGTGCAGCTGAATTTGCACGCCAGAAAGGAAGAGCAGGTGCAAGAGCATGAAGACGATCGGAAAAGTGCTGCGCATTCTCGCAATCGTGACGGGTGTGTTCTTTCTCGTGACGTTTATCGTCTACTTTGAAAACCTGGATATGAAGGCTGCCAGCAAGGTCATGCCGCTGCTGCAGAAGCACTATGACAGCCGTCCGCGCACCAGGAAGCTGTGATGGAATTATACCAGGCATGCATTGATCAGATTGATGCGCTTCTGAAAAGTGTCCGATTGAAGGAACTTGAGGTTCCTGATGTTTCCTGGAAGGAAGCTGGCCGGAACCAGATCATCTTTCAGGAAGACACTGCCTATGAGCTGGGCGGAGGAAATCATCCCTCCGTCGGCCTGATCGTCTATGCGGACGCTTCTGACATCCCGGATGACCAGGTGTTTCTGGCCGGCAAGGATCTCAATGAACTTCATTCTGATTGTTCCTATGCCCGGATCGCGATGATCGGGCTGAAAGAAGAACAATGCGGAGAGGGGCAGACCCTGTATCAGAACCTGAGGAAGATTGATTACAGCCGCTACCGCATCAATCCGGAAGGATTCATGATGCAGATTTCGGCCAGAAAGCAGCGGGAACAGGTACGCATCAGCACTCATGCACTGCGCGAAGGACTTTCGTTTGCACCGATCGGAAAGATGTTTCTGAACGCTTATCATCAGGTTCCATGCGTCGCATCTGTCCGTATGACCTTCATCACCGATCCGTCGTTTTGCTATGCTTCGCTGCAGAAGACTGCTGCCCAGGCAGATGGCATTACCAGAGCTCTGGATCATCTGACCGGCACGATGCCGACTGACTGCTCTGCATGCGGACTTCAGAAAATCTGCACAGAAGTGCAGGAAATGATCCGAAGAGATTTCTGAAAACCAGTCAGCCGCCCGGGAAACCGGACGGCTTTCTGCATCTCCTGCAAATACTCGCAAAGCTCTATCCAAGCGCCAGAAGAAAGCTCCGCCATTGCGTGCATGTGCATGCAATGGCGGAGCTCTTTCAGGTATTTCTTGTTTCTGTTCGTCCAGACACTAGTGCTCAGTTGTGCTGTTTTTCCTGCCAGTAATAGGAGAAGAAATCATAAGGCCAGAAGTCTCCGCCGGCACCGTTGCTGGTATTCTCATTGCTGTTCTGATTGCTGCCCGAAGAATTCTGATTATCTTCCTGGTTTTCACTGTCGGAACTGCTGTTGTTCTGATTGCCGGAATCCTGGGCAGGGGCAGCGGCTGGTGTTGCGTCAGGTTCTGGTTCTTCTTCTTTCGGAGTATGGAAGGTAACACATACTTCATTGGAAGAACCATCTGAAGACTCATAGCCATAATAGCCGCAGGCTTCAGTATCCGTATCCGGTGCCAGACTCAGATCTGAAGCAGTGGTATCCTCGGTTTCGCTTGTGATCTCACCGACCACAGCACCATTCTGGCTGATCCTTGCTTTATAGCGGATCGGTCCATAGACCCAGCTCCAGTCGAACAGTCTTGTTCCGGCTGCTGCGACCAGTACATTGCCATCTGCATCATACAGGCTGATATCCATCGTGGAATCTGCGACCTGCAGCTTGTCCGGTTCCGGATAAGCGGTCCAGGTCAGATGCACGCTGCCATCATCCTGAAGCTCTGCCTGGAAGGAATCCAGATTATCCACGCTGTCTGCAGCCTGCGGATCTGCAAGCGTCGCATATTCGCTCTTGATCTTGCCGGTCGTGATCAGAGCAGGGTCCATGCCGTCGACCGGGGAGGCATATGGGAAGGTTCCGAGAATATGCGTGATCGTCGAGATGCCATCTGGCTGAGCAAGTTCTGCTGGCTGTGAATCGCCGGTTGCTGCATCAAGGATCAGAGAGCAGATATTGCCCGGAATGTTCAGCTGAGACTTTGCCGTATCAATATAGGTCCCCGCATCCTTGACACCTTTCTCATAGCCGATCCAGGTCACGATCGTGTACTGGGTGGTATCGCATACCATCCACTTATCTTTCATCGCGCCTTCCGGAATGTTGTACTGAAGACCTTCAGAGCCCCAGTCTGTCGTTCCGGTCTTGCCATACGTTGCATAGCTGCGCTCGAGAATCTGCAGATAGTTGTAGACCCCGCCATGAATCGCCGTATACATCAGCTGAGCCGCAAGATAAGAAGCCTGCGGAGAAAGCACATTCGTCGCGGTATACTCCGGCACTAACGGATCTGTATTTCCGGAGCGGTACTCAATCTTCGTGATCGTATGCGGCTTGATGTAGTTGCCGCCATTCATCAGGATCGCATGTGCCGCTGCCAGTTCTTCTGGCGAACAGGTGAAGTTGGAACCGCCGATCGCAAATCCGAGATCGAAGTTATCTGCACTCACCTGGGAGAATCCGAGCGAAGTGATGTAATTGGTTACTGTATCATAGCCGACTTTATCAATGACCTCCTGAAGTGCCTGGATCGCAGGCGTATTCAGCGAAGCCGCAATTGCATAGTCCAGCGTGACCTGACCATGGTAGACCCCGTTGGCATTGCGGATCACGAGATTCGTGCCGGTATAGGAAATCGGCTTATCTGTCACGACATGGCTCGTTGCCCAGCCCAGATACTCAAAGGCCAGGGCATAATCCAGAAATGGCTTGACCGAAGAACCAGGCTGCTTGTACTGATCGGTTGCATGGTTCAGCAGCATCGATCCGCCTCTGCCGTAGTTTCTGCCACCGGCAATCGCAATCACTTCGCCAGTCTGGTTGTTCTCGCAGATTGCGCCCATCTCCATCAGATCATCCGGGAACTGCACTTCCTCGCGATTGCCGGCCTGGATATCATCCATGACCGTCTGCACGGTCGGATCCATGCACGTGTAGATCTCCATGGCGGTATTCAGAGGATCCTGACCCGTCAGCTGCTCTGCTTCCTTGATGACCGTATCGATGTATGCCTGGTATGCATACGTGCTGCCAGTACTGGTTGTGCTCGGATCTACGAGGGTATCCTCGACTTTGACCATGCAGGCAAGCTTGTATTCCTGCTCGGTGATGTAGCCATGACGCTTCATCAGGTAGAGTACGGTATTTCTTCGGCTTGTTGCATAATCAAGAAAGTTATGCGGATCATAGTAGTAGGGACTGTTGATGACGCCAGCCAGCATCGCTGCTTCGGCCAGATTCAGCTCGCCTGCATGCTTGCCGTAATAATACTGAGAAGCCTTCTCGATGCCGCGGATATTGCCGGTTCCGCCGAAGTTCATCTTGTTCAGATACATCTCGAAGATCTGCTTCTTGTCGGCCTGCTGCTCCAGCTCCTTGGCTAAGGCAATCTGCTGGATCTTATAGGATATCGACTGATCATTCGTCTGCCCGGTCTCATCATTCGTGAAATAGGTCAGCTTGACCAGCTGCATCGTGAAGGTGGAACCTCCCTGCAAGCCCCCGGAACCCGTGAGCTTGCTGCGGACGTTCTCGATCGCTGCCTTCGTGAACCGCGGCAGGTCGAACCCGTCATGGACGAAATACCGGGAATCTTCCACGGATACGAACGCATCGATCAGAGATTCTGAAATTTCGTTATACGTCACGTTCTCACGCAGCTGCGTGCCGACGTCCGCGATGAGATTTCCATCTTTGTCATAGATGTGACTCGACTCCTGGGAAAAGAAGTCATCTACTGAAAGCTGCGGCTTATCTGCCAGCATCGAATTGACCAGATGCAGACCGAATATTGCCGTGATGATCTCTGCAATCACGAGGATCAGCAGGATCATCGTCCAGATATTCAGCGCATTCAGCTTTCTGCGATGCTTTGAAGAACTGCTGCGGGATCTGCTCATACACTCTCCTTGAAGTACAGCCGGTCGACAATCTTCAGATAGTCTACCGGCTTGACATAGTTATACGGAATCAGGTATCCGTTCTGCTGGAACCAGGCATACGGAATCGAACTTCTGCCACAGGTGCGGATATAGTCCGACATCTTCTGCGCAACGACATAATACGTTTCTCCATACGCCGTGAAGCGCACAATCACGAAGGCAATTCCCCCATGTCTTGTCACTGCATCCAGATGCTTCACCTGATGAGCATGAATCGACTTGATCGGGAACGACGTCTTCGACTGGCAGTCTTTCGCTTCGAAGTCCAGATACTTTGCCTTGTAGATGCCGTTATAATCGGTGGTGCTTGGAATCTTGAAGTAGGCTTCTGTGATCTTCGCGGCACTGCGCTGCGGATAGTCCACATGCACGATCGTCACCGGTGTCGGCTTCTTATGGATGACGGCAAGGTCCTGCTGCAGATAGTACTGATTGGTCTGGTTGATCTCTGCTTCCAGCTCCATGCCCCGATGCGCAGCAGACTCTCTTGCCTGCACCGAAGCAGCAGCTTTTCTTCCATCGGGATAGTTAACCATCAGCGACCTCACACGACATAAAAAGTATTATACCTTTCCGTCAATCAATAAGGAAGCGTGCTTGATTCCGGGAAATGACTCTGCCATAATAAGACCGCAGGGAGCGTAGGAAAATGTCGGAAAAGTTGAATCTGGATATTCAGACAATTCTTGACAAGCAGTTTGATATTGACTTCAAGGGCTATAGTGCCGCTGAAGTGGATTCATTCCTGGATATGGTCATCGAGGACTATCAGTCTTTCCAGCAGCAGGAAGAAGAACTGAACGACAAGATTGCTGAACTGGAACGCACCAACGCTTCACTCCGTGCAAAGCTGATTGAAGAGGAAGGCAGAACCAAGGCGCTCGAGGCCAATCCGACCCCGGCCAGCCAGGGCGCTGCCAACGTCGATATCCTGAAACGTCTGTCAAGACTCGAAGAGCAGGTCTTCAAACAGAATCAGAACAAGCAGCAGTGAATTTCACATCCGGGCAGCCGCTGGCACAAGCCAGAGGAAAGTCCATGCTCGCACCGCCTGTGATGGCGGTAGTGATTGTGCTGGTCCAATCAATAAGGCCAGGCAGCCTATGGCTGACGGCGGAACCGATCCTAAAGGCTAGTCCCATGGTGAGGTTCCATAAAGCGTCACAGTGACGAAGCCGGCGGGAAACCGACCGGGTGGAACGCGATAAGCCCCGCAAGCGAGAAATCCAAATTTGGTAGGAGAACTCCCTGAAGCAAAACGAAGCCAGAAGGGAGGAGCCGCAAGGCTCAGATAAATGGCTGCCATCCGGGCGACCGGAGACAGAACATGGCTTACAGAGTGTGAAATTCCAGAGAGGAGAGCAATCTCCTCTTTTTCTATCCGGATATGATATGACATGGCATCAAAACTGATTTCTGAAACAGCCGAAGTCATAAACAGACGTGCTCCAGAGGTTCCAGGAAAGAATCGGAAGCTTCCATAAAGAAGGATGATCTGCAGAGGCTTCCCAGAATCCTGATTCCTGTATCATTCCCATTCTGCGCAGAATGCTTCATAGAATGCATCATATGACGTGAAACAGTAAAAAATCCGTGCATAAATCATTCCGATCTGAAAAACTATCTGCTTGTGCTATACTCATTAGGTAGTGAAAAAGGAGAAATTGCATGAATCTTCCCAATAGACTGACAATATTCCGCATCATTCTCATTCCGATCGTGGTTCTGGTCTATCTGTTTCCATATGCCCAGTTCGGCATTGAACCAGGCGTGCTGACCATCGGCGGAGTTGATCTTTCCATCATCAACCTCATCTGCCTAATCATCTACCTTGTTGCGGCCATCACCGATTACTTTGACGGCCAGATTGCAAGAAAACGCAACATGCAGACGACGTTCGGCAAATTCGCCGACCCGATCGCCGACAAGATGCTGACGACGACCATGTTTCTGATGTTCTCGTCCAGAGGGCTGATTCCGGTTGTCCCGGTCATCATCATGGTCTGCCGTGATATCGTCGTCGATGGCTGCCGCATGATCGCCGCTTCCAACGGCAAGGTTGTCGCTGCCCAGATGCTCGGCAAGCTGAAGACGGTCCTGCAGATGGTTTCCATCGCTCTTGTTCTGCTCAACAACCTGCCGTTTGAGATCTGGGGCCTTCCGGTCACCGATATCATGATCTGGTTCAGCGCATTTGTGAGCTTTGCCAGCGGAGTCAGCTATTTCAGCCAGCTCAAGGGCGATATCATGGAGTCCATCTGATCCATTGCGGGGAATCGGAAGTTTTCCTGCTATGTAATAAGCACAAGGAGAAAAATACATGACTGCAAGCAAAGAAAAGCCCGCAGCAGATTCCAAGAAGGATCAGCTGCTCCAGGATGCCCTCAAGGCAATTGAAAAAGAATACGGAAAAGGCTCGATCATGCGCTTAGGCGATCGCGCCGATGTTTCCGTCGATGCCATTCCTTCCGGCAGCCTCGCTCTGGATGCCGCCCTCGGCATCGGCGGCTATCCGAAAGGACGCATCATCGAAATCTACGGTCCGGAATCTTCTGGCAAGACCACCCTGGCGCTGCATGCCATTGCCGAATGCCAGAAAGAAGGCGGACGCTGTGCCTTCATCGATGCTGAAAATGCCATCGATCCGCTCTATGCGAAGAAACTCGGCGTCGATATCGATGAGCTGATTCTGTCCCAGCCGGATTCCGGCGAACAGGCATTGGAAATCACCGAAGTTCTGATCAAGTCCGGTGCGATCGACCTGGTCGTCATCGACTCGGTCGCAGCCCTGGTTCCGCAGGCCGAACTCGACGGCGAGATGAGCGACAGCTCCGTCGGTCTGCAGGCCCGCCTGATGTCCAAAGCCATGCGCAAGCTGGCCGGCGTCATGAATCGTTCCAACTGCACGGCCATCTTCATCAACCAGCTGCGTGAGAAAGTCGGCATCATGTTCGGCAATCCGGAGACCACTCCGGGCGGCAGAGCTCTGAAGTTCTATGCTTCGGTCCGCCTCGATGTCCGCAGATCCGAAACGCTCAAGAACGGCGGTGAAGCGATCGGCAACGTCGTCAAGATCAAAGTCGTCAAGAACAAGGTGGCACCGCCATTCAAGACTGCAGTCGTCAACATGATCTTCGGCGAGGGCATCTCCCATGTTGATGAAGTCATCAACCTTGCGGTGGAGCAGGACATCATCGAGAAGTCCGGTGCCTGGTTCTCCTATAAGGGCGAGAAGATCGGCCAGGGCTTCGCAGCGGTGCGGGACTATCTGAAAGCTCATCCGGAAGTCGATGCGGAAATCACGGCCGCCGTGAAGGAAAAACTATTTCCGAAACCGGAGCAGGCTGCGGAAGAAGCACCTGCAGAAAAAGCAGAATAATCCAGGTAAAACAGTATTTCTGAGACAGGAGATACTGTTTTCTTAATGGGGTACTTGACAGAACGGGCGGATACTTCAGCCTTGTGAAAGCCCTGCCATTCAGTATATAATCAGCGTTGAGAGAAATTCTCAGATTACAGTGAAAATGGAGGAAAGCATGAATACATTTTTGATCTCCATAATTGCCGTAGTTGCTGGTGTTGTGATCGGAATCGTCATCATGAAGATTTCGAACAAGGCAGGCCTCGATCAGGCTGTTGCCAAGTCCAAGTCCATTCTCGAAGAAGCTAATGCAAAAGCGGAGACCACTGTCCGTCAGGCAGAGATCGAAGGCAAGCAGCAGATCTTTGAGATGAAACAGCAGGCAGAAAAGGAACTGAAGAGCCAGAAAGACAAGGTTCAGCAGACCGAAAACAAACTGCTCCGCCGCGAAGACAATCTGAACTTCCGTGAAGAGAATCTGAATGCCAAGGAAAAGAAACTGGATGAGAAAAACAGACAGGCAGATGACAAACTAGCAAACCTCAGCAAGATGGAAGAAGACCTGCAGGCCAAGATTGACCAGCAGATCTCAGTTCTGGAAAGAGCTGCAAACCTGAGCGTCGAAGACGCCAAGAAAGAACTGATGGACGCAGTTGCCAAGAAGAGCGAGAAAGACGTTGCTGCATATCTGCATGAGCAGGATGAACTTGCTCAGGAAAAAGCAGCAGACAATGCCCGCAACATCATCGCTACTGCAATTCAGCGCTATTCGCAAGAAGAAGTCATCGACCGGACCGTATCCGTCGTGACCCTTCCGAATGAAGACATGAAAGGCCGCATTATCGGCAGAGAAGGCCGCAACATCAAGGCGATCGAGCAGGCAACTGGCGTCGATCTGATCATCGACGACACGCCGGATGCCATCACGGTATCCTGCTTCGACCCGATCCGCCGCGAGATTGCCCGCCAGTCCCTCGAGATCCTGATGAAGGACGGCCGCATTCAGCCGGGCCGCATCGAGGAAGTCGTTGCCAAGGTGACGAAGGAACTTGATGAGACGATCATGAAGATTGGCGATGAAGCCGTCTTCAAGCTCGGCATCAACCGCCTCAACCGCGAACTGACGAAACTCGTCGGCAAGCTCCGCTACCGCTACAGCTACGGCCAGAACGTGCTCGAGCATTCCATGGAAGTCGCAACATTTGCCGGCATCATGGCTGCTGAGCTCGGTCTGAACCAGCAGCTGGCAAAGCGGGCTGGACTGCTCCATGACATCGGCAAAGCCATCGACTTCGAGCAGGAAGGCTCCCATGTTGAACTGGGTGCCAAGGCTGCCAGGAAGTACGGTGAGAATGCCATTGTCGTCAATGCCATCGAATCTCATCATGGCGATAAGCCTGCCGATGATATCATTGCTGTCCTCGTCGCTGCTGCGGATACGCTCAGTGCCGCCAGACCTGGAGCCCGCTATGAATCGATGGAGAACTACATCCAGCGTCTTGAACAGCTGGAGAAGATCGCTTCCAGCTATGATGGCGTCAAGACGGCTTTTGCGATTCAGGCAGGGCGTGAGCTGCGCGTCATGGTAGAACCGGCGAAAGTCAATGATGAGCGCATGGTCAAGATCGCTCATGATATCAAAGACCGGATTGAGAATGAGCTGACTTATCCGGGTCAGATCAAAGTCACGGTAATCCGTGAAGTCCGTGCTCAGGAAATTGCACAGTAAGCAGTTATGAATATTCTGTTTCTCGGAGATGTGACAGGCAGAAGCGGAAGAGAAGCAGTGCTGAAACGGCTGCCGTCTCTGAAGCAGGAAGTCCAGGCTGACTTCACGATTGTCAACGGCGAAAACAGTGCCCATGGCAAAGGAATCACCAGCCGGATCTGCCATTCTCTGACTGCTGCAGGCGCAGATGTCATCACGCTCGGCAATCACGCATTTTCGAAAAACGAGATTCTGCTTCATATGGAGGAATGCCCGGACCTGATCCGTCCGGCCAATCTGGAACCGCTCGATCGGGGTTCTGCTGTCACGGTGAGAACCGTGAAGGGCAAACGCCTTGCCGTCGTGAACCTGCTTGGCAGCGTGTTCATGGACTGTGCGACCGAAAGCCCGATCACAGTCATGGACCGCATTCTGAAGAATCTGTCTGCAGACATCATCTTCGTCGACCTGCATGCGGAAGCTACCAGCGAGAAAGAACTGTTCTTCTATGTGTTCCATGATCGCCTGACTGCCGTCATCGGCACGCACACGCATGTGCAGACTGCGGATGAGCAGATTCTGGACGGCTGCGCTTATCTGAGCGATGCCGGCATGTGCGGATCTTATCACAGCATCCTCGGCCGCGATGTCAATGAAGTCATAGCTCGCTCGGTACATCGGGAAGCCACGCGCTACACGCCTTCCGAAGAGCCGGCCATGATCTGCGGCGTACTCATCACGATCGATGAAAGCACCAATCGTGCAATTGCAATCAGAAGAATCCAGGAACGCCCTTAAGGGCGTTTTCTGTTTGAAAAAGAGGGTTGCTTCCCGGAAGGGGATCAATTACAATAGTTCATGAGTTAGAAACTACTAATTCATTTCTTCTGTTTCCGAAGACCGATGAAACTTCTTTCCATTCTGCGGGGCTTGGTTTTCCCGAAATGTTTTCGTAATTGGTTCCTAAGCTAACAATCCGATGATATAATGCTTCTACAGGAGGTTAATCAGAACATGCCAGTTACAGTAGATAAGGATGTATGCATCGGCTGCGGCGCCTGCACAGGTGTCTGCCCGGTAACCGCTCTTTCTCTTGATGAGAATGGCAAGTCTCAGTGCGATGAGGCTACCTGCATCGACTGCCATACCTGCATCGGGACCTGCCCGGTAGGTGCAATCTCTGAGAAGTAAGCATCAGAAACAGAAAAGCCGGTCCGCCGGCTTTTTCTAAGAGGAAGCAGGAAGGAACGTACTTTCTGCTTTTTCTGATGGCGTGTTCAAGTTATAATGAATCGGCAATGAATAAACAGGAATATATCCTGCCTGATCACAAGGCAGAAGGAAGACGCAGCAATCCGGCCGGAAGATCGGTTTTTGAACTGAAATCCGAACAGAAGAATCTCGGAAACGGGAAGACTTATTTCATCCGTACCTACGGATGCCAGGCAAATGTCAGAGACGGGGAAACCCTGAGCGGCATGCTTGAGGAGATGGGCTTTCAGCCGGCCGAAGGCTATGAAGACGCAGACCTCACGATTTTCAATACGTGTGCCGTCCGCCACGCCGCCGAAGAACATGTGCTCGGCGAGATCGGCAGTCTCCGTCCGTTCAAGGAAGCACACCCGGACAAGATCTTCGCCCTCTGCGGCTGCATGGCCCAGGAAGAAGGCATCGTGAAAGACCTGATCCGGAAATATCCGCAGGTGGATCTCGTCTTCGGAACGCATAACATCGCAAGATTCCCGGATCTCCTCGAAGAGGCGATGAACGGGAAGAGAACCATTGAGGTTACGAGCAATGAAGGCTCCGTCATCGAGAATCTGCCAGTGCACCGCTCGCATCCGTGGAAGGGCTTTGTCAACATCATGTACGGCTGCAACAAGTTCTGCACGTACTGCATCGTCCCTTATACCCGCGGCCGGGAGCGCAGCCGCCTCGAGTCGTACATCATCGAGGAAACCAGGCAGCTGAAGGAACGCGGCGGGAAAGAAGTCACGCTGCTCGGCCAGAATGTCAATGCCTACGGCAAGGATCTTGGCATGGAAGATGGCTTCACGCATCTATTGCGTAAGGTCAGCGAGACCGGTATCGACCGGATCCGCTTCTATTCGAGCCACCCGCGCGACTATTCGGTGACGACGATCGATGCGATGCGCGACTGCCCGAATATCATGCCGGCTCTTCATCTGCCGGTGCAGAGCGGTTGTGACGAGATTCTGAAGCGCATGAACCGCGGCTATACGGCAGAGCATTTCCGGAAGCTCTTCGATGACATGAAAGCACGGATTCCGGATCTCACGTTCACGACGGACCTGATCGTCGGCTTCCCGGGCGAAACCGATGAACAGTTCCAGGAGACGCTGGACCTTGTCGACTATTGTCATTTCGACAGTGCGTTCACGTTCGTCTACAGTCCGAGAGAAGGCACTCCGGCAGCCGCCATGGAAGACAATGTTCCGCTTTCCGTGAAGAAGGAACGTCTGCAGATTCTGAATGAGCGGATCGGAAAATACGCCAGAGAGAATAACGAAGCAGCTGTCGGGAAGACTCTGAAGGTGCTGTGCGACGGCCCTTCGAAGAAAAATGAGAACGTGCTCTGCGGCTACAGCGAAGAAAACCGTCTGGTCAACTTCACCGGAAACGGAATCCAGGCAGGCGAGATCTGCGACGTGAAGATCACGGAAGCACGCAGCTTCAGCCTGTATGGCGAGGCACTCTGAAATCACGCATTGAGCCAGCCGGGAATTTCCGCGTATAATAAAGCAGAGAGAATCATAGTCAGGAGGATCATTAATTATGAGTAAAGTACGTATTTTTGCCCTCGGAGGTCTTGACGAAGACGGCAAGAACATGTATGTCGTTGAAAACAACGACGATATTTTCGTGATTGAATGCGGGCTGAGATACCCGAATGATGAGAACCTGGGAGTCGAGATGATCATCCCGGATTTCAATTATCTCGTGAAGAATCAGAAGCGGATCAAGGGCATCTTCATCACCCATGGTCATGATGATGTGATGGGTGCTCTGCCGGATCTGTGCAAGCAGGTAAAGGCCCCGATCTACATGGCACCGCTGACTGCCCGCATGTTCGAGCGCATGGCCCGCAGAGAAGGCATCAAGGATGTTCAGGTCCACCGGGTCCGCCGCAATTCGACATTCAAGATCGGCAGCACCGAAATCCGCACCTTCGGAACCACGCAGTCCATCGCTGACGGATTCGGCGTGGCGATCCGCACGGAAGACGGCTATGTCGTCTATACCTCTGAATTCATCGTGGACTACGATGTGAAGAACGATGCCTTCAAGTTCGACATGATGGATGTCACGGAACTGGGCCAGAAGGGTATTCTTGCCCTGATGGCAGAATCCGTCGGCTCCACCAGAGAAGGCCACAGCAGCCCGCATCATCGGATCACGAATCTGATCGAGCCGTATTTCGAAGATGCCAAGGGCAGAATCATCGTCACGACCTACAGCCAGAACCTGTACCGGGTCATTGAAGTCATCGAGATGGCATACAAGTTCAACCGCAAGATCATGATCTATGATGATGAACTGCGCAATCTGATGAAGGATATGGCAGCCCTGGACTACTACCGCATTCCGGCCGGCCTCGATATTGCTCCGCAGAACTTCTCCAACGACATGGACAATGTCGTGATCATCTGCGGCGGCACCGGCAGCACGATCTTCCGCAAGGTTCATAAGATCGCCAGCCGTGAAGACGAGCTTGTCCAGCTGCGCCCGACCGATACCGTCATCATCGCTTCTCCTGCCGTTCCAGGCACGGAGCGCGAGGAATCCTCGATGGAAGACGATCTCTACAAGGAGACTGCCAATGTGCATGCGATTGATTCCAAGCGCACGTATTCCATGCATGCGTCCATCGAAGATCTGAAGATGATGATCTATCTGCTCAACCCGCAGTATTACATTCCGGTCAAAGGCGAATACCGCCAGCTCATCTCCAATGCGAATATCGCGCTGGATATGGGCTACCCGGCCAACAACATCATCGTGCTCGGCAACGGCCAGGCGGCAACGATCGAGAATGGTCAGCTCAGCAAGCGCTTCGATGAAGTCGAAAGCGCTGACGTGCTCGTCGACGGCACCGAGAATCTCGATGCCAGCGGCATGGTGCTGAAAGACCGCGAGACGCTCAGCACCGACGGTGCGATCATTGTCGGCGTCGTCGTCAATCACACCACGAAGGAAATCATCGGCGGTCCGGATGTGCAGAGCCGCGGCGTCATCTACCTGAAAGATGCTGATTACATCATCAAGGAGATCGGGAATATCATGGAAAGCGTGATCAATCAGGCAGCCAAGGACGGAACTTATGACAATCTGGAGTGCCGTGCTGCAGCCCGCGAGAAGATCGCCCGCTATGTCATGAAGGAAACCGGCAAGAAGCCGATGATCCTGCCGGCGATCGTGGAGATCAACACCAAGGACTGACAGTCATCTGATCAAGGGGGATTAACGTGTCATCAAATAAGAAGAAATCCGGAAAGAAGACAGTTAAATCAGCCAGCAGACGCAAGACAAAAGCCGAAGAAGCGAAAGATCAGGAACTCAAAGAATGGATTGAAATCGTCCTGCTCGGAGCGATTGCCATCATTGCCTACATGCAGATGGGCGTGGTCGGCGTCTTTCTGAGCAGGCTTTGCCGTTTTCTGTTCGGCCGGTTCTATTTCATCATGATGGGGGTGGTCGTCGTGCAGATTCTGATCACGATGATCAACCGCCGCAGCGGCAATACCTCCAGCCGCAATCCGGCTGCGGTGCTGCTGATCGTATGCGCACTGCTTTTATGGTGTTCATATGCGGACACAGAAGCAGACCTGCGCGGTTTTGAGATTCTGAAGCAGTATGCCCTGAACGTGCAGTCGTTCTTTTCGAGCGATCCGGCGATTGAAGCCGGAGGCGGCATCTTCGGTGCACTGCTGCTAAGCATCACGACGCTGCTGGTCGATCGGTCCGGAACCGTTCTGATCATCGTCGTGCTGTTTGTCATCGCAGCGCTGCTGCTTGTGAATCTGGAAGTATACAAGCAGGCATTCGCAACGATTGCCGACTATTTCAGAACTCCTCAGGATGACGGAAACAATGAAGAAGAACCAGAAGAAGACGAAGAAGAGGAAGAACCCATCGAAGCTCCTTCCGAACCCCGTCCTGCTTCGCTAAGCTCTTCTCAGCCATCCGTGAAGATGCTGTCAGCAGATCCTGCCGAAGAACCGGAAGAGCCAGTCCGGGAACCGGTCCGCCCGATTCAGGAAAAAGAACCCGAGCCGGAACCGGATCCCTATACGCTGCCATTCCAGAATCTGAGAAACCAGCAGCCGGAGCCTTCCGCGTTCGGTATCCGTGCCGATGAAGGCGAACCGGAAGATCATCCGGAACCGCAGGAAGAAGAAACACCTCGTTCCATCTTCATGACCGTCGATGAGCTCGTCGATCATCAGGAACAGCCGGAAGAAGAAAAACCAGAAGAACCGGTCACTGAGCCGGAGCCTGTGCCAGAACCTGAACCTGAACCCGACCCTGAGCCGGAACCGGTTCCTGCAGAAATTCCGGAAGCCTCCCCGGCCGTCCGCCATCCGGAAGATCCGGACGTGCAGGTGCCGGAGACCCCGGAAGGTTCGAAGCCGAAGAAGCCGTACCGGCTGCCGAAGCTGAGTCTTCTCGATCCGATTCCGCCGAGACCCAAAGATGATCCGAATGTCGAAGCAGCCCGCGAGAAAGGCGAGCTTCTGATCCAGGTGCTGCGCAACTTCGATATTGAAGCAAGGCTCATGGATACCCATATCGGACCTGCCGTCACGAAATTCGAAGTCCGTCCGGAAGCCAATGTCAAAGTATCCCGGATTCTGAATCTGACGGAAGACCTGAAGATGCAGCTGGCCGTCCGCGATATCCGCATCGAAGCACCGATCCCTGGCCATAATGCCGTCGGCGTCGAGATTCCGAACGTCACCGCGACCCCGGTCAAGATGAAAGAGCTGATTCAGAAGATTCCGGAAAAGGAACAGAGCCAGCCGCTCGTCTTCATTCTCGGCAAGGACCTGCTCGGAAACTGCGTCACCTGCCGCCTCGACAAGATGCCGCATCTCCTGATTGCGGGTGCTACCGGTTCCGGAAAATCTGTATGCATGAATGCAATCATCACGTCCTTCCTGTTAAGGACGAAGCCGGATGAAGTCAAGCTGCTGCTTGTCGACCCGAAGAAAGTTGAATTCACTCCATACCAGAAAGTACCGCACCTGATCGGTCCGGTCATCAATGATCCGATGAAGGCAAATAACGCCCTCAAGGTCATCGTCCGGATCATGGACGAACGCTATGACATGTTCTCGAAAGCAGGCGTACGCAACATCCAGGGTTTCAATACGATGGTCGAAAACAGCCCGGCTCCGGAAGACGGATCTCCGAAACCGAAGAAGATGCCGTATATCGTCGTCATCATCGATGAGATGGCCGACCTTATGGCGGTGGCAGGCAAGGAAGTCGAGACCTCGATCCAGCGTATCACGCAGCTGGCCCGGGCTGCCGGCATCCATCTGATCATCGCGACCCAGCGCCCGTCTACTGATGTCATCACCGGCATCATCAAGGCCAATATTCCGAGCCGTATCGCCTTTGCGGTCTCCTCGGGGATTGATTCGCGCACGATTCTGGACCATGTCGGCGCAGAACGTCTGCTCGGCAACGGCGACATGCTGTACATGCCGATCGGCGCTGCCAATGCAACGCGTGTTCAGGGGGTCTTCGTCACCGATGACGAAGTCCGCCGCATCACCGAATATGTCTCTTCGGAAGCAGTGCCGATGTATGACGACGCCTTCGTCCTGCTCGATCAGGTTGATGGCGAAGGGGAGAGCTTCACCGGCAAGCCAGGCGAAGATGCTGATCCGCTCTATGAAGAAGTCAAGGACTACGTCATCGACGTTCAGAAAGCTTCGACCTCGCTTCTGCAGCGGCGCTTCGGCATTGGCTACAACCGGGCTGCCCGCATGATCGATCTCCTGGAGGCAAAGGGCATTATCGGTCCTGCCCAGGGATCCAAGCCAAGAGAAGTATTCATCAAGAAAGACAATCAGACCTCTCACGATAACGACTGAGAAACACGTGCGGCTGAAAGCACTTCAGCCGCTTTTTCTTTTTCCGGTGATCTGACAGATCGGCCGGTCTGTCATAAAAACAGACAGAAAACGGTTTGCGTAAATTGACCGGTGGTCGAAAAAATCTATGATGAAACTATCCGAAGTACTCCAGTGATGCAAAGGGGTACGGATCAAATTTAGGAGGAAAAACAGAATATGTATTATTCCAGCGGAAACTATGAAGCATTTGCAGTACCGGATAAGCCGGAAGGAATCGAGCAGAAGCACGCTTACATCGTCGGCACCGGTCTGGGCGGCCTTTCCGCGGCCTGCTTCCTGGTCAGAGATGCGCAGATGCCAGGCGAGAACATCACGCTCTTCGAGCATCTCCCGATTGCCGGAGGCTCCTGCGATGGCTTCTATGACAAGCAGCGCGGCTTTATCATGCGCGGCGGCAGAGAGATGGATAACCACTTTGAATGCATGTGGGATCTGTTCCGTTCCATCCCGTCTATTGATAATCCGGGTGAAACGATTTTCTCTGAATACTACCGTCTCAACAAGCAGGATCCGAACTATTCGCTCTGCCGGGTTACCGAAAAGCAGGGTCAGGATGCCCATACCGACAAGAAATACGGCATGAACCCGAAAGCAGAGAAAGAACTGCTCCATCTGTTCATGATGACGGATGAAGAACTGGCTGACAAGACGATTGATGACGTCTTCGATGAAGACTTCTACAAGACGAATTTCTGGATCTACTGGCAGACGATGTTTGCCTTCGAGAAATGGCACAGTGCTCTTGAGATGAAGCTGTATCTGCAGCGCTACATCCATCATATCGATGGTCTGCCGGATCTCTCCGCGCTGAGATTCACACGCTACAACCAGTATGAATCCATGATCAAGCCGATGGTGAAATACCTCACTGACCACGGCGTGAAGATCGAATACGACACGACTGTCACCGACATCCGCGTCAACTGCACCCCGGAGAAGAAGGTTGCTCAGAAGATCGTCTATACGCAGGGCGGCGAAGAGAAGACCATCAGTCTCACGGAGAATGATCTGGTCTTCGTGACCAACGGCTGCCAGGGCGATAACTCTGCCTACGGAGACCAGAACCACGCTCCCGTCGTCACCTGCAGGAATGGCGAAGGCCCTTCGATCGAACTCTGGAAGAAGCTCGCTGCTCAGGACAAGGCGTTCGGCAACCCGGATAAGTTCTTCCCGTCCATCCAGGAGACCAGCTGGGAATCCTGGACCGTCGATACCGCTGATCCCCGCATCCTTGAAGCCATCGAGAAGATCTGCCACCGCGATCCGCTCTCCGGAAAAGTCGTCACCGGCGGCATCGTCACTGCCAAGGACTCTTCCTGGCTGATCAGCTGGACCATCAACCGCCAGGGCCAGTTCGTCGAGCAGCCGAAAGACCATTGCCTGATCTGGGTTTATGGACTGAACTGCTGGAAGGAAGAAGGAGATTACATCAAGAAGCCGATGTACAAGTGCACGGGCATGGAACTCTGCGCAGAGTGGCTGTATCACATCGGCATCCCGGAACATGACATCATGGATCTGGCAGCCAATTCCTGCAATACGACGCCATGCATGATGCCGTATGTCACTTCCTTCTTTGAGCCGCGCAGATATGGAGACCGTCCGCTGGTCGTGCCGGAGGGCAGCGTGAACCTGGCCTTCCTCGGTCAGTATGCAGAGACCCCGCGTGACACGGTATTCACGACGGAGTACTCCATCCGCACCGGTATGGAAGCTGTCTACACGCTCTGCCACGTCGATCGCGGCGTTCCGGAAGTCTGGGGATCCGTATATGACATCCGGGACCTTGTCAGGGCATCCGTCATTCTCGGCGACGGAAAGAAGCTGACCGACCGTCCGATGGATTTCAAGGAGAAGATGGTCGTTGATAAGCTCCTGAAGAAGATCCATGGCACGGAGATCGAGAAATTCCTGAAGAAATACGGTGCAATCTGAGCTGCGGCTGTTCCTGGTCTGTCTGCCTTTCCGGCAGGCAGGCCTTTTTTCGTCCTGCAGAGACAGATCGTTGATTCTGTTGAAAATAGTTAGTGCAATCTAATTGACTTTCGGACTTCCTTCGGTCATAGTAGGGGCAGATGGAGGTGAAATCCATGAATCTGAGTACATTCCTGGTGCTGGCTGTCGTGGTCGCACTGGTGATCGCTGATATCCGCTATATCCGCAGAAAAGGAGGCTTCATCAAGTGCGCCGGCGACTGCGGCACATGCGGCGGAAGCTGCCACTGGAGCAAGGACCTGCAGAAGGCAAAGCGGGACATTGAGCGCGAGAAGCAGCACGAACTCCGCAAATCCCTCTGAATGGCTATAATAAGAGACTATGGAGGTCTCTTTTTTTATGCAGACATTCAGACTTTCAGAAAACTGCAGCTTGCATATCCACCCGACAGAGAAATTCAAGGATGTGACCATGAACCTGGATTTCTTCCTGCCGCTTGAAAGCACGATGCGTCCGGCACATTTTCTGCTTTCGTTCCTGCTTGCTGAAGTATGCGATACCTCCCGCACGAAACTGGAAACGCAGAAGCGCCTTGATGATCTCTATGGTGCTTCCTTATCCGTGACTTCAGATCCGCGCGGCAATCTTGACTTGCTCGAATTCTCCTGCAGCACTGCGGATTCCCATTATGTTTCTGATTCCCTGCTTTACAGGCAGATGGAAGTGCTGAGGGATTATGCCTGCTGGCCGTATCTTGAAAACGGATTATTTGAATCGCATCTCTTTGAGGAATGCGTTCAGAAAGCCATCACTGCCGTCCGCATGACCCTCGATGACCCTTCAGCTGCAGCTGTCGAGGAAGCTTCTCTCCGATATGGCGGTGCCATGAAGAAGCGATGCCTTCCCTCAGAAAGCGAACTTTGCTGTGTGACGAATGAAGCATGCACTTCTGCCTGGAAAGAACTGATTGATCAGGCGGAGATTCATCTCTTCGTGCTTGGCAACGTCGATGCCGATGAATGCCTGGAAGCAGCCCGCTCCCTTTTTTCCTTTTCTGACCGGAATACGATGGTATCGCTTCAGGCAGACCCTGAGACAAGACCATATTCGGAAACGATCCTGAAGAAGCCGATCAGCCAGTCAGTCCTCGTTCAGCTCTATGAAGACGGATTACGCTATCAGGATCCGCTGATGCCTGCCTTCATGCTGGGCAACGGCATTCTCGGAGCACTTCCGACTTCTCTCTTATTCCAGGAAGTGCGGGAAGCCCGCAGCCTCTGCTACAGCATCGGTTCCGAGAATCTGATCTATGACGGAATGCTGAGAATCACCGCCGGCATGAACCGCAGGGATCTTCCTGAAGCAGGAACCCTGATTGCTCAGCAGATCAGCAGGATGCAGAAAGGGGAGTTTTCTGATGATCAGCTGGAAACTGCCCGCTCGATGTATATCAATTCCTGGCGCGGTTCCATGGACCATGGCCCGAGCCTGATCTGGGATGACTGCCGCAGCGTGCTGTTTCATACGGAAGACTCCATTCCCCGCATGATCCATCGCTTTGAGACCGTGACCAGAGAAGATATTATGAACGCCTATGCCGGCCTGAAACTGGCCGAAGTTCTGATTCTGGAGGAAGATGCAGATGATCCGTCATGAAGAAACGAAATTCCAGGAAGTCTGGTATGAGGAGACCATGGCAGACGGTCTGCATGTGATCCTGTTCCATAAACCCCTGTTCACGACTACTTCCTGCCTGCTGGCAGCCCCGTACGGAAGTCTGGACTGCCGGGAAGAAACCGAAGACGGCACCATTCTGAACTTCCCGTCAGGCACTGCTCACTTTCTGGAACATAAGCTGTTTGAAAGCGATCATGGCGATGTCATGGCAGACTTTTCCAGGCTCGGCGCCAACGTGAACGCCTATACGTCCTATGAAGAGACAGTTTACTACTTCACTACTCCGGATCCCGATATTGAAAAACCTTTATCGCTGCTGCTCGACTTCGTGCAGAACTTTGCGGTGACCGAAGCATCCGTCCAGAAAGAGAAGGGAATCATCCAGCAGGAGCGCAGCATGTATCTGCAGGATGGCGATTCCAGGCTGTTCCTCGAGACGATGCGCTCGATGTACCAGTATCATCCCCTGAGGGAAGATATCGTCGGAACGGAAGCCTCCATTCAGGCGATGACCCTCGCTGATCTCGAACAGGCCTATCGGCTGAACTACCATCCTTCCCGCATGAATCTGATCCTCGTGACGCCATGCGATCCCGAAGCAGTCATGGACCTGATCCGCAAGAACCAGGCATCCAGGACCTTCAGCGCACCGGTCTTCCTGAAACGGGCTCTCCAGAAAGAACCGGAAACCGTATTCCGAGCCCGCAGCGAAACCGCGATGGACCTCAGCGATTCCCGCATCATGAAAGGCTTCCGCCTGAATCCGGACATCGCAGATGACCGCCTCAGGCTGGAAACGGAGTGGGCCCTCAAGATGAAGATGGACGCCTGGTTCTCTCCCCAGCACGCTGCCTATCAGACCTGGATCGATGAGAAGAAGATCACTCCGTATTTCAGCTATGACTCCGAGATCAGCCGCGATCAGGCTATGATCCTCTTCAGCGATGAAGGCCTCGATCCCGATGCATTCTCAGACTTCATCACGAAGCAGCTTGAAGATTGTCTTCAGGCAGAGCTTCCGGAAGAATCTCTCTCCGAGATGAAGAAACGCACGCTTGGCGCCTTCCTGCATCTCTTCGACAGTCCGCTCGACTTAGCAATCAGCGTTCTGCATGGCGAGATGAACCGTGTCTCTCTGTTTGAAGAATTCAGACTTGTGGAAACCATGACCCCGGAGAGATGCCAGGCTCTGACGCAGAAGATCGACCTTTCCAGATCCGTTCTCACGATTCTGAAGCCCATGCGCAGATAAGCATTCCATGAAACCTCAGGGCAGGTACAATATATCGTATCTGCCTTTTCTGGCCATGAGATCTCTGATTCCGTGATTTGCCATCCGTTTCTGAATCCCGGATAATGCCGATGCCTGAGGTTCAGAAAGCGAGGAAAAAGAACAATGAATTCAATCACGATCGTAGGCAGAATCAAGGAACAGCCCGTCATCACCACCACGGCCAAAGGAAACCCGATCAGCTGGCTGCTGATCGAAGCCGACCGCAACTTCCATAATGATGACGGCTCCGTCAGCCAGGACATCTTCAACGTCATGCTGTGGAAAGGAATTGCAGAAGAAGTATCAGCCGCCTGCAAGCCTGGCAATCTCGTCGCTGTACGCGGAAGACTCAGCGGCGACGCCGTCGAGCGCAATGAGAAGACGTTCTACAATCTCAGCGTCATCGCTGAGAAAGTGGAAATCCTGACCCGCGCAAAGCACTGAGATTATTGCAGCCAGAATCCGAAGAACACCGGTACTGAAAAAGAGATCGGTGTTTTTCTTTAATCAGCTTATCAGCGGCAGAAGCTGCCGCGGATTTCACCGTTTCCCGGGAACTCTGATTTCTATGGTAGAATAAACCGGAGATCAGGAGAGAGCAGAATATGGCATTTGATTCACTGAGTGATCGTCTGAATAAGACCATGCGCAATATCGCCGGCAAGGGCAAGCTTACCGACGCCAACATGGAGGATATGCTGAAAGAAGTGCGGGTTGCACTCCTCGAAGCAGATGTGAACTACAAGGTCGTCAAGGACTTCCTGAATAAAGTCCGTGAAGAAGCAAGAGGCCAGCAGGTACTGAGTTCCGTGGAACCAGGCCAGCAGCTGGTCAAGATTGTTCACGATGAAATCGTGAATCTGCTCGGAACCGAGCAGGCGGAACTTCAGTTCAAGCCACAGGGCATCACGGTCGTCATGATGGCAGGTCTTCAGGGTACCGGCAAAACGACCAGCGTTGCAAAGATTGCCAAACTGACAAAGAAGAAATACAATCGCAAGCCGATTCTGATCGCTGCCGATGTCATCCGTCCGGCTGCGATTGAACAGCTGCAGACCCTCGGCCGTGAGATTGATACGGAAGTCTTCACGGAAGGAACCGAAACCAGTGCGCTGAAGACCGTTCAGGATGGCATGGTCTATGCAGAGGAACATGGCTATGACACGGTATTCATCGATACTGCCGGCCGTCTGCATATCGATGAAGCCCTGATGCAGGAACTCAAGGACATCAATGAATCCGTTCATCCGGATGAGATCCTGCTGACGGTTGATGCCATGACTGGCCAGGATATCGTCAATGTTGCAAAGACTTTCCAGGAACAGCTCCCGCTGACCGGCCTGGTCGTCACAAAGTTCGATGGCGATTCCAGAGGCGGCGGCGTGCTCTCCGTCAAGGCAATTACCGGGCTGCCGGTGAAGTTCGTCGGTGAAGGCGAGAAGATCGATGACATGGATGTCTTCTATCCGGATCGTATGGCAGACCGGATTCTGGGCATGGGAGATGTCGTCTCCCTGGTAGAAAAAGCCCAGGAGAAGATGGACATGGAAGAAGCAGAACGCGTC
Organism: Anaerolactibacter massiliensis; assembly: GCF_900290205.1. Classification (NCBI taxonomy): domain Bacteria; kingdom Bacillati; phylum Bacillota; class Erysipelotrichia; order Erysipelotrichales; family Erysipelotrichaceae; genus Anaerolactibacter; species Anaerolactibacter massiliensis. The sequence continues at coordinate 1,350,323 of NZ_OLMH01000002.1, read as the reverse complement.
GGCCAGCGCATGCTGAATGGCGAGTTCACGATGGACGACATGCTGTCGCAGTTCGAGCAGGTTCAGAAGCTCGGCCCGCTGGGCGGAATTCTGAAGATGATCCCGGGCTTCTCCCAGTATTCCGATATGATCGATGAAGCCAAGGCATCGGATTCCATGAAGCATACCAAGGCAATCATCCAGTCCATGACCAAGGAAGAACGCCGTGATCCTTCCAGGATGCGCGGCTCGATGAAGAAACGGGTCGCTGCGGGGTCCGGAACGACTCTGACTGACGTCAACCGCTGCATCAACCAGTATGAGAAGATGAAGAAAGTCATGAGCCAGATCGGCTCCATGTCCCGCAGCGGAAAGCTGGATGAAGATCATCTGGAACAGATGATGAATTCCGCTCAGAAACAGATGCCATCCGGATATTCGAAAAAGAAGAAATACAAGTTCTGATTGATTGAGATCTGCAGAGAAATCTGCAGATTTTCTGTCTGCACGCATGGAAAAATTCCGGAAAATCAGGAATATTTTCTTGATCTTTCCTTTGATCTGTCTCTGCGCCGCGTTCCAGTTTCCATTCTGTATTCCGTCCGGCCTATATTGATTTGAGAGTGCTCATTCAAATCCGGCGCATGAAACCGAGTATAATGGACGCGAGAAAAGTGAACTTCATGAAAATTCTAGTTACTGGTTTTGATCCGTTCGGCGGGGAAAAAGTAAACCCTGCCATTGAATCCGTCAAGCTGCTTCCGGATACGATTGCCGGAGCGGAAATTATCAAGCTTGAGATTCCGACTGTCGTCTACAAATCCCTCGATAGAATCGATGCCAAGATCGCTGAATGCGATCCGGATGTGATCGTCTCCGTCGGCCAGGCCGGCGGACGTCCGGATATCACCGTAGAGCGCGTCGGCATCAACGTCAACGACTGCCGCATTCCGGATAATGAAGGCAATCAGCCGATCGATGAGCCGGTATACGCAGACGGCCCGGCTGCTTACTTCTCCGCTCTGCCGATCAAAGCAATGGTCAAGCACATCAATGATGCAGGAATCCCTGCATCGGTATCCGATACCGCTGGAACCTTCATCTGCAACCATGTGCTGTATGGCGTCAGATATCTCTGCGAGCATAAATATCCTGGCAAGAAGAGCGGGTTCATCCATATTCCGTTCATGACCAGCCAGGCAGTAGGCAAGCGCGGAGTTCCTAGCATGAGCCTCTCTGACATCGTCAAGGGACTCACCGCTGCCATTGAAGCAATTGTCCTCAACGAAGAAGACATCAAGGTAACTGGCGGCCACGAGCACTGAGAATCACTTATGGGGTGTTAAGGAAAAAGCCTTGACACCTTTTTCTTCCTGCGTATAATCATCTGTGTTCACTAAGGAGGAAATCACATGTCTGTTAAACTCAGATTGACAAGAATGGGTGCCAAGAAGGCTCCGAGATACCGTATCGTCGCAGCAGATTCCCGTTTCGCAAGAGACGGACGCGTCATCGATACGATCGGATACTTCGATCCGACCACGGATCCGGAAACCGTACGCCTGGATGCTGATAAGGCAATGGACTGGCTCCGCAAGGGCGCACAGCCGTCTGATACGGTCCGCAACATTCTGTCCCGTCAGGGCGTCATGAAGAAGTTCCATGACGAAAAAGGCACCGGCAAGGAAAAGAAGTAATCGCCATGGCTGAACTGGACAAGGTACTGCTGGACCTTGTCACCCCGATGGTGGATGACAAGGAAAGCCTCTCGGTTTCAGAGGATTCGTCTGACGGCCGCGGTGTCGTTCTGCGTGTTCGTGCAAAGAACGATGACATCGCCCGCCTGATCGGTCACAAAGGCTCCATGGCATCTGCGCTTCGCCAGGTTATGTCAGTTGCTTCGCACACCGAAGAAAAGCGGGTTACGATCAAATTTGAAGAAGTTCAGTAAGGGATGCGATCTGCATCCTTTTCTGACGGAGGAGAATATGGAATATATCACCATCGGCAGAGCCGTCAACACCCATGGCCTGAAAGGCGAACTGAAGATCGAAAGCTGGTCGGACTTCGACGAGCTGCGCTATCAGAAGGGCAATACCGTCTACCTGCTGCAGAACGATACGTATAAGCCATTCAAGGTTGCGACATTCCGCACGCATAAAGGCTATTCCCTGGTCAGCTTTGAAGACTATCAGGACATCAACCGCATTGAATCTTTCAAGGGATCTCTGGTGTGCATCCGCAAAGAAGACCAGCATACGCTTCCGGAAGGAGAGTACTACCGTTCTCAGTTCATCGGTCTTCAAGTCTATGATGAAGCAGGAACCCTGATCGGCACGGTCACGGCCGTCGAAGAGACCAGCGGTGCCCAGAACAATCTCCGGGTTCGGAGAGAGGGCAGCAAAGATGCCCTGATTCCGAATATTCCGGAATTCGTGAAGCAGGTCGATCTTTCTGCAGGCAGAATCGTGATCCATGCCGAGGAAGGCCTCTTATGAGAATCACGATCCTGACCCTGTTTCCGGAGATGTACGGCGACTTTCTGAAGACTTCGATCGTCGGCCGTTCCATTGCCCGCGGCATCGTTTCCGTCGATCTTGTCCAGATCCGCGACTTTGCCCATGATACGTACCGCCATGTGGATGACACGCCATTCGGCGGCGGAGCAGGTATGGTCATGAAATGCCAGCCAGTTCTCGATGCGATCAATTCCGTAAGGACTCCGGAAAGCTATACCGTTCTGATGAGCCCCTCCGGAACTCCGTATTCCCAGAAGAAAGCCCATGAGCTCTCCGGGAAGTCTCATCTGATTCTGCTCTGCGGCCACTATGAAGGACTGGATGAGCGCATCAGCAGACATGTCGATGAAGAACTCTCGATCGGCGACTATGTGCTGACCGGCGGCGAGCTGGCTTCCATGGTCATTTCGGATTCCGTGATCCGTCTGCTCCATGGCAGCATCCGCCCGGATTCTGCCGAAGACGAATCCTACGAGAACGGTCTTCTGGAATACCCGCAGTATACGCAGCCCGCCGACTATGAAGGAGAACAGGTCCCTGCGATCCTTCTGAGCGGCAATCATGAGAAGATCCGGAAATGGCGTCTTCAGCAGTCGCTGGTCCGGACCAGAGAACGGAGACCGGATCTCTTTGGACAGCATGAGCTGACCGGAGAAGAACGCAAACTCCTCGATCGCTATGACGAAGGAGAAGAGATCTGACCGATGGATCAGATCTTTTTTTAACGCATGGAAAAGCATAAAATGGTCTTATGAATGACGATAGCTTTGTTTCCCGCTATGCTCCGGCCTTGATCTTCATTGCCTTTGCATGCCTCGGTCTGTTCACCGGGTATCTTGGCATCGTATTAGCGCTTGCCTGGGCTTATATCTGCACGAATGTCGTGAGGCATTACGTGTTCCATCGCGGCAGAACGGGAGAAAAACTGAAATGAATACCGATCTGATTCTGATCCTGCTGTTCTGCGCACTGACCTGCGTGCTCGTTCAGTGGTCCAGCAGGCTGTGACATGGAAGCCATTCTGACCACGAAGCGGCTGCTCTTAAGACCATTTGAACCGCAGGATGCGGCAGCCTGCCTCTGCTGGCTGAGCGATCCTCGCGTGATGGATGCCGTGCATCAGCCCGTTATTTCTTCCCTGGAAGAAGCAGAACAGTTCATTGCAGCACGGCTTCCATACTACTCCCGTGCTCACTTCTATGACTGGGCGATCGTCCTGAAAGAAAACGGCAGAGCCATCGGCGAATGCAACGCTTCCGTATCTCTTCCTGCTTCCTGTGCAGATGCTGGCTATGCGATCTCTTATGACTGCTGGAATCGCGGATATATGACCGAAGCGCTGAAAGCGGTGCTGCCTTTTCTGAGGAAACAGGGCTTCATGCATATTGTCGCTGCCTGCCATCCTTCTGCTCTGACGAGTGCAGCCGTGCTGAGAAAGTCAGGAATGAAGCAGATGAATGAGGTTCCATCTTTGATCAGAGAGATGGAAGAAGAACCTGATCTGATCTTCTATGAGTATTCCGGAGATCCCGGAAGCAGAAAGGAACGCTGATGAAAAAATGGATGATTGCTGCGGTATGCGCGGCCGCACTGCCGTTTTCCGGAAACAAGGTATGGGGAGAAACAGATTCCTCCGATGGAGCGGACAATTCTTCCGGCATCCGGATCCGCAATGGCGAAGTGGAAGTGCAGGACTCTGATGGCAGCTGGTATGAACTCGCTTCCCTCAGCGATCTGAAGAAAGCAGCCGAACCAGAAGCTTCCGCTTCTATGGAAGTAACGGAAGAATCTTCTTCCGGTCTATCGATCACGACTGGAAAAGACGGAGAGATTCTGATTGACGGAGACGGCACCGGACTGGTTCTCACAGTTCCTTCTTCGGCCGAACAGCAGATTGATGAGCTGGCAGAACTCGGCACGGATGAAAATGGCGAACTGACAATCAACGGCGTCTCGATTGGATACCGTCTTGAGAGCCTGGCGGATTACCAGGCACAGCTGGAAGCACTCAGAGCGGAAGCTTCTGCCACTCCGGAACCTTCTTCCAGTGCTGAACCGCTGTATGAAGTGGATATCACGTATTTCACAGAAGACGGAACCGAAGCAGGATCAGAAAATCTGGAACTTGCGGCCGGAACCCGGAAAGATGCCGCGACTGCACCGGATGGCTATGAGCTTCTGAGCAAAAACGAGATCAAGGTCGAAGCGGGGTATAACTCCGTGATCATGCTTGTGCAGAAAACAAGCGAAGCAGAACACCCGGTCACGATCAATTTCGTTGATCTGACTGGAAAGAATGTAGATACTTCTGAAACTGAATTGAAGGCTGGTACCTACAAGACCGATGGCACTGACAGCTTAGTTGAGATTCCGGATGGCTATGAAGCGGTGGCTCCGAAGAAGATCACGATCACCGAAATCGGCGGAACTTATGACGTGCTCGTGAAGAAGAGCGGAACGGAAAAGACAGACAGCGGAGACTGAAAAGGAACCAATTGATCCTGTTTCCGGGAATAGGTCATACCTATTCATCCGTTCGGAAATCATGGAATATCTCTGAAATCATCGTAACGAAGCGGGAAACCGAGCGGCCGGCCCGCTTTTTCTTTTCCCTGATTACAGAATGAAAGCTCGGATAGGTAGGACCATCTATCCTTGTTTTGTCCTACAAATATTTTGAAAAACTGTGATTTCGATAATGATAGGACAAATCTACCTGTTTCTCTTGAAAATCAGAACAACTAAGCTCGGAAACGGCATTAAAACATCCTATCTGGAAGCACTTCTTACATTTTTCATTTTCATTGTTCTCCTGAATTTTTGATTTTTCGTTAAAAATGACTATGAATTCTCCGCTGCCCGGGTATGATGAAAGTGCACCGAGAAAAGTGCATACCGGTATGAACTTTCTCTGGAAGCGTGCAGGTCAGTACGACCAGGGGGAGAAAGCAGTTATGAAACAGATCTTCAGAAGAATCAGCGCAGCAGTTTCTGCAGCGGCACTTACATTCGCATTATCAGCAGCCGCACCGGCATCTGAGGTCAAGGCAGAAGATGCTATGGGTTCCGGCGGCAGACTCTATTTCAGCAATGGCTACAGCGTTGCGCTGAACTGGGCAGACCCTTATGACGCCTATACCGTTCAGGCAGTGACAGATGCATGGGATTCAGCAGTTGAGGAATCATGGGGTGGTTCCACGCTGATTGCTGACCATGCATACCAGGGATTCTCCGTCATCCGTTCGATGGGAGTCGGTTCCACTGTTACCATCGCAGATGGCTGGGGCGGATCAGCAACCTATGTATGCATCAGCTACTACAGCAACGCTTACTGGTCTGACGGGACAACTTATCTCCCGGATGGAAGAGACGCATGGTACGGAGATTCTTCGCTCTGGATGAAGACCTGCAATGCGGACGGCACGAATACCGTTTCCTATTGGGTGCAGGCCTGGTAAAGACTGAACATTCCTCTGATCGAATGGCTTCCGTGATGGACACACGGCAGCCGCACACAAATCATTCTTGAAACGGGGCATACGCATATGACATTTCAGAGTCTTGAATTCCGGATCATGAAAAATCCGGGGTATGGGGTAAAGGAGCTTCATGCGGAACTGAGAAATGACGGACTGCACTATCAGACCTTCTGGACAGATGGTCTGGATGGCGGCATCGTCGATCATCCGCAGGAATGGGTGAAGGACCTGGAAAAACTGAATATTCCCGAATGGAAGCAGCAGTATCTGGGAACGAATTCCATTCATTCCTCCTGGCTCCTGGAATACCAGGATGGAACGCATCATGCCAGAATCTCCGGTAAAGATTCGTGTCCCGAAAGTTTCTCCAGTCTTCTGAATCTGATGAACCGCCTTTCTCCTGATACTAATTTCAGAGAATGTCTCAGCTGAGGCATTCTCTTTGTTTTCCTTGACTAACTCAGACCAGTTCCGATAAATTATCAGCATCGTGAGGGAGTAGCTGGCGCATTGCGCAGCAAGTCAACATACTGGTCCGATCCGGACCTGGCTTGCTTTAAACAAGCGAGACTCATGTACCGCCAGTGCGCGTACATGGGCTCCGTCTTCAGTTCAGGAACACAGGTATGACGGCGGTCATGCTTTTTATTTTCTGAGGTGAAGGAATATGAATGGTGAGATGATTGTCAGCAGTATCATGCTGGGCGTCGGACTTGCGATGGATGCGTTCTCGGTATCTCTGGCCAACGGGCTGAATGAAGCAGGCATGAAGCAGAAGCGGATGTGCATGATTGCAGGAACCTTCGCATTCTTCCAGTTTCTGATGCCGATGATCGGCTGGTTCTGCGTCCATTCAATTGCGCAGTACTTCCATGCCTTTGAGGCATATATTCCATGGATTGCCCTGATTCTGCTGTCGTATCTCGGCGGCAAGATGATCATAGAGGGCCTGCGTCCTTCTTCAGATCAGGCAGAAGTCGGAAGCGGGACGCTGTTTATGCAGGGCGTGGCAACGAGCATCGATGCGCTGTCCGTCGGGTTTACCATCGCGGAATACACTGCCTTCCAGGCGTTTGCGAGTTCCCTGATCATTGCGATCGTGACATTTTTCATCTGTATCGGCGGCCTGATTCTCGGCAAGAAGTTCGGGATGAAGCTGGCTGGCAGGGCATCAATCTTCGGCGGCGTCATCCTGATCTCGATCGGACTTGAGATTTTCATGACACACTGACTATTCTGTCACAAAAATGAGCCTGGATTTCTGACGCGTCGTCTGTTTCTGCTCATGACATGGTATAATCACTCCTAGAAAAAGACTGCAGGAAAGCAGTGAACCATCCGCAGAAAATAAAGAGGAAAGATCATGGCTAAGCAGAAGATCAAGAAGGCAGCTTCTCCGGACACAGAAGCAAACAATTCCGTTTTTCTCACTTCATTCGACCGTTATCTGTTCGGCGCGGGCAGAGATTATGCCATCTATCGCAAGATGGGTGCTCATCAGGCTGAAGTCGATGGAAAGAAAGGCATGCACTTTGCAGTGTGGGCACCGCATGCGGCAGCTGTTTCCGTGGTATCCGACCGCAACCGCTGGACCCCTGGCGAAGATCCGCTGACTCCTCAGGAAAGCTCGGGAATCTTCGAAGGATTTGTCGAGGGCATGGGCTTCGGCGAATTATACAAGTATGCCATTGAGACAAAGACCGGAGACATTCTGTACAAGGCAGATCCGTATGCATTCGCTGCGGAATTGCGGCCTGGCAATGCCAGCCGCACCGCGGATATCGACAGCTATCAGTGGAACGACGCTGCCTGGATGAAAGAAAGGGCAGAGAAGAATACGTTCCGCAATCCGCTGGCCATCTATGAATGTCACCTTGGCAGCTGGAAGAAGAAGGATCCGTCTGATGAGAACGGCTTTCTCTCTTATGAAGAATATGCAGAACAGCTCGTGGAATACTGTGGCTGGATGGGCTATACGCATGTGGAGCTCATGGGAATTGCCGAACATCCGTTCGATGGCTCCTGGGGCTATCAGGTAACCGGATATTATGCGCCGACCAGCCGTTACGGCTCTCCGCTGGGCTTCAAGTATCTGGTCGACTATCTGCACCAGCATGGCATCGGCGTGATTCTGGACTGGGTGCCCGCGCATTTTCCGAAAGATGCGTTCGGCCTCGCGGATTTCGATGGTACGCCGACGTATGAATATGCTGATCCCCGCATGGGGGAGCACCCGGACTGGGGCACGAAGATCTTTGATTATTCGAAGAATGAAGTGAAGAACTTCCTGATCGGCAATGCGCTGTTCTGGTATGACGAATATCATATCGACGGACTGCGCGTGGATGCGGTTGCCTCGATGCTGTATCTCGACTACGGCAGAAAGCAGGGCGAATGGGTTCCGAACCGCTATGGCGGCAACGGTAATCTGGATGCGATTGAGTTCTTCAAGCATCTGAACTCTCTGATCCGCCGCCGCAGCGACGGCACGATCATCATTGCCGAAGAGTCCACTGCCTGGCCGAAGATCACGGCTGCGCCGGAAGAAGACGGCCTTGGTTTCACGTACAAGTGGAACATGGGCTGGATGCATGACTTCCTGGATTACATGAAGCTCGATCCGCTGTTCCGCAAGAATAATCACAACAAGATGACATTCGGCATGAGCTATGCGACGAGCGAGAAATTCATTCTTGTGATCTCGCATGATGAAGTCGTTCATCTGAAGTGCTCGATGATCGAGAAGATGCCTGGTTATCCGGAGGACAAGTTCCGCAATCTGAAGTGCGGATACCTGTTCATGTTCGGCCATGCCGGCAAGAAGCTTCTGTTCATGGGCCAGGATTTTGCTCAGTACCATGAATGGGATGAGAAGACGCAGCTCAGCTGGGAACTGTGCGATGAACCACTCAATCGCGGCGTACTCTTATTCATGAGAGACCTGCTGCACATGTACCGGAAATATCCCGCTATGTATGAACTGGATGATTCGTGGGAAGGCTTCCGCTGGATCAATGCGGATGATGCTGACCGCAGCATCTTCTCGTTTATCCGCCGTGCTTCAGACGGAAAGAATTCTCTGCTGTTCGTAATCAACTTCACTCCGATGGAACGCAGCGACTATATGGTCGGAGCACCGCAGAAGGGCAGATATACTCTGATCTTCGATCGGGATGGAGCAGTGGATTCCAAGTCCGGAAAGAAGACGGCTTATACTGCTTCAGCAGGTGAATGCGATGGTCAGCCATTCCATATCAGCTATCCGCTGCCTGCTTATGGCTGCGCCGTCTTCCGCTTCAATGAGACGAAGCCAGAAGCTGCCGCGAAATTGCCCGCAAAGAAATAGATTCTCCAGGCTCTGTGAATATGCAGAGCCTTTCTTCTGGAAAACACAAAGAAAGCACTCCGCAGGAGCGCTGGCAGACATGTCGGTATAAATGAATACTCGGCAGAAGAAAAACTGCTTCTTCTGCTGAAGCAGGATGGCTCGCTGACGACAGAGGCACTCACCCTGACACTTGGACTTTAAAAAAACGGCATGTGGAATGGATGATTGCACAGCTGAAACGCAGAGGAGTACTGGTCCGCCATGCGCCAGCAAGAATGGGTTCCGGGAAGCAAAGCAATAGATTTTCTGTTCAGAAGAATCCGAGCATGATAGGAGTTCTGATGTCAGCGCAGCAGATTCCAGACCCTCATGGCTACGACCACATAGACGATGATCAGGATCAGAAGGAAGACCAGCATCCCGCTGGAAGCCAGAAAGGAAGGCTTTGAATGATGGACAGTATGTTTGACGGCAGGACGCTTCTTCAGAGTCTTGTCATAGTAGTATTCCTCTGAATCCGTTTCGCTCCGGAAATCATAGCTGGAGCGGGAAGAATGAATCGACCGGTATGAAGAAGAACCCGGACGGTAGTCGAGCGAGTCTCCGTTTTCCGCGCCGACCCGGCAGGTGTTCTTTTTCCGGGAAGACGTGCTGCGTGTCCTGGTTTTTGCAGAAGATGTTTTACGAGTAGCTGCCATGTCTGTTAGTCTAGCACACCCGGACGATCCGTGCAGGAACAATGTCCTGACCGTCAGAAAAACTTCACTTGTAAAAGTTAACGCAACCCCAGTATTGCATTAAGTATGTCTGAACAAGAAGTTATAAAGGGCTTGCATTAAGTAGATCTGAAACGGTTCTTCCTTTAACATTTAGATATCAGCCAGATTACTGCCATCTAACGATAGAACTGGAGGAACTGTCTATGGCAGCTTATCGTCGTTTTGATCTGGATAAGCGTATTACGCTTCAGAAGAATCTCTCTGATGGTCTTTCCTTTGCAAAAATAGCTGATGAACTCGGAATGTCTGCTTCTTCTGTTGGCAGAGAAGTAAAGCAGTATCGCACGCTCGTAAACACTTACGGAGTCGGACATACCAACAGATGTATTCATCGCCGGGATTGTTCAATATCCGGAATCTGTCCTGGTCAGTCAGGTATCTGCAGAGACAAGAAATGCAATCATTGCAGAAAACAGAACTGCAATCAGGCATGCAGCAGCTACGGAGAAGAAGTCTGCAGGAAGCTGGATTCACCGCCATATGTATGCAATCAGTGCATAAAGAAGAAGTACTGTCCTCTGAAAAAGTACATGTATTATGCCGATCAAGCGGACAAGAAAGCCAGAGAAATCCGCAAGGAGTCTCGTTCTGGTCTCACATTGACCGAGGACGAGGTGAAGGAGATTGATACTCTTCTATCAGATCGTCTGAAAATGGGGCAGTCAGTCCATCATATCTTTGTCGATGAGCCGGACGTTTTCACCATCAGCGAAAAGCAGGCCTACAATCTGATCAATCAGGGTCTGATCTCCGCAAGACCGATTGATCTTCCCCGTGCCGTGCGCATGAAGCCTCGCAGTAAAAAGGCACAGATCGTCAAAGTTGACAAGAAGTGCCGGATCGGAAGAACCTATGAAGACTATCTGAAATTCATGGAAGAACACCCGGATTTTTCTGTTCTGCAGGGTGACAGCGTAGAAGGAAAAAAGGGAGGAAAATGCATTCTGACACTTACATGGGCGAACTGGGACTTCCAGATTGCCTTTCTCAGAGACCATAACAATTCGGCATCTGTTACATCAATTGTCAATCATCTGTATGAATCTCTTGGTGCGGAACTATTCCAGAAAGTGATGCCAGCTGTATGGCTTCTGGATAATGGATCAGAATTTTCCAATCCGTCAGAAATTGAGAAGTTCGGTGTCTATGTGTTCTACTGCGATCCTGGTGCTCCATACCAGAAGCCTAACTGTGAGAATACGCATTCCGTCTTCCGCAGAATCATTCCGAAGGGACATTCATTCAATGATCTGGACCAGGATTTCTTCGATCTTGCGTTCAGTCATACAAATTCGCTGCGCAGGAAGAAGCTGAATGACCACACTCCCTATGAAATGTTCTCGTTTGCCTATGGCGATGACATTGCGGAAAAGTGTTTCCGCATTCATCAGATCCAGGGAAAGGATGTAATTCTGGACCCTTCCCTTGTCAGAATTTATCATGACTCCAGAAGAAAGGAAGGCATCGAGTAATGAAATACACCGTAAGCCTTCCTGAGATCACCAAAGTCATAATGACGAATGCTCCGCAGGAATTGCCTGGAGACGAGAAGGAATCTCCTGTCAGCGTCTACATCCAGGACTGCACCGCTCATATCGACTTTTACATCATGAGCTGGCACAGAGAGAGCAGCTGCTTTTTCGCTCTGGTAGATCCTCTTCCTGATCCGCAGGTTCTCGATCTCGAATACGTCAGCTTCTCGTTTCTCAGGGATCATGATCTCTTCTACTCCGTTTATCCAAAGAAGAAACGTCCTCGGTACAAGAAGATTTATAACCGCATTCTACCGATGAAGTATGAGATTCCCTCATAATCATCTGACCGGCACCACCAATCACTAAGCACTGAAATCATGGCAGGTTCTGGCTGAGCATCCGTCATTATTCCCCGTTGCGCTGACCGTGTCTGAATTTTATCGGCACAGCAGGGCAGGTTTTACTGCGCTTAAATTGTAACGTATTTGAACACTTTTCCTATCATTTCAGGCAGAAAATCCATAGAAAAGAGACCGGAATTACTTCAGAACCGGTCTCTCACTATTCCTTGTCACACACAGCTTGCGATAACTTCGTAAAACTTGCGTTCAGTTTTTCAATTCACCACCGTCAGAAAAAAACGATTGTATGCTAGAATGAAACCAGAAGAGAGGAGGAATCCCCCGATGGGTTCGTTCATCGTATTCCTGGTCATCATCATTCTGATTATTCTGCTGGTTATCTCGCTTCTGGTCATTGTTCCGCAGGGGTTTGCCTATGTCATTGAATTCCTTGGCAAGTATGAGGCAACCTGGGGGCCTGGCCTGCATATCCGCAAACCGATCGTTGAGCGCATTGCAAAGAAAGTCAACGTCAAGGAGCAGGTCGGAGACTTTGCGGCAATTGAAGCAATCACGAAGGACAACGTCATGCTGAAGGTCGATTCCGTGGTCTTCTACAAAGTCCGGGATACCGATGACAATCCGCGCAAGTATGCGTATGGAGTCACGAACCCGGAAACCGCCATTGAGCTTCTTGCCGCAACCACTCTGAGAAATGTGGTCGGCGAGATGACGCTCGATGAAGCTCTGACGAGCCGTGAGCGGATCAACGACTCGATGCGCGAAGTGCTCGACAAGGCAACGGACGACTGGGGTGTCCTGGTCCGCAGAGTCGAAATCAAGAGTCTTACCCCGAATAATGATGTCCGCATCGCCATGGAGAAGCAGGTCACGGCAGAGCGCAACAAGCGGGCCGAGATCCTGGAAGCAGAGGGTCATAAGCAGTCCGATATCCTGAAGGCAGAAGGCCACAAGGAAGCTCTGATCCTCGATGCGGAAGCCGACAAGCAGAAGAAGATCCTCGAAGCAGAAGCAGAGAAACAGGCTCTGATCGACAAAGCGGCTGGCCAGGCAGAAGCGATTCGCCAGGTCAAGCAGGCAGAGGCGGATGGCATCCGGATGCTGAAGGAAGCAGGGGCTGATGAAGCAGTCATCCGGCTGAGAACGCTGAGTGCCTTGGAAAAGGTTGCGGACGGCAAGGCGACGAAGATCTTCCTGCCTTCCGATCTTGCCCAGGCCGGCGCGCTGGCTTCGGCAGTCGGCGAGACGCTGAAGGATGCCGCAAAGGAACCTGCCGCATCTTCAGAGAAGCCTGCTGACATTCATGCAGAGCCGGATTTCCTGAAAAAATGAATTTCTGACACCGGAAACCACTTCCGGTGTTTTCATGAACCGGGTATAATGAAATCACTGAGAAGAATCTGACACCAGTCTGAAAGGAATTGTTTCATGAGAGATTTTTTTGCTTTTGAATCTATCCGTGACAAAGAAGGAAACGTCGTCTGTTACCACATCAGCGTCGTCGGGACGATCGAGGCAGAGGGCGTTCCTCATCTGCGCAGTGACATCGGCACTTCACAGGATCAGAAGATGTCATTCGGCAAGATCACCGTCCATGGCCTGGACCGCAAGATCGGCATCCTGGCCCGGGAAACCGACAGTCAGACGTACTATCATTCCCATGATGAACTCGATACGGTCAATGTCATCAGCTTTGCGGCCAGAGAGAAACATGCCGATGAGGTTGCTGAGCTCAGCGAAGGCGACCGGGTTCTGCTGGAAGGAAGAGCGTATCTGCGTTCCCGGCCGACAAGTGCGCATAAGGAACTGACGATTACGGTCACATCGGTGTTCCTGCTCGGCCATCAGCGGGCTCCGAAACCGCATCGGATGAATTCCGGCCTCGTACCGCAGGCAGACTGAAGCAGGGATGCCTGCTTTTTTACATTTTCCCCAATCTGCCGCATTTTTCCGCATTGCATCGGGAAACGAAAGAAGGTATAACATTCTGGTACGTTGAGGGAGTAACCGACGCTTTGTGAAAGCGGGGCAGGACCGTCAGCACGATTCCTTGAAAAAGGGATCCGGTCCTCCATAGCGGTAAGACTCATGTATGGCAATCTGCTGTGCATGGGGTCAGATCACGGAACACTGAGCCAGGCACAAGCCTGCTTTTTTTATCGGAGGAGAACTTTATGACTGTCTGGATCGCTCTGGCCATGTTTGCGGCCATGTATGTGCTGCTGCTGCGCTTCCCGGATCACCGCTATCTCATCGCCTTATGCACTGCTGCTCTGTTCATGACCACCGGCATGGTGAGCCCTGCAGATGCCATCGCGAATATCGACTGGAATGTCATCATGATGATCGGCGGCACGATGGCAACCGTATCGCTGTTCATCGAAAGCAGGATGCCGGCCAGAATGGCAGAAACCCTGCTGAAGCATACCTCGAATGTCTGCTGGGCAGTCGTTGCGCTCAGTGCGCTTTCCGGGATCATCTCTGCCTTTGTCGACAATGTCGCAACCGTCCTGATGGTCGCGCCGGTCGGTCTTGCCGTAGCGGAAAAGCTGAAGATCAATCCGGTCCCGGTGATCATCTCCATCTCAGTTTCTTCGAACCTGCAGGGTGCAGCGACGCTGGTCGGCGATACGACTTCGATCCTGCTCGGTCAGTATGCAGGCATGTCCTTCAATGACTTCTTCGTGATGAATGGAAGACCGGGCATTGCCCTGGCAGTCGAAACCGGAGCCATCGCTTCGCTTGTAGTGCTGTACGGACTGTTCCGGAAAGAAAAAGCCCCGGTGAATTCCGAAGTGGTCACGAAAGTCACGGACTATGTGCCATCCTTCCTGATGCTGGCAACGATCGGCGGTCTGATCATCGCTTCGCAGTTTCAGAATAAGCCGGCTCTGACCAACGGCATCATCTGCGTCAGCGTTGCCCTCGTCGGCATCCTCTACGAATGCCTGCATCGTCATTCTTCTGCTCCGCTTGCCAAGGTTATGAAGGAGATGGACTACAAGACGCTGCTTCTTCTGGCGGGCCTGTTCATGGTCATCGCCGGCATCACGGAAGCAGGCGTAATCGATCTGATTGCGGACTTCTTCCTGAAGATCGGCGGCAGCTCCAAGCTGGTCATGTATGTGCTCATCGTCGGCGTATCTGTGGTGCTGTCGGCATTCATCGACAATATTCCGTATGTCGCGACGATGCTGCCGGTCGTACGCGGCATTGCCTCCATGATGGGGATGAGCGATCCGTATCTGTTCTATTTCGGTCTCCTGATCGGGGCTACCCTCGGCGGCAACCTGACACCGGTCGGAGCTTCGGCAAACATTGCCGGCATCGGCGTCCTGCAGAAGAAGGGATATCAGGTCTCCACGAAAGACTTCATGCGCATCGGCGTTCCGTTCACGCTGACTGCCGCAATCTGCGGAGCCGCGGTCGTCTGGCTGTTCTGGGCATAATCTGCAATTCATCGCACTCTGCTTTCGGCGGAGTGCTTTTTATATGAAGAAAGCGCCCTGCTGGCACAGGACGCTTCCGCGGATATTATCTTTTTTGTTTGTGGGGGGAAAAGATAATGTGTTTGATTCATGCATTTCAGAATGCGGCTTGTTGTCCGCCTGCCTCAGAGCTCCTTTCTTGGAACATCTATAACTTACTCGATCAATCTGAACACATCCGGGCAGTTATGTGAACTTTCCGTGAACAACTGTGAATACGGTTTTCACCATCTCTGAGTGTTTCTTCGAACCAAATCTCCCGGCTGTCCGGAGTCCGGAGCCTTCTGATTCCGTTCTTCGCGCATAATGGAATCCGGAGAATCGGAACATGATGGAAATAAGAACGGCCGTTCCGGGCGATCTCGCAGAGATTCGCATCCTGGAACGAAGATGCGGCATCCGGGATCCATACGGACAGCTTCCGGCAAGGATGTCGGAACACCCGGAGCAGTTTCTGCTGATGCGGGTGGAAGGAAGACTGATCGGCTGTGCCGAAGGGGCACCGGTCATCCCCGGTGGAGACATCTATGGACAATGGCACAGCATCCGCCAGCTCATGATTGATCCGTGCTGGCAGAAACTCGGTGCAGAAGGAGTGCTGATCAAGGAAGTCATCGAACAGGCAAGAAGCCGCCGGTATGAAGGTGTCTATCTGACCTGCAGTCCGGAACGGTGTCCGTTCTATGCCGAATACGGCTTTGTGAGAACAGGAGAAGCAAAGAAAGAGATCCTGATGCGGATCGCCTGGCAATGAAGAAAAAGCGGGATTGCGGTAAACTGTAATCAAGAGGAGAACTCTGTTTATGCTGAAAACCGAATCCCGCCGGGAAATCCGGCAGAAACTTGCCGCATGGCTGCCTGATCAGTCGCTGTTTGTCTCGCACAGCGGAGAGGAGATGGAATCCAGCCGTGATGATGTATTTCCCTTTGAAGTCAATCGGAACTTCTTCTATCTGACCGGCATCGACAGTCCGGATGCCATCTATGTGATGCTGAAACGGAATCAGAACATCCGGGAACTTCTGTTCGTGCATATTCCGACGCCGATGGAACAGAGATGGATGAACCGTCATTTCGATGCCGAAGCCGTGAAGAAAGATGCTGGCATCAGCGGGCTGTATCCGCGTGAATCGTTTGATGAGATGCTGAGCCGGCTGATGTTCCGGGGCGATATCGAGTCTCTGTACGTCGATGTATCCCGCTATGATGCGACCAGACCGCTGAATACCGCTCAGCTGATAGCAGGAAAGCTGCTGCAGGAGTATCCGTATCTTTCCATGCATAATGCATTCCCATTCATTGCGAAGCAGAGGACGATCAAGTATCCGGAGGAAATCGAGGATCATCGCAAGGCAGTGGAGATCACGGAACTTGGCGTGAAGAACATGCTTGCCCACATGAAACCGGGCATGAAGGAATATGAAATCGAAGCATACTATGACTTCGTCCTTCGCAGCCATGGCGTGAAGATCCCTGCTTTCACGACGATTGCTGCGGCAGGCGCCAATGCCAATCACATGCATTACATGGACAATGATGCCGTCACGAAAGACGGGGACCTGATCCTGTTCGATCTCGGGGCCCGCTGGAACTATTACTGCGCAGATGTCAGCCGTACCTATCCGGTGAACGGCAGTTTCACGGAGCGTCAGAAGCAGCTGTATCATGCAGTGCTGCTCGGACTGAAAGCTGCGGAAGATGCTTCGAAGCCGGGCGTCGTCAAGGATGATCTGCAGAACCTCTCCCGCCATGTGATGGCCGAAGAACTGATCCGCATCGGCAAGATTTCCCGTGAAGAAGAAATCGCAAAGTACTACATGCATGGCAGCGGCCATACGATCGGCCTGGACACACATGATGCCGGCGACTATGATCTGCTGCTGGAAAAAGATATGATGTTCACGCTCGAACCGGGACTCTATTTTGATGATGAAGGCATGGGCATCCGCATTGAGGATACGCTGCTCGTGACAGATACTGGCGTGGAGATTCTCTCAGCAGGCATTCCGAAAGAGATCGATGAGATCGAAGCCTATATGAGGGAACATCATGATTGAAACGAGAAAGGACAGTCAGAAAGTCACCTGCCCGTACTGCTCGGAACAGTATGAAATCACACTTTATACGCAAGTCAATGCGGTAACAGATCCGGAATTGAAAGAACTGGTCATCACCGGAAAGCTGTTTGAGTCAGAATGCCCGCATTGCGGCAGAGTGCAGTATATGACCTATGACTGCGTCTATACGGATGATCTGAAGAAAGAACTCGTGCTGCTTGGCAGCACAGACAATTCCAGGGATGATTTCGTTCCGTATCTGCGCAAGGTCATGGCCGCCAGACCTTCCGAATATGATTTTCTGAGAGCGGTATCGGCTCCGGAACAGCTTGCGGAAAAAGTGCTGGAGAAAGAATACGATGCGGATGACCGCATTGTCGAAATCGCCAAGAGTGCCGTTCTTCGCGATCTGGAGAAAGAAGCACCGCATAAGAAAGTGCTCGGCCTGATCTACAACCTGGCTCGCGATGACCATGGCCGGGAAGCCGAAGGCTTCATGATCGTCGATGGCCATCATGTCGCTAGTGACTTCGTTCCGCTGAAGCAGAATGCAATCTCAATGCTGGAAGACCGCTATGGTTCTCTGCTGAACAATCCGGAAACCGAACCGGTCATCGATCAGAACTGGGCGGCAGAATTCCTGGAAGCCAACCGCCAGGCGCCGCTTCCGGAAGAACCGGTGATCGATTTATCCTGAAGGAGAAGAAGATGAAAACAGAAATCATTCAGTATGCCTGTCATCAATGCGGAAAGATCCATGAGATGCCAGCCATCCGCATCGCCGATGAGACGATGAAGAATGAAGTGCTCCACACAGAGATCTTCCAGACCAGATGTCCTTCCTGCAATGCAGAGAATGCGATCTATTATCCGATGGCTTATATCAGCCGCACGGATCGCTATCTGATTCAGCTCGTCAATCCTTCCGAAGAGAGCGCAGATCCGGTGTCTGAATTCCTGGAGGAGTTCGATCCGGAGGAGAAAGAAGAGCTTCTGAAGAACTATGAAATCCGCACGGTGATCAATTCCAATCAGCTTGCGGAGAAGATCATGATCTTCGATCAGCAGCGCGATGATCATGTCATTGAACTATGCAAGGTGATCTTGAAAGGGAGCCTCATGAACCAGTATCCCGGCCTGAAGGTCAAGAATCTTTACTATTCTTTCCTGGCCGGACAGAAAGAAGCACAGCTCTCCATTGAGACTGACGACGGGTTCGGCCAGGCAGTGCAGCTGCCGGAAGAACTCTATGAAGGCATCCTCTCCGATGCGATTCCGAAGCTTCCCGAAAAGCTGCGCCATACGAGAGAAGTCGATGAAGACTGGGCATTTGCGGCAATGGGCTATGACCCTTACGCAAAGCCTTCTCAATCTTAAGCAATCATTAAGAGGCTCTTTCCGGTTTCCCTGCTAGAATCAGAGATAGAAGAGGGGAGGAATCCTCATGAAGAAAACAATCATAGCCAGCGTGATGCTGGTGCTCAGCCTGACCATGGCAGGATGTTCTGGAAAGAAGAGCGATCCGGCGGTTTCCGTGCCGCCATCTGAAAAACCGACGGCTGCCCCGGTTCAGACTTCAACCCCGGAACCGACTCCATCTCCATCTGCGTCCGCGACGCCAGAGCCGACAGCCTCTGCATCTCCCGCGCCGACCGCTTCTGTAGCATCCGCTTCCTATGAAGCTTCCTCCATCGGAACCTTTAAAGTCACGGTAAGCGGTCTGAACATCCGCTCTGGTCCGTCCGTCTCTGAAAAATCACTCGGCAAGGCATCGGAGGGGAAAACCTATTCCATCTATGCGGTGAAAGAAGCAGGCGGCTATACGTGGTATCAGATTGGGACCGGGCAGTGGATTGCCGACCAGGGCAGCTGGGGTGTCTATCAGCCTTCTTCGATCCGCACGGTCGAAGACCTGAGCGGTAGCACTTCGAAGCAGGTTTCCGGAGCAGGCGGATATGTGACTATCGGCTCTTCTGCAATCCATATCCGCAGTGCTCATTCTGTCTCTGCAGGCATCATCGGAAAGGCTTCTCCTGGTCAGAACTATCCGGTCTATGAAGTCTATCATGGCGATTCTTCCTATGACTGGATCCGCATCGCGGATGGCCAGTGGATTGCCACGGATAAAGCGTGGACATGGGTGAAATCGACCGAATACAGCAAGTCTTCTTCATCAGCCTCGTCCGGAACGATCACAGTTCATGAGCGCATCCGGATCCGCTCTGATCATTCTGCTTCTGCGTCCGTTCTCGGAAAGACTGCATCCGGGGAAACATATCCGGTCTATGAGGTGTATCACGATGATCCCTCTTATGACTGGATCCGGATCGGCGAAGGAAAATGGATCGCCACCGATAAAGCATGGACCTGGGTCAGCGAAAATCGCTGATCCTTTTTCTCTTCTCTGCTACAATTGACCCATGACCAGTGAAAAGACATTTTCCTTTACCTGCCCGAAATGCCGGCATACGGAAACGATCCCGGAATACTCTGCGATCAATCCAGAAGAATTTCCGGAACTGAAAGAACGGATTCTGGATGGCAGTCTCTTCTCGTTCACGTGCAGCCATTGCGGCTTCTCGGCATTGATCCGCTATGAATGCGTCTATGCAGACCCGAAGCATAAGCTTCTCATCCATCTGCCGGAAGATCCGGATCATCCCGATCTTTCGAGAGAACAGGAATATCCGGGCTATCTGATCCGCCGGGTCAGCGATCCCAATGAGATGATGGAGAAGATCCTGATTGCTGAAGAAGGCCTCGATGACCGGGCGGTGGAACTGGAAAAACATCTGATGGAAGAAGCTATTCTGAACGAACAGCCTGATCTGAAGATCCAGACCATGTACTTCATGCCGGCCGAAGGCGGATATCACTTTGCAGTGCTTACGGAAGAAGGCTTTTCCGGTTCCGTTCCGATGGACCGCAATACGTATCAGAGAATCGAAAAGGAAGTGCTGCCGGAGCTTTCGGCAGAGATGAAAGCATCTGTGATCGTCAATGCGGCATGGGCCGCATTTGCCTCAGCATCACTGGAAGAGACAGGAGAATGAACATGTACCGGGTAATCACGATTTATGAACTGAGCGAAGGAACTGATCTTTCCGATGCACTGGAATGCATCGAGCGGCAGATCTCTGAATGCATGTCAGTCCCTCACTGCGAGATCGGCGCCGATCCGGATAAAAACCGCGTTTCGCTGATTGCGGACTATGAAACCGCTGCAGATGCCATGAGCTGGGAAAGCAGCAGGCAGAAACGCAATATCTCGTTTGAACTGAACGAACCGGAAGAAACCTCGATCCGCTATTACCGCGAAGGCTGAGCAGCAGCCTCAATGCACAGCAGATCAGGATGAGCATCTCCCTGACCGCAGAGCACCTGCGAGATGAAGAAGTCCGGACCGATATCCCATCCGTCCTTTCTGCATCCTTCTTTCAGCTCTTCTGCTTCTTTTCTGCTGAAGAGCTCAGAAGCGGAATGGCGGACGAGCTTGCGCAGATAGATCCCCGGAGCCAGCGCAATGCCGGCTTTTTCATTCTTCCGGGGTGAGCGCCAGCAGATGATTCCAAGATCCTGGAAGAACGTTTCTCCAAGATGAAGCCGGACTACCGGCAGACCGGCAGAAGAACTGTTTCCCGTTCCCGGCAGATAGCACGAAGCAGGGCGTTCGGAGATCTCCTGCATGTTTTCTTGTTTCAGAAGTGGAAACAGGGCCTGCAGCCGCTTTGCATTCTCCAGCCGTTCGGCAGCCCATTCTGCTTCTTCCTGCAGCTGTGCGATACCCTGGCTCAGTTCTGTTTCTGCCTGCAGAAGATCCTGCTTGCGGAACATCTTCGCAATCGTATCGAGATCCACGCCCATGCTGTTGTACTGATGGGCGAGTATAATCTGATGAATCTCGTGCATCCCGTATTCCCGATAGTGATTGCCTGGATTCCGGGCCGGGGAAAGGATGCCTTTCTTCTCGTAGAACCGGATCATATCTCTGGAAACCCCGGTTGCTCTGCTTGCTTCAAGAATATTCATCGTACCCCCCCTTGACCTTGGAACAGTTCCAACGTTTAAAGTATAAACGTGAATCAGCTCACAAGGGAGGAAAAGATGAGAAAATCTCTGATCACTTTGCTTTCGGCCTTAATGGCAGTATCCCTGGCCGGATGCAGTTCTTCATCCGCAGCAGCATCTGCTTCTGCCAGCGCTTCGGCCCTCTATACGGCCGGAACCTACACGGCCAGTGCCAGCGGCCACAGCAGCGACGTCACCGTCACTGCAGAATTCAGCTCCGATGCCATCAAATCTGTCACGATTGACGCATCCGGAGAAACCGAGTCCATCGGCGGTGCCGCCGTCGAGGACCTGCAGAACGAAATCATGTCTGCACAGTCTGCTGACATCGATGCGGTTTCCGGTGCTACCGAGACTTCCAATGCCGTTAAGACCGCTATGGCAGACGTCATTGCCCAGGCCAAGGGAGAAGATACCAGTACTGCCGCAAAGACCAGCCTGAAAGACGGCACCTATACGGAAACGGTCGCCAGCTTCGGCGTCACCGGCATGATGACCGGCGATGTCACGATCCAGGATCAGAAGATCACGGACATCAAGATCACCAAGGAAACCGACTCTGCAACCGGGCAGTGGTTCTCGGTTGCTGAGAGCCTGCTGATCCCGCGCATCATCGATGCACAGTCTCTCGATGTCGACTCCATCACCGGTGCTACGACTTCATCCGGTGCAATCAAGAACATCGTCGCTGCTGCCATCAATGATGCCGGCGGCAATGATACCGAATGGCGCACTTCCGTCGAGAAGAAGACCGATACGGTCGTCAAGGACGGCTATGACGTCATCGTCGTCGGCCTCGGCGGATCCGGCCTCATGGCTTATGCAGCAGCAGCCAAGGCAGGCGCTTCAGTCTTCGGCATCGAAGCAGCCGGCGAGATCGGCGGAAACTCCGCTTCCGTCTACGGCCCGATGGCACTCAATTCCAAGAACCTTGCTGAGAAGTACAACAATGGCGAAGACTACATCGATGAAGACGATGTCTACAAGACCTGGCTCGAATATGTAGGAACTGATGAGAAGGCAGACGTCATCAAGGAAGCAGTCTACCAGAGCGGTTCCGCACTGGACTATTACATGGATAATTTCGACTACAGCTTCGATGGCTTGAATGGCCTGCTTGGCAGCTTCGTGCGGACCGACTGGGACAAGGAATGGACCGTCTACACTGCTGACGAGAACAATACGAAGTGGTATGCATTCGGACCGGATCATACATATCAGTTCCGCAATGCCCTTGAGAAGGCAAAGGCAATGAACGAGAAGAACGACTACATGACCGAGCTTACTGCCGAAGAGCTCATCACGGATGACAATGGAAACGTCACCGGTGTCCGTGCTCAGTATTACGATGGAACCACCTATGAGATCTACGGCAGAACCGTAATCCTCGCTACCGGCGGCTTCCTCGGAAATGATGACATGATGAAGGAAGTATACGGCAGCACCGTTCATACGATCGGCGATACCGTGAACAAGGGAACTGGCATCCAGATGGGTCAGAGCGTCGGCGGCGCAACGTATGCACTCGGCACTCTGCCGATGATCCACGTCTCCCAGGTTCCGAACATCATCCGCGATGATACGCTGACCGCAGATCAGAAGGCAATTCTCTCCGCGATCGCTACGACTTCCGATGCCAAGGAGATCGATGAGACCGGCGCAATTCTCGGCACAACGGATGAGTCCGGCACCACGAACAGCGAGCTGACCGTCGGCATCGCCTATGCACCGGGCTTCCATTACTACAATGCCTATACGGAAGAAGATCTTGAGAAGATGAAGACCGAAGGCCTCTCGGAAACGACTGCAGCAGTATCGATCTTCGGCCTGAATCAGGGCGGCACCGTTCCGGCAGCAGGAACTCCGATTGAAGACCTCGACACGATCGTCGATGCGGCAATCGCAACGAATAATGCATGGTCCGGCACTCCGGCAGAACTTGCCGAAAAGCTCGGCATGGATGCTGACAAGCTCACCGCATCACTCGGCGATGCAGACCAGACATATTATCTGTTCGAATGCGCAGGCTATTCTTATGGCACGGTCGGCGGACTCGATGTCGATGTGAACATGAATGTCCTGAAGGAAGACGGCACTCCGATCACGAATCTGTTCGCAGTCGGTCAGGACAGCGAAGGCGTCTGCAACAAAGAGGGTGAAGCTTATTCTCCTTGGGGCGGACAGGCTCAGTCCTGGACATTCGTCTCCGGCAAGATCGCCGGCGAAGCTGCTGCTTCTCTGGCGGCTGGTTCCGCTAACTGAATCATTTCCTGAAAGAGGCGCGCTGCCCTCATGCATGCATGAGACTGCAGCAGCCTCTTTTTTCATATGAAAAGGGACTGCACTGCGAATAAAGTGGTCCCTGTAGAAAGGACAGCACTCTGACAGTGCTGAGGTCCTCCTGCAGGGGCCATTTTTATGGGCAGAAAATCCAGAAAACGCAATCCTAAAACTGATTATGTATTCTTCTCTCCAGAGGAAATCCAGATTCTCCAGGCTAATCCGAATGTGAAATTCATCCGGACGAATCACATCGCATTCACCTATGAGTTCAGATGCCGGATGTATGACTGGTATGTCTCTCATCACGAGATCCGCAAGTTCCTGGAGAACAATGGAATCTCCACGAAAATGATAGGGAACCAAGTGATTAAGAAACTGACTGAGAATTTCAGAAAACATGGTCACCCCACCAATGGAAATGGGCCTTCGATTTCTGTTTCTGCGCCGAAGCTTTCAGAAGAAGAAATCCAGCTGCTCATTGACACCGGAGTATTCGTCAGAGCTCGTGGCGGCATCTCTTTTTCAGATGCGTTCGTTAAAGAAGCGATAAGGAGATATCCTGGCACTGACCTTAGAACGCTTCTGAAGGAGCACGGCATTGATCCGAACCGGATCGGTTATCAGAGAATCCATAGGCTTAAACTCCTTCTGGAAGGAAAATTACCTGTTACGGGTAAATTTTTCCGTTCCGATGAAGTGATTTCTGAACTGAAGAGCTGTTCCTGGGTCAGAACAGTCACCCGGAAAAAACTTTCCCTCCGATCAGAATTCTATGAATGTGCTTATCTGATCAGAGACCTTCCGATTCTGGATGTAATGCAGGTATTTGAGATTCCTGCAGACTTGCTCAGCGCGGGAGAACTGATGCGGATTCGATATAAGCTTCTGCACTGGAAGCCGGATCGTGTTAACAGAAAGGTTCATCTTGCCGCTCTGGATCTCAGCACCGCGAAGAAACTGTGCGAGCTGATGGAGAAGATGGAAGAGAGAAAAATGAGTGAGCTAAGAGAAAGCCTTCGTATTACTTCTCCTGAGACTCTCCGGAAAGTGTGTGATCTCATTCATGATCAGGTGAAAGCCTTCCCTTACGTCAGAGGATTCTCGATCAGCGGTGCGTGCAGAATCCTCGGCTTCAGCCACTCTCGCTTCTATCGTCTGAGATACTATGTTTCCAACGGAAAACAGCGTCAGGATGAGAAAGACATTGAACGGATCAGGAAAGTGATTGAATACCGCGGATATCCGAAAGGAACCCGCATGGTGACCATGATGATGCCGAAGCTGCAGAAGACGGTCATGAACCGCAAGAAAGTTCAGAGGCTGATGAGAAAGGCCGGACTGCTGTGTACGGTCAGAGCACCGAAGAAATCCAGGCAGGCAGCCAGAGAACTGCTTCAGAGGAACCGGAAAGAGAATGTGCTGAAGCGCAGATTTCGTCTTGGGAAACCTTATGAACAGGTCATGACAGATGTCACCTATATCAAAGACTGCCGGGGAAATACTTCCTATTACTCTCCGATCAAAGACAGTGTTTCCGGCCTGATTCTGTCTTCTGCAGTAAGCGATACACAGGATCTGAACCTTACTGATGAGATGCTGAGCGGAATCATGAAAGATCAGGATCAGAATACCGTCTGTTCGACAGGAATGGTATTTCATTCCGATCAGGGGGCACTGTATCTTTCCGATGCGTTTCAGAAGAAGCTGAAGAAGATGGGATTCGTTCAGTCCATGTCACGGCGTGGAAACTGCTGGGATAACGCATCCATGGAATCCTTCTTCGGGCATATGAAAGATGAAGCTGACTTCTCCGATGCCCATGATACGTCTGAGATCCGGCAGAAAATCAATGACTACATTGACTATTACAACTTTGAACGGCCGCAATGGAACCGCGGCAGAAAGACACCGATGGACTTTGCCGTCTATCTGAACAATCTTTCTGAGCAGGAATACCAGGAATACCTTTCCAGGGAACAGGCAAAGTATGACCGCATGATGGCCAGGTCTGCAGAAAAGGCACGGAAGCACGCTGCAGATCTTGGTGCTGTGATACCATCGGAATCATAGAGAGGTAATAGAGATGGGTAAGAAGAAAACGAAGTATTACGAGAAACGCAGTGCCATTCAGGAAATTGCAGAGAAGAACGAATACGTGAAGGACATTCACGGAACGAATCTGATCTACAAGACGGAGTTCTATATCAGGATGTGTCAGCAGATGAACAAAGGAATGACGGGAGTGGAAGCTTATGAATCACTCGGCTTCCCGGTAAAGGAACTGGGTACTGATCGTGCAAACAGTGCTGCCAAGCGTGCCAGAGAGATGGAGAAAGACGGATCGTTCGTTGATCCTTCCAGATTTGACGGGAGTATTCCCCGTGATGAGATGGGAGATCTGACGCCGGAGGAAGAAGCCGCTTATTACAAAGCACGGACAGCTTATCTGGAAGCACTGCTCGAACTGGAAAAAAAAGTACACGAACTATTGGCGGAGACGAATACATCATCGAATCCGAACTGAAGAACCATCAGAAGTTCAGAATGGTGTATTACACTCTTCAGAAGCAGGAGACTCAGCCAGCAGGACATGTTCATCAGTTCTCGGCATCAGATCTGTTCCGGATCTTCGGCTGCAGTTCCAGCGGCTATTACAGCTGGAAGAAACGATTTGAGAATCCTGTGGAAACGAAAACGCAGAAAGAAGACCGGGAGATCAAGGAGAAGATGATCTCAATCATCCATAAGCACTGCGGAATTCCCGGAGCGCGGACCTTCCGTACTTACCTGTGGCGTGATTACGATCTCAGGGTGAGCAGAAAACGGATCACCAGACTGATGAAAGAAATGCGCATTACCGCATATGTCCCTCATAAAGATGCCTATAAGGGACAGGCAACTCATTTCCATCCATGTGATGCCAAGCAGAACTATGTCGATCGTGACTTCGGTGACAGCCCGCGGAAAGTGATCCTGACAGACATTACCTATCTCTACTATGGAAGTAATCGCGAGCTCTGCTATCTGTGTGCGTTCAAGGATGGATTCACGAGGGAAATCCTGGGATCAGCAGTAAGCAGGCATATGGATGTCTCTCTGGTTACAGAAGCCTATCACCGTATGATGGACCAGCATCGCAGCGAACTGAATCATCCGGACGCTCTGATTCATTCCGATCAGGGGAGTCAGTACCTGTCCGTTACCTTTCAGAAGCTGCTCGAAGATGACGGCTTCGTGCAGTCCATGTCCAGGCGAGGGAACAGCCAGGACAACGCACCGATGGAATCCTTCTTCGGAAGAATGAAGTGCCAGCTTCTGAAGCTGATCGAGATGTGTCCGGACTATCAGACAGTCAGAGATCTGATTGCAGGCTATATGCACCACTACAATGAGAAAGCTTATCAGTATGATCTTGCCGGTCTTACTCCTGCGGAGTTCTATCAGTACAAGACTACAGGAGTCTATCCATTAGATAACTACTACGGTATCGCAGGAGATCGGATGAGGCCGGTTGAAAGCCTGGTAGAGGATCATCTGAACTATCTGAAGAAGAAGCGGGAAGAAAACGTTCAGAAGAAGAAGGAAGCAGAAAAGAAGCTCCTTCCGATGCACATCATTGCGACAGATCAGAAGAAGCTGAAGAAAGAAATTCAGAAACTGAATACGCTCATTGAAGACTCCAATGAGGAAATCAGAGAACTGGAAGCACTTCTGGAGCGAGTGAGAGCAGCAGGAAAAGCTTACGAAACAGCAGATGAAGAACTGAAGAAGAAGCTTGAGAATCCGCAGGAATGGAAGAACACACCGCCATTTGACTACGTCACAGAAATGGACGCTCTTTACTGATACAGGCACAGAAAGAATAGAGCAGCTTACTTCCCCTGGCCAGAAGATGTTTTCGTCATGCGCAGAATGAATCATCCGAGCACTGATGATCCGGAAACATCTCTCTGAAACCTGCTGAATACAGAAAGAAGACAGCTATGATTCAGCTGTCTTCCGTCTTGATCAATGCATGTGACCCTCAGAAACCCGAACTGTCAGAAAACTGTCCTTGACAACGGGGCCACTTTAGAATGCCGTCCTTTCCGCTCTTATAGAAAACGGCCTTTCTCCCCATGAGCTTCAGCCATGGGGAGAAAGGCCGCTGTACCCGTATCATATAAGCAGAAAGGAGGTGACGTCATGTATCTGACGCAGACAAACTACATTCGGCATCTGCCGAAGGACCAGTACGAAGCGATCCTTGAGATGTGTGCATATGCAAATAATCTGTACAACGTTGGACTGTACCAGATCCGCCAGTATTTCTTTGCAACGAACAAGTATCTGCGGTACGAAGAAAACTACCATCTCTGCAAGGACAATGAGAATTACAAGCTGTTACAAGCTGGTGTTTCTCAGCAGATCTTGCGGACGTGTGATCATGCCTTCAGGTCTTTCTTTGCGCTGCTGAGCAAAAAGAAGTCCGGCTGTTACGACAAGAAAGTGCGTATTCCGCACTACCGCACGAAAGGCGGAAAGTATCTGCTGGTGCTTTCAGCGAACGCAATCAGCATCAAAAACGGCAATCTGATCGTTCCGATGAGTCGTGCGTTTTCAAAGCAGCATCCGGACCTGGATTCCATATGTATTCCAGTACCTGACCGAATTTCAGGAAAGCACATCGCTGAAGTCCGCATCGTGCCTGTTCTGAACGGCAAGGCACTGAAGATTCAATACTGCTACGAGCAGGAAGACGAGCCGCAGAATCTGAATGCGGACAATGTATTAGCCATTGATGTCGGTCTCGACAATCTTGCGTCGTGTGTGACAACCACAGGGACGTCCTTCATCGTTGACGGACGTAAGCTCAAATCAATCAACCAGTGGTACAACAAGCAGCTTGCACACTATGCATCGATCAAAGACCATCAGAACGTCAAAGGCTTTACAGCTCGCATGAGCCGCATCACAGACAAGCGTAACCGGCAGGTGACAGACTACATGCACAAGGCGGCACGCCATATCGTTGATTACTGCATTGCCAATGATATCGGCACGCTTATTGTCGGACACAACGCTGATCAGAAACGGGCTGTCAACATGGGGAAAGCGAACAATCAGAAGTTTGTTCAGATCCCGTTTGACCAGCTTCGCACGTACTTAAAAACGCTGTGCGAACGATACGGCATTGCGTACATCGAAACGGAAGAATCCTACACGTCAAAGGCATCGTTCTTAGACGGTGACGAGATTCCCGTGTACGATGCAAAGCATCCGTATACCAGTTCATTTTCCGGCAAACGCATCAAACGCGGACTGTACCGTACCAAAGAAAACACGCTCGTCAATGCGGACATCAACGGAGCGTGCAACATTGCCAGGTAAGCAGAACCTCGGCATCGAGGGACTGTGCAGCGGGCTTTTGGCAAGCCCTTTGAGAATAAGGATTGCGTAAGCAGTCAGACTTCTCAAGAATCCCACGTGCTTTAGCCGTGGGAGTGTCAATCGTAGCTCTTGCGCTTCATTGCCTGCATTTTGCGGTATTTCAGCGGACTCATTCCGGTCATGCCGGCAAAGCGGGTGCTGAAGGCACTTACATCCCGGAACCCGAGTTCCGAAGCGATCTGCGCAATCGGTTCGTCCGTCATTTCCAGAAGTTCCTTCGCTTTGCTGATGCGGCAGCTGAGCAGGTAATTATACGGAGTCGTTCCGTTGACATAGCGGAACATCTTCACGAAATACGACTGTGACATGCGTGAGAGCTTCAGCAGGTCGTCCATATCCAGATTCTCCGTGTAATGTGTGCGGATATAGGCAGCCGTCGCTTCCATCTGCTCCCGGTTGTTTTCGCCGAGCTGATGGATCTGGTTCACGGCCATCGCGGTCAGAATCTGATCGGCTGCCAGACTTGCTTTCAGAATGGTCTCGGTAGACCGATTCTCCATGCTGTCAACGATACTGCTGAAGGATTCCTCCCAGAGTGATTCAGAAAGATCGCAGACCGCAGCTTTCGAATTATTCTGAAGGATCGGTGCTAATCCCTTCATGCCGCTGCCGGTGATCATGATCCACTGCACATGCCAGGGATGCTCGAAGGAAGAGATCGTGATCGGCTGGCTCATGTCCATCATGACAGCCTGGTTCTTCTTCAGCAGGAATTCCAGAGAATCCTGCCGGACTCTTCCGATTCCGTTCAGCGAATAAAGCACGACCCGGCAGCTGCGCCGGAAAGACTGCAGTACGAAGCCTTCGCCAGCGTGGAAATCTGCGGCCTTGAAAACGGAAAAAGGAAGAGCCTGTGAGAACTCTTCCGGAGTGCATCGCAGGATGCGGCTGCCTTCCGCAAGACCATTTCTTGATTCAGCCATGAATTAATCCCCCTAGGTTTCAGAAACCTCACAATTATTTTAAGCGAAAACTGACCGTGAGTACTGCAAAATTGCACCATTTCTGAAGAACGTGCTGAAAACGCGTTGTTCATCTGCTTTCAGCTGTTCTAAAATGAAAAAAGATCTGAAGAAATCTATGATCTCCGGGAGGAAAGAAGACGGATGAACTTTCGTATTTCTATAAGGATTCTGCTTGCGGCGATGCTGGCGCTCTATGGCTGCAGCGCTCCGGCTGCTTCCGGGAACTCCTCACCATCTTCCTTACCTTCCGAAGAAGCCTACGCTTCCCGGGAAGACGAACTCCTTTCCTCCATGAGCTTACGGGAAAAACTGGAGCAGATGATTATCATTGATGTCCGTACCTGGAACGGTTCTGATTTCACGGAGATGAATGAGGAAGCCGCCCAGCTGTTTCAGGACTATCACTTCGGCGGCGTGATTCTGTTCTCTGAGAATTACAGCGATGCAGCGGGAACCGCCGGACTGATTCTATCGATGCAGCAGCTCAATCAGGCATCCGGGGGCTATGGCATGTTCATCGGCATCGATCAGGAAGGGGGCGTCGTCTGCCGCCTGAAAGACGGAACTTCCATGCCAGGCAATATGGCACTGGCTGCCTCCGGAAATCCGGACCATGCAGAACAGGCCGCAGAGGTGATCGGCGAAGAGCTGAGTGTCTTAGGCATTAATACCGACTTCGCACCGGATGCTGATGTCAATTCCAATCCGGCCAATCCGGTCATCGGCGTTCGTTCCTTCAGCGAGGATCCGGAAACCGCCGGGACTTATGCGCTTGCTTATCAGAAAGGCTTGAATCAGAACAATATCATTGCCTGCTGGAAACATTTCCCTGGCCATGGCGATACGTCGGAGGACTCCCATACCAGTCTTCCTTCCGTAGATAAATCCCTTGCCGAACTGGAAAAGACAGAACTCGTTCCGTTCCGGATGGGCATTGACTCCGGAATAGAGATGGTGATGAGTGCGCATATCCAGTTTCCGGAAGAAGAAAGAGAAACTGCCATCAGCCAGAAAGACGGCAGGGAAATCGTTCTTCCTGCATCGCTTTCGCATGCCATTCTGACAGATTATCTGAGAGGAACGATGGGCTATGAAGGCGTCATCACGACCGACAGCCTGCAGATGGACGCGATCGCACAGAACTTCACGAAAGATGATGCCGCAAGACTTGCCATCCAGGCAGGGGCGGATATTCTGCTGATGCCGATCGCCATGAGCGGGAAGGATTCCATCGATCAGATGAATCAGTATCTGGACTCGCTGGAAGCGATGGTGAAGGATGGAACCATTTCCGAAGAGCAGATTGATGAATCGGTGCTCCGCATTCTGAAGCTGAAGCAGTCCCGCGGCATCCTGGAACAGGATTACAGCACGATTGATGCAGACCAGCAGAAAGAACGCGCTGCGGAAATCGTCGGCAGCGAAGATCATCATGAAACGGAACGGAAGCTTGCGGATGACGCAGTGACAGTCCTGGCCGGCAGAGATTCTCTTCCGTTTGATCCGGCTGGAAAAAGAGTCGTCTTTGCCGGTGCTCAGCAGAGCGAAACCAATGCTCTGGAATACGGGTGGTACCGCCTGAAACAGGAAGGACATGCAGAAGGAGAAGCCGTATTCCTGAATTATGACTTCGGAAGAAATCTCAACGCCCTGAAGCAGGCGGTCTCAGATGCAGACCTCGTGGTGATCACAAGCTGGTATGACAACCTCACGCAGCTGGATCCGGAAGAATCTTCGATGATTCCTTCAGTACAGGAAATCACGGAGCTTGCAAAGGAGAAAGGAATTCCATGTGCAGTCATCTCAGCCGGGGTTCCGTACGACTGTTCCAGCTATCCGGATGCGTCGATTCTCGCTGCGGTCTATAACCCGACCGGAGTGTCTTCACTGAACGAAGATCATCAGCCGGAAGGAACTTACGGGCCGAATATTCCGGCTGCTCTGGATGTCTTATTCGGAGAAGCAGAAGGGACTGGTACACTTCCGGTAACCATCCCGGAACGGGATGGAAAGCAGTTCACGGATACCCCAGCATATGAGCGAGGAGCAGGACAGACCGAGTGAAAATTTTCACGGAAAACATTCTGCAAAGCTGCTTGCAATTCCTGCGGAGGTCTGATACTATAGGTAGGCACTGAATTTGATGTGCACATGCGCCGATAGCTCAACTGGATAGAGCATTTGACTACGAATCAAAAGGTTGCGGGTTCGACTCCTGTTCGGCGCACCATTATCGGGATGTAGCACAGCTTGGTAGTGCACTTGATTTGGGATCAAGGGGTCACAGGTTCAAATCCTGCCATCCCGACCATATGCTATGGCGAGGTAGCTCAGTTGGCTAGAGCAATCGGTTCATACCCGGAAGATCGTGAGTTCGAGTCTCACCCTCGCTACCATTCCTGAGTCAGGTTTCAATCGATTGGAACCTTAGCTCAATCGGTTAGAGCTGTCGGCCCATAACCGACTGGTTGCAGGTTCGAGTCCTGCAGGTTCCACTGGACTGGAGGAATACCCAAGCGGTTGAAGGGACCGGTCTTGAAAACCGGCAGGTCATGCAAGTGGCGCCTGGGTTCGAATCCCAGTTCCTCCGCCATCGATTCTGTTACATCCTGATTCAAGTTTTATTTCACATCGCGAGGTAGAGCAGCCTGGTAGCTCGTCGGGCCCATAACCCGGAGGTCGTTGGTTCAAATCCTTCCCTCGCAACCATTGGTCCTGTAGCTCAGTCGGTAGAGCACGGCACTGAAAATGCCGGTGTCGGCAGTTCAATTCTGCCTGGGACCACCATCAGAAAAAGCTGAACATGCATGAAGATGCGGTTCAGCTTTTTTGACACTTCCGGATTTCTGCCTGGAAAAACGTTTCTTGAACAGGATGATTGCATTCTATAATAAGTAACATGAAAAACGTACTGATGATCGGCGCATCGGCTGCAGATCTTGCAGCTTCGGTAAAGGCGCTTCCGAAAGGCAATGAAGACCTGAATGCAGAAAGAACCTGGCTTAGGGCAGGAGGAGAGGGATATTGTGCGGCAGCAGTATTTCAGGCTCTGAATATGCCATATACGCTCCTTTCGTCTGCAGGAGAAGGGCAGTATGCAGACTTCGTGAGAGAATCCCTCAAAGCAAGGGGAATCACTCCGCCTCTGAAGGTTTCCGGCATCACCGGATGCACGTATACCATGATTGATCCGAAGGGAAATACCGGCATGATGATGGTGCCTGGTTCCGAATACAGCTTTGATGCTTCGGAACTGGAAGGAATTGATGAAAGTGAGATTTCCTGGCTGTATGTAAGCGGGGATCTCTTTGCGCATGAAGGGAAAGACGAACTGTTAAAGGTGCTGAAGAATTGGCGTGGAAAGATCTTCTTAAGGCTGGGCGAGCAGGGTGTGATGATTGATCTTCTGCTCATGAAGGCATTGTATGGGCTGCATCCGGTCATGCATCTGACAGAAGCAGAAGCCTGGACGCTGGCAAGAGGACAGGGAGACAGCCTGATTGCGATCGTGCAGTCGGTGACGAAGGAAACCGGGAATACGGTCATCGTCTATCTGCAGAATGGGGGCTGCCTCTATGCAGAGGGACGTTCCTGCATCTCGATTCCTGCTCCGAAGACGATGAATGACAAGGATCTCTCCGGCAGCGGAGCTGCTCATGCTTCGGCGTTTCTGGCAGCGGTGTGTGCAGGCATGAAGCCTCGTTCTGCTGGCTCATTTGCGGATCTTTATGCCTCCGAAGTAAGATCCTGTGAAGAGAATGTACTGCCCTCAGAAAGCGCGGGCAGAATGCGCCGCAGGATGGCGGAAATGATACTTGGAAAAGAGGTAGCTGATCCGGAATGAGCAGAGGACTGACTCAGAAGGAAGCAGATCGGCTTGCATCAGAAGGAAAGCTGAATCAGTCTCCGGAGCGGATGACAAGAACGTATCCGCAGATTGTGAAGGGCAATGTATTCACGCTGTTCAATCTGATCAATACGATTCTATTGATTCTGGTTCTCATTACCGGACAGATTTCTAATGCGCTGTTCTATCTGACGATCTGTGCCAATGCCATCATCGGAACTCTGCAGGAATTCAAGGCCAAGCAGGTCATGGACAAGATGTCCCTGCTGGTGGCTGCCGAGATTGAAGTATGCAGGGATGGAAAATGGATCGTGCTTCGTTCAGACCAGCTTGTACCAGGCGATGCGATCCGTCTGAAAAACGGCATGCAGATACCTGCTGATGCAGTTGTGGAAGAGGGCTACCTGGAAGTCAATGAAAGCATGCTGACGGGCGAGTCGAAAGCTTTGATCCGCAAGCAGGGAGACCTGCTCTATGCGGGCACGATCATCACGTCCGGCTCGGCCGAATGCACGGTTCTTCATACTGGCAAAGACAATGCGAGCGAGACGATCATGAAGGACGCCCGCAAGTACAAGCCGGCCAGATCCATGCTGCAGGAAGAACTTCAGATAATACTGCAGGTGATCACGGCTATCATCGGACCGGTAGGCGCAGCTTTGTTTCTGACTCAATACTTCGTGCTTCATCTTTCGTGGTCAGAGGCGATTCTGAAAACCGTATCCGCATTAGTTGGCATGATTCCGGAAGGACTGGTTGTCTTAACGAGTGTTGCGTTAGCAGTCAGCACGATCCGGCTGAGCCGGAACCATGTACTGGTCCAGGATCTTTATGCCATTGAATCTCTGGCCCGAGTCGATGTACTCTGCCTGGATAAGACCGGAACCCTGACCCAGGGAACCATGAAGGTCCAGGATGTGATTCCGCTGGAAGACGCAGATCTGAATCATATCAATTCCATCATGGGCAGCTATGTCCGGGTATTCTCGGAAGGAAATGCGACCGATAAAGCTCTGCATGATCACTTTGCTGAAAATAAGCTGTATGCAGAAAAAGATATGCTTCCGTTTTCTTCCGATCGCAAATATGCAGGCCTGGTGTTTGCAGGAGAAGGAAGCTTTTATCTCGGGGCTGCAAATTTCCTGTTTCCGGAGGGAATTCCGTCTCTGAATCATCGGCTTGAGGATTTTGCTGCGGCAGGATGCCGGGTTGTGATTCTTGCTCATTCCGTGGAAGACACCATTTCAAAAGATTCCCTGCCGAAAGATCTTGAACCTGTGGCCATGATCACGATCAGGGATGTGCTGCGCCCGAATGCAGAAAAGATCATCCGGTATTTCCATGATCAGGGCGTCAGCCTGAAAGTCATCTCGGGCGATGATCCGAGAACTGTTTCTGCCTTAGCACAAAGCGCCGGCATCGACCGGGCAGACCGCTATGTGGATATGAGCCAGAACCGCCATCGCAATATGAGCGGACTGACGGACTTCACGGTATTCGGCCGAGTGCTTCCGGAGCAGAAGAAGGCAATGGTGAAAGCTCTGCAGGAACAGGGCCATACGGTTGCCATGATCGGCGATGGTGTCAATGATGTGCCTGCCCTCAAAACTGCAGACGTCGGCATCGCAATGGCAGCAGGTTCTTCTGCCGCAAAAGACAGCGCCAACATCGTCCTTCTGACCAGTGACTTCGGTACTATGCCGGACATTGTCAAGGAAGGCCGCAGAGTCATCAACAACATCAGCCGGGCAAGCTCCATGTATCTGGTCAAGACCGGCTTCTCAGTACTGCTGGCAGTGCTTTATACGATCATCGGCCATCAGGAATATCCATTCCTGCCGATTCATCTTTCTCTGATCAGCACCTTCGGAGTCGGCGTCCCGACGTTCATCCTGCAGATGGAACCATCGTTTGAACGCGTGAAGGGAAGCTTTCTTTCCATAGCATTCCGCAATGCCTTTCCTTCTTCGATTACCGTATTCCTTTCTGCCGTTCTGGTTTCTCTGCTTTCCGATGTATTCCATATGCATGAAGCAAGAGCGGATATGATCTTTGTCCTGCTGACCTGCTTCACGTATCTCTATACCCTGTATAAGGTCTACTATCCTCCGACAAAGCTCAGAGTCGGAGTCATCTGGACGATGGGGGCACTGATCCTGGTCAGCCTCATTCTGTTCCAGGATGTCCTGCAGGTGCAGGCTGAATGGATTGACCTTCTGATTGTCATTCCGGGCGCAATCCTGGTGCCGGTCCTGACTGCTGCAATCAGCCGTGCCTATGACTGGACTGCATCGAAACTGAAACTGCTGAAGAGGAAGAGATGAATCACGTTCTGTTTGCCTATCACATCCGCCATACCATGCGCAGATCGCAGAAGCAGAATACCGGCATCCGCTATCTGTTTCTGGACTTTGACGGCGTCGTGAACGTTCCGCCAAAACCGGATACCGAAGAATTTCAGAAAGCCATCGCAGAGAATCGCTTTGAATTCTTCCGCCCGGAAATTGTTCAGAGAGTCGGACGGCTGTGCCTGGAGTATGATCTCTCCATCGTGATCGCTTCTTCCTGGCGATTCCTCGGCGCTGAAGCATGCATGCAGAAACTGTATGATGCAGGTCTGGACAGATCGGTGAAATCAGCCGGCACGACCCAGGAAGAAGATGCTCCGAGAGAGCAGGAAATCTCTGCCTATCTGGAAGAACATCCGGACTATGAAGCATTTCTGATCCTCGATGATATTCCGATGACGTACCTGAAGCCGTGGGCAATCTCAGTCATCAGCGAAGAAGGATTCACCGAAGCAGATGATCAGAAAGCCAGAGAACTTCTCAGTGATATGCTGAAGCAGAAATGAACTGAGAAGCAAAAGCGTGATACATGCATGAATCAGCCTCTGAATGAACCTCCTCAGAAGCTGATTTTTCTGTGCTGGATGCTCATATCAGAAATCATCTAATAAAGTTAGTCTAAACTGACATTTACCTCGCCTGAAGCAGACTGCCGTGGCAGCTTATTTATAGAATCACATTTTATGAAAGAGAAAAGCGGGAAATCCGGAAATCAGAAAAGAAGAATTCATCCATGCCGCAGAGCAGTTATTCCTGGAGAAGGGGTATGAGCATGTCTCGATCCGCAATGTGCTGGATGCGGTAGGGAATAAGACTGCTTCGCCAAGTGTCTTCTACTATTACTTTTCGTCCAGGGATGTTCTCTATCATGCATGCATCGAAGCAGCTGGGATGCTTATCTCTCGGAATGGAAAGAAGCTTTCTGCAATTCTTCCGGAACCATGGAAGATCTGCTGATTCAGATGACTCTGCTGATGGAGAAGAGCCTGAAACAATACAGCCGGTTTCTGCCTTCAGGAGCTGCTGCTATGGATCGTCTGTTCATCCTGGACGTGCGCAGCCAGGTGACCAGTGCGATGGCAGAGCTCTGGGCAGAATTTCTATATCAGAACGGAATCTGTCCCGAAGCAGAGTATCTTACCCGCGGACAGTTTCTTGCCGGCGGGATCGGGGAACTGATCTTTCAGAATCTGACGGAAGAACAGCAGGATGAAGCATTTCTTCATGCAGTAATGCATTCGATTATCTTCTTTGTCCTTTCGGCCATGAACTTTTCTGAAGAAAAGAGAAGGATGTTGCTTGCAGAACTGGAGAAGAAAAGACAGCTATGGCAAGTCTGACAGAATTTCCGCCGCCGCAAGCCAACGTATTTCAATCGTTGGTTAGGCGGGATAAAATTTGTTAACAATTTAGCTTTTGATAGCATATTACAGCTACATGGCATGCTATACAGAATATATGAAAAAAGACGAATACAGACGCACAAATACGACAGTTTCGCTGCTGAATTATCATTTCGTTTTCTGCCCTCGCTATCGCAGAAAAATGTTCGACGTTGCGGGTGTAGAAGAATACTTCAGAAAACTGTTGGCAGAAGTGTGCGGGCAGCACGATCTTCAGATCCTTGCAATGGAGTGCCATCACGATCATGTGCATCTGTTTGTTTCTGCTCCGCCCACAACGGCGCCTTATGAAATCATGAAATGGATCAAGAGCGCGACTTCCCGCAAAATCAGAATGCAGTTTCCTGCATTGAAATCGATGTCCGCCTTATGGACGCGAAGCTATTTTGTCTCAACAGCAGGGAATGTGAGTTCTGCCGCGATACAGAATTATGTAGAGACGCAGAAGACAAGACCTTAGGAGAGAGCATTTATGTTCACGGTACGGATTCCAATTGATACAGATAAATCTGCAGAAGCGCATTTCAATAAATGCTTTTTCTATGCATGGAAATCCAGCAATCTCATGGTCTGTTGTGCACAGCAGAGGATGAATGCGCTGAATTCTGATCGTGCCTATCGGAATGCAAGAGAAGAATACGGGCGCAGATTCTCAGGGAAGAAGACAGAAGACCTGAGCAAAGCTCAGAAACGCCGGAAGAAAGAACTTTCTGCGCTAATGCAGGAAAAACAGAAATCATATGGCCTCTCCAAAACAGATTTTGAAAAATACCTTTCTGTTCAGCAGCACAGATACAGTGCATGGCTTACTTCCCATCAGATGCAGGCGATCGCCGACCAGGTATGGAAAGGAGCTGAATCCGTTCTCTATGGCAAAGGCAGATCCCTGCATTTTAAGAGGCTTACGGATATGGATACCATTCCCCAGAAAGACAATAATGGGATTCGCCTGAACGGATGGAATGATCTTGTGTTTATGAAACGTCACTATGCACTGAAGGCTCCGGATTCGGCATATTTGCAGTCTGTCAGGGACAAAGGCGCCCGGGTGCGCTACTGTTATCTGAAGCGGATCGAATTCAGCAGCGGATGGAAATATTATGCCGTCATTGTATTGGAAGGCGACCCTCCGCATAAAGAAAAAACCAGACAAGGGCACAGAGTCGGCATTGACATTGGGACTTCAACGGTTGCCGCAGAATCGGAAGAAAAAGTGATGCTGGAAAATCTGGCACCGGATTCCATCCGCTATGAGAAAGAGGTCCGGCATCTGCAGGCTCTTCTTGATCATAAGATGCGAATGGCAAATCCGGATAACTATGCAGACGACGGAACTGTCCGAAAAGGTAAAAAGAAATGGCACATCTCCCGGCAGGCAAATCGTCTGAAAAAGAGAATTCGTGTTCTGCACAGAAAAGAAGCTGCTTATATCCTCTGTTCTCATCGGCGGCAGATCAACCGCATTCTGAGCAGCGCGAACGAAGTGATCGTTGAACCGGTCAGTCTGAAGGCAATGCAGAAAAGATCGAAAAAGACCGAACGGAGCGACAGGGGAGCTGCAATAAACGGAAAGATTATCCATAAGTACAAGCGGAAGAAGCGATACGGTCATTCGATTAAAAATCACGCTCCAGGCAGATTCCTTCTGGAGCTGAAGAGAAAAGCAGAAGTTATGGATATCCCGTACTATGAGATTCGGACTTCTGCATATAAAGCGTCTCAATTCCATCACGATACCGGAGAATATATTCCGTCTCCGGTGAATGAGCGATACAAGATCATTTCCGGTATCACAGTACAGAGGGATCTGTACTCTGCATTCCTGATCCGGCATACGCTTGATACGCTAAATGCGCCGGACATCGATGCATGTATTAACGATTTTGAGAAGTTTGCAGACATTTCCAACCGTGAGCTG
Organism: Anaerolactibacter massiliensis; assembly: GCF_900290205.1. Classification (NCBI taxonomy): domain Bacteria; kingdom Bacillati; phylum Bacillota; class Erysipelotrichia; order Erysipelotrichales; family Erysipelotrichaceae; genus Anaerolactibacter; species Anaerolactibacter massiliensis. The sequence continues at coordinate 1,310,595 of NZ_OLMH01000002.1, read as the reverse complement.
GCGGCTATGAAGGCAGCCGGCATAAGCAATCAAGCCTGCTGGGGCTTCTGAATCCAGAAAGAGCAACCGTTCCAGACATCGGACGGGCAACACGAAAGTACGCACAGTGTGCGGAAATCCGGCGAAGCCGACTATCTGCGGAGCCTATATGCGACTGGGCGTATGTGAGATATCAAGTGCATACAAGCGGCGCTGAATACTCTGTAAGACAAGACTGTGCAATCTTTATCCGCACAGCAGGAATCCCACGAATTCTATTCGTGGGAGGATGTCAAGGAAGCAGGCTTCCATGATATCCAGACAGATACGAAGAATATCTGGCTGTGCGTGAAAGCAGTGAAGTGACTATACATGCATGAAAGAAGAACGGCCGGGAAAATGACACCGGATCAGAGAAGAAAGCACTGAAGACGATTATGTTCATCAGTGCTTTTTCGGAGAATATAACAAAAGAACGGCTTATTCAGCCGTTCTTCTATGGTGCGGACAACAGAATTCGAATCTGCACGAGTTTCCCCACTGACCCCTGAAATCAGCGCGTCTACCAGTTCCGCCATGTCCGCATTGCGTTATTTATATTACAACAACAAAAAGAAAAGTCCAGTACTTTTTTTGCATGAGATTTTTAGAAACGATGGAAAGATATTTTTCTGAGCAGACACGGAACCAGGCGTGCGGTACAATAGCGGCAGAAAACGAGGGAAAATCATTTATGCAGCGCAGTTGCGGAGTTCTTTATCCGATTTCATCTCTGCCGTCTCCTTACGGAATTGGCAGTTTTTCAGAAGAGGCCAGAGAGTTCATCCGGTTTCTGAAACAAGCCGGTCAGAGTGCCTGGCAGATTCTTCCGATCGGTCCGACCGGGTTCGGAGATTCTCCATATGCTTCCATTTCCGCTTTTGCGATCAATCCGTACTTCATCGATCTGGATCAGCTGAAAGCAGAGGAACTGCTTTCCGAAGGAGAACTGCAGGAACGTTTCTGGGGCAGCGATCCGGAGTCCGTGGATTACGGAGCGTTATATCAGAATCGCTATCTGGTTCTGAAGATTGCGGCAGACCGCTTCTTTGAACGAGGCATGGGTCAGCAGGAAGACTATCAGTCTTTCTGCAGGAAAGAGCAGTACTGGCTGGAAGACTATGCACTGTTCATGGCAATCAAGCAGCAGGAACAGGGAAAGAGCTGGCAGGAATGGGATCTTCCATTCAAGACCAGAAATAAGGACGCTCTGGAGCAGGTAGAAGAAGAACAGAAAGAACTGATTTCGTTTATCTTCTTTCAGCAGTTTGAAGCAGAGAAGATGTGGAACAGCCTGCATAAATATGCTGGAGAACATGGCATCGAAATCATCGGAGATATGCCGTTCTATGTATCTCTCGACAGTGCAGATGCCTGGGCTCATCCGGATGTCTTTGCGATGAAGAAGGACAGAACGCCGATCGAGGTGGCGGGCTGTGCGCCGGATGCGTTCAGCAGCACCGGCCAGCTGTGGGGGAATCCGGTATATGACTGGAAGAAGCCGGATCATGCAATGAGCTGGTGGATGCTGAGAATGAAGCGCAGCATGGAATTCTATGATGTGACGAGAATTGATCACTTCCATGGCTTCTCGGAGTATTACGCAATTCCGTATGGCGAGAAGACGGCAGAACATGGAACGCTCCGGAAGGGACCTGGCATGAGCTTCTTCAGGAAACTGAAGGAGGAATGTCCTTTGATTCGGCTGATTGCTGAAGACCTCGGCAATGTGACGGAAGAGAATACGAAGCTGCTGAATGATACCGGGATTCCGGGCATGAAGATTCTGGAATATGCCTTCACGTCCTGGAACAGCATCTATCTGCCATACCGGTATGATCATCATTGCGTCGTCTATACCGGAACGCATGACAATCCGCCGGTACGGGCATGGATTGAGGAGCTGAATGACGGATCCAGAGACTTCTTGCGCAGGTATCTGAATTCGATGAATTCGGATTACGGCCAGCTGACCTGGGATCTGATCCGGGAAGCGTATCGCAGCACGGCAGATCTCTGCATCATTCCGATCCAGGACTATCTGGTCAAGGGCAGGGAGGCTCAGATGAATGTGCCAGGCACCTCCGGAAACAGCTGGAGGTGGCGCGTGCTGCCGGGGTTCCTGTCAGACGATCTTGCCAGGAGTATGCATGACCTGTCAGCCCTCTACGGAAGGCTCGGATCTTCGGAAAAATAGACGAAAATTGGCCCCGAATGCGGAAAAAGCGTGTCATTTGGGGGTAAATAAGGTAAGATATTCATTGGTTGCGGAGGAGATAGTATGGATTGGAAAGCAATGCTGCCTGGTTTTGATGAGAAATATGCGAAGGTGAAGATTCGCCCGCATAAGAAGTTCGGCGGAAAGGTATATGAAGTGATTTACGGTGCCGTCGACGAAGCTCAGAATCCGGTGATGGCAAGTGAAGAGAAAGAGGACGGACATGGAAGATGGTACGGCATCGAATGCGATGGTACCTTCACGATGTTCTCCTGGAAACATCCGGCATGCGAGGGCGGAGCTCTGGAATACGGAACCGAGTTCAAGGATGATGCACTCGATCAGCTGGAGAATGGAATTGATGCAAAGCAGGAACTCTGCCGCGAAGCAGAAGCAGCTGTGAACAGCAATGCAGCAGATGCAGAAGCGAAGCTGGCAGATCTGAAGGCAAAGTATGATGCGATGCATGACTTCGGAACGCCGAAGGAAAAGGAAAGCAACGAGCGCTTTGCAAAGGCCTGCGAGCAGTTCGGCGTCAGAGCTGAGGCTGCCAAGGCAAATGCGGCTGAGAAGCAGAAGCTGGTCGATAAGGCTGCTGAGCTGAAGGAATCCACGAAGTGGAAGGATACACAGCAGGCATTCCGCGATCTGCAGGATTCCTGGGAGCAGATCGGTTCTGCCGGTGCCCAGGATGATGATCTGTGGCAGGCATTCAGCTCAGCTCGCAGAGAGTTCAATGATCGCCGCAGAGCTTACTTTGACAACCTGGATACCGTCAGAGCAGAAGCGAAGCAGAAGAAGGAAGCGCTGATTGAAGAGGCTAAGAAAGTTGCTGCGAATGTCACCAGCTACAAGGCTGCTGCAGATCAGATGAATCAGCTGATGGACAGCTGGAAGGCTGCCGGATCTGCTGGCCATGATACGGATGAGGAACTCTGGAAGGGCTTCAACGAAGCTCGTCAGGTGTTCTATGATGCGCGCCGCAAGTTCTTCGATGAGCGTGAGGCTGCCCGCAAGGCAAGTGTCGCTGCCAAGAAGAGCCTGATTGCTGAGGCAAAGGAACTGACTTCCAAGGGTGACTACTCCAAGGAGATCACCGAGCGCATGAAGCAGCTGGACAAGGAATGGAAGGCTGCCGGATACTGCGGCAAGGAAGAGGGAGACAAGCTCTGGAACGAATTCAAGACCGCTAAGGAAGCGTTCTGGGATGGCAAGCATTCTGACAGCCAGAAGCGTTTCCAGGATGCCCTGGCCCGCAAGGAAGCCAAGATCGAAGAGACCCGCAGCGAGATCAACAGCCTGCAGGTGAAGTCCTTCGAGACGGAAGATTATGACCGTATTCACAGTCTGGAACGCCAGATTGAAGCGAAGAAAGCTCTGATGGAAAACCTCAAGCAGGATGTCGAGGAACTGAAAAAGAAGATCGAACCTGCTGATGAATCCAGCGACAGCGAAGAAAACTGAAATTCCAATCCGAACCGATAGTGAAAACCGCAGAATATCTGCGGTTTTCTTGACTGAAGGAGAAGAGATGAACGAATATTTCCGAGAAATAGCACATACGATGAAATACGGCAATGCCGTGAAAGCTGCTGAGATCCAGGAAGAACTGAAGAAACCGGTTCCCTCGTGTTCTGAGCGGAATGCAGTGCTGAACCAGGCGGTATCTGAGCACTGGTCTGCCGTCCGGACTGATCAGGTGCTGAAAGCGAATGATCTGGATCTGCTTGATCCGGAACAGAAAGAAGAAGCGCTGCTCAGAACTGCCCTGGAAGAAGGATGGAGCCGAGATCAGCTGGAATCCTGGAAGCAGAAGCTTTCCGCCACATCGGATCTTCTGCTGAAGACCAGCAGCGTCCTGGCGATTCCGGCAGAAGGAGCAATGCTGAACTTCCTGTATAAGGCAGAAGCGGAAGTTGAAACAGAGGGAAAGACCTGGTTTCTAAAGGAGATGGTGATTCCGAATACCGTTCCTGTCTTTTCGGCAAGTTCGGTCTACGAAGGACAGGAACCGGGCAGAAAGCCTGAAGAATGCTGGCATTCGCTGATGGAAACTCTTGATAGTCCGTTTGCAGAAGTCTTTCTGCTGATGGATCAGCGCATGGATGAGAAAGCCTCTGGAGCACTGAATGCCGTCTATGACACAAGAGGCTTCGGAACGAGATACGGATTCCGCTATCAGAAAGATGGCAGTGTGCTTGGCTACGCCGAACAGTATCGCATCGAAGGAGAGAATCGTCTGTATCTTCAGGTGATCATGGACCATGGCTCCATGCGCTATGAGCTTTCTCATGCGACAAGATTCCTCGGCTTTGAGCTTGGTGATTCGTATCGTCTCTACTGCAATGAAGACGTGCCTGAGGCAGAACAGTCGGAGGCTTCTCCGGAAGCCTATGATGACATGCGCTGCTTTGCTTTCCGGAAACTTGCCCATGAATTATTCCTTGAAGCAGGCAGAAATCAGATCGAGCTGCCGATTCCAGACGATACTGTTTCGCCGATTGAAGTGACGCATGTGCGCATCGGCGTATTGAGAAACGATGAAGGGGTCAGGCATGTTGCGGAAGCAGAGTTCACGGAAGATGGCATGACTTTATATGCAGCAGTCGAGGACCTGAAAGACGGATCCACGATCTGGACCGTGCAGGGAGACAGTGCCTATGACGAAGTCTTCCATGATGCGCCAGAAGAAGCGTATGACCGGATTCTCGAATGGAACCAGTCGCATCAGGAGTCCAGAATGTCCCGCTATGGCGATCTCTTTGCACTATTGGAGAATACTGCCAGAAAGGTATTCCGGAACCAGCAGGACTTCCTGGACTGGAAGCCGGGAGAGGAAGATCTCTATGGCATTATGGGGGGAAGAGAAGAAAACTGATCCTTCTCTGCATGCATGACTCCTGAAAATATCCATTTCGGCCAATCTGTGCATCGGAATTTCCGCTGTCCTGATTATAGTGAAATCAAACACATTCAGAGAAACGGAGGAATTCAATGACTGAAGCATGCTATTTTCATGAGAACACCTGCATTATCGACTACAGCGCGGCCTATATCACCAATGCCCATCAGCTGGTGGATTCCGAGGCATTCACGGAATTTCTGAACCGTTATGTCGTGTATCTTTCTGAACATCACCGGGATCTGTACCGCTTTCTGATCAAGGACCACCCGGATCAGGAAAGCATCGTGAAGGATCTGAAGTCCGTGCTCAATCTATTGCTGATCATGAACTTCGACCAGGTCGATGTGCCATATGTGAAACTGCCTCATGTATTCCTGGAAATCGTCGAGGAAGGATATCACTACTGGCGCAGCCTGCAGCGGTATTCTCTGCTCCATGCGAGCCGTTCCAGCAGCTACCGGATTGATGCCTTCATCGATGCGGATAATGAGATCAATTCCATCGCACTGCAGTTCTACCGGGCCATCCAGGAGAAGGTGCAGGGCGGATATTCCAATGTCTACCGCCAGCTTCAGGCCGGCACCAATGCCAGCCTGCTGCTGGAAAGCTATGCATGGCCGATTCCGGAAGGGTATGAAGCGTTAAAGGACATTCCGTTCATCTCGATGGTCATGCTCAGAACTCCGCTGCTCCTGCATCCGAAGTCCAGCAAGCGCACGAACAAGTTCATCGATGCAGACCATAATCCGATTGAAGACTTTTCCGGGCAGAAGAACGAATGGATCTGCTATCCGGCCAGTGTCGGCGAGATGCTGATCTACTGCTACTTCCATCGCAGCTACATCACAAGTGCGGTGAGCTGTTCCAATCTCTTCGCGCTGGCCAGACCGAAAGACTGCATCGGAAAGAAACCAGATGCGATCCTGCTGTTCGGAAACAAGGATGGAACAAAAGACACCGTTTTCTATGAAGACAAAGGTGCCGGCATGTGGGTCGGAAAGGTCAGCGATGCCCCGGAGATTGATTATTTCGGCTATACGAAGAAAGCAATCCTGACCCTGCATAATCTTGCGATGATGGAGAAGGGCTGGCTGCCGATTCATGGCGCTATGGTCAATCTGTATCTCAAGGACGGAACGAAGAAGGGACTATTGTTCATGGGCGATTCCGGGGCCGGAAAGTCCGAGACGATCGAAGCCCTCAGCATTGCCGGAAAGGATCTGATTGATCATCAGGAGACGGTGTTTGATGATATGGGCACGCTGCACCTCGATGAACATGGCGAAGTGCGGGCCGAAGGAACCGAAATCGGTGCGTTTGTCCGCCTGGATGATCTGGACCGGGGAACTGCCTATAAGGATCTTGATCGTTCGATCTTCTTCAATCCGGAGAAGGCCAATGCAAGAGTCGTGCTGCCGGCTGCTCCGTATTCCGCAATCACGGAAGAACATCCGATAGACTGCTTCCTGTATGCCAATAACTATACCGACAAAAGAGGCCTGGAATGGCTGGATGGCAGCGTTGCGGAAACCGAGAAGCCATTTGTCGAGGGCAAGCGGTTTGCCTTAGGCACCACCCAGGAGAACGGCATCTCCACCACTTACTTTGCCAATCCGTTCGGACCGATGCAGCGGCAGGAAGAATGCCAGCCGATCATCGATAAAATGTTCACGGCCATGAAAGAACAGAATATTCCGATCGGTGAGATCTATACATGCCTTGGTCTTCCGGGGAAAGGAGATCATGGCATTGAAAAAGCAGCGGAAGCGCTGCTTGACTTTGTGATTCATGGAAGAGAAGAGAGCTGATCTCTTCTTTTTTACAGATTGAGATAGCTGCCGCTGAACAGGGAACGGATCATATCAGCGAGGAATTCCTGTGTCGCGCTGGCCCCGCTGCTCAGATAGCAGGACGTGATCGAAGAAAGACCGCCTGCCACAAAGCAGGCAAAATAGCTGCGCTCGCTTGGTCTTAACTGTTCCATGAAGTCCGGACAGTTCATGAAATCCTGATACTGCATCTCCTCGAGGACCCCGAGCAGATGGTTCTGATAGAGCAGCTGAAGCAGTTCCCGGTTGTCGAGAATGTATCTGCTGTAATGTTCTGACAGGGAGTAGAGCGGATTGTCCGAGCAGGAATGCTGGTCGCAGTCATAGCAGCACACGCGTTCCAGCTCATAGCGGATGACGTTTTCCTTGTTCTGAAACAGCGAATAGAAGGTCTGCCGGCTGACGCCTGCTTCCAGACAGATCTCCGATACGGAGATTTCTTCAAACGGGGTTGTTTTCAGGAGGTTCAGAAAAGCATCTCCGATCAGTTTCTGATTTGCCAGGGCAGTCGTATTGGATCCGCAGTACATGTCTTTCCTCCCGATTCCAGAATTTTTATACTATTATGCTTGACAACTGTCAATGTTGGAATCATAATACGGATACAAACTTGACAGGTGTCAAGCGAGTGATCGAAGGGTTTCCTGCTTATTTTTTTACCTTCGATTTAGCACTCTGATTGCTCGAGTGCTTGAAAAAGGAGGATATTACTATGACAGTATTACCAATTCTCAATTCGGCAGTACTTCCGGATTCGCTCATGTTCTTCCCGGCGGATTACTATAAACAGATGACCGGAGCAGACCCTGCGGTCAATGACCGGGTGATCTTCCTGCTTGTCCGGGATGGTCAGCAGATGCCATGGAAAGAAGACAGCTTCTATCCGATCGGCGTAACCGGCGAGATCCGGGAAGTCAATCCGGGCGGATATCTGACGATCCAGAGCGGACCGCGGGTATCTATTGAAGCCGTGACAATCCATGCTGATCACTCTCTGACCGTGAATGCTGCGAGAATGGCAGACGTCGATGATCTCGACGAAGCCGAGGAGCAGAAACACCTCGAGGGCATCAAGAATCTTGTCCGCCAGTATATGTCGAAGTTCCAGTGGGGCAGGATTGCCGAACCGTTCGTGGACGTATGGCACCATGTCAGCGAAGTGCTGGCAACCATGAGCTACTGGATGAAGCTGACTGGAGAACAGCGCTTCCAGCTGCTGCAGATGGACAGCAGGAGAGAGCGCATGGATAAGATGGAATCCATGCTGTATGAGTATCTCGAAATGGCAAATGTCTCAGCCGAGGCAAATACCGCAACCGAAGAAGACTATCAGAAGTCGTATCGGGAAGCTGCGATCCGCAAGCAGATCGACTACCTGCAGAATGAGCTCGATGAGATGCATCCGGAGAATGTCAGCGATGTGCAGCGCTTCGAGAAGAAGATCCGCGAGAGCGATATGAACGACGAAGCCCGCCGCGAAGCCGAGAAGATGCTGAATCGCATGAAGCAGGAGGGCAAGAACAGCCCGGAATACGGAACGCTCTATGACTATCTGGACTTCGTGACTTCGCTTTCCTGGAAGGCACCGGAGGCAGAGACGATCAACCTGAAGAAGGCTGAGAAGATCCTGAATGATCAGCACTATGGCCTCGATAAGGTCAAGCAGCGGATCATCCAGCAGATTGCGGTCATGAATCTGAAACATTCGCAGTCTGGTTCGATCCTGCTGTTTGTGGGTGCTCCTGGTACCGGCAAGACGAGCATTGCAAGCTCCATTGCCAAAGCCCTGGATCGTCCGTATGTCAGAGTCGCACTGGGCGGTGTCAGGGATGAGGCAGATATCCGCGGCCATCGCAGAACGTATATCGGCGCAATGCCTGGCAGAATCATGGATGGCATCTCGAAGGCCGGAGCCTCCAATCCGGTCATGGTGCTGGATGAGGTAGATAAGCTCGGGGCTTCGTATAATGGCGATCCGGCTTCGGCTCTATTGGAAGTTCTTGATCCGGAGCAGAATAAGAACTTCACGGATCACTACATGAATGTGCCGTATGATCTCAGCAATGTGATGTTCATCTGCACGGCAAATACGACAGATACGATTCCGGAGCCTCTGCTGAACCGGATGGAGGTCATCCCGTTCAGCGGCTATACCCCGAATGAAAAGTTCGAGATTGCAAGAAGACATCTGCTGCCGAAGTCTCTGGAACTGGCAGGTCTTACCAAGGATCAGCTTTCCATCACCGATGAAGCGATGAAGACGATCATCAGCGACTACACGATGGAGGCTGGTGTCCGCGGTCTGAAGAAGCGCCTGGATACGATCGCAAGAGTCAGTGCGGTCAAGGTTGCAGAGAATCCAGAAGAATCTTTCCGGGTTACTAAGCGCAATCTGAACGACTTCCTCGATCAGAAGCCGATCCATCATGAGACAGTGCTGGAAGAGAAGAAGCCAGGTATTGTGACGGGTCTTGCCTGGACGGCAGCGGGAGGCGAGATTCTCTATATCGAAACGCTGTTCACGAAAGGGAACGGAAAAGTCATCGTGACGGGTCAGCTTGGCGATGTCATGAAGGAATCCGTGCAGATTGCCATCTCCCTCGTGAAGTCGATGTTCCCGGATAAGGCAGAGCTGTTCGAAAAGAATGATCTGCATATCCATGTGCCGGAAGGTGCAGTCAAGAAGGATGGTCCTTCAGCTGGCATCACCTTAACGACAGCAATTGCTTCGCTGGTCATGAACCGTTCGGTTCCGGCAGCGATTGCAATGACTGGTGAGGTTTCTCTGCGGGGTCATGTGATGCCGATCGGCGGTCTGCCTGAGAAGCTGATGGCGGCTCAGCGGGCTGGTGTGAAGCATGTTTTCATCCCGCAGGAGAATGTGGAGGATCTCAAGGATGTTCCGCAGGAAGTCAAGGATAAGCTCGAGATCACCCCGGTCAAGGAAGTGAAGGAAGTGCTGCAGAAGACGGGGGTGCTTGCCCCGGCTGCCTCGCTTCGTTCTTCCAGAGCTGTGAAAAGCGAATTAGCGGCGTAGGAAACAGGAAATTCATCTGTTCGTCCGTGCAGTTTCTGCTACAATGTTGCCTGTCTATTAGAAGACGGAGGCAGAAAGCAGATGAAGGAATTCTCACCGATCAAGGAAGGCAAGGTCCGCGAGATCTATGACACCGGCGATAAGCTTGTCATGGTAGCGACCGATCGTATCTCCGCATTTGACGTCATTCTGAAGAATCCGATTCCTGATAAGGGAAAGGTGCTCACCCAGATGTCGAAGTTCTGGTTTGACTTCACGAAGGATACTGCAAAGAACCACATGGTCAGCACCGACGTCGAAGATATGCCGGAATTCTTCCGGAATGATGCGTTCATAGGCAGATCCATGCTGTGCAGAAAGCTGGAGATGATTCCGATTGAGTGCATTGTCCGCGGCTATATCACGGGCAGCGGCTGGAATTCCTATCAGAAGAACGGAACCGTCTGCGGCATCCGTCTTCCCCGAGGACTGAAGGAATGCGAAAAGCTTCCGGAACCGATCTATACTCCGAGCACGAAAGCAGAGCTCGGCGAACATGATGAAAACATCAGTTTCGAGCAGTCCATTCCTGTCCTCGAGAAGAAGTTCCCGGGTCATGGCAGAGAGTATGCAGAAAAGATCCGCGATCTGACCATTGCGCTTTATCAGAAGTGCGCAGGTTATGCGGAAAGCCGCGGTATTCTGATCGCGGATACGAAGTTTGAATTCGGTCTTGATGAAGAGGGCAATGTGGTGCTCGGCGATGAGATGCTCACGCCGGACAGCTCCCGCTTCTGGCCGAAAGAAGGCTATGAGCCCGGACACAGCCAGCCTTCCTTTGATAAGCAGTTTGTCCGGGACTGGCTCAAGGCAAATCCGGACAATGACGGATCGCTTCCGGAAGAAGTGATTGAAAAGACCATTGCCAAATATCGTGAGGCTTATTTCCTGCTGACAGGAAATGAGCTGAACGCCTGAAACGGATTCAGAGTGAGCGGCGGGAACTATTCTCACCGCTTTCTTATTTCCTGGGCATTCTGCAGGACAGTTTGAGGAAACTGCAGTAAGATTGCCATTTGAAAAGGGGGAGACATGACACAGAACATCTGGAATATTCTCGCAGACTCGTTCATGAAGATCCTGATTCCGGGCCTGACGATGACAATCCCGCTTACGCTGCTGGCGTTCGGGGGAGCACTTGTGATCGCTGTCATCACTGCCCTGATTCAGTATGCAAAAGTGCCGGTGCTGAAGGATCTGGCAAGAGTTTATATCTGGATCATCCGCGGTACGCCGCTGCTGGTTCAGCTGTATGTCGTATTCTTCGGTCTGCCGTCAATCGGGGTGAAGGTTCAGGCCTTCCCAGCTGCGGTCATCGTGTTTGCAATCAATGAAGGTGCGTATTGTGCAGAGACCATGCGGGCAGCAATTGAAGCTGTTCCGAGAGGACAGTTAGAAGCAGGCTACTGCTCCGGGCTCTCATTCGTGCAGGTCATGTGGCACATCGTGCTGCCGCAGGCCTTCCGGACTGCTTTCCCGCCGCTGTTCAATTCCCTGATCGGCATGGTCAAGGATACGTCTCTGGCCAGCAACATCACCGTGGCAGAGATGTTCTTCGCAGCTCAGCGCATTGCCGGAAGAACGTATCAGTTCATGGCAATCTATCTGGAGCTTGCCTTCATCTATCTGATGTTCTCGACCGTGCTCAGCCGCATCCAGGCATGGGGTGAGAAGAAGCTGGCCAGCTATGGAGGAGTCCGGAAATGAGTGTGATGGAAGTAAAAGACATCCGGAAAGCATTTTCCGGCAATGAGATCCTGCATGGTATCTCGGTGACCGTGGAGCGCGGCGATGTCGTGGCGATTCTCGGTCCTTCCGGATCCGGAAAGACGACGCTGCTTCGGTGCATGAACTTTCTTGAAACACCAGACAGCGGAACGATGATCTTCCATGATCATAACTATGATCTTGCCCATATGTCTCATCACGATATCGCGAAGATCCGCATGCATACCGGCTTTGTGTTCCAGAACTACAACCTGTTCGCAAACCGCACGGCCTTGCAGAACGTGACCGAGGGACTGATCGTAGCCAGGAAGATGCCGAAAGAAAAGGCTGATGAGATCGGCATGAATCTTTTGAAGAAGGTCGGCATGGACAACCGGGCAGACCATTATCCATCGCAGCTTTCCGGCGGCCAGCAGCAGCGGGTTGCGATAGCAAGAGCGCTTGCGACCGATCCGGAGATCATCTTCTTCGATGAACCGACGAGTGCTCTCGATCCGGAGCTGATCGGAGAAGTGCTGAATGTCATGCGGGAACTTGCCGAAGAGGGGATGACGATGATTGTCGTCACTCACGAGATCGGCTTTGCCCGCCATGTAGCAAACCGCGTCATCTTCATGGACGGCGGCAATATCGTTGAACAGAATACCGCTGCGGAATTCTTCGGGAATCCGCAGAAAGACCGCACGAAGGAATTCATCCGTGCAGAAATGAACCGGGATGGTTTAGGAGGAAAGAACCATGAAAAAACAGCTTAGCATTATCGCAGCAGGAGCACTGCTTCTGACGGGCTGCGGATCTTCCGCAGCAGCCGCATCCACTGCTTCCGCTTCTTCTGCTTCTACTGCAGCCGCAGCGGATCATCTTGCCCGCATCAAGGAAAGCGGGAAACTCGTGATCGGTCTTGAAGGAGACTGGCAGCCGTTCAGCTACCATGATGACTCCGATCAGCTGGTCGGCTTCGATGTCGATGTAGCTGCAGGAATCGCAGATTATCTTGGCGTAGAGCCTTCTTATACCGAAGAGAAGTGGTCCGGTCTGTTCACCGGCTTATCTTCCGGTGTGTATGATATTGTCGCAAATGGTGTCGATATCACCGAAGAGCGCAAGCAGACCTATGACTTCAGCGATCCGTATGCCTATGATCATACCGTCCTGGTTGTCCGTGCTGACAACGACGACATCACAAGTTTCGATGATCTGAAGGGCAAGACCACTGCAAACTCCATCGGTTCCACGTATATGGAACTCGGCGAATCCTATGGTGCAACGGTCAGCGGTGTTGAGTCTCTGGCGGAATGCATGGCAATGGTCACCAATGGCCAGGTGGATGCGACCATCAACGCAGAGACCTCTGTTCAGGACTACCTGAAGACCACAGGCGATACAAGCCTGAAGATCGTTGCAAGAAGCGATGACGCAACGGAATATGCAATCCCGCTCGTCAAGGGCGATGACAACGCAACGCTGCTTGCCGCAATCAACGAAGCGATCGCGCACATGAGAGAAGACGGCGACCTGGCAAAGGCTTCCGAAACCTACTTCGGTGCAGATCTGACTTCTGCTGAGTAAAGGAATCGGCAGGACTAGAACATATCGGCAATCACTGAGACAGAATTGTCTTCGTGATTGCCGATTTTTGTGTGCCCGGCATGGGCGATAACCAGGTGGTGAAAGACCACTGCGAACTTGGCAGCAGGAATCGTTAGCCGAAGGCAAGGGTGTCCATCGCTCTGACATGAAAGCGGGCAGAGTACATGAGGCAGCTGCTGCCTTCCGAAAGTTCAGATCAAAGGAGATGGGGTGCAGATCGCTGATTCCGCATTGAGTGAAATAGCAGCTATTCAGCAGTTCGGCAATCCATGAAAAAAGCACTGGCAAACCAGTGCTTTTGTGCCTCATCAGTCTGCAAAGAAACGTTCTACGAGATCTCTGGAGTATTCAGCAACTTCTTCCATGTCACCGAAGCTCATGATCTCGCCGGCATAGAAGGTGTTGTTCTCTCCCTGCATGCCTTCGACTTTCTCATACCAGCCAGCCTGGTAGTCTTCCGTGAAGATGTGCGGGAAGTAGTAGTTCTCGCATTCGAGAATCACGTTTTCTGCCGGGTTGTTCATGGTCTTCAGATCTTCCAGCACCTGCTTCTTCGTACCTTCATAGTCCAGTACTTTCCGGCCCTTGTGATTACGCAGAGTGTAAGTCGTGATCGGCTGGTTCTTGTCGTCGGTCTTCCATCTCTTGTAATAGACCATCAGATGGCCGAGCCGCTCCGGCTGCATGTTCTCGAAGATGTAGTACGAAGTATCCGGAATATTCTCAGGCTTCATCTCGACTGCCATCGAATCATAGCGCTCATAATCGATCTTGCTGAAGAGCTCTTTCTCAGCAGCACTCGCATCTGCATATTCTGCGAAGTAAGGCAGCGGAGTCGTGACGATCAGCTTATCGAATTCCTTCGGAGCTTCATTTCCGGCTGTGATATAGACCTTGCCATCATGACGCTCGACCTTCGTGACTTCCTGATTCAGAAGGGCAGGGTGCTTCAGCTTGTCGTTGAGATGATCCCAGATGGACTGTGTTCCGTCTTTCCATGTCCAGAGTCTCAGATACATGAAGTCCATCATCGTATCGAAGTCCAGATATTTCAGCACATAGGCAGCCGGAATCTCATCAAAGTATCCATATCCGAAGGAAGTATAAGGACCGATCCAGAGATCCTTGACTCCTTCGACCCCATTGATGCGGCAGAACTCATCAAACGGCAGCATCAGATCTTTCAGGTTCGGATTCTCGCCGCTGACCTTCTGATGTTCCTTCGTTGCCGCATAACCATCATAACGGCCCTGGCTGATGCCGCGGTGTCCATTGATGTCATAGCCGACATACTTAGTCTGCAGCAGCTTGCAGAGCTTCTTGACATGATTCTTCATTCTCAGCAGATGCGGCAGATTCAGCACATTCTTCGTGGAGAACGGATCGATGACCTTGCCATCCTTGTTCTTGTATTGACGAACCAGCGCCGGTCCGTCAACTCCGTATCCCGTGAAATCCATGACCTCCTGAACGGCAAAGTACGTAGGGCAGCCCATGATTGCGCCCATCTCATACGCACGTCCATCCTTGTACTTCGGCGAATAGCACTTGCCGCCTACCCGGTTGTTCTTCTCAAATACCGTGTAGTTCTCGTAGCCTTTCTTCTCGAGATACATTGCAGCGGAAAGTCCAGCAGGCCCGCCTCCTAGAATCGCGATTCTTGTATTCCTGTCCATATTGCCCCCTTTCAGATTGTTTTGTGATTTTCCTTCACAACTGTGATCATCATATCACAGGTCCCGGAGATTGGAAACGAAAAATTTCACAATGGTTTCCGGGCAAAGAAACGGGCTGTCAGTTCCTTCGCATATTCTGCCGTTTCTTCCATGTTTCCGAAGCACATCACTTCGCCAGCATAGTAGGTATTGTTCTCTCCCTGCATCGCTTCGACCTGGTCATACCAGCCCTCTGCATAGTCCTTCGGAGAGAGGTGAGGGAAGTAATACCAGCTTGCTTCATTCAGGATCTGTCTGACCTTCACTCCGCAGTGTTCCAGATCTTCCAGTACCAGTGCTTTCGAATCCTCATAGGTCATCTCTTTCTCTCCGGTATGGCAGCGCAGGGCATACGTCACGATCGGCTGTTCCGGTTCTTTGGACCATCTGCTGTAGGCAACCATCAGATGACCAAGCCGCTTCGGAAGCAGATTGTCAAAGAAACAGCTCGAACGGGGAGCAGACGGATCCGTCAGAACGGCCATCGTGTCGTAGGCCTCGGTCCGGATCTTTGCAAACAGCTCCCGTTCTTTGTCACTGACATCTGCATACTTGCAGAACTGATCCAGCGGACTTGTCACAATCAGGGTATCAAATGACTCGGTATTCCCGTTCCAGGCAACCTGAACCTGTCCATCTTTCCTGATAATTTCTGAAACCAGGGCATTGCATACGGCAGGATGCTTCAGCTTCCGGTTCACGCTTTGCCAGATACTCTCTGTTCCATCTTTCCACGTGAGCAGATCATTCCGCATGAAGCTCATCATCGTATCAAAGTCCAGATACTTCAGCACATACGCAGCCGGAATCTCATCAAAGTATCCATATCCGAACCCGGTGAACGGCTCTGCCCATACCTTCTCAATCAGCGGCACTTCATGTTTGGCACACCAGTCCGAGAAAGACAGGGAGAGATCTGACAATGCTTCATTCGTGCCAGATACCCACTGATCCGGCATCCGGGGCAGAAAGCCTTCATAGGAACCATTCAGAATTCCCCGGTGATTGCACGTATTGTAGCCCTGATACGTTCTCATCAGAAGGAGTCCGAGTTTTCTCAGCTGTCTCTGCAGTTCCTTCAGTTCGGATTCATCTTCCGGATGAAATGGTTCATAGACCGTTCCGTCGATTCGCCGGAAATCGCGCTCCATCTTCGGACCGTCTGCGGCAATGCCGGCAAATGCCATGCATTCCTTCACGGCATGATAAGAGGGAACACCCATGATGGCACCCATCTCATAATGCTTTCCAAGCTGCAGGGGAGAACAGCACTTGCCCCCGATCCGATCGCCCTTCTCAAGGATCGTGACGTGTTCATAGCCAGCCTGTTCCAGATACATCGCCATCGAAAGACCGCTCGGTCCGCCGCCGAGAATGCAGATGCGCTGTCCGGGATTGTATGCCATAATTACCTCCTGCTCTTTACAGTTTCCATGAATAATTATAAAATTCACAAGTATGAGAAGCAATGACTGCTTCAGGGCAGAAGACTTCCAGGAACTGCTGGACCATAGCCGTAAAGCTTATGGACCGCTTCCTGCCCTGAAATCCGGAACTGAAACGTATTCTTATGAAGAACTGATTTCTGCGATTTATGCCGAGGCAGAACACCTGAAAAATGAACCGGCATTATGCATCGCCATCGATCAGCCGGAAACCGTATCCGGAATCATTTCGCTCTTTGCCTCAGTCCTTGCAGGAAAACGGACAGCTCTGCTTGATTCCCATCTTTCTCAGGAAGGAAAAGAACGCGCCCTGAAGATTGTCCATGCCGAGCTGATTCTTCCAGGCAACAAGAGAACAGAAGAAACGCCGGTACCAGGAGAAGCAGGAAAGCTGCTGTTCTTCTCGAGCGGAACAAGTGCTTCAGAAAAAGCGGTGGTACTCAGCCAGAAGGCATTCTGCTCCAGTGCCTGGAACGGCCAGAGCATGCTCTCATGCGGGCCTGGAGATATCGTCGGGTCTTTCCTGCCGCTATCTCATGTCTTCGGCTTTGTCTGCACGCTTCTCTGGCCGCTTGCCTATGGAGCTTGCGCTGCACTGGGCAGGGGATACCGGCATCTTCTTGATGATGCGTTTTATTACCATCTGACAATCCTGCCGGCTGTTCCGACTCTGCTGTATTTCCTGCATGCACATGGAGCCCTGAATCCGGAACTGAAGACGATTCTCGTCGGAGCAGGTCCTGCTGATCCGGATACGCTGAGATCGCTCAGCCAGTCCGGCATCCAGGTCAGCTTCGGTTACGGCCTCACGGAGACTGCCTCCGGACTAGCAATTTCCACTGGCAAGGAGAATCCCTTTGCGATGGATCTCTGTCCGGATACAAGAGTCAGAATCGGCGAAGACCATACCGTCTATGTGCGTACTGCATGCATGATGGACGGCTACTATGAGAAACCGGAAGAAACTGCAGCAGTACTGAATGATGGAGAACTGGATACCGGCGATCTCGGATCTCTGGATGAACAGAACTGTCTCCATCTGAACGGAAGAAAGAATGAAGTGCTCGTGCTTCCCAATGGCACAAAGGTATTCTGTCCGGAATGGGAAACAGAACTGTCGAAGCGGATGCAGGGCGAGGCAGCCATCACTTCCGAGAATGGAAAGCTGGTCCTGCATGTATATACCGCATTGAGCGATGATGAAGTCAAATCGAATGCGGATGCGTTCAATGATCAGCAGCCAGCCGGAAGAAAGCTGGGCGGGCTGGTCCGTCATAAGAACCATCTTCCGCGCACTGCCACCGGCAAGCTGCAGAGATGGAAACTGAACGAAGAGGGGGTAAACATATGACTGATGAGGAAATTCTGAAGAGGCTGAAGCAGATCATCTCAGAGAATCTGCCGGAGCTGCGCAATCGCGAAATCACGCTGGACACGAAAATCACAAGAGACCTCGGCATCGATTCGATGAGCTTTATTCTGCTCATCTGCAAAGTCGAGGCTGCTTTCGGGGTTGAGATTCCGGATGGCGAATGGGATCATCTTTCCAGCTGCCGCGATGTCATCGCGAAGATCCGGGAACTTCTGCCGGAGAAAGCCAGTGCATGACAAGCACTGAGACCTTCCGGGTATCTGCTGCTTCCTGCGACCGGTTCCGGCGTCTGTCCTTGCATGATCTCTTCCTGCATGTTCAGGAAATCTCGGTCCGGGACGTAGAAGCCGCCGGCATCACGAGGAAAGAAACTCTGGATCAGGGGCTGCTCTGGATCGTGGCCAGAATGTCTGCACGCATGGAACGGCCGATTTGCTATGATGAGACCGTAACCATTGAGACTCATGCCGGGAAAAGCCGGCATGTCCTGTTTCCGAGGCATTGTGAGATCCGGGATGAACAGGGCAATGTCATCTTCCGAAGCTGTGCCCTCTGGGTATTGATGGATCAGAAGACGAGAAAGACGATCGTTCCTTCGGAACATGGTATTGCGATTGCAGGTGAAGATCAGGAAGACGATCTTCCGTGGCTGATGAAAATTCCGGAAGTGACAGGAACCTCTGAAACTTTTCTTCATAATGCCTCGTATTCCGAACTGGATCTCAACGGCCATGTCAGCAATCTTTCCTATTATCGCTGGATCGACGATCTTTTTTCAGAAGATGACCACAGGGAAGAGTACTGTTCATCCCTGAAGATCGGCTATCTCCATGAGATCCTGCTGAACGATGAAGTATCTCTGAAGAAGATCGTGTCTGAACATCTCGTAAGGATCGACGGATCTGTTTCGGATCAGCCGGCATTTGAAGCGGTTCTCGAGTGGAAACCAATCTGAAGTATTTCCTGTAAACTGCATCTCTATTGATCCTGTTAGACTTCCGGTCTTTCAGGATCTTTTTTCAATGCGGAAAACTGAAGCAGGGCAAGTCTGACGCCATGGATGCGGATGTTTATAGGCCGTGAAGCGGAACTTCGAAAGCTGAATCATATGTATGAGTCGGAGAAGTTTCAGATGCTGGTTCTATGGCCGGAGGAGAATCGGGAAAACGACTCTTCTGAACAAGTTCTGCAAGGATAAGAATCCAATTTGCAAACGAACAGGTCGGACGAGAAGAATATGAAACACTTGCTGATCGTGCAAGACTGGTGGGACCGTATCATGCAGAAAAAATACTTCTGTTTTCTCTTTCTGGTTTTACCGGGTGGCTCAAGGATCGTTCGGCTCGTGATTCTTCACAGGAACTGATTTCATTAAAAGATCTATATCGCAGAATTGCCTGAAAAATCCATTTCTGCAGAAACATACAATCTCTGAAACGGACTCGTTCCGTTTCTTTCTTCTGCTTTCCGCTATAGTCGGAAACGGAATGAGACTGGTTGCAGAATCAAGGCTGAGAACACTTGGAATCACGGAAGTGCTGACAGCAGAAATGGAACATGTCTTTGTCACTGCAGAGCTTCCGATGGAACTGCAGGTTCTGGAAGAAGTGAGGTTCCGCCATGCGGCAGAAGGAATCCCGACATGCCAGGAAACTGACAAGAGCCTGTATGGCGAACGGGAAATCCTCGAACGCTGCGGAGAAGAACCGTTTACGGCACTGGAACAGCTGAAGGAAGCACTGAGGAATGGGCAAAGACCAGAGAATACGTTTGCCGGAATTCTTGCCTTGAACCTGTTAGAAACAGGGGTATCGTTTCTGGCTCTGAATGAACAGAAGATTGAGCCTCCGCTTGTTCTGACGAGAAGAGATGGGAAGATGATCCTGAAGGATTATTCGGGCGTCCTCGCAGAGAACGGAAGACTGATCCGGAAAGAGGATGAGGTGGAGGCAGGGGTATCAGAAGTGTTTCTGATCTGCTTCGGGAATGCATATCTGTCGTTTGCAGAGCAGGAAGAGGCGCTGCATCATCTGGAAACAGATCTGAGGCTGGCTATGCCGTATCTTTCAATGACCGTCCATCATGAACTCGTTCAGCCGGAGCCCTCATTCTGCTTCTGTTTTCCGGAGGGCTGAAATCATCCGCAATAGAAAGGGGATAACCTATGCCGAAAGAATACCGGGAGAATGGGTCCTATGATGAGCTGACGGGATTATACCGGCGGGAGCGGTTCATCGAAGAAGTGCGCCGACGGCTGATCCTGAATGAAGAAGGTCCGTATGTGCTGGCCGTATCGGATATCCGCAGCTTCAAGCTGGTCAATGATACGTGCGGAAGAGATACAGGCGATCAGGTGCTTGTGAAGATCGCGGAGATCATCCGGAAAGAAGCACCTTCCGGGGTATGCTATGCAAGACTCGAAGCAGATCATTTCGCAGGGTTATTCCCGATGGAGAGATTAGATGTGAACCGGATGGATGAATTAGTCCGTTCGTTCCGGATCGGGAATCGGGAGAACAGTCCGCCTTTATTCCTGCATGTCGGGCTTTATGAGATCATCGATCCATCGACTCCGGTTCTGGTCATGATTGATCGGGCAAGGCTGGCCATTGCGGGTATCCGCAACGAATATGAAATAAGGATTGCCTGGTATGACGAGAAGATCCGCTCCGGCATCCTGTTTGAGCAGAATCTGCTGAGAGCTTTACCGGAAGCTCTGGAGCGCAATGAGATCCGCCCGTATCTGCAGCCGCAGGTCGATGCAGAAGGAAAGGTCATCGGTGCAGAAGCGTTAGCCCGCTGGATCAGCCCGGAAGCAGGCTTTCTCAGTCCTGGTCAGTTTATTCCCATCCTTGAGCGCAGCGGAGCAATTGCCAAGGTGGATCGCCGGATGTGGGAAGAAGCCTTCCGGATCCTGAAGAGATGGAAGGAACATGGAAGAGAGGATCTGTATCTCTCCGTGAACCTTTCTCCGAAGGATTTCTGCTTTCTGGATCTTCCGGAGGTATTCGGAAGTCTTGCAGAGACGTATGGAATATCACCGCAGAATCTCAGACTGGAGATTACGGAGACGGTATTCATGCAGGAACCAGGTCCCAGAATGAAGGTGCTTGAGAAACTGCAGCAGGCGGGATTCTTGCTGGAGATGGATGACTTCGGCAGCGGCTATTCCTCGCTCAGTCTATTGAAAGATATGCCGGTTGATATCCTGAAGATCGATATGGTGTTCCTGGACGGAACGAAGTCCCCGGAGCGGGCAAGAAGAATTCTGAAATGCGTGATCAGTCTCTCGGATGCCTTGGGCATGGGATCGATCACGGAAGGAGTGGAAACGGTGGAACAGCTGAAGATGCTGAAAGAAATGGGCTGTCAGATGTTCCAGGGATTCTATTTCGATAAGCCGATGAAAGTCCCGGAGTTTGAAGCAAGATATCTCTGAGTATGAAAACGAAGCTTTCTGAAGCAGGCTTTTTCACGCCTTCAGAGAGCTTCTCTTGTTTCTCTTAGAGAAAAGCGGCGTAAACCCCAGGTGCTTTAGACAATATGTAAAAGCCCTCCATTAACTTGTGTGTTCGAGGATCATCCCGCATACTTGTTATTGGCTTAATTAAAAAGATGGGGGAAGTTGCCTCATCCAAGAAAGGAAGGCCTTTACATGATAGCATACGTTGGAATTGATGCACACACTACAAACTACACTCTCTCAACTTATCTTGAAGGATCAGCAGCACCTGTGAACACCAACGCCTATTCTCCTTCTGTTTCCAACATCGTAAACTACTGCAAGGGGATCAGGAAAAAGATTGGAAATGATACAGAGATCATTGTCGGATATGAAGCGGGCTGCCTCGGGTTTAAACTGAAGCGTGATCTTGAGGAGAAGGGTCTTACCGTAAAGATCCTTGCCCCTGCTTCGATTACCGGAACAGAAATCAACAGACGGCGCAGGAAGAAGACTGACAAGCGGGATGCCGAAGCGATTGCCAGGTCACTGAAGAATCATGAATACAGTGAAGTCTATACCCCTGATGAAGAAGATGAATCAGTACGTGATTTCATCCGTATGCAGCAGGATCACAAGAAGCAGCTCAAAGTGATCAAACAGCAAATCTGTGCCTTTACTACCAGACACGGATATAAATTTACGGATGGTAAGAATTACTGGACAAAGAAGCACATGAAATGGCTCAAGGAGCTTTCTCTGGAGGGAGTTAACAAGGAAACGCTGGATTCTTACCTGCTGTCATATGAAACAGTTTCTGATCGCATTGAGCAGATGAACAAGCGCATTGAAGAAATCGCTGAATCGGATAAATACCGGGAAGCAGTTCATAAGCTTATCTGCTTTAAGTCAGTGAAAGTGCTGACTGCACTGGCTGTGATTGTAGAAATCGGAGATTTCACCAGATTCGTTAAAGCAAAGAACTTTGCAGCGTTTCTGGGTCTGGTTGCAGGAGAACTCAGCAGCAGCGGGGATCAGAACCAAACGGGAATAACCAAGCAGGGAAACACCTTTTTGAGAAAACTCCTTGTAGAATGCGCACAATCTTTCTCAAGGGCATCATCTGGCAAAAGTGAAGCACTGAAAAAGCGGCAGGAAGGGAATACGCCTGAAGTCATTGCATATGCGGATAAAGCAAATGAACGACTCTGGAAGAGATACATGCGCCTTGTACTGCACAATCGAAAGAACCACAACAAAGCAACAGTAGCCGTAGCACGCGAGCTGGCATGCTTTATATGGGGAATGATGACAGGCAATATTCATACTGTTCTTGCTTAAAATGATTCTATCGATTGTCAGGCAGGCAAGATCTGCGTTGAGCACTGCAGATCAAGAAATCATTGAATGACCTAAAAACAAAGAGGAAGATCAGAATTAGCTTGAAGGCATCAGGAAGGAGCAGCTCGGATTTGAACTGGACGGTTCAGCTATCTGCGACCCGTTTATGATGGCACTGTTCCTTGGTGATCCACGATTATAGAAAGCAGAGCTGGCGGCGAAACCATTGGCCTGTGGGGTGGGAGAGCATTTGTCCCTGATACACGTATAACAGAATGGCTAAATACCGCGAACTGTTAAAAATCCGAGACTCTTTCCTCATGCCTTCAACAGCAAAGGGAAAATGATACAAATCAGAAACTAGCACTTGACATTGGCTTTTACATAACAGCCCCGGGCAGCTCACGTCCGTAATCATCTGATTCCTGGAGTACAAGTGAGGTTCTTACGAAGACAGAGTTCACGTTAAACATTTCTTAAAGATCTGCCTGCTTTTTTCTTAATGCAGTTCTTTTTACAATGAAAACAGAGCAAGGGGAAAAGATCATATGAGTACAGTCCTGATCGTAGATGATGAAAAGGATATTGTTTCAGCATTGAAAATCTATCTGTCCGGCCAGCAGTATGACCTGCTGGAAGCTTATACAGGAAAAGAAGCACTGGATGTCATGAAAGACCAGCCGGTAGATCTTGTCCTGATGGATATCATGATGCCGGAGATGGATGGCATCACGGCCGTGGCGAAGATCCGGGAAACCTCGAATGTCCCGATCATCCTGCTGACGGCAAAGAGCGAGGATTCCGATAAGGTGCTCGGTCTGGACATCGGGGCAGATGACTACATCACAAAGCCCTTCAGTCCGGCTGAAGTGATTGCGAGGGTGAAGAGTGCGCTGCGCAGGTATCAGCGGCTTGGCGGGACCGTGCAGCAGAAAGATGTGCTCGAGATCGGACCGATCCGCCTCGATGATGCCAGAAAGGAAGTGACTGCCGATGGCGAGGAAGTATCGCTGACCCCGATGGAATTCGGCATCCTGAAACTGCTCATGAAGAATCCGGGGAAAGTATTCACCTCGGAAGAAATCTACCGGAGTGTCTGGAATGAAGAACCATTAGGTGCAGAAGGCGTGATTGCGGTGCATATCCGCCATCTGCGGGAAAAGCTTGAAATTGATCCGGGCAAGCCCAGATATCTCAAAGTAGTCTGGGGCCAGGGATATAAGATGGAGGACTGCAGAAGATGAAGAAGATCATCGAAAATCCGGTTCTGAAAATACTGGGCGTGATCCTGATCGGCGTATTGCTGGCGGGGGAGACGGTGCTTTACCAGGTTCAGCAGGAACAGAGCAGCTATTCTCTGGATACGGTGAATCCGGCAGGTACTTATTATGAGACGAATGCCTGCTACGTGAACATGCTGGAAGAAGCAGAATCGGTGGCAGAAACATATATGGGCGAAGGAACCCGCTTTGAGAAGCTGCAGGGTCTCAATGATCGCTTTTCTCCTCAGAAATCCAATTCCCGCTATCAGATTGAAAGCGCGGATGGAAAGCTGGTCGGCAATAATTTCCGGGAGAGTGAGACATACGGAATCACCGTGAAGTTCCCGGTCTCCTTCACGGAGGAATCTGCTTTCATCGCATCCGATTCCGAAGATGCGCTCTGGTTCGTGACGATCGGGGTGACGGATCCGATCACCGTAAACGATCGGTATATGGCAAGCTATTCAGAATTCCTGCGAATCTCTAAGCTGCCATCATGGCGGGTGCTGTCATTTGTCAGGATTGCGGTCTATGGCCTGGTCATTGCCCTGCTGGTATGGGAATGCTGTGCGGCCGGACACCGGAAGGGAAAAGAAGGCATCACGATCTCGTGGCTGGATCGGATTCCGTATGAGTTCGCTCTGCTTGCCCTCGTGATTCTGATGTTCCTCTGGAATGGAAATTACAGCAATCCGATCATCACCGGAATTGCCGGCATCTTCTTATCGGTCTTCGTGATCTCGACGGCCACCCGCATCAAATCCGGAACGCTTTACTCCGGCATGATGCTTTCTCATCTGATCCATCTGCTGCAGACCGGGAATACCGGACTGAATGTTCTGATCGTGATCTGTCTATTGATGATGTATGTGCAGACGTTTTATCTGGCCAGGACGTATTTCATCGATGCCGCCGCAGTCATTCTCCTGATCGCTGCTGATGCGGTTCTGACCTATCATCTGATGATGACTCTGTATGGCACCCGGGTGCTCTCTGAGGCGGCAGATCAGCTCGCTTCGGGAAATCTCGAATATCGGATTGAGGAATCCTCGAAGAAGAGACTCTTCGGTTCCATGCATCAGCTGGCCGATTCTCTGAATTCGATCGGGGAAGGCATGAAGATCGCTGTCCGGGATCAGATGAAGGCTGAGCGCATGCAGGCAGCTCTGATCACGAATGTGAGCCACGACCTGAAGACTCCGCTGACTTCAATCATCAGCTATGCAGATCTGCTGCAGAAGGAACATACGACAGAACAGGAAAAGGAGTATCTTGAAGTTCTCAGCCGGCAGTCTCAGAGACTCAAGCGATTGAGCGAAGACATCGTCGAAGCAAGCAAGGCTTCTTCCGGCATGATCCGGGCAGAGATCACGGATGTCTCCTTGAAGGAGCTTTCTGAGCAGGCGGCTGCGGAGTATCAGGAAAAGCTTGAACAGGCTGAAGTGGAGCTGATCATGGATCTGAAACCGGAGAATCCGGTGGTCAAAGCAGATGGAAGGCTTTTATGGCGGGTGCTTTCGAATCTTCTGAGCAATGTGGTAAAGTATGCTCAGCCAGGCACAAGATCGTATTTTTCCAGCCGGGAAGAAATACCAGGAATGATCACGATTTCGCTGAAGAATACGAGCAGAGAGCAGCTGAATATCGAACCGGAAGAACTCATGGAACGCTTTGTCAGAGGAGATAACTCCCGGCATTCCGAAGGATCCGGCCTCGGTCTCAGCATTGCCCGTTCCCTGACTGAGACGATGGGCGGAACCTTCCGCCTTTCGATCCAGGGAGATCTCTTCATCGCAGAGATCACGCTGCCAATGGCAGAAAGGAAGGCGGCATGAACCGCAAGCGCAGGTATTATTTCGGAAAACGGAAACCAGTGAAGAAGCCGGCCGAGCAGCTGAGCGAGGAAGAACGGAAGAAGATTCTGAAGGAATCTCCCCTCTATCAGAAGTCCCTGCTCGTGAAGCCTCATAAAGAACCAGGGAAAAAGTGATTTCATGAAGCACTGTGCATAGCCGGGTACAGTGCTTTTTTATGACGCCTCGATAATAAGGCCATGGAGGTGCTGAATATGAATCTGATCAGAAGTCAGGGACTCGAAGAGCTGAGCCCGGAACAATGCTTTGTATTGCTGAAGGAATGGGAGAATCATCAGAGTGCTTCAGAGACTGCCGCAATGCTCGGAGTTTCAAGGAGTCATGCGATGAGATGTCTGCAGGAGATCAATCAGATCCTGGAAGGGAGGACAGAACATGCTGACGCGTACCGGGCGTAGACTGCTGGAAGAAGATCCGGAAGGAGCTGCCAGAGCGATTGCCGCAGCGGACCAGGAACTGAAGGAACATGCTGACCTGAGCAAAGACAAAGCCCAGGTGCTGAAAGATTGCTGGGTGCAGAAGACAGATATGGATTCTGCGGCTAGAAAGCTTGGCATGAAACGGGAGACCGTGCAGATGTGGTATTATCGCTTTGCCATGATGGAAATGCGGCAGGCGATTCAGGAATGCAGGGTATCCTGATCTGGTAAGCGCTTGCAATGGGGTTCCGGAAAGCTGATAATAGAACAAGACAGAGGCGTTTCCGGAGAATCATAGATCTGCTGCAGCATGGTTTTTCGGATCGCCTCAGAAGAATGACAGGAGTGAAGAAAGAACATGCGTTTTGTAGATTCCATTGAAAAGAAAGAAGACGGCGGAAAGCTCACGAAAGAAGAAATCCAGTCCATGGTGACCGGATATGTCGATGGCTCGATTCCGGATTATCAGATGTCTGCCATGATGATGGCGATTCTCCTGAAAGGGATGGATGCGGAAGAAGCGACAGAGCTCACGATGGCGATGATGCATTCCGGAGATGTCGTGGATCTCAGCGATCTGCCTGGCGTGAAGCTTGATAAGCACAGCACCGGCGGCGTCGGCGATACGACGACACTTGTGGTTGCACCGCTTGTTGCAGCATGCGGCGGAACCGTGGCGAAGATGAGCGGCAGAGGACTCGGCCATACGGGCGGAACCCTCGATAAGCTGGAATCAGTGCCTGGCACATGCATTGAGCAGCCGATGGATCGGTTCAAGGAAATCGTCCGCCAGAATGGCGTATGCGTCATCGGTCAGTCAGGCAATCTCGTTCCGGCTGATAAGAAGATGTATGCATTAAGAGATGTCACGGCGACAGTTCGCTCAATTCCGCTGATTGCGTCCTCGATCATGTCGAAGAAGCTGGCAGCTGGTGCAGATGCGATTGTCCTCGATGTGAAGACCGGAAGCGGTGCCTTCATGCGGACGAAGGAAGAAGCGTTTGAGCTTGCCAAGCTGATGACGAACATCGGCAAGCTGGCCGGAAGAGAAGTCAGAGCAGTCGTTACGGATATGAACCAGCCGCTCGGCATGGCAGTGGGCAATGCCCTCGAAGTCCAGGAAGCAGTGGAACTGCTCAGCGGCATGATCCCGGAAACAGATCCGCTTTATGAAGTATGCATGCTGCTGGGAAGCCAGATGCTGCAGATGGGGAAGCTGGCTGCAGATGATGCAGAGGCCAAGGCAATGCTGAAGACTCATATCGAGGATGGCAGCGGCCTTGCAAAGCTGCAGAATATGTTCCGTCTCTTAGGCGGCGATGCTTCTTATGTCAGCGTCGAAGGCATGAAGAAGCTGGTTGCTGTAAAGAAAAACATTGATGTCTGCGCAGATCGTGATGGCTATATTTCGTCCATGGCAGCAGAACAGATCGGTACTGCAGCTCAGCTGCTTGGTGCCGGCCGTGCAAAGAAAGAAGACAAGGTCGACCCGGCGGTGGGTCTGGTCATGAAGGTGCGCTGCGGCAGAAAGGTTCAGAAAGGCGATCCGCTCTGCACGCTGTATGTCAATGAGGAAAAGAACCTCGATGATGCAATCGCGCTCCTCAAGCAGGCGATTCACATCACCCCGGAACTTGGCGAAGTAGAACCGATGGTCTACGGGCTTGTGACTGCTGACTGAAACAAAGGTGTCTGTCCAGAAAGGATGGACACTTTTTTCTGCAGACTTCCTGGCATTTATTCCGGCTCAGCTGTTTCCGGAACATCTGATCCGAAGCGACCATGATTCATAAGTGTCCTGTAAATTCTTGAGATTTCATAAGCATGATAGAACTGTACATTCATATCTGTCCGGAATCAGGTTCAGGCTCCCTCCCTAAGACTCCGGAAACGAGAGATCCGTTTGATCTTCTGAAGGAATTCGTTCTGATGATCGGATCCCTCGCTCTCTTCCTTTCGACATGGAGTCAGCTGAGAAAACGCCGCGAATAAGATGCTGCATCTGTCTTCTGATTGAGGACAGGTGTTTTTCTTTCATATGCAGAACCTTTCTTTCTTCAATGATGGTATGATGAAACACACACAGGAGGAACGAACCCATGCGCAGTGACATGTACGATCAGGAAGTGATGAATCTGATTCATGAACTGAGAACCTCCGGGTCTCCCTCCGAGAAATCTGCAGAGCGTCTATTGCAGATCGGCCGCAGTATGCAGGAAGAGCATCTGCTTGGCATCGCTCTTTACTTCAAGGCAAGAATTCATTTCCAGAAATCGCTGGAAATGGATGAGACGCTCGCAGAGCTGACTGAAGCTGCAGTTCATGCAGAAGCTGCGCATGATTTTGATACGCTTTGTTCGTCGTATATCCTGCTTGGCATCGTTTCGGATCTGCATTGCAACTATCCGCTGGCTGCAGCGTATTTCATCAAGGCAAGAAGCTATTGTTCCGAGGCCAAGCAGAGTCAGCGCTATTATGCCGTGGTGGCTGCCAATATCTGCCATATCTTCTATGAGGTTCATGAATACGAGAAAGCAGCGTTCTACAACCAGATTTCCATTGAGAAGCTGGAACAGATGCCGGATGATCCGCAGCGTTCCCAGGATCTTTCATCCTGTCATGTCATGGCGGCTGCACTGGCCATTGAGAATGGCGCGGATATCTGCAAGGCGGAAGCGGAATGCGAGCAGGCAGAATCGTTTCGCGGAAAGCCAGGCTGGGATGAGATCAGCGACCTTGATGTGCTGATCACAAAGATCCAGATTGCCGGAGCTAAGAATGATACGGGAGAAGTAAGAAAGCTGTTCCGGGAATTCCTGCCGAGACAGAAGAAGTTTCCGGTCACTGCCGATTCGGTTGATAATCTGCTCTCGCTGATTTCTCTTCTGATCCGTCTGAAGGAGATGGATGCGTGCAGCGAGCTGTTTGCGTATCTGGATCAGAATATGGCTACAGAGATTCCGGGTGTCCTGATGAAGTTTGATGATCTGCGGATGCAGTTTGCCAAAGCACTTGGCGATCAGGCAGAAGAAAACCGGATTGCCATGAAATACTATGAAGAAAGCTCCCGCAAACTTCAGGAAGAAGACCGGGCAGCAGTGATAGCTGTAGAAGGGTCTCTCTCAGGGGCAAGACTTGCCGAAGAGAATGTACGGTTATTGAAAGAGGCAGAGGCCGATGCTCTGACGGGTCTTGCCAACCGGTATGCCCTGAACCGCCATGGGGAAGAAGCGTATGAACGCTGCTATCGCAATCAGCAGAATCTCGGTGTTGAGATTCTCGATGTCGATTACTTCAAGGAGTTCAATGACTCCTATGGCCACCAGAAGGGCGACAGCTGCCTGCAGGCGGCTGCCGAAGTGCTGAAGCAGCTGGCGGAAGAAGATCCGCGCATGTATCCGGCAAGATACGGCGGCGATGAGATAGTTGTCATCTATGAGAATATGACCGAAGCAGAGATGCAGGATAAAGTGAAGCTTATTTCGGAACGGATCGGTGCATTGAAGATTCCGCATGCAAAGTCCCAGGTTTCTTCATATGTCTCAGTATCGCAAGGCGTATACTGGCATGTGCCGCTGCCGGTCAACCGTTTATGGGACTACACGTCCGGTGCGGATTATGCCCTGTATTATGTGAAAAATCATCATAAGGGCAGCTGGTTCATCACGAGACACTCCATTCGCAAGGGCGTGGAGCCCGTCGGTGCGAAGGGCTGGGAAGAGACATGCTGAATATCATCGGCGTGATTCTGATCCTCGTGCAGTTTCTGATGGACGGCATCAGTCTTGCGCATGGCGGCAGAGTATTTGCAGAAGGAATCGACCTTCTGAAGTGGTATGCACCAGGACTTTCCGGAGTCGTTCTCCTGCTGATTTTCCAGGCAGTGCAGAACCACCGGATCCGGGCGGCAGAACAGAAAGCAGAACACAGATTATGACAGAAGTCAGTATTCTTTTCGGAATTGAAGGAGCGAAGCAGGCACAGGGAACCGCAGTGATCATCGATGTGTTCCGGGCCTTCACGCTGGAAGCGTATCTGTATGCATTCCATGCAGAGAACATCTATGCGGTCGCTTCCGTCGAAGAAGCACTTGCATGGAAACAGAACGATCCTTCCGTGCTCCTATGCGGAGAACGTGAC
Source organism: Anaerolactibacter massiliensis (assembly GCF_900290205.1). NCBI lineage: Bacteria > Bacillati > Bacillota > Erysipelotrichia > Erysipelotrichales > Erysipelotrichaceae > Anaerolactibacter > Anaerolactibacter massiliensis. The sequence continues at coordinate 1,280,221 of NZ_OLMH01000002.1, read as the reverse complement.
GGGAAGATCTGTCCCGGCTTTGACTTCGGCAATTCGCCGGGATCCATTGCCGGAAAGGACTTTTCCGGAAAGACGATCATCCATACGACGACCAATGGCGTCCAGGGCATTGCCTCCTGCGAGAAGGCTTCTGAGGTGCTGACCGGTTCGCTTGTCAATGCGAAAGCAACAGCAGACTATATCCGCAGCCAGAATCCGCAGCTCGTGAGCCTGGTATGCATGGGCTGGAAGGGCAGGCAGACGGAAGAAGATCAGCTGTGTGCAGACTATCTGAAAGCACTGATCGAAGGAAAGCCTTTCCCGCAGCTGGAAGAACGTGCTCTTGCCCTGAAAGGGCAGGAAGGGAAGAAGTTCTTCGATCCTGGCCAGCAGGACGTATTCCCGGAGACGGATTTCTGGATGTGCATTAAGCATGACCTTTTCCCGTTTGTCATTCAGGCAGTGAAAGAAGGAAGCTGCTATCATAACCGGAAGCTGGAGGTATGAATGCCCAGAAAATACTTCTTCTTTGATATCGACGGCACGCTGACCGACGATGCGACGCATAAGATCGTGCCGAGTGCTGAGCGCACGCTCCATGCCCTGGAGACCAATGGCCATTTTGTCTCCATTGCGACCGGAAGAGCACATTATAAAGCCCAGGGATTTGCGGATTCGATCGGAATCAGGAATATGGTATGCAATGGCGGCGAATGCCTGGTGCTGGATGGAAAGGTCATCGAGAACCGGCCGCTGGATCATGAGACTGCAATGTTTCTGGTGCATCATGCCGAGAAAGCAGGCCTTGGCTATCTGCTCATGACGGATGACAGCGACCGGGTGCTCATGAAGGATACCCGCTTTCTGGAACAGGCCGGAAGAAGGACGGAACTGACCACGTATGTGCTGGATCCGGACCTTGTTCCTGAGGAGATTCCCCAGATCTTCAAAGTCTATATCGCGATGACAAAGGAACAGGAACCAGATAATCCATGGATTCAGAAGCAGGGACATCTGCGCATGGGTCCGGGCTATCTGAACTTCCAGCACGATGCTAAGAAAGACGGCATCCTGAGAATGCTGAAAGCAGTAGACGGAAACGAATCAGACGTCGTTGTCTTCGGAGATGCGGTGAATGATCTGGTGATGTTCGATCCCCGCTGGACGAGCATTGCCATGGGCAATGGCATGCAGGAACTGAAAGACAAGGCAGACTATGTGACGGCAGCCAATATCGATGATGGCATTGAGAAAGCATGCAGGAGGTTCGGATGGATCTGAAAAAGACAGCGAGATGGGAAGCGGCGATCTTCTTCGTGATGATGCTCGTTTCTTCCTGGTCGGAAACAACGGTTTCTTCCGGGGCGTTCTATATTTTCGCACTGATTGCGGCGGGTATTTCCGTGCTGGTCTACTTTGCCGGCATGCGTTTTCTGCCGAAGCTTCATGAAAAGGGAACCAGCTGGAAGCTGGTTCTGGCCAGCGGGATTGCCGGTGCGCTTGCTGGTCTGTTGATGGCGATTGCCTCAGGCAGTTTCTCAGCGGCCGGTGCACTCATGCTGGTGATGTTTCTGGGCGGCATCCTGTTCGGATTTCTGTACTGGATCGTGAATCTGCAGATCCTGAAGTACCTGGAGTCTTCCGGTACTTCCTGGAAAGAGTAGTTTTCTATGTGGCTGGATCTTCTCGTTTTCGTGATTGCCATCCTGCTGCATCATGCGGGCGTGTTCTGAAAAAGCGCTTGATGACCTTGCTTTCTGGTGATACTATATACAGGCGCCAAAACGCAGCCACTGTTCCGCTGGCCGCATCGGGACTATGAGCAGATCGGCGAAAACGATAAAGGAGAATAGACATGAGACTCGATTTAGTAGACAAGATCACAAAAGATCAGATCCGCAACGACATTCCTGATTTCCGTCCGGGCGATACGCTCAAGGTATTTGTCCGTATCCGTGAAGGTGAGAAGTCCCGTATTCAGCTGTTCGAAGGTGTTGTAGTAGGCATGCAGAACGGCGGCATCGGCGAGACATTCACCGTCCGCAAGATTTCTAACGGCGTCGGCGTTCAGCGTACATTCCCGAAGAACAGCCCGATCATCGATCACATCGAAGTGGCTCGCCGTGGTAAGGTCCGCAGAGCTAAGCTCACCTACCTCAAGGGACGTTCCGCAAAGAATTCCCGTATCAAGGAAGATCGTTAATCAGATCAGAAAGTGCCGCAAGGCACTTTTTCTTCTCCTTCCATGGTATAATCAGTTTCCAGAGGTACATGCATGGCCGAGAAGAAACAGAAGAAGAACACCGGGCTGAAGGTCATCCTGGTGATCCTGATTGCTGCAATCATCGGGTTATTCGGGTATTCCCGCATCAAGACCAAAGTGGTGAAGCAGGCCGCCGAAGTCGTGGTCAGAGACCAGCTGAAAAACTATGGCATCACCGACAGCCAGATTGATTCCGTCCTGAATCAGATTGATGAGCAGGATCAGGAAACCATCACGAACATCGTCAGCGATCATGTGAGTGTCTCTTCCATCCAGGAAGTGCAGAAGTATGTCGCATCCGGAGACCTGCAGGGACTGGCCGAATATGCTGAGAGCGAGCTCTCTGATACGGAGAAGCAGGAACTGACAGACCTGGCAGCAAAGTATAAGAACCAGATCGTTCTTCCGTAATAAAAGCCTCATTGCTGAGGCTGATAGATGATTGAAACTGTGCGATAGCTGCACAGTTTTTTTTACGAATGGCACTCTTCCTGAAGCCGTTCCTTGAACCAGGCAGTGCGGTTGTCCATCGATTCAATTGCGTTGATCAGCTCCTGATCATGGCGCACATTCAGCTTGAACACATATCGCTTCACGAACTGCTTCTGGTAGGATTCATTGTATTTCATGCGTTTCTGCCGGGTATCCGGTCTTTTCTTTCTGCCCATTTTCCTGTTCTCCGATCTGATTGGTATACCAATCATTATAAAACAATGATGGCCGGATGGCAATTCCTCTCTGAACTTTGAGATATTGAAAACTGAGGTATAATGAGCGAATGAAAGCAGGTGTCATATATGGATAGCGAAGAAACGAAAAACGAGTCTGAAGTACCGGAACCGAAGAAAAGTTCGTTCTGGTCCGAGACCTGGGATTTCATCCGGACACTTGTGATCTCGATGATCTGCGTGTTCCTGGTGGCGCACTTCCTGGTGCGGCCGATCCGGGTGCAGGGCAATTCGATGTATCCGACGCTGGAATCCGAGTCCGTCGGTCTGGCCAATGTGCTTAGCGTCGAAATGGGAGATCTGAACCGGTTTGATATTGCAATCATCTATCTGCCGGAGAAGAAGGAATATCTGGTCAAGCGCATCATCGGTTTACCGGGAGAAACGGTTTCCTATACCGATGGCCAGCTTTATATCAACGGAGAACCCGTGGATGAACCATTCCTGAATGCGGACTATACGTCTCAATGGGGTGATGAGTTCATGAGCGATGTTGAACCCATCACCTTAGGTGAAGATGAATATTACTGCCTCGGCGACAATCGTCCGAACAGCCGTGACAGCCGCTACTACGGACCATTCACGAATAGCCAGATCATTGCCAAAGGTGCACTGATTCTCTGGCCGTTCTCTGATTTCGGAGTGAAGTCATGGTAGCCATTCAGTGGTATCCGGGCCATATGGAAAAAGCCCGCCGGGAGATGAGCGATCACCTCAAGGCGGTGGACATGGTCATTGAATTGCGTGATGCCAGAATCCCGAAAAGCTCCCGCAACCCGATGCTGGATCAGATGGCGCAGGGAAAACCGAAGCTGATTCTGTTAAGCAAAGCAGATCTAGCCGACCCCGAAGAAACGGAGAAGTGGCTGAAGAGCCTCGGAACCAAGCCGGATCAGAAAGCGATGGCCCTCGATCTTCAGAAAGACAATTCGTATCGGCAGAAGATTGTTTCTGCCTGTCTGGAACTGACTGAGCCAAAGCGGCAGCGGATGATCCGCAGGGGCATTCATCCCCGGCCGATGCGGGCCATGGTATGCGGCGTTCCGAATGCCGGCAAGTCCACGCTCATCAACCGCATTGCCGGAAAGAACCAGGTCAGAACTGCTGATAAGCCAGGCGTGACCAGAAAGCTCGTCTGGATCAAGGCAGACCCGAATCTTGAAATTCTGGATACGCCAGGGGTCTTATGGCCGAAGTTCAGCGATCCGAAGACCGGATCCTTATTAGCCGCAACGGGTGCGATCAATGAAGACATCCTGAACCTGGAAGAAATCGCCATGGATACGATTCATATGATCCGTTTGAGATATCCGGGCGTTCTGGAAGCAGCATATGGAGCAGAGGAAAACATCAGAACCGATGTGATGCTTGATCAGATTGCCGTATACCGGCATCTAGCTGCGGCAGGGGAACAGCCCGACCGCAAGCGCGCAGCGGGATTGTTTCTGCATGAGATGCGCCGGGGCAGACTCGGCCGCTTTACCCTGGAGTCGCCTGATGAAAATGAAAACAGCACATCTGTGTCCGAATGAATATGAACACGCCTTCTGGACAGAAGGAAAACTGGTCATCGGTCTCGATGAGGCAGGAAGAGGACCGTTAGCCGGTCCTTTAAGTGTGGCCGGTGTCATCTTTCCGATCGGCTATGAGAATCCGGACATCTATGATTCCAAAGCTCTCAGCGAGAAAAAGAGGGAAAAGCTGTATGACCAGATTCTTGAAGATGCGCTGTGGGCAGAGGTCATTGAAGTCTCTCCGGCAGACATTGACCGCTATGATATCTATCACGCTGATATGCGGGCAATGGAGCAGATTGCTGCAGAAAGCGGCGTTTCATGCATCCTGACCGATGCGATGCCGTTTCAGAACGGAACGGAAGTGATTTCGTTAGTCAAAGGGGACCAGAAGAGCATTTCCATCGCCGCTGCGAGCATCCTTGCCAAGGTAACAAGAGACCGGATCATGGTTCAGTATGATCAGGAATATCCGCAGTATGGCTTTGCCAAGCACAAGGGCTATCCGACAAAGCAGCATCTCGAGGCCCTTCGGAAATACGGCATCACCCCCATCCATCGCAGAAGTTTCAGACCGGTCGCAGTGCAGCAGGAACAGCTCGATCTGTTTCCAGATGAGAAATAGGCAGGAACGCATATAACAGAATTGATGATGATGGCATTTTCCATGCACTGCATCATTTCGGACTGATCTGAAGGAACCTGGGATTTCTTCTGCTATAGAGAGGCAGGAGGAGTTTCTGGTTTATGACAAGTGAACGTGCACTGCTGGCAGCATATGCCGTGCGCTATCGGGGCGAATGGAAGAAGATTGCCGCAGCTATCGCAAGGAAGGAACCTGTATCCATTCCGGAGGTGAAAGAGCCTTATCTGACGATTGCCGATGAGGCATATCCGGCTTCGCTCAGAAGACTGCGCTTTCCGCCCTGGGTATTGTTTTATGAGGGAAATCTCGAATTGCTGAGGTATCCGGCCGTGACCATCATCGGCTCCCGGGAGATGCATGCCTATGGCAGAGCGATGACGGAACTTGCGGCTTCGATTCTGTGCGAGCACTATGTGCTTGTGTCAGGACTTGCAAAGGGAGTGGATGGAACGGTGCATCGCACAGCCCTCGAACATGGGGGTCATACGATCGGGGTGATCGGCTGCGGGCTGAATGTTGCCTATCCCCGCTGCAACCAGGATCTCTATCAGCGCATGTCAGAAGACCATCTGATCCTGAGCGAATATCCCCGTGATACGATGCCGGAATCCTGGCATTTTCCATGGCGCAACCGGATTCTGGCAGCGCTTGGCGAAGCGGTGATCGTCACCGAAGCAAGGCGGACGAGCGGCACGATGCATACGGTGAATGAAGCCATTGCCCTGAGCAGGGAGGTATGGTGTGTTCCTTATCCATATGGAGCAGAAGAGGGAGAAGGGTGCAACCTTCTGATCTCAGAAGGTGCGAATCTCTTAGTGAATGAGGATTCCCTGAAAGACCTCACGAATGCCGCAAAGGACAGAAGGCTTGCAGAAAACTGCGGAAGTGTTGTATAAACAGGTAGTATTTTGAGGTAGCAGAGCATATGAAAGATCTCGTGATAGTAGAGTCTCCGTCCAAATCGAAGACCATTCAGAAATATCTGGGAAACGGATATGAAGTAGTTTCCAGCAAAGGACATATCCGCGACCTGGCAATCCGCGGAAAAGACGGACTCGGGGTTGACATTGAGGATCACTTCAAGCCGACTTATGAGATTTCCAAGGACAAGGAAGAAACCGTCAAGGAGCTTCAGAAGCTCGCTTCCCATAGTGACAAAGTGTATCTGGCAACCGACCCGGATCGTGAGGGAGAAGCCATTTCCTGGCATCTGGCTCAGGTGCTGGATTTACCGGAAGATGAAGTAGACCGGGTGACGTTCCATGAAATCACCCATGATGCCGTCCAGGAAGCATTTTCCAAGCCGCGGACCATTGACATGGACCTTGTCCATTCCCAGGAAACCCGCAGAATTCTGGACCGCATCATCGGTTTCAAGCTTTCCAAGCTATTGCATAACAAGATCCGTTCCAAGTCAGCCGGCCGCGTGCAGTCTGTCGCGCTGAAGCTGATCGTCGAGCGCGAGAAGGAAATCCAGGCATTCGTTCCGGAGGAATACTGGACCATCGATGCGAAATTTGCCAAGGATGGCAAGGAATTCACGGCCAGCCTTTCCAAGATCAATGGCCAGAAGGCAGAACTCCATAATCAGGAAGAAGCAGACAAGGCCTTTGAGCAGTGCCAGGGAGAATTCACCGTCACTGCCATCAAGCCGACTTCCAAGAGCACGGCAGCGTTCAAGCCGTTTATCACGTCCACCCTGCAGCAGGAAGCTTCGACGAAGCTCGGCTTCTCGGCAAAACGGACCATGGCGATTGCTCAGCGCCTCTATGAAGGCATCGATATTGGCAATGGTCAGGAAGGTCTTATCACCTATATGCGTACCGACTCGACACGTCTGTCTGATGTATATATGAAGGCAGCTCATGAACGGATCGGTTCGTTATACGGAAAAGAGTATCAGGGCTTCTATCATGCCAAGAATGATGCCAATGCTCAGGATGCTCATGAAGCAATCCGGCCGACGAATCTCGACAATGATCCGGAGAAGATCAAGTCCTATCTGACCAATGAGCAGTACCGCCTGTATAAGATGATCTATGCAAGAGCGCTGGCTTCCCAGATGGCGAATGCGAAGTTCTCGGGCGAATCACTGGTGCTTTCCAGGAATGGCTATGACTTCACGGCGAGTGGCAGCCGCATGGTATTCGATGGCTGGCTGAAAGTATACGGAGATTACTATTCCAGCAAGGATACGCTGTTACCGGAACTGAGCGAGAATGAGAAGCTCACTCCGACAGAGATCAAGCCGAATCAGCATTTCACAGAACCGCCGGCTCGCTATACCGAAGCAAAGCTGATCAAGGAGATGGAAGAAGAAGGCATCGGCCGTCCTTCTACCTATGCCATGATCATCGATACGATTCAGGCAAGAGGCTATGTCGAGCTGAAGCGGGCAACCGAGAAGTCCAAGACCAAGGTATTCTTCCCGACGGAACAGGGAGAACTGACCGTGGAGAAGCTGGATGAATTCTTCTCGAGCATCATCAATGTCCGCTATACCGCAGACATGGAGACGGACCTCGATGAGATCGCCGAAGGCAAGGCAGATGAAGTGGAAACGCTGACAGCGTTCTGGAAGAAGTTCTCGCCGCTGCTGGACGAGGCCTATGAAAAGATGGAGAAAATCCAGCCGGAGAAGGTCGGAGAGAAGTGCCCGGAGTGCGGAGGAGATCTGGTCTACCGCAATGGCCGGTTCGGCAAGTTCATCTCGTGTTCCAATTTCCCGAAGTGCCGCTATACGAGACAGCTCGACGGCAAGGAGAAAGAGAAGCCGGAGCCGACCGGAAAGATCTGCCCGGAGTGCGGAGGTGAGCTGCTGAAGCGCAAGAGCCGCTTCGGGACGTATTTCCTCGGCTGTTCGAACTTCCCGAAGTGCCGCTATATGGAAAACCTCGACGGCGAACGCATCCTTTCGAAGAAAGAACGCTACGCGAAGAAGCAGGAAGAAAAAGCGGAAGCAGCACCGGCCGAGAAGAAAACCGCCAGGAAAACTGCGACGAAGAAGACTGCAGCGAAGAAGACCACCACGAAGAAAACAGCTGCAGCGAAGAAGTCTCCGGCAAAGAAAACCACCACGAAAAAAACAGCCGCCCGGAAGAAAACCGCAGCGAAGACGGAATCAGCAGAGTAGCATCAGACCGGGGCAATTCCCGGTTTTTTATCAGAAGAAGCACCAGGAAGCAGAAGAATCAGACAGTCTGAGAGTGAATGATGGAAAAACATGCAGCAATCATCGGCGCCGGCTTAGCCGGATGCGAGGCAGCTTATCAGCTGACCAGGCGGGGAATCGCCGTGGATCTCTATGAGATGAAACCCGTGAAAAAGACCCCGGCCCATAGTGAAGATACGTTTGCAGAGCTGGTCTGCTCGAATTCTCTGAAGAATGAAGCGCTGACCAATGCCTGCGGTCTATTGAAACAGGAGATGAGAACGATCGGTTCTCTGATCCTGGACAGTGCGGAGCATCATAAAGTACCGGCAGGAGCAGCCCTGGCCGTTGACCGGGAAGGATTCTCTGCCGAGATCGATGCCTGGATCCGCCATTGTCCATTGATCACGATTCATGAAGAAGAAGTCACGGAGATCCCGGCAGGACCGTGTATCATCGCCACCGGTCCATTGACCAGCGATGGACTGATGACTGCGGTGAAACAGCTGTTTCCGGAAGAAGACTGCTATTTCTATGATGCGGAAGCACCGATCGTGACCAGAGAGTCCATTGATTTCTCCATTGCCTACCGCAAGTCCAGATATGACCGCGGGGAGGCCGATTATATCAACTGCCCGATGACTGAAGCAGAGTTTGATTCCTTTTATGATGCCTTGATGAAGGCTGATACGGTACCGCTGCATTCGTTTGAGAAAGAAGTCTATTTCGAGGGCTGCATGCCGTTTGAAGTCATGGCCAGAAGAGGAAAGCAGACGCTGCTCTACGGTCCGATGAAGCCGGTCGGGCTGAGAAAGCCGGATGGCACAAGACCATATGCGGTCGTGCAGCTGCGTCAGGATGACGCGGCTGGAACGATGTACAACATCGTCGGCTTCCAGACACATCTGACCTGGGGTGCCCAGAAACAGGTGCTGCGGATGATTCCGGGACTGCAGAATGCAGAATTCGTCAGATACGGGGTCATGCACCGGAATACGTATCTCAATGCCCCGAAGCATCTGCTGCCGACGTTTCAGACGAAAGTGCGTCCGGACCTGTTCTTTGCCGGACAGATCACCGGGGTAGAAGGATATGTGGAGTCCGCTGCCAGCGGCATGCTGGCAGGGATCAACCTGGCTCATCTCCTGAAGGAAGAACCGCTGGAGACATTGAGCAATCATACGATGCTCGGCTCTCTGACCACTTATATCACGCAGGCAGATCCGGAGCATTTCCAGCCGATGAATGCCAATTTCGGCATTATGCACCTGAATACAGCAGTGAAGAAGGCAGACCGCAAGGAAGCCTATGCAAAGCAGTCATTGCCCATCATTGAAGAAGAGGTCCGCAATGGCAGACTTTGAAGCATCCCTGCAGGGATTCCTGAATCATATTGCGATCAGCCGGACGGGATCGAAAGATACCCGTGACGCCTATGGCAGAGACGTGAGGAGGTTTCTGGACTATCTCACTTCCATCGGCATCACGGATTTCGAAGACGTCGACCGTCTGACAGTCAGCGATTATCTGACGAAGCTGCGTTCCGGCGAGATCGGCGGAAAGCCCTTGAGCAATGCCAGCTATTCGCGCAACCTTTCAAGTCTCCGCTCTTATTTCCGCTATCTGAATAAATATGAAGGCGTACAGCAGAATCCGGTGAGCTTATTCAAAGGCGCAAGCAGTCATCGGAAGCTGCCGGAATATCTGACGTTTGATCAGATGGAACAGCTGCTGAATTCGTTTGATCTCTCGGATCCGATCCAGGTGCGCAACCGCTGCATGATCGAGGTCATGTATGCATGCGGACTCCGGGTCAGCGAATGCGCCGGTCTGAAGATCGAGGACATCGATCTTTCCAGCCGGACCCTGAAGGTATTCGGAAAGGAATCCAAGGAACGCATGGTTCCGTTCTATCCGCGCTGCGGACAGCTGATTGAGCTGTATCTGAACGAGGCAAGACCTCAGTTCGTGAAAACCGAACATCCGTATCTCTTCGTCAATACGAGAGGGAAGAAAGTCAGCTCCCGTTCCATCGAGCAGATGGTTGATCAGGCAGCCATCAATGCAAATCTCCCGATGCATGTGCATCCGCATATGATCCGCCATTCGTTTGCGACGCATCTGCTCGATAATGGGGCAGATTTAAGAGTGGTGCAGGAGCTGTTAGGACATGAGAACCTCGGCACGACCCAGATCTATACGCATGTGACCCAGGATCGCATGCGCAAGGTGGTGGACAAGGCGCATCCGTTCTCAAGACATGCTGAATAGCCTGGAAGAATCGCGAAAAAGTGCTTTGCAGAGCTTCCGTATTATGGTAGTATATTCCACGGCATCCCTTTTCATGCGGTTTTCATGTTGCAGGGATGTACTACTCACACAGTGGATTCATCATCCCGTGCATGTATCTTCCAGCAGGGAGGATGGATGTTGATGGTGACGGAAGCTGTGGCGGAAAACAACGGAAAGCGAGGTAAATAAAAAATTATGACTGTTGTCTCCATGAGGAAAATGCTTGAGAATGGTGTTCATTTCGGACATCAGACTCGCAAATGGAACCCGAAGTTCCGCCCTTACATCTACACTGCTAAGAATGGCATCTACATCATCGATCTGCAGAAGACCGAAGAGCAGCTCGACAAGGCTTATGAAGCCCTGAAGAAGATCACTGAAGATGGCGGCAAGGTTCTGTTCGTAGGAACGAAGAAGCAGGCTCAGGCTCCGGTTCTTGCTGAAGCACTGCGTTCCGGCAGCTTCTATGTCAACCAGAGATGGCTCGGCGGAACTCTGACGAACTTCCGCACGATTCAGAAGTCCATCAAGAAGCTCGTTGACATCGAAGAGATGGAATCCAGCGGAACAATCAGCGTCTATACGAAGAAGGAACAGGCTGTTCTTCTGAAGAAGAAGGACCGTCTGGAGAACTTCCTCGGCGGTATCAAGGAAATGAAGAAGCTCCCGGATGCACTGTTTGTTGTTGACCCGATTGAAGAGCACAACGCAGTTGCTGAAGCTCGCAAGCTGAACATCCCGGTCTTCGCTCTGATTGATACGAATGCAGATCCGAACATGGTCGATTATCCGATCCCGGCAAATGATGATGCTGTCCGTTCCATCACGCTGATGGTCGGCGTCATCGCTGATGCAATCTGCGAAGCTAAGGGCGGCGTTCTGGAGTTCGCTCACCAGGAAGATGAGACGGTTGCTGATATCTCCATGAAGGATGTCATGGTTGAAGTTGACCGTCAGGCAGCAGAGTATGAGAAGCGCAAGCGTCAGAGATATGAAGAGAACCGTGCAAAGATGCAGGCAGCAGGCGGACGCCGGTTCGACCGCGGCAATGGCCAGAATGGCGAGCGCCGTGTCTTCCGCAGAGACAACCGTTCCAACGGTGCTCCGCGTCCGGCAGCTTCTTCTGCTCCGGCAGCTGCCGCAGCAGGCAAGGAGGAAACCAAGTAATGGCAATCACAGCTAGTCAGGTCAAAGAGCTCCGCGAAATTACCGGAGCCGGAATGATGGACTGCAAGAAGGCACTCGTTGCGACTGACGGTGACGTCAAGAAGGCAATCGACTGGCTTCGTGAAAAGGGCATCTCCAAGGCTGCCAAGAAGGAAGGCCGTACCGCTGCTGACGGACTGTCCAAGGTTGTCGTGAACGGCAACCGTGCAGTTATCGTCGAGCTTAACTCCGAGACGGACTTCGTCGCAAAGAACGAGAAGTTCCTCGGACTGCTGGATGACTGCGTCAATGCAATTATGAACAGCAATGTGAAGACGCTTGATGAAGCACTGGCTCTGAAGTCCGGCGAGGGAACCCTCAAGGATGAAATCATCAGCGCTACTGCAATCATCGGCGAGCACATCGCTCTGAGACGGTTCGCAATCGTTGAGAAGCAGGATGACGAGATCTTCGGAACCTATATGCACAACAACGGTGTCATCTCCGCTGTCTGCGTAGTCAAGGGAACTGCTGATGCTCAGATTGCCAAGAACATGGCAATGCAGATCGCTTCTATGTCCCCGAGCTATGTATCCCGCAAGGATATGCCGCAGGATATCGTGAACCACGAGCGTGAGATTCAGCAGCAGCTCGTTGCCAATGATGAATCCCTGGCTAACAAGCCGGAGAAGGTCAAGGCTGGCATCGTCGAAGGACGTCTGTCCAAGTCCCTGCAGGATATGTGCCTGGTTGACCAGATCTTCTTCCTCGATCCGGAGAAGAAGTGCGGGGAGTACCTCAAGGAAAACAATGCTGAAGTCGTTACCTTCGTGAAGTACAAGGTCGGTGAAGGCATTGAGAAGAAGGCAGAGAACTTCGCTGAAGAAGTCGCTGCCATGGCTAAGTAATCAATCAGTCACTTCTGAAACATGGTCTGTCATGGGCCATGTTTTTTTGATACGCTGGATCACAGCAGGGGAATTCTTCGATCATGATGAAAGGAATGCTAATCGGAATACACTCACATTCTGCAGTAAAATCCGAATTGGGTGACGATGTGCTGTATGACCATTGCAATGCAGATCAGCGAGCTTTTTCTGCGTTTCCGGTCACTTTTCATGCAGAAGTCCGGCAGTGTTCAGTTCCTCTTCACAGAGCGGCGATATGGTGCTGCAGTGTCCAGGAGGTATCACATGAATCATCTGGCAAAGCGAATCACATCTGTAACACTGGCCGCGATGTTAGTGGCAGGAACGGGAATGAACGTCTTCGCAGAAGGAGACGGAGACAATGGCGGTACCCCGCCGTCGAATGGAAGTGCTCCTCAGGGAACTCCGCCTTCCTTGGATCCGGGAAGCGGAGGAGCACCTGATGGCGGCGGAGGCGGAGGTTCAGCCATAACCGAATGGACCGCCGTCAAGGAATATTCCGAAGATACGACGGAAACCGATGGAACGTATGATTCCACCGGAACCGATGAGAATGCAATTCATGTCAGCGGCGGCAATGTCGTCTTCAGCAATCCGACGATTACCCGCACAAGCTCTGAAAGCTCCGGCGGAGATGATTCCAGTTTCTATGGAGCAGGGGCAGCATTGCTGGCCACAGGCGGTACTGCTTATGTCAGCGGCGGTTCGATCGCTGCCGATGCAGATGGAGCAGCAGGTGCGTTTGCCTATCACGAAGGAACAATCTATATTGCCGGAACAACCATCAATACGAGAGGAAATACTGCCGGCGGCATCCATGTCGCAGGCGGCGGTACGCTGTATGCATATGACCTGGATGTGACCACCCAGGGCGAAAGCTCAGCCGCGATCCGGTCTGACCGCGGCGGCGGAACAATGGTCGTGGATGGCGGCAGCTATACGTCCAACGGAACTGGTTCGCCAGCTGTGTATGTAACTGCTGATATCACGATCAACCATGCAGACCTGACTGCAAATGGATCCGAGGGCGTCTGCATTGAGGGTCTGAATACGCTGCGTCTGTTCAGCAGCAATCTCACGTCGAACATGCAGGATCTGGAACAGAATGACAGCACGTGGTCTGTGATCCTGTATCAGTCGATGTCCGGCGACTCGGAAGTCGGAAATTCTTCCTTCTATATGATCGGAGGTACCTTGAATTCCGAGAATGGCGGTCTCTTCTATACCACGAATACAGAATCTGATTTCTACCTCGAGAATGTGGCGATCACGCAGAGTGCAGACGCGGAATACTTCCTGCGCGTCTCCGGGAATGCGAATCAGAGAGGCTGGGGCACAACGGGTTCCAATGGCGCAGAGACAAACTTCACGGCCAATGATCAGACGATGAATGGCGATGTGATCTGGGACAGCATCTCCGAACTGGATTTCTATATGGAGAACGGGTCCAGCCTGACGGGTGCCATCTATGATGATGAGACCTATGCAGGCAATGGCGGTAGTGGCTATGCCAATGTCTATATCGACAGTTCTTCCACCTGGACAGTAACCGGCGATTCCACAGTCACTAATCTCTATAACGAAGGCACGATCATCGATGCGGATGGCAAGACCGTATCGATTGTCGGAACAGATGGAACCGTCTATGTGCAGGGCGACAGCAGCTATACGATCACGGTGACTTCTTATTCGGACAGTGCTGATTTCAGCGGTGCGATCACTTCGGTCAGCTATGATGACTATGCTGTCGCTATGCCTTCTGAGCTTGGCGGAAGCACCGTCACCGCTGCCGCATCAGAAACCACTTCTGCACCGGAAGAATCTCCGGCTGTACAGGCAGTCAGCGAGGATGCCGAGAAGACTTCTTCGGAAGCGACCATCATCATCGTTGCTGCAGCTGCAGCACTGGTGATTGCATTGGTGATGGTACTGAAACATCGCAATCAGTCCTGATCTGCAGAAAGCAGGGAATGCATTCCTGTAAAGAAAGTCATTTTTCTGTTGACGGAATCCCTGTTTCCGGGTATTATCCGGAATGCACAGTAATCGGCAAAGCCTCGGAAACGCGGCGACGCAAAGCTATAGGGCCTGTAAAATGGCAGCCAGCTGCAGCAGTAACTTCAAAGAGCTGATGGATTTCTGTCAGCTCTTTTATTTCGGGGCAGAAAGGAGAACGCTATGAGCATGAGAAAAGATACGATGCTGAAACGGTTCCGGCATTATCTGACTGATCCGGAAGTGTTTGAGCAGAATCAGGATACCGTCAATGAAATCAATACGAGATCAATGCAGGTCTATCTGTTTCTCGGTACTCTGATTGCGATCATCTACTTCATTCTGGAGCTGACATTGCGCCATAAGCGCGATATCATCATGGCGCTGCTTCCGCTCCTCTATTTTGCCGTTGTGATTCCGGTCTGCTATGATCGGCATAAGAAACACCCGGAACAGGCAACGAAGCTCTTATACTTCCTTGAAGCACCGCTGCTTCTGCTTGCAATCTACTATGGAACATTTCAGTTTTATGATGAAGCTGCGTTTACATTCTATCCGCTGATTCTCGGGCTTCCTTTATTGATTCTGGACCGGCCGAGGAATCTTTTCGGCTATGTGGGCGGGATGTATGTGCTGTTTCTGTTCATTGCCGGGTTCACGAAGACCAGGGATGCATTCCTGAATGATGTGGTTCATACGTGTGTCTGTTCCTGTCTGACCTTTTCTCTGGACGCCTTTGTCCTTTCCAGCCGCATTGAACTGCTGGAGACTTCGATGAACTTCCTCCATGACAGCGAACATGATCCGCTGACTGGCATCTACAACCGCAGAGGCACAGAACGGATCAGAGGATTCCTGGCCAATGGCGTTGCCGGAATGATCCTGGAGATTGATGTGGACCATTTCAAGGAACTGAATGACCAGTACGGACATGAGACCGGCGATCTGGTGCTGGAGAAGATCTCCGGTGTGCTCATGAGTTCATTCCGCAGTTCGGATGTCATCATGAGAAATGGCGGCGATGAGTTTGTCGTCTATGCGCCAGGCCTGATCAGCAGCAGTCAGGCAGACCTGAAGCTGAATCATATCTGGGATGAAGTACATAAACTTTCAACGGAAAATGTTCCGGCAGGAACGATCACGATCTCCGGCGGCTGCGTGCTCAATCACAGCAGCTATTCTGATTTTGAAGAACTGTTCCGCAAGGGCGATGAGATGCTCTACGAAGCAAAGCGCAATAGCAGGGATTCCTGGGCGATTTCTGACGCAGATCCGATTCCCTGAGCACGATTCCGTTTTCACTTCTTTCCATAAAAGGTATACTAAAAGACAGACAGGAGAGGAGTGCTCAGATGAAATATAAACGTCTCGGAGAAATGCTGGTCGATGTGGGAGCGATCAGCGAAGACCAGCTGAAAGAAGCACTGGCAGGCCAGAAAGAAACCGGGGAAAGACTTGGCACTTATCTTGTAACTCATAATTACATCACTGAAGACCAGCTGATCCGCATCCTGCAGATGCAGCTGGGCATCGATTTCATCGATCTCAATAAGGTTAAGGTTGATCCTGCTTTAGTAAGCCTTATTCCCAGAAACCTGGCAAAGCAGTACCGGGTGGTGCCGGTGAAGCTGGAAAAAGATACCCTGTATCTGGCAATGGAAGATCCGCTGAACTTCATGGCCATTGAAGCAGTCAAGAATGCCTCGCATAAGCGGGTTGTTCCGATGATTGCGTATTCCAGTTCCATGGACCGGGCGCTCTCGGTCTTCTATGAGAACGAAGGCGCTGCCAAGGCCATGGAAGAGATGAAGGAAGAGCAGGGCGTGTCGGCCACGGTCGAAGAAGCTGCTGACGTGATGAACAGCGATGAGATCAATGCTGCTCCGACCGTCAAGCTCGTCAATTCCATCATCGAGCGCGGCATCGTTGAGAAGGCTTCTGATATTCATGTGGAGCCGAGAGAAGATGAGATGGTCGTGCGGATCCGGGTCGACGGACGTCTGAATGAGATCCTGACCATTCCGAAGGAGCTGCAGGCTGCAGTCATTTCCCGGTTCAAGGTCATGGGCGGCATGAATATTGCGGAGCGGAGAATTCCGCAGGATGGCCGTGCGGTCGTGCATCGCAGCAGCGGCGATATTGATCTGCGTCTGAGTTCTCTTCCTACCATCTACGGCGAGAAGATCGTGATCCGTCTGCTTACCAGAGATCAGAATATTCTGAACTGGAAGGGCATCGGCATCACGGAAGAAGATCACCCGAAGTATGAGCGTCTTCTGATGAATACGTCCGGGGTCATTCTGATTGTCGGTCCTACCGGTTCCGGCAAGACGTCTACGCTCTATACGATGATCAATGATCTGAAGAATGATTCCGTGAACATGATTTCTCTGGAAGATCCGGTTGAGTTCCAGATTGACGGCATCACTCAGGTTGCCATCAACGAGAAGGTCGGACTGACCTTTGCCAGTGCTCTTCGTGCATGTCTGCGTCAGGATCCTGATATCATCTGCGTCGGCGAAATCCGTGACGGGGAAACGGCTGAGATTGCCATGCGGGCAGCTATGACTGGTCATCTTGTTCTTTCTACCATCCATACGGAAGATGCGTTCTCCGCCATTGACCGTCTCAAGGATATGGGCGTAGAACCGTATCTGATCGGCGGAGCAGTGCGGGGGATCATCTCGCAGCGCCTGGTCCGCCGGATCTGCCCTGACTGCCGCGAGGAATATGCCCCGGATCCGGAGCTGATCAGGTATGCAGGAATCCGGAATCCGCAGCAGATGCATTTCTATCATGGCCGCGGCTGCCATCATTGCTTTGAGAGCGGGTATCGCGGAAGAATCGGTGTCTTTGAGATACTGCCGATCAATGCGGCATTAAGAGATGTGATCGCCTCTGGCATCACCGGAACGAAGCTGCGTGAGATGGTCATGAAGCAGGGATTCACGCCGATGATTGCCAATGGCAGAAAACTTGTCGAGGAGGGAGTCACAACGGTGGATGAGCTGGTCCGCACGGTTGTGACCCTGGAATAATCTATGTCGTTTCTGGAAGAACTCACTGCTCAGGCGGCTGAGCAGAATGCAAGCGATATTCATCTTGCCTCAGGCTTGGCGCCGCGCTTCCGCATTGACGGACAGCTTTGCTCAGCTATGGAGCGGGTGCTCAGTGCAGAAGAATGCACGGCGATTGCCGAAGAGCTGGCTGGAGCTGAGTTTGATGCGATCCGCAAGCGCGGAGAGCTTGATCTTGCAAAGACTATTTCCGGCCGCCGGGTGCGTGTGAATATCTATCATACCCGCGGCACCATCAGCATTGCCCTGCGTATTCTTGCAGATCGGATTCCGAAGATCTCTGATCTTGGCCTGCCGCCGGCAGTCAGCATGTTTCCTTCGTATCAGAAGGGCATCGTTCTGGTGACTGGCGAGACGGGTTCCGGCAAGAACACAACGCTTGCGGCAATCCTGAATGAAATCAACCATACGCGCAATGAGCACATCATCACGCTGGAAGACCCGATTGAATACGTGTATGAACCGGATCGGTGTCTGATCTCGCAGCGTGAGATCGGAACAGATACGGAATCCTATGCCGATGGATTAAGGGCGATTCTGAGAGAAGACCCGGATATCATTCTGATCGGCGAGATGCGGGATGCGGAGACGATTGAGACTGCTTTGACGGCAGCCGAGACCGGCTATCTGGTATTTGCGACCCTGCATACCAACAGCGCTGCCGATAGCATCGACCGGATCATCGACGCGTTCTCAGCGGCTCGTCAGCCGGAAATCAGAATGCAGCTGAGTACGGTTCTGATGGCTGTGCTTTCCCAGCAGCTCTTAGTCAGAAGAGGAGGCCATGGCAGAGCATGTGCCTGCGAAGTGATGATTGCGACCCCGGCAATCCGCAATCAGATCCGGGAGGGAAAGACTCCGCAGATGGAGTCTTCGATTCTCACTTCTGCAAAAGAGGGGTCTCTGACGATGGATCACTGTCTCATTCAGATGGTGAAGAACGGGGTCATTGATCTCGATACTGCTTCTTCAGCGGCCAGAAAGCCGGAGAATATCGCTTCTGCATTCGGCAGTATGCGGAGTTCTTCTGAGTACAGGAGGATCTGAATATGCAGACATACCGATATACTGCAGTCTCTGCCAAAGGAGCCAGAGTCACCGGCGTGGTGGAAGCTCAGGATGAATACGCTGCGGTCACGAGAATCAGGCAGAGCTATCCGATCATCGAGAAGATTGCAGAAGTAAAGCCCGCGAAACAGTCCTTTCTGAACAAGGAAATCGGCACGGTGAAGATCGATGAGAAAGCGCTGTCTGTCATGTGCTCGCAATTCTCGACGATCCTGCAGGCCGGGGTTGATATCTCTTCTGCAATGGGGATGATTGCCCAGCAGACTCAGGACAAGAAGCTCAGAGCTATGCTGGAATCGTCCGCAAAGGATGTGGCAGGCGGTTCTTCGATCGCTTCTTCGATGCAGAAGAATCTGCCTCAGCTTCCGATCACGTTCATTGAAACGATCCGGGCAGGGGAACAGTCCGGTACTCTGGAAGATTCCTTTGCGACCATGCAGAAGTATTACGAAAAGAACTACAAGCTGAAGCAGAGGGTGCGGCAGGCACTCTCTTATCCGATCTTTGTCGTCGTACTGGCAATCATTGTGCTGATGGTGGTCATGATCAAGGTCATTCCGACCATGACTGAGGTATTCAGAAGCCTGGGCGGAGAACTTCCGCTGATGACCAGGATCATGATTGATATTTCAGAGTTCTTCTCGAAGTGGTGGATCCTGATCCTCCTGGTGATCGCTGCTCTGATCATCTTATTCCAGCTCTGGACGCATTCTGAAAAAGGGAGGATGAAATGGGCCATTCATCAGCTGCATAGCCGCACCACCGGAAAGATCCATATGTACACCGGATGCGCAAGTTTTGCGACCACGATGTCAGCTCTCCTTCAGGCAGGTCTGCCGCTGACTTCTTCTCTGAAAACGACTGCAAAAGTCCTGGATAACTACAAGCTATCCAGAGCAACCGAAGAGCTTTCCGAGAAGGTTGCCACCGGCATGAAACTCGGAGATGCCATGAGAAAAGCGGACATATTCCCCCAGACACTGACCGAAATGGCTGCCATCGGAGAGAATACCGGTGAACTTGAGAAGACTCTGCAGACGACAGGAGAATACTATACCAACGAGGCAAATGCGGCGATGACCGATGCCATCAACAAACTGGAACCGACGCTTCTGATTGCCCTGGCAATCTTTGCCGGCTTCATCGTCATTTCGATCTATCTCCCGATGTTCACGATGTACAACCTGATGTAGTGCTTCAGATTCATCCCATGTGTGTTTTCAGAAGTTCGAAATTGTCGCTTTTTCGAGCTTAATGGACCTTGAAAAGGAATTGAAACATGATAATGTTATTGTTGTCAGAACTGCTTGGCAACAGGCAACTGAACTTGTTCAAATGAAAGAGGGTAGACTTTATGAAAAAAATTCGTACTAACAAGAAAGGATTCACACTCGCAGAACTTCTCATCGTAGTAGCTATCATCGGCGTTCTGGTGGCCATCTCGATTCCGATCTTCACATCGCAGTTGGAGAAGGCAAGACTCGCTACAAACCAGGCAAACGCAAGAGCAGCATATGCTGCAGTAGAGGCTCAGTATCTTGATGACGATACAAAAACTGGTGATTTCACTTACAACGTATCCGATGGAAAAATTGCTACTACCGCAGCAACAGACGCAACAGAAATTACTGGTGATGATTCAACAAATATTTTTAATTGGAAAACAACTACGACTGTAGGAAGTTCTACGTTAGGCAAGACAGTTTATAAGACTTGGACGTTAACAGTCGGCACAGATGGATCGGTTACTAAATATAAAGCAAAATAATAAATTTCTGCTTTATTAAGAAAAGCTTAGAATGCCCTCCGGAGTAATCTGGAGGGTTTCTTCATATCATGAGCTATTACGCGCGCCTGTCCATCATTTGTAATGACCCTCGACTATTGCGCAGAATGAGGCCATTTTCCGCAGATTTCGGAACCTGCGGGCGTAATATAAGAATGTGGTTCATCAGCCCATAGGGAGACGGCCGGGATGAACCACCTGACTTGCAATTTTCAACGTGCACATTTGCGCATAATAAGGTCGTTTTCCGCAATTTTAAGAACCTGTGGGCGTTATTACATTTACGGAAAGCATTATCGGGTTCTTTTAAGATTATGATGGGGGAGCAATGTGGGTATTCAAGAACGGGAATGGTATCAGAGAGACCAGCGCGCAAAAGAATATAAGGCGGCAGGCTTAAAATATAAAAACTCACTGGGCTGGTACTACAGATTGAATGGATATGATTTCGGTCCGTGTGATAAAGACAATATCTGCCGGTTGATGCGAGAGCACAGACTTGATGACAGTAGCCTGGTGAAACATGGGGCAGGCGAGTGGATGCAAATTTCAAAGCTTCGGAAGGAGTTTCCGAAGGGTGGGTATATTTACAAAACTGGCAAGAAGAGTTCTGCTTCAGTTCATGTTGGAGAGGAGCATAAATTGAGCGTAAGTACTGTTGGCATCGTACTTGGGGTGATAACGTTCCTGATATGTTTGTGGCAGAAAATAGATATTCGGGTAATGGTATTTTCAATTGCACTTAGCGTGGTCATGCCATCTACCATAAGAACCGAGAGAGCAAAAAGACGTATCACATTGTTGGGCGTAATGGCAACGATTGTCCTTATAATCAATTTAATTTTTCTAGGGCTAATATTGTTTTTACGGTATTTTGCTTAAAGGGCTGAATGATTTACTTTTATGTTGATGTAAGATGTAGAATTGAAGGGAGGTGATTACAGATGAAGAAAAAACTGAATAAGGGCTTCACACTGGCAGAATTGCTGATTGTTGTTGCAGTCATAGCTGTTTTGGTTGCGATTTCGATACCTATTTTTAACAAGCAGATTGAAAAATCCCGTGAAGCCCATGACATATACACCATGCGTGCAATTGCAGACTTTGCGGTTGATGCATATTACAGCGGGAAAGTGAATAAAGATCATGCAGAGGAACTTGGCTTGAAATGGTGGGGGACCGGAACTGCGGATCAGCACAATGCGGCTGGTGTTTATGTGCCAAGTACCGGAGGCTTTGTTCTTAGCAGAGATGGAGTAAACCCTTACGGAAAAGGAACAAAAGTGGATGGGGGAACTTCAGTTTCTGTTGGTTCTAATACGAATGGTATGTATAATACTACTCTTGATTATACGAATGCGGTTTGTATGCTTTCAATCTATCCGGAAGGAAACAATCCGCATATTGATATTTATTGGAAATACAATGCCGGTACTAATACAGGGAAATATGTCGGTGGAGAAGGTGGAATGAGTAGTATTCCAAAATATAGCATCCGTATTTCACTTAAATAGCGGCGATTCAAAAATAGCTGTTGATTATTTTGATTTTATGCGCATTTGCTTGGCTACAACCAGCCAGGTGAATGCGCTTTTTTGCGTTTTAAATGATTATTCTGAAGTGTTTTAAACCGCATAGTTATGCGGAAATTGAAAGGAACGGTTTATTACATCTAATTGTATAATATTGTCTAGAGAGACAGGGGATCATCATATGGCCAATCCAATATTAATTGACATAATGCTATGGGATAATGACCCAGAAGGGACGCTGCGCTGTGAACTAAATAGCAAAGACCTTATTCTTTACAGGATTTCCCGTGCTGAACTGTCTTCGATCTCTGTTTTATGGGAATAAGTGAGGAAACAGTGTTTCCTGATATCCGCAGTATAACGAAGATGGAAGCGTGGTAGTAGACAAAAAAGGAAGGCCTATTCCGGATAAAGATAAGTCAGATACGGATGTGGTTCCCTATCTATACGAGGGCGGGATAACGGCGTACATGGAGAGGGAAGTTCTTCCCTATACACCAGATGCATGGATGGATAAGAATAAAACTCAATTAGGCTATGAAGTGAATTTTAACAAATACTTTTATCGTCCCAAGAGAATCCGAGAAGTGGCTTCTATTATTAAGGATTTGCGAATGCTTGAAGCAAAAACTGATGGGATTTTGGAAGAACTATTGCCAAAGTGTCAGGCGAAATTAAAAAAGTATAAACTGACAAATAAGCCTTGACTTGAATTCTTTTCCCAGAAGGTGACGTAAAAACGGTTAAAACGGCGTGAAGAAAATATTAAATTAAGGATTTGCTGTGGGCAGTAGTTAAAAGTACTGAACAGAAATTCTGCCTTAAGCTTTTCGTAATATTTTAGCAGAGTAAAGTAAAGGCAAACATATTGCATAGGATGACGTGCGAATCGGAAAAGAGATATTATGCGTAGCAGGATGAAGGAGGCATTGGCGAGGAAACGATGGGCGGAACCGCAAGCGTCTATATTATCTTCATATTTACTATGATTGCAGAGATTCTCTGGTTTAATATTTCCGTGATGATTAGGTCGGAGACCCGTCTGGTATTTGGAGCAGCACTTCTCATAGCAGGTTATGTTTTTGGGATTGGAAATCCTGCAGAAACCGGTAAAATGGTGCTGTTTGCAGTTCTGGCTATTGGTGGTTTCGCCACTGTTACACTTCGATATCCATTACGAAAATCGCTTGAAGAAGCATGCGAGGCTCGTCGAAGGATTATTCCCATTTGGGAGGATATGTTGTTTTCAGCCGGACTTGTGTACTTGATGACGGAGATTCTTATATCGTTGAATCAATAAATCGTTACATTGTACATCCTCAGAAGGAAAGAAATACTACAGAAAAGTGCCAGGCGATATTAAAATTCTATGAAGTTTTGTGAGAAAATTTATGGATTTTTTATTTCGCCTGGCACCTGTTTGAAAACCGGATGGATCAAGCTGGATGGAGCATATCATTTCTTTAACGATAGCTTGCTGTCAGAATTACCATATGGAGCAATGATGTACTGATGTAATTCTTGGCTAGGAGAACGAGAAGAAGGCGTGTGGGTTGCTTATCATGGCGTGTAAACCCGGCAGGAAATGTTTCCGGACAGCAGGCTGAAGAAGGCATTGGAGGTAATGACGATGAGGGATTATCTGATCGTGGTGGAAGCGAAGTGCTGCGCGGGTGTCACTCCGGAAAGCCATGAGAATGCGCTGAGGAGGTCGGCGTGTCAGGCAAAGTGAAATTGAGTCAGATCAAATACAAATACAATTATGTTTGTTTACAATTCGAAATGAGGGAACAGATAATACTTTGTTCGTTGTCCTATATACTTCAGAGCAGGCAAAAAAACTGGCAGAGCACAAAGGAGCATATGGACATTATTATTTTTTACTGTTAGGACGCCAATATCCCGGCGCCAATTCGGATGATGAGCGATGGGTAGAGAATCCAGTGGTAGTAGTAGCACAGGGAGTACCGGATAATACAGGCATTGATATTGATCTTGAGGAAGTAAAGTAAACTTATAGCCATTACTATTTATGGGGGGTGACCACAGTTGAAAAAGAAATTGCATAAAGGCTTCACTCTCGCAGAGCTCCTGATCGTGGTTGCCATCATAGCTGTGCTCGTTGCTATCAGCATACCGATCTTTACCGCCCAGCTCAAGAAAGCTCGTTTTGCTACGAATCAGGCAAATGCTCGCTCCGCCATGTCAGCGGCGATCACCTGTTTCCTTGAAACACCGGATGACGTCAAGAAAACGACATCAGCTGACCGCAATCAGCATATGTATTTCAGATATGATACGAAGACGGGACAGTGTACATATGTTGGTTGGGGTGATAAAAGTCCAAACAATAAGAACGGATTTGAATATAAGGATTTTGCCAATATTGGTTACTCACAAGGTGGAGGAAAAGGAGAAACTGATATATCTAAGTGGAAGATGAACATGGGTGGTAAGCTATATACTACTGGGAAAATGTCTTATACCGTTCTCACCGACCGCGTTTACCGCTATTGGGATGTTGCCATGCAGGGAGATGGAACTTTCCTAGCAATCGTATGCTTGTGGTAATGAAAGACGGGTGATCACAGACGGAGGAAAAACAGAATCATAAAGGCTTCACCCTTGCAGAGCTCCTGATCGTGGTCGCCATCATTGGAGTACTTGTTGCAATATCTATACCGATCTTCAATAATCAGCTAAGGAAAGCAAGGCTTGCTACGAATCAGGCAAATGCAAGAGCTGCTTATGCAGCATGGGTTGCTCAGTATATGGACGAGGGAATGCCATGCCGAAATGGAGATACTTATTATCTTTATGACACTACGACGGGAATAATCTCATATAAGGGAGGGTCAGCCAGGAATTTTGGTGCTCAAGTTTGCAAATCGAGTAAAAATGAACCATCAACAGATATTTCGACTTGGAAGACAACAACAATATTAATGAATCATGATCGTAATTTGGGAGCCCATGTCTATAAGTATTGGCAGATAAGAGTTACTGACGGACAACTGACCGCTTATTACGCATTTGAAAATTCAACAGGCGACTGGTAAAAATTTGAAGAGGCACTGCTATGAAACACAGCGAGAGCAAATTGAATAAGAAAGGCTTCACACTGGCAGAGCTATTGATCGTGGTCGCTATCATCGGAGTACTCGTTGCTATCAGTATTCCTGTTTATAGTAAGCTGGTGCAGAAGGCAAGGCTTGCGGCAAATCAGGCAAATGCGAGAGCTGCCTATTCTGCTGTAGAAATACAGTTCCTTACGAGTGATCACCGGTCGGAAGGGGAGACATATTACACCTATGATACAGAGACGGGCCAGATAGGAACGGTAAGCAGTTATGACCACAAAGATTTTGCCGGAAGTGTTGGCGATGACTGGTCAGAACCATCTTCCTGGACGACATCAACAAGGATTGGCGGTCATTGGGACTGGACTCCGGGCAGGCATGTATATAAGAAGTGGGGACTGGTTGTTGGTAATCCTGATGGGGTTGTAAGGCAATATATCGCCGGTGATTAGCTTTCTGATTTTCCCGGTTTAAGCTGAATGAATCGTCGCAGAAGTATATCGGGGAAGAGCAGAACTGACAGTATCGGTCAGACTGTGCGACACAAAAACAGTATCAGAAGAAAAGGAGTGATGCTCTGTGAAAAAGAATAAGAAAGGCTTCACATTGGCGGAGCTCCTGATTGTGGTGGCCATCGTTGGAGTGCTCGTTGCAATATCCATTCCGATCTTCCATGCCCAGCTGAGGAAAGCAAGGCTTGCCGTGAATCAGGCAAATGGAAGAGCAGCATTCTCTGCCGCAGAGGCAGCCTACCTGGAAGAAATGGAGAAATACGGGACTGCTGCTTCCAACAGCAATACGCATGGTCGCTTTGAGAATTAT
The DNA here is from genome assembly GCF_900290205.1 of Anaerolactibacter massiliensis. NCBI lineage: Bacteria > Bacillati > Bacillota > Erysipelotrichia > Erysipelotrichales > Erysipelotrichaceae > Anaerolactibacter > Anaerolactibacter massiliensis. Next base: position 1,254,213 of record NZ_OLMH01000002.1, on the reverse strand, counting down.
GATACGGTGACGTATACGTATTTCACAGAGGCAGGAAAAGGAATTCTGAATTTTCATTATTCTCCTGGTGACAACCGCTGGATCTGCGACAGCAGTGGCAGAATTTATACCGATACGGATGTTTCGCACTGGAGCGTGGATACCGAGATCAGTGACGGAAAGAAAATCGGCGATCGGGTTGCCAGGATCTGGACCATTCATCTGAATCCGGAGAATGGAGAAATCAAGGGATATTACTGTGCGTTTCCGAAAGCAGAGGAAGCGCAATACAAGCGAGTGCTCAAGGCATTCGCTGATGGTACGGAATCGCAGTTTGAACAGTAATAAAAGCTGAGGAAGGTGAGCATTCATAAAGAAAGATAAGAAGAGGAGAGATGAGGTATCCGTGGCAAATATCAGGAGCGCATATGCTGAGGCGATGAACTATGCGCTTGAGTATAATGGCTATCCAGTAGCAAAGAACCCCTCAAATTACACAGATGGAAAAAATAAAATCTATGTCGATGGGTCGGGCTATGTATCTGCAGTGGTGATGCCCATCACGATCAAGAGCCGTGAAGCAGATAACTGGAGCGGACTGGCAGAGAATCTGCCGTTTGTCCTGCTTGGAAACAGTGTAACAAAGGGCTATGAGGGCGGTGATGATGGCAGGGAATCCTTATCATATCGCTACTGGTATATCGAATTTGAGTTCAAGTCGAAGTCAGAAGGGGAACTGAAGGATGCACTGATCTGGCATTCCGGAACTTGATTCTTCTGATGATCGGTGAAATGCTAGAGGCATGATGATCTGATGTTCCATCAGGCATCTGTCTCCTTTTTTTGTAATGCATGGGAGATATCGGAGGGATCCGATCAGCGGTCCTATTCCTTTTCGAGGGAGGGACAGCATTCTCTGATTGCGGATGGGATTTTCGCAGGCAATGAATCAGCAGTAAGGAGTAAAGCAAGTGGATACAGCAGATATAACAGAACAGCAGTTTCACGAGAAGGGACAGTATCAGCAGGACTTTGATCTGATTGAGGGCGGAATCTGCTTCGTTCTTGCGGATGGAAGCGAGCGAGTGGTCTTTGCAAACCGGAAAGCTGCGTTGCTCTATGAATGCGAGGATGCGGAATCCTTTCTGAAGTTCTGCTCCGGGAACTATCAGAATCTGATGGAGGAAGAGGATTACAAGCCACTCTCTTTGCTTTCTGACGGGCATCCGGAGCATTTCCCGCTTTCGTTTCAGTACCGGACCAGATATGGTCATTTCCGCAAGGCACTCGGGGCAGGCACGCTGAGAGAAACCTCTTTCGGAAAGACCTACGTCCTTCTGATCGTTTCGGCAGAACAGATCACCAGCGATCTTGAAGGAAAAGATAAAACGGGTGTTCTTGGCATGCATGAATTCTTCGAGGAGGCATTCAGGCAGGCAGAAGACCGGCACTCTTTTCAAGAAATACGTGCATTCTGCCCCGTCAGCCTGGATCTGACCAGCTTCAAGGAATACAACCGGCTGTATGGCATGCAGCGGGGAGATCTTTGCCTGAAGAAAATTGCGGAAACCATCACTGCGTGTTTTCCGGGAGCACTGGTCGGCCATCTGACCGCGGATCATTTTGCGGCGCTGCTGCCATCTCAGGATCTGGAAGCAAAACTGGAATCTGTATGCCGGGAAGTCAACAGCTATATCCATGACGATGGCATTCAGCTGAAGGCGGGAATCTATCTGCCTGGGGAAAGGGATTCGCTGCAGACACTGAGGCATGCCTTTGATTCGGCTAAAATTGCCTGTGACAGCATCAAGAAAGATGGAAACCGCAGCATCGCGTTCTATAGCTCCTCAATGGGGGAAACCCTTGCCAATAAGAACTATGTGCTGCGCAATTTCGGCGAAGCATTGGAAAAGCATTATATCAAGGTGTTTTTTCAGCCGGTTATCCGGACCCTGAATGGAACCCTCAGCGGCTTTGAAGCACTGGCACGCTGGGAAGATCCGAAGCATGGGATGATCTTTCCGGATGTATTCATTCCGGTACTTGAAGATGCGCAGCTGATCAACCGCCTGGATCTCTATGTTCTGGAACAGGTATGCAGGATGATCCGTGATCGCATGGATAACGGTCTGCCGCTCGTCCCGGTCTCTCTGAATCTTTCGGCATATGATTTTGATGCTGCCAATCCGCTCGATACCATTGAAAAAATGGTTCAGCAGTATCAGATTCCCAGAACGCTGCTTCATTTCGAGATTACCGAGCGGGTGATGTTCCGGAATCCGGTCACGATGGCAAAGACCGTTCAGCAGTTTCAGCAGGCGGGCTATCAGGTTTGGATGGATGACTTCGGAAGCGAATACTCCTCATTGAATCTGCTTCACAGCTATCACTTTGATGTGATCAAGATTGACATGGGCTTTTTCAGCCATTTTGATGTCCGCAGCAGACAGATCATCACTTCGGTCGTGACGATGGCCAGAATGCTAGGCATCCAGACCCTGGCAGAAGGAGTAGAAACCAAGGAGCAGGTCTCTTTCCTGAAGAAAATCGGATGCGGCCGGATCCAGGGATACTACTATGGAAAACCGATGCGGTATGATGATACATTGTCCTTCATGCAGCGCAAGGGTCTTCAGCTTGAGACCCCGGAAGAAGCCCAGCTGATGAATGCTGCGGAAAGTGTTGATGTCATCTCTGATACTCCGACGGCGCTGTTCTCCTTCGATGGGACGAATATCTCCCTCCTGCTGGAGAATGATGCCTACCAGAGGGAACTGAGGAGTACCGGAACCCAGGGCATGTCGGAAGCCAATGCGAATCTTGCGGACGCGGCTTATCCGTTCCGGGGAAGATTCCAGCAGCTGATGGGAAAAGCATTCAGCTCCAGGACGCAGGAGACCCTGATCTATTCCGATCATGGCCAGTATATGCGGGTCAGCGTGCGCTGGGTTGCAGGAGACGAGCGATACTGGGTCGGAGAAGCCCATCTCTACAACATCAGCAACAATGAGGCGATGCACCAGGCAAAGACGCTGGACAGCACGCTGCGGGATATCTTCCAGTTCTATAAAGGGTTTTATCTGATCGAGCGCGGGAAAAAGGAAGTCTCGATCCTGCGGTCTGATCATCTGGAACTGAATGGCGGAAAGGTGCCGCATGCCATTCATGATTTTTTCAGCTATTTCTCGGAAAAACTGGTTTACCCGGATGATCGGCAGCGTTTTCTCGCATTTATCAGCCCTGAGAATGTAGAGGCGGAGGTGAAGCGCAGCGGTGGTGCTTCGGCAGCAGAGCTTCTGCGCATCAGAAGTGCGGATGGGACCTATCGCTGGGAAGTGTTCGATGCCATGCTCATCTACAAGAGCACGACGAAGGATATCCTGCTCTGTGAGCGGGAGGATATCTGGGAGAGAAAGCGTGACAGGGATACCCTGCTGCCAAAGTTCTGCAGGTCGTTCGGATTATCAGAGAACGGGACGATCCGCCCGGAAGCCTCTATGGAAAGCAGCCTTTTCCGGATGCTCTGCAACTGTTCACCGTATTCATTCTGCTGGGAAGACAGAGATGGCCGGATTCTCGGGGCAAGCAGGAAACTTCAGGAAGAGGAAGGGATACAGGATCCCTCAGAGTTCATCGGTAAAACGGAAAAAGAGATCGCTTGCCGCTTCGATGCGGATGGGCTGCGCCTGAATCAGGAAGAACTTGTGCTCTCAGGCGGAAGATTCCGGAACGTGAGAGCAGAACGCAGGCCATGGTATCGGGAAAAAGAAGTTGCGGGAACGCTGGTCATGCTGAACGGGATCAGTGAAGAAGCAGAAGATGAGGAATCCCGCCTGGGATTGCTGGATCAGGAGACAGGTTTTCTGAGTTTCCGCGGAGCGATCGAAGCCGGCTTGCTGTTTGCGGACCGCTACCGGCTGAAACGAGAGGATTATATCGGATTGCTGATGGATGTTCCTGCTTTTTCAGAAGTCATGAGGGATCGCAGTGAGGATGCAGAAACGATTCTGATGAAACTGTCGGAAACGCTGCGGAGCACCTTTACTCCGGGCTGGGCGATTGCAAGGATCGGTCTCTGCAGCTTTCTGTGCTTCAGCCAGCGCAGCTCTCTGAACAAAGCGGAGGAAAAGGTGGCGGCGGTCTCGGGAATTCTTCCGCAATTGTGGGGACAGCTCAGCATTCAGGCAAATCCAGTGCTGGCCAATGCTGTCGCATATGGGTCCGAGGTCAGGAGTCTGGATGAAATGCTTCAGCTTCTGATCCGGAGAATGAACAGTGCAGAACAGGAAACATTCGGAGAAAAGCCATATACCGGGGATCGCATTTCCGTCAGACGGGAAGTGCTTGACAGTCTGCCGGAACGCGTCATCATCAGTGATCCGAAAACCTATGAACTGGTGTATCTGAACAAGGCTGCACGAAAAGATGCAGGAGTCGGGCCAGAGAGCAGCCTGAAGGGATGCTTCTGCTACAGGGCCCTGGAAGGGTTTGAGGAGCCATGCAGGGACTGCCCGAATCTGATGCTGCGGATGGATCGCGTGTTTGCTGCATCTCATCTGAATCATAAGACCGGAGAGAATCTGGTGATCCGTTCGTTTCTGACCACCTGGGAAAACCGCACCCTGAAGATTACCTTTGCCTTCAATCTGAATGAATACCTCAATACGCTGGCTGGTGACCGGGAACAGTATTATCAGCTGGTGCGTGAAAATGCTGCAATCTCCCGCGGAATCAAGGAAGCGGATCCGGAGAAAGCAATAGAGAAGACCATGCTGAGCATCGCCGAAGATCTGCATCCGGAGCGATTCCTCATCTTCGAGGAGCAGGATGACAGTTCCGTCAGTGCAACCTATGAATGGACTGCAGCAGGGGTGGTTCCCCTGAAAGAGGAACTGCAGAGCATTCCGCGGACCGAATTGCGGGCGCTGTATACCGGATTTGTTTCAGAGCATCTGGTCATGGTCCGCGATATGGAAGCATTCCAGCAGGAGCATCCTGATTTTTCCTTGAGAATCCATAATGTGAAGCGCTTTATCTCCGGACAGCTGCTGCTTCAGAATCAGGCAGAGGGCTTCACGCTGGTCGTGAATCCATCGGAAGAAAGCTTCCGGAGCGGAAGTGTCATGTATTCGACTCTGACGGACTTCATTGCGGTGATGGTCCGCAACCGGAACTACATCCGTGAGCTGGAAAAGCAGAGCATGATTGATCAGCTGACTGGCGCCGGCAACCGCAGGGCGCTGGAACAGCGGATTCAGGCATGGCAGGGCGAGGGCGTGCTGGGCGTGATCTCAATCGATCTGAATGGTCTGAAAAACACCAATGATTCAGAAGGTCATCATGCCGGAGACGTGCTGATCAGCGAAACGGCGCGGATTCTGATGGAATGTGCCGGTGAGGATTGCGTCTTCCGGACTGGCGGAGATGAGTTCATCGTGGTGACAGAAGATCTGGAGGAGCGCGACATCCGGCTTCTGATCCAGCATATGCAGGAAAGTGCAGAACTCAATGGCATCAGCATGGCCATCGGATTTGCCTGGACGCGCGGGAAAGTATCGGATTTTGATGCCTTGCTGACCAAGGCGGATTTTGCAATGTATCAGAATAAAGGGCACAGCTTCCGCAGAAGGCGGGAGGATTAATCAGGATCAAGAAGAAAAACAGGCAGAGGATTACTCAGTTATGGATATGCATGAGATGGATCAGTACATTATCTCGCATCTGGATGAAGCATTGGCAAAGGGATGGATCTGCCCTTATTTTCAGCCGATTGTCCGTACGGTCACGAATTCTTTTTCCGGGGCCGAGGCCCTTGCCCGCTGGAATGATCCGCAATACGGGCTTCTGATGCCTGGTACCTTTGTTCCGGTTCTTGAAGAGACGGGGCTGATCTATAAAGTAGATTGCTTCATCCTGAAGAAAGCAGCAGAACTGCAGCGCAGCCGGATCGATGATGGTCTTCCCGTCGGACTGATTTCAGTCAATCTGTCCCGGCAGGATTTTGAACAGATCGATATGGCTGCCTATGCGAAGCGTGTTCTGGATCAGTATCAGATCCGGCATGACCTGATTCCGCTTGAGCTGACTGAGAGCATGCTTGTCAGAGACAAGGAGAAGATGACCTCGATTGTCAGAGAGCTTCGCTCGGATGGGTTTTCAATCTGGATGGATGATTTCGGAAGCGGGTATTCTTCGCTGAGTTTTCTGAATGACTATACGCTGGATCTGATCAAGCTGGACATGGGGTTTCTGAAGTCGTTTTCCAATACCTCCAGGGAGATCATGAAGAGTTCCGTTCATCTGGCAAAGAATCTTGGCATACGGACGCTTTCAGAAGGAGTGGAGACAGCGGAGCAGGTGCGCTTTCTGAAAGAAATCGGATGCGACATGATGCAGGGATATTATTACTCAGAGCCTCTTTCAGAGCAGGACATGCCGGAATACCTGCGGCATATGGATCTTTCCTGGGAAGCAATCGAATGGAAGAAGTTCTATGACTGTGCAGATGCCTGCGCCACGGACAGCGATGTGCCGCGGGCAGTCATGGAGTATGACAGGAAGGATGACCAGATCCGCTATCTGTATCTGAATCGCCAGGAACAGGAACAGCTGCGCAGCATCGGCCGCGTTCACAGCGAAAATTCGGAATTTATCCTGAATGTCAGGAATAATCCGCTTCATGACAGATTGCTGGAGTTTTATGAGCAGATGATCCAGACGGGCGAGCAGGCAGTTCTGTATGTGTCGGACAATTCCTTCTTTGTCCGCCTGGAGGGAAAACAGGTCGCCAGGCAGGAAGACCGATGCATTTTTCTGATGTCGATCGTCAATGTCACCGAAGAGAGAACCCAGAAGATCGGGGAAGTGCTCAGCAAATCTGTTTCCGATATCATGCTGCTGTTTGATGATGTGCATGTTCTGAATCCGGAACAGGATACCGCGGATAATCTGATCAACAACTTCGGCATCGAAGGCGGTCTGGCGGACCATGACCCGCTGCGCAGAGGCCTTCAGAGTTTCTGCACGCATATGATTTTCCCAGAGGATCAGAAGCGCTATGAGGCCTATGCGGACCCGGATACGATGATTGAACGGATCCGTAAGACTCCGGATGGGATTCTGCGCGATTATTTCCGCGTCTTGCGTCCAGGCAAGGGTCAGTATGTCTGGAAGGAATTCAATCTGCTGCTTGTTCCGGGTTCGGAAGAGCGGAAGGTTCTTTCCTGCATCAAGAATGCAGAGCCCTCTGCGGATGAAGAATTCCTGAAGAAAGAACTAGGAAAAGATATGGGTTCCCGGAGAAAAGGAGATTGAAAGCATGAGCTATCCTCTGATCTTTTCTGATCTGATCTCGGTCGCCATCGTCCTGTATGTCTGGACAAGAATGTATCTGGACCCGATGCTGGAGCATCGGGCGGTGGCCCTGTTCCGGAACATCGGGATCACGCTGATTGCGACCGTGGTTCTGGATCATATCTGGGAGTATGCCTTCGAGATCACTTATGACTTCGGGCTTTCTATCCAGACGCTGACGGCGATTGCCAGCCTCGAGTTTCTCTGCGTTCCGATCTCATTCTTCTTTCTGTACCTTATACCTACATTAACATAATTTTCCTTATGCCCAGCTTTTTCTTATGCCCATGATTTATTAATTTCCGCATAGATGGCTGCGCTGTAGCTCCAATGATGTGGATAACATAATACAGTTCTGCATAATGAAAGTACCAATAGAAGGAGGTACACCATTATGAAGAAGTACGACGAGTGCGTAAACACAGTGATGCAGTTCCTTACATCGAATCACTATGGCAGCACTGCAATCTATGAGCATCAGAACAGCTATAAGAGGATTAAGGAATGGCTGATATCCTCTGGTGCCTCATGCACACCAGAGGCACTGAATGCTTGCTTTGAAGAACACAGCGGGGAATTAATACCATCAAAACAGCGGCAGCTTAAGCATGCCCTTGTTCAGCTGATAGATGTCTATGAAACTGGCAGCATCCGTGATCAGCATGTCGGTTTCCAGATCTGCCCGTATGATCAGCTTACTTCTGTATTGAAACAGGAAGTAGACGAGTTTGTTTCGCATTGTCTTTCTGAAGGAAAACGTGCGTCATACGTAAAATCTCTTCAGGGAAAATGTTCGGATTTTATTCTTTTCCTGCAGAATCATGGTGTGACGACTATCCGCCAGGTTACATTTGATTTAATTCTCCTATACCAGAGTCAGAATAATTCCAAATCCAGGTGCACACGTGCGTCAAAGGAAAGTGCCGCACGTATGATGCTGGATTTCTTCGCTGAGCGCGGTAAATGCCTGCACGGGCACGCAGAAGCAATGACTATTCTCACGGGTAATCAGATTGTATTGGACACATATTTCATTCCAGCGGATTCCATGCGCCCTGCTGACCATTCTCTCTGGGAAACTGCCTCTTCTTTTCAAAGTGCGCTCAAGAAGAATCGGTACTCAAAATCTGTATACAATTATTATTATCGCAGCGTAGTTCTGCTGTTGATTTTTCTAGAGAAAAACGATCTTGCCCTCACTAAAGAAATTGCGGAACTCTGGTTTGAACACGCAAAACCATTGTCTGGAAAATCCTGGAAATCAATGCGGCGTGCATTGTATCAATTTCTTCATTTTGCGGATACCGGCGAGATCATTCCGTGCCAGACTACTTCACCTAAGCCAGTAAAGATGATTGATACCATACCTGCATGGTGCAGAGTCGAATGGGAAGACTTTCTAGCCGTTCTACAGAGAGAAAACCGTGCCCAATCTACCATTGAGATGTATCGGAGTTCAATCAGCAGATTTTGTCTATATTTCGATAAAGTTGGAATAACCGGGTTTGATCAGCTTACGCCAGAGATCCTAATTGGCTTCAATGCACAGGATAAACATGAAACCGCAGAAGGGAAAGCTGCTTATAACAGCCGAATCAGAAACTTCATCTGCTATCTCGAAGATAAAGGCATCATCAGCAACCAGTGGCTGCATACTGCGATTTCTTCCATTCATGCCCCGAAAACCAGAATTATTGATACTCTCCCAGAAGAAGCAGTTGAGAATTTCTGGAAAGTCGATCAGGAAGCCTTCACTCCTATGGAACGCCGGGATTATGCGATTTCATGTCTTGGACTTGGAATGGGTATACGGTCTTCGGACATCGTGTCGCTGAAGATAGCAGATATCGATTGGAAAAAACAGCAAATCAGTTTTACTCAGATGAAGACTGGAGTCTCTGCAGTGCTCCCCATGCCGGTACATGTAGGCAATGCAATCTACAGATATCTGCAGATAAGACCACAAAGCAGCAGTGAGAATCTCTTTATTCCTTTCAGAAGTCCTTACGATAAGGTCGGCCGCTGCGTTTGTCAGAAAGCACTGGAACGATTCATTGGTGAAAACAAAGGTTTTCATATCACACGAAGGACATTTGCGACTGCTCTTCTGAGAGGCCAAACAAAAGCTGCAGTTATTTCAGATTCTCTGGGACATCGTTCAGAAGATACTGTATTCAAATACCTGCACCTCGATGAGCAGCGTACCAGACAATGTGCCATTTCGCTGAACCAGCTTGGAATTTTCTGGCCAAAAGAAGGTGCATTTTATGGATAAGCACTATCAATGCGCCAGTGTCTTTGCGCCGTATATCAATGAATTTATTACACAGAAAAGAGCACAGGGCTATTCATATGACGATTGTGATTATTACCTGAAACGCTTCGATGGATTCTGTGTTGAACATCACATCAGCGAGCCAGTCATCACGAGGCAGCTCTTTGAAGCATGGATTGAAAAAGGAGCATCTTCTGCTGAAGGCAAATCCGGCAGGCACAAACGCGAGACAATATTCCGGGCCTTTTCGATCTATATGAACATCCTTGAAACGGAATGTTATATCCCTCATCACATCTGCCATCTTCCTAAGGTAATGCAATACCTGATGAGTGACAGCGATATTCAGGAATTCTTCAGTGTTCTTGATGGTGGAAGATGCAGAAATAATGATCCTGATCACATCCGCATGTATTCTGAGTATCGCGTCATGTTCAGGATGATCTGCTGCTGTGGTCTTCGCAATTCCGAAGCATGTGAATTGCGCCGCAGCAACATAGATCTTGAAAAAGGAATTATCACGATCATTCATTCAAAGGGAGACAAAGACCGTCTTGTCTACATGGCGGATGACCTGACCGAGCTCTGTCAATCCTACTGGCTCTGGATGACATCAGAACAAGGGATTCAGTCGGATTGGTTCTATCCTAGTAAAGATACCAGCAAACACATCATAAAACATTCAGTATGCCGCAAGTTCAATGAGATCTGGACTCAGACTGCAGCTTCCAAGCTCTGCGATAAAAAGCCTACCGTTCATAGTTTTCGGCATTATTTCGTGACTAAGCGCATGAATCTGTGGATGGAACAGGGCGTCGATTTAAATGCAATGATGCCATTTCTCAGCAATTACCTGGGACATGCCGGCGTTCTAAACACGCACTATTACTATCACGCTGTTGAAGACTCAATCAAGATAATCCGTAGCAAGGACAAGGTTTCTTCTGCTGTAATTCCGGAGGTAATTACTGATGAATAAGAAAGATTTCAGTACACTATTCTTCTCGAAAACGCGTGACTTCCTGGATAAGTATGAGGCACAGCAGCTAAGGCGAAGTGAAAATACGATTGAATCCTATCGCGACGGTCTCACTTCTTTCCGGCGCTTTATCACTAATGAGAAAAAGAAATCTATGCTTACTTTTACATTCAGCGACTGTACTAACGAGCTTGTTCTGGACTACATGGAATATCTGCAGAACCGCGGCTATGCCAAAACAACCTGCAACCATAGGCTGTCAGCATTGCATGCATATCTATGGTATGCCTCAGACTGTGACGTCAAGGTCCTGCCTGTTGCGCTGGCAGTATCGCATCTCCCGTTTCTTCGGGAAAGTGAAGTCGTCCGCGACGTGATCAGCAGCGAATGCATGGCCGCTTTACTCGCTGCTCCAGGGAATTCCAGGAAAATTCTGATCCGGGATACCACGATCATGGTAATTCTGTATGACAGCGCAATTCGTCTGAGTGAACTTCTCGATCTGAGAAAAAGCGATGTGAACCTATCCCGAAAAGATCCATATATCCGGATTCACGGCAAGGGAGATAAAGAACGCATTGTTCCTATTACAGATAAGACGGTTAATCACCTAAATCGGTATTACCAGCATTACCATAATGAGGGTTCACCACCTACAGACCTGCTGTTCTATACTGTCATTCACCGGAGAGTCAACCGGATGTCTCCTCAGAATGTACAGCGATTCATCAAAAAGTATGCAGAGAAGATCAGACCGGAGCATCCTGATCTTCCTCAAAGAGTCCATCCTCATATGTTTCGCAGAACCCGTGCAACAGAACTGTATCAAAACGGTGTCGATCTTGAATTGATTTCACGATTGCTTGGCCATTCAGCCTTAGAAACCACGAAAATCTACGCAAAGCCCTCTGTAGAGATGATGAAGAAGGCAATGGATCATAGCTTCTGTGGTTACGAAATGGAGCAGGAGCCAATCTGGGACTTGAAAGATGAAGAGGTAATTGCCAGGAATTTCGGACTGCGCTAAGAAAGATTATGCCTACATTTTTCTTATAAAAATCAGTAAAACTGGGCTTCTGCAAGGAAACTAATGATAAATAGAAGCTGGGCATAATGCTGAGGTATCATCGGGCAGACTGGGATCTGGCTGATCGCATCATGCTGGCAGCGGATCTCGTCCTGTTTGTCCTGGGCATCGTGAATATGAGGGTTCCGGTTTTCTTTTCTCTGGACCAATATGGGGATGTTGTGAATGCTCCGCATGCAGCCCTGGGATACCTTGGGTCGCTTTTTCTGTTTGGCTGTATTCTCATCCATGATTTCGTGACCATAGAAAAACTGGATCTGGAGAATGCAGTTCTGATTGTGTTCAATCTGGTGATTGCTTCTCTCGGCACGGCTGGTCTCTATTTCAATGGCGACGTGATCTCCATATGGGAATGCTATTCCATCTCGTTTCTGCTGCTCTATGTGGCGCTCGTAAGACTGTTCGCAAAGACAGACCAGGTGACTGGTCTGCCGAACAGGAATGCGTTTACGGTTTCCTATTACCGTCTGAAGAGAAAGCAGGTTCCCGTGGTTGTCTCCTTTGATCTGAATCATCTGAAACACTTCAATGATGCAGAGGGACACCGTTCAGGCGACCGGTATCTGCGGGCATTTGCCCAGACCGCTCTGAAACGCTTAAGCCCGTATGGGAAGCTTTACCGTGTGGGCGGAGATGAATTCTGCTTTACCTCCTGCTGTGATCCGGATCAGGTACAGAAGGTTCTGGAGGCCTTGTCCAAGCTTCAGGTCTGTGACCCGGAGTTCGGGAATTATCCGATGGATTTTGCATACGGACTTGCCATTCGCCATCCCGGAGAGACGAATGAGGATCTCTATCAGCGCGCGGATGAAATCATGTATCAGAATAAGCGTGAGAAAGAGAATGCTGGCAAGCAGATTTCATGATTGATTCCGGAACTATGAGGAACCTGACAGGATCATGAATGCGCATGAATCTGACAATTCCTGAGGATTTTCTTTTCCTGCAGCTTCGTTTTCTGCATCGGGTTCCGGATTCCTGTGCATGAGTTCATTTTCCCGGTTCTGTTTTTCAGCAATGATGATAAACTGAAAGTACCCGAAAGACTGAAATGACAGAACTGAGGCTCTGGTCCATGCGGAAAGAAGAAGCAGGATCAGAGGAAGCAATACCGCAATGTGCAAAGAATCTCAGGAATATCCGGATTTTTTATCGAGCAGTTTCTGCATAAGCCGGAATGTGGTTTCAGCAGGGCAGGAGTCTTCTCTTCAGCTAGGAGTTATCTTGGGTAGGGCAGAGCTGATCTGCAGATATTCTCATCTTAACGAAAGGAGCTTTGAAGGATACTTCGTATCCGGAATACTATGACAGCAGAAAAGATTCAGAATCATGACCAGCCGTTTGATCTGTTTTCAGATATCCCAGTGCCTTTTGCAGTATTCAGGCTGATCTTTGATGGTTCGCATAGCCGGGTGGTGAATACCCGGTATGTTTTTGTAAATGATGCGTATTGCCGGATGGCAGGATATCAGAAAGAAGAATTGATTGATCATGATTTCCTGGAGCTTTATCCTTCTGGCGGGCTATGGTTTCCTTATTGCCAGCAGGCATTGGCAGAGCGGAAGCCGGTGCATAAATGTATCTATTCGGAAGAAACGAAGCACTGGCTTGATTTCACGGTAGGTCCTGCTTCTCTTTCGGAGACGGTTTCATTCATCTTTACCAATGTCGATGAATCGATTCTGAAAAACCGGCGCGAAAGCAATACCCTCAATATCATTCTTAGAATTTCAAAGCTTCTGAACAACGGCGAAGATTTTGAAACATGCATGAATCATGCCTTGAAAGAGCTCAGCTCCTTTATTCATCCGGATCGCCTGTATGTTCTTGAGACAGATGGGAAGACCGTAAGCAATACCTTTGAATGGTGTGCAGAGGGAGTGACCCCGGAGATTCATACCCTTCAGAATCTGGATTATGATGACTATCTCGGCGGATGGGAGAAGTATCTGAAAAAGAGTTCATCTGTGCTCATAGCTGATATTGAGGAACTCAGAGAACACGATCGGGTTGACTATGAAAATCTGAAGCGGCAGGGAATTCACCGGCTGGCTGCTGCACCATTTTATAATCGCGGAAAGCTGATCGGGTATCTTGGCGCCGATAACTATGAGCTGAATGATCTTATCAACACGCAGGCGGTCCTGAATTCCATTTCCTACTTCATCGGTGCCAGAATCGTCAATCACCGGCTGATGGAAGATCTCAATCGCCTGAGCAGAGTGGATACTCTGACCGATGTGTTGAATCGCAACGCGATGATCGAGAAAATAGATCAGCTTGCCAGGCAGACTGTTCCGGCTGGCCTGGTCTATGCAGATGTGAACAATCTGAAGGCGATCAACGATTCAGAGGGGCATGAAGCTGGCGATACTGCCCTGCGTGATTCTGCCCGGATGCTGATAGCGGAATTCGGAAGAGAACATGTATATCGGGCTGGCGGCGATGAGTTTGTGGTAATGATGCCAGAGATCTCAGAGAAAGAATTCAACGCTAAGTACGAGGATCTTTCTTCAAAGCTGAATGATCTGAATTCCTATCTGTTTTCTTCCGGTGCATACTGGTGTTCTGACAGCAGCAGAATCGAAGAAGCGCTGCGGATTGCAGACCAGCAGATGTACGAAGAGAAGAGATGCTTTTATGAGAAATGCGGACTCGATCGAAGAAAGAACGGGCTTCAGAAACGATCAGCTGCATAAAGGGGCCTCTTTAATTGTTCTGAGAATATGACGATGATCCATGAAAAGAGCAGAGAAGATGCTTTTTCCTGTACTAGTGGTCAATTATTCAGAGCCCGATGCGGGGCATTCGTGATACACTGAGCTTGCCAGCAGTTCATGGATGCTGAGGACCTATGAACGGAAAACAACTCAAAAGACTGAATTGCTATGGGTTTGAAACAGAAGAGTATGATTCCTGCCGAGAACTGATCGGGGAGGAGAACTGGAAGTCTGCCCGGATTCTCAACCACATTCTGATGGTCATGATGGGGATTTATGCGGTCCTGTCCCTTCTGGGGGTGATCAATCAGGGATTTGCTCCTTATTATGGGGCTGCTTTTGGCTATACGGTGCTTGTGGAGATTCTGTTTCTGATGCCGCACCATCGAGATCCGGGAAATGCCCACACTGCCTGCATCGATATCGGCTCTGCCTGTGCGGGTCTGATGTTCTTCGGCATCATTGCCTCCATTGCGGATCCATCTCAGGTTGCTACTTCCTTTCTGGTCATGCAGACTCTTGTCGCCTTGTTACTCAATTATTCGCTTGGCCAGCTGATGCTTGTTGAATTAGGTTATATGCTGATCTTTGATGTCAGCTCCTATGCCGTCAAAGCTCCGGAAATCGCTGCCGGTGATGCGCTCAATGCATTCTCGTTTTTTCTGGTTTCCGGGTTCATTGCTTATTTTTTTCATAAAGAAAGAATTCATCACTATCTGATCAGCAATCATTACCATTTTATGGCGCATATTGACAGTCTGACTGGATTCCTGAATCATCAGTATTTCTTTGCGGAGACCGATCGGATTCTGACAAGCGGGCATGCTGAGGATCTTGTCTTTGCTGTGATCGATATCGATCGTTTCAAGGAAATCAATGATCGGTTCGGTCACCTGGAGGGAGATTACTGCATTCGGGCAGTTACTGCAAATGTGCTGTGGTCCCTGCTTCATACCGCCCCGAATTCCTGCACGGATCTGATCGGGGGATTATTTCCGGAAGGAAAGCAGGCTCACATCGAAAATCCGGATGCTTCCTATCGGGATTACCCCAGCTGGGGAACTGATCCTTTTGAAAAAGCAGCAGCAGCCGTCGGACGGATCGGCGGAGATGAGTTTGCTATGCTGATCGGCGGACCGGATCCGATGGAACGGGTAAAGCAGGTAGAGAATGAGATCCGCACCGTCATTCTTCCGGATGGAAGCCCTATTACATGTTCCATTGGCTGTGTGCGGATCAAAGCCAGGCAGAGTTCCAGGTCTGTGTATAAATGTGCAGATGACGCCCTGTATGAGGCGAAGAAGAACGGAAGAAATCAGATCCGGACTGCGGAAGAGAAATGATCTGCAAGGCTCACTGGGGAATGGAGATCCTGTTCAGTCGAGGGAGGCGCTTCCAATTGTCTGAAAAAACGTGTCAAATCTGCGGGGGGGTCAGGAATCTTCTGTTTTTCCCGCTGTTTCTCATCAGAGCAGGATGCACTGCTCCTGGTTTCTAAAGGGGGCAGCGAGTGAGAAGAAATTGCCAATGACGGGCTGGAATCCTCATCGTGCTGATCGTCGCAAGGGGGCAGAGTATATGAAAATTTATGAGTTTTCAGCTGATACAAGGGCTTTTCTGGAGAGTATTCCGATCCCGATTGCTGTGTACCAGTATGTGGAAGAGCAGATCAAGCCGCTTCTGGTTTCCAGGGCTTATCTGGAGTTTTTCGGCTACCGCAGCAGCGAAGAGGCCATTTTCGGTCTTGGCAGGGATCTGTACCGGAATGTGCATCCCGATGACATTTCCAGGATGGAACAGTATTCCTACCGCTTTGCGACGCAGAAGGATCATGATTACGATATAGTGTTCCGCAATAAGCGGGAAGACCAGACAGAATATCACGTGGTTCATGGAACCGGAAAATATATTACGGTAGATGGGGCAAGGCTTGCGTTCATCACGTATACGGATGAGAGCGCAGAAGCAGGCAGGGATCAGGTAGTCAAGGCAGTGCTTACGACGCTGTCGGGAAAGTATTCGCCATCGGCAGGCACTGAATTTGCAAAGTATTATGACGACCTGACGGGGCTGCAGAACATGACTCATTTTCTTGACAATGCGATGGGCGGCATCGAGAAGATCCGTGCGGATGGTCAGATCCCTGCGGTCATCTATTTTGATCTGTCCGGACTGAAAGAATATAACAGCAGATACGGACTCAAGGGGGGAGACCGGCAGATCCGCATCCTGTCTGAGCTGATCGGAACGCATTTCGGCAAAGAAAGTGCTTCTCGTTTTGAAAGCGATCACTTTGTCGTATATGCGGAGAGCGATCAGATTGAAGAAAAGCTGAATACATTGTTTTCCGAGATGAGTCAGTCTGGCGACGGAAACAATCTTGCGGTAAGAGCCGGCATCTTCAGATATGACGACAAGGCAGTAAGACTGACCGATGCATGTGACTGCGCAAGACTCGCCTGCGAATCCATCTCTCAGACCGCTTGGTCTGCAATTGCCTGGTTCAACCGCACGATTCAGGAAGACAACTCTCTGAAGTTTCATATCATCCGGAACTTTGAAAAGGCTCTGGAGAGCGGATGGATCCATGTCTATTATCAGCCCATCGTCCGCACCATGACGAAAACGGTATGCAGCTGCGAGGCGCTGGTGAGATGGATCGATCCGCAGTACGGCATGATTTCTCCGGGTCGTTTCATTCCGATCCTGGAGGAAACGGGGCAGATCTTCCAGCTCGATCTTTTCATGTTCGAGCAGGTGTGCAGAGACTACCTGCAGATTCTGAAAGATGGCGGAAGTCCGGTCCCGGTATCCGTGAATCTGTCGAGAAAGGATTTTCTGCATGATGATCTTCCGGATGCGATTGAACGGATTTCAAAGAAGTATGGCGTACCGAGAGAATTCACGAATCTGGAGATTACAGAAAGCTTCTTTATCAGAAATATCGATAAAGTGGATCAGTTCATCCGCCAGTTTCATCAGATGGGCTATAAAGTCTGGATGGATGATTTCGGATCGGGATATTCTTCGCTTGGGGTACTGAAGAAGTATTCCTTTGATCAGCTGAAGCTCGACATGTCATTTCTCAGAGACTTTGATGAAAAGTCCAGAGAGATCATTACGGCGATTGTGAGAATGGCGAAGAAACTGGAAATTTCTACCCTGGCAGAAGGAGTGGAAACCGATGAGCAGTTTCTGTTCCTGAAACAGATCGGGTGCGAAAAGATCCAGGGATTCTATTTTGCGAAGCCTATGCCGAAAGAAGAGATCGTTTCATGTCTGAAGAAGCAGGGATTGAGCCTGGAACTGGCCATGTGGCGATCCTACCTGACGAAGCTCAGCCGCATTGACTATCTCACCGATAAGCCGCTCTGTGTTCTGGAGGATGATGGGGTCAGAATGAAGCTTCTCTTTGTCAATGATGCCTATCGGGAAGTCCTTGCCAAGGACAATGTAAGAGATCTGAAAGACTGGGAGAAGAAGCTGAATACCCCTGGCGATCCGATCCACAATTTTCACAGACTGTATGCGGATCAGCAGCTCAGAAAGCTGAAAGGGCCGCAGACGACCGCCTATCCTTCCGGGGACCACTACATGCAGCTGACGGGCTCTGTTGCAGCAGTCCAGGATCATCACTTCATCTATACGGTCCATATTCAGTATGTGGAAGTGAATGTCCGGAATTTTCAGCAGGTGACCGCAGAGGCAATGAGCGACCTGTATTATATGTGCAATGATATTGCAATCTTTGATCTGGAACATGATACCGTGGAGGGCATCAAGTCTTCTCTCTCGGATCAGCCGATGGGAGTGGGAGAAGAAAAGAAGGATGTCGCTTCGGTGATCGGAGAGTGGAAGGAGAAGTACTGCTACCTTCCGGATCGGGAAAGGTTTGCAGAATTCATTGATGTCACAACCATGAAATCCCGTCTGCAGCAGAACCGGGATCATGATCTCAAGGGAATCTTCCGCAGTCTGACTGCTTCGGGAGAATACCGCTGGTTCCTTCATCTCATCGTGCCGATGCAGAGGTCTGATTTCCGCAAGGCACTCTATGTGACGATCAGAACTGAACTGGATGAGGAAAAGATTGTCAAGGTGATCTCTTCGCTGAGCGATATCAGCTATCGTCAGGATCAGGAGGGAATCACCGAGGGAGTTCTGTGGAAGAACCTGATTCTGAATGCAGAGCGCATGTATTTCTGGAAGGATCGCAGCCGCAGATTCAAAGGTGCAAGCGAAAGCTTCTTAAGATACTATCGGCTCAGCTCGGAAAAGGAACTCATCGGAAAAACGGATGAAGACATGGGGTGGCATATCGATCCGGCACCGTTCAGAGAGGACGAAGAAGAGATTCTCAGGAGCGGGAGGAAGATTTATCTCAGAAGAGGCCACTGCATCGTAAACGGCATGAACCGGGATATTATTGTCAGCAAGATTCCGCTCTACCGTGATGGGAAGATCATCGGGATTCTCGGTACCGTGGTTGATGCCGGAGAAACGCAGCGCTTTTTCGGGGAAGATCAGAAGCTATCTGCCATCGATCCTGTTACCGGGCTTGCCAATGCACGCGGCGCTTCGGACAGCATTAACTCCTATCTCAACGAGCGCTGGCAGGCCGGAACAGACTTTGCCATCATTGAGGTATCTGTTCCGGAATATGCGGAAATCGTCCGGATCTACGGAGAAAGCTCAGGGGAATGTCTGCTGAGAGAAATCGGCATCATTCTGCGGAAATGCGGCGGAACAAACAGCGTGATCGCAAGAATTCACGGCAGTCAGTTCTGCCTGCTGATGAAGTACAGAGAGAAAGAAGAAGTCCGGACCATTGCCGGAAATATCCGGCCTGCCATCGAATCCATACGGAAGGCAGGCCAGTGGAGCGGCAGCTGCAGCGTGAAGATCATGGCAACCTTCACAGATGAGTTCAGCAGAGATCAAAGCTCCTATGCGCGCGGAATGTCCGAGGTCATAGTCAACAGCAGAGACAGCGAAGAATTCTGAAGAACCAGACTGTGATAGGCGCAATGCATCCTGAAATCAGAAAGGCGATCTCTGCAGAGAAGCTGCTGGCGGATCTATCATTCTTTTCTGATGTACAATGAATATGGTGAACCTCCCCGCCTAAGTGCTGATGCACTATAGACAGGGCTTCCAAGGGCTTGTGTGCCCTCAGACTTCCGTCTGCTAAACGATTCGGTGACAGCACAGCACACAAGCCGAAACTTATCTACCCATCTGCACTAACGTTTCTCAGACTGATGTCAGGATCGTCAGACTGCTGCGGGAAGAGGAGAGCACATAGCCCTGTTGATCTTCCACAGGTCAGCTAACGTCCTTTGGGTTCCACTCCCGATCCCAGAGACTTTGGTCATAAGATCGGGTGATTCCATAAACAGCACGCGGATCAGATAACGGGCACCGATGCTGTAACTGGCGGAAAGATCACAGTTGTAGGTCTTTCCGCTTTTGAATACGCAGACGTCATAGGGCGTATCTTCGGATACTTCTCTTCCTCGTTTCACACGTCCGCTTCCGTCATACGCAAGGCGGCTGGTTCCCCGCGCATTGACATGTGAAACACGGATCCCGTAATGATGGGCAAGGCTTTCTACAGTATTCTGAATATCAGCGTGCTTCCACATCGTAAGCTTCTGCTTCTTACTGCCGCGTTTCTTTCCCCTGGTGTCAAGATACTCCATGACAATGACATCGCATTCGTTTGCAATGGCAAAGTTCATGATCTCCCGTGCGGCCTGATGCGCAAGGTTAGTATTTCTCCGCTTTGCAATATTCCAGAGCCTTCCGGAGTCATGTGATCCATGCAGAGACTGGAATACAGATACCCGATGCAGGGCATTGCTCAAGGGGTCTTTTTCTCTTCCGCGCATAATGAACTTACGCGCCAGGATAGTACCCCTTGAGTCCATGACACTGCATACCGCATCTGTATTAACACCCAGATCGACAGCACAGATCTTCTGCTCCGAGATCGGCTTCTTGGACAATTTCACTGTTTCCGTAACTGCGAATCTCAGTTTCCAGCATCCGTGTTTCTTCTCTAACACAGGAGCCGAGATCTCTGCATTTCTGCTTCTCTTTTCGAGATAGTCCGTATCCGTTTTTGAAAGACGAACGGTATCCCATACCCAGTCGTTATTGCGGAACACTTTAATCTGTGCCATGTAAGGCAGCACTTCGCCAGTCTCTTTGTCTATTACCGGCTTATAGGTATTGCCGCGATACAGTGCAGGCATCCGATGCCTGCAGGAATCCAGCTTCGGTGCTTCGCCTTTACAGCCAGCTGCTTTCCAGCTCTTCATGGCTGACTGATAAGCAGAAACGATGCCAAGAGCCTGCATGATAGCAGCTCTCCGATAATAGGACGGGAACTTCGGAAACTTCTGATCAAAGGAGTCGGATGAAGAGAACCCATTAGCAGAATGAACCATGCATTCAATCATTCTCAGGCGTGCAAACGAACTGTCTGTATCAGAAAGACTGCTCCAGTTTGCAAGAGCTGTCTGCACCAGACAGGCAACGGCATACGAAAAGAGATCCGCTGTTCTTTTCAGCGCATCATAGCTGTCCCGAATGTGTACGCCATAACTGCTTACAACCTGCATAGATACTCGCCCTGCAGACAGGATAGCAGATTCGGAAGAGTGTTTTAGCATAAGGAATCAGAAATACGGAATCATACAATCACCGGAACGAAACAGAGCACAATGGAAGCGGTGAGAATTTACATCCAGGAACAAGGAAAACGCGATAACGAAGGCTATCGACGTCATGCGGGCAGAAGAAAGGCGGCTAACCCCGCCTAAACAGCTTACGCTGCTATAGACAGGGAATGCGCCGCCACTAATTCAAGGTACTTTGGAAGGAGGAGGCACCGATGAAACGAGATGAGAAAGGCTTTACGCTTGGCGAGCTTCTGATTGTCACTGCTATCATCGGAGTCCTTGTGGCCATCAGCATTCCTGTGTTCAGCGGGCAGCTTGAGAAGAGCAGAAAGGCAGTAGATCTGGCAAATGTCAGATCGGCAAAAGCGGCTGCTGCGGCAGAGTACATGACAGACGGAGCGTCCGGGACCAGGACTTACTATTATGATGCCGCGGCGGGAAAAGTGACGGATCTTGATATTGCCAGAGCAAGGGTAGAAGGCTACGGGAAATCTCATTCGGCGTTTGATCCGGTCCGGGATGGTGCTTCCGGAATTCCGAATACCGGCAAGGCCAGCGGCATTGTTGCGGTAACGATCAGTTCTGACGGTACCCAGTCAGCAGAGTGGGAGCTGAAAGGTCTGGTCGATGTCACGAAAGATAATGTGAATGACTTTGTCCATAAACAGGAGGATGGAACGTATTCCCTGGAGTTCAGGCAGGGAAGTCTTTCATATGTGAATATCACGACAGGTTCTGTTCTGAAGAATGTTGCCGAAAAGAACCAGGTCACATCCATCGTTTTCGGAAAAAACAACCTGTTCGAAATTGTTGATAATCCTCTGAATAATGGGCATCTGAATAAAGGAATTGATTTCGGACGCGGAGATCAATCTGCATTGAAGGACTATTCATCTCTGAAGAAAATTGATTTTTCAGGAATAACGATTGGCTCAATAGATCTGTCGAATCTGTCGGCGGTGAATGTTCCTGATCTTGCAGAAGTGGTTCTGCCGGATCAGAGCGGACTGAAATTTGATATTGAAGGCAAATGGTATTATCTCAATGATAAGAACGAAAAAGTATCTCTGGACCAGGGAATGATGGACAAGAAAAACAGCCGAGTGGATCTGGACAAGTATTCTTACCTGAAAGGAAAGAGCATCTACAGAGAAAGCAAATAATCCGGGCGCAAGGATCAATATTCCTGGTGATCCTTC
The DNA here is from genome assembly GCF_900290205.1 of Anaerolactibacter massiliensis. Classification (NCBI taxonomy): domain Bacteria; kingdom Bacillati; phylum Bacillota; class Erysipelotrichia; order Erysipelotrichales; family Erysipelotrichaceae; genus Anaerolactibacter; species Anaerolactibacter massiliensis. The sequence continues at coordinate 1,231,935 of NZ_OLMH01000002.1, read as the reverse complement.
TGGCATGTATTTTCTTTTTCCGGAATGATGCATGCTTATCTGAGAGCCGGCTTTTTCGTGAACCGGAATGTCAGAAATCGGTAACAGGAATTTCAGAAATCCATGATTATGGCTATATGAATGAATGTATAATAGGGTTATTTCCTGAATGGAAGGTTACTTTATGTGGCAGTTCAACTATACATTACCGACCTTGATTCTTCAGGTCTATATCGGGATTCTGTTCTTCTACCGCAGACGGCTACCGACACTTCTGAGCAGAGCTTACAGCGCTCTGCTATATTCCAATCTTCTGACACTGATTCTGGATTATTTTTCCTGCCTCATGGATAATCACTGGGCAGAATATCCGGCAGGGTTGCTTACGGTGGTCAACCTGCTGTTTTTTCTTTCCTTCATTGCCCGGATTTTCCTGTTTTACCGGTTTACGCTTGTGCTGATGAAGCAATGGGACAGAATGTCGCTTTTCTGCATTCTCTCTTATCTGCTTCCGATGATGGCAATGATGATTCTGGTTATCACCAGTCCATTGAATGGTCTGATTTTTTCGATCGGGGATCATGGCTATGAATCCGGACCTCTGTACTACCTGATCAATGCGGAGATTTTCTATTGCTGCATCATGATGGAAGTATCCCTGATGAAAGGAAAGCATACCGCTCCGGATATCCGCCGCACGGCAGCCCACATGTTTGTGGCGGCGCTGATTGCGGGAGGCATGATCCGCGTTCTGTTCCCGTCTGTCCTGGTCATGGATATGTTCAGCATGTTTGCGGATGCTGTGATTCTGTCGGAGTATCTGAACCCGGAGAGCATTACCGATATGAGCACGAATCTGTTCAATCTGCGCGGCTGGAGAAAAACACTGGAAGATATCTACCTCCGAAGCGGAAAGAAGCAATTTCGCATCGTCGGGTTTGTGATCAGGGATTTCAATGGCCTGAGAGATATGTATGGCGATCAGCAGATGGAAGAAGGAACCAGGATGATCGGACAGTACCTGCTGCAGAATTTCCCGAAGATGAGTTCCTTCTATGTGGAGGACGGACGGTTTATTCTGATGACGGATCAGCTGGTGGAAGAGGAAGCCATCCTGGAAGACCTGCGGATGCGCTTCCGGCAGCACTGGCGCTGCGATCATGCAGACCTGATTCTGCAGATCGGCATGATCTGTCTCAGCCGATCCTGCAGCTTCCAGGATCAGGAAACTGCAACCGGATTTCTGAGGTATGCGTTCCGGCTGGCCGCGGTGCCTTCCGAGCGTCGCGTGATTTCTGCAGACAGCAAGCTTCTGGCGAAATATCAGCGGACCATTTATGTCCGCAAATGCCTGAATCAGGCCATTGCAGAAAATAAGGTGGAAATGTATGTGCAGCCGATTGTCACGGCGAAGGACGGAACGCCAGAGGGCAGCGAGGCCCTTGCCAGAATCCGTGATGAAGATGGAAGAGTGATCAGACCGGATGAATTCATCCCGGTAGCGGAAAGCAATGGCATGATCGAGGAGCTGGGCGAGCAGATGTTCCGCAAGGCATGTGCATTCATGGCTTCAGAAGCTGTCCGCAGCAGTTCCCTTTGCTGGATCAATGTGAATCTTTCGCCGCTGCAATGCATGGATGCTTCGCTGGCAGAGCGGTATCTGAATATCTATCGGACTTATGATCTGAAGCCGGGGAGCGTGTCGCTCGAGGTTACGGAGCAGTCCCTGAAGGATTCTTCCGTTCTTCATAAGCAGATTGTCCTGCTTCAGCAAGCAGGAATCCCCTTTATCCTGGATGATTTCGGCAGCATGTCTTCGAATCTGGAACGGCTCAAGGATAATCCGTTCATGTGTGTGAAGCTGGACAAGGATATGGTATGGAGCTATATGAAGAAGCCTGATTTTATCATGCCGCATATCATCGATGCATGTCATGAGATGGAGATCCTGGTGACGGCAGAAGGAATCGAGGATCAGAAAACCGCCGAAGTATTCAGGAAGCTTGGATGTGATTTTTTTCAGGGATTCCTTTATGCACAGCCGCTTCCGGAAGAAGAATTCCTCAAGAAGATCATTGCGGATAAAGAAGCAGGCAGGACGCAGGAATCATGAAAAAAAAGAACTGGGCAGACTGGCTGGAGAGACAGATCCGACTGGTTTTCTGTACCGACGATCAGAAGCTATACCGGAATGAATCCTTCCGGAATGAGTGGCTCCGCCAGGAAGTATTCTATTTTCTCTGGGTTGCAGTACTGGTTTCCATGCTTTCTCTGATCGGGCTCGTGGGAACTTCTTCGGTTCAGGCAGAAGGCGAGATCCTTCCGTGGTTCAATGCGCCGAAGGTGTATGCGCTGATTCTCGGGGTGAATATCGTCTTCTTCAGCCTGCTGCTGAAAGACCGGGAAGAATTTGAAACCAGAAAGAATCATGCGTTCTTCACGGTCCGGGTGTTTTCGATCGTGGAGATGCTGCTGGCAAATACGACCTTTTTCACCACCCAGAAAGGAAGCAGCTTCTTTTTTGAGTATCTGCTGATTTCCATGGTTACCTTTCTGGTTCCTCTTTATGCGCATCGGGAGATGCTGATGCTCATGGTGGCTGATCTTGCTCCGGCAATCTTCATTACGCTGAGATTTCGTCCTATGACGCCAGGGCAGGACCTCGTCGATCTCATGATTTTTCAGATCTTCTGCATCTTCGTAGCAAGTATCCGCTGGTACTCGTTTGTGCAGTATGAAGCGATCCGCCAGCAGCTGGAACAGAGCAATTCCCAGCTTCAGGATGAGAGCCGCACCGACGGGCTGACCGGATTGCTGAATCGGAATGCCTGGCGGAATGATTTCGGGAAGTACCTGCATCACCAGATCTGCCTTGCTCTCGTGGATCTGGATTATTTCAAGCATATCAATGATACCTATGGACATCTGTTCGGGGATAAGTTGCTGGTCTTGATGGCAGAGCAGATCCGGAAGGAATTCTCCAGGGATCAGGAATTCTGCTATCGCTTCGGCGGGGATGAGATTCTGATTCTTTCCATGTCGTCAGATGCTGAGGAATTCGAGCAGCGGCTGCAGATGGTTCAGAAAGAAGCGGCTCACAATATGTCGCTTGGCATTCAGATGAATATGAGCATCGGTTTCTGCAGCGGCCAGCCAGGGAGCGAAGAGGATCTTCGTCAGTGCATGAAAATTGCGGATCGCTGTCTCTATGCGGTCAAAGGTAGCGGCAGGAATTCGGTTTCCGGAGGAAAGCTGGAACATGCGTCAGAGTCTCAGCCGGATGGCGAGAGGAAAGAAGATTTCCTGGCTTCTCTCATGAGTCTGGATGAGATCCTGCAGTCCTTTCATGAACCGGATTTTCTCGCTTCCGGCTGGACGACCTTGTATTTTGATCTCATCCATTTTGCAGATCTTTCCAATCGCCTGGGCTTCAAAGCCGGCCGCGCGATTCTGCAGTCTGTGGCAATGGCGATCAGCCGTCAGTTCCCAGGAGATCTGCTGGCAAATCCGGAACTGGATCATTTTGTCCTTTATACTGTGGCGTCGGACAAAGAAATCCTTAAGCGGGTGGATCTGATCCGCAAAGAGATCAGCCACCTCAGTCCGGAGGCTTATCTGAGCCTGAAATGCGGGGCGTACCGCAATCTGGAGAATGAGGATCAGGCTGGTCCGATGCAGGGTCTTTATAATGCAAAATATGCTGCAGAAAATGCAGAGAATTCCGAAGAAGAAGTGGTATTCTACGATGCTGCGATGGATCGCGTGCGCCGGAAGGAAACCTATGTCCAGGATCATTTCATCGAAGCCCTTGAGCAGCGGAAGATCAGCGTCTTCTATCAGCCGATTGTCAGTGCGCTCAGCGAAAAGACGGTCGGCTTCGAGGCTCTTTCCAGATGGACGGTGCCAGAGGAGGAAATCCTTTCTCCGGCAGACTTTATTCCCTGTCTCGAACGCATGCATCTGATCTTTCATCTGGATCTGTATCTGCTGGAGCAGGTCTGCCTTGAACTTGATCAGAAGACAGGGGACTTCTTTGTCAATGTGAACCTTTCCCAGGATGATTTTGATGTGATTGAGGTTCCGGATGCGATCGAGCATATTCTGGCAAAGCATCGGGTTGCAAAGGAGCGAATTCAGTTTGAAATCACGGAATCTGCGGTCGGCAGAAAGAACACGATGGTTCAGGCCATCAACGAAATGCAGAGCCGGGGTTTTAAGATCTGGATTGATGATTTCGGAACCGGTCAGTCTTCGCTCAGCGTGCTGAAAGATTACTCGGTTTCCGGAATCAAGCTGGACCAGGAATTCATGCGGGGATCGGGATCCATGGATCGCTCAAGGAAGATCATTTCCGAGGTCGTCAGTCTCAGCCATTCCATGGGCTTTCAGGTCATTGCGGAAGGCATCGAGACCAGTGACCAGTACTGGTTTGCCCGGCGGGCAGGGGTAGATCTCATCCAGGGGTTTTATTTCAGCAAGCCGATCCCATTCAGCCAGCTTTCGGAGGGATTGTTTTTCAGAAATATGATCAGCGAGGAAGACAGGACGTTTTACCGGTCTGCTTCCTGGGTGGATCTGGATGGACCGATGGAATCCTTCCTGTTTCATAAGGGTCAGAAGCAGCCGGTCTTTGCGAAGGGAGTTCTGGAGCAGGATCATGGCGAGCTGTATTTCCTGAGAATGAATGAAGATATGGAGAAGCTGTGCGCACCCGTTCTTCTAAGGAAGAAAAATCGCGAGGAGATCCCCCGGGAATGGGTTTTCCTGAAGGAAATCCAGAGATCGATCGCCCGGCTGAATGAGCTGTCCGGGGTTACTCAGTTCCATGTTCTCGACACCGAAGAAACCTATTTCGGGGAGATCGCTCTGCTTGCCAGCAGTCCTTCTGCCGGCAGAGAAGCTTATGTGCTTACGATCACGAACTACCAAAGCCGGCAGGCAGGGGAAAGCGAAAAAGCGTGATGATCATCAAGGAAGCCCTTCTCTCTGGAAAAGACAAGGGTTTCTTTTCTGTTTCTTTGGCATATCATTACCCATGTTGAAATTCTGCGGGAGGAAATCATGGACGAGAAACAGGAACAGGGAAACAGTTTCTTTGAAGACGTGGAGGAGAAAGAGAGAACGGAATCGCTGGCTGCTCCGGTCATGAGTGAAAAGGAACTGGAAGAAGTAACCGCAAAGCTTCATCAATGGCTCTGGAAGTGATGGGAAACCATCCTTCTTTTTTTCTTTCAGAATATGCCCGAAAGCTCGCATCACAGGCGGATTGTCATATAATAAGGGGAGCACAGATGGTTTTCGTCTGCGCTCTAAAAAAGGATCGGAAACATGAAGCGGATTGCTGCGAAGGCAGAACAGAAACTGAGGTCCCAGGAAGGTGCTTCTCTGATGGTGGCATTGCTGTTTTTCGTGATGTGCGCTGCCGTCGGATCCATGATCCTTGCTGCAGCCAGTTCGTCTGCAGGAAGAATCAGCGGCCTGGAAACGGGAAGCAGAGAACAGGAAGAACTGCAGCTGTATGCAGGATACCTGGAACATGAACTGACTGGAGACAATGCCTATGTAAGCCAGACCCTGGAAGGTCAGACTGTATCTGAGTATTATTCGGCAGATCCGCTTGCGATTTCCGATGTGCTGAAGGTGCTTGCAAGCAAGCAGTATCAGAGTCAGTATGAAGCAATCCAAGCCCTTGGAAGCTCCTATTGGGGAACGGATACAGGAAATGCGAATATCTGGGAAGCGCATCAGGCAGAACTCAAGAAGAACAGCCAGACGCTGACCCGGACCTATCGGATTTCAAGAACTGCTGCATCCAGCGGTCTGACTCATGATGCCCGGGCAGTCATCGCCATGCAGAGCGATTACCGCACAACGATCACGGTTACGCTTCTGGATCAGACGAATCAGCCGATGGGCGGCTCGATTGTGATTGTGCTGACTCCGGAATATCCGGAAATCCGCTATGATCGGACACTGAACGGAAAGCAGATCTATTTCCGGGTGGCCTGGAGCGATGCAGAGCTTTCGGAGGGACAGTCATGAGCAGGATCAGAAACAAGCTGCATTCTTCTTCGGGCGAGTCAATCAGTGAAGTCCTCGTCGCAATGCTGGTCATCGCGTTAGGCATTGTGATGCTGGTTTCCATGATTTCTGCCAGCGGCAATATGATCCGCCGCTCTGAGCAGGCATATGCCGATTATATGGAGCAATTCAACGCCATGGAAGCCCAGGATTCATCGAAAGGGTCTGCACAGAAGCTTCCCATTACGATGACTGGCGAGAATACCGATCCGGATAAGGATTCCAATACCTATCATGGGACGATCAGAGTCTGGACTCTGAATGACTGAGGGAAGCAGGATGATGAGAACGGGAATGAAACGATTATGCACGAATGCAGGTGCCTCTCTGTCAGAAACCCTGGTAACGGTTCTGCTTCTTTCGATTGTTTTATCAGCGATGGTCGCCGGGATTCCTGCAGTGATGTCAGCCTATCGGAATGTGCGTCTCAAGGCGGATGCCCAGACATTACTGGCAACTGCGGTATCTGCAGTCACAGAAGAAGTACGGTGGGCAGATGATGTCACATTTGACAATGGAAAGAATGGAACATATGAATTCTATTCTTCCCGGCAGAATGCCAGGGTGAAGCTGGTCAACGGTTCCTATGGTACTTCCGAGGCTGGTCTTTCCGCCAGCGGCATCTTCATCCAGACCGTTGATGGCACCTCCAGCCGGCAGCTATTGACCCAGAAGACCCAGACCCTTGGCCTCTATGCATCGATTCAGCCGATTCAGAGTGACAATCACTGTGTCAATTATACGATCTCTGTCTTCTCTTCCGAAGACAGCAATGCTCCGCTCGAGAGCACCAATCTCTCAGTGAGACCGATTGCAGAATATCAGAAATAGATTGATGTGAGGAACATGTTCAGATTCCAGACAAAGAAAAACAGAAAGGGATTCACGCTGGCAGAACTGCTAGTGACCGTCGCGATCACGGTCATTCTGGCATCCTTCGGATTTGTCAGCGCAGCTCGCTATCAGAAGCGTCTGAAGCTTGCGGAAATGGATAACGCTGCCCGCGAGATTTTCATTGCGGCTCAGAATCATCTGACTGCATCAGAAGCAGATGGCAGCTGGAATCAGGCCTATCAGAAAAACGCGGCATCTTCTGATTTCGGCGTTCCGGTATCCAGAGACACGCTCGTTCTTTCCGGCACGGATTCCGATGACTATCGGGCAATTCTTTCCGTCCGTAATCAGGAGCCTTCTGAAGGACCCTATGCGGCAGCATGGAATGAGATTCTTCCATATGGTGCCATCACGGAATCCATCCGCACCGATGGTCAGTATATCGTGATTTATAACGCCTCCAGCGCTTCCGTGTACGGAGTTCTTTATACCGATAATTCCAGCAGCTATTTTTCTTCTTCCGATCAGAACTTCGTCTTTGATCTGAGTGAGCTGAAGAGCTATCTGGAGCTGGTTCACGGAAGCAATGACACGCGTCTTTCTTATGACGGAAAGGTCTTCATCGGCTGGTATGGCGGAGCAGAGAGTGCATCCATTTCCGGCGGCACCAAAGCAGAACCTTCCGTTTACTTTGATAATGCAGAGGTCCTGAAGCTGAACTTCGTCTACCCGAATTCGGGAAAGGACTATGATCATGCAGTTCTGAAATTCACCGGAATGACAAGCAAGGCAGAAGCAGTCATCAAGGTCTCCAAGAGCGGAGAGATCACTGCCGGATCCGATGACAGCAAGACGATCGCAGATCGTCTGAATCAGGCATGGAAGTCTGCAGAAACCGGAAGCTTCCGCATCATCCTGGATGATCTCACGGAACCTGCCCGCGCCTTCGGATATCTTTTTAACGCAAAGACGGCAGAAAATACCTCTGGAGCCTTTCTTCCGGGTGAAGATATCACGGTCACTGCATATGCGGTCAAAGCAGACGGAACCCAGTCTGCCGAAGTTTCCGCTTCCGCAAACAGTCTGTTTGAGTCCAATGATGGCCAGAAACTTACCATTTCCAATGCCCGTCATCTGCAGAATCTGGATCAGTCGGTTTCCGGTATCCGCAAATCCAGCTTCGCTTCTCTTCAGTCGGCGGAGCTTACCAGGGATATTGTCTGGAAAAATGATTCTGCAAGCTTCATCGGCCTTGTCAGCCAGTTGAAGAAGAATCAGAGTGTGCCTTCGGAGTTCAATATCTATGGTGCTGATGGCAGCAGCGTCAGGGCTTCTTCTGCATTCTGCAGCATTGAGAATGACTTTCTGACCTCTTTCGAAGGCAATGATCATATCCTGAGAGGATTCTCGTTCGGGCCGGGGAAGAGCGGCAATGCAGGATTATTTGCAGAGAACCCGAATACTGGCAAATCTTTCCAGGTTCAGAATCTGTTCTTCCGCGAGGCTTCTGCGGCCGCAGGAACCAGTGGAGACGCCGGGATCCTTGTCGGCAGGAGCACGAATGGACTGAAGATTTCGCAGGTATTCCTGGATGGCACGATCTCTGTCCATGCGGCCAGCGGTTGTGCCGGCGGCCTGATCGGGAAGGTCATTGAACCAGGTGCTGAAATTCAGGCTGATCAGCGGGATCTGATCATTACCCATTCTGCAATCGGGAACAATCAGCCTTCGGATCTTACTGTTCAAGGAAAGGAATCTGCCGGCGGATTTGCCGGTTGGATCTCCCGCAGCAATGTCTATCTCGGGTCCGAATCGCTTTCTGAGAAACAGGAAGCCAATGGGCTGAGCATCTCTGTCACCAGCATGGAGATTTCTTCAGACACTGCCTCCGGAGGCCTGATCGGAGAAGCGGATTCTATTTCTCGTTTTGCGATCCGCTATGTGAAGGTGTCTGCAGAAAGCTATGCATCAATCACTTCCAATCAGGGCGCAGCCGGAGGAATTGCCGGTTCGATCTCTTCTGAAGCAGCTGCAGAGATTCAGATTTCGGACAGCAGTTTCCGTTCCAGAACCAATAAGGATAATGATCCTACTCCTGACAAGATAGAGCAGGTTTCCGGAAGTACCGCGGCAGGAGGGTTTATCGGTTATCTTTCTGCAGCAAATGGAACGGTTATTATCACTGATTCCTTTTCGAACACCTATGTGCGCTCTTCGGGCAATGGCAGTTCTGCCGGCGGCTTCATCGGCAGCGTCAGTTCCGGATCCGGGTCCCTCACGATTGAACGGGCATATGCAGCAGGAAGAACCAAGGAGGCAAGCTATCAGGACGCTGCTGAAGGGCAGGGCAGATACAATGTCACTAGTACTGCCGAGAATAGCTTTGCCGGCGGCTTCATCGGTACGACATCCGGTTCTCTGACGATCCGCAGCAGCTTCAGCAATGCGTCGGTTTCAGACACCGGGAATCATTCAATAGCCGCTGGTTTCATTGCTGCTCTGAATGAAATTCGAAATGGAAATCGAAACGTTACCTTAAATGGCTGCTATTCGGCCGGAAAGATATTCGGAACAGATCATTCCGGATCTTTCTTCGGTACTAATGCCAGCGGGTTTACGGCAAGCAACTGCTTTGTTCTGAAGGGCTCTGATTTCAATGAGTCTATTTCCGCTGTCCTGAATAACCAGGAAAACTCGAATACCGATAGAATTATTTCTGCTGGTCCTGGCACTGCAAATACGCCGTTTGCGGTAGAAGAGAAGAACGCTCATCCGAATGACAGCAAGCTAGGATCTGATTATCCGTTCATGACGACTTCTCAGCTGAACGCAGCCTACTACAGCGGATCATCCTATGATTTGAATTCGAATGACAATCAGTACTTCGGAGACTGGCAGATCCCTGCTGAAGTAACCGCTGATACTGCTCTGGTGGCTGAAAACGGAAATAAGCTGACGGTTCATTTTAATATTCCGAAGAAAGATCAGCTTACCAGCGATAAATTTACCATCAGAGTTCAAGGACTGACATCTAAAAAAGTGATTTATGTTCCTGTGAAGGTCAGCAATGGAATTATTTCATGGGAAAATTTTATGGATTATGGTTATAACAGGGATCCGAATTGGAAAGCAAATAGCCAGCCTTCGAATCTGCATCAGACTACAGAATCTGCACAGTATTCAATGCTTCGCTCTGAGGAGTATTCAGAATTCAAAAAAGCATATCAGAAATCATCCGGTTCACCAGAGGCAGATCCGATTGCAAATCCTTCTGACTATGATTTTTATGCAATTGATTTTGACGATCTTACGATAAAAGAACATAAATTTCACAGCATTTTCTTCCAAACCGGATTTATCCCTGGGGAATCAATTGAATTCTCAGTGGTTTCTAGATGGGATAGTAAATTTGATTCGTCTGATGCAGGCAAAGTTACTTTCAACAGTTTATTCGGTAATGCTACAGATGGAGATACTGCTTATATAGAGAACAGTCGGCATCTTGAGAATCTCGATTCTGATTTTTCAATGTTAGGAATTAGTTATTCCAAAGCAGTTCAGAAAGACAATATTCATTGGATGGCATCTCAGGAAGAATCGTACCTGAAAGATTCCAAAACGGTTGATTTTGTTTCGGATCTGAAAGCCAAGAATGGGCTTTCTTCTGTTACTGTATTTGGTCCATACTATAGTGCCTCCTCGGAAGACACTTTTTATCCGATTGTGAATACTTCGATTAAAGAATATGATGGCAGCGGCTTTACTATCGAAAATATCAAGATTGATCTCGCAAAAGTTCATAGATTCAATAAAGATCATAATATTCAGGATAGCGGGGCAGCAGTTTTCTTGAAATTAGCTGATGGAGTCAATATCCATGATCTGACATTGAATAATGTCACTGCAACTACCGGGACTGCGTTTGGATCAGCTGCTGGGCTGGTCGGAAGTATCACTAATGGCACTATTCAGAATGTAACTCTGACTGGCAATTCATCGATTTCAGTTCTCTGCAGCAGCTATGCAGGAGGAATCGCTGCAGTAGCAAACGGCTCATTTAATATGAGCAATTGTTCTGCTTATGGGAAGAATATCACGATCTCTGTATCTAACTGGAATTCATCTGCGGGTGGGTTAGTTGGAATTGTCAATGCAAATAATCAACCGGTGAAGATCTCTGATTCCCAGGCTGCAGTTCTGATCAGAGTTCAGAATATTTCTGGTAGCGGGAGCAACAAAGGCGGCGGTTTAATCGGCAGTATTGACAATGCAGGAACAGGCTCTTCCATTGAACGTTCTCAGTCTGGAGGACATATTGAAAAGGGTCAGTATTCAAATTCTAATTTCAATATTTATCTTCCTTCATCGAAGTCGATTGGTGGCGGTCTGATTGGCTTGATTGAAAATTCTGACCTTGAAATCAGTCAGAGCTATTCAACTGCTTCCGTTTCTGCAGTTCAAGCTGCGGGTGGTTTGATCGGTTCCATTTCCGGCGGGACAGTTAACGTGAATGAATGCTATTCAACTGGGCTGGTCGGAATTAACTCAGTCAGCGGAATCTTTATTGGATATGCAGGGGACAATGCTGTTTCAGGAACTGATAACTATTATTTGGCAAATATCAATCACCGGATTTCTGTGATTGGTTCGGGGTCCACAACGATCCAGGTATCTGGCGGAACTGCTGGTTCAGATCCTTTTGCTGCGGGAAAGAATCAAGTTACGGTGAAATATGATTCGGAGAGTCTTCAGAACGATTATCCCTTCAAGACGTATACCATAACAGATCAGAACAGCAGCCAGACACGGCATGTTGGAGACTGGATGAATGCTGGGACTGAAAGTCTTGATATCAGCAATGGAGATGTTCTAGAAGCAATACTGAAAATAGATCGTTCCAACATCACCTGGAACAACCTGGTTAATGTTGCAATCTGCGGGAAAACCTCAGGGAAGGTTGCTTTTGCTAAGCTTTCTATTTCGGAAGATAATCAGGTGAACATTGAAAGTGCTGTTAATCATCTGTATGCATCATTTGATCCTTCTTCCTCCGAGATCCGGCTTGTTCTGGATGATATTTCCGGCGGCAACGCAGGAACGTTTGATACAGAGAATAGAGATTTTTCTGATGACAGAAGATTTGCAAAAATGTTCTCTGGTTTCCTGCCTGGTGAGGATATTCAGATCATTGCTGATTTTTCAGGAGCTGATACATTCCAGTCTGATTATGCATCTAACGATTCCTATTTCAGTGCTGTTACGAATAGTCTGTTCGGTGACGGGTCCTTTAACGCTTCTTATCAGTCATCTTTGTATTCTCCTTCTGCTGAAGTCATTTCTGTTCGTTATGAACTTGATAAGAATAACTTCAGCAATACCGCATTGATTCATAACACCAGACATCTGGAAAATCTCAGTTATGATGTTTCTCTTTACTCAGAAGCGTGGAATCATGTAACCATTCAGAACGCAGAACAATATGGTGATATTGATGTGAGTGAGTATTTCCGCTCTGAATCAGGCCGAACCCATATTTTTGCAGATGGGGTCAATAGTTATACTAATAATTCGGTAGTAATGGCGACACCAGAAAACTCTCTGATCGGTATCTATCAGAAAGAGCTTCTGAATTACTATGGAAATGGCTATTCCATCAGCGATCTCAGAATATGCGGAACGATGTCTTATTATGATCAACTGGGTAATATTAAGACCTTGGACCTGGAAGAAGCTGGTCTATTTGCATTGGTTAATAAAAATTTCAGTGTTTCAGATCTGAACATCAATAATCCGGTTATTGAATCTTCTAAATATTCTGGAACCTTGATTGGTAAGATAGAGCCCCAACCAAATTCTGCCGCCAGTCTGAAAATCACAAATGTGATCATAAAAGGAACAACTGCTGAGGGTCCGACTATCGCAGGCTCAGTCTCCGGAACGGTTGCTGGAGGCATTATCGGATATGCGGGAAAGGCTTCTATAGATCTGGAAAACAGTTTTGTTGGTGGCCGGTATTTTGAGGTTTCGGGTACGCAATATGCCGGCGGATTGATCGGATATGCATTTTCTGAAAGTTACAATGATGATCTGAAGATTAATCATTGCGCTGCTTCTGTTTATGTTATTCAGAATACAGATAACACTAATAGATCCAGCAGTTATGCTGCAGGCGGGCTGATCGGATATCTTGATTGGGAAACAAACACTGCGGAAGTATTAAATGCCTATTCTGGCGGTCATACTAATTCGGATGGGTTGCAGACGGTTTCCACATCCTTAGAAAAGGCAGACATTACTTCCAATCAAGGAATTTCCGGAGGCTTAATCGGGCTGCATAAAGGTTTTATTACTATCAGAAAATCCTTTTCTTCCGCATCTGTATCTGTAGTTAATGGTCAGATGGGCGGCGGATTGATTGGTTACAGTACTTACGCTCAATACGGAAATGATTACTGGTACACGCATGATGTTGAAATGTCTGACTGTTACTTTGCAGGAAAGATAATAACTCCTTCTCCGGATAATCCGTATTTGGCGGCTTCTATCCTGAATGGGTTTGGGAATACTGATCCTGCAACATGGAAAAGCTATATTGTTTTAAAAGATACGAATTATCTAGATCAGAGTGATTCGATTATCGGACTAAACCTGATAGATCGCTATGGAAATACATCGTCAATCTCTGATTCAGCAGTTGGAATCAATAAAGTGTCAGCAGATGCACTTAAGAATAAGGTATCTTCTGGTACTTCAGATGCTGAAAATACAGTGCCTTTTGATTCTTCTCTAACTGGCAGTAATTATCCTTACCCGATCTATACTTCACTGAAGTCTTCTGCTTCTGATTCAGAAGTGAAGCGTACTTATATCGGAGACTGGACTGAGTCTGAAGCTTCTGGTGCCAAGGTATTCTTCATTATCGAAGATCCTCAAGAAGAAGAGTCTCAGCAGATTGAAGAAGAGCAGGCTTCTCCTTCTCCTTCTGCAAGTTCTTCTCCGGAAGAAACAGAGACTCCTTCTTTAAGTCCTTCTGCGGAAGCTTCGGCAAATCCGTCACCGAGTGCTACTGCAGAGGCTTCTGCAAGTCCGCTGCCTGGTGCTTCTGAAAGTTCGTCGATGAGTCCTGCTGCTGGCGGAGGTACTGCGGTTCCATACCTGCATGCAGTGAAGCTGCCTTTGCCCCTATTGAAGGAAGAGGAGAGTGAAGGAACTGTTGAGCCTTCTGCTTCTGCAGATCCTTCTGAAGAGATGGAAGGAATTTCTACGGAAGCGGGCGACGTCGTGACTGAGGATGAACAAGCAGTTACGATCGAGCGTAAGATAGTAGTTGGCAAGACTGTATCGCTTTCTCTGATTCATCCGGTGCATGAGGGCTATACCCTCGCTGGATGGAGACTGGTGGATTCTGAAGAGGATCAGGAGAATAAGGGAACGGAGTCTCTGGAAGTGATGGATGGGTCCGGAAAGGGAGGGGTCATCCATTATGACTATGATCCGGATGCGGTGATTACGGTGACCGGAGATATGAAGCTGAAGGCAGTGTGGGTCAGAAATGACCTGCTTGCGTTTGCGGATACTTGGACGTCTTCCGTAAGTGCTGCTTATAATCCGTATCCTGGCAATACGAATAACTGCACGTGGACTGCATGGCAGCTTGTTTATGAGACGATGGGAATCCGTCTTCCTGCATGGGGTGATGCCGGTTACTGGCTGATCCGGGCAAAGGCAGCTGGTTTTACCGTGTCTTCAGAACCTGCGGAGAATTCATTGATTGTGTTTTCAAATCATGTCGGCTTTGTGACAGATGTCAGCGAAGATGGACAGATGGTCTATATCAAGGAAGGCAATTACAGCGGCATGTATCATGAGGGCTGGTGGCCTGCCTATGGCGACCGGCATGGTCAGAAGAGATACGGATATATCTGGCTGAGCGGATCCGGAACCTCAGACATTACGGAAGAAGAACTCGCCGAGATGGAGAAGGAACAGGCTGCTCGCGAAGAAGCAGAAACAGAACAGAAAGAAACCGAAGAGACGATTGTCATCTCGGATGGATATTATGTAGGAAACAATGAAACAGCGTTACTTCAGGATCTTGCTGAGAAGGGTCTTTCTGTCGGAACCAGAAGCGAAGCATACAGCAATACTGCGGAAGCAGGAACGATCATTGCGCATGACAGCGGAACCTTTGCAAAGGGTGCTGCCGTGAATTATACCGTTTCGCTCGGAAAAGAACAGGTGACGGAAGAAACTGCAGAGCCGTCTCTGACTCCAGAAGCTTCTGCATCGGCAAGTGCTTCTGCACCGGCTCCGTCGGTATCTGAGATCACTGAAACTGCGGTTCCTTCTGCAAGTGCATCTGCTTCAGCACCATCTGTTTCTGAAATCACTGTAACTGCAGCACCCTCAGAGACCTCAGAACCTGCCAATACTCCGGTTCCTTCTGTAACTGAGATCGAAGCTTCTCCTTCTGCTGCAGCAAGTTCCGCTCCGGCAGAATCTGCACCGGTTCCTTCCGTGAAGGAGATTGTGCCGGCAGCTTCTGAGACGCCGTCAGCTTCTGCGTCTAGTGAGGAATGATATGAAGAAGCTAGGGGGAAACAGAGGAGAGATCAGTGTTCTGGAACTGATTCTGATTCCATTGATTATCTTCTTCGCGGTGTTCTTTTTGATTCAGGGAGGAGACTGGATGAAGATCCGGGTGGATCATGGCAATGATGGCCTGACTGCGAATACCGCAGAATCGCTTGCCAGGATCAATTCAAACAATGGATTGAATTGTCCGGTTGATGGCAGCGATGGCAGATGTCCGCACTGGACGAGCAGCGGATATGTTGCGTATTACGACAATGTGAAGAATACCATTGTTGGAGAGAAGCCTTATGGATATAACGAGGATTCCACGATGGTCATTGATGGAAAGAAGTACTATGGAGATCCCGGAACCATGGTGATCAAAGTCGTGTGCTCAGAGGGAAAGATCATGCTGAGCTGGGAAGAGGGCAGGCAATGAGGCTGAGTTCTTTTTCCATCGGATTCCAGATCTGGGTGATTGTATTATGCTTCTTTCTCGGGGCTGCTTTAGGCAGTTTCATGAACTGCATTGCCGGAAGGATTGTAAGGCATGAGGACTGGATTCATGGGCGTTCGAAGTGCGATGCCTGCGGTCATGTGCTTGGCTGGAGAGATCTGATTCCGGTATTCACCTATCTGCTTGCTAAGGGCAGATGCAGATACTGCGGAGCGAAGATTCCTTCTGACTGCTTATGGACAGAGGCTGGCTTAGGACTTCTGTTCGTATTCTTTGCGGAGTGGTTCGGATTGAGCATGGAAACAGTCAGGGCCATGGGACTGGCGAGCATTCTTCTCGGATTATCGCTGGTGGATCTGGAGAGCTATGAGATTCCGGATGGATTCATCATTGCCGGGATTGTCTGGTGGGGAATCTGTCTTCCGTTTATGGGTGAATCCATCGGCTCCCTGGTGAAGAATGGACTGATCGGAGGCTTTGCGATTGCCGGAGGCATGCTTGCTTTCTCGCTTCTCTTTGATAAGATCACAGGGAAGGACAGCATGGGCGGGGGAGATATCAAGCTGTATTTCATGGTGTCGCTGTATCTCGGCCCGGCAGAAGGTTTTCTGAATCTTATCCTGTCCTGCATCGTGGGCCTTTTATTCGTGTTATTATTACACCGGCAGAAGATACCGTTCGGGCCGTCGATCTCGATCAGTTCTGTGATCTGCCTGCTGGTTGGATTGCCGATTGTAAGCTGGTATTTCAGCTTGTTCTAAAGGGGTTTTGACGTATGGCAAATGGATTGCTTGGTATGGAGTTCGGCTCCAGCCGTCTGAAAATTGCTGAAGTGAGGGATCATAAGCTGGTCAAGTTCTTCGCCGCCGATATGCCTGACAATATCATCCGCAATGGTGAGGTTGTCTCCATGGACGGACTTTCTGACTTCCTGAAGGATGTGCTGAAGGAGCAGAAGTTCACTGCAAAGAAGGTATGTCTTGCTGTCCCGGATGCAGAGACGATTATCCGCCGTCTGCAGTTTCCGCTTATGACCGAAGCCCAGCTGAAGGTGAAT
Organism: Anaerolactibacter massiliensis; assembly: GCF_900290205.1. Lineage (NCBI taxonomy): Bacteria > Bacillati > Bacillota > Erysipelotrichia > Erysipelotrichales > Erysipelotrichaceae > Anaerolactibacter > Anaerolactibacter massiliensis. The sequence goes on along the minus strand of NZ_OLMH01000002.1, from coordinate 1,214,953 downwards.
CTTCCGTTTGAGTTTCATGATTTCATTACGGGAGAGAAAGATGATTACCTGTTTGACTATGCGATGATCGGCATTGAGAGCGATGAATCCGGGAAGGATACCGGAATGGATCTGCTCGGAGTAGCCGTTTCAAAGCAGAAGATGCTGGATTACCAGACCATGTTTCGGAGGATCGGTCTGAAGCTTGTCGAGGCTGCTCCGGCTTCCCTTGCGATCGGCTGTCTTCTGAACCGGCTGGTTCCGGAAAGCAGAAACCGGGATTTTGCAGTTCTGGATCTTGGCTATCATTCTTCTGATATTCTGATGTTCTCAGATGGCGTCTATGATACCAAGCGGACTTATGAGATTGGCTGTGAAACTATGGCACAGCGGATTGCGGAACAGATGAATTGCGATATTCATATCGCTTCGCTGCACCTGAAGCAGAATAAGGATGGCGTTCTGGACAGTGAGGCGGTTTCAGATATTTCCGGTGAGATTGCCGTCAATGTGATGCGGGCAGTCAATTACTATACGTATGAGAAGCGGGATAATTCCCTGGAAGTGCTGTATGTGACCGGGGGCGGGGCCTGGATTGAACCGCTGGTGAAGCAGATCAGCGATACGGTTCCGCTGAAGGTGGTTCTGCTCAGTTCATTGAAGAATGCAGCAGTTTCTGATGAGGAAGCGCTGATCAGCGGATCGGCAGCCTGCGGGATCTGCTTCTATGGGGAGTGAGGTGCTGATCGATGAGTGAAAAGAAGAGCATCTTTTCAAAGGAAATCAGTCTGAAGCCTGTCAAAGCACGCTATCCGGAAAAGACGTATATCAATCTCGTCATCGACGAGCAGAAAGCAAAGGATCAGAAAGCAATCATCTGGTTTGCGGTGTTTCTGGCGGTTCTGGCAGGATTCGTGAAAGTGGGGATCTATGATCGCCTGGATGAGCTGAATGCTGCGGAAGCGCAGTATAATCAGATGGCCGCGCAGCTCACGAAGCTGCAGGAAGCAAACAGCAGCTATGATTCTGTCAAGAAACAGTATGATGAAGTGACTGACTGGTACATGACGGATGAAGAGAAGATGGAAGCTGACAAGGGCAGTGTCTTCGATATGCTGGATGCCGATATGATGCCGTATGTGAAACTGGAGAATGTCTCGATCAGCGGCAGCACTATTACGGTGCAGACTGGGGTGACGGATCTTTCCACGGTATCGACATTCCTGAAGGCATTGCAGAATGATTCCCGAAATGGGTATGTTACGGTAACGACCGCAGCGGCTTCCGGGGATGAGACCGGAAACCTCGTGACGGCTAGTGTCGTGATTACCTGGGCTACTTCTTCAGAAGGGGGGAATCAGTGATGCTGTCACATGAATTCACGAAACGGGAGAAGATCCTTCTTCTGATCTGTGCAGTTCTGTTCCTCGGGTTCTTCTACTATGAAGTCGTCTACCGCAATGTGCAGGCAAGGCTTGCTGATTACAATACGGATACGCTGGTGACGGAGATTCAGGTCGAGACCGCCAAGGCATCGAAGATCAGCCAGATGCAGCGGGTCATTGAGGACTCGGAAGGAAAAGTCACCGGGGATCTCAGCATCTACAACAATCAGAGCGCAGAGATCACAGCCATGGGTGAGATCTTTGATGAAGATGCAGACAATGTCAGCCTCTCCTGGAGCGATCCGGTATTGACTCAGACGATTGTTCGCAGAGATGTGACGATCTCGTTCCACTGCACTTCCTATCAGAACTTCCGGAATGTTCTGCAGAAGATGTCTGAGATGAAGTACCGTTGTCTGATCAGAGACGTGACGGTTTCCGGCTATGACCGGAATGCGGGAACGGGCATCCAGGATGGCAATGACCTGAATGCATCTATTCAGGTAACCTTCTTCGAGACGACCGAAGGTGCTTCCAATCTCTCTGGTCTTACGGTCAGCCAGGATGACAGCACCACGGATGATACGCTTGGCGATGAACTCCAGAATCGGGCACAGGCTTACAGCAATTAAGCAGGGGCAATGAGCTCCTGCTTTTCTGATGGGAATTGCAGAAGAACTTCGTGACAGGTAAAATGTCTCAAGAGGTATCATGTATGACGAAAAAACCAGTGCTCTGGATCGTGATTCCCTGCTACAACGAGCAGGAGGTGCTGCCCATTACTGCACCGCAGTTTCTGAAGAAGATTCAGGATCTTGCCGGGCAGGGACTGATCGCGGAAGATTCGAGAATTCTGTTTGTCAATGATGGGAGCAAAGATCTCACCTGGAAGATCATCGCGGACCTTGCTGCACAGGATAAGCACTACCTCGGTATTGCCCAGTCCCGAAACCGCGGCCATCAGAATGCCGTGCTTGCCGGACTCATGGAAGCCAAGGATCATTGCGATATCACGATCTCGATTGACTGCGATGGCCAGGATGACATCAATGCCATGGATCAGATGGTGAAGGAATATCTGAACGGGGCAGAGATTGTATATGGCGTGCGGTCGAAGCGGGATACAGATACGTGGTTCAAGCGGACCAGCGCGGAGTCATTCTATAAATTCATGAATCGGATGGGCGTAGAGACGGTATATAACCATGCGGATTACCGTCTGGTGAGTTCACGGGTGCTGCAGCATTTTGCCGACTTCCGGGAAGTGAATATCTTTCTCAGAGGCATGTTTCCGCTGGTTGGCTTCAAAAGTACGTGCGTGTACTATGAGCGCCATGAGCGCTTGGCAGGGAAGAGCCACTATCCGCTGAAGAAGATGATCAATCTTGCGGTGGATGGCATCACCAGTCTTTCGATTGAGCCGATTCATCTGATCGCAAAGCTCGGCATCCTCGTCTCACTGATCGGCATCATCGGCATCATCTGGGCAATCGTGAGAGCCGTAAGCGGCCATACCGTGGCAGGCTGGGCTTCGCTGGTATGCATCATCTGCTTCTTAGGAGGGATTATCTTATTAAGCCTCGGCATTATCGGCGAGTATGTCGGAAAGACATACATGGAGTCCAAGCATCGCCCGCGCTATATCATCAGCGAACGGACTTCTGATCAGAAAGAAGATAAAGACTGACGGTTATTCCGCATGGTGTTAAAATAGAATTAACAAAGGGGCAGATTCATTTTTAAGATCATGCAGACGGAACACATTCGAACATGGTGCCGGAACCATTTTGATGCGAAAGCTTTTCCGGCTTCTCATCTGGAGATGGCATTCCGGACAAATCTGAGGTTTTCGGGAAGCCTGGCAGTCTTTTCGATGGCTGCGTTGTTTGTCATCTATCGGAATACCGTATGGAAGATCGGGCTATGCCCGAGGATCGTCTATCTTCTGCTCTGTGCAGAAGTGATGATCAGCGGGCTTGTGCTGCTTGCCTCAAAGAAACGGGAAGTATGTAGATCAGAAAAAAAATACAGGAAGTATCTGAACTTCTATATCTTTTCCATATGCCTGGTCAGTCCCTGCATTGCGACCCTGGATTACCTGGCAAAGGGCCAGGAGATCTTCTTTGTTCCGCTGACGGCTGCCGTATTCTGCGGGCTCTGCATTCCGCCGATCTACGGTCTGGTTCTGCCGTTTGTATCGTACCTGCTGATTCCGTTTATCATCACGAGTGCGATGGAGATCCGGATCGCGTTTCATCCGGTCATGTGGTTTCTGACGATTCTGATGAGTGCGGTTGCACTTCTGAGATGGGATTTCATCGGCGATCTTGCAAGCATGGAAGCCAGGCTGACGGAAACGAATCAGCGGCTGAAGAATGTCAGTGAGCGTGATGAGCTGACTGGTCTTCGAAACCGCATGGGATTGCGGAATGATTATGACCGCTATGCGAATATGCGGCTCATCGTAGGCATGGCAGATATCGATAATTTCAAGTTTTACAACGATACGTATGGTCATGATGTCGGCGATCTGATCCTGAAAGATATGGCGGACAACCTGAAGAAGCAGTTCGGAGAAGCTGGGGTCTACCGGTTCGGCGGCGACGAGTTTCTGATTATCCAGACCGGCCTTGACAGGCAGGACTTCGAACGGACCGCCGTGAAGTGGAAGAAGAGCCTGAAGCCCCGCATGTTCGGGACGCTGGAATTATGCCCGGAGTTCACGCTCGGGTTTGTCTATGGCAATACGCATGGCACGGATGATCTGAGAAAGATGATCTCGCAGGCGGATGAGCAGCTGTATGAAGGCAAAGCGTCCGGCAAGGGAAGAATCAGCGGTTCGCCGTTTCTGGATGGTTCCCGGAAGCCGGAATACGATCATGAGAATGCGCCGCGCGTGCTGGATGCCGATCCATTGACCGGTCTTCCCAATGCGATGTATTTCCGCGTGAAGTCAGATCTTCAGGCAGAAGCACTGCGCAAGGCGGGAAAAGATCCGGTGCTGATCTACACGAGCATCGATGAGTTCCAGAGCTTTGAGAGGAATCAGGGCTTTGCGGCAGGGGATCAGCTGCTCAAAGAGCTTGCCGAAGATCTCCGGAAGGTATTTCCTTCTGATCTGGTCTGCCGCTTCTCGGAAGATCATTTCCTGGTTCTGACAGATCGGGAAGGAGTAAAGCACATGCAGGAGACCTTCCCGGAGATGGTTTCTGCTTCGGCTGTGCTTTCTGTGATGCGGATCCATATGGGTCTCTATGCCTGCGGCAGAAATACTTCCGGTGCGCTGGACAGCGTGGATTGTGCTCGTCTGGCTTCGGAAGAGATCCGCAATACGGATTTCATGTGCTTCTGGTATGACTGGAATCTTCAGCAGAAGAAGAGCCGGAATGCCTATGTTCTGACCCATCTGACCGAAGCAATTGAGAAGCGGAGAATTGAGGTGCGGTTTCTGCCGGCAGTCCGGTTTGTGAGTCAGAAGACTTGTGAACTCGAAATCATCTCAGTCTGGAATGATCCGAAATGGGGACTGATGCAGGAAGAAGTCTATCTCCCGGCGCTTGAAGAAGCAGGCAGGGCTACGGAACTGAATCGCTATCTGCTGGATGAGAGCATTGCGATCATGGCTCAGCGGAAACTGGCAGGACAGGCATGCGTACCGCTGGTCCGCAAGCTGTCCTCCAAGGAATTTCTGGATCAGAAATTTCGAAGACATGGACTGCAGCTCATTGATTCTTCCGGGCTTCCGCGCAGCATCCTGTCATTCGGCATTTCTGAGAGTGCCTTCAGCACAGAAAATCGGGCTCTGAACCGCGAAGTCAGAACGATGCGCCAGCAGGGCTTCCGGGTATGGCTGGATGATTTCGGAGCTGGCAGTATGGCGATGAACGGCTTGCTGGAGCCGGAGTTTGATGCGATGCGGATCAATCTTTCCACGCTGAAGCATCATCAGGAAACCGGCAGGTATCAGGAAATCCTTACAGGGATGCTGTCACTTGGCCGAACGATTCATCTGACGTCCGTCGTTTCCGGTACCAGCGGAAGCGAAGAAGAAACGATGCTGATGCTCGAAGGATGCCAGAAGCTGCAGAAGACTGCAGCGGAAGCAGCTTTCCCGGCCGATCAGCTGGAAGAACGCCTGAAGGCCGGCTTCCTGCCGCCGCTGGAAGAAATGTCCCTGCGGACTTATTACGATACAATCGGTTCAATCCGGCTCAGGATTTCGCCCTCGAAGATGGCACCAGCTCCTTCAGCAGTCTTTGAAGAGAAAGAAGGGCACTGCCGGTGCCTGCGCTGGAATCACGAGTTTCTGGATCTGCTTGAAGTTTTTGATATTCATGGGATCAGCCAGCTGAACGAAAAGCTGGAAACGGAACCATATCGTTCTCTTGCTGAAAAGCAGATTGAAGGAGCCCTGAAGGATCAGAGATGGCGGGCAATCCGGTTTCCGGATCAGGTATCCATGAACGGTGCATGCCGCTTTGCGGCTTGCAATGATTCTGATCATCGGACTGCAGTGCTGACCGTATTCTTCGGGCCGCTGCAGAACTCGATTGGGACACCAGAAGCGTAATGTTCGAAAAACAACATTCTGATTCTGAAAGAACCGCAGTCTGAAGGACTTCTGCTTCGGATCTGACAGGAGAAAAGCTCTGGAGAAACCGGTCAGGGAAGCAGGGATGCGCTATGAAATTGCTGTAGCAGGACAATAACGGGATGCTATAATGAATTCCGGGAAATGAGGTCAGAAATGTATAAGCGTGTACTACTGAAACTGAGCGGCGAAGCACTTTCCGGTCAGGAGAAGAATTTTGATCCTGCAATCCTCAGACATCTGGCTGAGGAAATCAAAGAAGCAAGCGCACTTGGCGTGCAGATCGCAATCGTAGTCGGGGGCGGAAATTTCATCCGCGGCAAGACGGTTGCGGAAATCGGCATTGACCGGGTCCAGGGTGATTATATGGGCATGCTCGCAACTATTATCAATGCGCTGGCTCTGCAATCAAGCCTGGAAGGCATCGGCGTGGATACCCGTGTGCAGACAAGCATTGATATTCCGAAGGTTGCGGAACCGTTCATTCAGAGAAGAGCGGTCAGACATCTGGGAAAAGGGAGAGTCGTGATCTTCGGCGGCGGCACCGGCAGTCCGTATTTCTCCACGGATACGACGGCGGCGCTGCGTGCATCAGAAATCAAGGCAGATGTGATTCTGATGGCAAAGAACGGCGTCGACGGCGTCTATTCCGCTGATCCTAAGAAAGATCCGAATGCGACCCGCTACAGTCATCTGACCTATATGGATCTATTGAACAAGGGTCTTCAGGTCATGGACAGCACGGCGACCAGCATGTGCATGGACAACCACATGAAGCTGATGGTGTTCAACATGAATCAGCCTGGCAATATCGTGAAGGCAGTACGCGGTGAAGAAATCGGCACCGTCATTGAATAGGACATAAGGAGAGAAAAGTATGGCTTACCCGATCGTTGAATCATCCGAAACAAAGATGCAGAAACAGATTGAACACCTCAGAGAAGAACTCAATACTGTCCGTACCGGCATGGCGAATCCGAACATGCTTGCAGATGTGAACGTGGATTATTACGGCAGTCCGACACCCCTGAACCAGATCGCTTCCATCAAGGTGGAAGAAGGAAGAACCCTTGTCGTAAAGCCATTTGATCCATCTTCTCTCAAGAATATCGAAAAGGCCATCAATATGGCTGATCTCGGTATCGCTCCGCAGAATGACGGCAAGGTCGTCCGTCTGTCTGTGCCGCAGCTGACCGGTGAAACCCGCAAGGAGATGACCAAGAAGGTCGGCAAGATTGCTGAAGAAACCAAAGTTGCGATCCGCAATATCCGCAGAGATGCGAATGCGGCAATCAAGAAGGACAAGACCATGGATGAAGACATCCAGAAGGATGCCGAGAACGAGATTCAGAAGCTGACTGACAAGTACAACAAGCAGGCAGATGAACTCGCTGACAAGAAGAACAAGGAAGTTCTGAAAGTGTGACCGATGACATCCGGAGCATTGCTGCCCGGATGTTTTCTGTACAAGGAATCCATGTCCATTCTGGAATTGCAATGCAAAGTGCAAGCGTTTAAAATTGAAGTAAAGCAACCACATCAGATTTTACAAAGGAGGAAAGAAAACTGATGAAAAAAGTCTTATCATTGACCCTTGCCGCGCTGATGTCTCTCAGCCTGGCCGGCTGCGGAGGAGGTTCTTCTGCAGCAGCTACCTCAGCAGCAGCTGCTTCAGAGGCCGCTTCCGAAGCCGCTTCCGAAGCACCGGCAGAAACTGCCGCAGCAGCTGCAGAATCTTCTGACATGAAGGTTGCGATGATCACCGACTATGGTGACATCACTGACAAGTCCTTCAACCAGACTACTTACGAAGCATCCAAGGCATTCTGCGATGAGAACGGGATCGAATTCGAGTACAAGAAGCCGGCAAGCGATGCAGATGCAGACCGTGAAGCTTCGATCGAAGATGCAATTTCCGAAGGCTACAACGTCATCGTCATGCCGGGCTTTGCATTTGCACAGGCAATCGCAGATGAAGCACCGCTTTATCCGGATGTGAAGTTCGTCGCTCTCGACGTTGCGCAGGCTGACCTCGATTCGGCTGCAGGCGGAACGTTCTCTGCTGACAATGTCTATTCCGCAGTCTACAAGGAAGAGCTGGCTGGCTACATGGCAGGATATGCTGCTGTGAAACTCGGCTATACGAAGCTCGGCTTCCTCGGCGGCATGGCAGTTCCGTCTGTTGTCCGCTATGGCTCCGGTTTTGTTCAGGGTGCTAACGATGCGGCAAAGGAACTCGGAAATACTGCTGATGTCGAAGTGAAGTATGTATACGGCGGCCAGTTCTACGGCGACGCTGATATCACTTCCGTCATGGATACCTGGTATCAGAGCGGCACAGAAGTTGTCTTCGCATGCGGCGGCGGCATCTACAGCTCGGCTGCAGAAGCAGCAGTCAAGACCGGCGGCAAGGTGATCGGCGTTGATGTTGACCAGGCTGCTACGATTGACGGCGACTATGGCGAGGGCATCACGGTCACTTCTGCGATGAAGGGTCTGGCTGCTACGGTCAATACGCTGCTTTCCGCAATCCGCGATGGCAAGTGGGATGAATACAAGGGCAAGGTTGAAACTCTTGGCATCGTCTCCGATGAGCCGAGCGAGAACTATGTGCAGCTGCCTGATGATACGCAGTGGGGCGATGGCTTCACCCAGGATGACTACAAGCAGCTGGTTGCAGATCTGCACAGCGGCAAGATCACGGTTGACAATTCCATCGATGCACTGCCGACGGTTGATATCGCCGTTGATGATCAGGGTTCTATCAAGGGCTGATCTGAATCACACTATCATTGCCTGCAGAGGGTTCGTCCCTCTGCTTTTTTTCTGCTTTGCAGGAACCTGAATCTTCCGGTTTTATGAAAGAGCTGGTTTTTCTGAAACCATCATTGCTTCAGTATTTCTGAAAAGACTGCGTAAAGGAATGCGGGAATTCGTTCTTTTTCTCATGAAAGTCCTGCATGCATGATCTGGTGAAGTGAATTTATTCCTTCATCGGTCTCTGATTCCGGTATAATTTATAGTAAAGCAACCGTTTTCAGAAAATAGGAAGGGAGGACAATTATGGCAGAGGAACAGTGCCCGTATGCAGTAGAAATGCTGCATATTACAAAGCGTTTCCCCGGAATTGTCGCAAATGATGATGTTACCCTTCAGCTGAAGAAGGGAGAGATTCATGCGCTGCTTGGAGAGAATGGCGCAGGCAAGTCAACCCTGATGTCCGTATTGTTCGGAATGATTCAGCCGGAAGAAGGAGTCATCAAGCTGAATGGAAAAGAAGTGCAGATCAATGATCCGAATGATGCCAATGCTTATGGCATTGGCATGGTTCATCAGCACTTCAAGCTGGTCCAGGTTTTCACCGTTCTTGAGAATATCATGCTCGGTGTAGAAACCACGAAGCATGGCATCCTGCAGAAGGAGGAAGCCAGAAAGAAAGTCGTGGAGCTCAGCGAGCGCTATGGCCTTTCGGTAGATCCGGATGCGAAGATCCAGGATATCACCGTAGGCATGCAGCAGAGAACCGAGATTCTCAAGATGCTCTACCGGGATAATGACATTCTGATCTTCGATGAGCCGACGGCAGTACTGACTCCGCAGGAAATTGAAGAACTCATGCAGATCATGAAGAATCTGGCCAAAGAGGGGAAGTCGATCCTGTTCATTTCCCATAAGCTCAATGAGATCATGGAAGTAGCTGACCGGGTTACGGTCCTGCGCAAAGGCAAGTGCATCGGCACGGTCGATGTCAGCGACACGACGCCGGAAGAACTGAGCCGCATGATGGTCGGAAGACCCGTCCAGCTGGTCGTGGACAAGAAGCCGGCCCATCCGGGAGAAACGGTTCTCGAAGTCAGAGATCTCACGATTGCCAGCAAGGTTCATAAGAACAATGCAGTAAAGCATGTCAGCTTTGATGTTCATGCCGGAGAAATCGTCTGCATTGCCGGTATTGACGGAAATGGCCAGACCGAGCTTGTCTATGGCATCACCGGTCTTGAGAATGCGGTCAGCGGCACGGTGAAGCTGTGCGGAAAGGACATCACGAATGCACCGATCCGCGAACGCTCGGAAGAAATGTCTCATATTCCGGAAGACCGTCAGAAACACGGACTGGTTCTGGATTATCCGCTGGATTACAATCTCGTGCTGGAACGCTATTTTCAGCCGGAATTCACTACCAGGGCAGGCTTTCTGAAAAAACCGGCCATCCGGAGCTATGCAGAGAAGCTCATTGAAGAATATGACATCCGCTCCGCGCTTGGACCGGCTACGATTGTCCGCAACATGTCCGGCGGCAACCAGCAGAAGGCAATTGTTGCAAGAGAGCTTGATAAGCATCATAAGCTTCTCGTTGCGGTTCAGCCGACCAGAGGTCTTGATGTCGGCGCAATTGAGAATATCCATCGTCAGCTGGTCGCCCAGCGCGATGCCGGCGATGCCGTGCTGCTGGTCTCTCTGGAACTGGATGAAGTCATGAATGTCAGCGACCGCATTCTGGTCATGTATGAAGGAGAGATTGTCGGTGACCTCGATCCGAAGAAGATCACGACCGATGAACTTGGCCTCTACATGGCAGGTGCGAAACGCATGAAGGAAGGAGCAGACGCATGAAGAACAGGAAAGGCAGCCTGCTGGAGAGCGAAGGATTCCGTACCTTCCTCTCCTCGATGATCTGCATTCTGGTCGGACTTCTGATCGGCTGGGTGGTTCTCACCATCATCAATCCTTCCGGATCAGGCGAAGCAATCATCACGATTCTCCTCAACTTTCTGACCAAGTCCACCGGACCTGCCAGACTCAAAGCACTCGGCAATACACTTGCCAAGACGGCACCGCTGCTGATGTGCGCACTGAGCATCTGCTTCTGCTACAAGACCGGACTCTTCAATATCGGTGCAGCCGGTCAGTATGAAGTCGGAGCAGGAGCTGCATTATATGCTGCCCTTGCGTGGAACTGGCCATGGTATCTGTGTCTGCTCTTTGCGGCAGCTGCCGGGGCATTGCTCGGCGCGATTTCCGGCGCCCTCAAGGCATACCGCAATGTCAACGAAGTTATCTCCGGCATCATGCTGAACTGGATCGGTCTTTATTTCGTGAACATGATCCTCGGTTCCGGAGCTCCGAAAGACAGTGCCAGCCCTTATACGAAGAAACTGGCCAGTGCCAATGCTTCGGCTGTACTGCCGAGTCTCGGACTGGATAAGCTCTTTGCCAACAACCGCACGGTCACGATTGCGATTCCGCTTTCGATTCTGTTTGCCATTCTCATCAGCGTCGTCCTGAACCGGACCCGCTTCGGATATGAACTCAAGGCAACCGGATACAACCGTGAGGCAGCCCGCTATGCCGGCATGAAGGAAAAGAAGAATGTCATCCTGACTCTTGCCATCGGCGGTGCACTGGCCGGTATCGGGGCAGCGTTCCTGTTCCTTTCTACCTATCAGGAATGGTCCACGACCCAGACTTCCGTCCCGGCTATGGGCTTCAACGGCATCGCTGCAACCTTCTTAGGAGGACTTTCTCCGATCGGTTCCATCTTCGCTTCCTTCTTCATTCAGCAGATCACCGATGGCGGTTCGCTGATTGATAAAGCAATCTATCCATCGCAGATCTCAGACCTGATTTCCTCGATTATCATCTATCTCTGCGGATTTGTCGGCTTCTTCCGGTTCATGATGAAGCAGCACGCAGCTGGCCGCCGAGAGAAGAATGACGGAGAAAAGAAGAAAGAGGAGGAGAAATAACTATGCTGCTGTTAGTGCAATATACTCTGATCTTCGCATCCGTGCTGATGCTGGTAGCTCTTGGCGGATGTTTCTCGGAACATTCCGGTGTCATCAACCTCGGCCTGGAGGGAATCATGGTTATGGGTGCCCTCGGCGGCGCGCTTGCCATGAAGTACATGGGTGCTGATGCCTCAGCCCCGGCCATCATCTTCGGCACGACGCTTGCAGCAATTGCCTGCGGCGTTGTCTTCTCGCTGCTGCTGGCCTTTGCCTGCGTGAACTTCAATGCAGACCAGACCCTCGTCGGAACTGCAATGAACCTGCTGGCAACTGCATTCGCAACGATCATCGCCAGAGCCATCAATACAGCGGAAGACCCGAACAACGTCTCGAATACTATTCAGTACATCCAGCAGAAGAAAGCGCTGATCGTGAATATCAATGGTTTTGAATTCAGCTGGTTCATGCTGTTTGCCCTGGTCGCTTTGATTCTTGCCTACATCATCCTGTACAAGACCCGCTTCGGGCTCCGTCTGATTGCCTGCGGCGAAAACCCTCAGGCAGCCGATTCCGTCGGCATCAATGTCTACAAGATGCGCTGGGCGGGCGTTCTGATCTCCGGACTTCTCGGCGGACTGGGCGGGATCGTCTATATCACCGCCGGTGTCTCCGAATGGAAATTCGAAGTAGGCGCTGCCGGCTTCGGCTTTCTGTCTCTTGCCGTTATGATCTTCGGTCAGTGGAAACCGCAGCGCATTGCCTTAGCCGCATTGATGTTCGGCTTCTTCCGGGCATTATCCAATGTCTATTCCGGCATTGCCTTCCTGAATGCACTGAACATCGATTCGAAGATCTATAACATGATGCCTTACATCATCTCGCTGATCGTCCTTGCATTCACATCGAGGAACTCTGCCGCACCGAAAGCAGAAGGCATCCCCTACGAGAAGGGATCCAGGTAGCAGGCTATGTATAAGCCGGAAATCATATTCACCGGAAAGGATATTGCCCGCACCATCTCAGATACAAAAGGCATTACCCGCAAGCAGGCTGGCGAATATGTCGACACCGTATTCGAAGCCATGAAGGAGGAACTTGCAGAAGGGAAGAACATCTCCATTCACGGCTTCGGCAGATTCGAACAGAAAGTGCGCCCGGAACGCGGCGGGATCAATCCTCGCACGAAGGAAAAAGTACGTATCCCCGAATCCCGTACCGTTGTCTTCCATCCTGCAAAAGCACTAAAAGACAAAATCTCAGATTGAACCATAACCGCTGGCTGAAGCCGGCGGCTTTTATCTAAAAGCTCTTTCAGAAACTTTAACTGAAAATCACAGGAATTTTACAAGCAGTTGTCTGGCAGAAACATGCGCTCAATGTTAAAATGACTTTGCGTTAATAATGCGGTTTTTTGATATTCTTTTTTGGATAAACCGCAGAATTTACGCATCGCTCAGCAAAGCATACAGGAAGATTTATTTTCAGAAAATAAGAAATATTTCCTCTGGTCTTCCTGTTTCTTCTTTTAATCAGAAAACAGACAGGGTAGGTCTATGAAAACAAGAAAAGAAGATAGAAAATCAAAAGTTTCCAGAAAGCGGAAGAGCTCTCTCTTAGGGCGTGCTGCTGCCGCCGGAACCGTCATCGGAGCGACTTTCGCCGCCCATGGGAATACCGTCTATGCTCAGGAAATGGAATCTGAGAGTGCTGCGGACAGTGAGAGCGACTATACAGCAAATGCCCAGGCATCTGAGTCTGAAGCAGAATCCGTAAGCCCGGAATCTGAAAACGAAGCAGAGGCACAGCCTCAGTCCGAAGCCGAAGCCCAGCAGCAGAGCGAGCTGGAATCTGTTTATCTGGCAAGTGAATCTGCCGAAAAATCTGATTCGATTTCCACAGTTTCTGCTGCTTCTCAGTCTGAGTCTGCTGCCGAGATGCGCTCAGCACAGACTTCTGACATGCAATCCGCTTCTGCAGCTGCTTCTGAATCGCTGGCTCAGGAGAATCAGTCTCTCTTTGAAGCTTCCGGTTCTGCCGCAGTGAAATCTTCAGAAGAATCTTCCTCTTTGAACGCAGAAAGCATATCTGCCTCGAGGAGCAGATCCCTCAGCCTTTCTGCTGGTTCTGCAGCAGCAAGCACTTCTGCAAGCCAGAGCTTAGCCGCATCCGCTTCCAGCCAGAATGAGCAGGCCGCAAGCCAGTCTAAGAGCCAGAGCATTTCAGAGAGCACCAGCGCTTCGCTTTCTGTCAATGCAAGCTAGGCATCTTCTCAGAAATCTGCCATCTCTTCAGAAAGCGATGCTTCCGGAGATTCTGCTTCTCTTTCGCAATCAGCCGCAGCATCTTCTTCTATCTCTGCTTCAGAATCTCTGGCAGAGGAGAATGCTTCCCTGAACGCGATTTCCGGATCCGTTTCTGAATCGATCAGCACTTCTGCTTCGGCATCCGCTGCTTCTTCCCAAAGCATGAAGGCAAAAGAGAGCACCAGTGCTTCGGAAGCTTCTTCGAGCACTTCCGCTCGTGCAGCATCAGCTTCAGAAAGCAGAAGCATCTCTGCTTCCATGCGTTCTGCTTCCGAATCTGAAAGCACCTCTTTATCGGAAAGCACCGCTTCCATCAGAAAAAGCGAATCTCTCAGCAGAAGCACTTCGCTCTCTGCTGTTTCCAGTGAATCCCTGAGAAGGAGTGAGTCTCTGAGCAATGCAGGTACCTCTGCAAGCGACTCGTCCAGTACCTCTGCTTCTGCCGCAAAGTCGGCTTCTGCCTCTGCATCCGCAGTTCTTTCCGAGAAGACTTCCAGCAGTGCAAGCGAATCTCTTTCTGCCTCTGGTTCTCACAGTGCTTCCGGTTCCATTGCTGCCGCATCCGCATCCGAAAGCGAGAGCATTTCCGGAAGCCTCAGCGAATCTGAAGCAAGTGACAGTGCTTCTGCAAGCATCAGCGCAGTTTCGCAGAGTGAAGCTGATTCCATCAGCGGCAGCAAAGCGGACAGTCTCAGCGCATCCGAAAGCACTTCCCTCAGTACCATTGAATCCGAAAGCAGAAGCGCAGAAAGTGCCAGCACTTCGATTTCTGATTCCGCCAGTGCCAGCATGTCTGCCAGCGAATCTTCCTTAAGCACTTCTGCCAGTGCCTCTGCGGCTCTTTCAGAGTCCGCAAGAGACTCTGCTTCTGAAGCTGCTTCCACTTCCCTGAGCGAGGCCTCTGTTTCTGATTCAAAATCCGCAGCACTCTCAGAATCCAATTCTGTTTCTGCTTCTGCCAGTGCTTCAGAAAGTGTTATTAAGGCTTCTGAATCTGCTTCTGTCTATGAGAGTGAGAAGGCAAGTCTGGCATCTGAAATCATCGTAGCAAGTTGCGCATATGCATCTGCTTCTGAAGCGTTCTCTTCGTCGCATCTTGAGAATTCCTATCTGGAACAATTGATTTCCCAGATTGAGACTGCTCGCGCTAAATTGAAAAAAGTCAGGAAGATTTTCTTGCCATGGGCACGATCGTTTCTGGAGATTACTGGACAAAAGGCAATGAACTTGCTGATCTCTTAGTCAAATACCGTTTCTATCAGGAAAGTCAGGTTACCTCGATCTCTGAAGGCAGATGGGAACAGAATTCCGGAGCAGGAAACTATGTGAAAGTGACCTATGTAGGAAAAGACCAGCAGACTCATACAGCTTATTTTGATTACATCACAGTCGATAAGAATGGGAATCCGCTCTTTGATATTGAGAAGCAGGAAGGCTCTGAGGGGTCTTCTGATCCGAACGTGATCGGCGGAATTCTTGTTGTTCAGAAAACGCCTGGAGCAAATGGAAAGTTTATTCCTACAAATCGCAAGGACGTCGTAAGTTTCGGCAAAAAAGGATATGCATATTTCTCGGAAAAAGACTTTGAAAATGGAGTAGATGAATATCACAGCAACCGCAGTGCATTTACTTCAGTCTCTGAGAGTCTGAGCGAGCTTTCCTCTGAAGCCGGAAGCAGTTCTGAATCAGTTTTTTCCAGCCTGAGTGCAAGCAGGTCTCTTAGCGAAAGTCTCTCTTCTTCCAGCGAATCCGATTCAAAGAAACAATCTGAATCCGCTTCTTCCCGTTCGGCATCTGAGAGCGAATCTCAAAAAAACAGTCAATCTGCTTCGGAATCGGCTTCCGAGTCTGCCAGGAATTCTCAGTCAGCAAGCGCAAGCAGATCCGAGAGCCAGAGCCAGAGCACAAGCGAATCTGAGAGCGGTGCATCCGCAAGCGCAAGCAGATCTGCATCGAAGAGCATTTCCGCTTCAGAAAGTAAAGCAGCAAGTGAGAGTGGTTCCGCCAGCGCCAGTGAATCTGAAAGTAAAAGTCTTTCCGCTTCTGCAAGAAAGAGCGAGTCTGAAAGCATCAGCAGCTGGGAGAGTCAGAGCAGGAATATCAGTCAATCTGAGAGTCAATCAGCAAGCACCAGCAAATCCGTATCTGATAGCATCATTGCTTCAGGATCGGCAAGCAGATCATCCAGTCAGTCTTTCTCTGAAAGCGTCAGTACTTCAGAGAGCCTTAGCGGAAAACTGAGCGATTCTGCTTCTTTGAGTGCGAGAACCTCATCTTCTGCTTCTGCAGAACAGAGTGAATCTGTATCCGATGAAGGTAAGAGCAGTCTGAGTCAGTCTGAACAAGATAGCAGCTCGATCAAGGACAGCCTTTCTGCAAGCACTTCGGAATCAGAAAGCAGGAAGTTCTCTGAATCCGGTTCTGCTTCAGCAAGTGAGAAAGCTTCTGAAAGTGAATCCACTTCATTAAAGGAATCAGAATCCATCAGCACTGCCGCATCTGAATCAGCAAGCATCTCAGCTTTCAGGAGCAGTTCCGAGAGCCAGTCCCTCTCTGAAACGAAGAGCATTTCAGAGAGTGAATCTGCTTCGGCAAGCACTGCTTCAGAAGAAAGCCGTTCTCAGAGCCGTTCCATTTCTGAATCAGCAAGCTCTTCTGCAGAAGCAAGTGCTTCCTTGAGCACTGAACAGTCTGCATCCATCAGCAATTCCGGCAGCACAAGCATTTCCGCAAGTGAGAGTGCTTCCGGGAAAACCAGTACCTCTGCAAGCAGGTCTGCTTCCGAAAGCGCAGACGCATCTGCTTCAGATAGCAAATCTCTGAGTGAAAGCTCCAGTACTTCCGCAAGCATTTCTGCTTCAGCAAGCACCAGTGCCTCTGTCAGTGCAGATGGATCTGAGAGTATCAGCACTTCGATCAGCAATAGCAATTCTGCCAGCAGAAAAGACTCAGAGAACGAAAGCAGACATGCTAGCGAATCGGAATCAGAATCCAGAAAAGAATCTGCAAGCATGTCTGCATCTGTCAGTGACAGCAGCAGCAACAGTTTAGTCTCCGAGATTGAACACTCTGCATCTGTCAGTGCTTCTGAAAGCATCAGTGCTTCCCTCAGCAAGAGTACTTCTCTTAGTGTCAGCGGTAGTAATTCTTCAAGCTTATCTGCAAGCCAGAGCACCAGTGAATCTAAGAGCACTAGCACTTCGGCTAGTATCAGCGGTTCTTCAAGCACAAGTACATCAGCTTCTGCGAGTGTGAGTACTTCCGAATCTGAGAGTGAATCGGAGTCTGAGTCTGAGAGTATCAGTGAATCTGAAAGCATTAGCAGCTCTGAGAGCGAGTCTGAGTCTGAGAGCTCATCAGAATCTGAAAGTGCATCTGAATCCGAAAGCATCAGTACTTCCGAATCAGATAATGAATCTGAAAGCACCTCAACCATCACAAGTGAGTCTGAATCGGAGAGTGAGAGTCTTTCGACTTCAGGCAGTAAGTCTGAGTCTGATAGCACTAGTGCATCCGAAAGCGAGAGTGTTTCAGCTAGCAGCAGTGAGTCTGAAAGCATAAGTGGTTCGGAGAGTCAGGGCAAGAGCGCCAGCGAATCTGAAATTGTTTCCGTAAGCACCTCCACAAGCGAGTCTGAGTATGATAGCACAAGTGAATCAGAGACCGAGAGTCTTTCAGCTTCAGGCAGCAGGTTCGAATCAGAAAGTGAGAGTGCATCAGCTAGCAGCAGCGAGTCTGCAAGCATCAGCGGAAGCATATCAGGTTCTGAGAGTACTTCTGGTTCTGAAAGTGGATCAGTCAGTGAAAGCCGTTCTGCTTCACAGAGCACGGAGGCTGTTGTCAGTACTTCTTCAAGTATGGCTGATTCTGGGAGCGGAAGCATCAGTACTTCGGAGGGAAGCTTTGCTTCAGATCGCACAAGTGAATCTGAGACGGCAGCAGAAACTGTAATGGCAGGAGTTCAGTCTGCCAGTGCGACTGCTCCGGGTGCTAGTGCAGTTTCGGAGACTGGTTCTGAAAGTGTTTCGTCCGGGAGTGTTCTGGATGAAGCATCTGTCAGTGAGTCTGTTTCGGCTTCTGAGAGCAGCAGTCAGAGAGCAAGCTCGAGTGACAGTGCAAGTGCCGCAGCGAGCGAAAGCAAGTCTGCTTCTGCTTCGACGGCTGCTTCGGAGTCTGAGTCTCTGAACAGCAACAGCATTTCAAACAGCATCCGGATGTCGGCAGAAGATTCCTTCAGTGAGATGTCAAGCAATCATATGGCAGAGGGCAATGTCAGCGGAAATGAAGTCAGCGCTTCGCGGACGGCTTCAGCCGCTGGGACCGAGTCAAAGGAACTGGAAGAACTGAATGGGGCGGTTCTGCTTCAGGTGAGAAAGCATTAATCAGTCAGAAACACATAACTGGTCATTCGTCAGCCGGCGGATGACCATTATGCGTATCTGAAGAATTCAGGTTTATAGGAAGGATTCATTCTGGATGGAGAAACAGAAAACACATGAGCTGCGGAATCGGATTCTGTTCACGATTCTGGTTGCCGCAGTCTATCTGCTGTGCCGGAGCATTGTCCTGTATGGCATTGATCCGGATTCCCTCAATACCGGTGCCGCAGATGTGCAGGCATTGCTTTCGATGATGGTGAGCGGGGATCGCTATCGGGTGACGGTGATGGCACTTGGCATCATGCCGTATATCAATGCTTCGCTGCTGGTGCAGATTATCTTTGCGTTCCGCAGCTCCGCTTCAAGAGCGAAGATTTCGAAAATGGAAAGTGATCGCTGGATGCGCACAGCTGCGATCCTGTTCAGCATCGTGATGGCAATCATGAGGTCTTATGAGCTGACCTACCAAAACGATCTCGGACCGATCTGGGCATTGAGGCTGATCGTGACTCTCGAGATGATTGCCGGAGCAGCAGGAATCAGCTATCTCTGCTTTGAGAATGAAAAACATGGCATCGGTGCTTCGATGCCGATTATTCTGATCAACATCGTGACTTCGCTGGTTCAGAACATGAATGCGAATCATTTCTTCGAATTCCGGCAGATGATATGGCTGTGCGTGATTGTGATTATCGGAACGGTTCTGATGGAAAATTCGATTATCCGGATTCCGCTGCAGAGAGTATCGATTCATAACGTGCATGCGGATCAGAACTATCTTGCCTATAAGCGGGCTCCGATGGGCATCATGCCCGTGATGTTTGCGGCTTCCGCATTTTTCGCCCCATATTATTTCGTGAAGATGCTGGCGTATTTCTTCCCGGAGAATGCATCGCTTGCTTCGGCAAGTGAGAATCTGGTGCTTACCAAGCCGCTCGGGGTCGGAGTCTATCTGATTC
Source organism: Anaerolactibacter massiliensis (assembly GCF_900290205.1). Taxonomy (NCBI): domain Bacteria; kingdom Bacillati; phylum Bacillota; class Erysipelotrichia; order Erysipelotrichales; family Erysipelotrichaceae; genus Anaerolactibacter; species Anaerolactibacter massiliensis. The sequence goes on along the minus strand of NZ_OLMH01000002.1, from coordinate 1,195,628 downwards.
TGATTGTGGTGCTTTCCGTGGTGTTCTCGATGCTGATGCTGAATCCGAAGGAAACAGCGCATCAGCTGCAGCGCAATGGCGACAGCATCATCGGCTTAGCAGCAGGAAAGAAGACGAAGAGGTATCTGACTGGCATTGTGCTGAAGTGGAGTTTTCTCAGCGGGTTCCTGCAGATGCTGTGCATGGCTGTTTCCATGGGGCTTTCGCTCAGGGGACAGATTCCTGCAGCGCTTGCGATGGTGCCGTCTTCGGTGATGATTCTTGTCAGTATCGTTTGCAGCTTCGTGCAGGAAATCGGAACATACTACCGGTATGACGCCTATCGGTTCTTCTTGTGATGTGAGAAAGGAGAGAGCTATGCAGTATTTCATTCCGGCGTGGTATCAGGAAAATGACTGGAGAGAAAACGAACAGGTCTGGTATCGGTCAAGGACGGTCACGGAGTTCGATGATACCGTCAAGCAGGTCCAGCTGTTCTTCCGCCGCAAGGTTGCTCCTCTGGAGGTCGTGCTGCTGAGTTTTTCCCCGAACTTCCGCCATTTCCTGCATCGCCAGGGGGTCTATCATGTGCCGTACTGGTCGTGCTTTGATGCGATGCAGGGCATTTCAGTAAGAGCCATGCATACGTTCTCGTTTCATGATCTTTCGTGGCCGGAAGACGTGGAATTCGTATATTCGCCATTTGCCGTGCTCGTCATGCACAATCGTGAGAAGTATGCAGAGATCAGCTTCGCAGAAGATGGAAACATGTTCCGGGTGGATCTGTTCCGGAATGGCCTGATGAGTGCGAGCAATTTCTATGATGACCGCGGGTTTGTATCGCAGCAGATTGCTTATGAGAACGGAGTTGCTTCGTTCCAGAGATATTTTGATGAGCAGGGAGTATGGAAGTTTGCAAGATATCTGGAGGATGGACATGTCGTCATCAACCCGGAGAGTGCATTCTTCCTGCATGGCAATGAAAAGGTTCCTTATGCAAAGCAGCGTTATCAGAATCTTGATGAAGTCATTGCCGAAGTCCTGGCTGATTTTCTGAAGGATACTTCAGAAGAAGATGTGTTCACGATTGCGATGCATCCGCTGCATTCCGAGCTGCTGAATACGGTTCTGAAAGAGAGGCCGAAGATTCTGTCGTTCTTCGAACGCAGAATGGAGGCACATGCCTTCACAGAAGCAGAACAGGAACTGCTGGATTCGGCTGGCTGCATCGTTGCGGATAAACAAAGCACTGCAGAAGAAGTGAAGAAGCATCTGCATCGCGATACGCCGATCCGGGTCATCACGCCTTATGAGACGAGAGTTGAGTTCGGCATCAGCCAGCATCTGCATGTTCAGAATATTCTGGCGGCTTGCGATGATCTGTCCGAAGAGCAGTTTGACCGCATGATCGTGCTGCTGGGCGGATATATCCGGAATCAGAATCATCGGGCAAGGGTCTGCCTGTTCACGCGGTCTTCGAAGTATGACGAGAAGATCGGCTTGCTGAAGCGGGCTCAGAATGCCCTCAGCAGAGCAGGCATGAATCCGGAGATGGCAGGAACTGAAGAAGGAGTCAGAGAGAATGATGTCTTAGAAGATCCGCTGGTCAGAGTATTTTCTGTCGCACAGTGCGTGGATGAGATGCATGTGAGCAGAACGCTCCGGGAACAGAGGGTAGTATGCGATCTGTCACCGCTGCCGGATCAGTTCCTGGAGATTTCTGCCATGAGCATGGGCATTCCGCAGATCACGATGCAGAAGACAGAATATATCGAGGACGGAAGGAACGGAAAGATCCTGAAGGACCTTTCCGGACTGCCCGAAGCAGCGGATTACTATCTGGGCAGCGTGGCGCATTTCAATGAAGCGCAGATTGCGTCTTATGATCTTGGCAGCCGGTTCACGGCGCCGGAGCTTGAGAAGGCATGGAAGGAGGTGATTCAGATTGATCAGCATTCAGGCACTGCAGCTGGGCGGGAATGATCTCTCTCTGGAGGTTGTTTTCAGCGAGGATGTGAAATGGAATTATGAGCCGGAGCTGAATGCTTCGGATCCCGAATATGACATCGCCTTCATTCTGAGAGAACTCAGCGAAGAAGAAGCGAAGTATCTGAATCGCCATGTGCGGGCCCACTGCCTGTTCTTCCTGGCAGGGCTGAAGCAGAATTCCGCAATGGAATGGCTGAGGAAAGCGAGAGCCGGACAGGAGATTTCTGCAGCAGATCTGAAGCCGTTTCTTTCGGATCAGCTGAAGAACTATGAGTCGAGGTCGTATGGCGAGAAGTTCGATCCGCATATGATGTCGGTCTCTCCGTATTTCCACGGTTCCGTGACGTGGCATGGATACACGGAGGCAGTCCTGGAAGGATCGTTCGGAGATACGATGCACCAGGCAGTATTCTGGCGCGGCAATATCCCGGTGGAAGAAGGCCAGGCAATTGATTTCTGGCTGGAGTATGAGAAGGATGATAGTGTCTCGATCGAACTGCAGATCATCCAGTTCCCGCGGGGCAGTGTTTCGGCGATTCAGAATACCTGGACCTTCTCAGAAGCAGATCTGAGGCAGCCGGTGACGATTGATAACGAGAAGCTTTCCGGGCCGGTATTTGTTTCTTTGAATGCGTGCGGGCATGGAAAACTGAAGATCCGGGCGCTGCATGACCGTTATTCCAGAAGAGGCGCAGGTGCCTTTCTCCCTGGCGGAAAACGGCTTGTCACTGCTGATGGAGAAGAAGTATTCACGTATTTTGATCCGGGGGATCTGAAACCGCCATTATGTGTGTATTTCTCCGGTTACAAGACCATGGAAGGCTTTGAAGGATACCGGATGATGAGAAGGATGGGATGCCCGTTTCTTCTGATCAGCGAATCAAGGCTTGAGGGCGGAGCGTTTTATCTTGGCAGCGAGGAATATGAATCGCTGATTGTCAGCGCCATCAGAAAAGCGTGCGGGGAACTCGGGTTCTCTGAGAATCAGGTCGTGCTCTCGGGACTTTCGATGGGCACGTTTGCGGCATTGTATTATGCGATGCGCATTGCGGCTGGCAATGTGATTGTCGGAAAACCATTAGTCAGTCTCGGCAATGTGGCTGAAAATGAACGCCTTGTGAGACCGGGATTGTTTGCGACCTCGCTCGATGTGCTGTGGAAGTCGGAAGGCAGTCTCAGCCAAGAGGCAGTAAAAGCGCTTAATGCGCGTTTCTGGGATCGGTTTGAAAAGACCGACTGGTCCGGCCGGACGATCTATGCGGCTTACATGATTGAAGATGACTATGACTAGGATGCGTATCAGAAGCTTCTGGCACATATGAAGGGCAGTCAGGCAAAGCTGATCGGCAAAGGCCTGCATGGCCGTCATAACGATGATACGCATGGCATTGTCAGCTGGTTTATCTGGCAGTATCACCGTGTGCTGCGGGAAGAATTCGGAAGAGAGCAGAAGCAGGATGAATGAACTTGAAAACAGCTGGACGATAACCTGGAACGAAAATGCCGGCGATACGTATCTGTACGGATCAGAGATCAGGTTTATTGCCCAGGATGATGTGGAATTCCGTAATGCACTGATGCCGGCCGGAACGGTGATCAAGGTCTGGTATTCGATGGTTAACTATCAGGCCGGCAGAATCGAGCCTTCGCTTCCCATTATTGATGGGGAAGGAAGCTATCATGTTTCCCTGAAGATCGACACGGATGTGCCGCAGGGAATTTTTCTGCGTTTTGTATTTCATGGAAAAAACGGAGAGGAAGCAGGAAGTCGGGTCATGGACGAGCCGGAGATGGATCTGAAGTGTCCGCTGAAGGCATACAGCTATGAAGCACAGCTGATCTGTGCCGGGGCCCATGCATTCCATTTCCATTCCTTCACGATCACGGAGACCGCTAGACAATGACAGACAGAAAGCTGAAACAGATTGCAGATGCCGTGAAAGCATCTGCCGTAAAGATCTCCCGGCTGAGCGATCAGGAGCTCAGGCTGGAGACGAAGAGACTGAAGCAGGAGCTTTCAGAAGGAAAGAGCCTGGATGAGATTCTTCCGGAAGCCTATGCAGCAATTGCTGAGGCAGATCGCAGAATCCTCGGGATCTATCCGTTTGACGAGCAGATCTACGGGGCTGCTGCACTGCATCAGGGGTGCTTAGCGGAAATGAATACCGGCGAAGGAAAGACGCTCACGGCAACGATGCCGCTGTATCTCCATGCCTTAACCGGAAAGAGCACGATTCTGGTCACGGCGAATGAATACCTGGCTTATCGTGATGCAGAGCAGATGCGGCCGGTCTTTTCCTTCATGGGCCTGACGGAGAGGGCCGGGGTCTCCAGAACTCCGGATCATTCCTTTACCAATGATGAGAAGCGGGTGAATTATGCGGCAGATATTCTGTATACGACGCACAGCGTGCTGGCATTTGACTACCTGCTCAACAACCTCGTGATGCGGGCGGAAGACCGGTTCCTGCGTCCGTTTGAGTTCATCCTGATCGATGAAGCTGATTCCGTACTGCTGGATGGCGCGCAGATGCCCCTGGTCATCTCCGGTTCGCCAAGAGTGCAGTCGGATCTTTATGCCAGTGCGGATTTCTTTGTTTCGACGCTGGAAGAAGGAAGAGACTATGAGACCGAAGAGAAGTCAGTCTGGCTCACGGAGGAAGGGACTGCCTATGCAGAACGGTTCTTCGGGATTGACAATCTCTATGCGCATGAGAACTTCGAGCTGAACCGGCATATTCAGCTGTCTTTAAGAGCCAGAGTGCTGTTTCTGATTCAGAAGGACTACATGATCTCCGATTCCGGGGAGATTGTCCTGCTCGATAACAGCACCGGCAGAAGCCTGCCTGGCATGAAGCTCAGGGGCGGGGTTCATCAGGCCATTGAACAGAAAGAACACCTGGAGCTTTCCCAGGAGCAGCGTTCAGTCGCTTCGATCACGTACCAGAATCTGTTCCTGATGTTTCCGAAGATGTGCGGCATGAGCGGCACCTTCTTTGATGCGAGAAAAGAGCTGCGCCAGGTGTATCACAAGCGGGTGGTCATTGTTCCGCCTCATAAGAAGCTGCAGCGCATCGATCGGGAAGACCGGTATTTCATGACGGCTGAAGAGCAGTTTGAAGCAGCCCTGAAAGAAGCGTTGAACCATCACGCGACCGGGCAGCCGGTGCTGATCGTCACGGCGACGATCCAGGATACGCAGATCTTCTCGCGGATGCTGGTAGATCGCCATGTGCCGCACAGCGTTCTGAATGCAAGCAATGCATACTGGGAAGCGGAGATCATCGCTGCGGCCGGCAGGAAGAATGCGGTGACGGTATCGACCGGCATGGCTGGCAGAGGCACCGATATCAAGCTGGAAGACGGTGTGCAGGAACTTGGCGGACTGGCGGTGATCGGCATCGGCCGCATGGAGAATACCCGTCTGGAGCGGCAGGCCAGAGGCAGAGCAGGCCGCCAGGGCGATCCTGGAAGCAGCCAGTTCTTCGTATCGCTGGAAGATGAGATTGTGACGGAAATGTTTCCTGATCAGACGGAAGCGGTGCTTTCCGGAAAGAAATCCATCTCCCATGGGCGGCTGAAGCGCCTGATCCAGCGGGCTCAGCGGACCATGGAAGAGCAGAGTGTCGCAACCCGCGAGCAGGCAGTCCGGTATGATCAGATTCTGAGAAGACAGAGAGAGATCCTCTATGCCGCAAGAAATCGGCTGCTGGATGGCGAAGCCGTGCAGGAAGATCTGCTGAAGCAGATCGTGCATGAGAACCTGAAGCGGTTCGTGAAGAGCCATCGCTCTCTTTCAGAAAGCGATCTCTGCCGCTATGTGCTCGATCATCTTTCGTATGAAGTGAATCCGGAAGTGCTTTCTCTGTCCCCTCAGAAAGATTCTGCGGGTCTTCTGAACAGGCTGGAGGCTTATGCGGACGGACTGCTGAAGCAGAAAGAAGATTCGTTTGAGAATGCAGAGCAGCTGCAGGAGTTCGAGCGCGCATGCATGCTGAAGGCGCTGGATGAAGGATGGATCGAGGAAGTCGACTATCTGCAGCAGCTGCAGTATGCGATCACCTCGCGAGGAACTGCCCAGCGGAACCCGATCTTCGAATACAGCCGGGAGGCATACCATTCCTTTGAAAATATGGAGCAGACGATGATGGAGAACATTGCCCGCAACTTCTTCCTGGCTGAAATAGGGCAGGGGTCTGACGGGAAGCAGATGATTCTGTTTCCGTAAGGAGAAGCGCGATGATCTACAATTTCAATCTCGGCATCGGCTGGGCATCCAGCGGCGTCGAATATGCGCAGCTCTATCGGGCCAGGATGTTCCGGGTGCTGAAAGAACCGGCTAAGTTCATCTTCACTGATATGTTTCCCCAGGAGAACATCGAGCATTTCACGAAGCATATCGGCTTTGCGGATGACGAAGTGATCTGGCTGTATACGTATTTCACCGATTTCCGCATTTCGCCGGTGACTTATACGCTGAAGCAGTTCGAAGCGACGCTTGCCGATCAGAAGTTCAGCGTGAGCAGAACAGGCAGGATCGGAAGGCTGCAGTTTCAGGATCCGGGTCACTACTGCACCATCTACTTCACGGATGAGAAACAGGATCTGGTTCATCGGGTGGAGTTTGTATCGCATGGGGCTCTGATCCGCAAGGACTACTTCACATACGGAAGAATTTATTCGGAATACTATGCACCCCTGGATGGAAGCGCGCACCTGTATCAGAGAAGGTTCTTTCATGAAGATGGGTCCATTGCCTATGAAGAACTGACCGGTCCGAAGAATTCAATGTTCCGCTTTCCGGATCATATCTTCTATTCGAAAGAAGACTTCGTCGGCTACTTCGTGCAGTGCCTGCATCTTTCCGGACAGGATACCGTGATCGTCGATCGGACGACCGGCATCGGCCAGGCAATCTTCGAGAATGCCGGCCAGGCAAGAATCGGCATCGTCGTGCATGCGGATCATTACAGCGTATCCGGAACGGATGATACGCACATTCTCTGGAATAACTACTATGAGTATCCCTTTGATCTGTACCGCCATATCAGCTTCTTCATCACCTCGACCATTGCTCAGAAACAGAAGATGGCAGCGCAGTTTGAACACTATGTCGGAGCTGTTCCGAAGATCGAGGTGATCCCGGTCGGGAGCCTTGATCAGCTGATCTATCCGAAGAAACCCAGAAAACCGTATTCGATTGTGACTGCATCGAGGCTTGCCAGCGAGAAACATCTGGACTGGGTCATTGAAGCCTGCGTGCTTGCCAAGGCGGATGTGTCTGAACTGACGCTGGATATCTGCGGAGCAGGCAGCGAGTATCAGCGGCTTGAAAGTCTGATCAGGGAACGGAATGCTTCGCGGTATATTCATCTGCTCGGTCAGCAGGAAATGAAAGACCTCTATCAGGACTATGAGCTGTATCTTTCCGGTTCGACGAGCGAAGGATTCGGGCTCAGCCTCATGGAAGCAGTCGGCAGCGGCTTGGCGATGATCGGTTTCGATGTTCCTTATGGAAATCCTTCCTTTATCCGTAACGGGAAGAACGGAACGCTGATTCCGGTTTCGGAAACGATGAGCGACCAGGAGCGGGTACAGGCACTGTCTGATGCGGTTGTGCAGTATTTCCTGACGGCTGATCGCAGGGCATATTCGGAATGTTCTTATGAGATTGCTTCAGAGTATCTCACAGAAAACGTGGTGCAGAAATGGAAAAGCGTGATACAGGCAGAGTAAAAGAGGAAGGAATCCTGCTTCTTGATCATTATGATGAAGCAGCAGAGATGCTGAAAGATTCGTTCCGGAGTGCGGGTTTTTCCGGGCAGGTGGTCGTGCTTTCCGAAGAAGCGTCGCTGCCGGATGATGTCCTTTCTCTGTACCGCATGTTCTGTTACGATGAAACTGCGGGTGCGCTTTGCGGAGCAGTCCATGTGCCAAGGAAGAAAAGCGAGGCTGAGATTCAGGCGTACCGTCTAGGACATGCGGGCTGGCTGCCGGGCACGAGCAGGTATTTCAATCAGATCGAGCTGCCGGATTACTGGGAGATCAGTGCGGACGGCATGTCGGCAAGGGTCTATGACCGCAATCACCTGAGAGCCCGGATCTTCTATGCAAAGACTCCGCATAGCCGGATTGTCAGCGATGCGGACTGGCTGGATGAAAACGGAACCGTGCGGTTCACCGATCACTATGATCTCCATGGTCTTCTCTATGCAAGAACGATCTTCAATGAGAAAGGCGAGCGGTTCTCCTGCTCGTGGATGGATGAAGAAGGAAGAGAACGGATCGTCGAGAACTATGTGACCGGAGATATTCTGGTCAATCGGAATGGGATGACGGAGCTGTTCAGCGGCCGGACGGAACTGGCGGTTTCTCTGATCAGGGAGCTTGGCTATGAAGGACAGCGGATCTTCTATAATTCGCTGTCGACGCCGCTGTTTGTCAGCGAGAGGCTGGCTTCTTGCAAAGCAGGCAATGTCCTGTTCTGGCAAGAGGAGCCAAGAGACGATATTCCCGGAAACATGCAGATGATCCTGGCAGGAAACTCGCATACGAAGGAAATCCTCGTGCAGAACAGAAAGAGCTGCCGAAAGCTGCTGTCGCTCGGGGCTTCTTCGGAAGAGGTGCGTCCGTTTGGATTCGTGTACGCGTTTGACCATGCAGGAAGGAACCGGAATGAGGTGCTGATCTGCACAAACTCGGATCAGATCGCTTCGCTGGAAGAACTCGTGAAGGGACTGCCGGAGATGAAATTCCGGATTGCGGCAGTCACGGAGATGTCTTCGAAGCTGCTGGCCTTCGGGTCTTATCCGAATGTGCGGCTGTATCCTGCTGCTTCCCGGCAGATCCTGAATCAGCTCTTTGCGGCGTGCGGCTGGTATTTCGATATCAACTACGGGAGTGAGATCGTCTCGGCTGTGAAGCATGCATTCCTCAATGAGATGCTGATCATGGGCTTTTCATCCACACTGCATCGGCCGCAGTATGTGGCGGAAGAGCATGTGTTTGCGGATGCGGAAGGGCTGATTGCAGAAGTGAAGAAGCTGATGGCATCAGAATCCATGCAGGAAGAACATCTGTCTCTTCAGAAACAGGCAGCGATGTCAGAGCCGATCACCTCTTATCAGCACTTGTTTCTGAATCACTGATCTGCTGCCAGCGGCAGATCTTTTTCATGGTTTCCATCCCAGGAGAATCAGCAGAATGCGTGCAGATCGTTTATAATAAGGAACATGACAGGAAAAGATGAACAGAAAACTTCCCGGCTTCTGATCGTAATCGTGGTTATTCTCGCTGCTGTGATTGCAGCATTTCTGTTTCTGCTGCACGATCCGAAGAACAGCAGTGCTGCTTCTTCGGATCCTGATACGATCGGCGAGAAAGCTTCGCTTGCGACCGCCGGGGCGATGAGCGTTCCTTCCCAGACGACCGAGATGTCTTCGCTGAGTATTTCTGTGAATGATTACAAGGTGTTTGCGCTGGATGGTCTTGATTTCCGGTTCGTGATTGCCAATGTGCATATTGAGGGAGAGAGTCCGCTTAATGTTTCGCTGTCTCATTTCACGACTAGTGAAGGCATCCGTCTGGATCAGGTTTCTGATTACGTGAATACGCTGGAAGAGAATAACCTGTTTCTCGGCAGGCAGAATGTGCTGTTCTCGCTGATCTCGGAGACCTCTCCGTTTGATGCGAATATCTTCATTCCCGTGAAGGATTCTTCATTGAGCAGCCTTACGGTATCCATGGATTTCCAGACCAAGGCACTTTCTTTCCTGCTCTCTGACCCGAAGGGGACTTCAGAAATGCTTGCTTACACGGATGGCGATGTCATCACGGATGGCAAGACGTATCAGATGACGGTCTCGAAGGCAAGAGAGATCACCGGCGAACCGCTGTATCAGACCGTGAATGGCCAGGACCAGGAATACCTGCTTCCTTCGACGACCCGGGTCTATGCGTTTGAGGTCGATGCCGTGTCGCTGTATGGCGATACGATTTCGCTGGAAAGTGCACAGTATGTGCCGGCGAATTCCTCGGAAGTATTTGATGCGCTGCCGCTAGAGGTCCATACACTGAAATTCCAGAATATCCTCGGAAAGACGATTTCGGATACGTCTTCGGGATATCTGTTCTTCTATGCATATGATCCGGAAGATCATCCGATCACGTATACCGGCGTGCTGAAGCTGAAAGTCAGCGGCCAGGATACGTGGATCACGGTCAATGTGAACCTGAATGAGTAAAGGAGTGACAGAATGAGAACGTTTCCGATTCTGACAGCAGTGCTGAGTCTCGCGGTTTCTCTGGTCACTGCATTGCCCGCAATGACCGTGGAAGTCTCGGCAAAGGAAGAATATGACTATTACCCGATGGCCTGCAGTCTCTATGAAGTAGACAAGGTCGTTTCGTCTGGCGGCAATGCAGGCTTTGAGATGACTGCCTGCATTGGCGACTATTCCGAAGCGAAGCGGCAGATGTATGCGCTCGGCGATGCCGGCGTCATCCGCAGCAGTGCTTCGTATTCGCCAAGCAGAATCATCGATATGAGTGCCGGCGTCGTCTATACGTATCCGCAGCGTTCCGGTGCCAATACCGTCACGATCTACCAGTATTATGATCTTTCCGGCTCCATGCCTGCTTACAATAAGACGACCGCAGTCACCTGGCACCGGGAGCTGCAGTATCTCGGCCTGTATTCCGTTCCGGACAGCGACGGCAATGCGCAGGTACTCGTAGATGCGGCGGGCTTTGAAGGCTATGTGAACCTGAAGAATGTCGATCTCATTCCGATGGCAGTCATTGAAAACGGCTGGGGCATGTACCTTGGCGGCAATTCGACGTATGACGGCGAACAGCCGTTTCTGACCTATGCGCATCAGCAGTATTACAAGGTGGAGCAGAACGGGAATTATGCCGATCTCGTGCTGCATTATTTCAGCGGCTGGGGCAATCCGTCCAATGGCGGCAAGGTTCAGGAATGGACCAGTGCGGTCGGACCGGCAGCTGACTGGATGAAAGTCGGTGATGTCTATTACAGCTATGACAACACGACGTTCTATACCGACCGTACCTGCCAGAACCAGGCGGGAGTGTATTATCCGTATTATGAATTCGTGTTCCTGCGCTCGAAGACCGGAATCTCTGAGAGCACGTTCAATCAGTTTCTGAGCTCAGTCGGGAAGGATTCCTCGAGCAAGCTCTGGAATACGGGTTCGATCTGGCTTTCTGCCCAGGACAAGTATGGGGTCAATGCCCTGGAGATCTTTGCGATGGCATGCCTGGAGTCAGGCTATGGCATGAGCGCCTATGCTCAGGAAAGAAACAATCTCTTCGGCTGGAATGCGGTGGATTCCGACCCGGATCAGGCTTCGTATTTCAGCAGTGTCGAGCAGGCGATCAATGAACATATGAGCATCAATCTGAGAGGATATCTGGACATCAATGATGCAAGATACTTCGGGTCGCATCTTGGCAATAAGGGTTCCGGCTTCAATGTGAAATATGCTACGGACAACTACTGGGGCGTCAAGATCGCTTCGATTGCCTATGCGATTGACAAGTGCGACAACGACTGGAACGGAAAGCTGACTGATTTCAATTCGGTGAGTCTTGGCATTGTAAAGAATGATGCCCATGTGGATATCCTGAAGTCAGTCAACGGATCCGTGCTCTACAATACGGAATACGGTTCCCGCTATCAGAAGAACCATACGCTTGCGATTCTGGCAGAACGGGATGGATGGTATGAAGTGCAGTCCACGAATGTGCTGGATACTTCCGGCAATGTCGTCACCCACCTCAGCAGTATGGGAGGGCTTGATTATAACTTCGATACGATGGTCGGCTGGATCCGCAAGGATCAGGTGACGCTGATCAATACGACGCCGATCCAGATCACCGGAAGAACGGCGACTGGTGACGCGGTGCAGACGCTGGATGCGCTCAGCTGGAATGAGAATGGCACGCTGCATCTGGAAGGAAGAAGCTATGTGCCTGGCATTCTGACCGACAGCGAGAATACGGTCACGGAAACTCTGACGATTCAGAGCGATGCCTTCGCTTCTGTTTCAGAGATTCCGCTTACGGTTTCTGCCGACAGCGATGTCGTGAAGTGGAGCACTGATCTTGATGTTTCCTCTCTTGGGGAAGGAACATATTTCTTCAGTTTTGCAAGGTCTTATTCGGCAGTATCGGAATACAGCAGCACGTATTGGCTGCCATTGATCCAGAGCCTTCCGGATCCGCATACTGCCAATGGCAATTCGTATGCCTTCTCGTCGGCATCCTTGTCCGGAACAGATGGACTGGCACTGACGGTGCAGAAAGTGAGCTGCGGCGTGAATGCGTCGTATGATGAAGCAGCTGGTTCCTGTGTCTGTGCAGATGGATATGAGAACTACACCGAAGGAACCGGATGCACCATCAAGCCGACGGAAGATGTTAGCGAGAATGTGATGAGAGGCGTCGAAAGTGCTTCTCTGAAGGATCAGGTGCTGACGATCAGCGGTATGGCCTTCCTGAAGGGCATGGATGCCAGCGACAGCAATCAGGTTTCTCTGATCTTCCGGAATATGGAAACGGACGAAGAGAAGGTCTTTGATGCAAAGATGAGCGATCTGCCGTCTCCGGTCAGCCTCGGCGATTCGTATACGTATTCGCATGTACTCTATGAAGTCTCTGCAGATCTCTCAGGGCTTGCGGCAGGAACGTATGAGATCCAGGTGAAAGTCACCAATGGGGAGGAATCCGGGACAGTGCCTCTGTACTGCACGAAGGATGATATCGATCAGAGTGAGAATCGAACCGACGGATCCATCGTGAGCTTCTATGCAGAACCGATGTACAACTATCGTCTCGAGGTTTCGATCGGTACGTCCGGCATTGATAAGTCTGTCATCAGCAAGCCGATCCGCAGTGCTTCTGTCTTCGGAACGAATTCACTCACGATTGAAGATGGCAAGTTCAGTATCGATGCATATGGTCTGCTAAGAGGGACTTCCATCACGGCAGACGATCATCCGTCCTATACGATTCTGATCGAGGATGAGAATGGAACTGTAACCTCGTATTCCATGAATACGAAGGCATGTCCGGTAGATCTCGGAAAGATGCTGCAGTCGGATTACACGGCAGATGAAGCATGCTTTGACGGATCGATTGATCTTGCTTCTCTTTCAGAAGGAACCTATACGCTGTATCTGGATCTGAAGACGGATTCGGCAAGAGATATCTATGAGCTTTACAGTCTCAGAGACATGGATCCGGTCACGGATACGTATCAAGGAAGAACCTATACGATCGCCAAGGGAAAGATTCATGATCGCTTTGAGCTGACGATTGCGGCAGATGAGGGGAATGCGAATGATTAGACTTGCAAAGACAACAAAGATCCTGCTCGGGGTTGCAATCGGTCTGGGAACGGCGACGGTCGGAACGGCAGCGTACTATTTTTCCTCGGCCCCTGAAACGGCGAAGATCACGGTTCCGGCCTTCGTCGGAAAGACGAAGAGCGATGTCGAAAGCTGGATGACAGAGAATTCGGTTTCTTCTGATCAGTGCACCTTCGACTATACGTATGATGAAGAAAAGGATCAGGATGTCGTCCTGTCTCAGAGCATTGAAGCAGATTCGGTCTTAGGGTCTGAAGAGGTTCTGGAGATCACGCTGTCGAATGGACCGGATCCGGACAAGGAATTCAAGATGCCTGATTTTACCGGCAAGAAGCAGGCAGCGGTCGAGCAGTGGTTTGAAGACCATAAGTTCACGGCAGTGAGCTATGCCTTTGAGAGCGATGACAAGGTAGAAAAGGGTGTGTTCCTGAAGGCTTCTGCAGATGCAGGCACGACCATGAAACGTTCTGATGAGCTGACGATCACATTCTCAAGCGGCAGCGATTCCGACGAAAAGACTGAAGTGACCGTTCCGGATTTCTCTTCGTATTCGCGGAAGAATATGCAGGCATGGGCATCGCAGAATGGCATCACGCTGACGATTGCGGCCCAGGCTTCTGATACGGTAGCCAGCGGCGGCTTCCTCTCGCAGAGCGTGAAGGCCGGAACGAAGGTGAAGCCCGGTTCTTCGATCACCGTGACCTTATCTTCGGGCAAGGCCATCAAAATCGTGAGCTATGTCGGCAAGACGAGAAGCGAAGCAGAGACCTGGACAAGTTCACAGAAGCTCAAGAGCAGTGTCACGCTTCTCTACAGCAGCAGCGATGCCGGCATCGTCCTGTCGCAGTCTCCGGATTCCGGTACGGCTGCAGAAGGGACAACGGTGAAATTCACTGTTTCTGCAGGAAAAGTGAATCTGCAGGATTATACGGGCAAGACAAAATCCGCATTTGAAGCGTATCTTTCTTCCCTGAATGCAGAGAACAGCAGCAGCGCAAAGATCACGGTTTCCTATCAGGAAACGGAAAGCACTTCGGCAGCGGGTACCATTCTGTCCCAGAGCGTGAGCGGGCTGGTGGCTCCGGGTACCAGCGTGACGGTTCAGGTTGCCATCGGAAAGAAATACAGCGTAACCAGTCAGGCTGGCAAGTCTCTGGACAGCTTCAAGAGCTATCTGAGCTCGATGGGTCTGAATCTCGGCAATGTTTCCTATGTTTACAGCGACAGCTACCGTTCAGACGTCCTGGTGTCCAATGATACGGGCAGCTATGAATCCGGAGCCTCGATTAACTGTGTGGTTTCAAAGGGTTCCTATTCCTGGGATCCGGGCAGCCTCGTGAATGCTGGTTCCAGCTGGAGCTCTCTGTACAGTGCTTCTGCAGATGCGAGAAAGAACGGCTACACCGTAACGAAGTCGGATGTGGAAAGCAGTCAGTATTCGGAAGGACAGATCGTCGGCTGCACCGTGAGCGGAAAGAGCATTTCCTGCCAGGTATCGATCGGCTCCTATGTGACGATTCCGGATGTGACCGGAAAGGACCATTCGGATGCTTCTTCGACGCTGAGCAGTCTCGGTCTTTCGGTCACGGAACTGGAGCAGAGCTATTACAGCGATGTCACCGCGGGTCAGGTGGTCGGTCAGTCGCTTTCTGCCGGAACGAAAGTCCGAGCAGGAACAGCGGTCACGATCACGTATTCGAAGGGACCGGAACCGGTTGTGACGGCGACGATTCCGACGATCTATACGGCCCTGTATGATGGCATGAAAGGTTCGGAGATTGTCTCGAGCCTGACGCAGACGCTGAATGCGGCAGGATTCTACAACCTGAACTTCGTGAAGATTTCGACGGGAAGCACGACGAGCATCAATGCGCTGAAGTCGGTTTCACCAGCACCTGGTTCCACGATCAATGTGAAGGACCAGATCACGATCGAGTATTATTCCGCAGACTGAAAAGAAGAAACAGATCACCAGGGACTCGCTGGTTCCATGCATACAGCGGAGGCCCTGGTGATTATGCTATAATTCTTCTGGCTGAAAAGAGAACATGGCTATGAAAGAATGCAGACACGTTGCGATTATCATGGACGGAAACGGCAGATGGGCGAAGGCCCAGGGAAAGCCGCGGACGTACGGTCACCTGGTCGGTTCGGATAATGTCCGTACCATTGCGATTGCTGCGGATGAGCTCGGGGTGAAGTATCTGACGCTCTATGCGTTTTCCACGGAGAACTGGAAGCGGTCGCAGGAGGAAGTGGGCTATATCATGAAGCTGCCTGCTTATTTCTTCCGGAAGTATATGCAGGAGTTTCTGGACCGGGGCTATCAGATGCATATGATCGGCGAGCTGGATGCCTTGCCGGAGAGCACAAGAAAGGTGCTTCTGGATGCGGTGGAAGAGTCGAAGGATAATACCGGTCTGAATCTGAATATTGCGATCAACTATGGCTCGCATCGGGAGATCGTGCTGGCTGCGAATCAGTATGCGAGAGATGTCAAAGAAGGAAAAGCAGAGCTCGGCATCGATGAGAAGGGCTTTGAGAAGTATCTGATGACGAAGGATTTCCCGCCGGTGGATCTTCTGATCCGCACGAGCGGGGAAGAGCGGATCTCGAATTATCTGCTCTGGCAGATTGCCTATGCGGAACTGGAATTCGTGCCGGAGAGCTGGCCGGAGTTTACACCGGAGGTATTCCGGCGCTGCATGGAGGAATACCAGGCCCGTGATCGCAGATTCGGAGGCGTGAAGGCATGAGTGATACGAAGAAGCGGGTCATCACCGCGGCAGTGCTGATTGCGATTATCATTCCGCCGTTTCTGGCAGGCGGAATCTGGATTGATCTCCTGATGGCGGTGATCTCGTTTTTCGGTGCGTATGAGCTTGCCAGCATGAGCGATCAGAAGCCGCACATGGGCATGACGATCCTGACGGCGGCGGCGATCATCCTGCTGTACCATCTGGAAGGCGAGCTGATCATTGCCGGGTTTGCATTATGGATCATCGTGCTGTTTGCCATCCATATCTTCTATGAACCATTCTCGACTGATGAGGTCGTCTATATCTATGCGATTTCGTGCATCCTGGCGATGGCATGGAATGGCGTATGCAGAATCTACGGAACCATACTCGGGCCTGATACGATGATCTATGTCGCGCTGGCCTGCTTTCTGTGCGATACGGGAGCCTGGTTTTTCGGCAGAAAGTTCGGAAAGCATAAGATGATTCCGCGCATCTCTCCGAAGAAGACCTGGGAGGGCAGTATCGGCGGCTATCTGACCGGACTTGTGATTTCTCTTGTCTATGGGTTGTTCTTCGTGCCGGAGATGCCCATCGGATTGTTAGTAAGCGGATCTCTGGTACTGCCTGCGGCAGCTCAGATCGGGGATCTTTCGTTCTCGAGCACGAAGCGGCATTTCGGCATCAAGGATTTCGGCAAGCTGCTGCCTGGTCATGGCGGCATCCTGGACCGGATTGACAGCCTGGTGTTCTGCTTCATGGCATTCAATGCACTGATGCTGGCATGGGGGATCTGAATATGACGAAGAGATTTGTACTGCTCGGAGCGAGCGGTTCGATCGGCACGCAGACGATCGATGTGATTCTTCAGCATCCGGATCGCTTTTCTCTGACGGCATTCGGAGTAGGCAGAAGGATTGAGACGGCCAGAAAGCTGCTTGGCATCTTTCCGGTGACCAAGGTTTCCGTAATGCGGAAAGAAGATGCTGAAACCTTAGCTGCAGAATTTCCTCATACGAAGTTTTTATGGGGAGAAGCAGGCATGGAAGAGCTGGCATCGGGATCGGATTATGATGTGCTGATCAATGCGCTGGTCGGGTTTGCGGGCTTTGCACCGACCCTGGCCGCGATGAAGGCGCATCATGATGTGGCCCTTGCCAACAAGGAGACGCTGGTCTGCGGCGGAGCGCTCATTAAGAAGGCAATGCAGGAATACGGCGTGCGGCTGTATCCGATCGACAGCGAGCATTCGGCCATCTGGCAATGCCTGCAGGGCAATCAGATGAAGCAGGTGAAGCGGCTGATCATCACGTGCAGCGGCGGCGCCTTCCGGGATAAGAAGAGAGAAGAACTTGCGCATGTGACGCTGGAAGATGCTCTGGCCCATCCGAACTGGTCGATGGGACCGAAGATCACGGTGGACTGCGCAAATCTCATGAATAAGGGATTTGAAGTGACGGAAGCGCACTGGCTGTTTGATCTTCCGTATGAGCAGATCGACGTGCTGATGCATCGGGAGTCCGTGATTCATTCGATGGTCGAGTACTGCGATCACAGCGTGATGGCTCAGCTCGGAGCACCGGATATGCGGCTGCCGATTCAGTATGCGATGAGCTGGCCGGACCGTCTGCCGCTGCATCAGGATCACCCTCTGGATCTTTCAGAGATCGGAACGCTTCATTTTGAGAAACCGGATACGGAGCGGTATCCGCTGCTTGCCTTAGCCTATGAAGCAGGAAAGAAGGGCGGCAATCTCGGAGCGATCATGAATGCGGCAAATGAGGCTGCCAATGCGGCTTTCCGCAGACATGAGATTCCGTTTCTCTCGATTGAGCAGATTGTGATTGATACGGTGCATCATGCGCCGTTTGCAGAGCTTTCCAGCGTGGACGACCTGATTCAGGCAGATGCCTGGGGCAGAGCTTATGCGGAAGAACAGATCAGAGGAGTACTCATTAACGAATGACGATTATCTATTTTATCCTTCTTCTTACGGTGATTATCTGCATCCATGAGGCAGGTCATCTCTTTGCGGCAAAGAAATTCGGCGTATACTGCTACGAATATTCGTTCGGCATGGGACCGGTCATCTGGAAGCGGAAGAAAGGCGAGACGCAGTACAGCATCCGGGCGATTCCGATCGGCGGCTTTGTCGCAATGGCGGGAGAGCAGGATGGCGATGCGGCTTATCCGGATGTCACAGTTCCCGACGGCAGGCGTCTGACCGATAAGCCATGGTGGCAGAAAGTCATCATCATGCTGGCGGGAGTATTCATGAACTTCGTGCTCTGCTGGGTGATCTTCTCGCTGATCATCCTGCATGCAGGATCGTTTGCGGTATCTCCGAAAGCGGTGATTGAAGAAGTCATTTTCGGGGGTCCTGCGGAAGCAGCAGGACTTGAAGCAGGGGATGAGATTGAAGCAATCGTGCTTTCTGATGGAACCGAGTATCATCCATCAACCTATCAAGACCTGCAGCTTGAACTGTCTTCGATGTCGGATCAGCCGATCCAGCTGACGGTGCTGAGAGATGGCAAAGAACTCACCGTCTCCGTGACTCCGGAATATAACGAAGAATACCAGTACTACATGATCGGCATCCGCGGTCCTTCGGCAGAAATGAAAGATGTGAATCTTCTGAACTGCTGGGGCTTCGGAGCGCAGGAGATGTGGACGGTGACGAAGCTCATGATGAGCGCGATCCGCAATCTCTTTGCTGGAAGAAATCTGAATCAGCTCAGCGGACCGGTCGGCATCTATCAGGCGACGGAACAGACTGTTTCGTATGGTTTCTCGAGCTTCCTGTTCCTGATGGCAGAGCTTTCGCTGAATGTCGGCATCTTCAATCTGATTCCGTTACCGGTGCTGGATGGCGGCCAGGTCGTGATCACGATCGCCGAAGCCATTGCTCATCGCAAGCTGAATGAGAAGGTCAAGATCGGGCTCATGGGAGCCTGCTGGGTGCTGCTGATCGCATTGATGCTGTTTGTTACCTGGAATGATGTTTCCAGAATGATCGGATAGAAAGAAGGTATTCACACATGGCAACTATTCTCGTAACCGGAGGAACCGGATATATCGGTTCCCACACATGCGTTTCCCTGATTCAGGCTGGATATGAGGTCATCGCGCTCGATAATCTCTATAACTCCAATGAAGCCGTTCTGGACCGCATTCAGACGATCACCGGTGTGAAGCCGAAGTTCTACCGGACTGATGTGCTTGACAAGGATGGACTGAAGAAAGTATTCGATGAGAATCATATCGACGCCGTCATCCACTTTGCCGGCTACAAGGCAGTCGGAGAATCCGTTCAGAAGCCGCTGACGTATTATGAAAACAATATCTCCGGTTCGATCAATCTGTACTGGGCAATGCGCAATGCCGGCTGCAAGACCATCGTCTTCAGCTCCAGCGCTACCGTCTACGGAGCACCGGAGAAGTGCCCGATCACCGAGGATTCCAAAGTCGGCGGAACCACGAACCCATATGGCACCAGCAAGCTCATGAATGAGCGCATCCTCGAGGATGTCTCGAAATCGGATCCGGAATGGTCAGTCATGTTATTAAGATATTTCAATCCGATCGGAGCGCATCCGTCCGGACTGCTCGGAGAAGTTCCGAACGGAATCCCGAACAACCTCGTTCCGTATATTGCAAGAGTTGCCAACGGCCAGCTGGAATATCTGAGAGTCTGGGGCAATGACTATCCGACTCCGGATGGAACCGGTGTCCGTGACTACATCCATGTCGTGGATCTGGCAGATGGACATATCGGAGCGGTGAAGTATGCGCTGGAACACAAAGGTGTTGAGCATGTCAATCTCGGCACTGGCAAGGGATATTCCGTCCTGGATGTCCTGCATGCATATGAGAAGGCATGCGGGAAGAAGCTTCCGTACAAGATCATGCCGAGAAGACCTGGCGACATCGCAGAATGCTATGCCGATCCTTCCAAGGCAAAGCGCCTGTTCGGCTGGGAAGCCAAGTATGATATCGATGATATGTGCCGCGATTCCTGGAACTTCACGCTGAAGAATCCGGACGGCATTCACTGATCCTCGAAGCTCATCCGTCCCGGATGGGCTTTTCTTCCTAAGGGAGGAGGGAAAAAGACATGGTTCAGAGAAAGCACAGACGTCAGCAGAAAACATGGGTGATCCTCGCGGTGATCGCAGCCTTGTTTCTTGCCTCAGGAATCTATTTCGGAACATACTATCACGCCGATGAAACCGCACATGCCGCGATGCAGAGCGATGATGCCGTGACGATCGCTGAAATTCCGCAAGGAGGATATCTCTTTGACGGACCGGGCGAAGGGACCGCGATGATCTTCTATCCTGGTGCGAAGGTGGAGACGATCGCCTATGCGCCATTGCTGCATCAGATTGCGGCTGAGGGCTGCGATGTGTTTCTGCTTGAGATGCCATTCCATATGGCTTTCTTCGCAGTAAATAAGGCAGATCAGATCCGTCAGGACTATGAAGAGACAAGCTGGTATATGGCCGGGCATTCGCTCGGGGCAGCGATGGCTGCACAGTATTCTGCTTCGCATCTTGAAGAGTATGACGGTCTGATTCTTCTCGCAGGGTATCCGACAGCGGACCTGCATGCAGAGAACTTCCGTCTCTTAAGCATCTATGGATCAGAAGACGGCCATCAGAAAATGCTGCAGAAGAATCCGCAGTATGATCCGGATGATACGACGATCGTTGTTCTGGAGGGCGGAAACCATGCCCAGTTCGGAAACTACGGCATTCAGAGCGGAGATGGCGTCGCATCCATCTCCCGCCAAGAACAGCAGAAACAGACCTCTCTAGCGATCCGGGAATTTCTGAAGAACGATTGAGGACTTTATGAAGAAAATTGCAGAAGCGTATTCCATTGCGGCAGGAGGGATGCTGTTCTTTGCGGCTTTTCTGTCGCTCGGATATGCCCTCTGTCCCGAGACGATGCTGGGCGGAAATGCCTATGCCCCGACTGCAGAACCTGGAAGAATATTCGTATGGATCGGAAGTCTCGGCTGGGATCATCCTGGCATCGTGCTTTCCATCTGTCTTGGCCTTGGCCTTACGGACGAATTCCATGTCAGTGCTTCTCTGCTCTCATTTCTGTCTTATGAGGTGCTTGCTCATGGCATCTCCCGCTTCATGTCATTCAGCACTGCCCGGAATGATATCCCGTATGCACTGCTCGGAATGATTGCGGCAATCCTTGCCTGCACTCTCTTTCAGCGGGTTCTGAAGAAGTCCTGCGACTTCTGGAAGAAGCTGCTGGAAGCAGCACTGCTCCTCATTGCCGGTTCTCTGTTCTCTGCAGTTCTGTTCTCACTTCTCTGGCCGCCTTTCTATGATGGCATCACAGCGCTTGGCAGATGGTGTGCCGATGGCAGCGTGAGAGGTGCATTCTGGTTCCATGTCTTCGAACGGCTTCTGGCTCCATTCGGCATGGAGCGCGGCCTGAACCGGATGGTATGGAATGCAGGAACCGGTTTAGGAGATCTTTCGTACTTCTGGGCAAGGAAGACTTCCGAAGATGTCTCCTGGCCATCAGGGCTCTATATGTCAGGCTTCTTTCCGATCATGATGGGCGGCATTCCGGCGGCCTGCGCGGTGCATCAGAATCACGATGGAAACCGGCGCTGGGGAATGATCGGTCTGGTTTCGTTTCTCGGGGGAACGGTGCTTCCCTATGAATATCTGCTGCTGGTGCATCCGCTTCTGTATCTAGGCTATTGCCTTTCCTATGGCATTTCCGCAGTGCTGGCAGATCTTCTTTCCTTCCGGGCCGGGCTGGCCTTGTCCGGAGGGTTTGCGGACTTCTTCTTCAGCGGCGTCATGCCAGCTTCGAAGAACCCGCAGAGGATTCTCCTCCTCGGAGCACTTGCGGCAATGGTCTTTGCAGGAACTGCGTATCTTCGGACGAGGAAGAAATGACAGGGGATCCTTCCGTCCTTCTGCTAAGGATAGAGAAGAAGGAAGGTATTCTTTATGGGCAGACTCAATTTCATCACTGAACTCATTCCCGGCATTCTGTTTGCGGGCATCGGCCTTGCCGGACTGATCCTGTTTCACTCTGCGGGACCGGGAATCATCCTCACCGGTATCCTGTTCAGTGCAGCCGGAGTGCTGATTCTCATCCGGGCGATTGCAAGGATCCGCAGGATTTCTGCTGCCGAGAAGCATGGAACGAAAGTTATTGCCGAAGTAGTCACGTGCTATATCGACTTCTCGGTTTCCGTGAATGGCATCTCTCCGTATCTTCTGGAATGTGCATGGCAGAATCCGGCAACTGGAGAAGTATGCCATTTCTGCTCGGATCCGATCTACCGGAATCTCTCCTTCGTGCAGCCGGGAACGCCAGTAGAAGTGATGGTGGATCCGGAGAATCCGGAGATCTATGCCGTGCACTGGAAGAGTGTGCTGCAGGCAAAGAACCAGGTGCAGACATGGCAGAGCGTCTGAAGAATCTGCCGGAAAGCGAACGGCCCAGGGAGAAAGCGATCATGCATGGCATCCGCAGTCTTTCCAGCCGCGAGCTGCTGGCGATTCTGATCCGCAGCGGCATCCGGGGCACGTCTGCCCTTGATGCGGCTGATCATCTGCTGATGAAAAGCGGCGGGGTGAACGGGCTGTTGAAGCTTAGCCGGTACGACATGAAGCAGGTCCCTGGAATCTCAGAAGTCAAAGCGCTGGAACTGGAAGCCTGCATGGAGCTTTCCAGGAGGATCTCGTATGAGCGGGCCGCGGAAGCAGATGTCGTGAGAAGTCCGGAAGGACTCTATGACTGGCTGAAGAAGGAGATCGGCAGCGGCGATCAGGAACAGTTCATGGCCATCTTTCTGGATCAGGCGAATCATATTCTTTCAGCAAGGACGCTGTTCATCGGCACCGTGAATTCCAGCATGGTCAGTCCGCGAGAAGTATTCCGGGAAGCCCTGCTTCATGGGGCCGTGAATGTGATCGTCGTGCATAATCATCCTGGCGGGACACTTGCCCCGAGCCAGGCAGACCTGGATGCGACTGCCAGAATCATCGAAGCAGGCAGGATGATGGGCATCCCGGTGCTCGATCATCTGATCGTTTCCAGCAAGGGTGTCTACAGCTTCCGCAGGGAAGGATTGCTGACGGATTAACAGGAGGCTCCTTCTGAGCAAGAGGGAGCCGTTTC
Source organism: Anaerolactibacter massiliensis (assembly GCF_900290205.1). NCBI lineage: Bacteria > Bacillati > Bacillota > Erysipelotrichia > Erysipelotrichales > Erysipelotrichaceae > Anaerolactibacter > Anaerolactibacter massiliensis. Next base: position 1,172,362 of record NZ_OLMH01000002.1, on the reverse strand, counting down.
CATTCTGCGGTGGAAGAAAGCAGTGGCGGATGTTAAAATAACTGTCTGAAAGAGCGCATATGAACTTCTGGAACCGGATTGCTGAAAAACTGGATAAGGACGTCTCGTTCCGCACACTGATCAAGATCATCATGATCCTGCTGGTGGTTCTTCTGATCCGTTCGACGGATGTCGTGTGGAAGGGCATCTGGGTGAAATTCCGTGTGATCATCCGGCCGTTCTTTCTCGGCTTTGCTGGTGCTTATGTGATCCACCCGCTGATCCTGTGGCTGGAAAAAAAGAAGATCTCCCGCCGTGTCAGCATTCCCGTAGTCTATATTCTGATTCTCGTGCTGCTGCTCTGGCTGACGTTCACGATCATTCCGATGGTGATCTCGCGGCTTAGCTCGTTCATCACTTCGATGATCACCGGGGTCAATTCGCTTTATGATGCCTATGCCGGGATTGCGGACGATGTGCCGAACTGGCTTCAGGAAGCCGTGCGGCAGATCATCGCTTCGCTCAATAACGCCCTGAATCTGCTGCCGAATCTGACCAGCCAGCTGCCGGATCTTCTGAACAGTGCGTTTGCGGAAGTCACGAACTTCATTCTGACGTTCATCATCTCGATCTATATGTGTCTGGGCTATGATAAGACAAAGGTCTCGATCCGGAATCTGATGTCCCGTTTCGGAGATCCGGCGGTCCGGACCTGCCATGCGATCGATCTGGAATTAGGCTCTTATATCCGCTCGCTGATCGTGCTGATGTTCGTGCGGTTTGCGGAATACTGTCTCGTCTATTCGATTGTCCGACATCCGGACTGGCTGCTGATGGGCCTGCTGACGGCAATCAGCCTGATTATCCCGTATATCGGACCTACGATCGTGAATGTGATCGGCATCGTGACAGCACTCGAGCTGCCTTCGCACCAGGTGATCCTGCTGGTAGCGCTGATTCTGATTCTGTCTCAGGTTGATGCATATCTGATTGAACCGATGGTGCATTCGCACAATGTGCACATTTCTCCGCTCTGGGCATTGTTCAGCATCTTTGCCGGGGGCGTTCTGCTCGGGCCAGAGGGCGTAGTCTTCGGCATTCCGATTTATCTGGCCATCCGGGCAGCCATCGAAACCAACAGTTCTGCAAAGAAGAAGGAGGAAACTGCATGAAGAAAATTCTGACCATGATGCTTGCCTCCTTTCTGCTTCTGGTCCAGACGGCAGGCTGCGCGGTGCAGAAGACGGTCATTGCATATACCGTCTATCCGGTCGGCTACCTGGTCAGCCGGCTGATCAGCGATGTCAGCGGTATTTCGGCAGAAAGCGTCCAGGAACAGACGATCGTGCAGCGTTCCACGCTGAAAGCCGACTATCAGTCCATTCTGGAAAACAGTTCCGTCTTCCTGCATATCGGAAGACTCGAACCATATCTGTCCCTGTATAACACGGAGATCTCCGCGGCTCAGCCGTCGCAGATCGACCTGTCGGCGATGAATGCCGTCTATGACTTTGCCCGCTATACGGCTGTCGTCACCGATGAGGGCACAGCCTATGTCGAGGGTCCTTACTACAAGAGCGATGCATTCAATCTCGTCGACACGGATACGAAGGATCTGTATCTCTGGACCGACCCCATTGCGATGCTGTCGATGGCAAAGGATATCCGGGACTTTCTTGAAGAGACGTATCCTGATGATACTTCCCTGTTCGAAACAAACTATGAAAGTCTCGAGAATGATCTGATCAATCTTGATGCGCAATATCAGGCGCTTTCCACCAGCAATCAGCAGAATAACAAGGTCATCCGCTTCGTGTCGATGACCGCAAGCTTCGGCAACTGGCAGAAAACGTATGGCTTTGAAGTCTATCCGGTCATCTTATCCAAGTACGGCGTTCTGCCGAATGAAGAACAGCTGGCTGTGATCGAGCAGCGGATCCAGGATGACGGCGTGCGCTATATCGTGTACGAACCGAATATGACGGATGATATGATCGAGCTCTTCAACCGGATCGAAGACGATCTCGGACTCACCAGAGTCGAGCTTAGCAATCTGTCGAGCCTGCCCGCGGATGATGAAGGAGCAGGCAAGGACTATCTCTCGATCATGTATGAGAATCTGAGCACACTGCAGACGATGGTGGAAGACCGGCCGGTTACGGAAGCTGCTTCTGACAGCCAGACAGCCGACACCAATGACACGCAGCAGGAAACCGATACTTCTTCTGCGGAACTGACGGATCCGCTCGATACGCCGTCTCCGACCTTCACGCCAGATGCGGGGGCAGTGACTTCTTCGAGCAATACCGACTGGATCACGAGAGTCGAGAATGAAGGAACGGTGACTGCCGATCCTGCAAACTGAAGAAACATCAGGACAGCTGCCTGCGGGCGGCTGTTCTTTGGCTATGGTAGAATGAAGGACGGAGGCATTTTATGAAGAAATTACTGCTGGTAGATGGAAACTCGATGCTGTTCAGGGCATATTATGCGACAGCCTATGGACAGAAGATGACAAGCTCCAAAGGAATTCCGACCAATGCGGTCTTCGGTTTTGCCAGCATGCTGCAGAAGGCAATCGATCTGGTTCAGCCGGATTCGATGCTGGTGGCATTTGATGCGGGCAAGCATACTTTCCGCCATGATCTGTATCCGGACTACAAGGGCGGCAGAAAACCTGCCCCGGATGATCTCGTGCCGCAGTTTCAGATGACCAGAGACTATCTGGACGGCTTTCATATTCGCTGGGTGGAAATGCCGGATATCGAGGCAGATGATCTGATCGGCACCATGAGCAGGCTTTCTCCGGATTATGAGACGGTGATTCTGACCTCGGATCATGATCTTCTGCAGCTTGTCGATGATACGACCACGGTCATGCTGATGAAGAAGGGGCTGACCGATATGGCGCCGATGACGCCTGCAGCCATGAAGGAAGAGATGGGTATCACGCCTGCGCAGATCATTGATCTCAAAGGCCTGATGGGCGATCATTCCGATAATATTCCGGGCATTCCGGGCATCGGCGAGAAGACGGCAGTCAAGCTGCTGCAGCAGTACGGAACGGTGGAAGAAGTCCTTGCCCATGATCATGAGATCAAGGGCAAGCTCGGCGAGAAGGTGCAGAACAATCACGCCTCTGCACAGCTCTCAAAGACCCTGGCGACGATCCGGCGCGATGTTCCGCTGGACTTCACGGCCGATGACTGCAGGTTCGAACCGGACTATGCTTCGCTGATCCGCTTTTTCGAGAGCGTCGATATGAACAGCCTGGTGAGAAAGTATCAGGCAATTCTGGAAGAACAGAAGTCTTCCGATCCATCTGCAGCTCCGAAAAAGACTTATGAAGCAGTGAAAGAGATTCCGGAATCCTTCCTGAAACGGCAGCTGGCGGTGTACCTCGATGGCGATCAGGAACCGTTCTATGCTTCAGCCATCAGCGGCCTGGCTCTCTCGGATGGGAAGATGTCCTATTATATTTCACTGGAAGATGCAGAGCAGGATCAGAAGCTTCTTGCCTATCTTGCCGGAAATCAGCCATCCAAGATCGGCTTTGATGTCAAGCGGGCCATGCACCAGCTCAAGCGCACCAAGCTGAAGATTGCTTTTTCAGAAGATGCGATGATCGCTGCTTCCCTGGCCGACAGTTCCCTGACTTCTCCGGAGAAGATCTATGAAGCCTGCGGCATTGAGACGACGAAGAAGCGGGAAGATATCTACGGCACAAAGGCTAGACCGAAGCTTGCGGATCTCTCTGATGCCGTGCAGTTTGCGTGCGAGAATGCGGCAGGCATCTACGCGATCTTTGAACAGATGATGCCGAAGATTCATGAGTCATTGATGGATTCGCTGTACCGGGATATGGAGATGCCGCTGACAGAAGTCCTTTATGAGATGGAAGAGACCGGCATCACATGCTCGAAGGAGACGCTCGGTCAGCTTTCTGCAGAGATGAAAGAGAAGATGGACCGCCTGCAGGATTCGATCTATGCAGAGGCAGGCGGACCATTCAATATCAACAGCCCGAAGCAGCTTGCGGAAGTGTTATTTGACAAGCTCGGTCTTCCGGGCGGGAAGAAGCGCAGCACGAGTGCAGATGTTCTCGAGAAGCTCAACGGGTTCCATCCGATCATCGGCGAGCTGCTGGAATACCGCAAGCTTTCGAAGATCTACGGAACGTATGCAGAAGGACTGCAGCGCTTCATCTGCAGTGATGGAAAGATCCATACGCTTTACAACCAGTGTGCAACCCAGACCGGAAGACTCAGCAGCAGCGATCCGAATCTGCAGAATATCAGCGTCCGCGATGAACAGGGCAAAGTGATCCGCAAGGCATTCCTGCCTTCGGAAGGCTGCGTGCTGCTTTCATCCGACTACCATCAGATCGAGCTGCGCATGCTTGCAAGCATGGCTGGGGAGACTTCGATGATCGAAGCATTCCGCAATGGCGTCGACATTCATACGAAGACTGCCATGGATGTGTTCGGAATCGATCGTCCGGAAGACGTGACCCCGGAACAGCGCCGCCGTGCCAAGACCGTCAACTTCGGCATCGTCTACGGCATCAGCGACTTCGGCCTGGCCGAACAGCTCGGCATTTCCCGCAAGGAAGCAGCCGACTTTATTGAGACGTATTATCAGAAATTCCCGAAGATCCGCACCTATATGAATTCGATTGTCGAGTTCTGCGAGGAACATGGCTATGTGACGACGCTCTGCGGCAGACGCCGTGAGATTCCGGAGATTCATGACAAGAACCGGATGGTGAGGGAGTTCGGCAAGCGGGCCGCGATGAATGCGCCGATCCAGGGCAGTGCGGCAGATCTGATCAAGATCGCGATGCTGAAGATCGATGCCGAGATGAAGAAGCAGAATGTGAAATCGAAGATGATTCTCCAGGTTCATGATGAACTGATTTTCGATGTGCCGAAGGAAGAACTGGAGCTGATGACGAAGCTCGTGACTGACGGCATGTGCAATGCGATGAAGCTGGATGTTCCTCTGACCGTGGAGTGTGCGGCCGGTTCTGACTGGTATGAGGCGAAGTGATGCCGGAGCTGCCTGAAGTAGAAACCGTCGTCCGCACGCTGGAACATCAGATCCAGGGCAGAGAGATCGAGGATGTTGCGGTGCGGACCCCGATGATTCTCGAATGCGATCCGGACCAGTTTCGGAAAACGCTGATCGGACAGCATTTCCGCACGTTTGAAAGACGTGGCAAGTATCTGCTGCTCTATATGGATTCCGTGCTGTTCCTGTCGCATCTGCGCATGGAAGGCAAGTATTATCTGCAGGCCCCGGAAGAACCGCTGGACCGGCACATGCATGTGATCTTCCAGCTGGATGACGGAAGACAGCTGCGCTATCGGGATACGAGAAAATTCGGGAGGATGAATTTACTGCCGATGGATACGGATCTCCTGACGTTTCATGGACTTGGTCCGGAACCGTTCTGGGATTCGTTCAATGCGGACTATATCAGGGAGTACTGCAAGGGCAGAAAAGAGCCGGTCAAGTCATTATTGCTCGATCAGCACTTCGTGGCAGGCATCGGCAATATCTATGCTGATGAGATCTGCTTTGCCTGCGGCATCCGCCCGGGCAGAAGCTGTGCAAGGATGACAAAGAAAGACCGGGAAAATCTGGTCACGGAAACGAGAAGAATCCTGACGAGAGCGATCGCGGCGGGCGGAACGACGATCCGTTCCTATACATCGAGTCTCGGGGTTACCGGAAGGTTTCAGCTGGAGTGCATGGTCCATGAACAGAAAGTATGCAAGGTGTGCGGAAATGAGATCCGCATGAAATGGATCGGCGGCAGAAGCAGCTACTACTGCCCGCATTGTCAGCACTAGGAGGAATTCATGAAGAAAGTTGCAGTGACCGGAACGATCGGTTCCGGCAAATCGACGGTATCCATTCTGTTAAGGAGAAGGCATCTGCCGGTATTTGATGCGGATCATTACAGCCGCATCTGCATGCACCGGGATCAGCCGGTCTATGCAGAGATCGTGAAGACGTTCGGAACGGAGATCCTGGATGATCATGAGGAGATCGACCGGAAGATGCTTGCCTCGACCGTGTTCTCTTCTGAAGAGAAGCGGCATGCCCTGAATGGACTCGTGCATCCGTTTGTGCTGGAAGGTCTGCAGAAATTCTTTGACAGTCATGAGAAAGATCCGCTCGTCTTTGCTGAGATTCCTCTGCTGTATGAAGCAGGCTGGGAGAAGTATTTTGATGAGGTCCTCGTTGTGACATGCAGCGATGAAACAGCGGTGAAGAGGCTTGTGGAATACCGGAATTTCACGGAAGAAGATGCCAAGGCAAGATTGCGTTCTCAGATTTCGAAGGAGCAGCAGCTTGCAGAAGCGGATTACATCATTCACAATGATGGCAGCCTGAAAGAACTGAATCAGACAGTCGGAGCAGTTCTGAAAGAACTTCGCGGGGTGAAACGGCATGGAGCTTGATCCGAAAGATACGTATCGGACAGAAGGAACGGAATTTCTGAGCGAGGATGGGATTTCTTCGCTTGTTTCGCTGTATCAGCCGATTGTGGGCATGGATGCGGTGATGCTGTATCTGACCCTGCACAGCGAGGGCAGAAGGCAGAAGACGCTGGAGCCGCACAGCCGGCTGACCGCGATTCTGAATCGTTCGATAGATGAGATTGAACGGGCCAGAATCCATCTGGAAGAGATGATGCTGGTGAGAAGCTATGTGCTGAAAGGCGATTCGAAGAACAGCTATCTGTATCATCTCAATGCGCCGCTGTCTCCTTCTCTGTTTCTGGAGAACCGGGAGTTCTATGCAAGACTTGTTCAGGCACTGGGAAGAAAGAATGCGGAACTGAGTGCAGGAAAGTTCATGACTGGAACGAACCTGAAGGGATATGAAGACATCACCAGAAAGATCTCGCATTCCGTGCTGAGGGATTATGACAATGAGGTGACATTCCAGCAGGTGAAGCCGCGCTACCGGTTCAGCGGGGAAGATGTCTCGATCTCGTTTGATTATCAGTCCTTCCTCGAGAAGGCGACGAATCTGATCTTCCCGGTGGAACTGAGAACGCAGGAGAACATGAAGCTGATCGGACAGCTGGCCAGCATCTACGGAATATCTCCGGATCAGATGCTGATCTGCGTGAGCAGAGCATGCAATCTGAGCACGATGACGTTTGATGAAGAGAAGCTGAAGCTGTACTGCGCAAGGGCGAAGACAGAAGTCAGGAAAGTCAAGGATCCGTATGAGCTTCCGCCGGTTTCGTTTCTGCAATCGAAGCAGAACGGAGCCCAGGTCACGCTTGGCGACAAGAAGATTCTCGAGCATCTGTCGCTTGATATGCATTTCAGCTCAGAAGTCATCAATATTCTCGTGGAATATGTGCTGAATACGAGCGGAAACCGGCTGGTTCCGTCGTTTGTCGACAGCGTTGCTTCGCAATGGGCAAGAGATGGCGTGAATGACCGGAAGACGGCACTTGCGGAAACGAAGAAGATGAATGGCTATAAGAGCGGCAGAACTCCGCATCGCAATGTGCTGCCGGCATATTATCAGAAACCGGATTCAGCTTCGGAACAGAAGATCAGCGAAGAAGAAGCACGGTCTGTGGAAGCGCAGCTTCAGAGAATGGGGAAATAAGTTATGCAGAAAGCAGAGTTCCGGATGCCGGAAAAGACGGAAAAAGAACTGCGGGAAGATCAGGAACTGATTGCCTCGCTGAAGAAAGATCCGGCAGTGAAGAAACTGCTGGAGAAGGAAGAGATTCCGGAAAGCGTTCTGGAAGATAGGGCCTATACGTTCAAGCGGTGGCGGAAAGAAGTAGCGCCGTGTCTTGGCTGCAAGGCTCTTTCCGAGTGCCGGCAGAAGCGGAAAGGATACCGCATGGGATTGTCCTATGACGGTCTTTTGCAGGAGACGATGCAGGCGTGCCCGTATGAACGGGAAGCGGAGCAGAAGACTGCGCATCTTTCCAATTACCTGATCTCGGATCTCGGCGAGGAGCTTTCCTGCGTCCGGTTCCGGGAGATCCGGATGTCTGGAGAATCAAAGGAGTACACAGATGCAGTTCTGAAGGTCAGCACTGCCTGCGAGAATCATCAGGGAATCTATCTCTACGGGCCGATGGGTACCGGCAAGACGTATCTGGCGGCGTGTGCGGCGAACTATGTTGCTGGCTTTGATGGACGGCCTGCATTCGTGCATGTTCCGTCCTGGGCAGACCGGGTCAATGCGACGTACTATTCCGGCGAGTTCCGCACGGAAGTGTCCAGGATGAAGTTTGCAGACCTATTGGTTCTGGATGATATCGGTTCGGAAGAAGTGACGGATCGGTTAAGGTCTCTGCTGCTGTCGGTACTGGATGCACGCATGCAGAATCACCGCATGACGTGGTTCACGTCCAACGAGGACTTCACGTCTCTGAAGGATCATTTCACCGTCAGCTCAAAGGGAAATGAGGATGTGATGGAATCAGAACGGATCATGGAGCGGATCCGGGTACTTGCAGAACCGGTTTTCCTTGCTGGGAGCGATCGTCGTCATCTTTATCAATCCACAGAATAATGGTAGAATAAGGGCGATTTGGAGGATAGCGGAATGGTCCGTAAGATTGGGATTCTGACATCCGGCGGCGATGCCCCTGGAATGAATGCAGCGATCCGTGCGGTCACCCGCGTTGCACTCAGCAACGGTATTGAGGTGGTAGGTGTACGGGACGGATACCGGGGACTTCTGGATGAGAATTTTGAGACAATGACCCGTTCTTCCGTTTCGGACATTCTGGATCGCGGCGGAACGAAGCTTGGTTCGGCGCGGCTTCCGGAGTTCAAGGAAGATGAAGTGCAGGAGAGGTGCGTTGCGACGATGAAGAAGAGCGGTATTGATGCCCTGGTCGTCATCGGCGGCGATGGTTCCTACCGCGGAGCGCTGGCGCTGACGCAGAGAGGAATCAACTGCATCGGTCTGCCGGGAACGATTGACAATGATATTCCGGGAACGGATTTCACGATCGGCTTTGATACAGCTCTGCATACGTGCGTCGAGTGTGTCGATAAGCTCAGAGATACGAGCAGCTCACATCATCGGGCAAGTGTGGTCGAGGTCATGGGCAATCATTGCGGCGATCTCGCATTATATACGGCAATCAGCTGCGGTGCGGAGATGGTCATCACGCCGGAGACCGGCTATGATGAGCTCGAAGTGCTGGAGAAACTGAGATATCTTGGCGAAGCGGTGCATAAGAACCATGCGATCATCATCATCTCCGAGAAGATCACGGATGTGGATGCGCTGGCCAAGAAGATTTCGCAGAATACAGGGTTCAGCGGCAGAGCAACCGTGCTTGGTCATATTCAGCGCGGCGGCAGCCCGACTCCGAAGGACCGCATGCTTGCCAGCATGATGGGTGAGAAGGCTGTGGATCTCCTGATGGAGGGGATCGGCGGTCAGTGTGTCGGAATCATCGATAACTGCATTACCTCCATGCCGATCAATGAAGCGCTGGAGCGCCCGCGGCAGAGCCGCAAGCGTCTCTACAGACTGTTTGATCGTCTGGTATAGAATCAGCTGAAAGGGGATCTCAAAATGGAAGATCAGAAGAATCACTTATTCAAGAAAACGAAAGTAATCTGCACCATCGGCCCGGCAAGCGAAGACAAGGATACGCTCCTCAAGCTCGCTAATGCCGGCATGAATATTGCCCGCATGAATTTCTCTCATGGTACGCATGAAGAGCACCTCGAGAGAATCAAGAGAGTCCGTGAAGTCAGCGATACGAGCGGAATCAATCTGGCCGTTGCGCTGGATACCAAGGGACCTGAAATCCGCTGCGGCGTCTTCAAGAATGATGTCGAGGAATATCACAAAGGCGAGATTGTCTATGTGGAGAAAGCCGAGATCGAAGGAACGCATGAGCGTTTCCATATCGACTGCCCGGAGCTCTTTGATGATCTGAAGCCGAACAACTATATCCTGATCAATGACGGAAAGATGAGGCTCACCGTTCTCGAGAATGACGGCAATGAGCTCAAGTGCCGTGTCGAAGTCAACGGGCCGATCAGCTCCCGCAAGGGCTGCAACGTGCCTGGTGTCAAGCTTTCGATGCCGTTCCTTTCTGCAAAGGATGAAGCAGACCTGCGCTTCGGCTGCGAGAATGATGTCGATTTCATCTTCGCTTCCTTCACCCGCCGGGCAAGCGATGTCAACCAGATCCGCAAGATTCTGATTGAAGAAGGAAAACCGAAGATTCAGATCATCGCGAAGATCGAGAACCAGGAAGGCTATGACAACATCGATTCCATTCTGGAAGCTGCTGATGGCGTCATGGTTGCCCGCGGCGATCTCGGCGTGGAAATACCGACCCAGATGGTTCCGGTCTATCAGAAGAATATCATCAAGAAGGCAAACATCATCGGCAAGCCGGCGATCACTGCTACGCATATGCTGGATTCCATGACCCACAATCCGCGCTGCACGCGTGCAGAAGCTTCTGATGTCTGCAACGCAGTGCTCGATGGTTCCGACGGCGTCATGCTGAGTGCAGAATCTGCTGCCGGCGAATATCCGGTAGAGTCCTGCGAGATGATGTCTGAGATCTGCGAAGAAGCAGAGCGCATCATCCCTTACCGCGATCGTCTGGAAATCTCCAAGCGTTCCAGCAACCGCACGATTCAGGATGCGATCGGTATTTCCGTATCCGATGCAACCCTGACCCTCGAGAATGTCGGTGCAGTCGTTGCCTTCACCCAGGGTGGCACGACGGCCCGCAGAATTTCCAAATTCCGTCCGTGTGTTCCGATTCTTGCAATTACATTTACGAAGAGCACCCAGAGAAAGCTGGAAAGCTACTGGGGCGTGACTCCGATTTTCTCGGATGTGCAGAATAATATGACCAATGATGATGACCTGGCATGCCTGTTCGCAAAGGGTTACGGCATCAAGCCTGGTCAGCTGATCATCCTCACCGCCGGGTACCCGACAGGCGAGGGTTCTGCGAACATGATGAAGATCATCCAGGTCAAGTAAACAGACAGTGCAGGGAAGGGGAAACCCTTCCTTTGCTGTTTCAGGAGGTTCTTATGACAGCAATTACTTATTACGGACATTCCTGCTTCCGCCTGGAAGCAGATAACGGCTGGAGTGCCGTATTCGATCCCTATGAAGACTACAGTGTACCGGGACTGAAGCTTCCTCGCACGATCACCGCAGATGAAGTCTTCATCAGCCATCCTCATGAAGACCATAACGCTGCTCATCTCATTCAGATGAACAGGCGGAAGCTGCACAGCCCTTATGAAGAAAGCGCGCTGATCGTCCCGCACGATGACGCTAATGGCACCAAGCGCGGCATGAATCAGATCCGGATCCTGGAAAACAGCAGTGAGAAGATCGTGCATTTCGGAGATCTCGGCAGAATGCTGAACATCGAGGAAATCAGCCGTCTTCATCATGCGGATGTGATCATGATTCCATGCGGCGGCTATTATACCATCGACTCCCGGATTGCCCGTGCGATCATCGAGCGGGTCGAACCGAAGCTTGCGATCCTGATGCATTACCGCACGGATACTTCCGGCTATTCCATGCTGGAGAACATCGCTCAGCTGAAAGAGACGATGCCGGAACTCATTCAGACAGATCAGGATGAGATCACGCTCGGATCTTGCAGCGGAATTATCCTGATGAAGGCAAGACAGAAGTAGTCAGAACTCAGACAGACCTGTGATACACAGATCTGTCTTTTTTCATGTCCTGACTGGTCCTGATTCTGCGGTTTCATGATTTTTCTGAATGACTCTGTCGATGACAAGAAACAGAGTTTTCTTAAGATGCCACTCCTAGGGACAAATTGGTCAGAAATAATGTATAGAGAATTTGGCGACCAGCTTCTCTGACTGCAAGAGATGGTCAGAAGCAAAGACTGATGAAATGTGCAGAAGCGATTGACAAGACTTCTCTGGCTGACGTGATAGGCGGCGAGAGCTTCTATCCGCCGATGTATGGCTATGTTCCGAAAGGATTTGCCGGCAATCACGGTGATTACCGTGAAGAAGGCGATCAGGCAGCAGAAGATGCCGGAAACATGATTTCGTATGATCCGGAGGATGCCATGGCACTGCTGGCAGCCGCCGGATATGATGAAAGCAATCCGCTGCATATCACATACAAGTATTCCAATTCCGGCATCGGTGCTGATGTCGCAGCCGTGCTGCAGCAGATGTGGACGGCAATTGGGGTGGAAGTAGACTTTGAAGCAGTGGAATCCGGCGTCTATTATGACCTGCTTGATGCCGGCGACTTCGAGATTGCCCGGTATGGACTGAACGCTTCAGATTCTTCCATCGAGTTTCTTGATATCTGGACCAGCGGGATGCAGATCACTGCAGCTGTAGATGATCCGACTTACGATCAGAGGGTCGAGAATGCCAAGGAAATCACAGATCCGAGTGAATTCATCAATGCCTGCCATGAGGCAGAATCTTATCTGTACTACGAGAATGTCTATGTGAATCCGCTGTTCCAGAACATCTCCGCATATCTGGTCCAGGAAGGACTGCATGGCTATGAGGCAGATGGCGGCAGCACCTTCTACGGATACTGCTATTACGACTGACTCTGGGAACAATGGCTTTAAATTCCTTGATGTAAAATTGTTTCATATAAATGTAAATACTTTTTACTTGGTGAAAAAAACATGTAATAAATGCTTGCATTTTCATTTGCGGGTAGTAAGATGCTAATATCTTCAGAGAACAGAAGAGTACCTGAGACAGGGACGATAGCGAGCCGGAGAGGGTGGAAGTCCGGCAGTCATCCATTTTGGGGAAACGCATCTGGGAGAAGCTGTCCTGAATGATCAGTAGGGACGGAGTAAGCCGGCTTTAACGGCTAAGAGCGGCCGGCATGACCGGCAAGCAGAGTGGTACCGCGGCTGAAGCCGTCTCTGAAGAACACTTCTTCATGGGATGGCTTTTTACGTTCATACCACAGCAAGGGAGAAAGAATATGAAAGGAAATTGGCTCAAGTCATTATTCGCAGCAGGGCTGGCTGTATCGCTGGCTGCGTGCAGCAGCGGTTCCTCCGCAGCGAGCAGCACTGCATCTGCAGGAACGGAAACTGCCGCAGCAGCTTCCGGAGATTCCGCAATCGTCGTCGCGACCAGTTCGCAGTTCACGACCCTGGACCCGGCCCTCAATACCGAGACCGTCAACAACCATGTCATCACGCATATCTATTCCGGCATGTTCCGTACAGATACCTCTGGCGTCGCACAGCCGGAGCTGGCCGACAGCTATGAAGTCAGCGATGACGGCCTGACTTATACGTTCCATCTGAAGGATGGCATTACGTGGTCGGATGGCACGCCGATCACCGCAGGAGACTTTGTCTATTCCTATCTCAGAGCATTGTCCTATGGTGCGGATAATGCCTGGGCAATCTATGATATGACGAGCTTCATCCAGGGTGCTGCAGAATACAATCAGGCAGCTCTGGAGGCCGGCGGTGACTTCGACTGCACGACTGCTGATCACAGCTATGTCGGCATTGAAGCACCGGATGATCAGACTCTGGTTCTTACCCTGAAGGTTCCATGCACCTATCTGCCGGGGCTGATGACGAGCAATGTCTGGACTCCGGTTCCGCAGGGCACGCCTCAGCATGATTCCCTCTGGTCGATGACAGCCGGATATGCTACTTCTGGTCCGTACACGCTGACGGATTTCAATGAGAATGACAAGGCAGTGCTGGTCAAGAATGATTCCTACTTCGATGCGGATTCGATCACGATGAACCAGATTACCTTCCAGGTCATGACTGATCAGGATTCTCAGGCAGTTGCATTCCAGTCCGGCGAGATTGATATCGCTGATTCGGTTACGATTGATACTGCTAAGAGCTATGAAGGTACTGACAGCCTCTGGCTGCTCAATACTCCGGTCAACTACTTCCTGGCAATCAATTCCGGCGATACCGGTCCTGACTGGGCAAAGGATGTCAATGTCCGCAAGGCACTGGCTGAAGCAATTGACAAGGATGCACTCACTGATGTGCTCGGCGGAACGGATTTCTATCCGGTACTGAATGGCTACATTCCTTTCGGTTTAGCTGGAAATGACGGAGATTTCCGTGAGGAAGGCGACAAGGAAGCGGAAGAAAAGGGACTGACGATCTCGTATGATCCGGATGATGCGAAAGCACTTCTGGCAGCAGCCGGATATGATGAAAGCAACCCGCTGCATATCACTTACAAGTATTCGAACTCCGGCATCCACGGTGATGTTGCGACGGTCCTGCAGCAGATGTGGCAGGCAGTCGGAATCGAGGTAGACTTCGAAGCAGTCGAGTCCGGCGTCTTCTATGATCAGCTCGATCAGGGCGACTTCGAGATTGCCCGTTACGGATATTCCGCAGGTGATTCTCCGATCCAGTTCCTCGATCTCTGGACCACAGGAATTCAGGTCACTGCAGCAGTGGATGATGCGACGTTCGATCAGATGGTAGCGGATATCAAGCAGATCGCCGATCCGGCAGAATTCATCACGAAGTGCCATGAAGCAGAAGAATATCTCTATTACGAGAATGTCTATGTGATCCCGCTGTTCCAGTACACGTCACAGTATCTGGTGAATGCGGACCTGGCCGGATATGAGCTGGATGGAACGAATACGTTCTACGGCCACGCCTATTTCAAATGATTCCCAGGCAGAGGAGTCTGACTCCTCTGCCTCATTTTAAGAAAGGATCTGAAATGGAACTTGTCAGAAAAGAAGACATTGCAAAGCTCAGCTGCCTGAATCATCTGGTGCTGAGCCCGGATCAGGAGACCGCAGTCTTCACGGAAATCACTCCGGACCTCAAGGAGAACAAGGAACACAGGAATCTCTATGTCCTGGTTCCGGAAACCGGAAAGGTATCTCAGCTTACGTCCGGAAACAGTGATGACATGGCAGTATTCGAAGACGATCGCACGATCCTCTTCATGAGCGGACGGAAAGAATCGGAAACGGATCCGCACAGCAGCTTCTATCGCATCGATGTGAATGGCGGTGAGGCAGTGCCAGCATTTGAACTGGATGAAGACGTTGAGAAGATCTGGAAGCTTCCGGAAGGAAAGTATCTGCTGAAAATCTGCAGAGACCGCTATCGTTTGGATCCGAAAGAAAAGGCCAGCGATGTGCATGTGGCGGAAGAGATTCCGGTATGGGCAAATGGCAGAGGATTTGTGGCAGGAAAGAGATCGGGATTATTCCTCTTTGATCCTGAAACGAAAGAACTGAAGGATATCACGGATCAGAATGAGGATACCGCGCATACCTGCGTGTATGGCTCTAAGGTTCTCTGGATCAGCCGGACGTTCGATGACATTCTGCCGGAGACAAGCACGCTGAAGCTGCTTGATATCTCGACTGGAGAAAAGCAGATCCTCGTTCCGGAAGGATTCATGAGGGTCAGCTTCTGCACATTCACGGACAAGGCAATCGTATTTGCCGGCACCGACATGAAGCCATGGGGACTCGGACAGCTGTGTGATTTCTATCAGGCTGATCCGAAGACCGGAACGTATTTTCCTGTTCATCAGAATGCGGAAGATCTTGCGATCGGCGATACACCGCTGACGGATACGCTGCGTCCTTCGGGAACGGTGTTTGCCGGAAGCGGAAGCGAAGTCTATTTCACGGCAATGTGCCATACGCATACGGATCTCTACAAGCTGTCTGCAGACGGAGAAATCTCAGAAGCAGCAGATGCAGAAGGCGGCGTGATTCTGAACTTTGCGAAGACGGATGCAGGATTGATCACGATCCAGGCTCCGGTCAATGGCCTGAGCCAGGTATGCGTGAATGGAAAGTGTGTCTATGATCCGAATGCGTCCTATCTGAGGGAACATGTCGTCTCACCGGTGAAGAAGCTGTCCTTCACGAACCGGAATGGCGATATCGTCGAAGGCTTCTATCTCGAACCTGCAGGCGCAACGAAAGAACGGGCGGCTGGCGTGCTTGAGATTCATGGCGGTCCGAGATGTGCATACGGACTGACGTTCTACCATGAGATGCAGACGCTGGCGGCAGATGGATACTATGTCTTTTTCTGCAATCCGCATGGCAGCGAAGGCTATGGCGAAGCGTATGCAGACCTGCGCGGAAAGTACGGAACGATCGATTATGAAGATCTGATGGACTTCACGGATGAGGTGCTTAAGCAGCTTCCGATTGATCCGGAGAGAATCGGAGCAGGCGGCGGCAGCTATGGCGGCTTCATGAGCAACTGGATTGAAGGGCATACCGACCGCTTTGCGGCAATCGTGTCGCAGCGTTCGGTCTCGAACTGGGTATCGGACTTCGGAGCAAGTGAGATCGGCGTCTCGTTTGATTCCAATGAGATGGCTGCAGATCCGTGGAGCGATATGCAGGCGATGTGGAAACAGTCTCCGCTTGCCTATGCGGATCATGCCAAGACCCCGATTCTGTTCCTGCACAGCTTATGCGATTACAACTGCACGATCGATCAGGGAATGCAGATGTATACGGCGATGAAGTATTTCCATGTGCCTGCCAGGATGGTGATGTTTGAAGGAGAGAACCATGGACTCAGCCGTTCGGGCAAGCCTCAGCACAGAATCCGGAGGCTGAAGGAAATGACAGAGTGGTTCCATACGTATCTGGAGAAAGGAGAAGGGAATGGGGAAGTATCTTGCTAAGAGAATTCTGCTCGGAATCGTGACGCTGTTTGCATTGATGTTCATCACGTTCTTCCTGATGCATTCCATCCCTGGTTCTCCGTTTGCCGGGGAGACCTCACGTCTTCCTGCATCGGTCAGAGATGTGCTGATTCAGAAATATCAGCTCGATCAGCCGATCAGCGTGCAGTTTCTGGCCTATCTGAAAAATGTGCTGCATGGTGATTTCGGAACGTCCCTGAACCGCAAGGGAACAACGGTCATGTCGATTATTCAGAAGGGTCTGCCGACGACAGCAAAGCTTGGCGCAGCTGCCTTCGTGGTTGCGATGGTTGCCGGCATTGCGCTGGGCATCGCATCTGCCCTCTCGAATAAAGCATGGGTGCAGGGCCTTGCTGCATTCTTCGGTACGATCGGTGTGTCCGTGCCGAGCTTCCTGCTGGCGCTGCTGCTGATGTTCGTGTTCGGTGTCTGGCTGCACTGTCTGCCAGTCATCGGTCTCAATACCCCGCAGAGCTACATCATGCCAAGCGTTGCCCTGGCAATGAGTCCGATTGCGATGATTTCGCGTCTGACCAGATCCTCCTTAACTGAGGAGATGAAGCAGGATTACATGATCCTGGCTCGTTCCAAGGGCACCAGCAAGAAAAGGGCAATTCTTCATCATGCGATGAAGAATGCCAGCATTCCGGTCATCACCTATGCCGGACCGCTGCTGGCGACACTTCTTACCGGTTCATTCGTCGTCGAGACGATGTTCTCGATTCCGGGTATCGGCGCTGAGTTTGTCAACAGTGTCTCCAACCGTGACTATACGATGATCATGGCGCTGACCATCATCTATGGTGCTGCCATCATCGTTGCCAACATCGTGACCGATCTGATCACGGCGATGATCGATCCGCGTATCCGTCTGAAGTAAAGGAGGGAAAACATGTCTGAACTGGAAATGAAACAGCCGTATCCGGATGCTCAGAGTGTTCCGGAAAGCGAATTCGAACCGCTTCCGGATTCGGAAAAAGACGCCGAATTCGTAGCCATGGAATCCCGTACCTACTGGTCGGATGTATGGCGCAATTTCAGAAAGAACAAACTGGCGGTAGTCAGCCTCGTGTTCCTGATCGTGATGATTCTCTTAGCGATCTTCGTGCCGATGTTCTCTCCGTATACGTATGACGGACAGGATCTGACGACCCGCAATGCGATGCCATCGCTTGCCCATCTGTTCGGAACGGATAAGTTCGGCAGAGATATCTTCGTGCGGGTGATGTACGGCGCGAGAATCTCTCTGTCGGTCGGGTTTGCGGCAGCTGGCATCAATCTCGTGATCGGCACGATCTACGGCGGCATTGCCGGATACTGCGGCGGCAAAGTCGATCTGATCATGATGCGGATCGTCGATATCATCTATGCTGTCCCGACCCTGCTGTACGTCATCCTGATCATGCTGGTGTTCGGATCGAATGTCTGGTCCGTGCTGCTGGCAATCTGCGTGAGCTCCTGGGTCGGACTTGCCCGTCAGGTCAGAGCCCAGGTCATGTCCCTGAAAGAACAGGAATATGCTCAGTGTGCCAGAGTCATGGGTGCTTCGGATGCCCGGATTCTGTTCCGCCATCTGATTACCAACAGCATCGGCCCGATCATCGTCAACACGACTCTGATGGTTCCGAGTGCCATCTTCACCGAAGCATTCCTGTCCTTTGTCGGCATCGGCATCTCGATTCCGCAGGCTTCCTGGGGCACGATGGCAAACGATGCCCGTTCTCTGATCAGCTCCTATCCGCTGCAGATGGTATGGCCGGTTGCGGCAATCTGCCTCACGATGCTGGCTCTGAACTTTATCGGCGATGCGCTGAATGACGCGCTCGATCCGAAGAAACGGGGGCAGTGAACATGACCCGTCATATTCTTGAAGTCAATGATCTGGTCGTGAATTTCAGCACCGACCAGGGCACCGTCTATGCAGAACGGGGCATCACGTATGAAGTCAATGAAGGCGAGATTGTCGGCATCGTCGGCGAGTCCGGATCCGGCAAGTCCGTCTCGATGTATTCCGTCATGGGACTTCTGGCAGGCAATGGCAGAATCAAATCCGGCGAGATCATCCTGAATGGCGAAGACATCACGGCTTCTCATTTCAAGGATGAGAAAGCATATGAAAAACGCATGGATGAGATCCGCGGCAAAGAGATGTCGATGATTTTCCAGGATCCGATGACCTTTCTGAATCCGACCCTGACAATCGGAAAACAGATCAAGGAAATCATTCTGAACCATAACAAGGTCAGCGATGCCGAAGCGACGAAGCGGGCCATTGAACTGCTGAAGGAAGTCGGCATCAATGAACCGGAAAAGCGGATGACTCAGTATCCGCATGAATTCTCCGGCGGCATGCGCCAGCGTATCATCATCGCCATTGCCTTAGCCAATAAGCCATCGTTAGTCATCGCGGATGAACCGACGACTGCTCTGGATGTGACCATCCAGGCCCAGGTTCTCGACCTGATCAAGAACCTGTCGAAGAAGGAAGGTTCTTCCGTCATCCTGATCACGCATGACCTCGGCGTCGTCGCTTCGATGTGCGATTACATCTACATCATGTACGGTGGCAAGATTGTCGAATCCGGAACGGATCTCGATATCTTCTATCATCCGACCCATCCGTATACGATCGGTCTGCTGAACTGCATCACGAATCCGGAAGACGATACGTACAAGGAACTGCAGCCGATTCCTGGTTCTCCGCCGGATCTTCTGAAGCCTCCGGTCGGCTGTCCGTTTGCGGACCGCTGCAGCAAGGCGATGAAGATCTGCCGGAAACAGATGCCGGCCTTCACCCAGTTCACCGAGAACCACAAGAGTGCCTGCTGGCTGAATGAAGTGAAGCGCAGAAAGGGGGAGAGTCCGGTATGAGTGAACAGCCCATTGTATCGATCCAGCATCTGAAGACGTACTTTGATGTGACCAGAGGCATGTTTGCCAAGAAGCAGATCGTCAAGGCAGTCGATGATGTGTCGTTTGATGTGTATCCCGGTGAGACGTTCGGTCTGGTCGGAGAGTCCGGCTGCGGCAAATCCACGCTCGGCAGAACAATCGTCAAGATCTATGATCCGACTGGCGGCAAGATCTTCGTGAAGGGCAAGGACATCACAGAGCTGAAGGGCAAAGACCTGCATGAGTTCCGCAGAACCTGCCAGCTGATTTTCCAGGATCCGTATGCCTCGCTCGATCCGCGCATGACGGTCGGCGAAATCATCAAGGAACCGATGCAGATCAATCATCTCTACGGCACCGCAAAAGAACAGGAAGAGAAAGCGGAAGAGCTGCTGAAGCTCGTCGGCCTGAAACCGGACCATATCCGCCGCTATCCGCACGAATTCTCCGGCGGCCAGCGGCAGCGGATCTCGATCGCGAGAACCCTTGCCCTGAACCCGGAATTCATCGTCTGCGATGAACCGATCTCCGCCCTGGATGTTTCCATCCAGGCCCAGATCATCAATCTGCTCAAGCAGATCCAGAATGAACTCCATATTGCCTATCTCTTCATTGCCCATGACCTGGCCATGGTCGAGCATATCTCCGACCGCATCGGCGTCATGTACCTCGGCCACCTCGTCGAAATCGGCGAAGCCCGTGAGGTCTATCATCACCCGCTTCACCCGTATTCCCAGGCATTGCTGTCAGCAGTGCCGATTCCTGACCCGATCAAGGGCAAGAACAGCCACCGCCAGATTCTGCAGGGAGAGATTCCTTCTCCGATCAATCCGCCGGTATGCTGCCCATTCTGCACCAGATGTCCGTTTGCGGAAGAACGCTGCCATCACGAGATGCCGGCTATGAAAGACTACGGCGGACATTCGGCGGCCTGCTTCAAGCTGGAGAAAGAACATGAATAACCCATACGCAGAAGATCTGAAGAAACTGGCAAGATTCGTCTATTCGCATCCGGAACCAGGATTCTCGGAAGTCGAATCGAGCAATGCGCAGATTGAGTATCTGAAATCGCAGGGCTTTGCGGTGGAAACCGATCTCTGCCATACGCATACCGGCTACCGTGCTTCCTATGGAAGCGGGCATCCTGTGATTGCATTGCTCGGTGAGTTCGATGCATTATACGGACTCGGCCAGAAACCGGATGTTCCTGAACCATGCCCGGATGGAAAACCGATGGGACACGGCTGCGGACATCATATGCTCGGCACCGCCGTGATCGGAGCAGGACTCCTGATCCGCGATTATCTGAAAGAGAAGGGCATTCCGGGAACGGTCCGGATCTACGGATGCCCAGGTGAAGAAGCAGGGTCCGGAAAAGCCTACATGGCAAGAGATGGGGCCTTTGACGGCGTCGATCTCGCGTTCTCGTATCATCCGTCCGTATTCCACCAGGTATGCACCGGCAGTTCGCAGAGCTGCATTTCTGCCAACTTCCGCTTTCATGGCGTCGCTGCCCATGCGGCTGGCGAACCGCAGAACGGCAGATCCGCTCTCGATGCGGTCGAGCTCATGGATGTCGGTGCCAACTATCTGCGCGAGCATATGGAAAGCACGGACCGCATCCACTATGCGATCACGAATACCGGCGGCAGCTCGCCGAATGTTGTTCAGGCCGAAGCAGAAGTCAAGTATCTGATCCGTTCCACGAACAACCGCAAGTGCCTTGCTCTTTATGACCGGGTCAAGAAGATTGCCCAGGGAGCAGCGCTGATGACGGAGACTTCCGTTGATATTCTGTTTGATGAAGGCCTCTCGAATACGATCGTGAACTTCACGCTGGAGGATGTGCTGGCTGATGCATTCCGCAAAGCCGGTGCTCCGGTCTATACGAAGGAAGACCTGGCCTATGCGAAGAAGTTCTACGACACCTGGAAGGAACCCTATACGCTGGATCAGATTCCGTATCCGGTCAAAGACAAGCAGAAGCTGCTGGAGTCAGAGAAGACTTCTGTGATCGATGACTACTTCGTTGAGACGATTCATTCCGATCGCTGCGAGATGGGATCCACCGATGTCGGCGATGTGAGCTATGTTGTGCCGACCGCAACCCTGAATACGGCCTGCTACAGCTACGGTGCCAATGCGCATTCATGGCAATGGGTAGCTGAAGGCGCCAGCGAGATCGCGATGAAAGGCATGCTGAAGGGGTCTGAGGTATTGGCTCTGGCAGCAGAGTCTCTCTATGAACACCCGGAAACAGTGGAAGCCGCAAAGAAGGAATTTGCAGAACGGACCAAGGATGATCCGTATCAGTGCCTGATCCCGAAAGACGTGATGCCTCATCAGATCCTGATGTGAAGCGCTTGCAGAAACTTCTTTGCTGCAGAAAGCTTATTTCATGAAAACTCTTCATGATTCCGGAACGATCGCTGATCGGAATCAGCTCTCTCTTCGCTATAATACGGGCAAGCAAGGAGGAACAGGACATGGCTTACAACATGCAGATGATCAGCGTGGCAGCAGATGATGACCTGAATGCAGAAGTAGAAAGCTTCCGGATTCAGAACCATATCTGCACTAAGTCCGAGGCCGGCGCCGAACTCATGCGGCTTGGTCTTGAAGCTGCAAAAGCACATGCCGGTGCAGCAGAGAGACGCTGAAGCGTTTCCTGTTGACATATCGGTAAATGAAAGGGCAGAACTTCATCAATCAGTTCTGCCCTTTTTCTGACTTCTCTGCACTGGTCTCTTTTGCTGCTTTCTTCTTCTGAAGTCTCCGGTAGCGGGCCGGGGTCATCTGATACTGCTCATGGAACTTCTTCATGAAGTAGCTCTTGTCATGGAAGCCGATTCGGGTGGAGATCTCATCGATCTTCAGATCGGTTGTTGTCAGCAGATGCTCTGCTTCGTCCAGCCGCATTGACAGCAGTTTCTGCTTGAAGGTCTTTCCGGTGACCGTACGAAAGCGGGTGGAGAGATAGTTCGGATTGTAGCCGAACCGGGCAGCCGTATCTTCCAGGGTTGCCGTCGCATAATTCTCTTTCATGTAATCCAGGATTTCGGCAAATCTCGTATTGGATTCCAGAAATGCACTTGATGGTTCGATCTCTGCCGGGACGCAGCTGTCAATGGTCATGAAGAACCCGAGCATCAGCACTTTCATGATCCGTTCATGATGGTCCTGGTTCCTGACTGCCTCTGCCTTCAGCAGTGTGGTCCAGTCGGCGAGAACCGGGTTCTCTTCGGCCCGGAAGAAGATCGGCTGCCATACTTCTCCGGAAAGAAAGCGGGAAAGGACGGTGCAGTCTTTCAGTTCCTTCCGGAGATCTTCCGTGAAGAAAGATTCCCGGAACGTCAGTGAGATCAGGCTGCCGCGGCTTGAGGTCTTGTAGACAAATGCCTCCGGAGCAAGGATCAGATCGCCCTGATACATGGCCAGGCGGCTGCCTGGAAAACAGAAAGAACAGCTGCGCAGGCAGTACAGGATCGTAAAGTATCCGGTCATCCCGGCATCAGCATCGGAGAATACGACAGATTTCATATCGGAAAAATAGTATAAATTGCAATAAAAAGCAATAAGAAAACGCAGGCGGAATGATTTCGGCCTGCGTAATTACTTATTCGGCTTTCTCTTTTTCTTTTGATTTTGCGCTGTGAGAAGCAGTGCGGGTGTGCGGTTTTGCGGCCTTTGCCTGAATCTCCGCAATCGCAGCCTTCTGATTCAGGATGACCGGAATCACGATCGGATTCCGATTTGTGCGCTGGAACAGCCATGGCTCAAGCGAAGAGCGAATGCAGTTCTTCAGTTCGCCGAAGGTCGTGCGCTGCTGCATCTTCTGCTTCAGGGCATCGTAGACGACCAGTTCTGCTTCCTTGAGCAGGGTCTGATTGTCCTTGATATAGACGAATCCGCGGGAGACGATGCTCGGCCGGCAGAGGATCTTGTTATAGCGGCTGTCGATGGTCACGATGACCGCAACCAGACCGCTGCTTGCAAGGATCTGACGATCCTTGATGACGCTGGTAGATAAGCCGCTGGCATCGTTGCCATCAACATAGATCGCATCCGTCTGGATCCGTTCGTTGGCGATGAAGGCTTCTTCATTCCGCAGCACGACAATGTCGCCGTTCGAGCAGATGAAGCAGTGATCTTCCGGAACACCGGTTTCCTGGGCGGTAGCACTATGCTGCACGAGCATCTTGTATTCGCCATGGACCGGCATGAAGTATTTCGGCTTGATCAGGTTCAGCATCAGCTTCTGCTCTTCCTGCGGCGCATGTCCGGTGGTATGGAAAGACGTGAGCGGGGAGTTGACGACGACGTTGGCGCCGACTCTTGTCAGCTGATCGATGACACCGCTGACGCTGACGCCATTGCCCGGAATCGGGTTG
Source organism: Anaerolactibacter massiliensis (assembly GCF_900290205.1). Lineage (NCBI taxonomy): Bacteria > Bacillati > Bacillota > Erysipelotrichia > Erysipelotrichales > Erysipelotrichaceae > Anaerolactibacter > Anaerolactibacter massiliensis. The sequence continues at coordinate 1,148,379 of NZ_OLMH01000002.1, read as the reverse complement.
GAGCTGAACAGGACTGTATCGCCTGGAATGATGTGAATGTATTTGTGCGTGCCATTCGCAATGCGCGAAAGAGCAGCCATCGGTTCACCCTGCGATCCGGTGCAGACAATGCAGATGCGGTTGGCAGGGAGGGTATTCAGATCGTTGCCGGTGATGAAGTTTTCATCGCTGATCTTGATGAATCCGATCTTTCTGCCGATCTCCAGCACATTCTCCATGGAACGTCCGAAGACAGCAACCTTGCGGTTGCAGGCAACGGCTGCCTGCAGAATCTGGTTCAGACGGTTGACATTCGACGCGAAGGTCGAGACAAGAAGTCTGCCCGGGGTCTTGCGGATCTGCTCCATGATTGCCATGGCAACCTTCTTCTCGGAAATCGAGAAGCCCGGAACGCCTGAGTTCGTGCTGTCGCTCATGAGCAGGGTCACGCCGACCTGGCCGATATATGCCATCTTCTGATAATCGGACTGCACGCCGATCGGGGTGAGATCGAATTTGAAGTCGCCGGTTTCGACGATGCGTCCGTTCGGGGTATTGATCAGGACTCCGAGAGAATCCGGAATCGAGTGAACGGTATTGAAGAAGCCTACATTGAAGTATTTCGTGCGGACCCGGCTGTCGCCGTTGATCTCGATGACCTTGCAGGCTCTGGTCAGATGATGCTCTTCAAGTTTCTTTTCGATCAGTGCCTTGGCAAAGCGCGGTGCGTAGATCTGCTTCAGATGGATCGAGCGCAGAAAGAACGGGATGCCGCCGATATGATCTTCATGACCATGGGTGATGATGAGCGCCTTGATCTTGGACGCATTCTTCTGCAGGTAGGAGAAGTCCGGAATGACATAGTCAATGCCGAGCAGTTCATCCTCCGGGAACAGCACGCCGCAGTCGACGATGATGATTTCGTCATCGTGTTCGAAGCAGTACATGTTTTTGCCGACTTCCCCGAGTCCGCCCATAGCATAAACAAGGGTGTCAGTCTTGTGATTGATCGCATTCCTGCTGTAATCCGGTTCCGGGACCTGCGTATAATGAGCCGGCCGTACAGCTTTTGCTTTTTCTTCCATTAATTATAAACCTCATTTCCAGATGCGATTGAATCCGTCAACCGCATTATATCATTCTTTGGAGACTGCACAATGCAGAAATCAGATCACCATTGCGCCGGGAACCTTGGCAAACGGATCCTTCTTGCTGATGTGATCATAGAACAGAACTCCCTTGAAGTGCTCCAGCTCATGCTGAAGGACAATGGCAAGATATCCTCTTGCCCGGATCGTGATGTTCGAATCCGTCAGAAGGTCGTAGCCCTTCACCGTAACCCGGGCATGTCGGACTACATATCCCTGATGTTCCTCGGGTACGGACAGACAGCCTTCGCCGCATTCCAGATATGCCGGCTGCACCGACGCGGAAACGATCTTCGGGTTGGCAAGCATGTACTGATAGACTTTCTCATTGCCAGCCGAGTCTTCTTCCTTGACGATGACTGCCGTCAGCTGCTTCTTCACGCCAAGCTGGATCGCACTGATGCCGACTGCCGGACGGAGGTTTCTAGCCTCAGCAAGCTCCGGCACGGTGCTGTCCTTGACATACTGGAACATATCTCTTAACAGCTGCTTGTCTTCTTCTGAAAGAGGAAGGGGAACTTCCTCAGACTTCTCACGGATAACAGGATTATCATCTTTGATAATCGTATCATTATTAATAATCATACTCTTTTCTCAATCTCCATACGGTATTCTAGCAGAAAGTGATTCCATGTCAAAAACAAATGCATCAGAAAGCGGCGCTGTAAGCGCTTAATCCAAACTTTTCCTCTCTGATCTGCAGGGTACAGGGCAGGATGCTCTCCCATTTGGAAATAAAGAGACTCATCCTTTGTGCTACAATCTTACTGCTATTATGACTGTTCTGGAACAGAACCGGCTGGCGGCAGTGCCGAAGAAAAAACAGAAACTGCTGTCTCTCCGCATGCCCGCAAAGAGCGATCGTGCCATTCAGGGAGCGATGATCGTGCTTTCCGTATACGGACTGCTGATGATCGCCAGTGCCTCGATGGGTCTTGCGGTCAATAATCAGAGATATCTTCTGCTTGTCGTTCTGAAGCAGATTGTCTTTCTTGCGGCAGGTTATTATGCCATGTGCTTCTTTGCCCGCCGGTTCTCGCTGAAGTACCTGCAGAGCTCGAAGTTTCCTCCGCTTGCCATCGGCATGGGCTTTGCGCTGATGGCATGCCTCGTGTTCCCGGAAGTCAATGGCGCCCGGGCATGGATCCGGGTTCCGGTCAGCAGTGTGGATATCTCGATTCAGCCATCTGAATTCGCCAAGATCATGACCTATCTCATCATTGCCGCATACTGCGGCGATGTGCGCACCCGCTATCCGCGGGGCAGGGATATCTGGAAGCGGCCGCTGATCTTCATCTTCAGCTATCTGATCATCATCGCGGCATTTCAGTCTGATGCCGGTTCGGCTGCCGTCATCGTGCTGATCGCTGCCTTCTGCATGCTCATTCCGGCAAACAAGCAGCTGAAGCCGATTCAGGGACTCATTGCAGGTCTATTGATTCTTGGCATCGTATTCTTCCTGTTTCTGATGACGGATCAGGGCGTTGCGCTCATCGAGAAACTGCCGCTGAAGGAATATCAGAAGAACCGTTTCCTTTCTTCCATCAATCCTTTCGTCGACCGCTATAATACCGGCTATCAGCTCGTCAACGGCCTGATCAGCTTTGCTTCCGGCGGCTGGACGGGACTGGGCTTCGGCAACTCCGTACGCAAATACACGAACTTCCCGGCCGCGAATACCGACTTCATTCTCGCAATCGTCGTCGAGGAGATGGGCCTGATCGGCTTCCTGCTGATCTTCATCCCGTATCTGATCATTGTCATCCAGCTGTTCCGCTATGCGATGAAGATGAGAAGCGAGAAGGGCAGAATCATCCTGGTCGGCACGGCATTATACTTAGTCATCCACTGCCTGTTTAACATCGGCGGAGTTACCGGACTGATTCCGCTGACCGGCGTCCCGCTGCTGATGATTTCTTCCGGCGGTTCTTCGACCCTGTCGTTCATGTCGGCAATCGGCATTGCCCAGGCTGTCATCTCCGCTTATCGCAGAAAGGAAATCCAGTGAGAATCGTAGCCGGGGAGTGGGGATCCCGGAAACTTGAAACCCTCAGCGGTTCCCTGACCAGACCGACGCTCGACAAAGTCCGCGAAGCAGTCTTTTCCACGCTTGGCGGCTTCTTTTCCGGCGGGGTTGTGTTCGATCTTTATGCAGGCTCTGGTGCAGTCGGCCTGGAAGCATTGAGCAGGGGGATGGAACATGCGTATTTCGCTGACCGCAATCCTGCGGCCTGCCGCATCATTCGGAACAATATCGCTTCTCTTCATACTGAAGAGAAGTGCACGGTCTATCACGTTTCTGCAAGAAAAGCCATCGAGCTGCTGGCAGAGAAAGAAGTCAGAGCAGATATCGTCTATCTCGATCCTCCGTATGCAGAACAGGAGAATGAAGCGATTCTATCCCTGCTGTCAGAGAAACATCTGCTGAACCCCGGAGCAGTCATTGCCGTGGAATCCCTGAAGGAAGAATCCTTTGCTGCTTCCATCGGCTCGCTTCAGCGGGTTCTGGAAAAGATCTACGGCATCTCGAAAGTCACATATTATAAGGAAAAAGCAGGAGAACACATATGAAAGCAATCTACCCCGGAACATTCGACCCGATCACGAACGGCCATCTCGATATCATCGAGCGTGCATCTCATGCCTTTGATGAAGTGACGGTCGTTATCATGAGAAATCCGAACAAGCACGTTCTGTTCACGGAAGAAGAGCGGGCCGAGATGATTGAGCAGAGCATCGAAGCGCTGACGAATGTCCATAATGTACATGTGGCGATCGGCAGCGGCCTGACCGTAAAGTTTGCAAGAGGCCATCATGCCGGCGTCATCATCAGAGGCATCCGCGCTGTTTCCGATTATGAATATGAGCTGCAGCAGGCTACTGCGAACCTGATGCTCGATGATACGATCGAGACACTGTTCTTCATTGCCAGGCCGGAGTATTCCTTTCTGTCCTCTTCGGCAGTCAAGGAGATCGGTTCCAACGGCGGCAGCCTGGAGGGCTTCGTGCCCCGGCCGATCATTGGCAGAGTGACAGAAAAACTTCAGCAGATATGACCATCTCCGGATGGTTTTTCTTTAGGAAAAAGGCATGGTTATGCGGGATTCAGAAATTCAAAAAGATTTAGCACACCAATATTGACAGTGCTAAACCCTCGAGCTATACTGTTAGCAGTCAAACGAAATGAATGCTAAAAGGAGGCGATTCGGAATGCTGACACCAAGAAGAATAGAAATATTCAAAGCGATCGTGGATGAATATATCCGAACCGCAGAACCGGTTGGCTCCAAGACTCTGCAGCAGAAATACAAGCTCCCGTATTCGAGTGCGACGATCCGCAATGATATGCAGGTTCTGGAAGAAATGGGCTATCTCGAAAAGACTCATACTTCCAGCGGCCGGATTCCGAGCACTGCCGGATACAAGTTCTATTGCGAGAATCTGCTGAAGGATTCCAACATCGACAAGAAGATGGAAGTTGCCATCCGATCTGCCTTCGATGCGTCAAACCTCAACGTGCAGGAAGCGGTCGAGCAGAGCTGTCAGATCCTCAGCGAGATGACCAATATGACCACAGGAGCGGTGGGGCCTGATTCCAGCTCCCAGCGCCTGGAGCATATCAAGCTGTTCCCGATTGACGATCAGAATGCCGTAGCCGTATTCATCACGAATACCGGTCATACGGAAACGAAGAACTTCCATTTCGAACGGGCAATATCCATCAAGGACATCGAGACGTGCACCGATGTGCTGAATCAGAGGCTCAAGGATGTGCCGGTCAGCGAGCTGGTCCAGCGGATGGAAGAGCTCAAACCGGAGCTTGGCCAGGTCGTGGAGCAGCACGATGTGCTGTTCACCGCATTCGTGCAGGCATTCGTGAAGTTTGCCAGCGAGAACGTCTACTTCTCCGGCAAGGACAAGATGCTGTATCAGCCGGAATTCGAAGATATCAGCAAGCTCAAGAAGCTGATGTCGGTGCTCGATGATACTTCCAAGTGGAAAGAACTGAACAATTCCGAGCATGCCGTGACGGTAACGACCAGCAAGGGTGCAGAACTGACATGGGTCAATGATGTGGCAATTGTCCGAAGTACGTTCCATGTGAATAAAGATGAGAAAGGGCAGCTGATGGTCGTCGGGCCATCCCGGATGAATTATGAACGGGTTGTCTCGATGCTGGACTATGTTGCCCAGATGATAGAAGACATGTATCGATCCGGAGGCGATGGAAAGAAAAAATGAGCGAAGAAACACAGGACATGAAGAAACCGGAAGCTGAGAAGCAGCCGGAACCTTCGGAGAGCAGCGAGGCTGCTCCGAAGGAACAGGAGCAGAAACCTGCAGAACAGAAAGAAGCTTCTTCCGAAAAGAAAGAAGAGAAGAAGCCTGCACCTGATCCGAAGGCAGAAGAAATCGCAGCCCTGAAGAAACAGAATGCAGAACTGCAGGGACAGGTAGACAAGCTGAAGAATGCCTATGCCAGAGCTTATGCGGATACCGAAAATACCCGCAGGCGGCTGACAAACGAATTCGATCAGCACATGAAGTACCACATCGCAGACTTTGCCAAGGAGATTCTCCCTTGCATCGACAACTGCGAGCGGGCCCTGGCTGTGAAGGCTGCGGATACGAATGATGAGAATTACCGCAAGGCATTCGAGATGGTTCTGAAGAGTCTGACTGCAGCCCTGAAGAAAGAAGGGGTCGAGGAAATCGAAGCAGACGGAAAAGAATATGATCCGAATCTGATGCAGGCAATGATGACCGAGCATGTCGAAGGCGTGAAGCCCGGCATGGTTACTCAGGTGCTTCAGAAGGGATACAAGCTGAAAGATCGGCTGTTAAGAGCCGCTATGGTAAAGGTGAGCGAATAAGCTCAGGAGGAAAAAGAATATTATGTCTAAGATTATCGGAATTGACTTAGGTACTACGAATAGCTGTGTTGCAGTCATGGAAGGCAAGGAGCCTAAGGTAATCACCAATCCGGAAGGCAACCGCACCACTCCGTCTGTCGTTGCATTCAAGAACGGCGACCGCATCGTCGGGGATGCTGCAAAGCGTCAGATGATCACGAACAAGAATACCGTGTATTCCATTAAGAGAAAGATGGGTACCGATGAGAAGGTTACTCTGGAAGGCAAGCAGTACACGCCGGAAGAGATTTCCGCAATGATTCTGTCCTACCTGAAGGACTATGCAGAAGGATACCTTGGTGAGAAGGTCGAGAAGGCTGTCATCACTGTTCCGGCATACTTCAACGATGCACAGCGTCAGGCAACCAAGAACGCCGGCAAGATTGCTGGTCTGGATGTTGTCCGTATCATCAATGAGCCGACTGCTTCTGCTCTTGCATTCGGTATCGATAAGGGCGATAAGGAACAGAAGGTTCTCGTTTATGACCTCGGCGGCGGCACCTTCGATGTCAGTATCCTCGATATCGCAGATGGCACGTTCGAAGTTCTGGCTACGGCTGGCGATACTCATCTGGGCGGCGATGATTTCGATAACGTGATCATCGACTGGCTTGCTGACAACTTCCGCAGAGAGCATGGCATTGATCTCAAAGCAGACAACATGACCCTGCAGAGACTCAAGGATGCTGCTGAAAAGGCAAAGAAAGACCTCTCCGGCATGCTGGAAGTCGATATCTCCCTGCCGTTCATCGCAATGGCAAAGGATGGCAGCGGTGCTCTGAACCTCGAAGCTAAGCTGACTCGTGCAGAGTTTGATAAGATGACAAAATTCCTGGTCGACAAGACCATGGGACCGGTCCGTCAGGCGCTCAAGGATGCAAAGCTGACTGCCAATGACATTGATCAGGTTCTGCTGGTCGGCGGTTCTACCCGTATCCCGGCAGTTCAGGAAGCAGTCAGAAGAGAGCTCGGCAAAGAGCCGAACAAGTCCGTCAACCCGGATGAGTGCGTCGCAATCGGTGCTGCAATTCAGGGCGGCGTCATCGCCGGCGATGTGAAGGACGTCCTTCTGCTGGATGTCACTCCGCTGTCTCTTGGTATTGAAACACTCGGCGGTGTCATGACCGTTCTGATTCCGAGAAACACCACGATCCCGACTTCGAAGAGCCAGGTATTCTCTACGGCTGCGGATAATCAGCCGGCAGTTGACATTCATGTCCTGCAGGGTGAGCGTCCGATGGCTGCTGATAACAAGACGCTGGGCAACTTCCAGCTCGATGGCATCGCACCGGCGCGCAGAGGTGTTCCGCAGATTGAAGTCACGTTTGATATCGATGTCAACGGTATCGTGCATGTGTCCGCTAAGGATAAGGGTACCGGCAAGGAACAGAGCATCACGATTTCCAATTCTTCCAATCTCTCTGATGCTGAGATCGACCGCATGGTGAAGGAAGCTGAGGCGAACAAGGCTGAGGATGACAAGAAGAAGGAAGACATCGAGACCAAGAACAAGGCAGAGGCTTACATCAATCAGATTGATGAGACTCTGAAGACTGAGAACCCGAATGTCACGCAGGCTCAGAAGGATGAGGTCAAGAAGCTTCGCGATGAGCTGCAGGAATGCATTGACAAGAATGATATGGATGGTCTGAAGACAAAGATGGATGCCCTGGAAAAGGCAGCCAATGAGATGGCTCAGTCCATGTATCAGAATGCCGGCGGCCAGCAGCAGAGTGCAGGCACTCAGCAGAATGCCGGCAGCACTGGTTCCAAGTCCGATGATGATGTAGTGGATGCGGACTTCAAGGAAAAGAAGTAATCACTGTGTATGCGGCAGATTCCTGGAAGAAACTCCGGGAATTTGTCTTCTACGGGGTTTCCCCGCATAAGGAAAGAGGCACGCGGAAATGGCAGAAAAGAGAGATTATTACGAGGTGCTTGGCGTCTCGAAATCGGCAACGGATGATGAAATCAAGAAAGCATATCGTTCTCTTGCCAAGAAATATCATCCTGATGTGAACAAGGCGCCGGATGCCGAGGAGAAGTTCAAGGAAATTAATGAAGCCTATGAAGTTCTCAGTGATCCGGATAAGCGCCAGAAGTATGATCAGTTCGGATTTGCCGGCATGGACGGTGCTCAGGCGGATGGCGGATTCGGCCAGTACGGCGGATTCACGTCCGGAAGCTTCGATGACCTGAACGATATCTTCTCCAGTTTCTTCGGCGGAGATATGGGCGGCTTCGGCGGCTCGAGACGGTCTTCGTCACGTGCTTCTTCGCAGCCTCGCAAGGGCCAGGACCGGCTCATGCGCATGGATATCACGTTCATGGAAGCATGTTTCGGAACGACCAAGACCCTGAACCTGACGGTGGATGAAGTATGCAGTTCCTGCGGGGGCAGCGGTGCGGCATCGCCTTCGGATATCGAAGACTGCCCGACCTGCCATGGCACCGGTACGGTCATCTCCCAGCAGCGGACCGCATTCGGAGTATTCCAGTCGCAGAATGTATGTCCGGACTGCCGCGGAACCGGCAAGCGGATCCGCCGCGTATGTCCGACCTGCGGCGGCAAGGGCTACGAGCGCAAGAAGGTCACCGTGGATGTGAAGATCCCGGCAGGCATCGCATCCGGCCAGCAGTTAAGAGTTGCGGGCAAGGGCGAGCGCGGAACGAATGGCGGCCCGAATGGAGATCTGTATCTGGAGATCAATGTTCTGCCGCATGAGCAGTTCGTCAGGGATGGCCGGAACATCCTCCTGGATATCCCGGTTTCCGCAGTGGATGCGACACTCGGAACGACGGTCGATGTACCGACGATCCGCGGTGAGGTTTCGATGAAGATTCCGGCAGGAACCCAGGATGGCACGCAGCTGAGACTGCGCGGAGAAGGGGTTGCTGATTTACGCACGGGCAAGCCAGGAGATCAGCTATGCACGGTACGGATCAAGATTGACAAGAAACTCAGTGCAAAAGAAAAAGCACTCTATGAACAGCTGAAGGAGCTTGAGGACAGCCCGGAGAAAGAATCTGTCTGGGATCGGTTCCGCCGCTCCTTCAAATAAAGAGAATGACTGAGGGAAACCAGAAACAGGAGGTGATCTCTCATGGATATTGAAAAGATGACTGAACAGCTGCAGCAGATCATCATGGCTGCACTGACGAAAGCGCAGGAGAATCATAACCCGGAGCTGACGCCGGAACATGTTCTGGCGGCGATGATCGAAGACAATGGTCTCGATGGGATCTGGGAGAGAGTCAAAGCCGATAAGGCAAAGATGCTCGAATTCGTGAATCAGTATCTGGCAAGACTTTCCACTACGACTGACAGCGGTCAGCCGGCATTGTCCAGATACCTGAGCGAAGGCTATACGCATGCGCTGGATTACATGAAGAAGAAGGGCGATACGTATATGGGCACGGCCGCTCTTCTGATCGGATTGCTGGAAACGAATGCTCCGGTCTGCAATGATCTCATGAAGCAGTTCCATTTCACGCTGAAAGATGTGATCAAGGCCGAAGAAGAAAGAAGGGCTGGAATGAAGATGGATGACAAGGGAAATGAAAGCCAGCTTGATGCTCTGAAGAAATACGGGCATGATCTGGTCCAGGATGTCAAGGACGGAAAGATCGATCCGGTCATCGGCAGAGATGAGGAAATCCGCCGGGTCATCGAGATTCTTTCCCGCAAGACGAAGAACAATCCGGTTCTGATCGGTGAACCGGGCGTCGGCAAGACTGCTATTGTCGAAGGACTTGCATGGCGTATCTACAACGGCGATGTGCCGTTAGGACTCAAGGACAAGCAGCTCATCGAACTGGATATGGGTGCGCTGATTGCCGGGGCCAAGTACCGTGGCGAATTCGAGGAACGTCTCAAGGGCGTGCTGAATTCCGTCAAGAAAGCAAATGGCAATATCATCCTGTTTATCGACGAGATTCATAATCTGGTCGGTGCAGGCAAGACGGAAGGATCCATGGATGCTGCGAACCTCCTGAAGCCGATGCTGGCAAGAGGCGAGCTGAAGTGCATCGGTGCAACGACCTTTGATGAATACCGCAAGTACATCGAGAAGGACCGGGCACTGGAGCGCCGGTTCCAGAAGATCATGGTTTCCGAGCCTTCGGTTCAGGATACCATTTCGATCCTCAGAGGACTCAAGGAACGCTTTGAGAGTCATCATGGCGTGCAGATCAAGGATGAAGCAATCGTGGCTGCTGCTACTCTGAGCAACCGCTATATCACTGATCGGTATCTTCCGGATAAGGCCATTGACCTGATCGATGAAGCATGTGCATGTCTGCGAGTGGAAATGGATTCCATGCCGGCAGACCTCGATGAGCTGAATCGGAAGATCATGACCCTGCAGATCGAAGAGACTTCTCTGAAAGACGAGACGGATCCGAAGACCGTGGAGCGCAAGAACGAGATCGAAAAAGAACTTGCAAACCTCAATGAAGAAAAGGCTCAGAAGTTCTCGAAGTGGCAGAAAGAGAAGAAAGAACTCGATGACGTCAAGACCTACCGCGAGCAGCTCGAACAGGCGAAGCTGCAGCTGACGCAGGCACAGAATGACGCTGACTACGAGAAAGCAGCAAAGCTGAAGTATGATACGATCCCTGCGCTGCAGAAGAAGATTGATGATGCTTCGGCAAAGGAAAGCAAGGATTCCATGATCCGTCAGGTCGTGGATGAAGAGATGATCGCTCAGATCGTCTCCCGCTGGACGCATATTGAAGTATCCCGTCTGATGGCAACCGAGCGGCAGAAGATCCTGCACCTGCCGGAAGCTCTCAGAAAGCGGGTCATGGGTCAGGACGAAGCTCTGAAGCTGGTTTCGGACGCCATCATGCGTTCGAAGGCAGATATCCAGGATGAGAACCGTCCGATCGGAAGCTTCCTGTTCCTCGGCCCGACTGGTGTCGGCAAGACCGAAGTCGCGAAAGCTCTGGCAGAACAGCTGTTCGATGATGAGAACAAGATCATCCGGATTGATATGTCGGAGTACATGGAGAAGTTCAGCGTATCCCGTCTGATCGGTGCGCCTCCTGGATATGTCGGCTATGACGAGGGCGGACAGCTGACCGAGGCAGTCCGCCGGAATCCTTACAGCATCGTGCTCCTCGATGAAGTCGAGAAAGCACATCCGGATGTGTTCAATGTTCTGCTGCAGATTCTCGATGATGGCAGAGTCACTGATTCCAAAGGCGTGACCGTGGACTTCAAGAACACGATCATCATCATGACCTCGAACCTCGGTTCACAGTATGCGTTCGATCCGGATCCAAAAGAGCGTCATGAGCACTACATGGAAGAAGTGAAGAAGTTCTTCAAGCCGGAGTTCGTGAACCGGATTGATGAAATCATCGTCTTCAATGCGCTGACCAAGGATACGATGAAGCAGATTGCTCAGAAGTTCCTGAATCAGCTGAGAGACCGTCTGGCTGAGAAGGACGTCAAGCTTGAGATCACCGAGGCTGCCGAAGATCGGATCATCTCCTGCGGCACGGATCCTGCATTCGGTGCGCGTCCGATGAAGCGGCATATCCAGAGAACCATCGAAACCGATGTGGCCAAAGTGATTCTCGAAGACCCTGCAATTGCCGGCAAGACGATTGTCGTCGATGCCGACGAGAACGGATACCGCGTCAGCGAGAAGAAGTAACAGGAAAAATCAGTTTCCAGAAACCGGAGACTGATTTTTTTTGGCTTATCATCTGCATGTTCAGCGGTCATTCAGATTGAGCCATAGTTCTCTCCTGAAACAAGTACAGCTTGCTCGATTGCGTCAGGGAGTATGCTGAAGCTTCATCTGCTGGGTTTGAATTAGTGGCGGCGCATTCCCCGTCTATAGCAGCGCAAGCTGTTTAGGCGGGGTTAGCCGCCTTTCTTCTGCCCGCAGGGCGGCGATAGCCTTCGTTATCGCGTTTTCCCTGTTCCTGGATATAGATTCTGACAGCCTCTTCGGTGGTTTCAGATACGGTGCTTAGGAAGTAGCTGTCAGACCAGAAAAGGTCTTTCCAGTAATACTTTTTCAATGCAGAAGAAAACTCTTTTCGTAACAGACGGGAAGTAACGGTTTTATAACTATTCACCAATTTAGAAAGCTGCGTCTGTGGAGAGGCTTCAAAAAGAAGATGCACATGATCCCTGTCTGTATTAATTTCCAGGATTCGGCATTTCCAATCGCCTTCTACCACTTCGCGGCTGATCTGAATCAGCCTGTTGGCGAGCTCCCCAGTAAGCACCGGATGTATGTATTTTGTAACTACAACCAAATGATACTGAAGCTTATAAATAGAATGCCTGTTCCTATGATATTCAGAGTAATAGTCCATATCTACACTTCCTTCTATTTAAACATACCACTAAAAGTGTTATACTGTATATAAGAGAAAGAAAATGCAGGTTGTAGGAAGCTATGGTGTACGCATTCGAGACAGCCATGATGCGCTGAAAAGAACAGCGAATCTCTTTTCGGATGCCGTCTCACATCTGGTGCATACCGCTCTTTTGAACTGGAACAATCTTTCTGATACAGACAGTTCGTTTGCGCGCCTGCGGATGATGGAGTGCATCATTCATTCCTCTGATGGCTTTGTATCACCTGATTCCTTCGATCAGAAGTTTCCAAAGTTCCCATCCTATTATCGCAGAGCCGCTATTATGCAGGCGCTTGGTATCGTTTCTGCGTATCAGTCCTCTCTGAAGAACTGGGAGGCAAACGGCAGTAAGGGAGAGGCCCCGAAATTGGATTCCTGTAAGCACCGGATGCCTGCACTGTATCGTGGCAACACTTATAAGCCTGTGATCGATGAACAGACTGGTGAAGTGTTGCCTTATGTGGCAAAGATCAAGGTGCTCCGCAATAACGATTGGGTATGGGATACCGTTCGCCTATCTAAGACGGATGTTGATTATCTTGACAAGAGAGGCAGGAGCGGAGATATCTCCGCTCCTGTGCTGGAGAAGAAATACGGATGCTGGAAGCTGAGATTTGCAGTAACGGAAACTGTAGAATTGTCCGCAAAACCTGTATCGGAGCAGAAGATATGTGCTGTCGACCTTGGAATTAGTACAGATGCGGTATGCAGTGTCATGGACTCTAAGGGTACTGTCCTGGCGCGTAAGTTCATTATGCGCGGAAGAGAAAAAGACTTTTTGAGCAATGCCCTGCATCGGGTGTCTGTATTCCAGTCTCTGCATGGATCACATGACTCCGGACGGCTCTGGAATATCGCAAAGCGAAGAAACAGGAATCTTGCACATCAGATTGCACGAGAGATTGTGAACTTTGCCATTGCGAATGAGTGCGATGTCATTGTCATGGAGCATCTTAATGCGAAAGGCAGAAAGCGAGGCAGTAAGAAGCAGAAGCTTGCCATGTGGAAGCACGCTGACATTCAGAAGACCGTAGAAAGTCTTGCCCATCGTTATGGGATTCGCATTTCTCATGTCAATGCATGGGGAACCAGCCGTCTTGCGTATGACGGAACCGGACGTGTCAAGCGCGGGAGAGAAGTATCAGAAGATACGCCATATGACGTCTGTGTATTCAAAAGCGGAAAGATCTACAATTGCGACCTTTCCGCCAGCTACAACATCGGGGCCCGTTATTTTATCCGCGGGCTGTTAATGGAATCACCCGATCTTATGACAAAAGTCTCTGGGATCGGGAGTGGAACCCAAAGGACGTTAGCTGACCTATGGAAGATCAACAGGGTCTTGTGCCCTCTGCTTCCTGCGGCAGGCTGACGATCCCGACATAAGTCTGAGAAACGTTAGTACAGATGGGTGCATAAGCTTCGGCTTGTGTGCTGTGCTGATACCGTATCGTTTGTGCAGACGGAAGTCTGAGGGCACACAAGCCCTTGGAAGCCCTGTCTATAGTGCGTCAGCACTTAGTCGGGGAGGTTCACTGCATATAGCGACAACCCGTCCTGGGAGACCATTGACGAAACTACAGTAGCTGTCCCCAGGCTGACAGGTGATGGGGCAGAGGACGGACGCAAGTATATCATCCTCTTCGGCAAAGAAGACGGAGTATGGAAAGTGATCTCCTATCAATGTGTTAATCCGCAATGATCATCCTTTTGCTGGCATGATCCGGATCTGATCGGCGTTTATTGCAGCTGGCATCTTTTCGTTCTGATCAAGAAAACGGCATGGGTTATTCCATGCCGTTCGTCCCTCAGCAGTTGTAGTTGATACGGGAAGGGGTCTCGATTACATACTGAATTGCAGATACCGGAATCTTGCGGTCCGCAGTCGTGGAGGAGAGGGTCATGATCTCTTTTCCTCCTTCCCGGTGAAGACCGGTGAGGCTGCCAGTGCAGATCCTGTGATTCTGTGCGTAAACCAGTACATGCTTGCCGAGGTAATTCTGCAGATCAATGGATTTCATGACAATTTCTCCTTTCTTTCCTGCCTATAATATAGTCAGCAATTGACGCAGAATTATGTCTGCAGAGTGAAAGTTTGCTGAAATGCGGAGGCAGTTATGGCAATTCCATTGATTCTGGATACCGATCCTGGCGTAGATGATTTCTTCTGCTTTGCAATGGTCTGTGCGTTCCGGGAAGTATTCGATCTGAAAGCAGTGACCGCCATGGGCGGCAACAACACCACATCCGTAACCTCGAAAAATGCTCAGCGCATTCTGAATCTGTTTCATTGCAAGGTTCCGGTTTCCTATGGGGCAGATTCCTATCTGACCGAGCCATTCGGAGAGCCGGTTGTCAGTGCGCATGGACATAATGGCCTTGGAGAAGCAGAGATCCCGGATCCCGGTCTGCCGCTGGACCCATTGAGAGCATGGGATAAGATCCATGAAGAAGCCGAAGAGAATGAAGGTCTTCAGCTGCTGACGGTTGCCCCATTGACGAACGTTGCGATGGCACTGATCCGCTATCCGGATCTGAAGCGGAAGATCTTTGGCATCACGATGATGGGAGGCTCGCAGCTTGTAGGCAATGTGACGCCGTACGGAGAAGCCAATGTGACGCATGATGTCTTTGCGGCTGAGAAGGTGTTTGAAAGCGGGATCCCGATCACGATGATCGGTCTTGATATCACGTCCCGGTGCGTGATTTCTCTGGACGAGTTTGAAGAGATGTCTGAAGGTCTGAACCCAAAAGTGCGTTCCATCATGCGGCAGCTGATTGCATTCCGTCATGGCGAGGCTATGCATGATGCCGTTGCTGCGGCAGCGATGGCTGATCCTGGCTTTCTGAAGTTCCGGAATGCGAAAGCAAGGATTGAGATGGCAAGTACACTCAGCTATGGCAGGGTCTGGCTGGAAGACGCTGAAGAAGAGACTGGCTTCCGGTATGCATATGAAGTGGATGTGCCTGCTTACAGAAAGATCTTTGCGAAGATGATCTCATCTCTGGAGGAAACCATCCGATGAAATACTTTCTTGATCTGGATCTGAACAGCTTCCGCGTTCTGGAATCCCTGGGGAATCAGGTGATCGGAGCATCGTTCTGTGCATGCATGGGGAAAGAGATTCCGGAAGGTTTTTCTGTTCCTTTATTCCGCGGGGCATCAGAGCCGATGCTTGGCACGTGGAGCAGGGCCGGGGAAGCAGCAGATCTTGATGAGATTGCAGAATTCCTATGCAGAGAAGAAGAGGTCACCTATGTCTCTCTTTCTGCACTGACTGATCCGGCAGAACTCGTTCTGTTTCATCCGGAAGTGATTCCGCATATCAGGACGTTTCTCGTCTGTGCAGGTTCCTTGAAGAATGAACGGGATTCGATCACGCAGAAGCGTCTGGCCCTGGATCCGGCTGCCGCAAAAAGTTTCTTTGCCTGGGATCTGAGCCGGGTGCTGATTCCGGGGCCGATCGGGGATGAGAATTCGGCAGTTCTTTCGTACCTTGAGAATCCGGAATCATTCCATGCAGAGAATGGATTCGTGCAGGTGGATCTGAACTCCGGCGGCAGAGCTGAGGCAGATCTCGTGATTGATCTCCGGCAGGGATGGGCACGAGAGCTGCGGAAGAATCAGCCGCATACCGATGTCATCATGGAGCAGATTCTGAGGAAATCCTGAGGTATAATAGCCTGCAGGGGCGAAAGAACATGATTTATACGATAAAAGATCTGTATGACCTGGATCATACCATAGCAAAAGATTATCTGCTTCAGTTTACGTATCCGTGGGAAGCACTTGCCGGGATCAGGCAATTGATTCTGGATCTTGGCGAAAAGCTGGATCCTGAGGAGTATACGGAAGTATCCGAGCATGTATGGGTTCATAAGACTGCCAAGGTATTTCCTTCTGCATATCTTGGTGCGCCATGCATTATCGGGCCGCGCACGGAAGTGCGTCATTGTGCCTTCATCCGCGGTTCTGCATTAGTCGGTGCGGATTGTGTCGTAGGCAATTCGGTCGAGCTCAAGAATGTGATTCTGTTCGACCATGTGCAGACTCCGCATTATAACTATGTCGGCGATTCGATTCTCGGATATTATTCTCATATGGGGGCAGGATCGGTCACCAGCAATGTCAAGAGCGACAAGAAGCTTGTTGTGGTACACGATGGCACAGATCGTCTTGAGACTGGCCTCAAGAAGTTCGGGGCAATGCTCGGCAATCATGTCGAGGTCGGCTGCAATTCCGTGCTGAATCCCGGAACCGTGATCGGGGTTAACAGCCGCGTCTATCCGACGAGCTGCGTGCGCGGGGTCGTGCCTGCCGATTCGATCTGGAAAGATGACGGAACCATTGCGGAAATCCGCTGAAGTGAAAGCTGGAGAAATCCGGCTTTTCTTGCGTCCTGAAGCCTGTTTCAAGGGGGATTTCCGTCTGTTATAATGACAGGGACAGGAAGAAGGAGTGCTGTTATGCAGGATCCGAGAACAACTGCAGCTGCTTTAAGGGCTGATAGCTGCATCAGCCATCTGCGCACGCATGGATTCGGTGCGGATTATTTTGAAACAAAGGAAGAAGTGCTTTCCTATCTGAAAGGTGCGATCGAGAAAGGTGCTTCGATCGGAATCGGCGGTTCCATGACGCTATCTGAGCTTGGAATCGTCAGCTGGCTGACGGGCAATCCGGACTACCGGTTTCTGGATCGCTATCATACGGATGATCCGGAAAAGATATTTCATGAAAGTCTGCTGGCCGATGTCTATCTGATGAGTACCAATGCTGTGACCGAAGAGGGAGAGCTTTACAACATCGATGGAAAAGGAAACCGGCTTGCCGCATTGATCTACGGACCGAAGAAAGTCTATGTGATTGCCGGCACGAACAAGATCGTGAAGAATCTGGAAGAAGCGGTGCAGCGGGTGGAGCTGCTGGCTGCTCCAGCGAACAATATCCGTCTGAACAAGACGAATCCGTGCACGAAGACCGGTCAGTGCATGCATTGCAGCACACCGTCCACCATCTGCAATCAGATTGTGACGACGCGCCGTTCGGGGACGCCGGGAAGAATTCATGTGCTTCTCGTGAATGAAGCACTTGGCTATTAGAGAGGAAGAAATCATTCATGGATACATCTTCAAACCTGCTGCTGACTGCGCTGTTCGGAGGCCTCGGTGTATGGATGCTGATGGGGTATTTCCGCTGCGTTAAGAATCTGAAATACAAGGACAGGATGTGGACTGCCAGCCGCATTCTGTTTGCGGCTGCCGGAGTGCTGTCGCTGCTTTCCATTGTGGTCTACCGCTCTGCCCTTGATTTCGTGAGGTTTGCAGCGATGACGATGTGCATCATCGCGTTTCTGATTCTAAGAGACGGAATCGGAGAGGAAGGCATCGGCTCGATGGGACGCTTAACCCCATGGAAAGATGTCAAAGCCTACGATTGTGCGGTATACAAGAAGAATTTCAGAGTGTTCTTCGTCTGCGAGGACAAGGATGCGAAGAAGAAAAAGGGCGAATATACCGTGGCAGTCAATTTTGATGCGAAGGATGAAAGGGAGATCACAGACTATCTGAATCAGAAAGCGGGAAAGAAGCATATCCGCATGAAGAAGGACTGAAGGTATGAGTGAGATTAAAGTACAGCCTTATATTCCGGATGAAGATTATGACAATCCGGCAATGGTCACGGATTTCTATGAATTCTCGATGGCAAACTGCCTGTTTCTGCATGGATTCAGGGATTCCGTCATGGTGTTTGATATGTTCTTCCGGGAGAATCCGGACCGGGGCGGTTTCTCGATTGCCTGCGGGCAGGATAAGCTGGTCAAGTTCCTCCTGAATTATCATTTCAATGAGCAGGATCTGATCTGGCTGCGTTCCAAGGGCATGAGTGAAGAGTTCTGCGAATACCTGCGCACCTACCGCTGGAAAGGGGATATGTATGCCCTGCGGGAAGGGACAGTCTGCTATCCGCAGGTGCCGATGGTCCGCATTGAGTGCGATATGGTCGGGGCAATCCTGATTGAGACGTATCTTCTGCAGACGATGAATTTCCATTCTCTGATTGCTACGAAAGCGACCAAGATCAGCGGACTTTCCACGCATACCCCGCGGAATGTCATGGAGTTCGGAACCAGAAGAGCACAAGGGGAAAGCGCTGGCAATGATGGTGCGTATGCAGCAGTCCTCGGCGGGTGTGTCGGAACGGCCAACTGCCTGGCAGAGATGAAATACGGACCGGAAGTCAAGGCAGTCGGCACGATTGCCCATAGCTTCATTGAGTTCTATCCGTCTGAATACGAGGCATTCCAGGCTTATGCAGAGACCTATCCGGAGAATGTTTCGCTTCTGCTGGATACGTACAATATCTTTGAGTCAGGCCTGCCGAATCTGATCAAGCTGGATGACTGGTTGATTTCGAAGTATCCGGATGATCCGAATAAGCGTGTCAAGTCTGCGCGGATTGACAGCGGCGACCTTGCCCGCGGCTACAAGAAGCTGCGCAAGGCACTCGACAAGGCGGGCAAATCGTACATCAAGCTGGTTGCCTCGAATTCTCTGGATGAGAAGAAGATGGCTGATATGGAAATCTATGAAGGCGCGAGGTTTGATTCGTATGGAGTCGGTGAGAAGCTGATTACAAGTGCGACGTCCCCGGTGTTCGGAGGAGTGTACAAGCTGGTTGCGGTGAAGCAGCCGGATGGCTCATATTCGCCGAAGATGAAGTGCAGCGATTCTGCTTCCAAGGCGATTATTCCGGGCAAGCTGATGGCCTGGAGAGTATTTGATGAAGAGGGCAAGGGACAGTGCGATATCATCGCCCTGGATCATGAGATGATCCGGGAAGGAGAGCCGATTGAGGTCGTGAACCTGGATCCGGATGCGTTTGATCATGTGAAGACGATCATTCCGGTGCATGTGGAGAAGATTCTCATTCCGCATATCCTGAATGGCCAGCTGGCTATTGATCTGCCTGATATCAGGGCAAAGAAAGATTTCATCCGTGAGCAGCTTGAGCATCGGGTCTGGGAGTCCGAACTTCGCCCGGAGATGCCCCATCAGCATTATGTGGATATGACCAGAGCAGTTGCGGAAGTACGGGAGAATATGTATCAGCAGCTTCATGGAGGCTGGATTTGAGCACGGCGCTGATGTTCGGCGGGGCTTTCAATCCGCCTACAGCTGCTCATCTATTGGCTGCAGATACGGCCAGGAAGGCAGTGGACTTTGACAAGGTCATCTTCGTTCCGACCAAGCAGGTCTATGTCGAGAAGGATCAGGGCAAGGACTTTGCCTTCGGGGATCAGGAACGGCTGGATATGCTCAGAATGATCAGCATTTCCCGGCCATGGATGGAAGTGTCTGCTTATGAGATTGAACAGAGCAGCCAGCCGCGGTCTTATGAGACCCTTTGCTGGTTAAGAAAGCAGGGATATGAACTGAGACTGCTGATGGGCAGCGATAAGCTGCCGGAACTGGAACATGGCTGGCTTCATGTAGAAGAGATCTGCAGGGAGTTCGGCATTGTATGCATGTCCCGCAGTCATGATGATCCTCATAGACTGATACAGAATGATCCGTATCTGAGAACACTTTCTCCGTATTTCACGATTGTTTCCCTGCCGGAAGAAACCCAGGATGTCAGTTCCACGAAAGTTCGTCAGAAATATCTGGAAATCCAGCAGGACTTGAAAGAACTCGAGCAGATGGTTCCGGAAGAGCTTCATGGACTGAAGCCTCAGCTGCTTAAGGGAGAGATTTTATGAAGAATCATATGATCAAGGTGGGAACCGCAGTTCCTGCTCTGAAGATTGCAGACGTTTCCTATAACACGCAGAAGATCATCTCGTGTGCAGAAGCCCATCAGGATCTTGGTCTGCTGGTATTTCCGGAGCTTTGTCTTACGGGTTATACGTGTGCTGATCTCTTCGGGCAGGATTTATTGCTGAATGCGGCCGAAGAGGGTCTTGTTCAGATCGCGGAAGCAAGTTCTTCGTGGCATGGGATGACCATCGTGGTCGGGGTTCCTCTTCGCTTTGAGAACAGTCTTTATAACTGTGCTGCCGTGATCTCTGAAGGAGAGATTGCCGGCATTGTCCCGAAGATCAATCTGCCGACCTACAGTGAGTTCTATGAGGAAAGATGGTTTTCTTCCGGCAAGGATGTGATCGGCAGAACGATTCTGATCCATGGACAGGAAGTCCCCTTCGGCATTGATCTCTTAGCATCAGATGATCATTCAGGAGCAGTTCTCGGCATAGAGATCTGCGAGGATTTATGGGTTCCTGACAAGCCGAGCACGCATGCATGTCTGGCCGGGGCGAATCTGATTGCCAATCTCAGTGCCAGCGATGAAGTCATCGGCAAGCAGGACTACCGGCGTTCGCTCGTGAAGCATCAGTCTGCAGACTGCTACTGCACGTATCTTTATGCAAGTTCTGCGATGGAGGAATCTTCTACAGATCTTGTTTTTTCCGGTCACTGCATGATTGCAGAAAACGGAAGCCTGAAAGCAGAAACGATCTATCCGGAGCCTGAGACGGTTCTCACGGCAATCACGGATCTGGATGTGCTGATTCATAACCGGACGCATCAGAATACGTTTCCGAGTGAATCCGGCGGGTGGTTCCGCAGGGTTCCGGTGTCGATTGAACCGCTTGGCGGAAAAGAAGAGCTGACGGCGGCTGAGCTTGTGGAAGCATTGAAGAAAGAGCAGGTTTCTTATCCAAGAATGCCGTTTGTTCCTTCGGATGATCAGCTGCTGCAGGAGCGGTGCCACCGGATTCTTCAGATCCAGGCAAATGGCCTGGCTACCCGGGTGAAAGCAACGGGGATTCATACCCTGGTCATCGGCATCTCGGGCGGACTGGATTCTACTCTTGCTCTATTAGTCTGTGCAGAAGCGAGGAAGATGGTTCCGGATCTGCGCATTATTGCGATCACGATGCCGAATCAAGGCAATACGACTTCGCTGACTTATTCCAATGCCATTGCTTTGATGAAAGCTCTGGATGTTGAAATCCGGGAGGTGGAGATCGGCAAGGCTGTCCGTGATCATCTGACTGCGATCGGACACAGCGAAGCATATCAGGGGGAAGGGGATACGACCTATGAGAACGCCCAGGCCCGCATGCGCACGTATATTCTGATGGATACCGCGAACATGGAGAATGGTCTGGTAGTCGGAACGGGCGATCTCAGTGAGCTTGCCCTTGGATGGTGCACGTATAATGGCGATCACATGTCCATGTACGGAGTCAATGCTTCCGTTCCGAAGACGCTGGTTCAGTATATCTGCAGGGCATATGCACTGACCTGCGGCAGAGAAGATCTGAAGAAGGTTCTTCTTTCGATCATTGATACGCCGATCTCTCCGGAGCTGACGCCGAATAAAGACGGAGCAATTGCGCAGAAGACGGAAGAGAAGATCGGCAAGTATGACCTCAATGATTTCTTCCTTTACTGGATGATGAGATATGGCTTTGAACCGGATAAGATTCTGGGTATGGCAATGACCGCTTACCCGGAGCTGGATCCGGAAACGATCCGCACGGCAGAGATCCGGTTCTATAACCGTTTCTTCCATCAGCAGTTCAAGCGCAGCTGTCTGCCGGATGGTCCGAAGGTCGGCTCGGTCACTCTCAGCCCCAGAGGCGACTGGCGCATGCCCAGTGATGCATGTGTGAATCTCTGGCTTGAGGAGCTGAAGAACAGCTGATAAAAGAGCCGATTATCGCATTATTAAGCCAAAACAGAAGGCTCCTGCCCAAAGGCGGGTGCTCATAAGAAAGTTTTGTATCATAAACGATTTGGGCATCTGTCTGAACGGGTTGGCAAACATAAACGGATTGTTGTTTTTGCAGCAGTCCGTTTTTTGTTGCCTTTTGATCGCTTCAATCAAATGGGTTATTGCAGGATGGAACTTCTTGAAGTGTGAAAACCAAACTCAATTAAGACTAATAATAATGATACTGATATGAATAAGATTTATCTTTCTTTTCTTCCGGGAAGCGAACCGAAGAAAACCGTTTGAGTATATAACAACCCTCCCTATTAAATAGTAATATTGAACTGGCGTTTCTAGTTTGCAACGTATCCGTTGATTTTTTCACAGAAATGTGATCCAATGAATGTACATTTGAGATAAGCAGGCTGATGATATGGCCGTTAGTTATAAACCATTAATGCATATGATGATTGAACGCGATATATCCAACGCTGAGCTGATGCGTAGGGCCAGTATATCCGCAAATATAATTACAAAAATCAAGAATGGGCAATACATCGCCTTGGATAAGGTAGAGAGCATTTGCCGCGCAATGGAATGCTCTCCCAACGATATGATGGAATTTATATCTGATCAGCAGAAGGAGGAAGAAGATCATTCCCTACATATGCTACGGAATTGATCCGCCTGATGAAATATACAGATCGTGACGATATCACCGGACCCACTCGGAAAGAGTATGAAGCCATCGCTGCAATTTATGCGGAATTGCAGAAAAAGCGCCGTCACGTTGACACGACCGATCTGATGGTTGAAATCAATTCTATTATCAGCGAGTATGTTGAAATAGACGATATGCCGCTTATGGTCAAAGAAGAGCCGCGCCGGTTTGATATCAGCGCTATCGACTTTGATCTGCTGCGCCGGGAATTTGCGAAGGTTAAGAAAAAGAACCTCGTGATGAAGGATTTGGAGGAGCTGATTCAGCAAAAACTGGACCGCTTGCTTTTCAATAATCCCGACCGCATCAATTATTATGAGCGGTATCAGCAGATCATCACGGATTATAACAGTGAGCAGGACCGCGCCACCATAGAAAAAACCTTTATGGATCTGATGGATCTGGCCAACAGTCTGGATAAGGAGGAGCAGCGGTATGTCCGCGAGGGCTTCGAGAATGACGAAGAACTGTCCCTCTACGATATGCTTTTCCGGGATGACCTTTCCAAATCGGATATCAAGAAGATCAAGGAGTGGCCGCAAGCCTTCCGAAGAAGATCAAGGCAAAGATTGCTGAACTGGATCATTGGACAGACAAACAGGAAACGAAGGCCGCTGTGGACAACTTGATCCGCGATACACTTTGGGCGAAGCTGCCGGAGTGTTATGACGAAATCAGCATTTCCGAATACCGCCAGCGTATTTACGAATATGTGTACACGCGGTATAGAGCGGCTTCATAAATAGATTGGTGAAAAACTGCTCGAATCAATAAACAGACCGCACAAATGAAGCAAATAAAAGGAGGTGAGTCTGTTGGCTGAAGCACTCAGTGGCGTAAATGGTGAGATCATTCGCTGGGCACGAGAATTCTATAATATGTCTCCTGATGAAGCTGCACAGGCTATCGGCGTTGATATTTCCCGCTATCTTAATTGGGAAAACGGAACGGAGCATCCAACATATGCAAAGCTGAAAAAGATCAGTGATGTATTCCGGAAGCCAAGTGCCGTGTTCTTTTTCCCTGAGCCCCCGCAGCTTCCTTCAATCAAGGGAGATTTGCGGACGTTACCGGATGAGATAGTAAACTCGTTCAGCAAAAACGTCATCATCCAGTTTGAAAAGGCAAAAGTCTATCAACTTAGTCTGGATGAGTTGTATGGAAACAAAGAGAGTATCATTGCGCAAAGAAGCAGTTTTCCCAATGATATTGACCAACTTTGCAACTTTTTTAGAATGCAATTAGAGTTTCCTATTTCTGCACAAAAAGCCAGAAAAAGCACAAAGGTTGTCTTTGAGATATTCCGTGAAAAATTCTACGATCTTGGTATTTATGTATTCAAGGATGCTTTTAAGGATAATCGGATTTCAGGTATTTGCTTGAATGATGACCATTTCCCTGTGATCGTCATCAACAATTCTATGTCATTTGCGCGGCAGATTTTTACCTTGTTCCATGAGCTGTATCACTTGATTTCAGATACTAGTGGCGCTGAGATTATCCGGGATGATTACTATGTTGCTTTAAACAATCAGCAGACAGAGATTGAAAAAGCGTGTGACACCTTTGCAAATGCTTTCCTGGTTCCGATGGACGATTTCAAGCTGGAATTAACAAAGAGGCCTATAAACGAGGATCGCATTGAAGAACTGGCAACGCTATATTCTGTCAGCAAAGAGGCCATCATGTACAAGCTTTACAAGATGGGAATGATGACCTCTGCAGAATACAACGACCTTAAAGAGTTTTTTTACGGTGACGCAATCCGTAATGGCGATAAGAAAAAAGGTCAGGGCCGAGGCGGAAACCATTACTACACGCAGCTTACCTATCTTGGACAGAGATATGCAGGCGATGTGTTCAAGCAGTATTTTTCTGGAAAGATAGATAGCGTCCGTGCAAGTGAGATGCTACAAAGCAAGGTGGATCACCTACCGAACCTTGAAACCGTCTATTTCAGGGGGGTGAGCAGATGATATATATTCTGGATACCAATATCATCCGCACACTTCTGAATTTCTTCCCCAAAAAGGGAAAACGGTTTGAAGAAGTATGGGAAAAGATTGATGAGAAGATAAAGGCAGGAGAGTTTATCTCTGTAGATGAATGCTACAATGAACTTACAAGGCAGTTTTCGGAAAAAACAGATCAGTATCAATGGTTCCATGGACATAAGGATATGTTCAAGAATCCAGATGACAAGGAATCCGTTATTATTAGCCAACTGCTTATAAATGCCAAAATGCGGGAGACAGTTCATCAAAAGAACATTTTGGAGAATCGGCCGTCAGCAGACGTCTACATAGCAGCTAAGGCGAAAGCGTTAGCTGCTACAGTCGTCACCAATGAAAACTATAAACCACATTCTGCACAACTTCCGAATCTGTGTGAAGAACTGGGTGTTTCCTGTATTTCATATGATGATTTTATGGCAATCATCGACAGCTTGTGAAACAGAATGGCGTTAATCCAAAGAAGCGTAATTATATGTTTTGTCTCTTTCTTGAATTAACTTTCTGAAGAACATAATGTCTTTGGAAGCGTGAAAACGCGTAGCTCGCACCTGTGCGATCATAAGGGTTTGGGATTATCCCAACAAGCCAGATTTGGCGAAAGAGGTTCTGATCCGGATCGGAACACTGCTCGCCAGTTACCGAGGCGATGACGGTTCCGTACGAAAATCCGCATACTCTTACGAGTATGCCCTGCTTGCCAAGTACTGAAAGGTGGGTAAAGCAGGACGTTGACGGCTAAAACCGTCAACCGCTTTTGGAAAATATTATTTTCCCGGCATAACCATGCGGAATTTTTCATGATGTTATATAATCTTATTCAATCATGGATAAGACAAAAGAAGACTATCAGTTTCATCTGCACATCAGACCAGGAGACGTAGGAAAGTATGTGATTCTGCCTGGAGATCCAGGCCGATGCAAGCGGATCGCAGAATACTTTGATGATCCTAAGCTGATTGCATCAAACCGGGAATTCACGACCTATACCGGAACTCTGAATGGAGAAAAAGTAAGTGTATGCTCTACCGGAATCGGAGGGCCTTCTGCGGCAATCGCAATGGAAGAGCTGATTCATTGCGGGGCTGATACGTTTATCCGTACCGGCACCAGCGGAGGCATGGATCCGAATGTGATTCCTGGTGATATCGTGATTGCTTCCGGAGCGATCCGGATGGAAGGAACCTCAAAGGAATACATGCCGATTGAGTTTCCTGCAGTTGCTGATTTTGATGTGACGATGAATCTGGTGAATGCAGCAAAGAAGCTCGGGTACCGGTATCATGTCGGGATTGTGGAATGCAAGGATTCGTTCTATGGTCAGCAGCAGCCTGAGACCATGGGTGTGGACTACGAGCTTCAGAACAAATGGAATGCATGGCTGAAGGGCGGTACGCTCTGCTCTGAGATGGAATCTGCTGCACTCTATACCATTGCATCAGTACGGCATGTAAAGGTCAGTACTGTGCTCCTGGTATTCCAGAACCAGGAGCGCAGAAAGCTCGGGTTCGAAGAGTATGCTTCAGATAAAGACATGAATTCGTGCCTGAAGACAGCAATCGAAGCAATCAGGATGATGATTCAAGAAGCGAAAGAAAGGTGAGCTTTCTTTTGCGGGCAGAGATTCCGAGGAGAAACTGATGAGGATTGAACATATTGCTATGTATGTAAATGATCTGGAAGGGACGAAGCAGTTCTTTGAGAAATACTTCGGCGCTGTTTCGAATCAGCTTTATCACAACAGGAATACAGGCTTCAGATCCTATTTTCTGTCTTTTTCTGATGGAGCACGTCTGGAAATCATGAACAAGCCAGGCATGACGGATCCGGAAAAAGGAACGGCAAGGACCGGGTATGTTCATATTGCATTCAGTGTCGGCAGCAAAGCCAGGGTGGATGAACTCACGGAGACTCTGAAGAGGGATGGCTATCAGGTGATCAGCGGGCCCAGAACAACCGGAGATGGCTACTATGAGAGCTGTATCTGTGCAATAGAAGGAAACCAGGTTGAGATCACTGAATAGGATATGACAATTCAGAATCATCTCCAGAAACATCTGAACCAATTCCTGGCGAAAGTTTGGCTGAATCATCTGCATGCGGATGGAAAAACTGGACCAATGCGGAAAACAATTCCTATGGCCCGGTTTTCATGAACAGGCAGTATCTGTCTTGCTTCATCTTATTCTGTTTCGCTCAGATATTCTCTGAGGCTAGGTGCAGAGGCTCTTGTATCGGCTCTTCCTAGCTCATAGAGAGCTCCGAGCTTTTCCATATCTCCTGAGAACATCGGGATCCGGATGTTCTCAGAGGGACTGATCACGAAGATTCTCCCATTCTCCTCCAGCTCATCAATATGATTCAGAATCCGGTTGGTCCTGTGCTTCATGGTTTTCAGCTTTTCATCGAATTCCGGATACTTCTTATAAAAAGAATCACACAGGCGGGCAGGGTAGTCTCTTTCCTGTCTCCATCCTTCCGGTCTGGTCTTGACGATCAGAATCTTTTCATATCCCTGAGTAAGTGCCCATTCCAGAGGGATCGGATCAGAGATTCCTCCATCCATGAAGGGGACTCCTTCTATGACAACGGGTTCCGACAGAAAGGGAACGGTGGCGCCTGCTCGTACTCCTCGCCAGAACCAGGGATCTTTTCCTTTTTCGAAGTATCTTGGCATCCCCGTCTTCATGTCTGTGGCAATTGCTACATGCCGAAGGTCCTGGCGGTAATAGCGGGCATTGTCTGCCGGCCAGATCTGCTCAACGCCTTCATGCATGAATCGGAAGCCGGAGATGCCATGGTTCTCGATCAATGCGCGCCAGCCCACAAACCGGCTGTCATGCCGGCAATGGCGTAAACCCAAAATAAGGGTCTACGCCTTTTCTTTTGCGCTGAGATCTGCTGCGAACAGGCGGAATGTAGTATAGATATATCTTGATAAATAATCTTCTTAATACGCATAATATAAGTATATGTAGTATAGGAAAGGAGGCTGTTATGTTTGTCAAAGTAGTACCTAATAATAAAGGCAGAAAGGGAACTTCCTTTATCTACCTTACTGAGTCTTATCGGGAAGATGGAAAGGTTAAACACCGTACAATCAGAGAACTGGGGCTGTTCGATAATGATCAGGTTCCTTATATTCGCGCAGCTTTCGCGAAAAAGAAACCGCGCCTCGTATACGACGATAATTCCGATTAGTAGTAAAGGATCTTATGGGCCTCAGTAATGTCCTTGAGGCTTTCGCTTCCATCATTCATGATCCATCCCTGTTTGAGGCTGCAAGAATTATCAAGTCCTCTTTTACAAGAGAAGATGGCAAGATGCCTTTGCGTTACCTGCTCAACTATCTCATTTTTCGTCATGGCAGGACTCTGAGCGAAGATATTAACTGTTTCTACAGCGATCTGCGTATTAACGACAGGCCGTCCAAGCAGGCTGTTCTGAAACGGATGTCAATTCTCAATCATGGCGTCTGGCAGAAGATCCAGGAATTATTTCTGGATCGGATTTACCTGACAATGGAAAAGAGAAATTACAAAGGATATCTTCTGATCGCCATAGATGGAACGTTTATAAATCTGCCTGATGATTCATCCCTGGGAGAAACCTTCGGAAGACGGAAGTGCGGATATAAAAATGGAGAAGCTCATTATGGGATACCGCAGGCAAAGGTTTCTATCGCATATGATGTTCTTAACCATATCATCCTTGATTTCAGAGTGGCGCATTGTGATACTTCAGAAATTCCGCTTCTTTTTCAGCATCTTGAAGCGTTGGAATCGGTTCTGAAGAATGATAAGGTCATTCTCCTGGCTGATCGTTACTATGGCAGTGCTGAACTTTTCAAATACTGTGAGATGAAAGGCTGGAAATACCTCGTTCGGGCAAAAAGCAATTTCTTCAGAAAGCAGAGAGCTGAGATCCCGGCAGAATGCAAAGATACATGGCTGACAATTCTGATTGACAGAATATGGCAGAAGCGGATCATACGGCCGGCAATACAGACCTTTATCTCTGAACATCCGGAGATGCGTATCAGACTGCTCAGAAATCATTATGAATACGAAGAAGAGCATACCACCGGCAGTGGAAACAAGATCCGGGTGCCGAAATCCGCAGATACGGAATACTTTACCAATCTGCCTCAGGAGGAATTCTCTCATGATGAAATCGTTAATCTGTATCACAATGACCGATGGGACATTGAGACAGGATATGATATTTTAAAGAATCTGATCGACATTGAAGAGTTCAACAGCGCCCGTGCAAATGTGATCTATAACGAGATAATGTCCCGATTTATTTTCAGCAATCTGAAAAGTCTGCTTTATAACGCTGCTTCTGAAAAAATCCAGAAAGACAAAGAGCATCTCATCAACAATAAAAACATCATTGAAAAGTGCCATTCATCGTCATTTGTGCGGGCATTCTTCAAGAAGAAGTTTTCGCTGAAATATGCCTGTTCATGTATAAAAGAGTGCAGCAGGTTTAAAGTAATGGTTCGCGGGGACCGGCATCTGAAACGCTGGGACAAATTCAAAGGGAAGATCAACAATACCAGGCACCGTCTTGATGGAAGACGAAATCCCCCTCTGAAAATAACAAAAGCTGGAATCATGACTTCCAACCATTGATTCCAGCCGTAGTATAGAGGCAGCTCCTCTGTATCTGATTCTAATCCCGATAAGGCTCTGAATACATATTAAAAATTTACGATTCTTTTCCTGACAGGGGCTTTTTTGCGCTTGCGAAAGCTGCAGCTTCCTCTCTTGCGACCAAAAAGAAAATAAGGCGTGAACCTTGAATTGGGTTTACGCCATTGCCGGCTGTCATGCCGGTATTTCAGAGTGATATATGGTCCTCTTCCGATCTGTCCGGTCAGATAGTTGACGGACATCAGCGCTCCTGCCGATACCCCGATGGAACAGTCGAGATTGATTCCCTGGATCATCAGCTCATCGATGACCCCCTGGGTATATACTCCCCGCCAGCCTCCGCCTTCGAACACGGCACATCCGTGAATAAAATGATTTTCTGCTTTTCCTTTCGGAAGCTCATTCAGCCTGCTGTATTCTTTCATACCTCCAGTCTTGATCGTGACTGGCTTTGATGCCATAGTCATTCCGTGCATTCTGTAAGGTTCTTTCCGGAATGGTCTGATCAGAAGTCGCCTGTGATAGAATGATGCCTAGCGAGGAATGCCATGAAAACACTGATCTGGGACTACAACGGAACGATACTGGATGATCTTGATCTTTGCCTGAAGATTGAGAATGAAATGCTCATGGAACGGCATATGAAGGCAGGATACACAAGAGAACAGTACCGGAGTCTGTTCTGCTTTCCGGTGATTGAATACTATTACAAGCTCGGATATACGTTTGAACATGAGTCGTATGAGCAGATCTCCGTGGAGTTCAATGAACGGTATGATGAAGGATTCTCATCCTGCCGTCTGACCGATGGATTTCTGGAGAAGATTGCGGAAGCTGAAGAGAAGGGCTATCAGAACGTGATTCTTTCTGCCTGCCAGGAGGAGAAACTCCTGAAGCAGACTGAACAGCTTGGGATCGCCGGATACTTCCGGGAACGGATGGGCATGGATAATATGCTTGCGGAATCCAAGGTGGAAATGGCAAAGCACTGGATGATCCGCTCCGGTGTGAATCCGGATGAATGCATGTATATCGGCGATACGCTGCATGACATGGAAACTGCAAAAGCGATCGGCATCCGCAATTATGTTCTGGTGGCTTGCGGCCATCAGTCCTATGAAGTGCTTAGGAATGCTTCGGATCATGCTGTCCATAATCTCCGGGAGGTAGTGCTATGAACAAGGAATGCCGGGTACAGAAGATCTGCGGCGGCTGCACCAGACTGCATGAAAGCTATGAAGAGCAGCTGAAGCACAAGCATGAGGAGCTCTCAAGGCTGTACCCGAAATATCATGTCGAACTGACCATTGGAATGAAGAATCCTTATCATTATCGGCATAAAGTCTATGCGGCGTTCGGAACAGACCGGAATGGAAGACTCGTGGCCGGTATGTATGCAGAGCATACACACCGGATTGTGTCTTCCGGATCATGCCTGATCCAGAATGAGACAGCAAACCGGATCTTAAAGGGAATCATCGAGATTGCTGAGGAGATGCATCTGCCTGCGTATGAGGAAGATACTGAAAGAGGGGTCCTGAGACATGCTTATATCCGGGTGGCTCATGCGACGGGAAAAGCAATGGCAGTCATTGTGATCGGATCTGAGGAACTGCCTGGCGCAAAGAAGTTTGTCAGTCTTCTGACTCAGAGATTTCCGGAGATTGAGACCGTCGTTCTGAACTACAATCGGAAACATACGAGTATGGTACTTGGAGAAAGAAGCCGAGTCCTGTATGGTCCTGGATATCTTTCGGATGAACTGCTTGGCATGAAGTTCCATATTTCTCCTGCTTCTTTCTATCAGGTGAATCCTGTACAGACTGAGGTTCTTTATCAGACTGCCATCGATCTGGCAGGAATTACCCGAAATGATTCAGTGCTTGATGCGTGCTGCGGAATCGGAACAATCTCTCTGATTGCGGCTAAGCAGTCGAAAGAAGTAATCGGAGTGGAAATCAGTCCGGAAGCGATCAGAGATGCAAAGCATAATGCAAAGCTGAATCACATCACGAATGCAGAATTCTACTGCGATGATGCAAACCGCTTTCTGGATCGGCTGATCGATTGCCCGGATGTCGTGATCCTCGATCCGCCCAGATCTGGAATGACTCAGGGATTCATGCAGCATTTAGCGAAAATGAAACCGGATCGGATTGTCTATATTTCCTGCTTTCCGAAGACTCAGGCAAGAGATATCAAGAATCTGACCTGCAGAGGCTATCGGGTAAAGAAGATCGTTCCGGTTGATTTATTTCCGATGACGGATCACGTGGAGACGGTATGTTTATTGTCCAAACTTTCCGAAGCAAAGAATCATATCAGCGTGAAGGTAGATATGGATGAGATGGATCTGACGGCGGCGGAGAGTAAGGCGACCTATCAGGAGATTAAGGAGTGGGTGAAGGAGAAGTACGGATTTCATGTAAGCCATTTGAATATCGCGAAGACCAAGCGAAAATGCGGGATCATAGAGAGGAAGAATTATAACCTTCCGAAGAATGAGGACAGCAGGTCGCCGGAGACACCAAAGGAGAAAGAAGAGGCGATTACAGAGGCGTTCAGGCATTTTCAAATGATATAAAATCCCAAAACTCAATTTGGCGAGAAAGATAGGAATGCTGATATATTGGCATTCCTATTTGCGTCTATGGCATTTTTCGGATCCGGACCCGGAAGGAAAGTTTTCTATAAAGCCGGAATGAACATGTAAAGCATGCTTGACATGCCGACTTGCGCATGTTATGCTTCTAAGAGTAAAGCAAACTTTACATGTTGCAGAGGTGTATATGAAAAATCGAATTGCAGAATTGCGAAAGGCCAGACAATTGACGCAGCAGGATCTGGCAAACCTTCTGGGGGTGACACGTCAGACGATCATTTCCCTGGAAGGAGAACGTTATAATCCGTCGATAACACTGGCTTTTAAGCTGGCACGGACATTTGAGCTGAAAATTGAAGATATATTTATTTATGAGGAGGTTGACGAAGCATGAAAGGGAATTATCCTAAGCAGGTATATATTATTATAACGGTCCTTGGAATCGGACTTCTGGTCCTAAACACTGTAATGGATCTTCCAATCGCGGCCTGTGCAGTCGGCGCAGGCCTTTTTGCCTACGGTCTGAATCGATTGGTTGGGGATTGGAGAGTCAGACATAATCCGGAATATGCGAAAAAGCTGGAGATTGCCAATCAGGATGAACGTCTTGCTTTTATAGCCGAAAAATCACGAAGCGTGACGCTGATTATCGTGATCCAGGCACTTGCCATAGTTGGGGTTGTATTGGTTTCGATCGATTTGAAACCTTACGGATTTGCCTGTTTTTACATAACATGTGGGATTTCCGTTCTGTATTTTATTGTATATCAGATCCTGAGCCGCAGATATTAAAGTGTTACAGTTTATTCTTCCACTCGGTTGCGATAAAGTGTCACTTGGTTGATTCCAGGGGAGGACAGCATTCTGCGGTGTACCGTGTTTGGAAGAAGCAGACTTGTACGGATAACATTCCTCGCGAATCTGACGGTGGTATCCGTCATGTACATCGCTGGAATTACGATACATCTGCTTCTGTTGGATGCCGTATTCGGATTCGGGACGCTGAAGGAATCAGTTCAGGTTCTATATGCTGTATGGATGTGCGATGTTTGCATCTGCCCTTCTGTTGATTGACTATGCCAGGAAGGTTGCACCTGAGAAACTGAAAACCGGGATCAGGCATCCGATTAAAGTAAAAGGGAGCTGATAAAATGCATTTTGTTGATGCAAAAGGGATTCTGACCGGCAGCGGCGGACACTTTGGAATGAACATTTATCGGGGATGTACCCACGGCTGTGTTTATTGTGACAGCCGGAGCAGGTGTTATCAGTTTACGCATCCTTTTGAAGATATAGAAGTAAAGCAGAATGCTCCGGAACTCTTAGAGTCTGCTCTTCGTTCAAAAAGAAAGAAGTGCATGATCGGAACCGGTGCAATGTCGGATCCCTATATGCACTGTGAAGAAGAGCTGCGGCTGACCAGGAAGTGCCTGGAGATCATCCTGAAGAATGGTTTCGGGGCCGCAATACAGACGAAATCGGATCGTATCCTTCGGGATATTGATTTGCTTTCGGAGATCAACCGCTCCGCAAAATGTGTGGTGCAGATGACGCTCACGACATGGGATGATGGCTTGTGCCAGGTACTGGAACCGAATGTCTGCAATACAAAGCGGCGGATAGAAGTACTGGAAGAAATGCAGAAAAGGGGAATTCCTACTGTAGTTTGGCTGACTCCGATTTTGCCGTTCATCAATGATACGGAAGAAAATATTACATCTATCCTGCATGCGTGCGTTCGGGTCGGTGTCAAAGGGATTATTGATTTTGGAATGGGGCTGACACTCAGGGAGGGAGACCGGGAATATTATTACGCCGCGCTGGACAAGCATTTTCCGGGGATGAAGGAACGCTATATCAAAAGGTATGGAAATGCATATGATCTGCCAAGTCCAAAAGCCAGAGAACTGACTGAGATATTTCAAAGAATCTGTAAGGAAAACGGGATTCTCTCAAGTCCGGAGGACTGTTTCCGGTTTATGAGTGAATTGCCGGAGAAATATCCGCAGATGAGTATATTTGACCTATAAAGAGGGAGGCTGAACATGGCATCAACAAAAGAGTATCTGGACTTTGTTCTGGAGCAATTATCAGAATTGGATGAAATCAGCAGCCGGGCGATGATGGGCGAATACATTCTATATTATCGCGGAAAGGTATTTGGCGGAATATACGATGACAGGCTTCTCGTAAAGCCGGTTCCAATGGCGGTGAAGTTGATGCCGGATGCAGAGCTGGAATTGCCTTATGATGGGGCGAAGGAGATGCTTCTGGTTGATGACGTGGATAATCAGGAGTTCCTATGCGATCTGGTTCGGAATATGTGGGAAGAACTGCCGGAGAAGAAAAGGA
Source organism: Anaerolactibacter massiliensis (assembly GCF_900290205.1). Taxonomy (NCBI): domain Bacteria; kingdom Bacillati; phylum Bacillota; class Erysipelotrichia; order Erysipelotrichales; family Erysipelotrichaceae; genus Anaerolactibacter; species Anaerolactibacter massiliensis. Next base: position 1,113,892 of record NZ_OLMH01000002.1, on the reverse strand, counting down.
AGATTCCAAAGAAACCATAGGTTTCGTGGCAGAGGATTCCGAAGGGGACAGAGTCCCTTTTGGCACACGACTTTCCGTGGAAAGTCTAGTGTGTTATACCTTTATCCGAAAGCCGGCAGCAAAACAGCAGCGTGTGCACAGTTGAAGCACAGGCTGCTGTCTTTGTATTGCGGAGAGAAAAGGTCGCTTCCGTGATGGAAGCGGACAATTGAACGACGCAATAGGAATGGTGGCGTGACTCCTGTCACGGTGCCGATTCCGGGCCGGATCGAGGATAGAGGTATACAAAAACCAGACAATGAGATTACTGATATTACCAATGGAGCTCTTCGCGGAAACTATGGAGAGCGGTTCGTTCAATGCTCTTTGCGCGGCTGTCACTTAAATGAAAATGGGTTGCAGTCTCTACCCTATCGTGGGGAAGATCATCGTCAAAGCCGTAGCGGTAACGAAGATATGTGCGTTCCCTGGGGGAGATCATATCCAGGGCATGATGGACTTCTTCATATGTTTCTTTTTCGATATAAATCTGTTCCGGTGTCTTTGTGTACTCTGAAAAAAGCCTGTCGTAAAAACTGCTCTCATCATTGTCCGGATCGTTATAGGGTTCAATGTCGAGACTTAACATCTGACCTGTGGAAGGAACGGCAGATGCACATTTCCGGACGTAATCCATCATGGCATTTTCGGAAACCCGGGATGCGTAGGTTTGAAACAGGTTGCCTTTATCCGGAAGGAAAGAGTGAACAGCCCTTAGCAAGCCGATGGCTCCCTCCTGAAGGAGATCGTCTGCTTCAACCTGAAGGCCAGAGTACTGCGCCTCAAATTTGGCAGCCAGTGCTTTAAGGGAAGGAAGCAAATGATCAATCAGCTCATTCTCTGCATCGGCATTTCCGCTTTGCGCCAGAATGCAGAGTTCCTCATTCGTCATGATCCGGTTCCTTTAGAGCATTCAACAAATCCAGGAAACTGGCGCCAAGTGATGTGAGCTTTTCTTCCGGTATGCCAGCTTCTGAAATGGTCTTCATAACCGCTACTGTCAGATCTTCAGCGGTCAGCTTGCTGAGATCAACTGACTCACCATCTTTGGTCAAATTCTCTCGCAGCAGCTTTAACACTTCGGTGGTCGCGGCCTGCTGTGCTTCTGACGCCGACTCTGCATTTTTCTTTATATCTCGTACGATCTGCATAAAAAGATTCTGGATCGTGTTCGTATCAGCTGTGACAGGAGGAGTAGCAAGCAACCTCAAATCCTGTGCGGCATTTTTCGCTGTATCTGCATCTTCCGGATGAAGGTTTGCTTGATCCAGAGTGAGAGATCGTATGAAGGTCAGGATCTGGTTCATCGCATTGATCCCAGCAATCATGGTCTCGTCCCGATACCGTGCAAGTAAAAGCAGTAGCTGCGGAAAGCGGGGATGCTCGATCAGCTGATTCAGTACGGATGCATCGACCTTCCCCGTATACAGGAGTTTTGCTGTCTCCGCCGAGAGCCTAAGCTCCTCAATATCATAATTCTTCCGATCTGGGATATCCGTTTCACCAAGAAGGAAGTCCGTCGACACATCAAAGTAATTGGCGATCCGGATGATGAAACCATCGCCCAGGTTCGTTGTCCGCCCCTGGAGATACCGGCTGAGGGCGCTGTTTGAAAGGCCGACCTTTTCGGCAAGTTCGGCCTGGGTGATCTTCCTGTTTTTGATAAGGTCCTGGATACGCTGTCGGGTATCGCCGGGGAGATAAGTGTCGGACATGGCGGCCTCTTTTCTGGTCAGGGATTACTCATCTCGGAAATCCTGATCCCTTAGGATAATGTCCAGCATCTCCCGAGGGGTCACGATAAAGGGTCTGTTTGGGAAATGCCTGATATTTCCGGTCACAAGATAAGCCTCTTCCTCTTTTCGTTCTTCCATAACCACTTCATAGAATACGAGATCTTTGGGATCCGGCAGTTCAACGTCAAGATGCTCGGCATCGACATAAATGGCACGTTTATGAAAAGTGCTCATAATGCCTTCTATGAGATCTTCAGGAAGATGAAACTTTGGACGGGAAAGTACTTCCCGATATTCCTTTTCTATCGCCTCATTTAGAATGGGTATGATTGGCCCGTCAAAGGCAAGTTCAACGATGCTCCCCGGAACAGAGTGTGACTTCAGAACTGCTGAGACGAGGACATTCGTGTCGATAACCACATAATACTTCATAGGCGTTTATTTCCTTGCTTCTGCGATTTCAGCGTTGATCTCCTCGAGAGTCATGTCTGAGATGCCATATTCCTCTGCGATCCGACTGGCCCTTTGAAGAGCGCGGATACCGGGATTGGTTTCTTCCTCTATTTTCATACTGAAAGGAATACCGTTTTCCTGGTTCAGCCTTGAAACACACATCCTCAGATATGCGGGAAGAGAGAGCCCGAGACGATCAAGGATCTGAACGGCACGGAGTTTTTCTGTATCTTCTGTCCTGAATTGAACTAATGTGCTTGCCATCGTATTATCCTCCTGACTTGATAATGGTTTATGGTCATACCTTAACCACCTATAGCATACCACAGAAAGAAAACAAATGCAATCAAATGATTACAATTGTTGTAGGATGGGAATCCTCATTGATTTTGCTGTCTCGTGGTCTTACTGGACACTTTTCTTCAAAACCGAAAAATTGTCCAGTGGGATTCGTTGCCATTGTTTCTACGAGTTTATCTTACGCATATAACTGTCCCATAATCCGGTCTCGATTGCATTTTTGCAATTTTCACCCTCTCTGCTTCTTCCAAATCCCAGAACCGCCTCATTTTTAAGTTCCCCGGCATTTTCTCCGTATAAGAAACCAGGATGAAAAATCCAAATAATTCTGAAGGAGGAAATGCACTATGAACCATTTTGAAACTGTTAAAGCAAGTGTCAGCGTGCCGGAGGCTGCCAGGGCATACGGGCTTACCGTGACCTGCCATAACATGACCCGGTGTCTCTTCCACGATGACCGCCATCCAAGCCTTAAGCTCAATCCGGACTTCTATTACTGCTTCGGATGCGGAGCGAAGGGTGATGTGATCGACCTGGTCGCAGGACTGTTTGATCTCAGTCTCTATGAGGCGGCCAGAAAGATCGCGGAGGATTTTGGAATCGACCCGGATAATCCGCCGAAGGTCGCTGCACTTGCAAAACCCAGGCACCCGATGATCAGGGCGTTCCGTGATGATGAACGCTACTGTCAGCGGGTGCTTTGTGATTATCTGCACCTTCTGGAGAACTGGAAGGTGCAGTATGCACCCACTTCGATGGAAGAAGAGCCGGATGACCGCTTTGTGGAAGCCTGCCAGATGTTCGCCTATATCGAATATCTGGCAGACCTTTTAACGGTCGGCAATCTTGAACAGCGGAAGGCTGTGGTCATGGAACTGATGCAGGATGGCAAAATCACCGGACTTGAGGACTGCGTGAACAGAGCCCATGAGAAGGAAAGGAGGTCGGATAATGCCGAGAAAATCAACGCTGCCTCCTGATGCCCCGGTATGGCTCACGGAAGACCGCAGGATCGATGAGATGACATTCTGCTGTTCGTTTCTCGAGGCGCATCCTATGAAATGTGTCCATGGGAAGCTGTATACCGTCGATGGTCTTATCTCTGACGAGGCCGCCTTAAAGCGCGAAATCTTTATGGAGATCTGTGATTGGGTCAAATCAGGAACTGCCAGAAAGGTAGAGGACCTTTTGAAGGCAGTCAGGATGATGGCCTTCGCTGATGAGCCACCATTGCATCAGGACCGCATCCATGTTTCAAACGGTACCTGGTATCTGGACGGTCATTTCAGTGAAGAAAAGGAATACTGCCGGAACCGGCTGGAGGTCGCATACAACTCGGCGGCAGGCATAGCGAACGTCTGGCTGAACTTCCTTTCGGAGCTTCTGGTCCCAGAAGATATCCCGACCCTGCAGGAGTACCTGGGATATTGCCTGCTTCCTACTACGAAGGCCCAGAAGATGCTCCTGATGATCGGAAAGGGCGGCGAAGGCAAATCCCGGATCGGACTGGTGATGCGGTCGATCCTCGGGATCAATATGAACACCACCAGCATTCAGAAAGTTGAAACAAACCGCTTTGCCAGGGCAGACCTGGAGGATAAGCTGCTCATGGTGGATGACGATATGGATATGAGTGCGCTGACTAAGACGAACTATATCAAATCCATTGTCACTTCCGAGTGCCAGATGGATGTCGAACGGAAAGGCATCCAGAGTTATCAGAGCCTCCTGTATGTCCGATTCCTTTGCTTTGGGAACGGAGCCCTTACCGCACTTCACGATCGGTCTGATGGGTTCTTTAGACGGCAGATCGTAATCACCACGAAGGACAAGCCGGAAGGCCGTGTTGACGATCCCTATCTTGTCGAAAAGCTGATCGCGGAAAAAGAGAGTATCTTTCTTTGGTGCCTGGAGGGACTTAAGCGGCTTGTCGCCAATGATTACCGGTTTAACATCAGTGGCCGGTCAAAGGACAACATCGATGCTATTGTGAAGGACGCGAACAACATCCTGGAATTTCTGGCATCCGAAGGGTACCTCACTTTCCATGAAGACAGTAAGGCTGCGACTTGCGATCTGTATGCGGCTTATAAGGAATGGTGTGATGACAATGCGGACAATGCGCTTTCCATGAAGAGCTTCGCCAATTTCCTTTCCCAGTATGCGGAAACGTATCATCTGATCCCGGATAACAACATCTATCGAGGGAAGGAGAAACGCTGCCGGGGATATCGCGGCGTCGAGGTCATCGATCATGATAACCCATTTCTTAAATAAAGCTGTCAAATCATGCGTACGTGCGTACAAGCGTACGGAGCCCATCCAGGGTACCGTCTGTACGCATGTACGTACGAACACAATAATCAGGAAGTCTTTACCACTACAGAGTTTGAAGGAGGAGCAGACACTATGGCAGCACCGCAGTACGCGATCATGCGATTTATGAAATATAAGGGGCCGGAGATCGGGAAGATCGAGGCCCATGACGAAAGAACCAAAGAGTCTTATGCCAGTAACCCGGATATCGACCCTGGCAGGACTCATCTGAATTTCCATCTGGTTGAACCTCAGGGCCGGTACCGGACGGAAGCAGAAAGACAGATCAGAGAAGCCGGATGCCGGACCCGGACGGACAGTGTTAGGCTGGTGGAGACAGTGATCACCGCCAGTCCTGAGTTCTTCCAGGGAAAGAGTATGAAGGAAATCAGAGCCTTCTTCCGGGAAGCACTGGAGTTCATCAAACAGAAACAGAATCCTGATACGATCATTTCAGCCGTGGTGCATATGGACGAGAAAACGCCCCATATGCACCTTTCTTTTGTCCCGCTGACGGAAGACGGCAGACTTTCGGCAAAAGAGATCATCGGCAACAAGAAAAAACTCATCAAGTGGCAGGATGCCTACTGGGAGCATATGGTCAAAAGGTTCCCGGAGCTTGAAAGGGGATTAAGCGCCAGCGAAACCGGCAGGGACTATATCCCTCCCCGGGTCTTCAAAGAGATGACACGGCTCAATAAACAAAGGGGGAAGCTGGAGGGTCTGCTCTCGGAGGTCAATGCCTTCAATGCGAAGGCTAAGGCTGCCGAGATCGGTAAGGTGCTGGATAAGTATATCCCAAGTGTAGAGAAGATGAGCACGCAGGTCCGGAAATACAGCAAGGTTTTCGGTTCCATGAAGGCTGAAAACGCGGCGCTTGAACTGGCAAACGAAACCCTTACGGCAGAACTGAAGGAAAGCCGCCAGGAGAGCGTTTTAAAGAGAATGGCAGATCTGCAGCTTCGTCGTGACTATGACGCTGCGGTGGCCCTTCTGGAGCGGATCCCGCCGGAGGTATTGGAGGCCTACGCCCGTGACGATCGGAGTGAAAGGAATAAAACGAAAGGGAGGGATGCGGATGTACGAGAATGATGTGTGGAGCGGCCTGGCGGATTTTCTCGCCAATATGATAGAGAAATATGCCGGGGAGATGGATCTGGACGCACTGCCGGATCCCAGACAGCAAAGCAGGCTGAAAGGCATCGAAGAAGTGTATCGAAGATATATGCGGCTTAGTGCAGAAGCGAGACAGGCTGCATAACAATCAGGCCGATTCTGTGGATGTTTCCATGGAGTCGGCCTTCTTTTTTATTGAAAAATGGACATATATATGGTAAGATGCACGTGGAAAGTATGTCCAAACTTTTGAGGAGCCGTTGATGGAAAATAAGAAAATCAAGGTCTATATTTATACCCGCGTTTCGACCACAATGCAGATCGATGGCTATTCCCTGGATGCCCAGCGGACCCGCATGCGCGCCTTTGCGGAATTCAATGACTATGAGGTTGCGGGGGAGTATGAGGATGCCGGCAAGTCCGGAAAGTCCATAGAAGGTCGCGACGAGTTTAACCGCATGATGGAAGACATTAAGACCGGCAAGGATGATGTCTCCTTTGTACTGGTCTTCAAATTGTCGCGCTTCGGGAGGAATGCTGCAGATGTCCTGTCCACGCTGCAGACGATGCAAGATTTCGGTGTGAATCTAATCTGCGTGGAAGATGGCATCGACTCTTCAAAGGATGCCGGGAAGTTGATGATCTCCGTTCTGTCAGCAGTCGCAGAGATCGAGCGTGAGAATATTCGTGTCCAAACCATGGAGGGCCGGATTCAGAAAGCCAGGGACGGCAAGTGGAACGGTGGTTTTCCGCCTTATGGATACAGCCTGAAGGATGGTGTACTGGAGATCAATGAGGAGGAAGCTCCGGCGATCCGCACCATTTTTGAACAGTGGGTCTCCACGGATATCGGCGCCAATGGTCTTGCCAAGTATCTGGAAAATCACGGGATCCATAAGATTGCCCGTCATAATGGAAAGAATCCGCTGTTTGATTCCGCACTTATTCGCCGTATCATCAAGAACCCGGTGTACTGCGGAAAGATCGCTTATGGCCGCCGTAAAACGGAAAAGGTGCATGGCACCCGCAACGAATACAAGCTGGTCGAGCAGGATGATTACCTGGTAGTGGATGGCCTGCATGAAGGCATCGTCTCGGAAGAGTTGTGGAACCAGGCCCAGGTCAAAATGATCGCCCAGGCAAAGAAATACGAGCATGTGAACAAGGCGAAGGATACGAAGACACACCTCTTGTCAGGCCTTGTAAAATGCCCTGTATGCGGCGCAGGGATGTACGGTAATAAAAGTATCAAGCACCGGAAAGATGGATCAAAGTATAAGGATTTTTACTATTACGGCTGCAAGCACAGGACCATGACTCGTGGTCATAAATGTGATTATAAAAAGCAGATCCAGGAAGAGGTTTTGGATGCTTCCGTGATCGAGATCATCACGAAACTGGTCTCGAATCCGCGCTTTGCCTCGCTCATGCAGGAAAAGATCAATATGAAGGTGGACACCACGGCCATCGATCAGGAGATCAAGGTGCTGGAGAAACAGCTGAAGCAGTCCTACGCCATGAAGCGGAAGACCCTGGAAGAGATCGAACAGCTGGATCCGGATGAACGTCATTATAACCGCCGCAAGGCCGATCTGGATGACCGTTTGTACCGGATGTACGATAAGATCGATGACCAGGAGCAGAGCCTCATAGAGGCTAGGGCAAAGAAGCAGTCCATTGAGTCTGAAAAGGTCACCGGGGATAACATCTACAAGATTCTGATTTACTTCGATAAGTTTTATAAGCTGATGAACGAGGAGGAGCAGCGGAAGCTGATGGAAACCCTCATCGAAGAGATCCAGATCTACGAAGAGCGGCAGACCAGCGGACAGTGGCTGAAGTCGATTACCTTCCGTCTGCCGATCATCGACAGCGATATGAGTATACCGATCGGAAATAGTTTGGACAGTGAAACACACATCGAGACGGTGTGCCTCTTGAGCAAGAAAAATGCGAAGCCGAAGGACTGTGTTGAGATTAGCGTTGATGCTGAGGATTATTACAGGATCAAGAGTTCAGAGAAAGACATTTGACAGACTACTAAAGTTTGAAGAGTATGTGAAAAAACCTGTGGAATGAACCGTGATAGGGGATTTCCACAGGTTTTCCTTTTGCTGAAATTGCATTGCTCTGATATAACAAACATAACATACAGATGTCGTGTTATATGCGTTAGTATATAAATGGAGCGTAAGAGAACATGAAGATAGACAGGCTGATAGGAATATTGTCAATCTTATTGCAGGAAGACAAGACAACAGCTCCTGAACTGGCAGAAAAGTTTGAAGTGTCTCGCAGGACGATTAACCGAGATATCGAGGACCTTTGCAAGGCCGGTATTCCTGTTCGTACAGTTCAGGGCACTGGCGGCGGGATCAGTATTATGGACGGATACCGGATGGACAGGACGATCCTGACATCCAGGGACATGCAGATGATCCTTGCAGGACTGAGAAGCCTGGACAGCGTGAGCGGGAGCAGTTATTACGGTCAGCTGATGGAAAAAATACAGGCGGGATCTTCTGAGTTCATCAGCGGACGGGATTCCATTTTGATCGATCTGTCATCGTGGTATCGGGATTCGCTGGCGCCGAAGATAGAAACGATACAGGATGCGATCGGAGACAGGCACATGGTCCGGTTTCGGTATTATGCTCCGTCCGGTGACAGCGAGCGGACGGTTGAACCTTATTATCTGGTATTTCGATGGTCAAGCTGGTACCTTTGGGGCTGGTGTATGGATCGTAAGGATTATAGATTGTTTAAGCTGAATCGCATGGATCGCGTTACAGAAACGGATAAAGAATTTGTCTGTCGAGATGCACCTATGCCGGGTCTTTCAGCTGAAAAAATATTTCCGGGTGAGATTAAGGTTAAGGCGTTATTTTCACCGGATATGAAATGGCGCCTGATCGAAGACTTCGGACCTGATTGCTTTACAGAAGCGGATGATGGAAGACTGCTCTTTACAGCGGACTACACGGATATGGAAAACCTTGTGACCTGGCTCATGACTTTCGGAGCGAAGGCTGAAGTGCTGGAGCCGGCAGAAGCGCGGGATATTATCCGCAGGAATGCAGAGGAGACATTACAGCTTTATGAGGAGGATTAACATTTATGGCATTTGATTTCAAAAAAGAATACCAAGAATTCTATATGCCGAAAGGAACACCTTCAATAGTAACTGTGCCGGAAATGAATTTTATCGCGGTACGCGGCAGCGGGGATCCCAATGATGAGGAAGGCGAGTACAAACAGGCGATAGGTCTTCTGTACGGTATTGCTTTTACGATCAAGATGAGTAAGAAAGGCAGCTATCAGATCGATGGATATTTTGATTATGTGGTGCCGCCTTTGGAAGGATTCTGGTGGCAGGATGGAGTGATCGGTGTCGATTATACCCATAAGGATTCTTTCCGGTGGATCTCCGTCATCCGTCTGCCGGATTTTGTGACGAAAGATGATTTTGACTGGGCTGTCAAAGAAGCTGCGGCAAAGAAGAAACAGGATTTTTCGAAAGTTGAGTTCTTTACCTATGATGAAGGGCTGTGTGTTCAGTGTATGCATATCGGGGCTTATGATGATGAGCCTGCCACGGTAGCGGCGATGCACAGATTTATGGAAGAGCAGGGATATGCTCTTGATATTACGGACGAACGCATGCACCATGAGATTTATCTGAGCGATGCGCGGAAAGCAGCACCGGAGAAGCTGAGGACCGTGATCCGTCATCCGATAAAAGTGAAGGAGAATTGATCCTATGGAGTATATCAGAGTTACAAAGGAAAATCTTGAAAAGGAGCATATCTGCTGTGCCATTTCCAATAATAAGGATGTTCAGGTGTCATCGAAGAAGGCGTGGCTGGCCGACAGGTTTGAAGAGGGACTTGTCTTTCTGAAGAGTGTGGAGCGGGGAAAGTGCTTTATAGAATATATCCCGGCTGAGAACGCGTGGGTTCCAATCCAGGCTGACGGCTATATGTATATCGATTGCCTGTGGGTGTCCGGTTCCTTCAAAGGTCATGGCTATTCTGCAGACTTGCTGAACGCCTGCATTGAGGACAGTAAAGAAAAGGGGAAGAAAGGACTGTGTATATTGGCAGCAGCTAAGAAGAAGCCGTTCCTTGCCGACCCTAAGTTTCTGAAATATAAGGGCTTTACCGTATGCGACGAGGCGGACAATGGCATTCAGTTGTGGTACTTGCCATTTGTGACGGATGCAGACAAGCCTCATTTCAGGGAATGTGCAAAGCATCCGCGCATAGAAGAAAAAGGTTATGTACTGTATTACACCAGCCAGTGTCCGTTCAATGCGAAGTATATTCCAGTGCTGGAGCAGACTGCCAGAGAAAATGATATACCATTCCATGCGATCCATATCGAAAGCAGAGAGAAAGCACAGAATGCTCCGACTCCGATTACAAACTATGCGTTGTTTCATGACGGAGAATATATTACGAATGAGCAGATGAACGATAAAAAGTTTCTGAAACTTGTGAATGCTTGATCAGGAGCAATACCGCCATGGAGTTTTTGCTGCTCACGTGGAACAACGTCGAGACAGTGGCTCTGCTAACAAGAACAAATTGAAAGAGGGCTGGAAAAGCCAGTGTTTAAGCCATTTCTGCGGCATCCGTCTTTCTGAGAAGTGAGACGGGTGCCGCGTTTTCTTATAGAAAAAATGTAAAAGTTGGTCTGGCGTGGCTGTGGGAAGGCTATTTTGATGAATTTTTAACTGGCGAGACTGTGGCTTTGCTATTTTCAGGGGTTGTGACTGTGGAAAGGCTATTTGAGCAGGAACAGAAAGGGAGGCAGTGCAGAATCATTATCTGCACCGCCTCTCATCGCTTTTTTGCCGTCTCGGACTATCGGGACGGCTTTTACGTTTTTCACGAATTCCAAACATGATATACTAAGTAACAAAATTGTGCTGATGAGATGAATATAATTGCCACTGATTTCAAAGCCACTTGGAATAAGACAAGATACGTATTCCAAGATATAAATCGGAATTTAGCGAGGTAAAGATATATGCTTCATTTAGAAAAAGTAAATGGTAATAATGTCTGGGATATCCTGAAACTGACGGTATCGGAATCGCAGAAGAACTTCGTTGCCACCAATGAGATCAGCATCATTGAAGCGTATACTGCAATTACGGGAAACGGTCATGCATTCCCGTTTGGTATATATGATGAGGATAAGCCTGTAGGCTTCCTGATGATTGGTTTTGATGTTGATGATTATTGGACGGATGCACCTGAAATTGCAAAGGGAAACTATAACCTGTGGCGTCTTATGATCGATAAGGCATATCAAAACAGAGGGTACGGGAAAGAAGCAGTCAGCCTTGCATTAGAATTCATAAAATCTATGCCTTGTGGAAAAGCGGAATACTGTTGGCTATCATATGAACCCGATAATGCAGTTGCCCGTCAGATGTATCGCTCTTTCGGTTTCGAAGAAACCGGTGAAATGGACGGCGAAGAACTGATCGCTGTTCTGAGACTGTAATTAACAACTTCAAGTTTGGAGAATTGAAAAAAACAGAAGTTACCTATTAAGACATATAAACTCTTGGTAATAAAGCTCCTATATAGTATATTTTTAATAAACTACTATATAGGAGCTTTTGCATGGACATGAATGGAGGATTTCTTGTCACTAAAATAAAACAACTTGGAGACCGGATTTTCGAGAAGATTCTCAGTGAAAAGAATATTGATGCGTTTAATGGAGCCCAGGGACGTATTCTTTATGTGCTGTGGCAGGAGGATGGTATCTCAATCAGGTCACTCTCGACTAAATGCGGATTAGCGATAACATCTCTTACTACGATGCTGGAAAGAATGGAAAATCAAGGGCTGATAAGCCGTGTTCAATCTGAAACGGACAAAAGAAAAACACTCCTGTTTCTAACTGAGAAAGCACATGCCTTAAAGGGCGAGTACGATTCTGTATCTGATGAGATGGGCAGTATTTACTACAAAGGTTTTTCTGAGGAAGAAATTGCCCAGTTTGAGGAATACCTCGACCGCATCAGAAAGAATCTTGAGGAGTGGCAGAAGTCATGAGTATTTGTATCAAAGATCAGATTCAGAACATGAATATCGTCATTGGCTGCACAGTGGGGTGTACATATTGCTATGCCCGCAACAACGTGAAACGCTGGCATATGATTGATGACTTCGCTGATCCTGAGTTCTTTCCAGGCAAGCTCAGGATGATGGAAAAGAAACGTCCGCAGAACTTTCTTCTCACCGGCATGAGCGATCTCTCTGGATGGAAGCCGGAATGGAGAGACGAGGTGTTTGCAAAGATCCGTGAAAATCCACAACATCAGTTCCTGTTCCTTACCAAGCGACCTGATTTGATGGATTTTGATACCGATCTGGAAAACGCATGGTTTGGCGTTACGGTGACGAGGAAAGCAAAACTGTGGCGTATCGACGCCCTTCGGAAAAACGTCAGAGCAAAACATTACCATGTTACCTTTGAGCCGTTATTCGACGATCCCGGCACAGTTGACCTTTCCGGAATCAATTGGATCGTTGTCGGCACCATGACCGGAGCTCAGAGCAGGAAGATTCATACGGAGCCGGAATGGGCATGGTCTCTGGCGGACCAGGCACATAAGCTTGGCATTCCGGTGTTTATGAAGGAAGACCTTGTCCCTATCATAGGGGATGAAAATATGATTCAGGAAATGCCGGAAGAATTTAATAAAGTGTTAGAGGTACAGAAATCATGGAAGAAGAAATAAATGGAATCCTCATTCGTGAGGTGGAAACAAAGAACATTATGACTAAGTCTAGTCTGCCGGTAGGTGGTTACTCGGTCAATCCCTATGTGGGCTGTACACATGCCTGCAAGTATTGCTATGCTTCTTTTATGAAGCGCTTTACCGGGCACAAGGAGGAATGGGGCACTTTCCTTGATGTGAAGCATTGGCCGGAAATTAAAAATCCGAAGAAATATGCCGGACAGCGGGTAGTTATCGGTTCTGTGACAGATGGCTACAATCCACAGGAGGAGCAATTCGGGAATACCAGAAGACTTCTGGAGCAGCTGATTGGCAGTGACGCAGATATTCTGATTTGCACAAAGTCGGATCTTGTGGTACGGGATATTGATCTGCTGAAGAAGCTTGGACGTGTAACCGTTTCATGGTCGATCAACACACTGGATGAAAATTTCAAGAATGATATGGATTCTGCTTCGAGCATTGAGCGCCGTATCGCTGCTATGAAGCAGGTATATGAGGCAGGTATCCGTACAGTCTGTTTCGTATCCCCGGTATTCCCCGGTATCACGGATTTTGAAGCAATCTTTGAGCGGGTAAAGGATCAGTGCGATCTGTTCTGGCTCGAAAATCTCAATCTTCGAGGCGGTTTCAAAAAGACAATTATGGATTATATCGCTGGAAAAAATCCTGATCTTGTACCACTTTACGACGAGATCTATAACAAGCATAACCGTAGCTACTTTGAAGCACTTGAAGTAAAAGCTGAGAAAATGGCTAGGAAGTATGATTGTGCCTTTGTAGATAATGAAATGCCTTATGGCAGAGTCCCACAGGGGCATCCGGTGATCGTGGATTATTTCTATCATGAGGAAATCCGTGGGACAGAGAATACCGGAAAAAGAAATCGCTAACTTCCAGTTTTGCGCCTTGATTCCTTTAGATATGTTTCCTCATTTGATACTTGAGTTTTAGATATGTTTCCGCAAACGGAGACTGAATTTTGACATGTTCTGACAGACAGTCAGGCAGCATGATTATATTTTCCACTGTCTCGGGGCATGTTGAGACGGTCTGCATGATGTCAAGGGTCGAAGGAAAATAGACGCGAAAGCCCAGTAATACAGAGGTTTTCGGGCAATCGAGCAAATTTGGCATCGGGCAGTACGAACGCTTCTCGGCAACTTATTCAAGGGCAATCCGGCTCAAAAAGTGTGAGAGTTGAGTTGCTGCGAGAGATGTCACTATGTTGAGCTGCCAAGTTAGATGTTGGGGAGTTGTGGCTGTGAGATAGATATCAGAACAAATAATAAATTCCGGACGCATAAAAAGGGTCCGGAAATTTTACTTGAAAAAATAGATGTAATTATTGACATTACAATTGCAGCGTGCTATATTACGCTCATCAGATGAAACCATTGTGGTTACAACTGATGAAATCATTAGTGACAATCTAAGGAGGATACCATCATGACAAAGAAAGAAAAGGCACTGGCACTTATCGGCACATTCGCAAACGGTGATACCGCAAAGGCAAAGGAGCTTCTTGCTCCCGGCTACATTCAGCACAACCTCGCTTATGGCACAGGCGCTGACGCTTTTGCAGGCAGCGTTGCCTTTCTTGCATCCGCTCCCGTTAAGACTACTGTCAAGAACATTCGTGCATTCGAGGATGGTGACAAGGTGTTCCTGCAGACTATATATAACTTCGCAGGAGCCGGAGAACAGGTCGCCTTTGACATCTTCCGTTTTGATGCTGATGGCAAGATCGCCGAGCATTGGGACAATCTCGCGGCCAAGGCAGAACCAAATCCGTCCGGTCATACTCAGATTGACGGCTACGATTCGCTGGAAGACCTCGATAAGACTGAGGAGAACCGTGATATCATCAAGAACTTCCTTCATGATGTAATGCAGGGCAAGGCTCCCGAAAAGACACCTTCCTACTTTGACGGTGACACCTATATTCAGCACAACACAGGAATTGCTGACGGCCTTTCCGGCCTCGGCGCTGCTCTGGAGGCACTTGGAAAGCAGGGCATTCAGATGATCTATGAGAATATCCATCAGGTTCTTGCACAGGGCAATTATGTACTGGCCGTTTCCGAGGGTACCTTTGGCGGAACTCCTACTTCCTACTACGATCTGTGGAGGATTGAGAACGGCAAGGTGGTAGAGCATTGGGATGTCATGGAAACCATTGCTGATAAAGAGACATGGCAGAACCAGAACGGCAAATTCTAATATAACCAGCAAAATTACAGCATGTGTGATGCAGAATGGTAGCCTGAGGTGGTTTATATGCAGATATCGAGCAGAGTTACGGTGGCTTTACATATTTTCACCTGTGTGGATACGTTTAAGGATGAATATAAGGTTACGAGTGATTTTCTCGCGGGAAGTATAGGAACCAATCCGGTCATCATTTGAAAAATACTTATACAGCTGCAGAGTGCAGGGTTTATCACAGTAGCAAGGGGAACCTGGCGGAATCTCGCCAACAAGAGAACTGTCGGATATATCCTTTTATGATGTATATCCGGCTATAGAGCCTGTTGAAGGCGGAGATTTATTCAGGTTTCATGAAAAACCGAGTCCGGAATGTCCGGTAGGACGAAACATCCATGCTCTTTTGGATGACAAGCTGAAAAACATTCAGAATGCTATGGAAGATGAAATGAAAAAGTACACCATAGCGGACTTGAGGACAGGAATGCAGGACATTCTGACAAAAAACCTGACAAAACGGGACTCCGGGGAAGACAGCGTCGGAGTCCTTTTGAACAGGAGGTATTTAATGTGGAAGCAAAAAACTATCTTGACTATATTGTGAATGAAATACATCGAACAATTGTAGCCACTGTCGATGACGAGTGCCTTCCGGTGACGGCAGCAATCGACATGATGGACAGTGATGAAAATGGGTTGTATTTCCTTACCGCAAAGGGCAAAGGCTTTTATGACAGACTGAAGAAAAGAGAATTTCTTGCCCTGACTGCGATGAAAGGCGAGGATACCATGAGCAGCGTGGCTGTTTCTATCCGTGGAAAAGTTCGGGAGCTTGGATATGAGAGGATTCCGGAACTGTTCGAGAAAAATCCGTATATGCGTAAGATATATCCAACAGAGGAGTCTATGCATTCTCTGACGGTGTTTCAGATCTATGAGGGCAGCGGTGAGTGGTTTGATCTTTCCAAGAAACCGATCGAGCGTGTCTCCTTTACCTTTGGCGGAGCAGAGAAAAAGGCAGAGGGATATTTCATTACTGATGCCTGCATCGGCTGTGGAAATTGTGCGGCAGTCTGTCCGCAGGGCTGCATCATGACAGATAGTAGTCCCTATGTTATCGAGCAGGAACACTGCCTGCATTGTGGGAACTGCATGACGAAATGTCCTGCAGGTGCGGTGGAAAGAAGGTAAAGTATGAATGAGAAAATGACACAAGATCAGCGGCTGGATTATCTCGTAGAGGAATTTAAAACAGATTCTGTT
Source organism: Anaerolactibacter massiliensis (assembly GCF_900290205.1). NCBI lineage: Bacteria > Bacillati > Bacillota > Erysipelotrichia > Erysipelotrichales > Erysipelotrichaceae > Anaerolactibacter > Anaerolactibacter massiliensis. The sequence continues at coordinate 1,097,698 of NZ_OLMH01000002.1, read as the reverse complement.
CAATATAAAGATTTGGAAACGCCTAAAGACACCGAAGGAAAACGACGCATTCTTCGATCGCTTATGAACATCCGTATGCCGAAGGCTTTTTCAGATGATGTACTCGCTGTTCAGGATGAATATCTGAAAGGTAGAGCAGAAGAAAAAGGTATCGTACGGCTTTCAGATATCCCGGAAATCCGCGATGGTCTATCTGTTTGGCAGGGTGATATCACAAGGCTTGCTGTGGATGTTATCGTCAATGCTGCAAATTCTCAGATGCTGGGCTGCTTTGTTCCGATGCACGCTTGCATTGACAACTGCATTCACACTTTTGCCGGAGTCCAGCTCCGAGCAGAATGCAGCAGACAGATGAATCAGCTGCGAATCAAATACGGCAGAGATTATGAGCAGCCGACTGCTGTTCCTATGCTGACGGATGCCTACAATCTTCCAGCAAAGAAAATTATTCATATCGTCGGCCCGATTGTGCAATATGAGCTGAAGCCGGAACTTGAGAAGGATTTGGCGGACTGCTACCTGAACACTTTGGATATGTGTCTTAATCAGAATTTGAAAAGCGTGGCGTTCTGCTGTATTTCTACCGGTGAATTTCGCTTTCCGAACAAACGAGCGGCGGAGATTGCGGTACAAACGGTGAACGATTGGATGAAAAAGCATCCGGGCAGTATGGAAAGGGTAATCTTTGATGTTTTTAAGGATGAGGATAAAAAATACTATGAAGAACTTATACGATGAAATGCCGAACGGTTATCAGGAGAGCATTCAAAAGGGACTTAGTGCGGTGCGTTATTTCAGCAGAAATATGACATTCGAAACAGGTTCTAAGGAGGAACGACTCTCTGGATTAAAGAAAGAGATCGAAGAGGCAGATGCTATTGTGGTCGGAGCGGGTGCCGGACTTTCTACTTCCGCCGGACTGACCTATAGCGGAGAGAGATTTGAAAGGTCCTTCTTTGATTTTGCAAGAAAGTACGGCATCCAGGATATGTATTCCGGCGGTTTCTATCCCTTCCCCGATGAAGAAACACGCTGGGCGTGGTGGGCAAGGCATATCTATTTCAACCGATATATTGATGCACCGAAGCCTGTCTATAGGGAACTGCTCTCACTTGTGAAAGATAAGGATTATTTTGTTGTTACAACGAACGTAGATCACCAGTTTCAGAGAGCAGGATTCGATAAAAGGCGTCTGTTCTACACCCAAGGAGACTATGGACTTTTCCAGAGCGCCAATTCATCCGTGCAGAAAACCTATGATAATGAAGAATGGGTAATGAAAGCAATGGAGGCTCAGGGGTTCATAAGGGACGAGAATGGGGTGTTTCAGGTTCCGGAAAGTGGTGAACTGAAAATGAAGATTCCGGTATCGCTCATTCCGAAATGTCCAGATGATGGTTCGGATGTTACTATGAATCTTCGTGCGGATGATTTCTTTGTCGAGGATGAAGGGTGGCACAGAGCGTCTGCGGCATATGCGGACTTCCTGCTTAAGACTAAGAATCTTCAGGTTCTTTATCTGGAGCTTGGCGTAGGATCCAATACACCGGTCATCATCAAGTACCCCTTCTGGCAGTACACAAAGGAGAATCCGAATGCCTTCTATGCCTGCATCAACAAGGGGGAGGCGTACTGCCCGGAGGAGATCGCGGAGAGATCCGTGTGCATTGACGGGGATATCGGGGAAGTGCTGAAGAGTCTTTGATCCAGAGTGGGTTTCCTTTGAAAATTGAGGTTTAACGCATCAGAATTTGATAAAAATGAAAAATATGACGCGTTAACTCACACTTTTCCGCCGCCTATGGTATGATGAGTATGAGATCTATATAAATGCAATAAGGAAAGGAATACAAAATGGACCTGTATACTCGTGAGAAGTATCTGAAAAAAATCAGAGGGTTCTACCGGAGCAACGATATTATCAAGGTCATTACAGGTGTGCGCAGATGTGGTAAATCAACGTTGATGAAAATGATCGCTGACGAGCTGAAAGCGCAGGGAGTACCGGCGGATAGAATCCTCTATCTGGATTTGGACCAGCGCAAATACAGAAAAATCAAAACAGCAGATCAACTGGAAAATCTCATTGCTGCTGGGATTCATGAAGAGGAGCAGAATTACATCTTTGTAGATGAGATTCAGAATGTGAAGGGATTTGAAGAGGTTATAAATGGTTTTCGGGAGGATGGTAACTGCTCCATTTTTATTACGGGATCCAATTCTTACCTGCTTAGCGGAGAACTTGCTACAAAGCTGACAGGCAGATATATAGAATTTGAAATGTTCACGCTGACATTTGAAGAATATGAGCAAATGAAAGCGTTTTATCACGTGCAGATTAGTGACAATCCGATGATAGAACTTCAGAATTACATTCTGGAAGGCGGTTTTCCGAGAGCTGTGTTGATTGACAATCTGGAAGATAAGCGTCGTTATACTGAGAGCGTGGTACAGGAGATTTTTGAAAAAGATATACGGCATCGGGTTAAGATCAGAAACCGGGAAAGCTTTGAGACCGTTCGCCAGTATCTGATTAACAATTTCGGCGCAACGACAAGCGTTTCCAATCTGCAGAGGGATCTTGAGAAAAATGGACAGAAGATAACCAGACAGACGCTGGCGAGATATATTCAGGCGTTGGTGGATGCGAAGGTTCTGTATGAGTGTAATCGTTTCGATTTGAAGTCCCGCAAATCCATAGCCGGTGAGAAAAAGTATTACCTAAGCGATCTGAGTTTTTACTTCGCACTGAATACAGATAACCGGATTAATTTCGGACCCGTACTGGAAAATATTGTCTATTTCTATGCGAGAAGTATGGGGAGCAAGGTCAGCGTTGGCAGGATCGGTAAGCTTGAATGTGATTTTATCATGCGTGATGCGGCGATGAATTATTCCTACGTGCAGGTTGCATACACGATTGCAATGAGCAGGGAAACGGAAGAGAGAGAATATAAACCGCTGGAGATGATCCGGGATAATTACCCAAAATACGTTATTACGACGGACTATCTGCTTCAGAAAAGAAATGGTATCCAGCATGTAAATTTGATGGATTTCATGAAGGCAGAAAAAACATTCTGAAAGATTTGTATTGAAGATCAGAACTGGTGTGCAATAAATTAAATACCCCGATCATCATAAAGTACCCCTTCTGGCAGTACACGAAGGAGAATCCGAAGGCTTTCTATGCCTGCATCAACAAGGGCGAGGCGTACTGCCCAAAGGAGATTGCAGACAGGGCCGTGTGCATTGATGGGGATATTGGAGAAGTATTACAGAAGCTGATGGCATAGCAGTCTCAGAAGGCACAGTAGACAATTGAATCGAAATATCGCATGGTATCGATATAAAAGTAAACGTTATTTGGAAAGGAGATATCCGTGCCGATCAATCCAATTGTTATGAAAAATATAAAGGAAAATCACAACATCATAACGACAAAGCAGGTCATGAAACTGGGGTTTTCCAAGGCACTGCTTCCAAAGTATGTGAGGGAAGGTCTGATGGAGCGAGTGCGGCAGGGTGTTTATATCCTTGCCGGGAAAAGTCATGATGATATGTATACGATATTGCTGGCAGCGATACGGTGATGCAATGTGGTGTTTTCAAAGGATCAACAAATGCAGTTTTTGTGGATCGCAGAGAGTATTCCGGTCCGCTCTGGCTGCAGGTTGATAATGCGGTTCAATATGTCCTTCGCAATATTCACTTGGGCGCAAAGTTTGTTGGCATCTACCGGCAGGATGTTTATGAGATCCCACCGGATAGTATCCGTGAATTGGTTGTAAATGCGGCAGTTCATCGCAGCTATCTGGATCATAACAATACGCAGATTGCGGTGTATGATGACAGGCTCGAAATCACGTCGCCGGGTAAGCTGCCAATGGGTCAGACCATCGAACGGATGAAAAAGGGATATTCCAGAATCCGAAATGAGGCTATCGCCAATGCTTTTGCATACATGCATCTGATTGAACACTGGGGGAAGCGGGATTCCGAGAATTATTCGGGAAGTGCAGGAGGAAGGACTTAAGGCACCGGAATTTATTGGCGGTGAGGTGGATCTGAGAATCAACATTTACCGGAAACAGAATGACAATAATGCCTCAGATGCAATTCATACTGACACAGAAACAGGAAATACCAGCCAAGAAACTGACTAAGAAAAGATAAATACTAGCCAAGAAACTAACCAAGAAAACCAAAATACTAGTATAGAAACTGGTGCTGAAACGGTAAATACTAGTGAAAAAAATTAAATACTAGTATAGAAAAAAGCGCAGTCGAGTGGAATGCTTCCCTGTTAAAGAGAACGCTTAATGATCAGAAATTCGGAAGAACATTTAAGAAGATAATTTCTGTAACAGTTTCTGATATGAGACTGTATGTTTGCTGGTCAAAAAAGCCGATATGAAGGTGCATGTCCGTGTTGACATGGACGAGTACGAAAGGATTAAAGGCGGTAAGAGGTAAAGCATAGCAAGCAGAATCGATATTAGGTATGTTGTATAGAGATCGCCCCGGCAAAATTGGGACGGTCTTTTTTATGAAATACTGCGAAAAATAATAATTTCTTCGGATGCTTGCCTTGTTTTGGAATCTGGCTGACAAGATATCTGGAAGTCAATGATGAATTATTATCCTATTTCGGCAGGAAGACAAAAGAAGAAGTGATCGGGAGCACGCTGCAGGAACTTGGGATTCTTGTGGATGAAGAAGAATTCCGGCAGATGGAGAAGCGGGTTCTGGAACATGGGGAAACGATTCATTATCATCTGACACTGGCGGTTTCCGGCGTCTGCCAGATGCTGCCTATTACGGTATTCCCATGGTATCAGGGCAATCGGATTGCGGGAACCGCAGGGTATGTTCATAGCTGGGAAAAAGCAAAAGAAGACTCTTTTACAAAGGACGGAATGACAGGACTTCTGAATGCCTACGGATCCCTGCTTGCAGCAAATGCCCATGATGCGGCTTTCCGGAACAGCGGGCAGGAATATGAAGCGATCTATCTTTCTCTGCATGATGCACTGCGGATCAGCCGAGCGTACGGAGAGGAATTCTTTGATAAGGCGGTTCGCATGGCAGCAGATCTGATCAGGAATGCACATCTCCCTGACGGAACGTCTGCTGCTCATCTTCCTGGTTTCCGCTTTCTGCTGATCGGACCGCAGGCGCATGGTCAGAAACTGCTGGATGCGGCAGAGAAGGTCCGGAATGGAATGCAGGAAATTGACGAGATTGATGGAGTGGGCTGTCATTTCTCTCTGGATCTCAGCATTGCATATGGGTCGGAGACTTCAGGACCGGCAGCTTTGATGATCCTTCTGGAAAACAGAATCGAAAAGCAGAATCGCACTTTCAGATCAATTCGCGAAGCTGATGAGCAGCGCCGAAGTCTCAATTTATCACCGGAGCTGCTGGAAACGTCCCCGCAGCGGATCGTGATGGTTGATATGGAGAGTCTTGATCTTCTGTTTGTGAACAAGGCAATGAGGCGTGATCTGCATCTGCCCGAGGATTACAGCTATGAAGGAAAGAAGTGCTATCAGGTTCTGCAGGGCAGGGATACGCCGTGTGAGTTCTGCCGGAACAGCACGCTGCCTTCAGATCGGTTTGTCACGAAGTCCGAGAAGTTCATTTCCAGCGGGAATACGTATGACACGAGGAATGTGATCCTGCCATGGCGGGGAAGAATGGTACGGCTGTACATCTGCACGCCGGCCGCGGATCATGCAAGCACTGCGCAGCTGAATAACCTTCTGAATGATGAGCTGTGGGCGAATGAGTCGATTACAGCAGGAATGGCCGAGAAGGATCCTGGGACCGGCATCAATAAGACAGTCAGCCAGATCGGATGGAACCTGCAGTCAGACCGGCTGCTTGTCTTTGAAGAACGGGATGAGCGGACCGTGCATTGCACGTATGAATGGTGTGTTCCTGGGCAGATGCCGGTCAAGGACGAGCTTCAGAGTGTGCTGCGTTCCAGACTGGAACCGCTGTATCAGCAGTTTCAGGATAATAAAGTCCTCATCATTGCCAATTATCCTGCTTACTGCCGGAAACATCCCGGGTTCTGGCTGCCGCTGGAAGGGATCCGCAATGTGATTTCAGGACACCTTGCAATTGCAGGACAATCGCTTGGATTCACGCTGGTCCTGAATGTCAGCGAGAATGAGCTCCATCGAGCTGGCTATGTGCTGCATACGCTGACGGATTTCATTGCGGTAATGATTCAGAACCGGAATAACCTGGCTGGGGCACTGGAACTCAGTGAAAAAGATCCGATGACCGGTGTCGGCAACCGGGCTGGTCTTCAGGCTTATCTGAATGCGCGCACATCGGAAGAAACCATCGCGCTGATCGCCGGCGATGCAAATGGGCTTAAGGAAGTCAATGATACGAAAGGACATCTGGCAGGGGATGAGATGATCTGCAGGATTGCTGAGATTCTTGTGAAGTATGCAGACCGCGATCATGTATTCCGGATGGGCGGCGATGAATTCCTGGTGATCCGGGAAGGCATGGATGAGGCAGGCGCAAGGCACCTGATTCAGACGATCCGGGAAGCCTGTGAAAGCATGGGTCTGAGCATCTCACTTGGCTATGCAGTGCATCATGGCAATCTGGATGACATTGATGATCTCCTGAAAAAAGCAGATCAGTCCATATACGAAGACAAGGGACGTCACTATCATCGCCGGGCGAGTGATCAGAGTGAGGAACAGCAATGATTCTCTCTTCCTGGCGAGAGTCTGCAAGGAGATGAACTCAACACTTTTCTTCCTAGGTGTTGTTCAGTCCTGTCTTTTTATCGGGTTTAATAGGGTCATCTGAGGAAGGAGACAGAAACATATGAATACAGATAAGATCTGCGCAGAACATCTCGCAAATGAATATGCACCGAAAGATAACTCAAAAGTGATTGCGCTCCGCAAGCTTGATGCGAAGGCAAAGCTTCCTGCCACAGTATTTGGTTATACGTTCGGCATTCTCTCTGCCATGGTGTTAGGAGCAGGAATGTGCCTTTCCATGAATGTGATCGGTGACGGCACTGCAGCAGCGTTCTGGATCGGAGTCATTGCCAGAATTGCAGGTCTGGCTGGAATGGCTGCCAATTATCCGATTTACAGGAAATGCTGGAAAAAGGAGAGCAGAAGAAAGGCGGTGAATTCCATCTGAACAGAAGTGAAAGCTGATATTTTGCAACCGCAGAGAGAATGGATCAGGCTTTTCTTCATCTGCTCGAAAAGTAAGATTTTGCCTATATCACAGTCAAGGAGACGTGCGAAGCTGCCGGGGGTGAATCGTTCTACGTTCTATCTGCATTATGAAACGGTGAATGATCTGCTGAATGAAAGCATCGAATTCATGAAACGGGAGTTTTCAAAAGAGATGACTCAGAATGCGGATGCGATTGTGCCAAAGCCATGCACATGTCCCGAAGAGGAACTGTATCTCGTGACACCGGCTTATCTGAAGCCATATCTCGACTATATTCATACGGCAGGAGATGGAAATCATGCTGGCGAAGCAATGATCAGGATGATTTGATGAAAGGTTCTCTTTCGATTCGATGTGCATCATGAGATTGCTGAACGGGGATCACATGCAGATGTGGTCTCCGTTTTCTAGAGATCTAAGGTACAATCTTCATGGAAAACGATTGAATCGGCAGTGTGGAAAAGATGCCTCAGTGAGGATTGCGCAGGTCGTGAAGGGGACGAAGAATGAGAGTTGAATCCGATAATTTTCTGGATCGGTATGGGCATGAAGTAGTTCTCAGAAATGCGGAACCAAGCGATGCTGCTGTTCTGATCAGATATCTGAAAGATACAAGCTCAGAAACTCCATATCTGATCCGTGAGCCGGAAGAGGTTTCTCTTTCCGAAGAACAGGAACAGAAAATCATTCAGAGAAAGATCGATGCAGAAAGAGAACTGATGCTGGTGGCGATTGCGGATGGAAGACTTGCCGGGGCCTGTTCGCTGATGAGGATGGCAGAGCTTATGAGATTCCGGCATCGGTGTGAACTTGCCATCGCGTTATACCAGAAGTACTGCGGAAAAGGAATCGGGAAAAGAATGATGGAAGTACTTCTGGATGCTGCCGAGAAAGCAGGGTATGAACAGGCAGAACTGGAAGTGATCGCTGATAATGAAAGGGCGATCGCGCTCTATGAAAAACTGGGATTTCAGAAGTACGGAACTTTCCAGGATTATATGAAATACAGAGACGGAACTTACGGGGATGCCTTCTGGATGATGAAAAAGCTCTGATCGCGATGTCTATGGAAGGCTGCAGTTCCCTTTTGAGAGGGACGGCTGATTTACTATCTTGCAAGGTGCAGAACACTATGAAAACGTTAGAACAGGTGATTCAGAATATTGAACAGGACCCGCGCAACCGATCTTATACTGAACGGCATATTCCGCCGATTTTTCAGATTCATGAACATGCAAGGATTCTGATTGTCGGACAGGCTCCGGGAAGAAAAGCAGAAGAATCTCTGATTCCATTTCATGATATTTCCGGGAAGGTTCTGATGGAATGGCTGGGAATGAGCCCTGAGGAGTTCTACGGGCCGGATACGAGTATCATGCCGATGGATTTCTATTACCCTGGAAAGGGCAGAAGCGGAGATCTTCCGCCGAGATCCTTCATTGCGGAAACGTATCATGCGGACTTGCTTGCCTTAATGCCGGAGATCGAACTGACCGTGCTGATCGGACGCTATGCTTGTGCATATTATCTGAAAAGCCGTCAGAAACAGAACCTGACTGAAACCGTGCGGAATTATCAGGAATATCTTCCGGAATATTTTCCCATCACGCATCCGAGTCCGCTGAATCAGAGATGGAGAAAGAATCATCCGTGGTTTCTCGATGAGACAATCCCGGCTCTGAAAGAACAGGTTGCTTTTATCAGACAAGAGAATCAGAAAGAAACAGAAGGGAGAATCAAATGCTGGTAGATATTTCATTGCAAATCACCCCTCAGATGGTTATGGATGCACAGGGCAATGAAAAGAAAGCCATAGCTGGACATCTTGGCACGCACTTCGATGTCATGAACAAAGAGTTTCCCCTGGAATATACCAGAAGAGCGGGAATTGTCTTTGACGTAAGCAGCGTGGAAGGCAGGGACATCGAGGAATCTGATATTGCGATTGACGCAGTCTCGAAAAATATGTTCGCGGCCTTCTGCACCGGCTATATCGAACGGGTCGGATATGGAGGAAAGAAGTATTTTACTGATCATCCTCAGCTGTCCGATCATCTGATCGAGGCTCTGGTTCAGAAGGAAGTATCGATCATCGGCATTGACGGTCCTGGCGTACGAAGAGGAAAAGAACATGTGCAGAAGGATCAGTACTGTGCAGATCATGGGGTGTTTATTACAGAGAATCTCTGCAATCTGAAATTGCTGTGCGGAAAGAAGAATCTGATCATCAATACTTATCCGATGAGCTTTGCTGGGATGACAGGACTGCCCTGCAGAGTGATTGCAGAATTCCAAGCGGATCAGGAATCCGGCTTGGCAGAAAGCAGAGCGTGCAGTCTATGACGAATCATAGGAATCTCAGAAGAATCCTGCTGAGTGCGGCAGCGGCTGTGCTGATCATCGCTGCCTTCTTTTCTCTGTTCCTGAAGAACCATACCTCTTCTGCCCGGCTTCCGGATCGCTGTCGTGACAAGATTTCTGCCTATTTCAGCCAGACTGATGAAGACAAAGACGGGATCGATGATCAGACAGATATTCTGCAGAGTGCCCTTCGGTATACTGAAACACATCCGAGCTATCAGAGCAGATACTATGCCGGGGGATATCCAGATGATGGGTACGGAGTATGCACGGACCTCGTTGCTGCGGCATTGAAAGGAGCAGGCTATGACCTAAGGGTGCTGGTCGATCAGGATATCCGTCAGAATCCTCAGGACTATGAGGTGGAAACACCGGATGCCAATATCGATTACCGGAGGGTGAGAAATCTTCAGGTATGGTTCAGAAATCATGCGATACCATGCAGTATGGATCTGAATGAGATTGAAGACTGGCAGGGCGGTGATATCGTCATCTTCCGGAATCATATCGGGATTGTATCAGATCATAGAAATGCAGAGGGAATTCCGTATGTGATTCACCATAGCGGGCCATTCCAGCGCCGCTATGAAGAAGATATCCTGGAACATCGCAATGATCTCATCGGGCATTATCGGATTTCATAAATGGGTCGTCTTTGCATCTAAGAGGCAGTCTGCTCAGACATCGGAAGAAGGATCCTGCTCTCAAACAGGGAGATCAGATGATCTCATCAGGATAGAAGAATTTGAAAACAGGTCCGGGAAACTCTATCCTGCAGCATAGGTGCAGGATCATTGCGGTCAGCATCATAATGACGTAGACTCTTTATCTGAACTGAATGCGGTTCATCTTCTGCATTCAGGAGACAGGAGGACCAGATTATGGAACTGAAGGAGTTCACAGAGAAGGAACAGAAGGAAATACAGGCCGGCTTATCGACGGCAGAGATCAGCGACAAGGAAGCTGCAGACAAGATTCTTGCCCTCGTGCCGGAAGAATGGATCAGAAAGATTCCGTTCTTCGTGAGAAAGCATGCGACTACCAAGACCATCGAGCGCATTGCTGCACAGTATCCTGAGCTATATGCGGTCGCAAAGAAGCCGGGAGAACTTCCGGAAAAGGAAAGGGAGGAACTCCGGAAGATCATCACCGATATTTTCCAGGAGAAAATGAAGAAGCATAACATCAGATAAAACAACGGAATCAGAGAGGATCCTCTGATCTTCGGATTCTGTTTCATCGGTGACTTGCGTCAGAAGATGGAGGAACTGAATGACATCTTCTCAGGTTCCTTTTCTGTCAGATTGCGGTATTCTGAAAGACAGAAAGTCTTCAGAGAAGACATGGAGGAAACAAATGTCAGTGCTGACACCAGAGCGCCTATCAGAATTGCAGAATTCCATCACGGAGCAGGATCGGATTCTTTCGGCTGCGGCAACTCATGAAGATGTCATGAAGCTTGGCTGCGATGATCGCAAAGCAGCGATGCTGCATATGGCTTTCAATATTGAAATTGAGCATCATGGGATTACCGCCCAGAAACAGAGCGGAAGATGCTGGCTGTTTTCTGCGCTCAATGGTCTGCGGGAAACCGCAGCATCGAAGATGGGCGTTGAGACCTTTGAGTTCTCAGAGAACTATCTTGCGTTCTACGACAAGCTGGAGAAAGCAAATAACTGGCTGCAGATGGCGGCCGATACCGCCGAGGAACCGATTTCTTCCAGAGCGGTTCAGTACCTGTTCCATGGCATCCAGGATGGCAATGTCTGGGATCAGGTGCGTGGGCTGATCATGAAATACGGACTCGTTCCGAAAGAAGTCATGCCAGAGACGTGGGCTTCTGAACATACTGCTTCGGCTAACCAGCTGACCAACCGCATTCTGAGGAAGAAGGCTGCCGAGCTGCGGGCAGCTAAGCCGGAAAAAAGAGAAGCGATTATTCAGGACGGGATGAAGCAGATCTACCGTCTGGAATGCATCCTGTTCGGGGAACCAGTACAGACTTTTGATTATGTGTGGCGTGATCGGAATAATCAGATTCATGAAGTGAAGAATCTGACGCCGAAGTCATTCTATCAGACTTATGTTGGCACGGATCTCTCGGAATATGTTCATGTGATTTCAGAGCCCACTTCTTATGAGCCGATGCATGTGTGCATCGTATCGCATGATAACGGCACGATGGCAGAGAACAACCGGGTGCGTCTGAATCTTCCGTATGAAGAGCTTGAAGCATTATGCATTGCGCAGCTCAAAGCTGGCATGCCTGTCTGGATTGGTCTGGATTCCAGAGCGTATTCCAGCCGGGAGGAAGGGATCTTTGATCCGGACTGCTTCGTGCTTTCACAGTGCTTCGGAGATCTTTCCATGAGCAGAAAGGATCTTCTGGAAACTGGGGAAAGTTCTGCGGTTCATAATGTCCTTCTGATCGGAGTGCATCTGGATCAGGACGGAAAGCCGCTTCGCTGGAAGATCGAGAATTCCTGGGGAAAAGAGAGCGGAAAAGATGGCCTTTATGCATGCAGTGAGAACTACTTCCGCACGTATGTCTTTGAAGCAGCGGTTCATCAGGATTTCCTGAATGAAGAACAGAAAGCGGATCTGAAGAAAGAACCTGTGGTACTTCATCCATGGGAGCTTCCTCTGATGTGATCGGAAGACAGAAATACGGATTATGCCGGCTGGCGGATTTTCACCGGCCGGTTTTTCATGCCTGTCTTATGATAATCATGAAGTTTTCTGACAGCAGAATTTAGAGAAAAACGGCGTAAACCCCAGGTGCTTCAGCCCTGGGCAGCTCAAAGAATGAACTGATTCAGAATTCCTGCTGGGGCATAGAAATATCGTCCTCTTCTTTCTTCTGTATGACAGAAAGGGAAAGAAAAAAGCACTGTACCTGAAACAGCACAGTGCATTTCCTATCAGAAACAGGATCAGGACTCTGCCCGATCCAGGCAGGCAGACTGGTTCTTGCCATGCTTCTTGGCTTCATACATCGCATGATCGGCGTTCGTGATCATGTCATGATAGTCGCCTGGAATGGAGGTGTAGCCAGCTGAAGCGGTGACGGAGATTTCCTGTCCGTCCGAGAGAATGATCTCCTGAGTGCGGATCAGTTCAAGCATGGAACTGACCGTTTTGCTGACATTCTCTTCCGGGCTGCGGAAGAGGCCGACGATCTCTTCACCGCCGAAGCGGTAGAACGTGATCTTATGCTGCAGGCCGAAATCGGTGAGCTTCTCGCCGAGAATTTTCAGGCAGCGGTCTCCGGCATCGTGACCGTACGTATCATTGACGAGCTTGAAGTTATCCAGGTCCAGCATCACGACTGCAGTGACCGGACTTCTTTCCTGTTCTTCTGCTTTCTTCAGGAAGTCATGCAGGTCAAGTCTGCTTCCAAGTCCCGTCAGATAGTCATAGCGGCGGTCGCGGTCCGCCTGCTGGTACAGCTCCATCGTCTCATCGATTCTCTGTCTCAGCTGGTCTTTCTCGAGGTTTTCTTTCTGGCGTTCGCGTTCTATTTCTTCGATGTGTGCTTTCTCCTTGGAGATATCGACGCCATAGATGATGCTTTCAGTATGGCCGGTTTCCGGATTCTCGATCAGATGCGCGGTGATGCGGGACCATCTGATGGAACGGTCATCATAGTAGGATTCTGTCTCTAACAGAATCTGATGGCGGTGTTCTGCTTTTGCCCTGAGCTGAGCTTCGCGGCTGAACGTATCGAAGAACCGTTTCTGTCCTTCTTCGTCCGGGACAAAGGAGGCGATCTGATGAATGAGCGTATTCACATCGCTCATATTCTGCATGTTTCTTGCGTTCTGGGCATTGCCGCCGGAACTCAGCCAGCGGTCTTCGGTCAGATCGACATGGAAGACGCCCTGGCCCTCTGGAATGCATTCGAGGATGCCGCGGATCTGATCCGCATAGCGATGCTGGGCTTTCTTAGTATCCGTGATGTCTCTCCCGTACTCCATGAATACCTTCCTGCCATTCCAGGTGGTATATCTTGCTTTCAGAGAGAATACATGTGCACCATCATCCACTTCGATTTCTTTCTCATTTTCACTGCCCATCTGCTTCATCGGACAGTGTCCGCATGGTGCATTGAATCCGAGCATGTACTGATAGCAGCGTGCTCCTTTATAGGGAAGATCCGGATGCCCGGAAATTTCGAGCGTCATCTGATTGGCATAGACCATGCTGTAGTCTTCCGGATGACATACCTGGATGAACATGCCGGAATGATCGACCAGGTCCATGAGATTCTTCATATCCATCCTGCCAGGATCGTTCTGATCAAACGAACGCAGAGTATGCGTCTCGGCGATTTCTGCGGCGGAGAGATATTCGAGAAAGTGCTGCTCGCTGAGCGGCTTCGAATAATAGTATCCCTGGATGAAATCGCAGCCATGTTCTTTCAGATAGTTCAGCTGGCTTATGGATTCCACTCCTTCAGCTACGGTGGTCAGTCCGAGGTTATGGCACATCGTGATCGTGGATTCGATGACTGCCCGGATCGAAGGCTTCGTCTCGATCTGATCGATGAATGACTTATCGATCTTCACCGTATCGAACGAATAGTTTCCGATCATGCTGAGAGAAGAATAGCCGCTGCCGAAATCATCAAGCAGGATTCTGGCACCGATCTGACGGATCTGGTTCAGAAGATAGGAACAGTTCTCACCTAAGACCGCGACTGATGTCTCCGTGACTTCATAGCTGATCGAATCTGCCGGGAGCGTGCTGTCTTCTGCCATCGTGAACAGGTCATTCATGAATGCATTGTTGTAGAAATCCTGACGGGATAGATTCACGGAAACCGGAACCATGGGCTGCTTCTTCGCTCTGAGATATTCCTGGAAGGAATACACATGCTGAAGCACATACTGATCCAGCTGGGTGATGAAGCCGCTGCTTTCCAGGGCCGGAATGAATCTGCCCGGCAGAATGAATCCCCGGCGGGGATGATTCCATCTCACCAGTGCTTCAGCTGCACACAGTTTTCCGGTAGAAGCTTCGATGATGGGCTGGTAGTATACCTGGAATTCCTTATTGGCCAGGCTGTTGGCAAAGCCGGAGAGGATCTCGGCCCGGTCTACATACTTCTCCCGCATGTCCGGAGTGAATACGGCATACGTATTGTATTCTCCCGGACCTGCAGACTGCTTGGCAATGATGGTCCAGTCAACCATCGTGGAAACCGATGCAGCATTCTCCTCCACGTAGTAGATGCCGCAGCGCAGGTGCAGATGAACAACCCGGCTGTCCTTGACCCAGTCCAGGTTCAGAAGGAAGCTGAGCTGTTCTTCTTTCAGACAGCTCTTCGGCACGAGAAACAGGAACCAGTCAGATTCGATGCGGGCAGAAACAGCCGGCTTCAGCCAGCTGTGAGCAAGAAACTGATAGACAAAGCGCAGCACCTGATCGCCGCCTTCGGTTCCGAAAGTCTCATTGATTGCCTTGAAGTTGCGGATATCGAACAGGATCATCGCATAATCGGTCTTGTTTCTTCTGGAGAAGATCCGTTCCGTCTCACGGATGAATCCTTTGCGGGTAGATCCGTCAGTCAGGGTATCGAAGTATTCCTGGTCGAGGAGCTTCTCCAGTTCTTCTCTGGTACGGGGAAGCTTTGCGGCGATCGTCTCGCTTTCGCCGACCGTGCTAATGACTAAAGCATGGCCGAGCTGACCATCGGGCAGATTGATTTCAACCGCATCAACGGTCTCATAGATGCGGCGGATCGGATCCATGTAAGTCTGCGGACCCTGCACATGATTAGCAACCGGACAGGGCGGACATGGTTCATTCCGGTTCATCAGGCACTGGTAGCATTTCTTCCCGACTTTCAGAGAAGGGTAAAGATCCAGGATGGTCTGATTCACGGCGATCACATTATAATTTTCATCAATCACATAAGTTCCTGAGGATTTGCTGCTCATATGGAATCTCCTCGAATCTCCTGCATGTGCATTCTCTGAAAGAAAATCGATCCAGTCTGAGTCAGCCTGGTCTGAGAAGATTCAGATGTATGTACCTCAGTATTGTAATTAACGGGGAAACATCAGTCAATTCACCATAGGGGGATGCTGACCATGCATTCATATGCGGAAATTCTGCAGGGAAAGAGCTGGTCAGAATCATGGAATTTGCCTCTCAGAAAAGGACTTCATGCGTTAAAATAAGACAAGAAGGTAAGAAGACATGCAGATATCAACCAAGTTCACGATTGCGGTTCATATGCTGGTCGCAGCGGAAGTATTCGGAAAAGATGAGAAGATCACCAGCCAGTTTCTCGCTGCCAGCATCGGGTCGAATCCGGTGATTGTGAGAAATATCATGCTGCAGCTGCAGGATGCAGGCATCATTGAGGTGAAGAGGGGTCCTGGCGGCATCACGCTGACCCGGCCGCTTTCGGAGATCACTTTCCTGGATCTCTACAAGGCAGTGGAGACGAACAGCGAGGAAGATCTGTTCCGCTTTCATGAGAACCCGAATCCGAACTGTCCGGTCGGGAAGAATATCCATAAAGCCCTGGATCGTTCCTTGCAAGAAATCCAGCATGATTTCGAGCAGGACCTGGCTTCTCATAATGTCGGGGAAGTCTATGACGGGATCGAGAAGGAACTGAAGAAAGGGAAACGGAAAGGAAAATAACCGGCTCCTGGCAGTCTGTCAGGAGTTTTTTCTGCATTTTCTGCTCGCGTTCGTGTATCATAGGCACATTGCAGCAGGGAGGATTCAGTATGGAAATCCGGAAAGTGGCATTGCTCGGCGCCGGAGCAATCGGCGGGGATATGGTCTGGGGAATGCAGAATTCCCTGAAGGACAATCTCGTCATAGTCGCAGAAGGAACACGGGCAGAACGCCTAAGGAAAGAGGGCATGAAGATCAATGGAGAACATTATGATCTTCATGTGCAGAGTGCAGCAGAAGCATCAGATGCGGATCTTCTGATTGTGGCGGTCAAATATACCGGTCTGAAGGATGCGATGGCAGATATCGTCCGGATTGCCGGAAGGAATTCCGGACATACGGTATCCGGAAATGAACGGACCATGGTGCTGAGTCTGCTCAATGGCATCGATTCGGAAGAGCTCATTGCAGAACAGATCGGCTGGGAACCGATCGTGAATGCATACATGACGATCGTCTCCCATCGCACCGGCAATGAGATTGAGATCTATCATCCGGAGGGACCTGATGGGCTCTGGTACGGAGACCGGAATACCCCGGAGAAGACAGAGGCCTGTGAGGTTCTGGAGCAGTTCTTTGCGACAACCAGGCTGCATACTGGTTTTGTGCCGGATATCCTGAAGCGTCAGTGGACGAAGTTTATCCGGAACATTGCCTACAATCTTCCTCAGGCGGTACTTGGAACCGGACTTGGCGCCTACAGCGACAGCGAGCATGCGCTCTGGTATTCCATGAAGCTGGAAGAAGAAGGACGGAAGGTTGCTGCAGCATATGGCATAGAGATCGGACCTCTTCCGAGAGGTTCCTACCGCTATACGCCGGCAACGAGATATTCCACGCTGCAGGATCTGGATGCGAAACGTCCGACGGAGATTGACATGTTCTGCGGCGTGCTGATGAAGAAGGCTGCAGAAAAAGGCATACAGGTCCCGGCCGCAGAGTGCACATACCATATCATCAAGGCACTGGAGGAAAAGAACGAAGGCCGCTTCGATTATGAATAAGAGGATGTCCGGACTCGGACATTTTCTTTTCCGGTTTCCGCTATACTGAATGCATAGAAGTATGATTGGAGGAATGATTCATGATCCGTCCCATTGATCGAGATCCGGTGTTTCTTTCGGTTCCGTCTTCACTGGCTGGAAAAGAAGACCTGGCGATCGTAAGAGATCTGCTGGATACGATGGCTGTGCATGAGCAGGACTGCCTGGGCATGGCTGCGAATATGATCGGCTTTCAGAAGCAGATCATCTGCGTCCGGAATGGTCTGGTTCTCGTGACGATGATCAATCCGATGATTGTCCGGAAACAGGGACCCTATGAAGCAGAAGAAGGGTGTCTTTCGCTTTCCGGCACCAGGAAGACCAGGAGATTCCAGAAGATCACCGTGAAGTATCAGGATGCATTCCTGAAGCCGCATCAGCAGGAGTTTTCCGGTCTTGTGGCAGAAGTGATCCAGCATGAGTGCGATCACCTGAAAGGAATTCTGATCTGAGGGAGAACGAAGATGCCATTTCTGATTGTGCGAAAGCCGCAAAAGACAGATGCAATCATCCGGCTGCAGAATGAGGACGATCTTCCAGATTCTGCAGAGCATGTCATTTCCGCCTCTGTGCCGTTCTATGATTCCGGTTCTCCCCAAGAAAGCGAGTGCCGGTTGGAATCTGCATATCTGGAAACACTGGAGCAGGCAGAAGAATCACAATGCCGGCGCATTGCGATTCCCATGAGTTCTGCATTGAGATGCGGATATCCTGCAGAGGTGAGTTTTGAAGCTGCAGAATCTGCTGCCCGCAGGTTCCTGGAAGATCATGACCTGATGATTTATCTGGTCCGGGAACGGCCTGCAGCAGAGAAGAGGGATGCTCAGCTGGAGGCGTTTCTCTCTCTGAATCTGGAACCAGAGATGATGTCAGCCTGTGCGCTTCCGGAAGGAAGAATTCTCCTGGAAGAGGATGACGTCGATGATGCGGTCAGACATCTCGATGAGTCATTTCAGAGTGCATTGTTCCGGATCATCGATGCGAAAGGTCTTACGGATGCGGAAGTATATCGGAAAGCAAATCTTGACCGCAGGCTGTTTTCGAAGATCCGTTCGCAGAAAGACTACCGGCCGGGCAAGCGCACGATTCTGGCATTATGCATTGCGCTGAAGCTGAGCCGGGAAGAGACGGAAGATCTGCTGGAAAAGGGCGGATACTCGCTGTCCATGAGCCAGGTGAGCGATGTGATCATTGCATATTTCATCACCCATGGAAACTATGATATCTATGAGATCAACGAAGTGCTGTTCCGCTATGATCAGCAGCTGTTAGGTTCCTGATCGGAAATGTCGCCTGCGAAGCGACCAGCAGAAGGGAGAGTGAGACTATTCTTCAGACAGATCAGAAGGAGGATCTGATATGAAGAAGAATCTCACGGAACTTGTATTCATTCTGGATCGCAGCGGTTCGATGTGCGGGCTCGAGAAAGACACCATCGGCGGCTTCAATGCAATGCTGGAGAAGCAGAAGAAAGAAGCAGGAGAGTGTCTGGTCACGACGGTGCTGTTCAGCGATCGGTATTTACTGCTTCATGACCGGATCGATCTGAGGGCGGTGAAGCCGATGGATGAAACGCAGTATTCGGTCGGCGGGTCCACGGCTCTGCTTGATGCGATCGGATTCACGATTCGGAAGATCTCGGATGCCGAGAAGAATACGGCAGAAGCTTATCAGGCTGAGCATGTGATGTTTGTGATCATCACGGATGGCATGGAAAACAGCAGCAGAGTCTGCAGCCGCAGAGAGATCAGGAATATGATTGAAGCTGAGAAAGAAGCAGGATGGAAGTTCATCTTCCTCGGGGCGAATATCGATGCAGAAGAGACCGCAGAGTCGTATGGCATGGATCGTGCCTATGCGGCAAGCTATACTGCAGATGAAGAAGGCACTGCACTGAATTTCGAGGTTGTGGATAATATGATCGGCGATCTGAGAACCTGCGGGGAAGTGAAACCGGAACGCCTGGAAAAGATCCGGAAAGGTTCGATGAAGAACAGCAGATAGGAAAGGAGCACATCATGCTTGATGAGAAACAGCTGCGCTATTTCATGAAGCTCTATGAAGTCCGCAGCATGCATAAGGCTGCTGAGGAACTTTATATCTCTCAGCAGGGGCTTTCCAAGAGTATTCAGAGTCTGGAAAGCGATCTGAGGGTCAAGCTGTTCCGGCGGAGTGTATCCGGCGTGATTCCGACCGAATCCGGAGATTATTTCTACGAAGAGAGCAGGCATCTGCTGAATTCGTACATGCAGGCAAGAAAGAATGCCAGGCTTCTTGCCGGAGGCAGAGTGCAGCTGAGTTTCCCGTTTGCAGTTTCCCAAATGCGCATGATGTATCCGCTGTGCCAGGAATTCAATGATACGCATGAAGATATCCGGCTTGCCTGGGAAGCTCTGCCGGATCAGGAATGCGAGCATCGGATTCTGATCAACAAAGCGTTCTTTGCGGTGCTGGCTAAGGGAGATACCCCGGACACCTTTGACTTCCGGGAAGTCGGAAAGGACCGCATGGCAGTCATTCCCGGAAAGGATCTGAAGGATGTTCAGAAGCTCACGCTGAGAAATCTGGATGGGAAGAAGATCATCCTGCACGCAGGAATGCAGAACATGAACCGGAGGTTCCGGACACTGTGTCTGGAAGAGGGCATTCACCCGCAGATTCTGGCGACGACCGGAGACTATGGGTTTGCCAGGTATCTTCATCAGGAAGAAGGTGCTTCGATCCTGATTCCGGAACATTACAGGAATGAGGAGAAGGTCATTCCGGTTTCCGGTGCACAGGGAGAACTGCCTGTGGTTATGATCAGGAAGAAAGGGTTTTCACCGAAGGATGTCTATCATACGGTAGAGCAGTGGTTCTTCGGAAAATTCGATGCGATGAAGTGAGCAGGAGCCAGGAGCTTCTGCTTTTCATTCAGAATGAGTGACAACTGAAAGTGGTCATTATACAAAATCTTCCTGCTTTGAAAGCGGTTTAAATCCGATTACATTACGGGTGTTCAAAGAGGGGAAAAAAGACTATGATGCACTGGTAGATGCCATCATCCAGAAAGTAGGCGG
Source organism: Anaerolactibacter massiliensis (assembly GCF_900290205.1). Classification (NCBI taxonomy): domain Bacteria; kingdom Bacillati; phylum Bacillota; class Erysipelotrichia; order Erysipelotrichales; family Erysipelotrichaceae; genus Anaerolactibacter; species Anaerolactibacter massiliensis. The sequence continues at coordinate 1,077,312 of NZ_OLMH01000002.1, read as the reverse complement.
TCAGGGGAACGTCTCGCATCTGGAACACTGCTCGACAAGACTGCGTTTCACGATCCGCGATGACAGCAAGGTAGACATGGATGGTCTGAAGAAGACTCCGGGAGTTCTCGGAGTGGTCAGAGCAGCCGGCCAGACCCAGGTCATCATCGGCAATGATGTGATCGAGGCATATGATGCAATCGCAGAGAAAGCAGACTTCACCACCGGCGGAACCGTAGCTGATGATCCGAAACCTGCTGAGAACAACACCAGCATCGGCGGAAAGATTCTTGACTTCATGATCGGCGTCTTCCAGCCGCTGGTTCCGGCAATTGCGGGTGCCGGCATCCTGAAGGCCATTCTGTCTCTGTTCGTTCTGCTTGGCTGGATGAGCTCCAGCGGAGATGTATATTTCATTCTGATGCAGGCAGCAGATGCGGCTCTGTACTTCCTGCCGCTGATGGTTGCAGTGACCATGGCGAGCAAGATCGGCTGCAACCGTGTGACTGCGGTTGCGATCGTCGGTGTCACGCTGCTTCCGAAGATTACTGCGGCCCTTGCGGATGGTCAGACTTTCTTCGGCATCGGCCTGCAGAATATCGCATATGCCTATCAGGTATTCCCGGCGATTCTGACGGTCGGAGTGCTGTATTTCGTTGAAAAGTTCTTCACGAAGATTTCTCCGAAAGCCATCCGGGTATTCTTCGTCCCGATGATGTGCTTCCTGATTGTTTCGCCGCTGGCTCTCTTAGTGCTTGGCCCGCTGGGCTACAACATCGGAACGCTGATCACCTCCGTCATCCTCTGGGTCTATGATACGATCGGCTGGATTGCGGTACCTCTGTTAGCGGCGATTCTTCCGTTCATGATTTCGATGGGCATGCACAAGGCACTGCTTCCGTATGCGGTCAGCGCCATCACGACTGCGGGGGAGGAGATGCTGTATATGCCGGCATCTCTGGCCCACAATATCTCCGAAGGCGGCGCGTGCCTGGCAGTTGCGGTCAAGACTAAGGATGAGAACCTCAGAGCTGCCGCAATCTCGGCAGGCATCTCCGGAATCTTCGGCATTACGGAACCGGCGCTCTACGGCGTCACGCTCCAGCATAAGAAGGCAATGGCCGGCGTCATGATCGGCGGAATCCTCGGCGGAGCCGTGATCGGTCTTGCGCATGTCAAGGCATTCGTTGCGATGGGTCCTGGTCTTGCCGGCATGGCGATGTTCGTCGATCCGGCTAACCCGAAGAATATCGTCTGGGCATTTGCGGGCTTCGGAGTATCTCTGGCTGCTTCGTTTATCGCAACGCTGATTCTGTACAAGGATGAGGCATAAGATGAGATTCCCGGAAGGATTCCTGTGGGGCGGCGCGCTCGCTGCCAACCAGTGCGAAGGCGCCTGGAATGTCGGCGGAAAGGGCATGAGCGTAGCCGATATCGCTACTTATAAACCGGATGTCGATGTGAAGAACTACGCTGCCAATGTCGGCGTGACGCTGAAGGGAATCGCCGAAGCAAAGGCGACGGACGATACGGTTTACTATCCGAAGCGCCGCGGGATTGATTTCTATCACCGCTACCCGGAAGACCTTGCTCTATTTGCAGAGATGGGCTTCAAGGTATTAAGAGTTTCCATTGCCTGGACGAGACTGTACCCGACGGGCGAAGAAGAAACACCGAATCCGGAAGGAGTCGCGTTCTACCATCGCCTGTTCTCTGAAATGAAGAAGGATCACATCGAACCGCTGGTCACGCTGTCTCATTATGAGATGCCGCTGTATCTGGCCGAGCATTACAACGGCTGGACGGACCGGCATGTGATTGACTGCTTTGTCCGTTTTGCAAGAACCTGCTTTGAAGAATACGGTCAGTATGTGAAGCTCTGGCTGAACTTCAATGAAGTTGACAGCATCGTGCGCCACCCGTTCACGACGGCTGGCATCATTCCGGAATTCTGCCGGGAAAAGAGCCTTGAGCAGTGTGTGTATCAGGCTGCGCATCATCAGTTCGTTGCCGGTGCGATGGTCACGAAGATGATGAAGGAGCTTCTGCCTGAGGCAAAGATGGGCCTCATGGTCACGAAGCTCATGACCTATCCCCGCACCTGTGCTCCGAAAGACGTGCTTGCTGCGCAGAGAAAGAATCTCATCAACATGGAATTCGCGGATGTTCAGGTATTCGGAGAATACCCGGCTATGATGAAGCGGAGACTGGAGAAGAACGGATGGATGCCAAAGATGCAGGATGGCGATCTGGAACTCATCAGGGCTTATCCGGTGGACTTTGTTTCCTTCAGCTACTATATGTCCATGACGGAATCCGTTGACCCCAATGCCGAGCGCACTCCTGGAAATACGGTATTAGGCGTGAAGAATCCGTATCTTCCTTCCAGCGAATGGGGCTGGCAGATTGATCCGGAAGGACTGAAAGTTTCTCTGATCGATCTGTATGACCGGTATCATAAGCCGCTGTTCATCGTCGAGAACGGACTTGGCATGAAGGATGTGCTGGAGAGCGATCATACGGTTCATGATCCGTATCGCATTGATTACTTCCGCTCGCATTTCCTTGCTATGGCGGAAGCGATCGATGAAGGCGTCGATCTCTTGGGCTATACGAGCTGGGCGCCGATTGATCTCGTCAGTGCAAGCACGAATCAGATGTCCAAGCGCTACGGGTTCATCTATGTCGATGAAGATGATCTCGGAAACGGAACGCTGAACCGCTATCGCAAAGACAGCTTCTGGTGGTATCAGAAAGTCATCTCCTCCAACGGAGAAAATCTGGAATAAGACAAGGAGGGCAGCCCGACCGGCTGCCTTTATCGTGTACTCATAGGAGACCTATCTATGAACGATCACAAAAATCAGTGCGTCCGTCATCGACCGCTGGGTGAAGAACGGATGGGGAAAGCCTATTTCTCATGAAGAATATCTGGAGGCAGTTCCTGGCGCGCTGAAGATTCATCTCACGACCACGAAATGCGTGCCGAGAAACTAGTTTCCGCAGATTCTGAACAGTAAATGAGTACACTCGGCCTGGTCAGCAGTTGCCGGTTCTATCGGCAGCGGGTGCAGCGTGCACGGTATTTGACTATTCCGAAGAACAGCTGAAAAGTGAGAAGGGTATTCCATCCGGATCATCCGCGGAGATAGGACGAAGTCGCTGCCGTTTCAAGATGAGGAATTCGATCTGATCGTGCATCTGGTTTCCAGCTGCTGCGTGATCAGTCCGGCAGCAGACATTCCAGCCCCGGTGCAGAGAATTGCCAGCAGACGCGGCGCTCTTGAAGCAAGCAGGGTCATCCACTGACCGCCATCTCCCTGCAGGAGGGAAGAAAGATCCAGATCAGCCACTCCGATGAACAGGGAGAGGAGTGACTGAATTGCAAGCATGATGAAAAGAGTCCTGGAAGAACGAGTTCTGAACATATGAATTGTCCTTTTTCTTTCAGTGAGATCGTTTTACCGTGCAGGCACGGGCTGGATTTACGTACGGTCTGTACAACACACATTCAATAAGTTAGAAAATCTAACTATTTAGTCAATCGATATTATTTTGTGAAAAACTGTTTTTGCCGTTTCTCTTTTTTCTCTGGGCTCTTCGACTTCCGCTTCCATGCATGCAGCAGGTTCTGATCCGTCATAGGAAAACATAAATGAACCTGCTTGACGTATGAACATGAGTCTGGTAAAACGTTTCTTGCTCATCGGAGGGCAGTTTCTTGCATAACGCGATAGGAACGGCTGGATAAGATGGCAGGCTGAGATGCCTGCTGTCTGTCCGGCCGTTTTTTTTCAGAAGGAGAGTTGTCTTATGAGAAATCAGCTGACCGAAGGGAAGATCTTTCCCGTACTGATCCGCTTTGCAGTTCCGGTATTTCTTGCATTGCTGCTGCAGGCATTATATGGCGCTGCCGACCTGATCATCGTCGGGCGCTTTGCGGATGCGGCAAGTGTTTCTACAGTGTCCAATGGTGCCCAGATCATGACGACGCTGACGAACGTCATGGCTTCGCTGGCAATGGGAACCACGGTGCTGCTCGGAAGGAAAACAGGCGAACATGACCGGGCCGGGGCTGGCGAAATTCTCGGCTCCTCCATCGTGCTGTTTACGGTTCTTGGAATTGGAATGAGTTTTCTTGTCGGTTTCGGTGCTTCTGCGATCGCATCAATCATGAAAGTTCCTCAGGAAGCGTTTCATTATGCGGTGCAGTATCTGCAGATCTGCGGGGGAGGGATGTTTGTCATCACCTGGTACAATCTGATCGGCAGCATATTCCGAGCGATCGGAGATTCCAGAACCCCGCTCATTGCGGTCGCACTTGCCTGTACTGGAAATATCTTCGGGGATCTGCTGCTGGTCGGAGAGTTCCACATGGGACCTGCTGGTGCTGCCATTGCCACGGTTGCTTCCCAGGCGCTTTCGGTAGTGATTTCTCTTCTCTTGCTGCGAGGGAAAGAAATGCCATTTGTACTGGAAACGAAGATGCTGAAATGGGACGGGACACAGATCAGTGAGATTCTGAAAACCGGCATCCCGATCGCGATCCAGGATTTCCTTGTCAGTGTTTCGTTCCTGGTGATCCAGGCGATTGTCAACGTGCTCGGCGTCACTGCTTCTGCCGGTGTCGGCGTGGCGGAGAAAGTCTGTGCCTTCATCATGCTGATGCCGAGTGCCTTCATGCAGTCGATGGCTGCGTTCACTGCTCAGAACTACGGGGCAGGTAAGCCGGAACGGGTAATGCAGGGACTGAAGGATGCGATTATTGCATCATTATGCGCAGGTGCCGTGCTGAGCTATCTCAGTTTCTTCCATGGTGATGTGCTTGCAGGGTTCTTTGCCGAAGATCAGCAGGTCGTCCAGGCAGCTGCAGACTATCTGAAAGCCTATGCGATCGACTGTCTGCTGACCCCGATCTTCTTCTGCTGCATCGGGTTCTTCAATGGGATCCGCAGAACAAAGTTTGTCATGATCCAGGGCATTCTCAGCGCGTTCTGCGTCCGGATTCCGATTGCCTACTTCATGAGCCGTCTGACCCCGGTTTCCTTATTCCGGATCGGATTGTCAACGCCGAGTTCTTCTGCCGTTCAGATCATTCTGAGTCTGACTTACCTCTCGTATCTGAAGCGGACCGGAGCTCTGACTGCCCTTAATGCGGAATAAGAGAACGAGCAGGCAGATCAGGATCAGAACCGGAAACAGGATGGCAATGGAAATGCCATGCTGAATCGAGTTTCCAGCTCCTGCAGCCACAAGACCTGCCAGTGTCGGACCGGCCGTACAGCCTAGATCTCCGGCCAGGGCTAATAGCGCGTACAGGGATGCTGAGCCGGAAGGCATCAGGGATGCCGCAATCGACAGCGTTCCCGGCCAGAAGATGCCGTCCGAAAATCCGCAGAGCGCACAGCCGATCGCGGTCATCACACCGGCAGCCGAAGAGAGAACCAGATAAGAGCCAAGACACAGCATCACTGAGAAAATCATTGCCCGATTCAGAGAAAGCTTCTGCCCGAAGCGACCGTAAATAGCCCGGCTGGCTCCCATGCAGAGCGTGAACAGCAGGGGCCCGGCAAGATCTCCGGCCGCTTTGGATAATCCAATGGACTCCATGAACGTGCTTGTCCACTGTGCAACTGCCTGTTCGCTCGCTCCGGAACCGAGCATCAGAAAAAACAGAAGCCAGAATGTTCCGGAATGAAAGAGCGCGCGGGAAGCAGGTGCTTCCTCCTGAAACGCTTCTGGAAGCCAGATCCTGGAAAAGCGGAATCCATTCAGAAACGGAATGATCGAAAAGAGAACAGCCAGCAAGCGCCAGTGACTCGTGGTAAAAAAGTGAAAGAACAATGCAGAAACCGCGACGACGCCGGCAAATCCGAAGCAGTAGAAACTATGCAGAAGGGCCATCGCAGTTTTCTTATTGTCCGAAGGACATGCTTCGATGATCGGTGAGATCAGAACTTCGATCAAACCGCCGCCGATGGCATACATGCATGCCGAAATCAGAAGACCTGCTAATGGAGTCAGAAGGGAAGGGAGAATGGTCATCGCCAGAAGACCTGCACCGGCCATCACATGCCCGAGCACGATGGTTTTTCTCGTTCTGAATTTCCGGATCATCGGGGCGGATACCGCATCCGCAAACAGCTGAATGCTGAAGTTCAGCGTGGTGATCAGGGTGATCTCTGCCAGGGTCAGATTCCATTCTTTCATGAACTGCATGAAGAGCAGCGGAGAGAAGTTATTGACAATCGCCTGGACAATATAAGCCCACCAGCAGGCGTTTACCGTTTTTCTGATTTCTGATTGGTTCATAAGCCTATGATACCTGCAGTCTGAGGCTGTTTCAACCACTTTCGTCATATCTTGACATAAGCGGGTCCGGACCACTATGATAGGCATGCAATGGCAAAGACAGAAACTCTGAAACAGGAGAATCTCAGAATGATCCGGAGCTGTTTCTATGATGGCAAGGTCCATACCAGAAATGAGCTGGCAGAGCAGACGCACTTATCTCATGCCGGTATTCTGAATTATCTGAAAGAGATGATGGAGAATCATGAGATCCTCTGCTGCGGAGAGGAGACTTCTACCGGCGGCAGAAGATCCAAGCAGTATCAGGTGAATCCGGACTTTCATCATCTCGGTTTTCTGCTGCTCTCAGCAGGAAAGGACGGCTGTGCTGCAGAAAGAGATATCCTGAACCTGCATGGAAATCTGATATCCGGAAAGAGAACGGTTTATGCCGAAGGAACCCTGGAAGAATTGTTTCATGAGATCCGGGAAGCAGAATACGAAGATCCTGCAATTTCCATCTGGGTGCTCTCGATTCCGGGCATCTGCCGCGATGGCTATGCAGAAACCTGCGACTGGGAAAAACTTGCCAGAAAGGATCTGAAGAGTGAACTGAAGACAGTCTCCTCCCGTCCGTTCCTTCTTGAAAATGATATGAATCTTGCGGTGATGGGCTTATCTTCGCTTCATCCGGAGGTTTCAGATCTCGCGGCGGTGTATCAGCCTTCCGCAAAGGGAACCGGCTGCGGAATCATCCTTTCTCATCATCTCTGCAGAGGATACGCTTCTGCAGCAGGTGAGCTTCAGTATCTGCCTGGCTTCAGTCTGAAAGATCAGGCCGAACTGCTGAAGACAGATCCTTCCAGACTGCTGAATTTCCAGATCCAGGCACTTGCGGCAGTGATGAATCCGGAACTGATCGGCTGGTGCAGTGCCCTGGAAGGAGTATCCGTGAGCCTCGAAGATTCTTCTCTTCCGGAAGAAATCAGACCATCCCTGGAGGTGATCAGGGATCTCTACGCCCTCATCAGGATCGGGATGCGGAAGCTTTCGATTGAGTATCTGCTGAAGGAGAATTCTGATGAAATGTGATTATCATGTGCATACGTATTAAGCGATGATTCCGTCTGCTCGAGGGAAGATGTCGTCAATCCGGCTCGGTCTTGCCAAGATTGCGATCACCGACCATGTGGACTATGGCATCAAATATGACTGGGGTGAAATCGATCCGATGCCGTACCGGCAGAATGAAACCGATCTTCCATCCACTCTGATTTCTATTGTTCTGAGATACCAGGTTTCAGGAATCTCTTTTTTTGTTTCAGCATTTTTTCACAAATTCTTGCGGCCTGGGCTACAGAAACTGAATGTTTGTCTGTTTTTTCACTTGCCTGCATGAAATACGTATGGTATGAAAATAACATACGAGGCTGATATGAACCAGTACGGAGCGGTGATTGTTGCTGCAGGAATGTCAAAAAGAATGAATCAGTTCAAACAGCTGATGGAAGTCGGCGGCCGTTCTTTTTCCGACCGCGTCATCACGAACTTTCAGCGCTGCGGCGTGAAGAAGATCGTGGTCGTTACCGGCTACCAGGCAGACCAGGTGGAAGAAGCACTTGCTCCGCTCGAAGTCGAATTCGTCCGCAATGAACAATATGAGACGAGTCAGATGTTTGACAGCGCGAAGCTCGGGCTGGCAAGACTGGAAGGAAGCGTGAAACGGGTATTCTTCACGCCGGTGGATATTCCGTTTTTTCTCGAAGATACGGTCAGGCTGGAAATGACCAGAAAAGAAGATCTGGTCTATCCGATCTGCCATAACCGGATCGGACATCCGGTACTGTTCAGCGGTTCTTTCATTCCGAAGATTCTTGCTTATTCCGGCGAGCGCGGTCTCAAAGGAGCACTGGATTCGCTTTCTTCTCAGAATACGTGTTTCCTGCCAGTTGATGATGCCGGGGCGGTCATGGACATGGATACCAAAGAAGATCTGCAGTATGCGATCGACCGCCAGAACAGCCGGCTGATGCGGGCAGAAGCCAATGTCACGCTTGTCAACAGCCAGGGCTTCTTCGGACCGGAAACCTTTGACCTGATGAAAGAGATTGAAGAAACGCATTCGGTCCGTAAGGCTTGTGAGGCAGCAGGGCTTTCTTATTCGAAAGGCTGGCAGATCATCCACAGCGCCGAAGCAGAGCTCGGCTACCGGATCCTTACCAGAAGAGCCGGAGGAAAAGACGGCGGCAGTTCCGTCCTGACCGAACGCGGAAAAGAATTGATGGAGCTTTACGAAGAGCTTTCGAGAAGAGTGGAACGGCAGGCCGAACAGGAATTCTGCAATCTGTTCTCGGCAAGTTCCCTGTTTCCGGAATCCAGCCGCGAAAAGAAGGTGCGCTCATGAAAACTGCAATCTTCGGCGCCGGACAGGGCGGGGCAATGGCATCCCGCTGGATCCCTGGCGAAGTCGTGTGCTTCATGGACAATAATCCAGCCTGTCAGAACACAGAGAGTGACCATATTCCGGTTCTTTCTCTGGAAGCAGGCTTGAAGCTTTCGCCGGATCTGATCCTGATTGCAGTTCTGAATCAGGAAGCAGCCGAATCCATCCGCAAGCAGATCGAAGCCTCCGGCTATCATGGGTCCATCGAGACGATCTCATCCTTCCGGAAGCTTCAGGATCTGAGACTTGCGGAACTGAGACTTGCTGCAGAACAGATCAGAGACAGGAACGTACCTGGAGACACCGCTGAGCTCGGGGTATACCAGGGAGCCTTTGCCAGAGAAATCAATCGCTGCTTCCCGGACCGGAAATTATATCTGCTTGATACGTTTGAAGGATTCGCGGAAGCAGATCTGAAACACGAAACCGGAGGCACGTACCGCAATGATTTCTCGGATACTTCCATTGAACTTGTGCGGCAGAAGCTCCCGCATCCGGAGCAGGCAGTATTCGTGAAAGGCCACTTTCCGGAAAGCGCATCGGGACTTCCGGAAACGAGTTATGCCTTTGTCAGCCTGGATCCCGATCTGTCTGCCGGAGCAGAAGCGGGACTGGAATACTTCTGGCCGCGATTATCCAAGGGCGGCGTGATCATTCTGCATGACTATACCAGCCTGCAGTATCCGGGTGTCAGAGAAGCAGCGGATCGTTTCTGCCGCAAGCATGGACTTTACCTGATCCCGTTAGCGGATCTGCATGGTTCTGCAGTTTTCCTGAAGCAGGGAGGCGAACCATGAGAAAGATCTATCTGATCCGTCATGGAAAAGCAGAAAAGGAACCAGGAACGTATCTCGGAATTACTGACTGCCCGCTTTCTGAAGCAGGCAGGAAACAGATGCAGATTGACGGTGCATGGCTGAAGCGCACGAAGGCAAGATGGATTGCTTCCTCGGATCTTTCCAGAACAGTCAGGTCTGCCGAAGAACTGTCGGAAGCTTCCGGCCTTCCGTATGTGCTGAAGACAGAAGCCTTCCGTGAAATCAATCTCGGATCCTGGGAAGGAAAGAAGATTGCAGACATCCGCACACAATTCCCGGAAGCATATTCAGAGCGCGGAAAGGCAATCGGATCCTACCGGACTCCTGGCGGAGAATCGTTTGAGGAAACCGCTGATCGGGCGATGCAGGAACTGCTGGATCTGATCCATAACAGCACTGATGACTTTGCCATCGTGACGCACAGCGGCGTGATCCGTTCGCTGATCTGCAGGGTCAGCGGGATCAGTCTGGATTCCATTCTGGATGTGAAGATGCCGGAAGCAGGGATCGCCGTGCTTGGCTGGAATGGAAGTCTCTCGGTACAGGAACTGCTGTACCGGCCGATCGGATTGATGGGTGAGACTGAGATCAAAGATCTATATGAGCGCTGCGAAGTATCAGAACCGCTTGCGGCACATATGAAAGCAGTTCGTGATACCTGTGCGGAATTAATATCAGAACTGAAGGGAGCGTATGATGGCGAGGTTCTCGAGAAGGGGGCCCTCGTTCATGATCTGCTCCGGGCGCTGCCGAAACATGCAGGTCGTACGGCTGACCTTTTGGCAAGCGAAGGATGGCTTGATATTGCTGATATCGTCAGATTCCATGACGACGAAGGATATCTGGAACAGACGCCGCTGAATGAAGCAGATCTGCTTTATTACGCAGACAAGATCACGAGGGAAGATCAGAGGGTAAGTCTTGCGGAGCGCTTTGAGGCGAGCAGGGCGAAATGCAGAAGCGAAGAGGCGATGCGGCATCATGATGCGAGATACCGCAAAGCACTTGGAATAGAAGCGAAGATTCAGAAGGAGAAGAGGCAGGAGAACGTATGAAACTCATGAAGACGGAGGATGCCGTCGGGCAGATGCTATGCCACGACATCACGGAGATTGTTCCGGGGGTCAAGAAAGGTCCGGTGTTCCGCAAGGGACATATCATCACGAAGGAAGATGTGCCGGTGCTGCTGAGAGTCGGCAAGGATCATGTCTATATCTGGGAAGTCAATGAATCGATGATGCATGAGAATGATGCAGCAATGGTGCTGTACCGCATCAGTGCAGGCGATCAGGATACGATCACGCATTCGGATGACATCAAGGAAGGAAAGATCGAAGCGAAGGCGATGATTGACGGTCTATTGAAGATTGACCGCAAGCGTCTCTATACCGTGAATTCGTTCGGACAGATGATGATTGCCAGCATCCATGGGGACTTCCCGGTGAAAAAGGGAGATAAGATTGCCGGGATGCGCATCATTCCGCTGATCATCGAGAAAGAGAAGATGGAAGCAGTGGAAGAAGCGGTTAAGGGTGCGCCGATCTTCCGGATTCTGCCATTCCGGAAAAAGAAGGTCGGAATCGTCACGACGGGCAATGAAGTCTATGCCCATCGGATTGAAGATAAGTTCACGCCGGTCGTGATTGCAAAGCTCCAGGCATTCGGGGCAGAGATCATCGGGCATGAGGTATGCAGCGATGATTCAGATATGGAAGTCGCAGCGATTCAGAAGCTGCTGGATGCCGGGGCAGATTTCATCTGCTGCACCGGCGGCATGAGCGTGGATCCGGATGACCGGACGCCGGCGGCGATCCGTTTTGCTGCGGATGAAGTGATCACTTACGGGGCACCGGTTCTTCCGGGAGCGATGTTCATGCTTGCATACAAGAACCGGGATGGAAAGCGGATTCCGATTGTCGGACTGCCGGGCTGTGTCATGTATGCAAAGCGTACGGTTTTCGATCTCGTTCTGCCGAGGCTGATGGCGGATGACCCGGTCACGAAGGCGGAAATGGATGCGCTTGGGGAGGGCGGATTATGCCTTGGCTGCAATCCGTGCACGTTCCCGAACTGCGGATTCGGAAAGTAAGGGGGGGAGCGATTTCATGACGAAATTATCTGCATATTTCGATGCATTCCGTTCCCTGGACGGATATCTCGAAATGCATAGCGCTTCTTTGATCAGTTCTGAGAAGATGGAGAAAGCACTGTACTGCGATGGAAAGACCGTATTCCTGTCAGATGACTGCACGTTTCTGAAGGCTCATGAAGCAGAGCTTGCGGCGATGAAGGAGACTGGCCTCCATGAAGTGGATGGCCAGCAGGTATTCATCGAGCGCCTCGGACGCACGAGTCAGATGGTGATCTGCGGAGCGGGCCATGTGGCAATCCCGATTCTGAAGCTTGCCCAGACGGTCGGCATGGAAGTCACGGTCATTGATGACCGCGAGGAATTCGCTGCAAATGCCAGAGAAGCAGGAGCAGAACATGTGATCGCTAAGCCGTTTGCCGAAGCCCTGGCTGAGATTCCTGGAAACCCGGATACGTTCTTCGTGATTGTGACCAGAGGCCATAAGTGGGATGAAGACTGCCTGCGCATGATTCTGAAGAAGCCGCATGCCTATATCGGCATGATGGGCAGCAGGCGCAGAATCCAGATGGTCAAGCAGAAGATGACCGATGAGGGAAACGATGCAGATCTGGTGAATAGTGTCTATGCGCCGATCGGGCTTGAGATCAATTCTGAGACGCCGGAAGAGATTGCCATCTCGGTTCTGGCGCAGGTCATTCAGGTGCGCAATGCCAGAAAGCAGTATGGCTATCCGCAGGATATTCTGCAGGGAGCTTATGACCATGATGGTCCGAAAGTGCTTGCTGAAATTGTCGGGCGCAGCGGATCTGCACCGCGTGAAGTCGGTACGAAGATGCTGATTGTCGAAGACGGAACCGGCATCAACACAATCGGCGGAGGACTGCTGGAAGCCCTGGTTCTGAAGGAAGCGAAGAAGATGCTCGATACGGGTCTTGGCAATGAGCTGTTCCATGATTCGCTGACGGCAGATGCGGCTTCGAAAGAAGGAGAAGTCTGCGGCGGCGATCTCCATGTCCTTCTGGAAAGGTTCGACGGATGAAGGATTCCTTCGGACGGGAGATCAATTACCTCAGAATCTCGATCACGGATCGCTGCAACCTGAGATGCCGGTACTGCATGCCGGAAGGAATTCAGCAGGTTCAGATGCATGAGATTCTGAGCTATGAAGAAATCCTCGAGATTGCGAAAGCTGCTGCTTCGCTTGGTATCACGAAGATCAAGGTGACCGGAGGAGAGCCTCTGGTCAGACTTGGATGTGCGGATCTCGTGAAGCGGCTGAAAGAGATCCCCGGCATCGAGCAGGTCACGATGACGACCAACGGCATTCTGCTGAAGCAGAATCTTCCAGCTCTGAAAGAAGCAGGCATCGATGCGATCAATGTGTCGCTCGATACGCTGAAGCCGGAAGTATTCCGGATGATCACCGGTTCCGACCGTCTGCAGGAAGTAAAGGCAGGCATTGAGGCTTCGGTTTCAGGCGGCATCCGCACGAAAGTGAATACGGTGCTTCAGACCGGTGTCAATGACGGTGAATGGAAAGATCTCGTACGTCTATCTAAGGATCTTCCGATCGATGTGCGGTTTATCGAGATGATGCCGATCGGGTACGGAAAGAAGTATCCGCCGGTATCGAATGAAGACCTGAAGAAGCAGATCGAAGCAGAGTTCGGACCCATCGAAGAAGATCATCGGGTTCATGGCAACGGGCCGGCAGAATATGTGCGTCTTTCAGGCTTTGCTGGATCGATCGGATTCATCGGAGCGATTCACGGAAAGTTCTGCAGTTCGTGCAACCGGATCCGTCTCACTTCGATGGGCAAGCTGAAGCCATGTCTCTGCTATGGCGATACGGTCGATCTGAGATCGATCCTGAGAGATCAGAACGATCATCAGGAAGTATTGAAGCAAGCTATTGCAGAAGCAATCACAGAAAAGCCGCAGGCTCATTGCTTTGAGCAGCTGAACAGAATTACCGAAGAACAGGAGATGATTGAAATTGGCGGATAACGAAATCAGAAAAGGATCTCTGGAGGCCATCTGCATCAGCGATCATCGCGGAACCGCGAAATACGTGATTCCCGAAGCAGAACTGAAAGTCGACTGGGGAATCGTCGGCGATGCACATGCCGGAAACTGGCATCGCCAGGTCAGCCTGCTGGAGAAAGAGAAGATTGAAGAATTCCGGAAGAAGGGGATCGATGTGGCTTATGGTGCCTTCGGCGAGAACCTGATAGTGAATGGCATCGACCTGCGTTCGATTCAGGTCGGATCTCTGATCCATGTCGGTGACTGCCTGCTGGAACTGACGCAGATCGGCAAGGAATGCCATGATCACTGTGCCATCTACAAGGCGGTAGGCGACTGCATCATGCCGAGAGAAGGCGTGTTTGCAAAGGTGCTGAAAGGCGGAATGATTCATCCGGGTGATGAAATCATTGTGGAGCCTTTAGCAGAAGACCATCCGTTCACTGCAGCGATCATCACCCTCAGTGACCGGGCATTCAAAGGCATCTATGAAGACAAGAGCGGACCTGCGATCCGGGAGTATCTCGAAGGGAAAGGATTTCAGGTTCTGGAACAGATCCTGCTTCCGGATGAGAAGCCATTCCTGCAGAAAGAACTCATCCGCCTAGCGGATCAGCGTCAGGTCAATGTCGTTTTCACGACCGGAGGAACCGGATTCTCGCAGAGAGACATCACGCCGGAAGCCACGGAAGCAGTCTGCGACCGTATGGCCCCAGGCATTGCGATGGCAATTCTCTCACAGTCTCTGAAGATCACGCCGAAAGCGATGCTGAGCCGTCAGACGGCCGGCATCAGGAAACAGACGCTGATCATCAATCTGCCCGGAAGCCCGAAAGCCTGCCGGGAAGACCTCGATATCCTGATGCCGGCTCTGCCTCATGGGCTTGGGATCCTGCGCGGTACCGCGGACGCCTGAACAGTCCTCACTGCCCGCTATGCGGGCTTATATGATCAGAATCGTATATTATAAAAAAAGCATACGGCTGAGATAAAACAGGAGGATAAGAAGTAAACCTATGAAACGACTCATTGCACTCACCTCAGCAATCGCACTTGCTCTGGCTGGCTGCGGAAGCAGCAGCTCTTCTGCAGCGACTGCTGCAGCTTCCACTGCCGCCGCATCTGCAGCAGCATCCGAAGCAGCGGAAACGACTGCTTCCGCTGCTGAACATTCCGAGGTCATTGTCTTCGCAGCAGCTTCGATGACCGAGACGCTGAACCAGATCAAGGAAACGTATGAAGCAGAGAATCCGGGTGTTACCATGACCTTCAACTTCGACTCTTCCGGAACCTTGAAGACGCAGATTCAGGAAGGGGCTGACTGCGACTTATTCATCTCGGCTGGTCAGAAGCAGATGAATCAGCTTGATATCACTGCTTCTTCTGATGTGAATACCGAAGGCCTTGATTTCGTCGATCCGGATACGAGAATCAATCTGCTGGAAAACAAAGTCACGCTGGCCGTACCGGAAGGAAACCCGAAGGGCATTGAAAGCTTCGATCAGCTGGCTGATCTTCTGAAGAATGGCGATGTGCTGATGGCGATGGGCAACAGCGATGTTCCGGTCGGACAGTACACGCAGAAGATTCTGGCTTATTATGGTCTTGATGAAACCACGCTTGCCAATGAGGGCAGGATCACTTACGGCACCAACGTCAAGGAAGTCACTACCCAGATCTCCGAAGCTTCCGTGGACTGCGGCGTCATCTATGAGACCGATGCATATTCTGCTGGCCTGACCTCAGTTGATTCTGCAACTCCTGAAATGTGCGGACAGGTCATCTATCCGGCAGCAGTTCTGAAGACGGGCAAGAATCCGGATGGTGCAAAGAAGTTCCTCGACTATCTGCAGACAGATGAAGCAATGAAGGTCTTCGAGAGTGTCGGCTTCTCTGCTGTAACGGCTGAGTAATGCTGATTTTCGGAAAGGAGGGGACATGGACTGGTTCCCGTTATGGAATTCGCTCAGGATTGCGGCAATCAGCAGTGTCATCGTGTTTTTCCTCGGCATCTTCCTGGCCTATGAAACCGCCAGACTTCCGAAGGTGCTGAAGGGCATTCTCGATGTCGTGCTGACCCTGCCTCTGGTCCTTCCGCCGACCGTATGCGGCTGGCTGCTGCTGCGGGTATTCGGGGCAAGAAGACCAATCGGCATGTTTCTGGCTCAGTTTGATCTCTCATTTGTCATGAACTGGCCGGGCGGTGTTCTTGCTGCAGCCCTGGTGTCCTTTCCGCTCATGTACCGGACAGCCCGCGGGGCGTTTGAAAGCTATGACCGCAATCTGACCTATGCCGGAAGAACGCTCGGCCTGTCTAATACGTATATCTTCTGGCATATCCAGATGGCATCCTGCCGGCAGGGGATTCTGGCCGGAGCCGTGCTTGCCTTTGCAAGAGCACTAGGCGAATACGGCGCCACCAGCATGCTCATCGGGTATACGCCGGGAAAGACCGCAACCATTGCGACGACGGTATATCAGCTTTGGCGGACGAATGATGAAGCCGGAGCGGTGACCTGGGTGCTCGTGAATATCGCGATCTCGGCTGTCGTGCTGATTTCTGTGAACATGCTCGAAGACCGGGAACGGAGGAAAGCGAGGAAATCATGAGACTGGAAGCAGACATCCGCAAGGATTTCGGGGGGTTCTGCCTCAATATGCATTTTGCGTCCGATGCAGGCCATATCGGCATTCTCGGAGCATCCGGCTGCGGCAAGTCCATGACCCTCAGATGCATCGCCGGCATTGTGACTCCGGATGAAGGCAGAATCGTCCTGAATGGCAGAGTGCTCTTTGACTCTGAGAAGCACATCAACCTGAAGCCGCAGCAGCGCCATGTCGGCTATCTGTTCCAGAACTATGCACTCTTTCCGAACATGACCGTGGAACAGAATATCCGTTCCGGTCTGCATGGCATGAATAAAGAGGAACAGAATGCCAGAGTGCAGGAGATGATTGAGAAGTTTGCGCTGAAGGGGCTCGAAAAGCATTTTCCTGACCAGCTGTCCGGAGGCCAGCAGCAGCGTACGGCTTTAGCAAGGATCATGGCCTATTCGCCGGATGTGATCCTGCTGGATGAACCATTTTCGGCACTGGATGCGTATCTGCGCGACCGTGTGCAGCAGGAGACGCTGGATCTCCTGAAGGAGTATACTGGCATTGCAGTGCTTGTATCGCATAACCGCGATGAAGTATACCGCTTCTCGGAGGATCTCTTGATCCTGGATCATGGCAGCATCGAAGTGCATGGTACTGCGAAGGCAGTATTTGCGGATCCGCGCACGAAGGCAGCTGCCGTCCTGACCGGCTGCAAGAATCTGTCTTCCGCAGTCCGAGTGGATGATCATACCGTGAAGGCAGAGAGCTGGGGCATCACGCTGCACAGCGATGACTTGCTCCCGGAGGACTTCTCCTATCTTGGCTTCCGGGCTCATGACTTCATTCCGATCTACGGGGAAAGAAAAGAAAACTGCATCGATGCAAAGGGTGCAGATGAAAGCAGCCTTCCGTTTGAGAAGAACTTCTATATTCCGCCAGAGAACCGGAAGAATTATGAGCGCGAGGACGTGATCACCTGGCTGGTCCAGCGTAAAGACTGGCCGATTCTTCAGGAGAAGGGTATGCCGGACTATCTGCAGTTTGACATGAAGCGGATGCTGTATCTGAAGGATCCCAAAGTTCGCTGATGAATCAGTTACGATGGATTCTCTTGACAGGATGGCTGAGGAAAGACTCTAGGGAGGACAACAATGGAATTCACGCATTTTGATGAACACGGCAATGCTCGCATGGTGGATGTCTCAGAAAAAGAGATCACGCATCGTGAAGCAACTGCCCGAGGCACGATCCAGGTCTCAGCGGAAGTATTCGATGCCATCGAAGGAAAGAAGGTCGTGAAAGGAGATGTCTATACCGTTGCGATGGTAGCCGGCATCCAGGCGGTCAAGCGCACCAGCGAGCTGATTCCGATGTGCCATCTGCTGAACCTGACCCATGCTTCGGTGACGTTTGAGGCAGATGAGAAGACGCATGAGATCACTGCCTTCTGCACGGTCCGTACCGATGGCAAGACCGGGGTGGAGATGGAAGCATTGACCGGCGTCAGCGTAGCTTTGCTGACGGTGTATGACATGTGCAAGGCCATCGACAAGCGCATGGTGATCTCGGATGTCCATCTGGTTGAAAAGACCGGCGGAAAAAGCGGAGAATTCCATTTCGAGTAATCTCTTTCGGATGGTCCTGGCCGGAGAGCATCGATGAAATGCGGTGCACTCCTCCCAGGGCTTTTTTCTGTCTCTCTGATTCTGCGGTATTTTTATGAGGTTTGAAGAAACAGAGTATCAACTGACGCTTCAGTCACGATATAATGAAAACGCTTAAGAAAAGAGGAACTGACCATGGGAAAGAATCAGCTGGATGTGACGGCTCTTGGAGAGCTGCTCATCGATTTCATTCAGAACGGTACTTCGGAACAGGGCAATCCGATGTTTGAAGCAAACCCGGGCGGCGCACCCTGCAATGTGCTGGCGATGCTGGCAAAGCTCGGGCATTCGGTTTCATTCATCGGGAAAGTAGGAAAAGACGGCTTCGGCACCCAGCTGTCAGAAGCGATCACGAAAGCAGGCATTGACGGCAGCGGCCTGGTATTCGATCCTGAAGTGCATACGACACTCTCCCTGGTTCATAAGCTGCCGAACGGAGACCGCGATTTCTCGTTCTACCGGAATCCTGGCGCAGATATGAATCTGAAGCCGGAAGAAGTGAACCTCGATCTGATCCGCAATGCGAAGATCTTCCATTTCGGAACGCTGTCGATGACGGATGAGCCGGTGCTGTCCGCAACGAAACTGGCGATTGCGACGGCAGAAGAAAGCGGGTGCCTGCGTTCATTTGACCCGAATCTGAGACTGCCGCTCTGGCATCACGAAGAAGATGCCAAAGCTGCGTTTGACTATGGTCTGCATCATTGCGATATCCTGAAGATCTCTGATAATGAGATCCGCTGGTTCACCGGAAAAGAAGACTTTGATGAAGGCATTGAACTGCTTCAGAAGACCTATCATATTCCTCTGATCACCTTATCGATGGGACCGGATGGAAGCCGGGCTTACAAGGGAAGCCTGATGGTAGAAGTTCCTGCCTTTCTGCAGCCGAATACGATTGAGACGACAGGGGCAGGAGATACGTTCGGGGCATGCGTGCTCCATGGTATTCTCAGGGAAGGAATGGAGGCTCTGAACGAAGAGAAGCTCCGTTCGATTCTGACGTTTGCCAATGCCGCCGCTTCCATCGTAACCACCCGCAAAGGCGCTCTGGCGGTGATGCCTTCGGAAGCAGAAGTCAGAGCACTGATCGCAGCAGTTCACTGAGGGGGAAGGTACATGAAAACAAGACCGGAATGGGACAAGGAATTCACGAAGCGTCTTGCCGTTTCGTATGAAGAGATGCAATGGCTATACAATGAGCTCTATCATGATGAACATGCGTTTGATTACTTTCTGACGATGCTTTATCGCTGCTACAGCCAGCGGCCGAAGAAGCTGCAGAAATGGGATCAGAAACGCACCAAGGCAGGCGACTGGTATAAGCAGGGCTCTATGCTCGGCATGGTGCTGTATACCGACTGCTTTGCCGGAACGATTTCCGGGGTGGAAAAACATCTGGATTATATCCGGGAATGCCATGTAAATTATCTGCATCTGATGCCGCTCTTGGAAACGCCGAAAGGACGCAGCGACGGCGGCTATGCGGTTTCTGATTTCCGGAAGGTGGAACCGGAGCTCGGCACGATGAATGATCTTGCGCATCTGTCGGATTCCTGCCATAAACATGATATTTCCGTATGCCTGGACTTCGTCATGAACCATACGAGCGAAGATCATGAATGGGCAAAGCGGGCTAAGGCTGGCGAGAAAGAATACCAGGACCGCTATTTCTTCTTTGATGACTGGACGATTCCGAATGAATTCGAGAAGACGGTTCCGCAGGTATTCCCGACGACTGCTCCTGGCAATTTCAGCTGGTGTCCGGAAGCGAACAAAGTCGTCATGACAACGTTCTATCCGTATCAGTGGGATCTCAATTACCGCAATCCGACGGTCTTCAATGATATGTGCGAGAACATGCTGTATCTCTGCAATCAGGGCGTGGACATTGTCCGTCTGGATGCAGTGCCTTATATCTGGAAGACGCTGGGAACCACCTGCCGCAATCTGCCGCAGGTTCATACGCTGGTACGGATCATGCACATGGCAGCCGACATCGCTGCCCCGGGCACACTGCTGCTTGGCGAAGTGGTCATGGAGCCGGACAAGGTCGTCCCGTATTTCGGAACTGCTGAGAAGCCGGAATGCCAGATGCTGTATAACGTGACGACGATGGCGAGTACCTGGAATACGGTCGCAACCAGAGATGTCAGACTTCTGAGACGCCAGATGGAAACCGTCTGCGCCCTGCCGAAGCAGGATACATTCCTGAATTATCTCCGCTGCCATGATGATATCGGCTGGGGTCTCGATTATGACTTCCTGGCGCAGTTCGGCATCGAGCAGGCTGCGCACAAGAAATATCTGAATGCGTTCCTGACTGGCAGATACTGGGGATCTGATTCCAGAGGCGAGCTGTATAACGACGATCCGCGGCTGAAAGACGCAAGACTGTGCGGAACGACGGCTTCGCTGTGCGGAACGGAAGCAGCGGTTTATGAGAAGAATGACTTCAAGCTGCGTGCTTCGATCGATCTCGATGTGATGCTGCATGCATTCCTGCTGACCCAGAGCGGCATTCCGGTGCTGTATTCTGGTGATGAGATCGGTCAGCTGAATGATTACAGCTACCATGAAGATCCGCTGAAGAAAGATGATTCCCGCTATCTGCACCGCGGAAAGTTCGACTGGGATCTTGCCGCAATGCGCAAGGATCCGGCGACCAGGCAAGGCATGCTGTTTCAACGGCTCATGAAGCTGATCGAGCTGCGGCAGTCTCATATCGTCTTTGATGCGCATGCGGATACGTGGGTGCTGGAACCATACAATGATTCGATTCTTGCACTTGGCAGATATTGCAAAGGCGAGAAGCTGCTGGCATTGTTCAACTTCTCTGAAAATGATCAGACAGCATGGCTCAATGAACCTGAGGTCTATACTGATCTTCTGACTGGTGAAGAGACTGATGCGAAGGCAGTTGCCATGAAGCCGCATGAATTCCGCTGGCTGCTGAAGACGTATTCAGAATAAATGATTTCTGCTCTGGAGATTCCAGAGCTTTTTTTGTGTGAAAATATGATCTACCGGTATCCTGGGCTACCGGTTTTTCTTCTGGGGTTCTGCTAAGGTATGAATACAACATAGCGCGTATGTTACTGATGATCAAAAAGAAGGACGAGTTCATTGATGGCTTTACCCGAGTTCGATTACGTACTTGCAAAGAGCCTTCCGGAAGCAGCTGCGCTGAATGCATGTGACGATGTGCGCGTCATGGCAGGCGGCACGGATGTCATTTTTCTCGTGCAGGCAAAAGCCCTCAAGGGGCTGAAGCGGGTAGTGGATCTGAAGGGCATCCAGGGCCTGGACAAAGTGGAATTCGTCGAAGGCGATGGCCTTCATATCGGTTCCCTTGCCAAGCTCTACGCAATTCAGAATGATCCTGAAGTGAAGAAGCATCTTCCGGCAGTTGCCCAGGCAGCTCATTATGTTGCCTCTGCGCAGATCCGCAGAAAAGGAACGATGGCAGGAAACATCGTCAATGCGTCCCCGTCTGCAGATACCGTCCCGATTCTCTTGGTGAGCATGCTTCTGTGAAAACGTATGACAAAGACGGTAACACGAGAACCATCAATATGAATGAGTTCTATAAAGGTTTCCGCAAATACGACCTGGAAAAGTCCAAGGGCGAGCTGATCAGTGAGATCTACATTCCTGAACTGAATCCGCATGAAGGTTCTGCCTATCTCAAGCTCTCCGTACGCAAGGCGATGGATCTTGCCATCATCGGCACTGCCGCCTGGGTACGCATGGATGGAAAGAAGATCGAAGACTGCAGAATCGCATTGGGCGGTGTTGCTGTCAATGCAATCCGTGCTCCGAAGGCAGAAGCCTTCCTGAAGGGCAAGGAACTCACTGATGAAGTTCTCGAACAGGCCGGCAATCTGAAGCAGACTCTGAAGGAGCTGAACCGGGAGACATATGACTACCGGGAATTTCTGAAGAAGTTTGCTTCGCTGGGCGAGAATCTCGAAACCAATGAAGATGAGTTCGACTATATCTACTATATCTACGGCATGGATCACTACGGCAATATGCCGCTGGTCGAACCGCTGGAATACAAGGAAGTGAAGAAAGTCCGGGAGATCGTGATTGCGATCGATACCTCGGAATCAGTATCCGGAGATCTGGTGCAGCAATTCGTGCAGAAGACCTGGAACATGCTGAAGCAGACCGACAGTTTCTTCTCCCGCGTGAATATCCATATTCTCCAATGCGGAGCGAAAGTCGAAGAAGATGTCTCCATCAAAAGCCAGGAAGACCTGGATGCTTATCTGAAGAGTATGATGTTGCTGAAGGGATTCGGAGGAACCGACTTCCGGCCGGTGTTCGAGAAGGTCAATGAGCTGATCCGCAGCCATGCGTTCTCCAATTTCCGTGGACTGATCTATTTCACGGATGGATACGGAACCTATCCGGCCATGCCTCCGGCTTATCCGACGGCGTTTGTGTTTCTCGATCATGGACATGAGATCCCGGAAGTGCCGACATGGGCCATCCGGCTTGTGCTGAAGGAGAATGAGATCCATGACCTCTGAGAAAGATTTCCGGATCGAAGGAGACAAGCTGATCCGCTACCTCGGAGATGCTTCAAATGTGAAGATCCCGGAAGGAGTCAGGATGATCGGCGAAGGGGCATTCAAGGATGATACGACGCTGATCTCTGTCACGATTCCGGAAGGATGCGAAGGGATTGAAGAAGGTGCGTTTCAGTGGTGTTCTGCCCTGGAGATCGTGCATGCCCCGGATTTGATCATGGCGGTCGGCCTGAATGCATTTGCCGGAACAAGATTTGATCAGTATTACAGCGAGAATGAAACAAGCTGGAACGAAGACTTCTGCTTCCTCGGAAAAGTTCTGTACAAAGGACGCAGAAGTCTCCGGGAAGCACGGATTCCTGAAGGAACCGTCCGGATCACAGCCGATGCATTTCGGGAACATGTTCTTCTGAGGAAGATCTCTATTCCTTCCACCTGCATTGAAATTGGCTGGCGCGCATTTGAATCGTGCACCGGGCTGACCGAAGTGACGGTGCCAGGCAATGCGAAGATCCTCGGCTGGCATGCATTCCGGGGATGTTCGAGGCTGGCAGACAGGTATTTGCAGGATGCGAAAAGCTGGCAGATGCAGAAGGATATTTCATGATCGATCATGTCTGCCTGGGAAGAATCCGCGAGGAAGCGATCGCGAGGATTCCCGAGGGAACTGAATCCATTCAGAGCGGAGCCTTCCGGAATCAGCATCTGCTGCAGAAGTTATATGTTCCTGATGGTGTGAAATGGATCGGAGCCCATGCCTTTGCAGCATGTACAGCGCTGGAATATGCAGAGATTCCTTCCTCGGTCCGGACGATGGATGATCAGATGTTTGAGGGCGATGAGAAGCTCGTGATCCTGGTAAGTCCCGGATCGGATCAGGAGATATTTCATACTCCGTCCATTCATCTGGCCGCATTGCTTGGTTATGCAGAGCAGGAGGAACGGTATCCTTTCCTGATGAGAAAGAAATATCAGGAAGCTCTTGAAACAGAAAAAGAGACATGCCTTTTTCAGACAATCCGGAAATCCAGGCTTCCGGCCGTGAATTATTTTCTGCGCCATGAGCTGGTAGATCAGAAACTGTCTCTGAGGCTGCTGGAAGAAGCAGAGCAGAAACGGGAGCTTGAAATTACTGCGTCTCTGCTTTGTTACCGCAGAAGACATCCGGAGCTGTTTGAAGAAGAGGACCGCTGGTCACGCTGAATGGCCTGCAGAGCTCCGTCGGGGGTTCTTCTCGGCCCAGGGCAGACCGAAGATGAGCATGCAGAGACAGGTGATCTTGCTGCCGATCTGCTTATTGCTGCTGCCGTCGAAGTTCGGAATCGACGGCATTCTCTGGAGCGGTCCGGCTGCAGATCTTGGCATGGCGATCCTTGCTGTCCTTCTATCGAAAAAAGAATTCCGCAGGCTTTTCTATCTGAACGGGAAAGCTTGATGCAGGTGTCCGGTTCCTTCATTCCGGGCACTTTTTTGTTAGGAAAACTGGTTGACAGAATGATATCAGTGCTTTATATTCATAGTGTATTAAGACACTAATACAATAAGACTGAAGAAAGGAGAAACAATGGGATGGAGATTTGAAGGAAACAGCCCGATCTATCTTCAGATCATCGAGAAGCTGGAGACCGGGATCGCGGCCGGGACATATGCCCCTGGCCAGAAAATGCCTTCGGTCCGGGATCTGGCTCTGGAAGCCGGAGTCAATCCGAATACGGTCCAGCGGGCTTTTGCCGAGCTGGAGCGGGACGGCCTGCTGCATAGTCAGCGGACCAGCGGCAGATTTGTGACCGAAGATCGGCAGAAGCTTTCTGCCCTGAGGGTGACCCTTGGCAGGAAGTATATCGGAGAATTGTTTGAAAGACTGACGGGTCTTGGCTTAAGCCAGGAGGAAATCCTACTGGCTTGCGAAGCGTACGCAAAGGAGGAAAGGAATTCATGAGTATTTTCGAATGCCATGATCTGACCAAGCGCTATGGAAGCCTTACTGCGCTGGATCATGTGAATCTAAATCTGGAACAGGGAAGAATCGTCGGCCTGCTCGGTCCGAATGGTTCGGGCAAGACGACGCTGATCAAGATTGCATGCCGGCTGCTGCAGCCTAGCAGCGGGGAAATCCTGATCGGCGGAGAAAAGCCGGGAGTTCTGACGAAAAATATCGTCGCATATCTGCCGGATCGCGAATTTCTGCAGGACTGGATGAAAGTGTCTGAAGCTCTGTCGTTCTATCAGGACTTCTTCGATGATTTTGACCGGCAGAGGGCGGAGGGTCTGCTTTTTGATCTTTCGATTGATCCGGAAAAGAGACTGAAGCAATTGTCCAAGGGTAATCGGGAGAAGGTTCGTCTGATTCTCACAGTTTCCAGGAATGCCAAGGTGTTTTTCCTGGATGAGCCGATTGCCGGGGTAGACCCTGCGGCACGGGATTATATTCTGAAGACGATCCTGGCGAATTACCGGCAGGATGCGCTGATTATCATTTCGACACATCTGATTGCGGATGTTGAGAGCATTCTTGACGAAGCGGTGTTTCTGAAGCAGGGAAAGATTCTGCTTCATAAGACCACGGATCAGATCCGGGAAGAAACCGGAAAAAGCGTGGATTCTTATTTCCGGGAGGTGTTTGCATGCTAGGAAAACTTCTGAAATACGATTTCCGTTCCATTGGCAGAATTCTGTTTCCGGTTTATGGAGCGATGCTGGTGGCAGCGATTCTGCTTGGTCTGTCCAGCCGCAATACGAATGTTTCGCTGACGATCGCGATCATCTACTCTGTGCTGCTGATTGCGGCGATGGTGATGACGGTCGTGCTGGTGATCCAGCGGTTCTGCCAGAACCTGCTTGGCAGCCAGGGATATCTGATGTTCACGATCCCGGTGTCTACCGGAACGCATATCTTTGCCAAAGTGCTGACGGCGCTGATCTGGGGGCTGATCGGAGTTCTCGTGGTTGTTCTTTCGGGAGTTCTGATCGTGGTTTTCGATCCTTCGCTTGGCGGATTCCAGGGCATCGGCGAAATGATGAATGCAATGTTTCAGGTACATCTGAATCCTGAGGATCAGAAGACGCTGCTGTTCTCGATTGTGCTTGGTATTCTGACGGTTACCGCTTTGGTCACCAGGATCTACGCATCGATTTCTGTCGGTCATCTCTGGAGCGGCCATCGTCTGCTTGGTGCCTTCCTTGCGTACATCGGGTTTCAGATCCTGGTGTTCTGGCTCATTTCAGAGATCGGCCTTTCGCTGGTGCCGGATTCGATCCTGAATGAACAGGCAATGCTGGCGGAGCTTCTGGTTCCTTTGCTGCAGATTGTGCTCTATGGAGCGATTACCTGGCTGATCCTGGATCGCAGACTGAATCTCGAATGAAGAAACAGGTCCGGATCTTCTTCCTGTTCATGCTTCTGACCTGCTGTGCAGCTGGCGGCATCGGTATCCGAGCCAGTGCAGAGCTCTATCAGAAAGCAGTCACAATTCAGGCTCCGGAACCGCTTGCGGAAGAAGTGCTGGCAGGGGGAGTATCCTTTGAGGAAATTGATCCGGACTTCGTGCATGCAGTGATCGCAGCGGAGGATCAGAGATTCTTCATCCGCCATGGCTTTGACTGGCTGTCCTTTTTCCGGGCGATGCTTCATAATCTTGAAGCTGGCAGAATCGTCGAAGGCGGCAGCACGATCTCGCAGCAGATTGCAAAGAACTTCTATTTCCAGAGGGAACCGAGAGGTCTGCAGCAGAAAGGAGCAGAGGTGCTCGTAATGTACCGGCTGGAATGGTCTTTTTCCAAGCAGGAGCTGTTTGCGGTCTATGCCGACATGAACTATTACGGTGATGGCTGTTATGGAATACAAGACGCAGCAATGCATTACTACCGGAAGGATCCTTCTGATCTGACTGCGGCCGAAGCAGCGATGCTGGCGGGAATTCCGAATGCACCTTCGGTCTATCAGCTGTCAGATGGATACGAGGCTGCCAAGAAGCGCCAGGAATGGGTGCTTCACCGGATGCTGGTATGCGGATATCTGAATGAAGAAGAGTATGCGGATGCACTTTGCGAAGATGTGCATCCGCTTCTTCTTTTCTAAATGGGCAGATCGATACTAAAATAAATGCAGAACAAGATTCGTAAGGAGACTGACTATGCTAAGAGTAGGTATGCTTACCAGCGGCGGAGACTGCCAGGCGCTGAATGCAGCGATGCGGGGAGTCTTCAAGTGTGTCACTCTGAATTCCAAAGAACCTGTGGAATTCTATGGATTTGAAGATGGGTATAAAGGACTGATGCGGGGCAGGTTCCGGCTGCTGACCGAAGAGGATTTCTCCAACATCCTTACGATAGGCGGAACGATTCTCGGTACCTCCCGGGTTCCGTTCAAGACAATTCATGATCCGGATGAAAACGGGAACAATAAGGTTGCAGCGATGAAGCAGACCTATTACAAGCTTCAGCTGAACTGCCTGGTCGTGCTCGGCGGCAACGGGTCTACGAAGACGGCGAATCTGCTGAGCGAGGAAGGGCTCAATGTCATCACGCTGCCGAAGACCATCGATAATGATCTCTGGGGAACGGATATGACCTTCGGCTTCCAGTCAGCTGTCGATATCGCCACCCGGTGCATCGATGAGATTCATACGACTGCCAACAGCCATGGCCGTGTCTTCATTGTGGAGATCATGGGCCATAAGACCGGCTGGCTGACGCTCAATGCGGGCATTGCCGGCGGTGCTGACATCATCCTGCTGCCGGAGATCCCGTATGATCTGAAGAACGTTGTCGATGTCATCGAGAAGCGCGATGCGGCCGGCAAGCGATTCACGATCATCGCCTGTGCGGAAGGCGCAATCTCGAAAGTCGATGCAAAGCTTTCCAAGAAAGAATACCGCAAGAAGCTCGGCAACTATGAGTTCCCGTCTGTTTCCTATGAGCTGGCCGACCAGATCACGAAGGAGACGGGCCGTGAAGTCCGGGTCACCGTTCCGGGACATACCCAGCGCGGCGGCACGCCGGATGCTTATGACCGGGTATTTGCGTCAAGGCTTGGTGCTGAGGCAGGCATGCTGGTGCTGAAGCAGGAATACGGCTGCATGATCGGCTACAAGAACCGTGAAATGGTCAAAGTGCCGCTGAAGGATGTTGCCGGCAAGCTCAAGACCATCGATCCGAAAGCAAAGATCATCAAGGAGACCAGGCTGATCGGCGTCAGCTTCGGCGACTGAGATTCTCTGAAGTCTGTCACTGCGGCAGACTTTTTTCTTTTCGGCGGGAAAAGAAATTCCTGTGAAACAAGACAGCAGAACTGCAGGAGGGCTGTATGAAAGCATTCCTGGAGATTCTTTTCCCGGCGGGAAATAAATCGCCTGAATGTATTTTCATGCACAAGCAGATTTCCTGATCTGATTATGATTCTGCCGGGATGATTTCACTTGATCTTCCCGGTTTCGGACCGTATAGTTATAGCTGTTAACGCAAATAGTTGGATATGCAACTATTGCTATATGGAATCAGGAAGGGATAGCAGACATGAATGTAATCAAGCGCAGTGGGGAAGAAGTTGCTTTTGATGCGAGCAAAATCGAGAATGCCGTCCGCAAGGCAAATGCTGCAACGGTTCAGAATGCGGAAATGACGGATCAGCAGATCCGTGATATCACGGCCCGCGTGGTAAAGCGCTGCCAGCAGGTCACCCGGGCAGTCTCCGTAGAAGAGATCCAGGATATGGTCGAAACGGAGATCATGGCAGAGAAGGCATATCAGGTTGCCCATAACTATATTACGTATCGCTATGAACGGGCTCTGGTCCGCAAGGCCAATACAACTGACAAGCAGATTCTGTCTCTGATCGGTCGCAATAATGAAACGGTCAAGCAGGAGAACTCCAATAAGAATCCGACCGTCAACAGCACGCAGCGCGACTATATGGCAGGTGAAGTCTCCAAGGACATCACCCGCAGATTCCTGCTGCCGCAGGATATCATCGATGCGCATGAGAAAGGCATCATCCATTTCCATGATGCTGACTACTTTGCGCAGCCGATGTACAACTGCTGCCTCGTGAACCTGGAAGACATGCTGGAAAACGGTACGGTCATCTCCGAGACGACGATTGATAAGCCGCATTCCTTCGCTACTGCATGCAATATCGCTACCCAGATCATCGCTCAGGTTGCCTCGAACCAGTATGGCGGCCAGACGATCACGCTTTCCCATCTGGCACCGTTTGTCGAAGTCTCCCGTCAGAAACATCGGAAGACCGTTGCGGAAGAGTTCCGGGAAGCTGGCATCGAAGTCGATCAGGAAAAGATCAACAAGGTTGCAGAAGAGCGCGTCCGCAAGGAAATCCGCACCGGCGTGCAGACGATCCAGTATCAGATCATTACGCTGATGACCACGAATGGACAGGCCCCGTTTGTCACCGTGTTCATGTACCTGGATGAAGTTCCGGCCGGACAGACGAGAGAAGACCTTGCGCTGATCATCGAAGAGATGCTCAAGCAGCGCATGCAGGGCGTCAAGAATGAGAAGGGGGTCTACATCACCCCGGCTTTCCCGAAGCTGATCTACTGCCTGGATGAAGACAACATTCATGAAGACAGCAAGTACTACTATCTGACCAAGCTCGCGGCTCAGTGCACTGCCAAGCGCATGGTGCCGGACTATATCAGTGCCAAGATCATGAAGGAACTCAAAGGCGATGTGTATCCATGCATGGGCTGCCGTTCCTTCCTGACTCCGGACCGCTTCACGGATGCGGGCGAAGGCAATGTTGCCAATGCCGGCAGCTACAAGCCGGGCCAGCATAAGTACTACGGCCGTTTCAATCAGGGTGTCGTCACGATTAACCTCGTTGATGTTGCATGTTCCTCCAAGGGCAACATGGATGACTTCTGGAAGATCTTCGATGAGCGTCTTGATCTCTGCTACCGGGCGCTGATGATCCGTCACAACCGTCTGCTCGGGACGCCGAGCGATGTAGCTCCGATTCTCTGGCAGTATGGTGCCATCGCCCGCCTGAAGAAGGGTGAGACGATTGATAAGCTTCTCTACGGCGGATATTCGACGATTTCACTTGGCTATGGCGGCCTCTGCGAATGCGTCCGCTATATGACCGGAAAGTCCAATACCACCGAAGAAGGCAAGGAATTCGGCCTCAAGGTCATGCAGCACCTGAATGATGCATGTGCAAAGTGGAAGGCAGAAACAAATATCGATTTCTCTGTCTACGGAACTCCGATGGAGAGCACCACCTACAAGTTTGCAAAGTGCCTGCAGGAACGCTTCGGCATCATTCCGGGCGTTACCGACAAGAACTACATCACGAACTCCTACCACGTTAATGTCCGGGAAGAGATCAATGCGTTCGATAAGCTGACTTTCGAGTCTCAGTTTCAGAAGCTGAGCCCGGGCGGTGCGATCTCCTATGTCGAAGTCCCGAACATGCAGAACAACATTCCGGCAGTTCTTGCGCTGATGAAGCATATCTACAATACGATCATGTATGCTGAACTGAACACGAAGAGCGACTACTGCCAGAAGTGCGGCTATGACGGAGAAATCCAGATTGTCGAAGACGAGAACCACAAGCTGATCTGGAGATGCCCGAACTGCGGCAACACGGATCAGAACACGATGAACGTCGCAAGACGTACCTGCGGCTATATCGGTACCCAGTTCTGGAATCAGGGCCGTACGCAGGAAATCAAGGAACGTGTTCTTCATCTGTAAGATTCAGAAATAACGTTTCAGAATATGAATTTACAATTCAATCGTGTGCATGACAATCGGTCCTGTTCATTTTTGAAAATCATTATTTCTATTAGAAGTCAAAAAACACGATATTAAAGCCTTTTTCTGAGCATCAGCGATAAACTGGTGCTCTTTTTCGCAAACTGGTGATTTGCAAATCAATGATATTCATCTGCTCATTCGTTCTAAAAATTCACAATTGAAAGCTGACATCTTTAAACATATAACCTTCTATTCAATTAAGAAGAAAAAGATGCAATATATAATGCCCAGGCCACATCTTCAAGAACTTGACAGCATTACATTTCCTGATGGCAGTGAATTCCGGATCCTGTCTGTTTTTGAAGGCAATATCTTCGCTTGTCAAATGAATAGTACCGGCATTCGTATAACATACTTCTCTTAAAATGAGCTTGCTGACCGTATTGGCAGAGGAGAATGCTCCTGTAAACATCTCAAACCGATAATCGGGGATTTATTTTTCTGTATTCAGATGAAAAACGGGAGGGAGCAGCCAATGTCATTCAATTAACCTAAGAAGTTGATGATGGGAGTAATCAACGAATTCAATTAGGACAGTTACCAGATCAGTAACCGTGAAGATCGGATAAAGGAATGAAATATTATTCCTGTACTGCTCCGGTTTCCAGCTGTACTAGTTGAATCATCTTGCTATTTTGATAAGTGAGGCGAAAATTTTCCGCAATGAAAACATCAGTACACCGTAATTCGATTTTGGAGTTATGATGTTACCGGCAAAAGTGAGTTCTTATGAATTCCACGTTGCTACGCTGCCCTGTAAAGTAACGTCGTCGCGGATTGTGACTTTATATTGCGGCAGTATGACCTGCCTGGTCTTATCGGGACCAGGTATCTTTTATTCTCTGGATTATCCGCTCCTCAGTCCCTTTGCCTGACAGGTATTCTTTGATGTTGGTGACCGCAGCTGAAATATTCGGCTTATGCCTGATTGCTTCCGCTTTGACGGAACAGTAATCTTCTGCTGCGGGATCTGACTTCTTATCCGGGGAATTGTTCATATCGAAATATTCCTGCTCCGTAAGGACCCTTGAATTATTGCTGCTATCATGCATATCAACACATCCTGCGATCAGCTGACATGCGTTAAACAGCACTATCTTTGCATAGAGCTCCTGCTGCACATTGTGATATTTCCGAGCATGAAAATTCAATACTCCGATGGTGTACTTGAAGATTCGATAAGACCCTTCCTGACCCCAGCGAAGATAATAGATGTACTGAAGATCATCAGCGGTGAATTCTTCCTGATTCAGAAGATTAGTGATGATGCAGATGTATTTGCCCGGGGCAGCATGCTTTCTGATATACCGCAGTTTCAGAGTGTAGTAATTGTTATCCTGATCGAGATACGGAAAATCCTGATTGCTCATAATCCGCCGGTAGAGCTCTGGTGTTACTGCTCTTCTCAAATGTCCCAAATCTGATCTGCTCAGATGTCCGGAAACTGCTCATCTTCGTGTCTCCGGCATGTATTCCTGAATTGACGAAGCCCGGTTTCCCGGGCTCTATTGATTTATCTCGATCTTGATCTGGTCTTTATCGCTTCACGATAGATGTTCGGATGGTACCGTGTCATCTTTCCGGAAGCGTATTTCTTCATCTCGCGAATGTATCCTGCTTCATCAAACGGATCCTTTCCCCGATAGAATTCCTGAACATAGCAGTTAATTATATCCGGAAAATAAATATACCTTGTTCCAGCCCTCTAATCATGGCAAGCAGCCATTTTCCGCAGCACATGTTTACTTCCTGTTCTTTTTCTACTCATAGGTTCAAAGCTGCACTGCCTGAGCCAAAATTGTGGAAAGTTCTTCTGCGACAGCTGGGCTTTACATTCCTGGTGGGAATTACGGGAAAATGCAATGAGATTCTGCTATTGGATCAGAGATTTCTGCACGCTATAATTGTGAATGGCTGGAGGGGAAAGAAGTTTTGAAACGATTATTTCATTATTATCCGAGGCTGAGGACCAGTTTTATTTTGCTTGTCATCGCGTCTGCTGTGGTAACGGTACTGGATTACGTTACTTCGCTTGCTCTTGGCAATGTGACAACCGGAATCAGTACTGCTGAAGGAATGAAGGCAGTCACACTGATCTCAGATGCCTTGGTGATTTTTATTCTGGATGTGTTCGTAGGGGGCGGCTTTTATAACTGGGTCTGCTCAAGGATTGAGACTTATACCGGTGAGGAAACGCGCAGAAATATTCTGCGGAAGATATGCGCGCTGCCGGTATTCTCAGATGCTCTGATCAACCGCGGCGGTCTCTATTCTCTTGTAACAAAGGATACAGAGACCTTTCAATCCTATTGTTCAAGCATTTTGCCGGCTCTGATTTCTAACGGAATCAGTTTTCTGGGTGCCCTGATTTTCGGATTGAACCTGAGCCCGATTCTCTGTCTGGTGTACTTTGCCAGTCTGATCGGCGGAATCGCTCTGCAGAGGGTTCTGGCAGGAACCGTTGAGAAGGCTTATCAGAAAACCTGGCAGAAGCAGAATGCGTTCTTTGTTCAGACCGAGAATGTGGTGAAGAACAGGATTGCATTCAGAACTTATCAGAAGGAGTCGTATGGAGAAGATGTTTTCCGGGAATCTCAGAGAGATTTCAATAAGTCTTCTCTTGCCAGCGATATGGTTGCCATGCCGTTAAAGGTAGTTGGGATCGGCTGTGCGATCATGCCGGTGATTGTTCTTTGTTTTGCGGGCCTCTGGCTGACTTCAACTGGCAGGGTTTCCGTATCCGGATTGCTTTCCTTTTATTATTTCTGCCTGGGATCTGTGCCTGCCCAGGTTCACTATGTGGATTATATACTGATGGCAAAGCAGGCCTCTGTCAGCGTAAAAAAAGTCGCTGATTTCCTGACGGAAAAAGATGAAGTAATGAAACAGAACTACTATGATCAGGAGACCTTGAATTCTGCAACCTTTCATTACCCGGGTACGACAGCTGGGGTAGAAAATGTCACACTCACCCTTCACAAGGGAGAAAAGGTTGCTTTAATCGGAAAGAATGGCAGCGGAAAAACAACGCTTCTGCATCTGATGGCGGGCTTTCTGAAGCCTGATTCTGGAGAAGTGCAGAGGATGAACAGTCTTCTTGTACCGCAGGATCCCTTCTTCTTTGATGGGACGATACGTGAAAATCTGTGCTGCGGCACTGAGTTTTCAGACCAGGAACTTGAGCAGGCTTTGGAGAAATCAGAAGCTCTCCAGTTTGTTCAGAAGCTGACGAATCGTCTTGATGAACCTCTGCTGAATAATGCCTCGAATCTGTCCGGCGGTCAGAAACAGCGTCTTGCCATTGCGAGAGCGATTCTGCATCACTATGATCTCTACTTCTTCGATGAATCATTATCGGCCTGCGATCCGCTGACAGCTGATCGGATCATGCATATGCTCCGGGAGGAACTTCAGGATAAGACAGCTGTATTTATTCTTCATCAGCCGGAGCTTGTTGCCTATACGAACCGTGTCATATGTCTGGCGGATGGCCATATTACGTTCGATGGCAGCCGGAAGGAATTCCATGATCGGAAGGTGCATTATGAACAGCAATGATCTGAAAAAGCGGACTCTTCAGTATCTTCGTCCGTATCGTTTCCGCTACCTGGTCCTCAGCCTTCTTGGGACCGCTGGTTTCTGGGCACTGTTTACCTGTTACGGTTTTCTGTTAAGAGAAATAGTGATGCTGCTGGAAACACCTGATCAGGTCAGGCAGAGTGCAAAGACTATTATCTTCTATCTGGTTATTACAATCCTTGCTTCGCCGCTTTCCGGCATTGCCGTTCATGGCATCAAATGGATTGAACTTAAGACTGCTGATCAGATTCTCAGCGATATGCTGCGGAGCTATATGCAGGCTGAAGAAAAAGATGCTCAGAAGTATACCGTCGATGATGTTGAGCAGAGAATGACAAGAGATGCAGCTGCTGTCAGTACGAAAATGTGCGGGTATGAACTGTTTTCCATGACGGTAGAGCCAATTCTTTCAGGAATTCTGTCCCTGATTACACTTGGATATTTCAACGTTCTGCTCGCGGTGATCTCGTTCCTGATTGCGGCTGTGAATCTGTTTCTTATCCAGCTGAAAGCTGACCGCAGTGCAGAATTGCAGAAAGACCGGGTGGAGCAGGATGAGGAAATTGTTCATCGTATCATGCAGGTAGAAGACGGAAGGTTTGAAGTCCATACGTTCCGAATGGCAGATGTACTGCTTTCGTCTCTGCAGAAGAAACTAAGCCAGCAGACAAAAACAATCCGTTCATTCAATGCTCTGAATAACTTCAGAAATGAGTTCTCAGCTTTCTTTTCCGGAGGCCTTGGATTGCTGATCCTGATCTTCACCGGTGCTGTACTGGCGAGATACCATCTGATCGCCTTTGCAGATGTTATGGTTGCCATGCCGATGATTGACCAGATTTCCCAGATGATGATCGGCTTCGGCAGATGGAAGAACACGGTAGCTGCAACAGCTGTCTCTGAGAAGCGGATCTATGAAATCGTGGATCTTCCCAGATATGACCAGACCAGAAAAGCATCCGATTCGATTTCACTTGAACATGTTTCATTCAGTTATGATGGCGAACATCCGGCTCTTGCGGATTGCAGTCTGGAAATAGCAAGGAACAGTCATACAGCTATTGTCGGGGAAAACGGCAGCGGCAAATCAACGATGCTGAAGCTTCTGCTAGGTTTATATCAGCCCGACTCAGGTACGCTTCTTGCCCCGGCCCTGGACCAGATTGCCTATATGCCGCAGGATCAGGTCCTGTTCTATTCTCCGATCAAAGAATATGTTTCTTTATCCCATCAGCCTGATGAAGCAAAGGTAAAACATTCTCTGTCTGAAACAGATTGTATTGATTTTGTTCAGGCAAAGGGCGGGCTTGATGCTCTCATTGAAAAAGACTCTTTTTCGGGCGGTCAGAAACAGCGGCTGGATCTATCGAGGTGTATTTACAGTGAGCGTCCTTTTGTGTTCATGGATGAACCATCTGCAGCTCTGGATACCGCCTTTGAAAAGAAATTGGAAGACCTGTTTCAGAAGGAAAAGAATAAGACAATTGTTGTGACAACCCATCGTCTGGATCTCGTACGCAGTTTCGACCAGATCATTGTCATGAAAGATCATCGTGTCGCCGAATGCGGAACTCATGAACAGCTGCTTGCGAAGAATGGTATCTATGCGGCTATGTATCACCAGCAGAAGAGCGAAACCAGCAAGCAGCAATCTGATTAGGGTGGTAAAGAGCGAGCTAACTCAGCTTTTCGTAAATTGCAAACATTTCAGAAAGCACAGGCTGATCCGGCCTGTGTTTTCTGATTCAGCTTAGGCTGAATCATTGATCTGACTACTTGTTCAGATCCATGAAACATGCAATACTGAGTTCAGAAAGACTATGAATCCACCTGCGATGCAGGAGAAAGGAGTTCGCATGTCCTCGGAAATGATGAAGAGATTCACGATACTCGACTGCATCCTTTTTGCGCAGTTCCTGCTGTTCCTCGTCCTCTGGACCCTTGAGGAGGATGTGAGTCTGCTGAAGACGATCAACGGCATCGTGTTTGTCGTGCTGTTCTTCGTCAATCTGTACAGAAAGAGGAAACGCAGTTCAGCCTGCTGAACCGTTCTGCATTCTTCCGGTCTTGCTTTGACTGATGCAGAACTTTATTCATGCATGCAGAGATCCATCATCCTGAACTTTACAGGATCTTCATCGGTTCTTTTCCGCAGCTTCCTATACTTCAGGTAACAAAGGAGCTGAAGAGCTGATGCGGAAACGCTTTGTCCTGGATACGATTATCCTGCTGCACTTTCCCAACGCAATCAACGGATTTGAAAAGAATGATGTGTATCTGCTTGGCACCACGCTGGAAGAGCTGGATGCCAAGAAGACGGAATTCGGAGAAGTCGGGTATCATGCCCGGGAGACGATCCGGATTCTGGAAGAGCTGCGGATGAAGGGCGATCTGATCAAAGGCGTGAAGCTTACTAATGGCGGAAGACTGATCATTGAACCAGATGGTGTCAATCCGGATAATCTTCCCGCCGGATATTCCATCGCAAAACCGGATAACCGGATCATTTCCGCCTGTCTGACACTCAATCAGTCGAAGCGGAAAAGTCCGGTGATCCTGGTCACGGAAGATGTCTCGATGCGCATCAATGCCTCGGTCTGCGGAGTACAGACGGAATCCTATCACAATACCCAGATCGAATCATCCGGCTATACTGGCAGCGAGACCGTGATGACGGATGCCTCGGTGATTGCCGAGATTTATGATAAGCATACGATTGCTCCGAAAGGCAATTACATCGAGAATGAATTCATCACGCTGAAAGACCAGGAATCTGCAAGCTCAGCATTGACGGTATACCGGGGCGGAAATCTGAACCTGATCCCGGACCAGTCGATCGGCAGCGTCAAGCCTCTCAATGAGATGCAGCAGTATGCGATGTGGGCACTGATGCAGCCGGCGGACAAGATTCCGCTGGTCATCCTGATCGGCGCTGCCGGAACGGCAAAGACATTCCTTTCCTTGGCTGCAGGGCTTGAAGGAGAGAGGCGTGGCCTCTATTCCCGCATGCTGATCAGCCGGCCGAATGCAGAATCCTACCGTAATATCGGTTTCCTTCCGGGTGATCTGCAGGAGAAGCTGGCTCCTCTTTATGCATCGTATTATGACAACCTCGAGATGCTGCTGAAAGGGTCGAAGAAAACCGATCCTTCTGAAATCCGGACAAAGATGGAAACCATGATGGAAGACGGAATGATCGAAGTATGCGCTCTGGATTTCATCCGCGGCAGATCGCTTGCAGATACCTATCTGATCTGCAATGAAGCGCAGAATGCCAGCCAGTCGCTGATCCGCGATGTGATCACAAGAG
Source organism: Anaerolactibacter massiliensis (assembly GCF_900290205.1). Taxonomy (NCBI): domain Bacteria; kingdom Bacillati; phylum Bacillota; class Erysipelotrichia; order Erysipelotrichales; family Erysipelotrichaceae; genus Anaerolactibacter; species Anaerolactibacter massiliensis. The sequence continues at coordinate 1,040,196 of NZ_OLMH01000002.1, read as the reverse complement.
CGGGAAGAGGCACGAAGATCATTCTGGCCGGAGATCCGGACCAGATCGATGCGCCGACGCTGGATGCCCATAACAACGGACTGGTCTTTGCGGCAGAGCGCATGAAAGGTTCCCCGATGGCCGCAGTGATCACGTTCCAGCCCAAGCATACCGTGCGCTCTGCGCTGTCGCGGGAAGCGTCTGTCCGCCTGAAGAGATAGAAAAGTTCTGATTGCAGGATCAGACAGAAAGATCGTTCTCCGTGGTATAGTTCTTGCAGAAAGCGGAGAAGGATATGTATTACGGGAATATCAAGAAATATGACATCGCTGACGGACTGGGTGTGAGAGTGACTCTGTTCTGCAGCGGCTGCACCAACCATTGCGAAGGCTGTTTCCAGAAAGAAACCTGGGACTTCCGCTATGGAAAGCTGTATACCGAAGACACGGAAAAGAAAATTCTGGATGCCCTGAATCATCCGTATATCCAGGGCCTGACCCTGCTTGGCGGAGAACCATTTGAGCCGGAAAATCAGCGAGTGCTGGTCACGCTGCTGAGAAAGGTCAGAGCAGAATATCCGGAAAAGGATATCTGGAGCTATACGGGCTTTGTCTATGAAAAAGACCTGCTGCCGGGAGAGCGGAAACATACCGAAGTGACGGATGAGATGCTGAGTCTTCTCGATGTCCTGGTGGACGGACCGTTTGTCCTCAGCAAGAAGGATATCTCACTGAAGTTCCGCGGTTCCTCGAATCAGCGGGTTCTTGATATGAAGAAGACGCTGGCAGAAGGAAAGGCAGTCCTGTACCTTGACTGATCAGAAGATCGAGGAACAGCTCTTTGCCAGAAGCAGATTCAATCCGGAAAAAGCAGAGCAGAACGGATTTCAGAAGAACGGGGATGGGTATCAGAACACCATCCCGTTTCTGAATGGAGCCTTCCGGGCTGAACTCCGTGTGAACCCGGATGGCGTTCTTCCCGGAGAAGTCATTGAGAATGCATTCAATGAACCATTTCTTCCTCTTCGGGTTGCTCAGGAAACCGGATCCTTTGTGTCAGAAGTCAGGGAAGCGTATGAAGCGCTGCTGAAGCAGGTGAGGGAAGAATGCTTTGACGATGTTCGTTTCCGATCGGATCAGGCAGTCAGGCTTGCTGCATATCTGCAGCAGAAGTATTCCGAAGAACCGGATTATCCGTTCAAGGATGATCAGACGATGGCGGTCTTCCGGACTGGCGGAAAATGGTATGCACTGATCATGAGTGTTCCGTATGAAAAGCTCGAGCCAGGCAGAGATGGAATTGCCGAGATCGTGAATCTCCGGCAGGACACGAAGAGAACAGAACCAGGGATCTACCCAGCATGGCATATGAATCATCGGCTCTGGATCAGCGTAATGCTGGATGGAACGGTCTCTGATACGCTCTTATATGAAATGGCGGAGGAAAGCAGGGGTCTGATCAGAAAGGAATGGAAGATATGATTCATAATGCGGAAGAACTGGAGGAACTGGTGCTGAAGTATGGCTTTCTGCCATTCTTCGCCAATGAGATTCCGGGCTTCTCGATTGAAGAACATACGCCCTCAGAGCGCTGGTTTTCGGATACGCTGGATGGACCATGGGAATGGAAAGGAAAAGTATCTCTGAATGGAAAAGCAGTCTACGGGAAGTTTTTCCGGAAGAAGGCCGGCTTTGTCGCGATGAGATGGTTTCCGGACTTTGCCAATGTCCGCCGGGATGGCTGTGATTTCGATACGCTCATCGATATGGGCAGAGCACCGCATCCGGATCAGGTCATCATGAATGCCGTGATGGCACATCATGCGATTGATACGAAAGCATTGAAAGAAATGACTGGCTATGATCAGGAGAAGAAGGGATTCGATACGATCATGACCAGGCTGCAGATGGAAACGTATCTGAATATCCGCACGTTTGTCTATCCGTTCGATAAGCATGGCGAGCCGTATGGCTGGGGCATTGCTGAATACACGACCCCGGAGCAGCAGTTCGGACAGAAACGGGTGACCAGGGCCTATTCCCGTACGCCGGAAGAGTCCAGAGAACGGATCATCCGCCATCTTCTGAAGACAGTTCCTGCCGCATCTGAGGATCAGCTGAATCGCCTGATCGGCTAGCATGCATGTTCCTCTTTCTGCAGAGGGTACAGGTGTGCTAACATGTCTCTCAAGCAGAAGGGGGATCGTTTCATGAAGCGTCATCAGACAGATTTTCTGGAAGGGGTCATCTGGAAGGAACTGCTCCTCTTCTTTCTTCCGGTCTTTGCCGGAACGATCTTTCAGCAGCTATACAATACGGTCGATGCGATTGTCGTCGGAAACTTCGTCGGCAAAGAAGCACTGGCCGCCGTCGGCGGTTCTACCGGCACGGTCATTAATCTGCTGGTCGGATTCGTGACCGGGCTCTCCTCCGGCGCTACCGTCGTCGTAGCGCAGTACTATGGCAGAAGAGACTGGGAAGGAGTCAAAAAAGGCGTCAATTCCGGCATGTATCTGGCGGTGGTGCTGGGCATCATCCTGACAGCAGTCGGAATCTGGGGAGCTCCCGGGATCCTGCGCCTGCTGAATGTGCCGGATGATATTTTCCCTTATTCGCTGATTTACATGCGGATCTACTTTGCCGGACTTCTGCCGACGCTGATCTACAATACCGGCGCCGGGATTCTCAGAGCGATGGGCGATTCCAGAAGACCGCTGTATTTTCTGATTGCGGCCTGCGTCACGAATATCGTGCTGGATATTCTGTTTGTTGCGGTGATTCCATGGGGCATTACGGGAGCCGCATTGGCAACGGTCATTGCTCAGGTAGTCAGCTGCGTGCTGACTCTGAAAGTTCTGGCCGAAGGAGAAGAGGGAAGCCGGTTCACGCTGCGCACGCTGTCCAATGATCCGGAAACGCTGAAGCAGATTGTCGTCATCGGTCTTCCGACCGGCATCCAGTCGTGTCTCTACAGTGTTGCCAATCTGTTCATTCAGGCAAGTGTGAACGGATACGGTACCGATACGGTAGCTGCTTATACCGCTTTCGGGAAGATCGATGCGATGTTCTGGAACTATTCCGGAGCGATCGGCACAGCCGTTCTGACCTGTGCCGGACAGAACTTCGGAGCCGGAAAGACCGATCGTGTGAAGAAGGGAATCCGCGAGAGCTTTGCCATCGATGCGATCGGAACCTTCCTGATTACCGGCGTATGCCTGTTAGCGGGACAGTGGCTGTTCCGGCTGTTCACGCCGGATGAGAATGTCATTGCGATCGGTCAGAGCATGCTGAGCTATCTGGCGCCGTGGTGGATCACGTTCATCGGCGTGGAGATTCTCTCTTCCAGTATCCGGGCATGCGGGGACTCGCTGATGCCGATGATCATGACGGCCCTTGGTATCGGGGCATTCCGGATTGTCTGGATTCTGTTCTATCCGTCGCAGACAATTTTCGATACGCTGCGCTGCTATCCGATATCCTGGGCAGCAACTTCTGTTCTGTTCGTGATCTATTATCTGCAGGGCGGCTGGCTCAGACGTTCTCTGAAACAGCGGCAGAAGCTGATGGAGAAGAAGGTCTGATCATTTCGGCTGACGGCGTCTTCTTCTGCGCACGCGGTTGATATGGCGTTCGAAATCGCCGTGTTCGATCAGCTCTGCAGTCACTAACTGAACCAGCGTGGATACGGTGCAGGCATTGAAGCCTGCCCGTTTTTCATAGGTGTCCAGGAAGGTTTCCGGCATCAGCATATACGAGATCCGTAACGAAGGCGAGATCGTGCGGCTGAACGTGTTCAGATAGAACACCCAATGATGCGGCTCCATCGCAAACAGCGTATCCTCGGCTTTGGAAGAAACCGTGAACTCACTGTCATAGTCATCTTCTATCAGGATGCCATGATGCTTCTCTGCCCACTGCAGGTATTCCTGCTTCTTTGATGCATCCGCAGAGATGCCAGTCGGAAAGCTGTGGAACGGCGTCAGATGCAGAACCGTTGCCTTCGTGCGGGCAAGCTCATCCGTGCGGATGCCGTTTCTTCCCATCTTCAATAGTTCTACCTGAACACCCTGGGACTCATACATTTCCCGGATGCGTTCATACGAAGGATCCTCGATGCCGAAGACACGCTCCCTGCCTAAAAGCTGCACGATCAGGGAATACAGATATTCGCTGCCGCTGCCGATCACGATCTGCTCGGGATTCACCGTGATGCCTCTGGATCTGGCCAGATACGAAGCAAGCACGCTGCGCAGTTCAGAGAGTCCCTTACCCGGGCATTTCTCGAGAATCTCATTCTCCCGCATCGAAAGCACATTCCTGACCGTCTTGGCAAAGACGGAACGCGGAAACGCTTCCTCGTCTTCGGAAAGACCTGTCATCGGCTTCAGATCCGGCAGTGCTTCCTGGACAGGCCTGACTTCTTCTTCTGTATAAGAGACGAAGAACCCGGAACGCTCTCTGCTTTCGAGATATCCTTCTTCACACAGGAGCGCATAGGCATGCTCGATCGTGATCACGCTGAGGCCGGTCTCTTCCGCGCACGTCCGCTTGCTCGGAAAACGGGAGCGGTAGGAGTACATTCCTTTCACGATCTCTTCCCTCAGCTGGCGGTACAGCTGCAGGTAGGCAGGAACCTCAGAGTTCTGGTCAATGGCAATATTCATCTGCGTTTCTCTTTCCGGTCTGATTCTATCACGCTGTCAGCAGATCCATTTTCAGAAGTACAATAGGAACGGAGAAAACTGATATGAACGAAGAAATCAAGGCACCCATTGAAACGGAACGCAAGTGGCTGGTGAACGGCTGGCCGGATGGAGAACTCTCACTGCTGCTGGAACAGAAGATGGACCAGGGCTATGTTTCCGTGCATCCCACGGTCCGCATCCGCAGGGAAAGCACCGTCTATTCGATTCTTCCGGAAGTTCCATGCAAGGATGCGTGGATCCTCTGCCTGAAAAGCAGCGGAACCCTGTCCCGGAAAGAAATCGAGATCAGTATCCCGGAAGAGAAGTATCACGAGATTGAAGACCTCATCGGCAAAACGCTGATTCCGAAAACCAGAAGAACGTATCTGCTGAAGAGCGGCAGACATCTGGAAGTGAACCATGTCGATGAAGGGCAGCCGACGGAATTCTGGTATGCGGAGATTGAATTTCCGGATACTGCCAGCGCACTCACCTATGATCCTGCCGCAGATGGTCTTTCTGCGTTCCTGAATCATGAAGTCACCGGCCAGCCCGGGCAGTCAATGGGCGCATACTGGGAAAAGACCAGACAGTAAGTCAATTATTTCTGTTTTTTCCTGCCCGCGCGGTCTATGATATTCCCATGAAAAAAGCAATGGTAATAGGTTCCAGCGTGATTGATGTCACGATCCGGGTCGATCATCTTCCGAAGGTGGAAGAAGATGTGAATCCCTACGGACAGAAACTGTCCATGGGAGGCTGTTCCTACAATGTCGGAAAAATACTCCGTCAGCTGCATGTGCCGATGACGCAATGCTCGCCAGTCGGGACCGGTTTCTACGGCCAGATGGTCGCGGAAGGTCTTAGGAAAGAGGGCATTGAGCCATGGGTGCGGCCGGAAGAAGAAAACGGATGCTGCTATTGCATCGTGGACCAGGAAGGAAACAGGACGTTCCTTGCCATCCATGGAGCGGAGTATCATTTTCAGAAAGCCTGGCTTGATGCCATGGATGCTTCGGAATATCAGTGTGCCTACTGCTGCGGCCTGGAAATCGAGGAAGATACTGGCGAAGCCATTGTTTCGTATATGGAAGAACATCCGGAGCTGCTGCTCTACTATGCCCCGGGAGCGAGAATCCTGAATATCGATCGGGAACGTCAGAACCGCCTGCTTGCCATTCACCCGATCCTGCATCTGAATCATCGGGAAGCATATTCTTTCCTGGCCAGAGAGGGATTGATCATTCCGAGTGAGAATACGCTGAAACGCTGCTGCCGGCTCCTGGAAGAAATTACCGGGAATCTGGTCATCATCACGGATGGCCGCTATGGCAGTGCATGCATGGAACCGGATGGTTCCTACCATGAAGCGCCTGCCTTTCCGGCAGTGCATATTGATGGAAACGGAGCAGGGGATTCGCATATCGGAGCATTCATCGCCGGAAGGATGCTTGGCCTGGATGTGGATCATGCGCTTTCTTTTGCCAGCCGCATCAGTGCGCTTGCTGTAGGCCAGCATGGTGCTTCGATTCCGGATGTACTCGTGAAAGAAGCAGCAAAGGAGATGATCGGATGAAAAAGCTGATAGTGATACTGGCAGTGTTTGCGGCAGGCTGCGGCAGTGCTGCTGCAGAAACTGAAGCAAAGCAGAGTGCTGCTGTAATGCCGGAAAGTTCTTCGACAGTGCCTGCTTCTTCAGAACCGGCTGTTCTTTTCTTGAATCTTTCTTCTGATGATCTTTCTGATGGCGTCTGGAACTCCGTGATCGCTTCAAATGGGAGCGGACAGAACCTGTCTCCGGAACTTTCCTTCGATGCCGTGGAAGGGGCGGAGGAATATGCCGTTGTAATGATCGACCCGGATGGAAATAACTGGCTGCATTGGATTGCGTCAGGAATCAAGCGCACACACCTGTCACAAGGCGAGAATCCAGGCAGCTATCAAGGACCGTATCCGCCCTCCGGAACCCATACGTATGAAGTGACGGTCTATGCCCTGAAGGCGGCTCCGGATGCGCTGCCTGGCACGTTCGATGCGGCAGGGAACAGTCCGGAAGACCTGCTTGCAGGCATGGATACCGCGGGCGGATTACGCGGGAATGTGATTGTTTCCGAAACGATCAGCGGAACGTATACCGCCGGAAACTGAACCGGTAGACAGGCATGATATCATGGTTGCAATGAAGAAGAAATCAGGAAGCCATCCGGTGCGGGCGAAAGCACCGAAGAAAACAGCCGCAAAGGCCGCGAAGAAAACCAGACAGAAAACAGAAAAGAAACAGGCAGCAAAATACCCTGCAGTACGGTATACGTATTCGTGGGTCATTCCGCACAGTACTGTTCTGCTGGATTTTCTGCTGAGCAAGATCCCGCTGTCGCGCAACAGTGTCAAGAAGCTCCTCCATGACCGCAAGGTTCTGGTCAACGGCAAGCCAGTGACGCAGTTTGATTATCCGCTGGCCAAGGATGATGAAGTGAAGATTGCGAAGAATCCGGTGCGCATGGAGAATACCGTCCGGCTTGGCAAGAAGAAGACGATTGAGAGTCCGCTGATTCCGATGATCATCTATGAAGATGATCAGTTTCTGGCGATCAATAAGCCCAACGGACTGCTGTCGGTAGAATCAGATAAAGAGCGTCTTTGCGCGTATTCGTATGCCTGCGACTATCTGCGGATGAAGGGAGCATCGAATCGTCCTTATATCCTGCACCGCATTGACAAGGAAACCTCCGGGGTTCTCGTGTTTGCCAAAGACATCAAGGTCCACAGCATGCTCCGGATGCACTGGAATGAAGACATCACGCTCAGAGAATACTATGCCGTTGTGAACGGAACTCTGGAAGAGAAGAAAGGACGTCTTGTTCACTATCTGGCAGAGAATGAAAACAATATCGTCTATATCACGAAGAACAAGAAGAAGGGCAAGAAGGCCATCACGAATTATGAAGTCGTGAAGGAGAATGAGGAATACTCGCTTCTGAAGGTCACGATTGAAACCGGAAGAAAGAATCAGATCCGTGTGCAGATGGCTTCGATCGGTCATCCGATTGTCGGGGATGACAAATACGGAGATGGCAAGACTCCGTTCGCAAGACTCGGTCTTCATGCCAGCGAGCTGGATTTCGTCCATCCGGAAACCCACGAGACCATTAAGATGAAAGCTCCGGTTCCGGACGAGTTCTATCGTCTCTTTGATCAGAAGAAGCCTGCCCTGAAACCAGAACAGCCGGTCAAAAAATGAAGAAGCGTTCAGAACCTTCTTTTTCTGTGATTCCTGAGAAGACTTCCTTCAATGGGGAGATCCTGAGGCATGATCAGGAATGGTATGAAAAGGAAACCATCACCGGCGAGATCATCGATCATAGTTTCTCAGGGTGCCGGTTTGATCATGTCACGCTGCCGGAGTCCATGGAATCCTGCGGATATACGGACTGTCTGTTCGTGCACTGCGATTTTTCCAACTGCCGGATGCAGGAATCTGCGTTCCGCAGATGTGCGTTTGAAGACTGCCGGCTGATCGGAACGGATCTGGAAGATTCGTTCTTTGAGGATATCCGGTTCCAGCATTGCAGCATGAGATATGCCAGCTTCGGTGCTTCCCGGTGGAAGCGCGGAGCCATTCTTTCTTCAGAATGTTCGGAGTGTTCATTCACTTCCTGCACGTTTGCGGACATGGAACTGTCAGAAGATCTGTTCGAGCAGGCTGAATTCGGAGGATGCCGGCTTGCCGGAATGGATTTCAGCACCTGTTCGATCAGCGGGATGCTGGTCAGCATGGTAGATCTCAAAGGAATCATCGTCAATGAAGAACAGGCCGTGGTCCTTGCCGAACTGCTCGGAATCCATGTGAAGCATGATTCCAGGAATATGCTAGGATAAAAGAAAGAGGAGGGAGTGCACATGGAACACGAACTCACAGAACATGGTCAGCTGCTTGATTCTCATGGCGAGCTGATTGAGCGGGGCTGGGCAAGAAGCCTGGTCAAGACCTATGATCGCAAGCGCATCAAGGCCAGTCCGCTGCGCATCAAGGAATGGGATTACTATCTCATCACGGATCATGAATTCGGCCTGGCCCTGACGATTGACGATAATTCCTATATGGGCCTCGGCAGCGTGAGCCTGCTGGACTTCAGCATCCCGGAAGAAGTGACGAAATCCGAGATGAATGCCATGCCGATGGGCAGAACGCATCTTCCTGCTGATTCCGGAACCGGCGATGTGTTCTGGCGGAATCAGAAGATGGATCTTGCATTCACGCATGAAAACGGGAAACGGCATCTCATTGCGCATGTGCTTGATTTTTCGGATGGTCTGCCGCTGGATGCCGATCTCTGGCTGAGGGATGAGCCGAAGGACTCGCTGGTGATTCTGACGCCTTATGCGGAAGATCGCAAGGCATTCTATTACAATCAGAAAATCTGCTGTCTGAGAGCGGAGGGATACATCGCACTCGGCGGGCGTGTCCATCATTTCGATCCTGCTGCGGCAACGGGATGCCTGGACTGGGGCAGAGGCGTATGGCTTAGAGAAGGAACCTGGTACTGGTCCAATGCCAGCGGTTACGTCGACGGGCATTCATTCGGTTTCAATTTCGGATATGGCTTCGGCGATACCTCGGCTGCCAGCGAGAATATTCTCTTCTATGATGGCATCGGCCATAAGCTGGACCGCGTGACGTTCCGGATTCCGAAAAATGCAGATGGAAGCGATGACTTCCTTTCAGCATGGCATTTCACGGAAAACAATGGCCGCGTGAATCTCGTGTTCGAGCCGATTCTGGACCGCCATGCGGAAACTGATGTGAAGCTTCTGTATTCCCTTCAGCATCAGGTGTTCGGAAAGTTCTCCGGGACGTGCATTCTGGATGATGGAAGAAAGGTCGTTCTGAAAGAGTTCCTCGGCTTTGCAGAGAAGGTGAAAAACCGGTGGTAGGCAATCGGAGAGTTCTGATCATGATCGCTGTGCTTCTTCTTTCCGGCTGTCACTCTGCTTCCGAAGCAGCAGCGGTTCCTTCTTTCAGCCCGACTCCTTCTGCGACTTCGGTTCCGGAGCCGAAAGTGATCGCAGACATGGATGCGGAAGCATTGCCCGAAACGTATCTGGAAGCGATGGAGAATGGCGGAACGGTGGAATCCATCACGTATTCTGCCTTGAATTATACGGATGGCGATGGCAGCACCCTGAGCAAGGAAGCAGAAGTGTATCTCCCGTCCGGCTATTCGGACAGCAGCGATTCCTATCCGCTGATCATTCTGATGCATGGCTGGCAGGGCAATGGTTCGACGATCTTCACCGCGGAAGACGGGGCGGTCGTGAATGTGATGGATCATATGATATCTGATGGAATGATTCCTGCCTGCATCGTTGTGACGCCTACCTTTGACACCAGGAATAAATCCGCTTCCTGGGAGAAGTCCGAGACGGAACTGGAGCCATTTGCCCAGGAGACCAGGAATGATCTGCTTCCGTATCTCCTGGAGAACTACCGGATTTCTTCTGATCGGAATGATCACTATTTCGGCGGCTTCTCGATGGGCGGTGTTACGACCTGGTATGAGTTCCTCGAGAATCTGGATCTCTTTCATGGCTTTCTTTCCCTCAGCGGGGACTGCTGGAAGACGAAGACCGACGGAGCGGAAACGGATTATGCAGCAGTGGCAGAACTGCTTGCCCAGGCGGTCAGCGATCAGGGATATACTTCTTCGGATTTCGTGATCGTTGCGGAAAGCGGTTCTGATGACTATTTCCTGACGCCGATGGAAGAACAGGTCACAGAGATGAGGAAGACAGACACGTTCACGGAAGAGAATCTGTTCTGGCGTCTGCAGCAGGGGGCTTCGCATTCCTATGGTGCTCTGGGCTGCTATCTGTATAATGGCCTGCCGATTCTGTTCGGGACGAGCAATCAGAAACGGTGATTGTTTTTGACTTTCAAACTTGTTAGAATGCTTGTGTTGCGAAGAACGGGCAGCAGTAGGCGGTCTGTTTCCGGAAGAAGAGAGTCAGGGGCTGGTGAAACCTGAACCGGAACGATGCTGAACTCGGCTCGGGAGCGGCCGCAGACAGGGCTTGCGATAATGGCACTGAAAAGCGCACAGCATGGCTGTGAACTAAGGTGGTACCGCGTTGAAAGACGTCCTTAGAATCTCCGGGGCGTCTTTTGTTTTCCCGGAGCGTGAAAGAGAGATGGAGGAAACTCATGTACGATCATCAGAAGATTGAGAAGAAGTGGCAGAAGTACTGGGAAGATCACAAAACCTTCAAGACCGAAGCCTATGACTTCTCGAAACCGAAGTATTACGTCCTGGATATGTTCCCGTATCCGTCCGGACAGGGCCTGCATGTAGGACATCCGGAAGGCTATACTGCAACCGACATCGTTGCCCGCATGAAGCGGATGCAGGGATACAACGTCATGCACCCGATGGGATTCGATGCCTTCGGCCTGCCCGCCGAGCAGTATGCCCTGAAGACCGGACATCATCCGGGTGAATTCACCTACCGGAACATCGATCACTTCCGCGATCAGATCAAGTCGCTGGGATTCTCGTATGACTGGGACCGGGAAATCTGCACGTGCGATCCGGACTACTACCGCTGGACGCAGTGGATCTTCCTGAAGATGTACGAAAGAGGACTGGCTTATACGGCAGAGATGCCGGTGAACTGGTGCCCGGAACTCGGTGCCGTGCTGGCAAATGAGGAAGTCATCGAAGGCAAGTCGGCGATCGGCGGATACCCGGTATACCGCAAGATGATGCGCCAGTGGGTACTCAGAATCACGGCCTATGCAGAGCAGCTGCTGAATGATCTGGATACGGTCGACTGGCCGCAGTCCACGAAGGATATGCAGCGCAACTGGATCGGCAAGTCCGTCGGTGCTGAAGTCATCTTCAGGATCAAGAATACTGATAAGGAATTCACAGTGTTCACAACCCGGTGCGATACGCTGTTCGGGGCGACGTACTGCGTCATGTCGCCGGAGCATCCTTTTGTTGATCTCATCACGACGCCAGAGCAGAAAGAAGCCGTCAAGGCATATCAGCTGGAAGCAGCGAAGAAGAGCGATCTGGACCGGACGGATCTGAACAAGGAGAAGACCGGTGTCTTCACAGGGGCCTATGCGATCAACCCGGTCAACGGCAGAGAGATTCCGATCTGGATTTCGGATTATGTTCTGTCTACATATGGTACCGGCGCAATCATGGCAGTGCCTGCGCATGATACGCGTGACTATGAGTTTGCAAAGAAGTTCCATCTGCCGATCATTCCGGTTCTGGAGGGCGGCAATATCGAAGCAGAGGCCTACACTGGCGATGGGGTGCATATCAACTCCGAATGGCTGAATGGTCTGGGCAAGGAAGAAGCAATTGCGAAGATGATTGACTGGCTTGAGGAAAACAAGGTCGGTCAGCGCAAGATTCAGTACAAGCTCAGAGACTGGCTGTTCTCGCGTCAGCGCTACTGGGGCGAGCCGATTCCGATCATCCATATGGAAGACGGAACCCTGAGAGCAGTCCCGGAAGACAATCTGCCGCTGGAACTGCCGGCAACGGACAATTATCAGCCTTCTGCAGACGGCGAGTCGCCGCTGGCCAACTGCACGGACTGGCTGAATGTCACGATTGACGGCATGAAGGGCAAGCGCGAAACCAATACCATGCCGCAGTGGGCTGGATCCTGCTGGTACTACATCCGCTATCTGGATCCGCATAATGACAAGGCGATTGCAGACCGCAAGCTCATGGATCACTGGCTGCCGGTAGATCTGTATATCGGCGGTGCTGAACATGCGGTACTGCATCTTCTGTATTCGCGGTTCTGGTACAAGGTGCTGCATGACTGCGGTGTCGTGTCCAATACTGAACCGTTCCAGAAACTGTTCCATCAGGGCATGATCCTCGGTTCCAATGGGGTCAAGATGTCGAAATCTCTCGGCAATGTCGTGAACCCGGATGAACTTGTCGCAAGCCATGGTGCAGATGCGCTGCGCGTGTATGAAATGTTCATGGGTCCTCTGGAAGCATCCCTCCCGTGGAGCGACAAGGGCATGGACGGGGCCAGAAAGTGGCTGGAGCGTGTCTACCGCATGATCACGACGGAAGGAATGATCACGGATGAGGCGACGCCGGAGCTGGATTATGTGTACAACTTCACGGTGAAGAAAGTCACCAGCGATATCGAGACGCTGAACTTCAATACCGCGATCTCGCAGATGATGATCTTCGTCAATGAAGTGTACAAGAACGGGAAGCTGAACCGGACGATGGCCGAGAACTTCGTGAAGATGCTTAGCTGCTTCGCTCCGCACCTTGGCGAGGAGCTGTATTCCGATCTGACTGGCAAGGAAGGTTCCATTGCCTATGAGCCATGGCCGGCCTATGATGAATCCAAGCTCGTCATGCAGAAGGCGGTCATTGTCGTTCAGATCAACGGCAAAGTCCGGGCAAAGTTTGAAACGGCCCAGGATGCACCGAAGGAAGAATTGATCAGCCAGGCTGAGAAGCTTCCGGAAGTTCAGAAGTACCTGGAAGGGAAGACGATCCGCAAAGTGATCGCGATTCCGAACAAGATTGTCAATATCGTCGTCGGATAAAGGCGTGAGGCTGGAGTGATTCCGGCCTCATTTCTTTGTCTTTTCTCTAGGATTCTTAAGGTGAGAGAGGCCCCTGCAGTATGGAGCTCTTCCTGCCTTTTTGCTATAATTCACAGGGAATCAGAACATGGAAGAATTCAAGGTGACGATCGATCAGTTTGAAGGTCCGCTCGACCTGATGCTGCATCTGATCAAGGAAAAAGAACTCGATATCTTCGATCTGGACGTGAATGTCCTGACCGATGAATATATTTCCTATCTGAATGCGATGAATGACCTGCATCTGGAGGTTGCCAGCGAGTATCTCGTGGAGCTTGCCGAACTGATTGAATACAAGTCCAGGAAGCTGCTGCCGCAGCAGACCGAAGATGATCCGGATACGTATGAAGAAGATCCGAAGGACCGTCTGGTCAGAAGACTCCTGGAATATCAGCAGTTCAAGGAAGTGACGAATACCCTGGAGCAGATGTATGAAGACCGCCAGGAACTGCTTGGCAAGCCGCTCTCGGAAGAAAGCGAGCAATGGTCTGATCAGTCTCAGGAACCTGCGCATTATGAAGGAAATCCATATGAGCTGATGCGGGCGATGATGCGGGTGATGAGGCGGATGCAGCTGAGCCGGCCGATTGAAACGAAATTCACCAGGAAAGAAATCTCCATGGAAGACCGGGAACTGGAAATCCGGGCGAGGCTGGATCATCTGCCGCAGAATTTCCGCTTTGAACAGCTTCTGGAAGATGTGCATGATCTGCCGATGTTCATCGCAACTTTTCTTGCGGTACTTGATCTTGCCCGTCTTCATACACTTGTTTTCACAGTCAATGATCAGGATGAAATCTGGTTTTCCAGAGGAGCAGGGTTAGCATGAGTGAAGAAAAGAAGATCGAAGAAACAGAAGGTAGGCAATCAGAGGCCCGGATCCTGGTTTCAGCAGAAGAGAACTCTTCTGAACCGGAAGAAACTCCTGCAGAAGAATCCGCCTTCGGGCAGAGTTCTGACAAAGCAGATGCTTCCTTGAATCAGGAAGAAGGACGCGGCGAAGCGATCCTTGAAGGCCTTCTGTTTCTGGTTGGCGATGATGGAATCAGCCTTGAGCAGGCAGCAGAAACGCTTGGCGTCAGCAGCGAGCGGTGCGAAGAGCTGTTTGCGGGATTGAAAGAACGGTATTCCGGGGATGCCTATGGCATTGAAGTGACGGAGTTCGGCGGGATCTACCGGTTTCTGTCAAAATCATTCGTGCATGATTATGCCAGAAAGCTGTTTCAGATGGGCAAGGCTGCCACCTTGTCGCAAGCAGCCCTGGAGACGCTGGCGATCATTGCGTATAAGGGACCGATCACCCGGGTGGAAATCGAAGAGATCCGCGGTGTCGGTGCAGATATGATGCTCAGAAAGCTGCTGGCAAGAGATCTGATCCGGGAGAATGGACGCAGCGATGCGCCAGGCCGGCCGATCCTTTATGAAGTGACGGAAGAGTTCATGAACTCGTTCAAGCTCATGAGTCTCAAGGAACTGCCGGAACTGCCGAAGTTCGGGCAGGAAGAAGAAAGTGAAGATCTGTTCCGGCAATGAAGAAGATCACGAGTCTGATTGCGCTGGCATTGCTGATCAGCGGCTGCGGCGGCAAAACTGCAGCAGCGTCTGCAGCACCTTCTGGTTCTTCGGAACCAGCAAAGTATGCCTGCCGTCTGGTTGATTATTATCCATATGCAGATCCGGTGCCTGCTTCTGAGGCGATAGAAGACAGCTACTACGATTCTGCGCTCTTTGCAGGGGATTCCCGCATGGGTTCTCTGTATCTCTATGGCACTCATAAGAATGCCCAGGTGGAATATGTGACCTCTCTGAACCTGTTTCTGATCGGAACGACAGAAGCGGATAACCATGAGGATGGCGTCACCCTGGAACAGATTCTTCAGGAAACCGATCGTCAGAATATCTACCTGATGTTCGGCATCAATGAGATCCGCAATACGGAGTCGTATTTTGACGGCTGGATTGAGCAGTACCAGTCGGTGGTAACGGAGATCCTGAACCATAACCCGGACGCATCCATCTATATTATTCTGACGTACCACCCTGATTCGATTTCGGGACTGGAAGAACCTGAACTGAGCGAGCATCTGCAGTGGATCAATTCCCGGCTTGTCAGCATGGCAGAGCAGAACTATCTCTACTATCTCGATACCGATAACGGGCTGGATGACGAGAATGGAACGATCAAGGATGAGTATGTTGCGGATGGTCTGCACTTCACGCCGGAAGGGGCTCATGCCTTTGAGGATTATATTGCGACACATATCGTAAGGAGGGAAACCTATGTTAAAGAAGTTTGTGACTAGCATGATTGCACTGTTCCTGCTGGCAGGATGCTCATCCGGATCTTCTGCGGAAGCTGCTGCTGCCGCAGATCCTGCTTCTGATGCAGCGAAAATCGTCGAAGATCTGAATCTTTCAGATCATATGGACCAGGTCCAGGATCGGATTGTCTCCGGTCTGTTCTTCTTCGATGAAGGCGTTGTGACGCAGTCTGCAGTCTATATTGCCAATGACAAGTCTGCCGATGTGGTCGGCGTATTTGAAACTACGGATGCGGATTCCTGCCGCAAAGCGATTCAGACGTATCTCGATTCTGCGAAAACGCAGATGCAGAACTATTTTCCGGATGAGGTATTCAAGCTCGACAATGCTGTCGTGGAAGACAATGGCAGCACGGTGATCCTGATTGCCTGCAGCGATCTGGAAGGCGCAAAGAAAGAAGCCGACAGCATTCTCGGCAAATAAGAAGGGCTTCTGAATGGTGCGAGCAATCGCATGATCCGTAAAAGACCTTACAGTCTGTCTATTAGGACTGAAGGGTCTTTTTTTACTTGAGTCTCTTTTATCATTTATCCTTCATGAATCAGGAAGCCATCGCCTTTATGAATGCGCATCCTGAGAAACTGTATTATGTGCCAGGCCAGCAGGGATTCCTCAGAATTCAGCGCCGGGATCATCGAAGCCTGTCTCTGATCTCTTTTCTATCCTCTAAAGATCTTAAGCGCATCCGAATGGAAAATGAAACGGGAAGGCCTTTCCTCCTCCCCGATACTGGTTTGCAGACTCCGATGCACTTCTGAATTTTCAGCCTGTGCTTTTTTATAGGGAGAAAGCCTTCCGACTTCAGATCCTCCTCTGTTTCAATGGTCATTCCGGCAGATGATCCATTGGTCTTTTCAGCAGGATGAAATGATTCTTTTCTGTCTTCAGCCAGCCTTCTTTTGCAAGGGAGGACAGGGTGGAAGACATCGCCGAGCGCTCGACGCCAAGATACTCGGCCAGCTGTCTGCGGTCATAGGGAATATCGAATTCCGCGCAATGAGCCCGCAATGCTTCTTCTGATAAATAGGAAAGAAGCTTTTCTCTGGTCTTCTGAGGCCTGACATGGCGGATCGTCGCATAAAGGTTCATATTCCGTCTGGCTAGCTCGCTGAGCATATTCTTCAGGATCAGCTCCCGGAACGGGCTGCCGTTCTGGTCTGAAATGAGGTCCTGGATGCTGAACCAGAGCACCACCGATGGCTCTTTCGCCGAAGCACTGCAGTCAGCAGGCAGATTGCGGGCACAGGCATAGTTTTCCGCAAACAGATCGCCTGGTTCGATCACGGTGAGTTCCTGGTATCTGCCCCAGAAGTCATCCTGATAGAGAACTGCTTTTCCTTCCAGAAGGACGGCAGCGCGATGAATCCGCTGTCCTTCGCGGACGATGATCTGTGCTTCGGAATAATGCTTCAGCTGGATATCAAGGGTTTCCAGCATGGTTTCAAATTCATTGTCCGGAATTCCGCGGAAGATCCGGGCTTTCTTGATCGTTTCAAGGTATTTGCGCATAAATGAGTGAGTCCTGGTCCATTATACCGCTCGAGGGGAATTTCCTTTCATGAATTGCAAGACAGGATCTGCTGGCATGGATATGGACCAGTCATTCTTTTGCAGTTGACAGAGCGAAAGAATTCGGCTATAAAAAAACGAACATCCGGTCAATCGGAAACTGAATTTCCGGAGGATTGATAAAAGGTGTGCCTGATGAATCCAGCAAGCCGCCGGAACAGAGATCGTCTCTGAGTATTTCAGAGTGCTGACACACCGCTAAGTGCTCGGAGCAGAGAGAATATGATTAATGATCAGGAAGGGAAGGAAACTATGATTCATAACACATTCAGCAGAGGGAAGAAATTGATTCCCTGCATCGCAGCTGGAGGGATGCTATGTCTGCAGGTGCTTGTACTGCCTGCTGCTGCAGAACCTGAAGATCAGCGGTTTTCTGCTTTTTCAGAAGATCAGAAATGGAACATCGAGGTGGCTGCAGATTACGATTATTCTTCTGCCTCCTGCCAGTCTTCTGAGCTTGGCTATTGTTTCGTAAACATTTCTCTGAATTCCAACAGGGTAATTGACGGATCGCCTGCCACGGGATATCCGAAATCTCTGCAGATTTCCTTTCAGAAGCTCAGAAACCGGATGATGGAAGAAATTACAGGCTTTCTGGATGCGTCTGAGCTCACGCAGCTGGAAGAGCGGCCCAGAACAGATGGAACCGTACAGATTGCATTCAGTCTCCTGAATCGCAGGCAGGACGTCTTTCTGCATGCCCGCGAGGATGGCGTGATTGCGCTTTTTGATCCCGAGGTGCAGGAGTTTGTCTATTACCAGGCGGATCCGGAGGAGATCAAGGAGATGAAAGAAACTCTGGAACAGGATCTTTCAGAAGCTCAGAAACTGCTGGATGACTACAGAGCATCTCAGAATAGGTAAGACCTCTCTCTGATGTGATAGGAAACGGAATCTGCTCCGGAGAATTTCTCCGGGGTTTTATTGATCCTCCGGGTTCAGCCTGGATGAAATCCTGCTTGCCAAGTGCTGGATGCTGTAAGTAGAATTGTGCTGTCAAAGGAGAGCGGAAGAATGATTGAACGGTATTCTAGGAAAGTGATGCGTGATGTCTGGAGCGAACAGGCAATGTATCAGGCATGGCTGGAGGTCGAGATCCTGATTGATGAAGCCTGGAGCAAGCTTGGAGAGATTCCGCCTGAGGATGTGGAAGCGATCCGCAGAAACGCAAAGTTCGAGGTAAGCCGGATCCATGAGATTGAAGCAGAGACAAAACATGATGTCGTCGCGTTCACGCGCTGTGTTTCCGAGAGTCTCGGTGAGGAAAAGAAGTGGGTGCATTATGGCGTGACGAGCACTGATGTCGTCGATACGGCAAATGGCATCCGCTTTCAGAAAGCAGACGCCATTCTGCGCCAGGATATTCTCGATTTCATGGAAATCCTGAAAGCCAATGCCCTGAAGTACAAGGATACCGTCATGATGGGAAGAACCCATGGCGTCCATGCGGAGATCACGACCTTCGGACTGAAGTTTGCGCTCTGGTATGAAGAGATGAAGCGGAACCTCGAACGGTTTGATGCGGCTGCCGCAGATGTCGAAGCAGGCAAGATCAGCGGTGCGGTCGGAACGTTTGCCAATATTCCTCCGTTTGTGCAGGATTATGTCTGTGAGCAGCTTGGCATCCATTCTGCGAATATTTCCACCCAGGTTCTGCAGCGCGACCGTCATGCGCATTATTTTGCCACCCTGGCCCTGATCGGCTCCACGCTGGAGCAGATGGCTACGGAGATCCGCGGTCTTCAGCGCACCGAGATTCATGAAGTCGAGGAACATTTCAGCAAAGGCCAGAAGGGCAGCAGCGCGATGCCGCATAAGCATAATCCGATCGGCTCTGAGAATATCTGCGGATGTTCGCGAGTTCTGAGGGGCTATATGCTAACGAGCTATGAAGACATTGCACTCTGGCACGAACGCGATATCTCGCATTCTTCTGCAGAGCGGATCATCGCTCCGGATGCGACGGAACTGCTGGATTACATGCTGGTGCGCTTCGGCGGAATCCTGAAGAATCTGACGGTGTTCCCGGAAAAGATGAAGCAGGATATCTGGCTGACGCATGGCATCATCTTCTCTCAGAGATTCATGCTGAAGCTGATTGAGAAGGGCTGGCCGAGAGAAAAGGCATATGACCTCGTGCAGCCGCTGGCGGCTAAAGCATGGGAAGAAGGAAAGAATTTCCGCGATCTGATCGAAGCTGTGCCGGAAGTGCAGGCTTCTCTTTCCAAAGAAGAAATGGATGACTGCTTTGACCCGATGTATCACACGAAGAACGTGGATACGATCTACAGACGGGTCGGGATTCTCTGATCAGACTCAGCAGCCTGGCGTTCCTGAAGAACGGGAACGCTTTTTTTATTCTATTCATGATTTCACGAATTTTTCTGATTTCCCGTTGACTCTGTATTCAATACAGGGTTTAACATACGAATGTCCTGATTTGTGAAATCGTGTACAAATCGGTGGGAGGAAAAAATGAAGGGAAACAAGGTTACAACTTCTGCGGTCTGCGGACTTTTCGCAGTCGCAGCTGTCCTCGGAAGCCTCGGCGGATGCGGACAGGGAACATCATCTTCAGCAGCTTCCGGCAAGACCGGAACCTACCATGGCGAAGCACAGGGCTTCGGCGGGGTAGTGGCTGCAGATGTCACATTTGACAATGGCAAGATCACGGATGTCGTGCTCACAGGCGACAGTGAGACACCGACCGTCGGCGGAGCTGCGCTGGAAAAACTGAAGCAGCAGGTTCTGGATGCAGGCAGTGCCGACATCGATGGCGTATCTGGTGCGACGATGACTTCCAACGGCGTAAGGGGAGCAGTTCAGGCTGCGATTGATGCGACCGAAGAAGGGACAGCAGCCGCGGATGCGGATGCTGCTCTGAGCTTCAAGGCAGGAACTTATACGGGCAGCTCGGAAGGTTACAATGGCCCGGTGGAGCTTGATGTCACGTTCTCTGACAGCGGCATTGATGACATTCAGGTCAAGACATCCAGCGAAACTGCTCATGTCGGCGATGTGGCGTATGACATTATGTTTGCGGATGCCAAGGAAGCAGGCGGATCCGGAATCGATTCCGTTTCCGGTGCGACCTTCACCTCCAGAGCCATCAAGGCAGCTCTGGATGATGCGGCAGAACAGGCTGGCGTATCCGATCTCTCTGCATTCCAGAAGAAGACCGTGAAACATACGGCTGGCGATCCGATTGAGGAAACCTATGATGTCGTCGTCATCGGCGGCGGCGGCGCCGGCCTGGCTGCGGCAGCGCAGGCAGTTCAGAATGGGGATTCGGTCGTCGTGGTCGAAGAGAATGCGGAAATCGGCGGAAACACCCTCGTCTCCGGCGGACAGTTCCAGTCGGTGATGCCGTATCTCGTCTGGGATCCTGCTGATCCGGAAGCGACCGAAGGAACCTGGGATTACAACGGAAAGACGTATACGAAGCTCAAGGCTACCCAGGGGCAGCTGAGTGTTCTGAAGACGATTCTGAACTGGTCTGAGAAACCGTTTGATCCTTCTTACTTTGATACCCATGACTACGTGGCAGGCGAAATCGATACCCTGTCTCAGGCGGGAGTCCATCAGGAATACCTCGGAACGCTGCAGGCTCTGAAGAAAGAGATTCAGGCATATCTCGACTATGCAGAACCAAAGCTGTCTTCCGGCGCATCGGAGTCCGATCTGACCCTGTTCTCCACGGTCAATCTCCATATCTTCCAGACGTATTACGGAGGATTAAGAAGATCTGCCGACGGATCTGAATGGATCTATGGCAATTATGATCTGGTATCTCAGTTCATCAATGACGGCCAGGGCCTGAAGGAATGGCTCGAAGACCAGGGATCCCTGTTTGCAGATGACAAGCAGCTGACGCTGATCGGAGCGCTCTGGTATCGTGAGAACCAGAACATGGGCTGCGATATTGATAAAGACGGCGTCGCAGAGGCGACCGGCAACTGGGGCACCTACTTCCTGCCGTTAAGCACAACCGTCATGAATGCCGATGGCAATGCGATCATGACCAGAACCAAGGCAGAAAATCTGATCCTCGAAGACGGCAAAGTGACCGGTGTGACCGGCACGCAGTATGACGGAACTCCGGTCACGCTCCATGCAAAGAAAGGCGTCGTGATGGCAACCGGAGGCTATGCTGCGAATATCCAGATGGTTGTCGATGATAATGAATACTGGGATCCAGATTATCTGACCACCGGCATCAAGACGACCAACCGTTCCTCTCTGCAGGGCGATGGCATCAAGATGGGCGAAGAGGCAGGAGCTGCTCTCACCGGTATGGGTTTCCCGCAGATGATGCCGATCTCCTGGGTTGACAATGGCAACCTGGCATTCGGCGGCGGCCAGTATGCGGTTTACATCAATCCGACCACCGGCAAGCGGTTCGTTGATGAATCGGCAGAACGTGATGTCCTTTCACTGGGTGAATTTGCAAACGGAGTCGAATACAATGGGACCAAGGGCGTGTTCCTCGAAATCACGAATGCCAATACGGCAATCGGCATTCCGTATCCGTATGACAAGTATGAAAAGGGACAGGTTGTCGAGATCTCTCATGACGATGTTGAGAACCGGGTCTACTATGTCTCCAGTGCGGAAGACATTCAGGAAGTCCTGGATCAGTATGGCATGACAGCTTCTCCGGAAGAAATCTATGATACGATCCGTCAGTATGATGAAGCATATCTGAATGATGAAGTTCCTTCCGACGGGATCAAGAAGAGCGCCTGGAACGCTACGATCGGAACCGTTGATGACAGCGGCGAATACAAGCTGGAAGGCGAGCTTCTGAGAATCCGCGTCATGGCACCGTCTACCCACCATACGATGGGCGGCCTGGTCGTTGATACAAAGCGCCATGTTCTGAACGCAGATGGGTCTGTCATTCCTGGTCTCTACGCAGCAGGCGAAGTGACCGGCGGCATTCATGCCGGCAACCGTCTTGGCGGCAATGCGATTGTTGAAGTGCTTGTTTCCGGAAGAACTGCGGCAAACGCAATTGACGAAGACAACCAGTAATCTCACAGCAGA
The DNA here is from genome assembly GCF_900290205.1 of Anaerolactibacter massiliensis. Lineage (NCBI taxonomy): Bacteria > Bacillati > Bacillota > Erysipelotrichia > Erysipelotrichales > Erysipelotrichaceae > Anaerolactibacter > Anaerolactibacter massiliensis. The sequence continues at coordinate 1,017,958 of NZ_OLMH01000002.1, read as the reverse complement.
TTAAAAAGAAGAGCAGGTTTTCTAGCCTGCTTTTCTTGTGCGCTCGTGAATTTCAATGCATGCCCGGATCCGGAAATGGTACAGCATCTTTCCGTCTCTTCGTTCTACTCTGGCAAGATATCCCGTCGTGTCTGACAGAAATTTCAGATGGCGGTCTTCTGCATACTGCATCATCGGAGCAATCTGCAGAAGATCCATCTCTTCCAGGTTGCTGATGAGGACCATCATCGAAAGACATTTCCCATGCGGGATGATCACCGCATGTTCATTGACCGGGATTCCACGCTCTTCCAGCATGAAGAGATACGTGCCAAGTCCGGTCTGGATCTGGATCCGGCGATCTTCGATCGGGCCGTTCAGAACCTCTTTCGGAATGCGGATGACGGGAGTCTGGGTCAGATAGTACCTGCCTGCAGAGTCCAGCAGTTCTTTCGGGATATCTTTCAGATCATAGTAATCGATCTTCTCATCCGTGGATTCCATGACCTGAACCTGGCTGGAAGGGTAGTCTGACTCCGAGACATGCTGGCATTCCAGTTCCAGGAACCGTACCTGTTTCTTCAGCTGCGCGATCTGCTTGTTCAGCTCAGAGATTTCTTCTTCCAGGATTCCGATCAGCTCCGCATTCCCGGATCCCTCATAGATCTGCTGAATATTCTGAAGCGGAACCTGGAATTCCCGCATCTTCCGGACATAGGCAAGCTCGACGAAGTCTGCGATCGTATAGTCATAATATCCATTCTTCTCCCGGGCCGGATGAATCAGACCTTTCAGCCGGTAGGAACGGATGGTTTCTGCATTGATGCCAGTCAGAAGGGCAAAGTCGTGGACCTTCATGCAGGAATCCTTCCTGAACGATCAGCGGCGTTCTTCGTCATCATAGTGCTCTTCTTCCTCTTCAAAGCGGTCATTCTCAAGCATTGCCTGATCTTCGCCCGTCAGGACGAGGTGCTGAGATTCAGGGATCCTGCCAAGTGCCTGATAGACTGCATTGAGATTCCTCGCATCGACTGCGGCATACGGAGACGTATCCATGCGCATGCTCTTGGCGGTCATATGGAACTGATCCGAACCGGTTTTCGAAAGCACTTCCCGGATATTGTCCGCATGGATACCGCAGCCAGGCAGAATCTCGATATGAGCTCCATAGGTTTCAATGAGATGGCGGACCAGATCTGCACCTTCCTGAACCGTTTCCTTCTGACCGCTTGTCAGGATCCGGTCCACCCCGCAGGCAATCAGCGTGCGGCAGGCTTCATCGGGATCTCTCGTTTCATCAAAGGCCCGATGGAAGACCGCAGTCTTTCCGGCTTCATGAATTCTCCGGGTCATGGTTCTGACAAACTCCTCATGGACGGTATGATCCGGATTCAGAGCGCCGAACACGATTCCGTCCGCGCCATTCTCCAATAGAATCACTGCATCCTCTGCCATGACTTCGAGTTCTGCAGAATCATAGCAGAAGCCGGCAGATCTCGGCCGGTCCATGCATACAATCGGCAGATCCGTGCAGCTGCGGGCATGTCGGAGCTCTGCGATCGTCGGGGTCAGCCCGCCGAGTTCCAGGGCAGAGTTCAGTTCAATCCGATCAATCGGAAATCTGGAAGCGGTCATGACGTCCAGGAGACTTCCGCAGCAGATTTCCACTTTCCAGCGTGCAAACATAGGGTTCCTCTCTTTTCAGCGATGTTCTTCTCCAGTATAATTCATCGAAACGGAGGTTTTTTCATGAAGATACGCATGGCTGAAGAAAAGGATATTCCGGGGATCGGAAAGCTGCTGGTGCAGGTTCTGAATATTCATGCCGAAGAAAGGCCTGATCTTTTTATTCCTGATACGGTGAAATACACTCCGGACGAGCTGAAGATAATGTTTCAGAACCCGGATACCCCTGTATTCTGTGCAGTCAATGATGAGGACCAGGTGCTCGGATACGCCATGACGATCCGGAAGCATCGGGTCCATTCGAATAATATGAAGGATGTCACAACCCTGTTCATCGATGATCTCTGCGTGGATGAGAAATGCCGGGGCATGCATGTCGGCGAGCAGCTCTACGAGTATGTCAGGAGCTGGGCGATTGCGCAGGGCTTCTACAATCTCACTCTGAATGTTTGGGCAAAGAATATCAATGCGCAGAAATTCTATGAAGCCATGGGCATGAAGCCGATGGAAACCGTGATGGAACAGATTCTGGAACAGAAGGAGAACTGAAATGACACTGACTACCCCGTTTCATTATGACTATGTCGGAAGCTTCCTGAGACCTTACAGGCTGAAGCAGGCAAGAGAAGCATTTGCGAAGGGAACCATCTCCAGAGAACAGCTGACGGAAACCGAGAATGCATGCATCAGCGAACTGGTGAGCAAGCTGAAGGAACTTGGCTATCATGTGATCACCGATGGCGAATTCCGTCGTTCTGCATGGCATCTGGATTTCATGTGGGGCTTTGAAGGCATCGGTCACAGTCCGGCAAAGTACGGACTGCCGTTCCATGGCGAACAGGCCATGATCGATGATACGTATCTCATCGGAAAGCTCGGTCTTAAAGGAGAGCATCCATTCGTGAATCATTATCGCTTCGTGAAGCAGTATGAAGATGAGAATACGATTGCCAAGCAGACCATCCCTGCGCCTGCCCAGTTTCTGGCGCAGCTGATCATGCCGTTTGCAAAAGAGAATACGAAGAAGTATTACGGTTGTGATGCAGAGCTGATCGAGGATCTTGTTTCATGCTATACGGCCGTGATCCATCAGCTGTATGATGCCGGCTGCCGGAATCTGCAGTTCGATGACTGTACCTGGGGCATGCTGGCAGATCCGCATGCGGACCGGTACTATGGGGTAAGCGGCAGCGGACTGGACGAAATCAAGGAAACCTATCTCGAGATCAATAACCGTGTCATCGCCTCAAAGCCAGAAAATCTGAAGATCAATACGCATGTCTGCCGGGGCAATTTCCATTCTACTTATGCGAATTCCGGTGCTTATGACAGCGTTGCGGCGTATCTGTTTGCCAGAGAGAATGTCGATGCATTCTATCTGGAATACGACGATTCCCGTTCCGGAGGTTTTGAACCGCTTGCCGAAGTGTCAGAGGGAAAGAAGGTCGTGCTTGGTCTTGTCACGACAAAGTCTCCCCAGCTGGAAGATGAGAATGCAGTGATCCGCAGAATCCATCAGGCAGAGCGGTATCTTCCGCTGGATCGTCTCTGTCTCAGTCCGCAGTGCGGATTCGCCTCCTGCGAAATCGGCAATAAGCTTACTGCCGATCAGCAGTGGGCGAAGCTTGAACTTGTGAAGCGGATTGCCACACGCGTATGGAATGATTGAATCATGGACCTCTGCGGCATGCATCTGCAGAGGTTTTCTTTTACAATAGAGGCTATGTCAGGAAGAATTACGATCGGAATTCTTGCCCATGTCGATGCGGGCAAGACTACATGCATTGAAGCGATGCTCTATGAATCCAAAACCATCCGGAGAAAAGGCAGAGTCGATCATCAGGACTCGTTTCTGGATTACGATGTGCTGGAACGGAATCATGGCATCACGATATATGATAAGGAAGCACATTTTGTCTGGAAGAATACCGACTGCTATGTCATCGATACGCCTGGCCATGTCGATTTCTCTGCTGAGATGGAACGGGCACTTTCAGTTCTTGACGCCGCGGTTGTCGTGATCTCTGCACCGGAAGGCATTCAGCCCCATACGGAGACCATTCTCCATGCCCTGAAGGAATCTCATATTCCGGTTCTGGTCTTCTTCAACAAGATGGATCTTCCGCATCCTGAAAAACAGAAGCTGCTTTCGGATCTGCAGAAAGATCTGCCTGGGGCAGTCGATCTTGCTTCTGAAGATGCTTCAGAGCAGCTGGCTGCCTGCAGCGATGAGATGCTGGAAACATACAGTGCAGGCGAAGAAATCACGGATGAGATGATCCGCAATGCGGTATCTGGAGGTTCTGTTTCTCCGGTCGTGTTCGGCAGTGCGCTGAAGCAGGAAGGCATCGCCGATCTTCTCGATCAGATTGATCTCTATCTTCGTGCACCGGTCTATCCGGACTCGTTCGGAGCCAGAGTCTACCGGATTTCCAGAGATAAAGACGGGCACCGGCTTGTTCATATGAAGATTACCGGCGGGAATCTGAATGTCAGAGACCGCCTGAGCAAGGAAGAGAAAGCAGATCAGATCCGGATTATGAATGGGCAGGAAGCCGTGCAGGTGAAGGAGGCTTCTGCCGGCATGATCGTGACCGTCATGGGGCCGGAATCTGCGAAAGCAGGAACCGGCTATGGATTTGAACCGGATCAGAGGAAGGAAACGATGAAGTCCTCGATTTCCTATGCGCTGGAAGTTCCTTCCGGAACGGATCTGAATCAGCTGTTTTCCGTATGCCGATCCCTGCAGAAGGATTATCCGGAACTGCAGTTTGCGATGGAAGGAGATACGATCCGGGTACCGGTCAGCGGCAGGCTTCAGCAGGAGGTGCTGGCGCATCTGATCGCAGAGCGAAGCGGGATTCCGGTTTCTTTCGGAGAAGGAAAGATCCGTTATCTTGAAACGATCCGCTCTGAGACGGATGGAGCAGGACATTTTGAACCGCTTCGCCATTATGCAGAAGTACATCTGCACCTTTCTCCATTGAAACGGGGCAGCGGAATCATCCTGGAAAGTCTGATCAGCACGGATGAAGTTTCATCTGTGTTTCAGAATGCCATTCTTTCTGCACTTGCTTCCTCAGATCTGAGAGGGGTGCTGACCTGTTCCTCGTTAACGGATGTGAAGATTTCTCTTTCTGCCGCAAAAGGCAGCGTGAAGCATACGGAAGGCGGAGATTTCCGGGAAGCTGCCCTCAGGGCAGTACGGCAGGCCCTGATGAAGGCAGATAATCTGGTGCTGGAACCCTATGTTTCCTTTGTCCTCAGAATCCCGGATGCTGCTCTTTCCAGAGCTCTCTTCGATCTCGAACAGCGCCATGCCGATGCGAAGACCGAATCGCTGAAGGCTGGAATCAGTCAGGTTTCCGGGAAAGGTCCTCTTAGACTTCTTCGGAATTATGAAGAAGAGGTCCGCTCCTATACCCATGGATCAGGAAGGTTCTCCTATGAATCCTCAGGCTATGAGGAAAGTCCGGATCAGACGGTCATCATTCAGGACTCAGGCTATGATGCAGAACATGATCCGGACCATCCTGCCGGTTCGATCTTCTGCGTGCATGGTTCAGGGGTTTATGTGCCCTGGAGAGAAGCGGATGCTAAGATGCACCTGCAGCTGAAACAGAAGTCCGAATCAGAAGGCATGCATCATGAGACGATGCGGATCAGCGATGAGGAACTGAATCTGATCATGCAGAATGAGTCCGGCCGCAACCGGAAGCCGGAAAAGAACCGGCCGCAGCGGGTCGAGGAGAAGGTCAGGAAACCGAAGCCGTCAGTCTCAAAGGAAAAGTGCATCCTCATCGATGGCTACAATATGCTGTTCGGATGGGACAGCCTGAAGGAGCTTGCTCATGAGAATCTGATGATTGCCCGCGAGAAGCTGATTGATGAGCTTTACAGCTGGCAGGGATATGCCGGCATGAAGATGATTCTCGTGTTTGACGGATACCGGCAGAAGGACAGCATCGGCTCTTCTTACGAAAAAGGGACGATGACGATCGTCTATACCAGAGCGGATGAAACCGCCGATGCCTGGATTGAGCGGGAAGTCTATGAACACGCAGAAGAATATGACTATCTCGTTGCCTCGTCTGACGGCCTGATTCAGAACAGCATCTTTGCGATGGGGGCAATGCGTATGAGTGCCCGGCAGCTTGAAGCAGAAGTGATGTCAGTGAAGCAGATGTTCCTGGAGAAGTGAATCTGTTCCTGATAGAGAACCTTAGCTCCCTGGCGAGAGATGAAGAAAGCAAGACATAGCTTCGGATCCATTGCATTTCGTGAATCACAAGAAAAGATGCATCCTTCCGGGTATGGAGAACCATATTCCGGGGATGCATCCTTTTATTGAAATGGGATTCAGATCAGCTTGCGCAGGATGATATCCGCATCGCGTTCAGGGCTGACACTCACCATGCAGATGGGGACACCGGTGTATTCCTGAATGAATTCGATGTATTTTCTTGCGTTTTCCGGCAGGTCTTCATACTTGCGGATCGCGGAGAGATCTTCTTTCCAGCCATCGAAATACCGATAGACCGGTTTTGCGCGGCCGTAGTCCTTCAGGCTTGCAGGAACGGTATCGATCTGCCTGCCATCGAGGTCATAGGCAACACATACCGGAATTCTGTCCAGACCGGTCAGAATATCGATCTTGGTCAGTGCGAGATCAGTCAGTCCATTGATCCTGGCTGCCTGTTTCAGAACCGGCAGGTCCATCCAGCCGAGTCTTCTCGGTCTGCCCGTGACGGCTCCGTATTCTCCGCCTTTTGCCCGCAATTCCTCTGCGATCGGTCCGAATTCTTCCGTGACATAAGGACCTTCGCCGACTCTGGTTGCATAGGCTTTCGAGATTCCGATGATCCGGTCCAGCTTTCTCGGGCTGACGCCGGCACCTTCGCAGACACCTGCCGCAGTCGGGGAGGAAGAGGTGACATACGGATAAGTTCCGTAGTTGATATCGAGCATGTTTGCCTGGGCACCTTCAAACAGGACGTTCTTTCCTTCATCAAGTGCGCGATTGACCAGATCTACGGCATCGCAGATCATCGGAGCAATCTGCGTGCGGAGTTCGTCAAACTGAGCCACCAGCTCGTCATAGTCAAATGGAGTGCCGCCGTAGAGCTTGACGATCTCGCGGTTCTTCTTTTCAAGAATGTATTTCAGCTTCTCGTTGAATACTTCGCGGTCGCGGAAATCGCACATCCGGATTCCGGTCCGGTTGTATTTGTCGGCATAGCAGGGACCGATTCCGTTCTTTGTGGTGCCGATCTTCATGGCTCCGGCATCTGCTTCTTCGAGTTCATCCAGATAGCGGTGATAGGGCATGAGCAGATGAGCGCGGTCGCTGATCATCAGATGTCCTTCCGGCATCCGGAATCCTTTTTCAGAGAGAGAAGCGAGTTCCTTTAAGAGCACGAACGGATCCACGACGACGCCTGCACCGATGACGCATTGTGCTTCAGGAGAAAGAATGCCTGAGGGCAGCAGTCTCAGGATGACCTTCTGGTCTCCAACTACGACCGTGTGACCGGCATTATTTCCACCCTGGAATCTGACTACCATGTCCATATGGGTGCCGAGCAGATCGACGACTTTGCCTTTTCCTTCGTCTCCCCACTGGCATCCGACTACTACGTATCCTGCCATGAATATTCCTCCGTAACGTGGAACATTTTATCACGGATAGTCGTTTTCCGTGCTGATATTGCGGTGTTTTGCTAAAATAGTCCGTGTGTGAAGGAGAATCATTTACTATGAGTGAACAGAACCCGGAAACCTGCAGCCATCATTGCGAAGGCTGCAGTTCCAATTGCGCTGAACGAGAAAAGCCGGAATCATTCCGGATCGAACCGAATGCGAAATCGAAGATCCGCAAGATTATCGGCGTCGTATCCGGAAAAGGCGGGGTAGGCAAGTCCTTCGTGACTTCCATCCTGGCCAGTGAGATGCAGAGAAGAGGCTATCATACGGCGGTCATGGATGCGGATATCACCGGACCTTCGATGGGCAAGGTATTCGGCATCACGGAGAAGATGTACGGTGATGGCGAGCTTGCTTATCCGGCGAAGACGAAATCCGGCATCCAGGTGGTCACGACCAATATGATGCTGGAACAGGATGATCAGCCGGTCATCTGGAGAGGACCGATCGTGGCGGGCGTGATCCGTCAGTTCTACCAGGAAGTCTACTGGGAAGATGTAGATTATATGTTTGTCGATATGCCCCCCGGAACCGGCGATGTGCCGCTGACCGTGTTCCAGAGCCTGCCGCTGGATGGCATCATTGTCGTTTCCAGTCCGCAGGACCTTGTTTCGATGGTAGTCGAGAAAGCCATCAACATGGCAAATATGATGCATGTGAACATTCTCGGTCTCATCGAGAATATGAGCTATGTCGAATGCCCGGACTGCGGCAGAAAGATCCAGGTGTTCGGTCCGTCTCATATCCAGGAAGTTGCGGATAAGTACGGTCTGGAAGTGCTGGCTCAGATTCCGCTGCGGGAAGACAATGCATTGTATTCCGACCGCGGGGAGATCGAAGACCTGAAGGTTCCTGAGATCAGCCGGGCTGCCGACCTCATCGAAAAACGATAGAAATTTCAGACAGAGTTCACAGAATCCTGTCAGAATACTCAGCAAGGAGAAACGATTATGACGAGAATACTGATCGTTGATGACGAAGAGAAGATCCGCCAGATGATCCGGAAATATGCCGAATATGAAGGCTTTGAAACCGATGAAGCGGAAGATGGTCTGCAGGCTGTCGAGAAGTGCAGCATGAATCATTATGATCTGGTAGTCATGGATATCATGATGCCCAATCTCGATGGCTTCAGCGCCTGCAAGGAAATCAAGAAGACGCAGCCGGATCTGCCATTCATCATGCTGTCTGCCCTCGGCGAAGAATACGACAAGGTTCACGGATTTGATCTCGGCGTCGATGATTATGTCGTCAAGCCTTTCTCCAGCAAGGAACTGATGATGCGGATTCATGCCATCCTGAAGCGGGTTCATCCGGCTTCAGGAAGCCAGGAGACATTCCATCTGAAAGATCTTGCGATTGACTACAATGCCCGGGTGGTCACGATCAAGGGAGAGCGTCTGAATCTCTCTCCGAAAGAGTATGAGCTGCTGGTATATCTTGTGAAGAATGCCGGCATCGCCCTGACCCGGGAACAGATCCTGCAGACGGTATGGGGCTATGACTTCTATGGCGATGACCGGACGCTGGATACGCACATCAAGCTGCTGCGGAAGAACCTCGGCGAATACAGCAGATACCTTGTCACGCTGAGAGGAGTCGGATACCGCTTTGAAAAAGAAAATCAGTCTGAAGTGGAAAATAGCTAGATATCTTCTGTTCTTTGCGATCGGACTCATCGGGCTCCTGGCGGTGTTTCAGCTTCTGCTGCTGGAACCGATGTATGAGCGCTACAAGATCGCGACAGTCCGCAGAGCTGGCGATGAGATCGTTTCGGCATTGCAGTCCGGAGATGCTTCGGACCTCAATGAGAAGATCTATGAAGTCAGTGCGCAGAATGATACGTGCGTGCGCATCCTGAGCGGAAATTCGGATGTCATGACCGGCAATATGGGCTGTGCGCTGTACCGGATGGATACGAGCGAGCTGATCGAGCAGTACAATCTGGCCAAGGCAAATGACAATTCCTACCTGTCGACGACCGTTACCGGCTTCGGACTGGCGGGAGGAGTATCAGGACCTGGCGGAATCTTCAACAGTCATGATGATCTGATGAAGAACATCACGCTCACCCGGATTATTGAAGATGCTGATGGCGCTCAGGCGACGGTTATGGTCTATACCGGTCTGAGTCCGGTCAATGCGACGATGCAGACGCTGAGGATGCAGATCCTGTATATCTCTCTGATTGTCGCAGCGGCGATGATCCTGCTGGTCTACCTGATGAACAAGCATATCGCAACCCCGCTTCTCAGAATCAATGATGCGGCCAGGACGCTGCCGCAGGGAACTTATGACGCTCCTGCCAGTGCCGCCGAATACCGGGAAGCAGAAGAACTGAATACGACGCTGTCTCAGGCGGCAGTGGATATTCAGAAGGCCGATAAAGCTAAACGGGATCTGATCGCAAATGTATCGCATGACCTCAGGACTCCGCTGACGATGATCAGCGGATACGGGGAGATGATGAGGGATCTGCCTGGTGAGAAGACGGATGAGAACATCCAGGTCATCATCGATGAATCTCATCGGCTGACATATCTCGTCAATGATCTGCTCGATCTCTCGAAGCTGGAAGAAAACAAGATCAAGCTGAACTGCAGCTTATTCGATCTGTCCGCTCTGGCTGAACGGGAACTCCGCAAATACGATGTCTATCGAGTATCGGATGGCTTTGAGATCACCAGTGAATGCACGCCTGGTCTGATTGTCAATGCCGATGCGGCAAGAATCGAGCAGGTATTCAACAACTTCGTGATCAATGCCATAAATTATTCCGGAAACAGCCGGAAGATTGAAGTCAGGGTATTCCGGAAGGAGAACATGGCTCATCTGGAAGTCCAGGACCATGGCGAAGGCATTCCGGCCGACAAGCAGAAAGATATCTGGGACCGGTATTATAAAGTCGATAAGGAACATGTCCGCAGAGTGAATTCCTCCGGCATCGGATTATCGATTGCCCACCAGGTACTGGAACTGCATCAGGCCAGATACGGGGTCATCAGTAAAGAAAACGAAGGCAGCACGTTCTGGTTTGAACTGCCGATCGCAGAAGAAACGAAACAGAAAGCTGCTTAGCATGCATGCAGAAACAGACTTGCTTATCAAAGCTGGTCTGTTTTTTTCAGGTTCCATCGAATCGGCTTTTTTCTGCACATGAACTCAATGTCTCGGATGCTTTGCTGTTTGTTTTTCGGATCTGATCGGAAGCGTTCTGCTGGTCCTTCCGGTCAGGGCAGGAATCCTGGAGATCCTGTCTTTTTCTTTCGGCGATAGAAGGAGAATTGCCTTTCCTGGCTTTCCGCTCCTGGCTGTCCGGCTGATGCGGTGAACGAGAAATTCTTCCTGGTCCGGCCATCCAAGTGAGATGACAAGATCGAGATCCGATAGATTAATGCCCCTTGCCGCAACATCGGTTGCGATCAGCACCGGAAGGGTTCCCGCCCTGAATTCCTTCAGAAGCTTTCTGCGGAAGGCAGGATCCATCTCGCTGTGGATGCTGCCGCAATAGATGCCGCGATGATCCAGTTCCATGCGCAGACGATCGCATCCATTTCTCGTATTGCAGAAGATCAGTGCCCTGGACTGGTTTTTAAGCAGGGATGCGATGGCCTCGGTCTGTCTTTGCGGCGGGACGATCAGGTGATACAGATCCGGTTCTGCCTGGAAAGAAGGATCTTCGTCAATGGTGATGGAGAAAGGATGCTTCAGCATGGACTCAGCAAGCTTTCTGACATCATCTGAGGCCGTGGCACTGAACAGCATGATCTGCTGAGGAATCACCTGAGCGATGACTTCCTGCACCTGTTTGCGGAAGCCCATGGAAAGCATCTCATCACACTCATCGAGAACCAGGATCTGACACTGATCCGGACGGAATGTATGCCGGCGCAGGTGATCCAGCAGGCGGGAAGGAGTGGCGACGACGATATCTGCTCCTTTTGAAAACTTCCGGACCTGCAGGTTCATGTCGACGCCTCCTGTCAGCAAGGCAGTCCGGATGCCTTCCTGTCCTTCCAGCAGGGAACGGGACGTTTCTGCAATCTGCGTGCAAAGTTCCCTGGTCGGGGAAAGGATCAGTGCTGACGGCTTATGCTTTGTTCCAGTCTGATGCGGAATGCATTCCAGGATCGGAATCAGGTAGGCATATGTCTTTCCGCTGCCGGCCGGAGCAATCGCTAAGATATCCTCCCCGGTTTCGGCATGAGGAATTACTGCTTTCTGAATTGCAGAGTATTCTCTGACGCCGAGTTTCTGCAGCCGTTTCTGAAGGAGCTGGTTCTGTATCAAGGTTTCTGAAGTCATTGGGGTGTCTTATCCTTTCCGGTCCGTGTTATCATACTACTCGAATATCGGAGGTAATGCGCGATGGAAACATATATTTATCACCCGAAAGGAACCTGCTCCACCGAAATGAGATTCGAGCTGGATGGAGATAAAGTAGAAGGACTCACCGTTGTAAATGGCTGCAACGGAAACCTGAAAGGAATTGCTGCTCTGGTCAAGGGCATGCCGATTGATGAAGTCATTGCACGCCTTGATGGCATCCGGTGCGGCTTCAAGAATACATCCTGCCCGGATCAGATGGCCCAGGGCCTCAAGGCATACAAGGCGAGCAGGCAGTAAGGAACAGAATATGGAATATGGAATCATAGCGGTGATCCTGGTTCTGGATCAGATCACCAAAGCAGTCATCCAGAACAGTGCCGCTGTAAAAGCAGGGGTTGAAGTGATCCCCGATTTTTTCTATCTGACCTATGTGCAGAATACCGGAGCAGCCTGGAGCATGCTGTCGGGGCATCAGGTATTTCTCTGCCTGATTGCGGCTGCCGCGATCTGCGTGATGTGGGTCTTCATGCAGAAAGCAAAGAAAGAACACCTGAAGCTCTCAAAAACTGCCCTGGCGATGATGATTGCCGGAGCAGCTGGCAACCTGATCGACCGTCTGATGCTGAACTATGTCAGAGACTTTCTGCATTTCTATCCGTTCGGTTATGACTTTCCGGTGTTCAACGTCGCAGACTGCGCGCTGACGATCGGCGTCATTCTTCTGATCATCGGCATGCTGAAGGGCGAAGGCGAGGAGAAGCACGCATGAAGACCGTGAATCTGACTGCGGAAACCGGGGGTATCCGGATCGACCGTCTGCTCAGCGAACAGACCGAAGTCTCGCGGACCAGAGCCCAGAAGCTCTGCGATGAAGGCCTCGTGCTGGTCAATGGCAAGCCGGTGAAGAGCTCCTATAAGCCGGAACCAAGAGAAGAGATTTCTGCCACGATCCCGGATGATGAACCGCTGGCGGCAGAAGCAGAGAATATTTCCCTCGATATTCTGTATGAAGATGCAGATATCATTGTGATCAACAAGCCGAAGGGCATGGTCGTCCATCCTGCACCTGGGGCAGAACACGGAACGCTGGTCAATGCTCTGCTGTATCATTGCAAGGATCTTTCCGGCATCAATGGAGTCCTGAGGCCTGGCATTGTGCATCGGATTGATAAGGATACGACCGGATGCCTGGTCGCATGCAAGAATGATTTCGCGCATGAAGCGATCGCAAAGCAGCTGGAGACGAAGACGTGCCACCGGGAATACCGGGCCATCGTGACCGGCGTGCTGGATCATGATGAAGGCATGATCGATGCACCGATCGGCAGAGATCCGAAAGACCGTCAGAAGATGACCGTGACAGAACATCATTCCCGCCCGGCAATCACGCATTTCCATGTGCTGGAACGGTTCAAAGATACGACGTATCTTGAATGTGCTCTGGAAACCGGACGGACGCATCAGATTCGTGTGCATATGCGCTATATCGGCCATCCGGTTCTGGGCGACACGAAATACGGCACCCCATGCCGGTACATGGATACTCAGGGCCAGGTTCTGCATGCATACCGGCTGACCCTGATCCATCCGCGGACCGGGAAAGAAATGGTGTTTGAAGCACCGCTCCCGGAGTATTTTCAGACACTTCTGGACATGCTGCGCAGGGAGAGCATGCAATGAAGCAATGGAAACTGATTCCGCCGGTCACGAAGACGATTCTGTTCGTATGCACCGCAATCACCGTGCTGATCCATGTCATTCCGTTTGAAGGCAATTCCACGGAAACTGCGATTCTCTTCGGAGCCTATTACAAGACATTCGTATCTGCAGGAGAGTGGTGGCGTCTGTTCACGGCGGGATTTGAACATGTGAATTTCTGGCATCTGCTGATGAACATGTGTTCGCTGTATCTGCTTGGCAGCGTGCTGGAAAGAACCTACCGTCCGCTGCGTTATTTCCTGCTGCTGTGTCTTTCCAGCATTGCCGGCTATGCGTTTCTGTTCGTGACCGGCGGAAATACCGTTGCAGTCGGCTTATCCGGCGGGCTGTACGGACTGATGGCAGCTTACTTCATTCTCGTGTATAAAGCAGGCGGATTCCGGATTCCGCAGGTGCGTAATTCCTGTCTGGAAGTTCTGGCTATCAACCTGATCATGAACTTCATGCCGGGCATTGGTTATCAGGTTCATCTGGGCGGCCTCTTCATGGGTGCGCTGCTCGGCATTCTGTTCACGCGCGATCCGCAATGGAAGAGCGTGCGCAGCAGTGCGCTCTTATGCACGATTGCATTTTCTGCCGTGCTGATGATTCTGATTCCTTCTCATCTTTCCATTCCGGAAGATGAGAGGTATCTGGGAACTGATGCCAGGATTCTGACCTATGAAAAAGACCATGGCCTGCAGAATTATGCAGAAGGTATGGCCAGAAGGATTGATGATCTTTATGAAATCTCTTATCTGGAAGAGACTCTGACGGAGGATAACAGATGAATAAACGGGAAGGTACACTGACCTGGGATGAATATTTCATGGGCCTGGCCCATCTGAGTGCGCTGCGCTCCAAGGATCCGAATACGGCGGTCGGAGCTGCCATCGTCGATGGCAACCACAAGGTTGTTTCCGTCGGCTACAATGGCTTTCCGAAAGGCTGCAGCGATGATGTCTTTCCATGGAACCGGGAAGGCACTTTTCTCAACAGCAAGTATGCGTATGTCGTGCATGCTGAGCTCAATGCGATTCTGAATGCGCCCCGTCCGGTCACCGGATGCACATTGTATGTGAGTCTCTTTCCGTGCAATGAATGTGCCAAGGCAATCATTCAGTCCGGCATCCGCAGGATTGTCTATGAATCTGATAAGTATGCCGATACGGATTCCACGAAGGCTTCCCGGAGAATGCTGGAGGCAGCCGGAGTCGAACTGCAGCGGATCGAGAACACGATTCATATCGAAGTCAAGAAAGTGCCGAATACAGAAAAGTAAAACAGCCGTGAGGCTGTTTTTCAGTATTGTGTCAATGCCTGTTCCAGTGCTTTGCGGACAGGCTCTTTTTCTGCTTCGCTGCAGAACGCAGCATTGATGGCGTTGAGATTCATCAGCACGAGATCTTTTTCTGTGAAGCCCATTTCCTTCAGGCAATGCTGATATTCGCTCTCGAGCGTCACCCCGGCAAGCGTCCGGTTGTCAGTATTGATCGTGACCGGAAGCCCCATCATCAGCAAGTTCTTAGCAGGGTGCTGTTCATAGGAAGGCTGGGTCAGGCACTGGATATTCGAGGTCGGGCATACTTCAATCGTGATGCCTTTTTCAATCGCCTTGCGGGCCAGGGCAGGGGAATTGTAGACATGGTGTCCATGGCCGATGCGCACTGCTCCGAAGTCCATCGCATCCCTGACCGTATCCGGTCCCTGGCTGTCACCCGCATGGCAGGTGAACGGAACGCCGAGTCTGGAAGCTTCTTCAAACAGCGGGGCAAAATTCTTCAGGGGAACAAATCCCTCCGCGCCAGCCAGATCGATGCCGACCAGGCCTTTTCCGAGATAATCCGGAGCGATCTTCACAGTCTCCATATTCTTGTCCCAGTTTGCGGTCTCCGGACCGACGCACATCATGCAGGCAAGAATTCCGATGCTGATATCTGAATACTTATCCAGAGCTTTCTTCCTTCCGCAGAGGACTGCCTCGATCGCATCGCGCTGCGTCATTCCCTCTGCAGTATGCAGCTGGGGAGCGAAGCGGATTTCGGCGTAGCAAACATGATCTTCTCTCAGATCTTCGATCAGTTCAAAGGTAAGCCGTTCAAGTGCTTCCGGTTTCTGCATGACCCGGATCGGGTCATCGAACATCTTGAGATACTCATTGACAGAACCGGAATTTGCATGGATACGGACCCATTTCATGTAGGAAACCGGATCGCTCCAGGGAAGTTCAACGTGATTCTGCTCAGCCAGCTCGAACAGGGTTTCAGGCCGGAAGGAACCGTCCAGGTGGCAGTGAAGTTCTACTTTCGGAAAATCAAATTCAGTCTTCATCTCTGATTCCTTTCTCATTTCTTTCTTAATTCAGTAAAAACAGGCTTTCTTCTGCATGTCAAGAGACAATGAATATGAAAGGTACTTAAATCAGCTTGTTGACATTCCCTGTGAAAGAGGGTAACGTGAAAATAGTGAAAGCGATTCCATCCGGCCAATGTATCATAGAGTACATAATTCTGTATTCAGTATGCGCTGGCCCTGGAATTGCCTATCCACTGAATTGTGTAAAGCAAATAGTAGGAGGATTTAACTATAAGGAAGTCAAGTAGAAATTGACAGAAAGTGAGATTTAAGACGAAATCCAGCAGAATCTCACAAGTGATCTTTGAAATCGTGAATAAAGTACAGTTAAAACAACTACATTTGTAGCTTTGACTATGATGTGGATTATGTTTATCAGAATGAATCAATGGTTAGTGTACTAAGGCAGAATCGTAGACTGTATCGGTGGAGAGAAGCTTGTATATCACTCTCAGGAGCTTGCGGACGCAGTGTCCTTGAGCACAACGGTAAGTCTTTCCCTGATCTCGTTTCTTAGTATAATAATCATTGAAGACCTGGCAGTATTTACAGACTGTGAAGACAGCTTGATACAGGGCCTTGCGCAGATACCTGGATCCATGTTTGGAAATAGGCATGTGTGCAGCGTCATATTTGCCTGACTGGTGCACAAGAGGCTCCATACCGGCATAGGATATCAACTTCGCTGCTTCAGGAAAGTCGTTGATATCGCCGATCTCCGCAAGAATAGTCATTCCTGTTATGTAAGAGATGCCGGGAATGGAAGTTATAGGAGAGTTTAGCTGGTGACTGAATTCTTCTATTTTCTTATCCAGAGTGTCAATCTGTTCAGCTCTAGTATTGATCAGAGCAATCATAGACTGAACTTCAAGCGCAACGGCTGTGTTGTCATCACCCACTGAATTACGTGCAGCTTCTTTGATCTCTTCGGCAGTCACCTTAGAGCGTCTGCCGCGTCCGTTTACCTCAAGGGCTTTACGAAGGTTTCTGATATCTTCAGAAGCGATAGAAGCAGCACTTGGATATTCGGACAGGAACTGCATATAGGACTGAGAATATCTTGTCCAGGAGAGAGTATTTACTTCTGGGAAGACAATATCGAGAGCACGTTGAAGGCGGTTCATATCCTGATTCTGCTGCTCCTTCAGCTGGTGATAAAGACGAGTCAGCTCACGCAGCTTATCTGTTTGCATGGTCACAGCGGAGACAGAACGCCAGAACTTCTTCTCGCTGAGCATTTCAGCTATAAGCAGAGCATCCTTACGGTCATTCTTGGCCGACATACCAAGCTCTTTGCGACGCAGAGCAGTGGATCTTGGATTGATATATTTGACGGTGAACTTCTTCTCCAGAAGAAATTTCGTCAGATTGATCATATAGTGCCCGGTATCTTCCATGCCTACAGCATGTTTACGATGAAGAAACTGCTTTGTTTTGGAATAAAACAGATCAAGCCCTTTCTGATCATTCGTGAAAAAGAAAGACTTGATAAGAACTTCGCCGGTTTTGTCATCCATCACTGCAGCACAGTGCTTGAACTTACCGACATCAATGCCAATGCAAATCATAGTAATAACTCCTTTTAAAGATTGAATGTGACGAATACCTGTGCCACCGCCTCAAAAAGTATCAGAGAGTATGGTTCAAAATGTGAACTCACTTCAAGAAAAGAGAAGGGCTCATCTAACTAATCACAGTTACCTATACAACGAAGCGGCCAGATAATCCTCCACGTAGTCAAAGCTACAACAATGAAAAGTACAGGTACGCATTCACGATCTCAATTCTACACGGTTACCGGACCGATACTAAACCCGGTAGAGAAAGGAGACGCATACAAGTTATGCTTGGCTGGATGAGCCTAATTTGTATATACCAAAACATGAACAGAACAATTAAAGCTTTGCTTGCACTGGGAATGGCTGTTTCGCTGGCAGCCTGCGGAGGATCTTCATCATCCGCTGCAGCTACCGCAGCCGCGGAAGGATCTGCTTCAGCTGCTGCTGGAGGCGGATCTTCTTCGGAATCAGGAAAGGTCTACAATGTCGCGTATCTCGTCAACGGAAACCTGGGCGACAAGTCGTTCTTCGATTCTGCTGAGTCTGGTCTTGAACAGCTGAAGGCTGACGGACGCATCACTCTGACGACCATTGAGATGGGCGGAACGGATGAAGACAAGCCGAAGTGGCTGCAGACATTGTACGATGTTTCTGATGAGGGTGATTATGATGTCATCGTCTGCGGAACTTATCAGATGCCTGACTATCTGAAAGAAGTTGCAGAAAAGTATCCGGATCAGAAGTACGTCATCTTCGATGATGATACGTATGCAGGACAGGATTCCAACGTCTGCAACATCGTCTACAAGCAGAACGACCTCGGCTACCTGATCGGCACGATGGCTGGTATGGTAACGGAAGATACTTCGATGGATAAGATCAATGCGGATAAGGTCATCGGCTTCGTCGGCGGCTATGATTCCCCGGTTATCAACGACTTCCTGTACGGCTATATCGAAGGTGCTCAGGCAGTTGATCCGGAGATCAAGGTTGATACCCGTTACACTTCCGACTATGTCGATACTGCTAAGGCTAAGGAATATGCTTACAGCATGATCAACGATTCCAAGTGCGACATCATCTGGGGTGTTGCAGGCAACGCAGGCAACGGTGCTGCTGAAGCAGTCCTCGAATCCGGCAATGCTTGGTTCATCGGTGTTGACTCCGACCAGGAGCAGACGCTGTCCAGCGATCTGGCTGCGATCACTCTGACTTCCGGCCTCAAGAACGTCGGCAATTCCCTGATCTGGTTCTTCGATGAGCTGGATGCTGGAAATGAGCACTATGGTGAAAGAGTTTCCCTTGGTATCGCTGAAGGCGGCGTCGGTATCGTCACGGATAAGAACTATGACAAGTATCTGTCTGATGATATCAAGAATGCTGTCCAGGCTGCGATCGATGGAATCTCCGATGGTTCGATCAAGGTTGATTCCGCTCTGACCGATGATGGCAACACTGCTGCTCAGGCTCTGCGTGATTCCGCACAGCCGAGTGCTAACTGAGAATCTTAAAACAATCTGAAAGCGGTATGGGGCTGGCAGTTTCTCAGCCCCATGCTTGTTTTAGAAAAGAGAAAGAAAGGGTAATGCTATGGATGATTATGTAATCCAGATGAAGAAGATTACCAAAGTCTACCCGAATGGCATTGTAGCAAACCAGGACGTCGATTTCAGCGTGAAGCGCGGCGAGATTCATGCGCTCATGGGTGAAAACGGAGCTGGCAAGAGCACACTGATGAAGATGCTGTTCGGACTGGAGCAACCGACTTCCGGAGAAATCTGGGTGAATGGGGAAAAAGTCAGCCTGACTTCTCCGAACGTCGCACTTCAGCATGGAATCGGCATGGTCCATCAGCACTTCATGCTGGTGCCGAGTCTGACCGTTGCCGAGAACATGGTGCTCGGCATGGTGCCGACGAAGAACGGACTCATCGATTATAAGAAAGCCGTTGAGATCACTGAGGAATACTCGAAGAAATTCAATCTCGAAGTAGAGCCGAATGCGAAAGTCCGTGATATTCCGGTCGGCATGAAGCAGAAGGTAGAGATTCTGAAGGCTCTAGTCCGCGGTGCGAAGATTCTGATTCTCGATGAGCCGACTGCAGTTCTTACCACACAGGAAACTACGGAACTGTTCCGTGAGCTCAAGAATCTGAAGAATCAGGGATTCACGCTGATCTTCATCTCCCATAAGCTGAATGAAATCATGGAGATCACCGACCGCATGACGATCTTGCGCGGCGGCAGATCCATGGGGGTCTACAATACAGCGGATGAGGATGAAGAGAAGATCTCAAGGCTCATGGTCGGCAGAGATGTTGTTCTGAAAGTTGAGAAAGACAAGGCAAAGCCGACGGATACCGTATTGAAGGTCAGAGATATCGAATACGTCAATGACTGGGGCAAGAAGATGCTTGATCATGTATCGTTCGATGTCCGCAAGGGTGAGATCCTCGGCATTGCCGGTGTTGAAGGCAATGGCCAGAAGGAACTGGTCGATATGCTGTTCGGCTTCAATACGCCGAATGCCGGCACGATTGAAGTCAATGGACAGAATACGATCGGCATGAGCCAGAGAGAACTCCGGAAGAACCATATCGCGCTCGTTCCGGAAGACCGTATGCTGTACGGCATTGCCGGCAAAGCGACGATTGAAGAGAATCTGATGAGCGACCGCATCAGCGAATCGAGATTCAATAATGGCATTCTGTTCAATATGCCGGCGATTCATCAGGAAGCAGATACCTTGATCAAGGATTATACGGTGCTCTGCAAGAACCGCAACCAGCAGGTCGGCAATCTGTCCGGAGGCAATATCCAGAAGGTCGTTGTCGCCAGGGAATTCAGCAATGATCCTTATCTGATCATCGCCGATCAGCCGACCAGAGGTATCGATGTCGGTGCCACGGAATTCATCCGCAAGAAGCTGGTCGAACTTTCCAGAAGCGGCATTGCAGTACTGCTGATCAGCGCTGACCTCAACGAAGTCATGGAGCTCAGCGACAGTCTGATCATCATGTGCGGCGGTCATATTGCAGCATATTTCGAAGATACTTCCGATCTGAGCGATGAGATGATGGGCAAGTATATGCTTGGCGTTGAGCAGCAGAAGCCGGAAGAAATCAGGAGGGTCTGCCATGAGTAAGAAAAGCGGATTATCCATCAGTCAGAAAAATAATATGAAGTTCAGCCTGCTGCGCGGTGCAGCAGCGCTTGGAATTGCATTGATCATCACTTTCCTGCTCATCTTTCTGAGCTCGGAAGGTGCGAATGCAGGCGAAAAGTTTGTCTCCAGCATCGATGCCATCCGGACGATGCTCGTGACCCCGTTCGTCAAGAATAACGGCAGCTTCAATTCGAAGAGCTTCACCGATATTCTTGCCGGCATGGTGCCGATCATCTTCACGGGTCTTGCGACTTGCGTCATGTTCTCGGCAAACCAGTTCAACCTCGGTGCAGAAGGAGGCATCATGCTCGGTGCTTTCATCGGCGGCCTGATTGCGGTTTACTGGAAGCTGCCGGGAATCCTTCTGCCGATTGTTGCCATCATCGTTTCGGCAGCAGCGGTCGGAGTGCTGATGCTGATTCCGGCAGTTCTGAAAGCGAAACTTGGAGTTTCCGAAATGGTCAACTCCCTGATGCTGAACTATATCATCCAGTATCTGATCAACTACCTGATGAACACGAAGTTTGCAGACACTTCCAAGGGAAGCACGCAGACGTATTCCTTCCAGGATAACGCCAGTCTTGCTCAGATCGTCGACAATGGTTCGGGTTTCTCTATTGCGTTCATCGTTGCGATCATCTTCGTAGTCATCACCTGGTACTTCATGTACCGCACGAAATGGGGCTACGGCATCCGGATGACCGGCATCAACCAGCCGTTCGTCATGTATTCCGGCATGAATGTCGGTCTGATCATCATCCTTTCCCAGGTCGTCGGCGGACTGCTTGCCGGCATGGGCGGCTCTCTGGAGATGCTCGGACGGAACCAGTATTACAACTGGAGTGCATTGCCAGGATATGGATGGACCGGTATCACGGTTGCTATCCTGGCTGGCAATAACCCTGCATATGTTCCGCTGGCAGCGTTCTTCATGAGCTATCTGACCAGAGGCTGCACGCTGATGGCTACGTACAACAATGTTCCTTCTCAGCTCATCTCGATCATCCAGGCAGTGATCTTCGTCTTCTTCGCAGCGGAACAGTTCCTTGCGAAGTATCGTCAGAAGCTCGTTGTCCGGACTGCTCAGGAAGAAATGAAAGAGGCTCAGCAGGAAAAGATTGCGGAAGGAGGCACGAAGTAATATGTCATTCATCTTCACTACAGATTTCTTCTTCTCGATCTTCCGTATCGCTACTCCGATTCTGCTGGCTACGATGGCAGCGGTCATCGGTGAGAAGGGCGGCATTTCCAACATCGGTCTTGAAGGTATCATGATGATGTCCGCACTCTTCGGATCTCTGACTGCATACTGGACCGGCAGCTGGTTCATCGGCGTTCTGGTTGCAGTTGCGGTCGGACTGCTCGAAGCACTGCTCATGGGTTTCTTCGCCTTCAAGCTGAAAACGGATATCATCCTTACCGGTACCGCCATCAACATGATCGGTTCCGGAGGCACGCTGTTCCTCGTCAAGGTCATCACGAATGCGACCGAAGGCAAGGCACTTGCTTCTACCACCGGCCTGATCACGAAGAATCTGCAGATTCCGGTATGGAACATTCCGCTGATCAAGGATATTCCGGTCATCGGCCAGGTCATCTCGGGCCACAGTGTCATGACCTACATCAGCTTCGTGCTGGTATGGCTGACCTGGGTGCTGCTGTATCGCACGTCGCTTGGTCTCAATATCCGTTCCGTCGGTGAAAACCCGGATGCGGCTTCCTCGGTTGGTGTCTCGGTTCTGAAGATCCGCTACATCACCATCGGCATCACCGGCATTCTGGCTGGTCTTGGCGGAGCATATATGTCCATGTACTATGCAATGGGCTGGTCTCAGGATATGGTTGCAGGACGCGGCTTCATCGCTCTGGCAGCGCAGGCTATGGGCGGCGGCGAGCCGGTCGGCTGCATGTTTGCGGCTCTGATCTTCGGTTTTGCTCAGGCTCTCGGCATCAAGGTTTCGGCTATGGGTGTCGATTCGAATCTGGTCGCTCCGATTCCTTACATCGTCACTATCATCTCACTTGTCATCTTTGCGATTTCACAGCGGAATAGTGAGAAACGCCGCCATTCTGCGCAAGCTCTGAAAGAAGCTTCTAAGTAGTCAGAATTCCAGGAAGGGGACGCAGAGTTCTCCTTCCTTTTTTCAAGAGGTAAGAATATGAAACGAATTCCTGTGATCCTGGATGGAGATCCGGGACACGATGATGCGATTGCCTGGGTATTTGCCAAAGCCAGCCCGAAGCTTGACATCAGAGCTGTCTGCTCCGTCAACGGCAACCAGACGATTGAAAAAACTACCTATAATGCCAGAAGAATCATGGCACTATTGGGCATCGATGCGCCCTTTGCAAAAGGGGCGATCCGGCCGATGATCGCGGATGTGATGCCGGCTGGAAACTGGCATGGGGAAAGCGGCCTGGACGGACCGGCAATGCCGGAACCGGATCAGGAAATCTCTCCGCTCTCTGCACCGGATCTGATGGCCAAGGTCATTTCGGAAAGCGAAGACCCGGTCACCATCATTGCGACCGGACCGCAGACGAATGTCGCAGAGCTGCTTGTCAGCCATCCGGAAGTAAAAGACAAGATCGGCCGCATCAGCTTCATGGGCGGCGGCATTGCCTATGGCAACTGGATTCCCGGCGCGGAATACAATATCCTCTGCGATCCGGAAGCTGCCGATATCGTCTTCCGTTCCAGAATTCCGCTGACCATGAGCGGACTGGATGTAACCGAAAAGGCAATCATCAAGCCCGAAGACATTGCCCGTATCCGGGCTGTGGGCAACCAGGTCAGCCAGATCACTGCAGACTGGGTTGAATTCTTCATCCAGCATCCGATGGATATCGGCTATGCTGGTGCCCCGGTGCATGATCCATGTGCGGTGCTGACACTGATTGAGCCGCAGATCTTCACGATGAAAGATCTGCATGTCGACATCGAACTGACTGGCCAGTATACGCGCGGAGCAACCGTTGCCAGCATGGAAGACTGGCAGATTCAGAATCCGAATGTCACCTGCGCGCTGACCATAGATCAGTCTGCTTATGTCGATCTTCTGATTTCCTATCTGCATGCTTATGACGGAAGGGAGGTACGCATATGAGTATTCCGGTATGGATGGATATGGACACTGGCGAAGATGATGCAATTGCCATCATGACAGCGTTCCAGCTGCCGGAGCTTCAGGTGGTCGGCATGTCTGCCGTCGCAGGCAATGTCGAACTGAAGCATACCTTCCGCAACACTCGCAATGTGCTTTCTCTGATCCATAGAGAAGACGTGAAAGTATACCCTGGCGCCGAGAATCCATTGCGCCAGAAGCTCACCACCGCCGCATACGTGCATGGCGAAACAGGCCTCGCTTCTGCGGTACTGCCTGAATCCAAAGCTCCTTCTGAAACAGAAAAAGCATGGGATGCGCTCTATCGGACCGCTAAGGAATACCAGGGTGAACTGAACCTGATCCTGACTGGACCGGAAACCAACGCTGCGATTGCGTTCTTCAAATATCCGGATCTGAAACAGTATCTGAAGCGGATACTGATCATGGGCGGAGCTGCTGTGGGCGGCAATTCCACGCCTGCTGCAGAATTCAATATCTGGGCAGATCCGGAAGCGGCGCAAGCCGTATTCCAGAGCGGTGTCGAGGTTGTGATGGGCGGTCTTGATGTCACCTCGAGAGCGGGCCTTTCCAAAGAGGAGGTTGAGGAACTCGACCATTATCCTAACGCTGCCTGCCGCCTGTTTCGGTCCTGTACGGAACTTGCAAGAAAGCTATACAGCGAGCATCATAACGACACGCTGCTGATCCATGATGCATGTCCGGTCATCTATGCCGCTCATCCGGAATACTTTACCGGGACGAAAGCTGGTGTCGTGATCGAAACCAGAGGAACGTATACCAGAGGCAAGACGGTGACAGATCTCTATACGGATTCTTCCTATCCGCTGCAGCAGACGATCGTCGTAACGGATGCCAACCGCAAGGCTGTCGCAGATACGATCCGGACTGCTCTGGAGGCTTACTGAGTTCTTTCTGACAAAATGTATTTCCTCAACCGGGTGATCGCTGCTGATCGCCCGGTCTTTTTCATACTGTTCTGCTGCAGAAGGGAAAGCATCATAAAACCGGCAGTCTCAGGAAGACCGCCGGTTATGTGAAAAACTTTATTTCAGGATGAGATGGCTGGATAGCACTTCATAGATTTCCGGAATTGAAGCACTTGCCCCATTTCTGGTAACCGCGATGGCACTTGCCGTGCTTGCCAGTCTCAGAACATCCGCTTCAGAATATCCCTGCATCAGGCAGGAGATGAAGTAGCCCGTAAACGTATCGCCGGCACCGGTCGTATCAACAGCTTTGACATTGTAGCAGCCGTGATGCAGCACTTCCTTGCCATTCCAGTAATCAACTCCTGCGGAACCCAATGTCATGACAATCTTCGTATCCGGATATCTGGACGCAAGCTCCATCAGCGGGTGATCGGCATGCTCAGACAGTTCTTCCGCTTCTTCCTTGTTGACGATGAGGTAGCTGACTTCCTGGAGCGGAAGCGTGCGGATCACTTCATTCATCGGGGAAGGATTCAGAACGATCGTCATTCCGAGTTCATGCGCTTTATGAATCAGATAAGCCAGTTCATTGATTTCATTCTGCAGTACAATCCAGTCTCCGCGGGAGAAATCAGAGAGCACTTCATCGATGAAGTCCTTCGTCATGGAACGATTGGCACCGCCATAAAGAACAATGCAGTTTTCTCCGTGAGGGTCCACCTGGATGAAGGCATTGCCGCTGGCAACATCATCCAGCACGCGGATATGGTCGGTATTGACGTGATTGGCCTTAAGAGTGTTCAGAAGAAGGGCCCCGTCCTCTTTTCCGACAGCGCCGGCATGATAGACTTTGGAGCCTGCTTTTGCGATTGCGATGGACTGATTCAGACCTTTGCCGCCCACATTCAGGGTTCTTGAAACAGAAGATTCTGTTTCGCCTGGTCTGACAAAATGATCAACCTGGTAGGTATAATCCAGATTCAGAGAACCAAAATTAAGAATTTTCATCTGCTGTTTCCTCTTGGCTTCATTTTATGATGATTTCAGACCATGGTCAACTTTCCAAAAGGGGTTATGATGATAATAATGGAAGAGGAGAAATGGAGAGTACCTATCATGAAAGAAGCACATATTCAGCTAGATTCATCAGTTGGCGCAAAGGCAGCGATCCTGCCAGGCGATCCGGCCAGAATTGACCGGATTCTTCCGTATCTTGAGAATGCAGAAGCACTTGCGTATAACCGGGAATATCGTTCAGTTGCAGGCATGTATCATGGCATGAAAGTCATTGCAATGTCTACCGGCATGGGCGGCAGCTCCGAAAGCATTGCCGTAGAAGAACTGCATCATATCGGCGTGACCGGAATGGTCAGAATCGGTTCCTGCGGCGCATTGCAGAAGGGGATCGGTCTCGGCGATCTGGTTGTCGGCTGCGGCGCGATCAGGGATGACGGCGCCAGCAAGGCTTATGTCAAAGACATCTATCCGGCAGTTCCGGATACGGATCTCCTGTTTGAAATCCTGTCTGTTGCAAAGAAGAATGGGTATCCGGTTCATTGCGGAGTCATTCACAGTCATGAGACGTTCTACACGGATACGAATGATGCCGAAGAAGCTGCCTGGTCAAAGCTTGGCGTGCTCGGGTCTGACTTTGAGAGTGCAGCATTATTCACGGTCGGAAGAATCCGCGGGGTCAGAACAGCTTCGATTCTGAATAATGTCGTGCTTTACGGAACCAGCACCGAGGATTCGATCGGCAGCTATGCTGATGGAGCGTCTCTGACCGCCGAAGGGGAAAAGCGTGAGATCATCACCGCCCTTGAAGCATTGCATGCATGCTGGGAGAAAGGGCTGTTATGAAACGAGTCCTGATCCTTGACAGCACCACGCGTACTGGCAGCAGAACAGCATCTCTGATGGATGCGTTCTGTTCTGGTCTTGATCCGGAGTGCGTATATACGGAACTGCTGAGATTATCAGAACAGAATCTGAAACCGCTCTATGGGGAAAGCCTTCAAGAGCGTGACCGTCTGCTTGCCGAAGGAAATCGGACGGCAGAACGGTTCCGATATGCATGGCAGTTCCGTTCGGCGGATGTGATCGTCATTGCTGCACCGTTTTATGATCTGAGCATTCCTGCGCTTCTGAAGGACTATATCGAGAACATCACCGTCGAAGGAATCACTTTCTCTTCGAGCGAAACCGGTCTGAAGGGAGAATGCAATGCCAGCGAGATGATCTTCCTGACAACGCGCGGAGGGTTAGTGGAAACCGGGAGCGAATGGGAGCTTGCAACCCCGTATCTGAAAGGATTATGCGGCATGCTCGGCATTGATCATTTCAGCTGCATCGCGGCAGATGGCATGGATGTGCAGGGAATTGATACTGCTGCCCGTCTGGAAAAAGCATCTGCAGAAGCAAAGAAGAAAGCATCTGAGATCAGGTAGAGAGTTCTTAGGAAACTCGCTAAGGGTTGTCAACAGTAAATGCACTAATGAAAAGAATGCACACTATGAAAATCCGTTCTGTACAGGACGGGTTTTCTTTCGGGCTGGTTGTCATGATTATGAATCAGCTTCTGTAAGCTTCCATGGACCTTGCGTAGTAGATTCGGAAGAACTTATTCATTGCCGCAACGATAGCCTGCTTGTCTTTCTTGCCTTCTGATTTCTTCTTCAAATAGTAATCATAGACAGCTGTATCTTTTGCGGGTTTGATCTTTCTGAGATTCTTTACCAAGAGATATCCAAGCTTTCTCAGCTGCTTGGATCCTTTTCGGGTGATCTTCCGGTCGGATGCTTTGAACTGGCCGCTGTCATAAGGCGGGACATCGATTCCGATACAGGCGATCAGGGCATCTCCGGAATGGTATCTTCTTGGATCGCCTACCTCCGCCACAAGCAGTGGTGCCAGAACATCTCCGACGCCGCTCATTGCACGAACTGCTTCATATTCCGGCCGCTTCTCCGCAAGTTCTCTGATCTGTGTTAGTATTTGATAGAGCACTTGATTCAGACCTTTCAGTGCCGCTACAGCTTGTTCTACAAGCAGCCGGCTCGTCGGATCATATGCCAGTGTAGGGATGCCTTCCTTTGCCAGTGAATAAATCTTGTCGGACTTATTCTGACGCGGACGGTATCCTTTTTTCTTCGCCCATTTACTGAAACGTTCATCAAATTTCTTTGGCCCGAGCGATGTGATGTAATCATAGTGACGGAACTCCTCCAGGAAGTCTGCCAGCCGGTCTTTACCGGTTACCGGATCATATCCATCGAATTCTTTTTTGATTCCCGGCATTACCTGATCGATCAGGTGGTCCAGATTCTGGACCAGCGCCACATGCGGCTTCATATAACTGAGACATTGCCTTGATAATGCCTTCATGGCCGCATACTCTTTGTCAGCCCGCTGATACTCCTTCAACTTATTCCATTCCTCGATTGTGTACTGTGCGATTGCCATCGCATCTATACTGTCATTCTTAACTCCTCTGAAGTTGATGTCAGCCCGGTATTTCTTCATCGCAAGCGGATTGATCTCGGACACGAAGATGCCTTCATCCAGCAGGTAATACAGGACTGGTCTGCTGTAGGACCCGGTGGCTTCCATGACGACCCGAACATCATTCTTTCCACCGTAACCTTTGATTTGCTTTGTTAATTCCTTCAGATCCATTTCCGTATGTGAGATCTCATACGGAGCCTTCAGCACTTCTCCGTATTCATTCGTTATACAGATCGTACTTTTCAGCTTTGAAACATCGATTCCCACGCCAATCATAAAAACGGTCTCCTTTCTGCGCAGTAATATGCAGTAATCGGCGACCGCTCACACTTATTCTTCAAGCATTTTAGTAAGATACCAGAGTGTTATTTCAGACTCAACTCGCGTAAACGAATGTATTAGGATAAGGGAACGGCTGGCAGTTTTCTAAACGGACGCTGTTTCTCCAAAAAGACTCACGCCAGACCGGATTACTACTCCCTTATCCTAAAATAAGTGCAGCTGGCTGACCATCTGGGTGATGGTTTTGCCGACTACGCTTATACCGTACTAAAAGACCGAAAGAAAAACTGCATCATCGGTGCAGTTTTTCTGTATTCCGGAAATGCAGCTTTGCGACTTCGGACAGCTGATCCATACCAAAGCGATTCACGAATTCCAGTGCGCAGTCATCGACTTTCGTGCCTGCACCTTTCTGGAACTTCATTCTGTATTTCTTTTCCATCTCATCCATGGAGACGAGGAATGCATATCTGGCAATGACCGAAGCGGAACCGACAGCAGGATACTTGTTCTCTGCTCTGGTCTCAAAGGTGATGCCTCTGATCACGGTTTTCTCATGCGTCAGATAATGGTAGTACTGAGGCTCCGGGGCAAACTGATCGATGATCCGGAAGTCCGGAAGTCTGCTCTTCTGCGACAGATTCACATAGGCCTGGTTATGAAGCTTTGCCTTGATCGCATTCATGTTGCTGGAGGCATGGACCTGGTTGTACTTCTCAGGGTTCACAATCAAAAGGCTGTACCGCAGCGTCTGCATGAGCTTCGGAGCGATCTTGCGGATCTCTGCATCGGTCAGTGCTTTGGAGTCCCGGACGCCCAGTTCCTTCAGCATGCCGAGGTCGCTTTCCTGCACGATGCAGGCACAGACGCAGACCGGGCCGAAATAGTCACCGGTACCGACTTCATCGCTTCCTGCCTGAGGAAATTCCGGCTTCTTTGCATGGGGATGAGAACGGAGTTCTTTCCGGAACGGGGATGCATAAACTTCAGCATCTTTTCCCTGGAATACGACTTTTCCGGAAGTATAGGCAGTAATGACGCAGTTTTCAGGCCGGAGCTGATATTCTCCATAAGGAGGAACCCGTTCCGATGCGGTATCCTTCCAGGCTTCATACAGGGTCCTGCGTTCTTCGGGGGAGAGCACTAAGGTAATTACTTCAGACATGGCTCCATTCTACCATGATTTGCCAACCCGAATCAGATCGGCGTAAACTGTTAGGCGAAAGGCGGAGAACTATGATCACGATTCCGGAAGGATGGTTTGCAGGAATAGATATTGCAGTTGTGATCTTCTATGCGGTGCTGATTGCCAAGGGAGCGAAGAAGGGCTTTCTGTATCAGATTCTGTCGTTTGCGGGTACCGTGCTTTCTTTCTTCATCGCCTGGCGTTATGATTCCGTAGCAGCCCAGTATATCCGCCTATGGCCGAAGGACTGGAACCCGTTTGCGGATTCGCTGTTTGCAGATTCGTTTATCGACTTCATGAATGAAGCAGTGTGGTTCCTGGCGCTGTTTCTGATCGTGAGGATCATCTTTCATCTGCTCTGCAGCCTCGCCTCTGGACTTCAGAAAGTTCCGGTGCTGCGGGAAGCGAGCGGACTGCTGGGCGGACTGCTTGGAGCAGGAATCGCGACGATCTGGATTCTCGTATTCTCGGTCTTTCTGAATACGCCGGTATTTGCTAATGGCACAGCTTGTGCAGATTCGACGCTGATCGGTAAAATCAGCGAACCGGTATCGGAAACGATGAGCGAGCTCGGGGTTCAGACCAACAGCATGAAAGCTCTGAACAAATTGTTTACGGATATGAATTCCATGGATGACAGCGATAAGCAGGCAGTTGCGAAGTGGCTGGAATCGCATGGGTATGAAAAGCTGGAAGAAGGAATTCAGATTTCTCTTCCATCAGATGGAGATCGCAATGAATCAGCTGGAGAACAGTCTTGAACTGAATATCATCATTGAACAGATCGCAGGACTCTGTTCTTTTTCACTTGGCCAGGATGCAGTGAGGGCTCTGGAGCCTTCTTATGATCCGCTGGTCATCCGCAATGAGAATGCAAGGATCCGGGAAGCGCTGGCGGCGGTGATCCATGATGGGCCGATGCCGTTCCATGGCATCAGGGATCTGTCCGGGATGCTGAAGAATGCCGTAAAGGGAAGATTGCTCACGGGAATGGATCTGGCTCAGGAGATCTCGTTCATCCAGGGCATCCATGCGATTAAGAGCTATGAGCAGGGACTTGAGACGCCTCATGAGGCGATTCATGATCTCGTCTCGACCATGACGGAACATCGGGCAGCGGAGAAGATGCTTTCTTCCTGCGTGAATGAATACGGAGAAATTCTCGATACGGCAAGTCCTGGTTTACGGGAAGTGAGAAGACAGCTGAGGAATGTCGACGGAGAGATTAGTTCTGCCGTGCAGAGATTTCTTTCTGCTCACAGCTCTTCGGTTGTCGATTCGATCGTGACGTACCGCAATGGCAGAGCGGTGCTGCTGATCAAGGCGAGTGAGAAGAACAGTTTCGGCGGTCTTCTGTATGGCGACAGTGCGAGCGGTCAGGCAAGCTATGTGGAGCCGGCGGCTCTGGTCAGCGTGAACAACCGGAAACAGGAACTCGCTGCCCGGGAGCAGGAAGAGATTGCGGAAGTGCTGCGCAGATGCTCGAAGGTCGTGCAGGACATCGCCAGTGAAGAGCTTGCCAACCTGGAAACCTGCACCTTGCTCGATTCTCTGTTTGCAAGAGCAGAATGGGGAAAAGAACGGGATGCGATTGCGGCAGCACTCAGCGAAGAGAAAGAAATCAATCTGAAGAAAGCAAGACACCCGCTGATTGATCCGAAGAAAGTCGTGCCGAATACGTATCGTCTGAAAGATCCCCAGCGGATGCTGCTGATCACCGGTCCGAACACCGGCGGCAAGACGGTTTCCATGAAAATCATCGGTCTCTTCGTGCTGATGACGTACTGCGGCATACCGGTGCCGGCGGAAGATGCGAAGGTTCCGTTCTTCGATCATGTCTATGCGGATATCGGCGATGATCAGTCGGTCGTTTCATCTCTGAGCTCCTTCAGCGCACATGTCGAGAAGCAGGCAGACATCCTGCGCAATGCGACCAGCGAGTCGCTGGTGCTGCTGGATGAAATCGGCAGCGGCACGGATCCGAAGGAAGGCGAAGCGCTGGCAATTTCCATTCTCAATGAACTGCGCAGCCGGCGGACGATGACCGTCGCAACGACGCATTACAGCCGGCTTAAGGCATACGGCAAGCGGCACAGCGATATTCTGTTAGCAAGCGTGCAGTTTGATATGGAGAAACTGGAGCCGACTTACCGGTATCTGGAAGGCGTGACTGGACAGTCCAACGCCCTCGAGGTCGCAAAGCGCTATGGTCTTCCGGATGACGTGATCCGGTATGCCAGATTTCTGAAAGACCAGGCAAGAAGCGAAGAAGACCAGCTCATAGAGAAACTTGAAAAACAGCTCAATGAGACAGAACTGAAGAATGCTGCCCTCGATGCGAAGCTCGAGGAGATCAAGGCATACCAGCGCACGCTCCATACCGAGAAAGTGAATTTCGAGAAAGAGCGGGATGAATGGCATGCCAAGGCTGAAGCGGAAGCAGATGCATATGTCGAAGAAGCCCGGAAGAAGGCAGATGAGGTGCTGCGGAACATGCGGCGCATGCAGCAGAATGCCCGCTATCATGAAGTGCTGGCTGAGCGCCAGAAGCTGAATCGGGCAGAGACAGAAGAAGAACCGGCTGAGAAGCCGGCTGTAAAGCAGGGAGGCTATCGGCCGGGGGATGTCGTGGAGCTGAGGGCCGGCGGTCAGCCCGCAAAAGTTCTTTCGGTGCGCAAGAAACAGATCGTGATCAGCCTCAACGGGCGCGAGATGCAGGTGAAGGAATCGCAGATCCGTCCGAGTCTGAAGATCATCGCCGATGTGAAGGAGAAGCCGGTGATGACTGTCAGCGGCGGCGATCTCTTTTCCTCGATGCCGATTCAGTGCAACCTGATCGGCATGCATGTAGATGAAGCCATGGAGGCGATGAATTCCTATCTGGACCAGGCAAAGATTCATGGACTGAAACAGTTCCGGATTGTGCATGGCGATGGCAGCGGCGCACTCCGCAAAGCGGTGCATGATTCCCTGGCAAAGAATCCGGACGTGAAGGAATACCGGCTCGGCATGCCGCAGGAAGGCGGAACCGGAGCCACGGTCGTCACGATGAAGGACTGAATATGGATCGGGAGTATATCAAGGCAAAACTGGCGAATCTTCCGGATCAGCCCGGAAGCTATCAGATGAAGAACCGGAATGGAGAAATCATCTATGTCGGCAAGGCGAAGAATCTTCATAACCGGGTCAACCAGTATTTCACCGGAGCCCATGATTTCAAGACCACGAAGATGGTCTCGAACATCGAGGACTTCGATTTCATCGTGACCAGAAGCGAGAAAGAAGCCCTCGTGCTCGAGATCAACCTGATCAAGAAATACCGGCCGAAATACAACATCCAGTTCATGGATGACAGCACCTATCCGTATATCAAGCTGACGAATGAGAAATATCCCCGCCTGCTCATCGCAAGAGACATGAAGAAAGACCGCAAGGCACATTACTTCGGTCCGTTCCCCGATGCTGGCCATGCACGCAATACGCAGAAGCTGCTGCAGAGTCTTTACCCATTCCGGCGCTGCACGCAGATGCCAGCCAAGGTATGCCTGTACTACCATATGGGACAGTGCCTCGGTCCGTGCGAATATGAAGTGGATCCTGAGATCTACGCGAAGATGAACGAGGAAGTCACGCGCTTTCTGAATGGCGATACGAAGGAAGTACGCAAGGAACTGAAACAGAAGATGGAAGAAGCCAGCGAAAAGCTGGAATTCGAGAGTGCCCAGCAGTACAAGGAGATGCTGGAAAGCATTGATTCCGTGACTGCAGACAAACAGATCATCGAACTCGACAACCGCGGGTCCATGGATGTCTTTGCCTGGTACAGCGATAAAGGCTATCTGGCAATTACCGGATTCCTCGTGCGCAATGGCACGATTCTCAGCAAGGAATGGAAGCTGAGACCCCTCTATGGCGATGCGGAAGAAGAATTCTTCTCGTTTGTGATTCAGTACTACCAGGATCATCCGGCAGCGAAGGAACTCGTGCTGCCTCAGGAAGCGGAAGAATCGACGGTGAACGAAGTTGGCGAGATTCTGGGCGTGCAGGTGACGCAGCCGCAGAAAGGATACCGCCGCAAGCTGATCGAGCTCTGCGTTGAGAATGCTAAGAAACAGCTCGAACTGAAGTTCCAGACTGCGGAAAAGCAGGAATCTGAAATCGAAAGTGCTGTGAATCAGCTTTCCGAGCTGGCCGGCCATCCGATGAACCGGGTGGAGCTCTTTGATAACTCCCATACGGCCGGAACCTTTACGGTGGCCAGCTGCGTGGTCTATGAAGATGGAGTCCCGGATCGAAAGGATTACCGCCTCTACCGGCTTCATACCGGCAACAGCGATGTGGATTCGATGAAAGAAGTGCTGTACCGCAGATATTTCCGTCTCATCAAGGAGAACGGAAGACTGCCGGACGGCATTCTTGTCGATGGCGGCTGGACGCAGATCGAAGCCGCGAAGACGATTCTGGATGAACTCGATCTCAGCGGGAAGATCAAGCTGATGGGACTGGTCAAGGATGACCATCATAATACCGATGCTTTGATGGATACCGACGGGAAAACCTTTGCCATCGACAAGGACAGCAGCCTGTTCTTCCTTCTGACGAGGATGCAGGATGAAGTGCATCGCTCGGCAATCACGTATCACCGGAAGCTCAGGGCAAAGGCGCAGACGAGATCCATCCTCGATGAAGTGGAAGGAGTCGGACCGAAGCGCAAGCGGCAGCTGCTGAAGCATTTCGGAAGTTTCACGAACCTGAAGAATGCAGAGTGTGCCGAGATCGCCGAAGTCGTTCCGGAGAATGTGGCGGAAAAAGTATATGAAGCCCTGCATGCGGAGGAATGATATAATGCAGAGTATGTGGAAAGATGCAGCCATTCTTCCTGAACCGCAGCGGAAGCGCTGGACCGCATTCTTCGTGGCATTCGTCGTGCTGTTCACGGCGGTATGCCTGGGCGTGCTGAATTACAACTATGATTCGCTGGCCCGCTATCCGTACAAGGATGAGAAGAGCCGGCAGCTGATCAAGCACTATCTGAATCAGGAAGAGATTGATTATATTATCGAGTATTCGATTCCTCCCAATATGTTCATCGCTTATATCCAGTGTCCTGGCTTCAGTATCTATCATGCGGCGGAATACAAGAAACTGAGCGAATCGGAATGGATGGAATCGCCGGCGCATATCGTGACGATGGTCGAGGAAACCCGCCAGGTCATGGATACTGATACGCTGATCGCCTATCTGGCCGATGGCAATTACAGCTATTCTGATCTGCATGAATATCTGACAGAAGGGGATCCGTATCATTCCGGCAGCACCCTGGTGTCTGATGCAAGCGGAACAGACCTCTGGCTGGATGACAGCCTGACGGTCAGCACGCGCATTCCGTCCGGACTGGCAGTGCTTCCCGCAGAATGGTGCGTGAATGGCAATGCCGTGAGTGTTCTGGATGAGACCAGAAATGCGCTCTCCGGTCTGATGGATGCAATGTCGCTGGCTATGAATAATGGCCTTGAAAGCGGCGGTCTTCTGATTTCCAGGGGATATGTCTCCTTCGAAGATCAGGAAGAACTATTTGAGAAAGCGCAGGAAACTTACGGGAAAGATGCTTCTCTGTATGTATCATATCCCGGTCACTCCGAGCATCAGCTCGGGCTTGCCGTGGACTTTGCGGTCAGCGGAATTCCCGAAGACTCCTTTGAGAAGACTGCTCAGTCGCAATGGCTCGAAGCTCATGCCTGGGAATACGGATTTGTCAGGAGCTATGCGAAGCAGGATGAGCTGCTGACGGGCAAGTATGAATCGTATTCTCATTACCGCTATATCGGAACAGAGCTTGCGGTTTCTCTGCACGAACAGGGAATCACTTTTGCGCAGTATGCCAAGCAGAAAGCATCCTGATCCGCTATACTGAACTCAGAAAGAACTGTTCCGGAAGGAGAAATGCGATGCTCGGAGAACTCATGGTCATTGCGCTCGTCTGTGTCCTTGCTTATATCTATTTCCGTTCTGCCGGAAAGCATCTGGACAAGATGAATGACAATTATTGGAAGAAGTAAATGAAAAGGAGAGCTGATCTCCTTTTCGTTTTCATCTGAGGCTGTTCTTCACTTTCCGGATGATCCGGTCTTCGCTGGCTTTCTGGCTGTATACATGTTCTGCTGACTTCAGGAACTGCTTCATGCCGGAGCCGTCCGCATTCCTGTAATCCTTGCGGATCGCATTGAGGATCAGCAGGCTGCTCAGAACTCCGGAACCCTGATTCACATCTTTCTTCGCTTTGGTTCCGATTGTGTCTGCTTTGATCTTCGAAGCGGTGATTCCGTTCTGGATCTCAGTGAGCTGAGGCTTCATCGTATTCAGCTGCCTGATCAGCGGACGTGCTTTCAGAAAGGTCATGACCAGAAAGACGAGCAGCAGGACGAAGGCGGCGATCAGACACCAGTAATTGTACGGATACAGACTGACTTGCATAGGGTTCCCTCTCTGCAAGTCATTATAAAGCGAAAACAGTCTATTTTCCATGCGGGTTTCTGATAAGATAATGACATGCGTGAACTTCTCATTGTGGCAGTATCAGATAACCATGGCGCCAGAAGACCGGTGCAGTGGCTGCAGGAAACGTATCAGAATGCGGATTATTTCCTGCACCTCGGAGACAGCGAAGGACCGATGCGGTGGCTGAACGGATATGCCTGCGTGCGAGGAAACAACGACTATGATCCGGCTTATCCGGAACATCGGGTCCTGAAGATCGGAGAACATCGGGTGCTTCTGACGCACGGGCATCGGGAGCTTTACCGCGGAGGGATGGAAGGTCTCATCTATCAGGCCGGAAAAGAGCAGTGCGATATCGTCTTCTACGGTCATACGCATATCTATTCCTGCGTACATGAAAAGAATATCTGGCTGCTGAATCCCGGCAGCATCCGCCGCAATCGGGATGGCAGCAATCCTTCTTATATGCTGGTGAGGCTGAATGGACCGGACGTATCGGTTTCGCACATGGAGTATAATCCGGGGCTTGAATAATTAAGGACTCTCTGTTACAATCCTAAGTGCTGTCCACGTAGCTCAGCTGGATAGAGCACCCGCCTTCTAAGCGGACGGTCGCGAGTTCGAATCTCACCGTGGACACCATAACAGATACCGCCGCATGGCGGTATTTGCTGTTTAAGGAGATCAATGGGTTATTACGAAGAGATCATCACGGAAATCAGAAATGCCATCGAAGAACATCGATATGAAGATGCGAAGTTCCTGCTGAAACGGGAGCTGTCCATGCCTTATATTCCCGAAGATGCGGAAGCACAGTTCCAGGCGCTGCAGAAAGATCTCCGCTATGCCTGTGAAGACAGCCAGGGACCCGAAGAAGAGCCGCTGGAAGTGCTGCTAAGCATGCTGAAGGGGAAACCGGAGGCCCAGCTTGCCGCAGCATCCCGCCTTCATGATCGCAATCTGCGGACCTGCACCGAAGAGATCCGGGAGTATCTGAGCCATGAACCATATCCGGAAGCTGCCGCCCTCCTGATCGAAGCGCTGGCAGAACAGGAAATCGGCGACGAATTCGTCTATACGAAAGATGGCGTCGAATATACCTTCTGGCCTGATGCGGTGACGCCGGTTACGCGCAGTCCTGGATTTCTGGAAGCACTGGCTCTTCTGAAGCAATGGGTGAGCCGCAATCCTTCGCTTCTTGAAACAGCGAAAAGCGTGCTGGTTCATGATGCTTATATGAATCTGCCGCTCAGCTATGAGAAAGAAGAAGCAGGGGGAGCTGCGTATGAGGCTGCCTGCCAGGCTGCGGATCTCTTAGGTGATACCGCTGACAAAGCGGAACTTGAGAAGGTATACGATTCCTATCAGATCAGGAAGAAGACGTATGCCTGAGAGGACACAGAGCTGGGGATTGCGCTGAAAAAGGCTGAACAATCGCACAGAAATCGTGATCTTATCCGTGGCGGATCAATTCTGTTTTTGATATACTGAGAACGTTTGAAAGAAAAGGAGTTCTTGAGCAACATGTCAGAGTGGACATTAAAAGAAAAATCAACAGGTGAACTGGTCGTTACCATCGAGGGTGACGAATGGAAGAAGGATGTCGAGAAAGCATTCAGCAAACTCGGAAAAAATGTAACCATGAATGGCTTCCGCAAGGGCCAGGTTCCGAAGAAGCTTCTGGAGCATGCGATTCCGGAGCGCGACCGCGAGCTGGAAGCAGTCAATGACAATGCCAATGCATGGCTGAAGGCTGCCCTGGATGAGCAGAAGCTGGAGCCGATTTCCCAGCCGACGCTGGATCTGCGTTCCATCGATCCGGAGAAGGTTGTCGTCGTATTTGAATTTGCTGTGAAGCCGGAAGCTACGGTATCCGATTATAAGGGTCTGGATTACCACATGGATGATACTTCTGTCAGCGAAGAGGAATTCAACAAGGAAATCGACCGCATGCGCGAGAACTTCGCAGATATGGAAACCAAGGATGGTGAAGCAGAGAACGGCGATACAGTTGATATCAACTATGAAGGCTTCAAGGATGGCGTTCCGTTTGATGGCGGCAAGGCTGAGAACTACAATCTGGAGCTCGGCTCCGGCAGCTTCATCCCGGGCTTCGAGGATCAGCTGGTCGGCGTGAAGGCCGGCGATGAGAAGGAACTGAATCTGAAGTTCCCGGAAGACTACCATTCTAAGGATCTGGCTGGCCAGGATGTCGTCTTCAAGGTCAAGGTCAATGAAGTCAAGCACAAGGTTCTGCCGGAAGTGGATGATGACTTTGCGAAGGATGTCAATGCGAAGGGCGTTGAGACTGCTGAAGATCTGAAGAAGATGGTCCGCGAGCGTCTCGAAAACCAGAAGAAGCAGTCTGCTGAGGACAAGGGAGATAACGATCTTCTTGATCAGCTGCTTGCAAAGACGCAAGTTGAGATTCCGGATGTCATGGTTGAAGATGAGGTCAACGGCCGCATCAACCAGATTGCTGCTCAGGTTCAGCAGTATGGCATGAAGCTGGAAAGCTATCTGTCCATGATGGGAAAGACGCTCGATCAGCTGAAGAAGGACTACGAGGAGGAAAGCCGCAAGACAGTCAAGACCAGACTTGCTCTGGATGCTGTTGCCAAGGCTGAAAAGCTCGAGCCGACGGATGCGGAAATTGAGAAGGAATTCAGCGATATTGCTGCACAGTACGGTCTGTCTGTTGATCGTGTGAAGGCTGCGATCAGCAGAGCAGCGGTTCAGGATCAGCTCAGAGAAGACAAGGCATTCCGCTTCGTGAAGAAGAATGCTAACGGTGCTCCGGAAGTCAGAGAACCGGAAACGGAAGCTCCTGCAGCAGAGGAAGGAAAAGACGCTTCTGCAGCTGAGTAATTCCGGCTATCAGCAATACGAACCAATAAGACGCTTTCGATGCGTCTTATTTTATCAGCAGGGGGTTCATTCCCTCTCTTAAAAGGAGGAACACACTATGAGCAAAGAGGTCAGTATCAGGGTTCCGGTAGTGTGCACGCGCGGTGTTGTCGTGTTCCCGGGCCAGGATGTGATGATCGAGGTCGGCCGCCAGAAAAGCATCAACGCGGTCAATGAAGCAAGTGCTTCCTATGATTCCATGGTTTGGATTGTCTGCCAGAACGACATTATGGTTGATAATCCTTCAGAACAGAATCTCTATCGTGTCGGTACACTCAGCAAGATCAAGATTGTCCGCCGCAAGGAAGGATTCATGCGGGTGACGTTCACTGGCATGAAGCGGGCTGAGCTGCTGAACCTGGAAGACAGCAATGACATGATGATGGCAACGATCCAGCCGCTGGAAGAAGTCGAAGGAAATCACATGGAGGAGATGGCGCTCGTCAAGCGCATCATCTCGGAATTCGAGAAAGTGAGCAACCTCTCGAGCGCCTTCCCTTCGGATATCGTATCGCAGCTTTCCAAAGGCGTTTCAGCCATCACGCTGACAGATCAGTTTGCCCAGTATTTCCCGCTGGATACGGCAGCGAAACAGAAGCTGCTTGAGACGGTCGATGTCAATGAGCGCATGGTCATGATCATCGCTGAGCTGGAAAAGCAGCAGCGGTTCTCGCAGATCGAGGCAAACATCAATGACAAAGTCAAGGAGCGCATTGATGAGAGCCAGAAGGAGTACTTCCTGCGCGAAAAGCTCAAGGCCATCAAGGAAGAGCTCGGCGATGTGTCGAATGTCACCGATGATACGACGCAGCTGCGCGAGATGATCGAGAAGAATCCGTATCCGGATCATGTCAAGCAGAAGGCAAGAGAAGAGCTGCAGCGCTATGAGATGCTGCCGCCGGGAAGCGGAGAAGCAAGCGTTGAGAGAACGTATCTCGACTGGCTGCTGAAGGTTCCGTGGTGGCAGGAAACCGAAGACAGCAGCGATCTGAAAGAGGTCCGCAAGGTTCTCGATGAAGATCATTACGGACTTGATAAGGTCAAGGACCGCATCATGGAATATCTGGCCGTCAAGGAGATGACCGGCAATCTGAATGCGCCGATCCTCTGCCTGGTCGGTCCTCCGGGAGTCGGCAAGACGAGTCTTGCAAAATCGATTTCAAGAGCGCTTGACCGCAAGTTCGTGAAGATGAGTCTTGGCGGAGTGAGAGATGAAGCAGAAATCAGAGGTCATCGCAGAACGTATCTCGGAGCTCTGCCGGGCCGCGTGATCCAGGGCATGAAGCGTGCTCAGGTGATCAATCCGGTCTTCCTGATCGATGAAATCGACAAGATGGGAGCGGATTACAAGGGTGATCCGAGCGATGCGCTGCTCGAAGTGCTGGATCCGGAACAGAACCAGTTCTTCAGCGATCATTACCTGGAAGAGCCTTATGATCTTTCTAAGGTCATGTTCATCGCGACCGCAAACTATCTCGACAATATCCCGGCACCGCTGCAGGATCGTCTTGAAATCATCGAACTGCCTTCCTATACGGAAGTTGACAAGGTTCATATTGCCGTAGAGCATCTGATTCCGAAGCAGATCAAGGCCAATGGTCTGAAGCCTGCGCAGTTCCATCTGAAGGAGAAGGAGATTCTGTACCTGATCCGCCATTACACGAGAGAAGCAGGCGTGCGTCAGCTGGAACGGGTGATTGCAAGTCTCTGCAGAAAGACGGTTCTCGCGATTCTCAAGGATGGAAAGAAGTCCGTAACCATCACCGAGAAGCTGATTCATGAATGGCTCGGCAAGGATATCTTCGATTACGGGGTCAAAGAGAAGCAGAACCGGGTCGGCGTTGTGACCGGTCTTGCCTATACGTCATTCGGCGGCGATGTGCTGCAGATCGAAGTGAACTTCTTCGACGGCAAGGGCGCCCTCGTGCTGACCGGCAAGCTCGGCGATGTCATGAAGGAGTCTGCGGAAATTGCCCTGGACTATGTCAAAGCCCATGCAAAGGAACTGAAGATCGATCCGTCATTCTTTTCCAAGCATGACATTCATATCCATGTACCGGAAGGAGCTGTGCCGAAGGATGGTCCTTCTGCCGGAGTGACCCTGACCACTGCTCTGGTATCCGCGCTGACCAATACGCCGGTGTACAGCGATCTAGCGATGACGGGCGAAGTGACGCTGCGCGGCAATGTGCTGCCGATCGGCGGTCTTCGTGAGAAGAGCCTTGCGGCAAACCGGGCTGGCATCTCGAAGATCATTTTCCCGAAGGGCAATGTGAGGGACCTCGATGAAGTCCCGGCAGCCGTCCGCGAGAAGATGACCTATGTTCCGGTTGAGAATATGTCTCAGGTTCTGAAGGAAGCCATGGTCCGCTAGCATGCAGTACCATGAAGTCCAGCTTCTTGCCACCGCAGCCAACGAGGAACAGTGGCCGGACTCCAGCCTGCCGGAGATCATCTTCGCAGGGCGTTCCAACGCCGGCAAGAGCAGCTTGATCAATGCGCTGATCAACCGGAGAAATGCTGCCTATGTCGGCAAGACGCCTGGCAAGACCGTGCTTCTGAACTTCTATGAAGTGGATCACCAGGTTGTCTTCACTGATTCGCCTGGCTACGGCTATGCCAAAGGCGGAACGATGTCCGTGAAGAACTTTGCGGCCTTGCTCGATCCGTATTTCGATCACCGGAAGAACCTGAAGGGCATGATCCTGGTGCTCGACATCCGCAGAATACCGAACAGCGATGACCTGGAGATGCTGAGTTTTGCAAGGCAGTCTGATCTTCCGGTTCTCGCTGCCTGTGTCAAGGCAGATAAGCTGAGCCGCAATCAGCAGATCAATGCTCTGAAGAATATCCGCAATGCGACGGGTCTTCTGCCAGAGCAGGAGATTGCCGTATCTTCCACCTCGAAAACAGGAATTGAGGAAGTCTGGAATACCATCAGCCATATGATCTGAAACGGAAGACTTCTCCGCAAAGGGGAAGTCTTTTTCTGTAAAAAAAACGCGCCGGGCAATTGCTCAGCGCGTGATCCATCAGAGGCTGCGGTGATTCAGAATGATAATCCGGCCGGAAGCTTCCATCTCGGCAAGTGCCTGGAAGTCAGCGGATGACATGTATTCATGAACCACAGCAGAATCCGTCTGATAGTCTACCAGATGAATGGCAGCCATATCATTTGTATTCATGCAATGATCCTTTCTATCTCTCCTTACTGGAGTTGGATAGAGTATATCGGAAAAAGGATCCGCCCGCAAGCAGAAAGCTCAGAAATGGAACGTATGAGTTCCATCGCTCCAGGAATTGCTCTGCTCCTCGCGGTCATGATGCAGTTCAATCGTGGAAATGGTGCCGTATCCATGAGCGATCAGGAAGGCGATCAGTTCCGTATCGCAGGGGAACACTTCAAATTTCAGATCAGACTCCGGAAAGTCCTTCTGATACGCAGAAAGCAGCTGCTCGCCGATACCTTGACCGTGCTTATCCTTCTTCACAAAGAAAGCCTGGACGACCTCTGAGGCAGACTGCACCATCAGGAAGCCGATATACGCACCATGATCGCTGGCCGCATAGATCAAAGCGGTATCCGCGGTGTCTTCCAGTTCATTCTGATTGTCTTCCAGATCCGGAGAAGTCAGATTGCGATGCTTTGCTTCTTCCGCCCGCAGTTCATGCAGCAGATAGATGATCTGCATCGCATTGCGGCTTGAAAGGCGCGTGATGCGGATTTCCGGCTTCTGCGGTTCCTTCTTCTTTTCCGCATGGATCGTCATGCTTAGATCAGGAATGCCAGGGACCTCTTCATAATCGAGATGATGAGCCCGGCACCATTCTGCCGCATGCAGGTATTCCGCTTCTTCTTCAAAGTCGTACCACTCATCCTGCAGGCCGAAGCGCTCGATGACGGAACGGAACCGGCGGAATGCGCCATGTCCCTTGATCGCATTCTGCAGCCAGTTCTTTACTTCGCCATCAGGCTGCCGGTCAGCAAAGTCTTCCATGAGCTGGTAGCGATTGAGATCTTCCCAGTCCGGAAGTACTTCATAATCGTCCGGGTTCAGTTCTTCGCCGAGATCATCCGCGGGCTGATCATGTTCATCCAGCAGCAGGATCCGGTTTTCCGGATACCAGAACACCATCCTGTCAGTTTCCTGCTTCTGTTCTGCTGCATTCAGCAGGTCATCAAGATCCAGTTTCATTGTCCATCCTCCTGATTGTTCAGTGCATCCGGATATACTTCGAGAAGCCGCTGCAGTTCGTTCCATGTGATCGCAATCGCCGATCCGTGGGCAGGGGCTTCCAGCGGAATCATCAGATCCGCATCATCAACCTCTTCAAATGTCCCGTGCGCAATATCTTCCGTGAAGAGCACTTTGTAGGCACCTCTCGTGTAATCATCACATACCACATACCAGCCTTCGCCATTCAGGGCCTTCATGATCATCGGTCCTTCCACCTGATGGCGGTCATAGATCGGCCCTTCAAATGTCCCGAGATTCTCCCAGCCATCGCTGCTCACTGCCCGGAATAGCTGAGAATGATCTTCCATCGGTTCGCTTTCATCTTTGTAGATCATGACCCATTCCGATCCATCTCTGACCATGGTGCCGTCGATGACCGGATAGCCCGGACTCATCAGTACGGAAGGATAGGATACTGCAGTCAGATCGGAAGACGTGCTGAAGTACATGCCGCCATCTTCCTTGCTGGACCAGATCAGCACGTATGCATCCCGCATCCAATCATAGAATCCTTCCGGGGCCCAGGCCTGTTTCTCACTCATCATCTGCTCTTCGTACGAAGCATTGAGTTTCAGAAGACGTTCATTCGTATATTGGCCGAGGTTTTCAGT
This sequence comes from Anaerolactibacter massiliensis, assembly GCF_900290205.1. Classification (NCBI taxonomy): domain Bacteria; kingdom Bacillati; phylum Bacillota; class Erysipelotrichia; order Erysipelotrichales; family Erysipelotrichaceae; genus Anaerolactibacter; species Anaerolactibacter massiliensis. Next base: position 974,201 of record NZ_OLMH01000002.1, on the reverse strand, counting down.
GTCATAGACATAGATGGAATCCGTATCATAGCCCTGGGTCGCAAGCAAGGCGAACGAACCGTCCTTTTTCCTCACCAGGGAAGGGTCTCTCAGACGCTTCGTTCCCTTCGAAGGTTTCAAGATCGGATTGTCGTTATTGATCTTGAACCAGTACTTGCAGTCAAACGTATAGGCAAGTTTCAGCGTTTCGGGATCCGATCCTTCCGAAGTGAAATAGGAGATCACATAAGCCGAATACGCATCCAGCAGCAGCCTTTCAAGCTCATAGGATTCATCCAGAGCCGGAATCTCAGCCTTCAGCACAATGGATTCATATTCTTCCGCATCCTCTGTTTTCTTCAGCGTATTCTCCGTGATCTCAGCATGGCCGGACGCAACTGACCATTCGATCACATTGCCGGATTCATCCTGAGCCGGCAAGGACATCCCGTCATTGAGAAAATAGTCCAGCTGCTCTTCAAGCGAAGCTTCTTCCGAAGAGGCAAAGGTACTGATCTCTGCAGTCTGCTCCGAGGGCACGCTGCCATGAGAAGGCAAAGGGGAGCAGCCCGTGCAGAGACATGAAGCAGCAAGGATGAAAGCAATCATCTTCATGTGTTTCATACTCCTGTATTCTACACCGTTCTGTTTCCCGTATCGAATGCCTGCAGATGTGATAAAATCTTGCCTATGATACGAGTGATGATAGCAACCGGCGGAACGGGCGGACATATCTACCCGGCGCTGGCGCTTGCCGATACGATCAGAAAGAACTGCCCGGAATGCGAGATCCGCTTCTTCGGTTCAGACAACCGCATGGAAGCACAGGTCATTCCGGCAGCCGGATACGCCTTTGCCGGGATGACGATGAGCGGCATGAACGGCGGTATTCTGGCCAAGGTGAAGTCGCTGATTTCGCTGCAGAAAGCAGAACGTTCCTGCCGGAAGATGCTGAAGGAATTCCAGCCGGAAGTATGCATCGGGTTCGGTAATTATATTTCTGTTCCCCTGATCCGGGCCGCGCATAAGCTCGGCATCCCGACGATGATCAGCGAACAGAATTCCTCAGCTGGCAAAGCCAATCTGTATCTCAGCAGAATCGCAGATGCGATTGAAGCAGTCTATCCTTCCAGCCTGAAGGAATTCCCGGAAGGAAAGACCAGGCTCTACGGAAACCCCGAAGCTTCCGCAGCCGCAGCAGCTCCGGGGAAACCAGAACTGCTGAAGGAGTATGGCCTGGAACCAGGAATTCCGATGGTGGTGTGCATGATGGGAAGCCTTGGCAGCAGTTCAGTCTCCGAGGTTCTCGATCAGGCCTGTGCGAAGTTCGATGATTCCTTCCAGGTGCTCATTGCGGCCGGAAAGTCGAATGACTATACCTTCCGCTCCCAGGGAAAACGGATTCATATTCTTCCGTATATTGACGGCAGGGCGATGCTGAAAGAAGCAGATCTCGCGATCACCCGGGCCGGAGCAACGACGTTAGCTGAGATCTCGGCCATCGGGACGGCAGCGATTCTGATTCCGAGTCCTTATGTGCCCAATAACCATCAGGTTCATAATGCTGAGGAACTGGTCAGACACCATGCGGCTGTCATGATCGAGGAAAAAGACCTGAATGCCGATGTGCTTGCCAGTACGGTGAACCGGCTTATGAAGAATCAGGAAGAACGTCAGAACTTAGCAGCCAATGCGAAAGCGATGGGCACGCCGGATGCGGCGGAAAAGATGTATGAATGGGTAAAGGAGCTTGCGGACCATGGAAACAATGCTTGAACAGCTGAAGAAGGTAGCTGCGGTGGAAACCGGTGTTCCGCTTTCTTCCATGACCACGCTCAGAATCGGCGGAAAGGCAAAGTATGTCGCTTATCCCGATGATTCCGTGAGCCTGGACAGCCTGATCCGGATCATCCGGAAGAACCATCTGCCGTTCAAGCTGATCGGCAAAGGTTCGAATCTGCTGTGTTCGGATAAAGACTATGACGGCGTCATCATCCGTCTGGAAAAATTCAATGACTTCTATATCGTCGATACGTCGGTTGTCGCCCAGGCAGGCTGCTCGATCATCGCGGTTGCCTATGCGGCGATGAAAGCAGGACTGAGCGGACTGGAATTCGCCAGCGGCATTCCTGGTTCCGTCGGCGGCGTCACTTTCATGAATGCAGGGGCATACCGCAGTTCGATGAGCGATGTGATCGACAGCGTGTTCGTCTACCGGGACGGGAAGTTCGAATGGGTTCCGAAAGGCGAATGCGGGTTCGGATACCGGACGAGCGTCTTCCAGTCGCATCCGGACTGGATCGTCATTGCGATCCGTCTGAATTTGGAGAAACGGGATCCGGATGAAATCAGGGCCCTTATGGATTCCCGCCGGGAGAGAAGAATGGCTTCGCAGCCGCTGGATCGTCCGAGTGCAGGTTCCGTGTTCCGCAATCCGGCTGACGTTCCGGCCTGGAAGCTGATTGAAGGCATCGGCTACCGCGGACATCGGATCGGGGATGCCCAGGTTTCCGAGAAGCATGTGAATTTCATCGTCAATGACGGCCATGCCAGAGCCGAAGACTTCCTGGCTCTCACGGAAGAGATCCAGAAGCTCGTCAAGGAGAAGTACGGCATCAGCCTGCATATGGAAGTGGAGAAATTCAATTGGTAGACCCAAAGAAGAGCACCATGCAGCCGGATGAGACTTCGGTCGATTCGCTGTTTCAGGAGCGGGCGGTGAACCGGGATAATGAGGAATTCGCGAAAGCAAAGCCGATTCTGTTCCGGGCCGCTCTGGTACTGGCATTGTTTCTGCTCGGGCTGCTCTATTTTCTGAACCCGGTTTCCAGAGTTGAGGTCATTGCGGTGAGAGGGGCAGATTTTCTGAGCAGGGACTACGTCAGCACGCTTTCGGGAGTCACGGAGAAATCGATTTACTACTTCGTTATTCCTAAGCAGGTTGAAAGCAGACTGCTGAGTGATCCGGTCATTGAAACAGCTTCCGTGAAGCTGGAGACGAACAATCTCGTCTCGATCACGATCACGGAGAAAGAGCCGATCGGATACCGGTACAATGAAGATAAGCCGATGCTGGTGTTTTCGGATGGGAGCACGTGCGAGCTGAAGAGCGAATACATGTCGATTCTTTCCAGAGTCCCGTATATCAGCGGGTTCACGGAAGAACAGCAGAATCATCTGCTGACCCAGGCATTCCAGAAGCTGGACCGCAGCACGATCGAAAGCATGGCTGAGGTGAATCAGTATGATCTTGGCTATACAGATGAAGCCATTGAAGTGCTGATGCGCACCGGCGGGTATTTCTTTGCGGATTATTACAGCCTTTCGACACTGAACAGCTATGAAGAGATCTATCAGAATATGAAAGATCAGAGCCGCTGCCTGTATGCCTATGAAGCAGACAGCGATGGCAATCAGGTTGCGGTCGAACGGGCATGCCCATGGAATGAAACTGTGACGGAACGGGAATACTGGACGGATTCCGATGGCAACTACATCTACGACAAATGGGGCGACAAGGCGGTCAAGCATTACTACCAGAGCTCAGATGGCTATTATCTCGATGCGTCCGGAAATAAGATCGTGATTCCAATCGATGAAAATGGCAATGATGTCGAAGATCCTGATTTCCTGGATCATTATCTGGCCGGCTATTATGATTCCGGCACGCTGGTGATCCCGGATGAGAACAGCACATCCTCTGAGGAAAGCACGGACAGTTCCGGTACTTCGTCGGATTCTGCGGATTCTTCCGGCGATACGAACGGGTGAGGCAGTTGAGAAAGATGAGTAAGTTTAATATAATTAATGGCGCTAAGGAGCTTGAAAGACCATGACAGTCGAAAGAAAGACGAATTACGGGAATATCAATGTGTCAGAAGAAGCAGTTGCCTCCCTGGCTGGCGGAGTCATTACCGAATGCTATGGAGTAGTAGGCATGGCATCCCGCAAGCTTGTCAGAGATGGCTGGGCTGAACTGCTCGGAAAAGAAAACTACACGAAGGGTGTTGTCGTCAGACGTACTGACAGCGGCCTTGAGATTGACCTATATATTATCGTGAGCTTCGGAGTCAAGATCTCCGAAGTAGTGCAGGAAGCTCAGAAGAAAGTCAAGTATGTGCTGGAGAAATCTCTTTCCGAAGAGATTGCGGCTGTCAACGTCTTTGTTCAGGGCGTTCAGGTAATCGAGTGACGGAGGCTTGACAGGCGAGATGAATAAGATTGACGGCAAGGTATTCAGAGGCATGCTGATGAGCGGCTGCAGCAACCTGAATAACCGCAGAAAAGAAGTAGATGCACTCAATGTGTTCCCGGTACCGGATGGCGATACCGGAACGAATATGAGTCTCACGTTCACCAATGGCATCAATGAAGTGAACAAGAGCGGCAGCGAGGATCTGCCGGTAGTAGCCAAGACGCTGCAGAGAGGTCTTCTCATGGGCGCCAGAGGCAATTCCGGTGTCATCCTTTCGCAGATTTTCCGGGGCTTCTATCAGAGTGTCGGCGAGAGCCACGAACTTGATACGAAGGCTTTTGCTGCAGCGATGCTCAATGGCGCGATGCTTGCTTACAAAGCAGTCATGAGACCGGTGGAAGGAACGATTCTGACCGTTGTCAGAGAGTCTTCTGATATGGCAGACCTCTACGTGAAGGATCATCCGGAAGCGACGATTGAAGAGTATATGGAGATTCTCTGCAAAGAGGCGCGTGCTTCTCTGGATCGGACGCCGGAACTGCTGCCGATTCTGAAAGAAGCCAGAGTCGTGGACTCCGGAGGAAGCGGTCTCTTAGCGATCTTCGACGGATTCAAGGCATACCTCGATGGTGCTCCGATTGAAGATGAGTCGGCCAGAAAGAAGAATGGTTCCGAAGAAATCGGAGCAAGCGGCTATGTGACGGAATTCATTCTGAAGCTCAGCGATCAGGGGGTTCATCTATTCAAGGAGAACCGCTTCCGCAATTCTCTGAGCAAGCTCAGCGAGAATATCACCGTCGTCAACGACGCAGATCTCGTCAAGGTAAGAGTCAATACGGCCCAGCCGGGCGAAGTGCTGAATCTCGGCCAGCGGTTTGGCGAATTCCAGGCAGTGCAGATTGATAATCTGGCGCTTGGCAAGCCGAGAGAATCCATTCTCGAGAATGCCTCGAAAGAAGAACCTGCCGCTGAGAAAGATGCTGAGGAGAAGGAATACGGCATCATCACCGTGTGTGCCGGCGAAGGACTGGAGAAGCTCTTCAGGGGCTATCGTTGCGACTTTATCGTCAGCGGAGGCCAGACGATGAATCCTTCCACGGAAGACTTCATCAAGGCAATCGAGAAAGTGCATGCGCGTCATATCTTCATCCTGCCGAACAACAGCAACATCATCATGGCAGCCAGCCAGGCTGCTGAAGTCAGCGAAGGCAGAGATGTCCGCGTGCTTCCGACCAAGTCGATCCCGCAGGGTCTAAGTGCCTGCATCAGCTTCAATCCGGAAGCGGATCCGGAGGAAAACCAGAGCGCGATGATGGATGCGGTCGGACATGTGAAGACCGGTCAGGTCACGTATGCAATCAAGGATACGACGGTAGATGGCAGAGAGATCAAAGCCGGGGATTACATGGGAATCCTCGACAAGGATATCCGTCTGACCAGCAGCGATAAAGTCGATGCGGCATGCCGTCTCATCTCTGAGATGTGCGATGAGGACAGCGAGATCGTCACGCTGATTGCCGGCAAGGACGCCAGTGAAGAAGAAGTTCAGAAGGTACAGAAGTATATTGAAGATCACTTTGAAGTCGATGTTGATGTCGAGCAGGGTGATCAGCCTGTCTACTGCTTCATCGTAGGCGTTGAGTAACAGCAGAATCGATCGTATTCAGGAGCAGGGAAGCCTGCTCCTTATTAAGCAGTGAGCAATCGGAATGGAACTGAATGATCAGAGACTCAGGCTGACTCCGAAGCGGATCAGCGCACTGGAAAGTCTGGGCATTGCGGATCGCGATGCCCTTCTTTCCTATTACCCGTTCCGGTATGAAGAACTGAATATGCGCCCCGTTTCCGAGTGGCATGAAAAGGACCATGTGGCCTTCTCGGGCTTCGTGAGCGGAGCTGCCCGCAGCTGGCGGTTCGGGCGCAATAAGACTGTCACGAAATTCAGTGTCAGGACCGAGGAAGGCGATGTGCTGCAGGTGACGATCTACAATCGTCCCTGGGCTTCTTCTCTGTATGAGAATCAGCCGATCACCGTTTCCGGAATCTATCAGGGCAGATCTTCCGTCGTCGCGATGACCTACAATAATAAGCCGGCTGATCAGCAGGAAGCGATCACTCCGGTTTATTCGACGCGGACAGGCATTCCCCAGCGTACGATCCGTGAATGCGTGAAGCATGCCTTAGCATCGGGGCCGATTGAAGACGATGTGCCGCTGCAGTATCAGCGGGCATACCGGCTGCTCAGAAGAGATCTGGCGCTGCGCATGGTTCATGAACCAAAGTCCATGTCGGAAGTGCAGGCAGCCTACCGGACGCTCAAATATTCTGAGTTTCTGCATTTCTTCACGGCAGTGGAGCTCATGAAGAATGAGAACGGCTCCGATGCCTATAAGCAGCCTAAGCATGTGAATCATGAAAAGCTGAAGAAAGTCATCTCCGGTCTTCCGTTTCCGATGACTTCGGATCAGGAGAAAGCGCTGCAGGAGATCCTGGCTGATCTGGAAAGCAATCATCTGATGTACCGGCTTGTTCAGGGCGATGTCGGATGCGGCAAGACGCTGGTTGCCGGCCTTGCGCTGTACGGAACGGTGACGGCAGGATTTCAGGGAGCGCTGCTTGCTCCGACGGAAATCCTTGCCCGCCAGCATGCTTCTACCCTGAATGAGCTGCTTTCTCCTTACGGGGTGAAGGTCGGCGTGCTGTACAGCGGACTGAAACCGGCTGAGAAGGAACAGGTTCTGGAGGATACAGCAGATGGTTCCATCGATATCCTGATCGGCACGCATAGTCTTCTGCAGGAGAAGGTTGCCTTTCAGAAGCTCGGACTTGTCGTTGCGGATGAGCAGCAGCGCTTCGGGGTTGAACAGCGCCGGGCCCTGAGAGAGAAAGGAACCAGGGTGGATTTCCTGCTGATGAGTGCAACGCCGATTCCACGGACCTTGGCGTCCGTGCTGTATGGGGATATGGCAGTCAGTACGATCGAGACGATGCCTCCAGGCAGAAAGCCGGTCATCACGAAGCTGATTGAGGAGAACAGCTTCCGTTCCGTGCTGGGCGATGTGAAGAAGCTGCTGGCAGAAGGCAGGCAGCTTTATGTGATCTGTGCGGCAGTGGATCGCAATGAAGATTTCAATGCCAGAGCAGTTTCTGACATTGCGGAAAGTCTTTCCAGATTGTTTGCACCGGACTATCGGGTAGGTCTCCTGCATGGACGGATGAACTCGGAAGAGAAGCAGGAGATCATGCGCCAGTTCTCAGAGAATGAGATCCAGGTATTAGTTTCCACGACGGTCGTCGAAGTCGGCATGAATGTCGTCAATGCGACGGGCATGATCATCTACGATGCGGATCGCTTCGGCATGTCTCAGCTCCATCAGCTGCGCGGACGCGTGCAGCGCGGAAGCAGCCAGGGATATTGCTGGCTATTGACCGGGTCGAAGGATGAGAAGGCCCTGGAACGGCTCAATGCCCTGGTGAAATCAGATAACGGCTTTGAGATTGCGCAGGAAGATTTACGGCTGAGAGGGCCAGGTGATATACTTGGAACGAGGCAGAGCGGGGTACCGGATTTCATTCTCGGCAACCTCGTGGAAGATACGAAGATCATGAATCAGGCAAAGAAGGATGCTGCAGAGATTGTGATGGATCCGGATAATCCTGATTATGTGCTGCTTCTGGAATCCGTGCGGAAACGGAATGAGAAGAATGCTTCGTTTGCGGACTAGAGGAGGAAAGAAATGGACTGTATCGAGTGGCTGCGGAAACGCGGCATCGAAGTGGAAAATAAAGATCTGATCCGCCAGGCATTCATGCATACAAGCTATGTCAACGAACATCGCAAGTATCATGATAATGAACGCCTGGAGTTCATGGGAGATGCGGTGCTGCAGTTATGGAGCACGGCTCATATCTTCCCGCTGGAGCCTCCGTTAAGCGAAGGCGAGATGACCAGGCTCAGGGCACAGCTGGTCTGTGAGAAAGCACTTGCCATGTATGCCCGCGAACTGCATCTGAATGATTTCCTGCTGCTTGGATCCGGCGAAGAGAAAAGCGGGGGCCGCGAGAAAGATGCGATCATCGCCGATATGTTCGAAGCCCTGCTCGGGGCACTGTATCTCGATCAGGGAATGGATGCGGTGGATAATATCCTGAATGAAGTATTCCTGCCGGAAATCAGACATCCGAAAGACGTCAAGGTATTCCGGGACTACAAGACGAAGCTTCAGGAATATGTGCAGGCAGACAACCGGAGGACCGTGCACTATGAATTAGTCAGTGAGGAAGGTCCGAGCAATGCGCCGACGTTCACGATGAATGCGGTGATTGACGGACTGGTGCTTGGGACGGGAACCGGAAGCTCGAAGAAACAGGCAGAACAGAATGCCGCGCAGAATGCGTTTGAAAAATTAGTGAGGTAGAAAGATCATGAAACTCAGTGAACTGCAGGCAGCAGTCAGCTCCGATCTGCTGCAGAACCAGCTCGAGCTCCTGTATGGAGCAGAACACGTCAAGGCGCAGAAAAAGCGCTACCTGAAGCTTATTTCAAGAGCGATGGAACTTTATGGCGACCGCGAAGCAGATCTGTTCAGTGCCCCGGGCAGAACCGAAGTCGGCGGCAATCATACCGATCATCAGCTCGGCCGGGTCCTGGCCGCATCCATTGATCTCGATGCGGCAGCGGTCGTGATCCCGGAAGAAAAGCCGGTCATCACCTATCATTCCGATGCTTTTGAAGTGAAGCCGGTCGATCTCGAAGATCTGTCCAGAAAGGCCGAAGAAGTCAATACGACTGAATCTCTGATCCGCGGCATCGCGGCAAGATATCATGAGCTGGGCTATGGCATCGGCGGATTCTCGTGCTATGCGGAATCGGATGTGCTGCCTGGTTCCGGCATGAGCAGTTCCGCAGCGTTTGAGATTCTGATTGCCGAGATCCTGAATGAGCTTTACAACGATGGGAAAGTCTCTCCGGAAGAACAGGCAAAAGCGGGCCAGTTCGCAGAGAATGTGTATTTCGGGAAAGCTTCTGGTCTGATGGACCAGATGGCTTGTTCTGTAGGCGGCTTCATCACGATTGATTTCCATCATAAAGACGCTCCGGCAGTGGAGCGGGTTCCGTTTGATTTTGATCACAGCGGCTTCCGCATCATCCTGACGGACTGCCGGGCAAGCCACGCGGATCTGAGCGATGAATATTCCAGAATTCCATCTGAGATGAAAGCGGCAGCCGGCGTTTTCGGTCAAGAAGTGCTGAGCAGGGTGACCCTGCAGGAGTTCCTTGAGAAGACTCCTCAAGTGCGGAAGCAGTGCGGAGACCGGGCATGGCTTCGAGCTTATCATTTCCTGAAGGAAACTGACCGGGTTCAGGAAGAAGTGAAAGCGCTGGAGTACAATTCGATGCAGGAGTTCCTGAAGCTGGTCATCGATTCGGGCAACAGTTCGTTTGAATATCTGCAGAATGTGTATGCTTCGTCGGATCCTCATCATCAGTCTCTTTCCATCGGCCTGGCCCTGAGCCAGAATCTCCTGGAAGGAAGAGGCGCATGGCGTGTGCATGGCGGTGGCTTTGCCGGTACCATCCAGGCATTTGTTCCGGAAGGTCTGGTTGAAACCTATGTGAATGCCATGGAAGAAGCCTTCGGAGCAGGAGCATGCTACTGTCTCAGAATCCGCAATGCCGGCGGCTATCGGCTGATCTAGAAAAGGAGCAGGAATATGCTAGAGGGGGATCGGATCCTGCTGGGAAAAGCTGGCGAAGAGAGTGTTTATCTCCTGCCGGGACAGATGAACCGGCATGGCATGATTGCAGGCGCCAGCGGCACTGGCAAGACTGTCACATTGAAAGTCATCGCAGAATCATTGTCAGATCTCGGCGTGCCGACATTCATCGCCGATGTGAAAGGCGATCTGACCGGCATGATCGTGCCGGGAAATGCAGAAGGGATCAGCGGCAGACTCACGGATATGCAGGTTTCTGCAGAGAATTACTGCTGCAGCTATCCGGTGCATTTCTTTGATGTGTATGGCGAACAGGGACATCCGGTAAGAGCTGCTGTTCAGAATATGGGACCGCTGCTGCTCAGCCGCATCCTGGATCTTTCCGATGCGCAGGAAGGCGTGCTCAGCATCGTCTTCAAAGCTGCAGAAGAGATGAATCTCGATCTCATCGATCTCAAGGATCTTCAGGCTATGACCGCTTATGTCGGCGAGCATGCGAAAGACTATACCGTGAAATACGGAAATGTCTCGAAGCAGTCAGCAGGCGCGATTCAGAGAAAACTGCTGCAGCTGGAGCAGGAAGGAGCAGAATCCTTCTTCGGAATGCCTGAGCTGAATCTTGAGGACTGGATGATGACGGAAGGCGGAAAGGGTGTCATGAACATCCTCGAATGCCAGAAGCTGTTCCAGCATCCGCTGCTGTATTCGATGGTGCTCTTCTGGATGCTGTCTAAGCTGTATGAGAATCTGCCGGAAGTCGGGGATCTCGAGAAACCGAAGCTGGTCTTCTTCTTTGATGAAGCACATCTGCTGTTCGATCATGCGCCGAAGGCACTGATGACCCGGATTGAACAGACGGTGAAGCTGATCCGTTCCAAAGGGGTCGGCGTCTTCTTCATCAGCCAGAGTCCGGCAGATATTCCGGATACGGTCATGTCTCAGCTTTCTCATCGCATTCAGCATAGCCTGAGGGCATATACGCCTGCTGAATTCAAGCAGGCAAAGATCGCGGCAGAATCGTTCCGGCCGAATCCGGATCTGGATGCGGCTTCCGAGATCACTTCGATGAAGACTGGTACTGCCCTGGTTTCGGTGCTCGATGAAGAAGGCGCACCGACAATCGTACAGAAGACGAAGATCCTGCCGCCGCGCTCTTCCATGGCAATGGCTGCTCAGGACGCAATCCGAAACTGCATCGAACGCGACAGCATCTACGGGAAGTATGAGAAATCCTTCGATCCCGCTTCTGCTTATGAGGCCATGGATGGCTTGAAAGCAGAGGAAGAACAGAAAAAGCAGGAAGAAGAAGAGAATAAGAAACAGGCTAAGCTCGAAGAACAAAGACAGCGCCAGGAAGAGCGTGAAGCCCTGAAAAAAGAAAAAGAACAGAAGGAATGGGGCGATCGTCTGGCCAGGAAAGCCAGAAACCGCCTTGAGAATGAGGCGATGAACATCGGCATCCGCAGTGCGAAGAAATTCCTCAAAGGCCTTCTGAAATAGCATCACCGGAAACCGGAGTCTTCCGGTTTTCTTGTGGTAGAATGAGAGACGCTCAAGAGGTAGATTAGGAATGACCATGACTCTGAAATCCATCCTGGACCTGATCGGGGCAGGGAATCGAGAAGCCTATGCTGCAGCCGAAGTGACTGCAGTGCGCTTTTACCGGCATCCGGTTCATGTGGAGCTGGAGCTTTCCAGTCCTGGCCCGCTGCCGTGCGAGGATTACCGGGAGCTGCTGGAACTGCTGGAACAGTATCTGAAATGTCCCTGCTATGTGTCCATCTCGGCAGGAGATGGCAGCTGCAGCAGGGATGAATTGTATAAATATCTGACGCTTTACTACGAAGAAGAAAAAGAAAGTGCGCTGCTGAAAGACGCTGTCTTTCAGTATGACGCAGATGCCCGTTCGATAGACTACCGGTTCGCCGAATCCGTTTCCAGAGACCGGGCAGAGGAGCTGCTAGCTCCGCTGCAGGAATATCTGAAGAAAGTCGGCATTGAAGTATCAGGAATCACTGCTTCCGTCGAAGAACCGGAAGCTCCACAGGTGGAGACTGTCTTCATGGAAGCTCCGGCTCCTTCTGCACCAGCTCCTATGGAACATGCGCGTCCACAGGCAGATTCTCATCGCAAGTTCTTCCGTCAGAAGAAGGAAGACTGGCCCCTCGTGCATCTGAAGGACGTGCATGATCCGGTAGACAGCATTCAGTTTGAAGGCAAGGTATTTGCAGTCGAAGAAGTCGTCACGAAGGCAGCTCAGAAGACGATTCAGACGCTCTCCGTCTATGACGGGACCGATGCGATTCTTGTCAAGCGGTTTGAGGGCAGAAACTTCACGAAAGAAGACCTCGGGCTTGTGAAGGAAGGCATGCGGGTCAGAATCTACGGATCTGTCGTCTTTGACAACTATGCCCGGGATCTGGTCGTGCAGGCATCAGCCACGGATATTCTTGAAGAAGAGAAGATCACGGATCCGGCGGAAGAGAAGCGGGTCGAGCTGCATATGCATACGAATATGTCGGAAATGGATGCGGTCTGCGAGCCGCAGACCATCGTGAAGTATGCATGGGATCTCGGCCATGAGGGCATCTGCATCACCGATCATGCCGACGTGCAGTCCATGGTCAAGGCATTCAATACCGCCCAGAGCCTGAAGAAAGGCAGCGACCGGAAGTTCAAGGTAGGCCTCGGCTGCGAGATGAATATGGCCGATGACAAGCCGAAGATTGTCCGCAACCGCATCAATGCGGATCTGGAAGACGCGACCTATATCTCCTTTGACCTTGAGACCACTGGTCTTTCCTGCTATTACGATTCGATTATCGAATTCGGTGCAGTCAGGCTGAAACATGGCAGTGTCGTCGATCGCAAGCAGATGTTCCTGAAGCCGCCGTTTCCGATTCCGGCCAACATCTCGCATAAGACGAACATCACCAATGAAATGGTGAAGGATGCGAAGTCCTTTGCGGAAGCGTGCGATGAGATCCTGGACTGGATCGGGGATGATATCCTGGTTGCGCACAATGCGACTTTCGACTACCACTTCCTGAATGAAGAGCTGAGAAGAATCGGCCGGCCGCCGCTGCATAACTGCGTCATCGATACGCTGGATCTCGCCAGAGTGGTGCTGAAAGACCGCCACTTCTACCGGTTAGGCAATATTTCGAACTACTACCGCATTTCCTATGACGAAGAAGTGGCGCATCGTGCGGATTATGATGCCGAAGTGCTTTCTTCCGTGTTCCTGTGTCTGCTGAAAGATGCGAAAAAGCTCGGCGCGGTAACAGTCAATGATCTGCAGGACAAGCTTCCGGACCGGGGCTTCTACAAGAAGGCCCGCCGGTCACATATCATCGTTCTCTGCAGGAATCATGAGGGTCTTAAGCGTCTCTATCAGATGGTCACCGAAAGCTGCACGGATACGTTAGCGGTGCTCGGCAAGGAGGGCGGCGCAGCCGAACCGAGAATTATGCGCTCTTCGGTGCAGAAAGACCGCACGAATATTCTGATCGGCACATCCTGTCAGAACAATGAAGTATGGGAACTGGCATGCAACGGCGATGATCAGCGCCTGGAAAATGCGATGCGTTTCTACGACTATGTCGAGCTGCAGCCGCTGGCGAACTACACGACGTTTGTCGCGCTGGGCAATGTTCCTTCGATGAACCGGGTGAAAGAGGTGCAGAAGCGCATCATTGCCATGGCGGACAAGCTCCATATTCCGGTTGTCGCAGACAGCGATGCGCATTACTGTACCCCGGATCAGAAGATCTTCCGGGATGTGTACATCATGTCCCAGGGTGTAGGCGGTGCGACTCATCCGCTTTATATCCGCGATGAGGCGCTGCGTGTCAGAACCCCGAATCCCGATCAGCATATCCGTCTCACGAATGAGATGCTCGATGCCTTCAGCTGGCTGGAAGATCCTGATCTCGTGCATCGCATCGTCATCGAGAACCCGCATAAGATCTTCGATTCCCTCGAAGAGGTGCGGCCGGTTCCTTCGGGAACTTATCCGCCGACCATCCCCGGTTCGGATGACAAGCTGCGCGAGATCTGCTACGGAACGATGAAAGAAGAATATGAGTTCGAAGGGAAAGTGCCCGACATCGTCAGAGACCGTCTGGATACCGAACTGGAGAACATCATCCGCAACGGCTTCGGCGTGCATTACTACATAGCCCATCTGCTTGTCAAGAAATCCAATGCGGATGGCTATATCGTCGGATCCCGTGGCTCCGTCGGTTCTTCGTTTACCGCAACCATGTCCCGCATCACGGAAGTCAATGCGCTGCCGCCGCATTATCTCTGCCCGAAGTGCCATTATTCCGAATTTCTGGATGATCCGGGCATTGCGTCCGGATTCGATCTGCCGGATAAGCGGTGTCCGCACTGCGGCGCGATCATGCGCGGCAATGGCCACAATATTCCGTTCCAGACCTTCCTCGGATTCAATGCGGACAAGACCCCTGATATCGATCTGAACTTCTCGAATGAATACCAGGCACATGCCCATGCATTCATCAAGGAAGTCTTCAATGACAAGCACGCATTCCGTGCCGGCACGATCGGCACCGTCGCTGAGAAGACTGCTTACGGCTATGTCAGCGGCTATTGCGAGAAGATGGAAATCACCGACATGCGCCGGCCGATGAAAGACTATCTGGCCAAAGGGTGCCAGAACGTCAAGCGCACGACCGGTCAGCATCCGGGCGGCATCATCATCATTCCGGAAGGCTATGATGCAGAAGACTTCACGCCGGTCCAGTATCCGGCCAATGATCCCAACAGCGAATGGAAGACAACCCATTACGACTTCCATGATATCCATGACAATGTTCTGAAATTCGATATCCTCGGTCATGTCGATCCGACAGCGATGCGTCTGCTTCAGAATATCTCGAAGACCAAGCCGACCACCATTCCGATGAATGATCCGGAAGTGTTATCGCTGTTCTACTGCGATGATGCCCTGAAAGCAGATCCGCGAGTATACAAGAAAGAAACCGGCGCCTTAGGCCTGCCGGAGTTCGGTACCCGCACGACCCGGAAAGTTCTCGAAGAAACCAGGCCGAAATGCTTCAGCGATCTGGTCATCATCTCTGGTCTTTCCCATGGAACCGATGTCTGGGCAGGCAATGCCGAGAGTCTGATTCAGGAGGGAACCTGCACGCTTTCCGAAGTCATCGGATGCCGTGACGATATCATGACCTATCTCCTGAACAAAGGTCTGGAACCGCTCATGGCCTTCAAGACCATGGAAGGCGTCCGCAAAGGCAAAGGCCTTACGCCGGAGCAGGAAGCAGCGATGAAAGAGCACAATGTTCCGGACTGGTATATCGGCTCCTGCAAGAAGATCAAGTACATGTTCCCGAAGGCCCATGCCGTGGCTTATGTCATGATGGCAATCCGCATTGCCTGGTACAAGGTTCATGAGCCATGGAACTTCTATATCCAGTTCTTCACGCTGCGTTCGGATGCATATGAGATCGAGACGATGTGCAAGGGCCTCGAAGCGGTCAGAGACCGCATGCAGGACATTCAGAGCCGCATGCAGAACCGCTACTCGACCAATCCGGTCACGAACAAGGAAAAAGCGCTGTTTGATGTGCTGGAAGTCTGCGAAGAGATGTATGCCCGCGGCTATAAGATGTCCATGGTCGACCTGTACAAGTCGAAAGCAACGGAATTCTGCACCGATGGCGACGATGTGCATACGATCATCCCGCCGTTCACTGTCATTGACGGTCTGGGGGCAAACGTTGCCAGAAGCATCGTCGAGGCCAGAGAAAAAGGCGAGTTCCTTTCCGAGGAAGATGTGCTCAAGCGCACGCAGCTCAGCGATACGCTGCTGAAGAAGCTGAAGGCATATGGATGCCTTGGCGATCTGCAGGAAAAGAACCAGATGAGCCTGTTCTGAGATTCAAGCTTCAGAGATGGATTGAGAAATCTGTTTCTGAAGCTTTTTCTGTGATAAACACTAATCATACGTGAAAGCTTTCACATGATGGATGAACTGGATAAATCTTCTCTGATTCCGATCGGCAGGATGGCAGAGATCAATCACATGACGGCAGCAGCCCTTCGTCTTTATGATGAGAAAGGACTGCTGAAGCCGCGCTATGTGGATCAGGATACGGGCTGCCGCTATTATGACTGGAATCAGAATGCCCGCCTCGATATGATTGCCAGCATGAAAGAGCTCGGCATGACCCTGCAGGAAATTCATGAGATCTTCGAGAAGAAGGATATGGACCGCGTGGAAGAACTGCTGGCAGAGCGCAATGAACAGCTCTATGAACAGCGCCGGGCCCTTAAGGAACAGCAGAAATCCATTCAGCGGGCAATCCGCAGCATGGAGCGGTTCCGCAAATCCCCGGTCACCGGCATGGTTTCTCTCGAATATATCGAGCAGAGATATTTCTGGGGCATTCCATGTTCCGGCAATTTCTATACGGAAGGCTTGACGTGTTTCGAGCAGAATGCAGCAGATCTGAGGAATGAGCTGGTGGAGCAGGGGTTCTCTCAGATTCATACTTACAGCATCGCTACTTCCGTTCAGAAGGATCTGTTTCTGGAACGGAAGTTCTGCCCGGATCTGGTCTTCGTGTTCGTCGACCGGGATCAGTGCAGTGTGAGAAATGATATCAGGGTCGCAGACAGCGGGATGTATGCATGCATCTATGCGGAGGACTTTTCCGAAGAACAGGACTATGCCTGCAGGCTGCTCTCCTTGTACAGGGAAAACAGCTGCCAGATTGCCGGCGATTATTTCTGCGAGATCATGACAGAATTCAATGTGTTTGATGAGAACCGGAGAGGGATGTTCATGCGCCTGCAGGTGCCTCTGCACTTCGTGAAAAACCACTCGTGAATTGATTCTTAATAAGGGGTTGACTCTCTTCCTGGAGGAGGCTTTAGGCTGAAACCTTGACACTCCCACGGCTAAAGCCTGTGGGATTCTTGCTTCAACGAGAACTGCGGCATGGTGCCGTCTTACACTCTCTTCTGCAAGCGTTACTTCCCGTGTGCCCCACGGTACGTATAGGCGTTTCAGACTACAGAAATTGCAGTCTTCGGTTCGTTGAGGATTCTGATCCCTTCTGCAAGGATATTCCGTGCGGCATTCTGATCACGATCATGCACTGCTCCGCACTGCGGACAGATCCACTTCCGCACTTTCAGATCTTTTACACCCGGGTTCTTGTATCCACACTCATGGCAGATCTGTGAACTTGGATAGAACGTATCAACTTTGATCAGAAAGCCGTTACGTTCTTTTACTTTGTATTCCAGCATCTGAAAGAACGCACTCCAGCTCACATCGCTGATTGCCTTTGCCAGCTTGTGGTTTCTGACCATTCCGCGGATATTCAGATGCTCGGCATAGATGATTTGGTTTTCATCAGCTAACGCCGTGCTCTGCTTCTGAAGAAAGTCGGTTCTGGCATTGGCAATGCGTTCGTGAATCTTAGCGACTTTGACCCGCTGTTTCTGATAATTCCGGCACTCACTCAGACGACGGCCTGCCTTCTTGGCTGCTTCATACATACGGGAAAGCCGGCGCTGTTCTTTAGCAAGTTTTCGGCTGAGCTTTGCAAGAATGTGCGGGTTCTCAGCAATGCGGCCTTTCGAGTCGGTATAGAACTCGGCAAGCCCTACATCAATTGCAATCTCTCCGCCAGCGGATTTCTTAGAGGCTGCGATCTCATCCACGCAGAAGGAGACTTCGTATCTGCCGGCTGCTGTCAGTGAGATCACTGCGTTCCTGATCGCTCCATGCGGAAATCTCGAAATACGGGCCCGGACAATGCCAAGCTTCGGAAGTTTTACATGGTGCTTATCAATAATCTGAATGCCGCCATTCTGATTGCGTGTACGATATGAAAACTTATTAGCGCGCTTCTTTGTCTTGAACTTTGGATACTTTGCACGTCCGGTAAAGAAATTCTGAAATGCTTCATCCAGATCTTTCAGCGCAGTCTGCAGTGCCATACTGTCAGCCTGCTTCAGCCACGGATATTCAGGGTCCTGCTTCAGATCCGTCAATAGCGAGCACATCATCGCATACGAAAGATGGATACCTTCTGTCTGATACGCATACTCGTTCAGATCGAGAAACCGATTGTACACAAAACGAGCAGAATCAAGTGTTTCCTGAATCTGCTTCTTCTGTGTTTCATTCGGTTCTAATCTGAACTTGAATCCTTTCATCTCTGTGCTTCCAATTATATGATATGAAGCAGAAAGAGTACATCAGCTGTGTATGGCTCGGCTTTCATCCCAAGGCTGAAGCACTTGGGCTTTCTCGCCGGTTACTTGTAAAGATTTCTGATAATGCCGACAAAGTTCTGGATAAATGTGATGCAGATATCGCGATCGTCACGCTGTTCAGCTTCATCAAGGACATCGATCCGCATGTCGAGAAGTGCCTGAGCAGAGGCATCAAAGTGATCACGACGTGCGAGGAAGCAATCTATCCGTGGACGACGGAAGCAGGAATCGTCAACCGCCTGGATGCGATGGCTAAGGAGCATCACTGCACGATGACTGGTTCCGGCATGCAGGATATCTTCTGGATCAACATGCTTGCTCAGGCTTGTGCTGGCTGCCATTCCATCAAGAAGATCAAGGGTGCCTACAGCTACAACGTCGATGAATACGGGATGGCACTTGCTCAGGCACATGGCTGCGATCTGACTCCCCAGGAGTTCGAGCAGCAGATTGCGCATCCGGAAGTATTCGAACCTTCCTATGCATGGAACTCCGTTGAAGCGATCTGCAGCAAACTCGGCCTCACGATTTCTTCTATCACCCAGAAACATGTTCCGTGCATCTTGGATCATGATCTGTTCAGCAGCACGCTGAATCAGGTGATTCCGGCCGGACGATGCATCGGCATGTCGGCAGTGGTCACGGCTGCGACGCTGCAGGGCATCGAAGTCGAGGAAGAGACGATCGGCAAGGTATACGGACCAAAGGACGGCGATTTCTGCGACTGGAAGATCGAAGGCGAGCCGGATGTCGAATACCATGAGGTGAAGCCGGAAACCGTGGAGCATACGTGTGCGACGATTGTGAACCGGATTCCGACAATTCTGAAAGCACCGGCCGGATATGTCACGGCGGATCAGCTGGAAGAACTCCGCTATCTCACGTATCCGATGGAATTGTATCTCTGAGGATGGAGAACCGCTTGCAGAAACGGGGAAATCTGCTATATTAATCATGTAACAGGGAGTGCGGAAGCACTCCTTAATTATTGATTGGGAGGAGCGATGGAAAATACCGGTCAGTTGAAAGAACTGCTGGAACCGATCCTGAAGGAATGCGGCGTGAGGCTGTATGACCTGAAGTGGACCGGCGGAAGCGAGCATACGCTGGAAGTTTCAATTATGCACGAAGACGGGTCGATGGACCTTGATACGTGCGCGGAAGTCAGTACAAAGCTTTCGGATTTCCTGGATGCGAAGGATATCATCAAGTCCGCCTACACCCTGGAAGTGTGCAGTCCTGGTGCAGAGCGCGAGATCCGCGATCTGAAGGAGCTGGAGACGATGCATGAGCCTTATGTGTTCATGCGCCTGAAACATCCGTTTAAGAAGCTCATGGAACTGACCGGAACGGTGAAGAGTTATTCCGATGGTGTCATCATTCTGGAATACCGTGAGAAAGCAGCGGTCAGGAAAGCGGAGATTCCTGCAGCCGATATTGAAAAGATCCGCCTGGCAATCAAATTCTGAAGGAGAGAAAAAGAAGAATCATCATGGAACTGAAGTACAAAGATATGATCAAGGCGCTCAACGCCATTGAGGATGAGCGCAAGATTCCGGAAGACGTTGTCCTCGATGCACTGAAGGAAGCGATGGCAAAAGCCTACAAGAAAGATGCAGAGCTTTCCGACATCAACGTGGAAGCTGAGATCAATGAGAAGAATCAGACGATCGATATCTATCAGCTTTATAATGTGGTCGAAGATGTCGAGGATGATGAGCTTGAGATCTCGCTGCCGGATGCACGTGAAATCAAGGCAGATACGTATCTCGGCGATGTGATCCGCCGCAAGGTGGAGATCAACGGCATGTCGAGAGCTGCCGCATCCCTGGCCAGAAATGTCATGCGCCAGAAAATCCGCGAAGCTGAGAAGGTAGCGGTCTATGATGCGTATATCGACCAGCTGTATGACATGGTCATCGGAATCGTCGAGTCCGTCAAGGACAAGTTCGCGCTGATCAATCTCGGCAAGACGACGGCGCTGATGCCGAAGTCAGCGCAGATTCCGCAGGAACATCTGATTGAAGGGCAGAAGATCCGGGTTGTCATCACCGAAGTCAACAAGGATACCAAAGGCTCCCAGGTTCTGGTCAGCCGGGCTGATCCGATGCTCGTGAAGCGTTTGTTCGAGAAGGAAGTACCGGAAGTTGCTCAGGGGATCGTCGAGATCAAGGCCATTGCCAGAGAACCAGGCGAACGCACGAAGATGGCAGTCGTCAGCTACAATCCGGAAGTAGATCCGATCGGTGCCTGCATCGGTCAGAGAGGCGCCCGGGTTCAGGAAATCATCGAAGAGCTTCATGGCGAGAAGATCGATATCTTCCCATGGAGCGAGGATGTAACGGTATTAGTCAAGAATGCGCTGGCTCCGGCAGAAGTCGAAGCAGTTCTCCCGGGTGAAGATGAGCGTTCTCTGCTCGTGGTGGTCGCAGAAGATCAGCTGTCTCTAGCGATCGGCAAGAAGGGCAAGAACGCAAGACTTGCCGTGAAACTCACCGGCCGCAAGATCGATATCAAGACCAAGGCAGAGCTCACGGAAATGGGCGTCGACTATGAGAAGCTCATGAAGGAAGCAGAACAGCGCAAGGCTGAACTGGCTAAGGAACATGAGAAGCGCGAAGTGGAACGCATGGAGCGTGAAGCCCGCGAGGCGGAGGCAAAGCGGCTTGCCAAGGTAGAAGAACTTGCCAAGGCAAGCAAGGAGGCTGCAGAAGCTGCGGCTCGTGAAGAAGACGCAATTCCGGAAGAGATGCAGGAAGTCATGAGCGAGAAGATTCGCAATGACATTGCGAATGAAACCGCTGCTCCGCAGGAAGAGACCAAGCCTGAGGAAGCTGCAGAACCGGCAGAAGAAGTGAAGGAAGAAGCTCCGGCACCAGAAAGACCTGCAGAGGAAGCAGCACCTGCCGAAGAGGAAAAAGCAGAAGAACCACTGAAGGAAGCAGAGCCGTTCAAGGCCGAAGAGCCGAAGGCGAAGAAGCATAAGGCTGATCTTGAAGAGATGGCAAGCAAGAATGACTATGTCTCCGTCTTTGAGAAGCTGGCCAGCACTTCCAAGCCGAAGCAGCAGACGCCTGCCCGCAGAAAGCGTAAGAACAAGGATGATGACGGCATCAAGGTCCGCAACGATGTCCTGCTCGAGCAGCTTGGCAAGCAGAATGCGGCAGAGCCTGCAAAGCCGGTCTACACCGAAGAAGAGCTTGCTGAAATCGAGGCTCAGCAGCAGGCGGAAGAAGACAGCCAGTATGACATCGATTACGATGAATACGAAGATTACTATAAGGACGAGGAAGGCAAGTAATGCCGAAGAAGATACCGATGAGACGGTGCATCGCTACGGGCGAGCAGCTTCCGAAGAAGGAGCTGCTGCGCATCGTGCGTACACCGGAGGGAACGCTTGCCGTTGATGCGACCGGCAAGGCGAATGGCCGCGGAGCCTACCTGAAGAAGGACCTGGAGGCCGTGGAGAAAGCAAAGAAGAATGGTTCCCTGGCACGTGCGCTGGAAGTGAAGATCCCGGATGAATTCTGGGATACGATCCGAGCAGCGATCCGTTAGCCGGGAATTCAGAAAGAGAGGCGATGCCCGCAAAGCTTGTCTGCAGAAGGAAAAGGAGGAAATGCAATGCAGAAGAAAAACAATTTCAAACCAGGCGCAAACCGGAACAATAACACAAGCCGCAAGCGCAATAATAACAGCAGCCGCGGAAGAAACAATAACAGCCATCCGCAGGGATTTTCCCCGCGCCGTCAGCAGCCGGATATCCATGCCATCACTTACAGTGACGGCATCACTGTCGGCGAACTGGCCAAGAAGTGCGGCCGGAATGCCGGCGATCTGATCAAGATCCTGTTCATGCAGGGCAAGATGGTGACGATCAACAGCTCGCTGGATGACGACATGGTCGAGACGGTCTGCCTGGAATATGATATCGAACCAACCAAAGTCAAGCCGAAGGATGAAGACAGCTTGGAAGACGAAGAACCGGATGATCCGAAGCTTCTGAAAGAACGTCCGCCGATCGTCACGATCATGGGTCATGTTGACCATGGCAAGACCACGCTGCTCGATGCGATCCGCAAGACTAAGGTCGCTGCTGGCGAAGCCGGCGGCATCACCCAGGCCATCGGCGCTTATCAGGTTTCCATCAAGGGACGCAAGATCACGTTCCTCGATACGCCAGGCCATGAAGCATTCACGGCCATGCGTGCAAGAGGTGCCAAGGTCACGGATATCGCTGTCATCGTCGTCGCTGCCGATGACGGTGTCATGCCGCAGACCAAGGAAGCAATCGACCACGCAAAAGCAGCAGATGTGCCGATGATCGTCGCTGTCAACAAGATGGATAAGCCGGGAGCCAATCCGGACCGCGTCAAGAGCGAGATGGCTGATCTCGGCATCATGCCGGAAGAATGGGGCGGCGATACGATTTTCGTTCCGACTTCTGCAAAGAAGGGAGAAGGCATTTCCGATCTTCTGGAGACAATTCTGACCGTTGCGGACATGAAAGAACTCAAGGCGAACCCGAAGCGCTTAGCTTCCGGCACTGTCATTGAAGCAAAGCTTGATAAGGGCAGAGGCCCCGTCGCAACGCTGCTGGTCCAGAATGGAACGCTGCATCATGGTGATCCGATCGTGGTCGGCACTTGCTTCGGCAAGGTCCGCAAGATGACGGATGAAGATGGCAACGAGCTCAGAAGCGCCGGACCGAGTTCCCCGGTTGAGATCATCGGTCTCAATGATGTTCCGGAGGCAGGCGATTTGTTCCGTGCCTATGGCGAAGAGAAAGAAGCACGTGCAGTCGCTGACCGCCGCAACCGCAAGAAGGTTGAAATGCAGCGCCGCAAGACTGCTGCGATGAGCCTCGAAGACTTGTCCAAGGAAATCGAAGCAGGTGAAATTAAGGAAATCCCGGTCATCATCAAAGCCGATGTCCAGGGTTCTGCCGAAGCTGTCAAATCCTCTCTTGAGAAGCTGGATGTCAAGGGTGTCAAAGTCAATGTCATCCATGCGACAGCCGGTGCGATCACTGAATCCGATATCATGCTCGCAGATGCTTCGAAGGCAATGATCATAGGTTTCAATGTGCGTCCGGATGCTACGATCCGCAAGAAGGCAGAAGATGCCGGTGTTGAGATCCGTCTGCATAACATCATTTACAAAGTCACTGAAGAGATGGAGAATGCCATGAAAGGCATGCTGGCGCCGGTCTATACCGAAGTCGTCATCGGCCAGGCAGAAGTCCGTCAGACTTACAAGGTATCCAAGGTCGGAACGATCGGCGGCTGCATGGTCACGGATGGCAAGCTGACCAGAGACTGCGGTGTCCGTCTGATCCGCGAAGGCATCGTCATCTATACCGGAAAGCTCGGTTCTCTGAAACGGTTCAAGGATGATGCGAAAGAAGTGCTTGCCGGTTATGAATGCGGCATCACGATTGAGAACTATAACGACATCAAGGTCGGCGACGTCATCGAAGCATACCAGGAACAGGAAGTTCCTGCTGAGGCCTGAGTATGGCAAAAACCGTCAAGCAGAAACGGCTGGAAGGAATCATCCGCCGCGATGTGACTGAGATCATCGCGTTTCAGGTCAAAGACCCGGATGTCTCGAATGTGACGGTCACGGATGTGCGCGTCTCGAATGATCACAGTTATGCTACGATCTACGTGACGTTCTATGGCAACAAGTCCCACCGCGATGCGATGGCAGCGCTTGAGAAAGCAAAGGGCTATATCCGCTCCGAACTCGCTCAGCGCCTGGACATCCGCAGATGTCCGGAGCTCAGGTTCGAGATTGACCGGACCGAAGAGAACGGCCGGCATATCGATGAGCTGATCGCCAGAATTCACGAACAGGAAAACAGAACGGAATAAGTTTCTGTGAGCGGCTTTCTGAGGAAGGCCGCTTTTCTTATGCCGCGGTTATTGATTTTTGATGTCTGCTCTTGCGAAAGCGGTTACATCAAACTATAATGGAAACCAGAAAGAGAAATCCGGTTTCCGGGAAGGAGTATTCTATGTCACTGAGGGAAGTAATCCTTGATCAGGCAACACACCTTTATGCTGAAAAGGGATTGAAATTCACCATGCAGGATGTGGCTGAAAGCATGCACATCGCAAAGAAAACCATCTATCATCTCTACCCATCCAAAGAATCATTGCTGCTGGACCTCTGCGACACCGGCTTTGCAAAGATCCATGCCCAGAAGCAGGCGATCATGGAGCAGGATATCCCGCTTGCGGAAAAGCTCAGAAAAGTCATTGTGGCCATGCCGGAAGAATACCAGATGCTGGATTTCCGGAAGCTGGAAGGAATCGGAGAGAAATATCCCTCTGTTGCTAAGAGCATCCGGAAGAATCTGGAAACGAACTGGGAACCGACCCTTCAGCTGATGGAAGAAGGAATCTCTACCGGAGCATTGCGCAGCGATCTTTCGATGCCGGTATTCCGCATGGTCGTGACGGCCAGCATCGAGTCCTTCCTCTCCACAGACGGACTCAAGGAATACGGCATCACTTATCATGACGCTCTGGATTATCTCGCAGATCTTCTGATGAAAGGAGCGGAAGCAAGATGATCTTACTGGACAATGACTGGGAATTCACGCCGGTATGGACGGATGCATTTGCAGAAGGAAGCGGAACCGGAGAACCGGTACGGCTTCCGCATACCGTGAAAGAAGTGCCGCTGCATGAAGCAGATCCTGCTTCGTATCAGATGATCTGCGGATACCGGAGACTGCTGAAGATTCCTGAAGACGCAGAAGGAAAGAGACTCTTCCTGCAGTTTGACGGATGTGCGCATATCGCCGAAGTATTCGTAAACGGCAAGAAATGTGCTGAGCATCGCTGCGGCTATACCGCCTTCCGGACAGAGATCACAGACCTTGTATCTCTGAATGAAGAGAACCGGATTGCGGTGAAACTGGATACGACCGAGAATCCATCCATTCCTCCGTTCGGATTCGTGATGGACTATCTGGCCTATGGCGGCATCTATCGGGATGTGTGGCTGGATGTACGGAACCAGACTTATCTGAACGATGTCTATCTCCGCACTCCTCGTACGGATCAGATCATTGCAAAGACACAGCTGGATGGCGATGCAGACGGAATGGAACTTCAGCTCTGCGTGAAAGATGAAGAGGGAAACGAAGTTCTTTCAGAGACATGGCCTGCCTCTGAGCATTCCCATGCATGCAGGATCATCAATCCGCATCTCTGGTCGATGGAGGATCCATATCTGTATCAGGCCGAGGTGTCTTTGAAGAAAGGAAAAGAAATTCTTGATACCGTTTCCCGGCATCTTGGAATCCGGACGGTTTCGATCGATCAGGATCATATCCTGCTCAATGGAAAGCAGGTATTCCTGCGCGGTCTGAATCGTCATCAGTGCTACCCGTATGTTGGCTATGCGGCATCCCAAAGCCTTCAGAGAGAAGATGCAAGAATTCTGAAAGCAGAGCTGCAGGTCAATGCAGTCAGAACATCCCATTACCCGCAGAGCCAGTATTTTCTCGATGCCTGTGACGAGATTGGGCTGGCAGTGTTCACTGAGATTCCCGGCTGGCAGCATATCTCTTATGACCCGGGATGGAGAGAGCAGTGTGTTCAGAATGTCAGAGAAATGGTGATGCAGTACCGGAATCATCCGTCGATCTTTCTCTGGGGTGTGAGAATCAACGAAAGTCTCGATGATGATGAACTCTATCAGAAGACAAACGCGGCTGCGCATGAGCTGGATCCGGATCGTCCGACCAGCGGTGTGAGATATCTCGAGAAGAGCCATCTGCTGGAAGATGTGTATGCATTCAATGACTTCTCTCATCACGGAACAAACGGCGGGGCAAGGCCGAAGGACAAAGTGACTCCGGATGGGAACAAGCCGATGCTGATCAGTGAAGCAAACGGGCATATGTTTCCGACCAAGCCTTATGACACCTGGCAGCGCCGGCAGGAACATGCGCTCCGCCATGCCAGGGTGCTGAATGATGCGATGGCAGACGGAAAACATGCTGGATGTTTCCAGTGGTGCATGTTTGATTATCCGACCCATCAGGACTTTGGTTCTGGCGATCGCATCTGCTACCATGGCGTGATGGACAGTTTCCGCAACCCGAAACCAGCAGCATCTCTTTATGCCAGCCAGGGCGAATCGGAGCCAATTCTGGAAGTATGCACGCCGATGGATATCGGCGATTACAATGCCGGGCAGATAGGAGAGATCTACGCCTTCACGAATGCCGATGAAGTCCGCCTGTACAAGAACGATCAGTTCGTGAAGAGCTTTCATTCCGAAGGATGGAGCGGTCTGAAACACGGACCGGTGAAGATCGATGATCTGATCGGTGAACTGATCCGTGAGAACGAGCATTTCCCGGAGGCCGAAGCGAAGCTGATCCATGACTGCCTGCTTGCTGCAAAAGAGAAGGGCATGAGCAATCTTCCGCTTTCCATCAAGCTGAAGCTGCTGTATGCGATGAAGCATTACCACCTGACGATGGAAGACGGCTACCGCCTGTTCGGGACTTATGTCGGCAACTGGGGCGGCAAGGCAACAGTCTGGAGATTCGATGCCGTAAAAGGCGGGAAAGTCGTGAAGTCCGTCGTGAAGACGCCGGATACGAAGCTGCATCTTGAAGTGAAGAACAGCAATCCCTGCATGCATGAAGGAAGCACGTATGACATGAGTGCCATCCGCATCCGCCTGCTGGACAGCAATGACAACCTGGCCAGCTATGCCCAGATTCCGGTCTGCTTCCGCGCGGAAGGACCGATCGAGATCGCCGGTCCGAAAATCGCTGTGCTGGAAGGCGGCATGGGCGGAACCTATATCCGGACCGTCGGAAAGACAGGAAACGCAGTACTTCATATTCAGACAGATCAGACAGAATCTGTTTCTGTTTCATTCATCATTGACTGAAGAGGGGAGAGCATTCTATGGAATTCTCAAAGCGTCAGACCGCGGGCTATGGGCTGGGTGCCGTCGGCAAGGACATGGTCTATGCACTGAGTGCAAGCTATGTCATGTATTACTATCAGGATATTCTCGGAATATCTGCAACATTCGTTGGCGTCGTTCTGATGGCCGCCAGAGTCTTCGATGCGCTGAATGACCCGTTCATGGGCATTATCGTCGAGAAGAGCAATCCGAAGTTCGGAAAGTTCAGCACCTGGATCCTTTCCGGATCGATTCTGAATGCGTTCGTGCTTTATGCATTGTTCAGTGTTCCGTCAGCATTATCCGGCGGCGGTCTGCGCACGTATTTTGCAATCATCTATGTGCTCTGGGGCGTGACCTACACGATGATGGACATCCCGTTCTGGTCCATGATTCCGGCAGTGACCAGGGAAGCAGAAGACCGTGAGAAGCTTTCCGTCGTTGGCAGAACCTGCGCCGGCATCGGCAATGCGCTGATCACTGTGTTTGCAATGAAGATGGTTACGATGCTCGGCAATGGCAGCGAACGCAGCGGATTCAGCCGTCTGGCCCTGATCGTCGCCGTCCTGTTTGCACTGTTTGAGATTCTCTGCGTCCACAGCATCCAGGAGCGCAAACTCAGCAAGCAGCCCGCAAAGTCTGCATCGCACACTGCAACAGTGAAAGAGATGTTCCAGGCTCTGTTCCGCAATGATCAGGCCATGGTTGTGGTCGGCGTGATTGTGCTTATTGACTGCGCGCTGTATATCACCTCCAATCTGCTGATCTATTTCTTCAAGTATGATTTCGGCGGAGCTTCCTGGGTGGACAGCTACACGCTCTTCAATACAGTCGGAGGTGCTTCCCAGATTCTCGGCATGATGGTGCTGTATCCGCTGCTCAGAAAGAAGCTTGCCAATGAACAGATCTTCCGTCTCTGCCTGAGACTTTCGATGACCGGTTATGTGCTGATCCTCATTGCCTGCCTGGCAGGACTTGGCGGATCGCTTGGCGTGCTCTGCATTCCGGGTGTGCTTGTCTTCCTTGCCAACGGCATGCTGACAGTTCTGACGACCGTATTTCTGTCTTCTTCCGTAGACTATGGAGAACTCACGACGGGCAGCCGTCAGGAGTCTGTGATTTTCAGCATGCAGACGTTTGTCGTCAAGGCCAGCTCTGCCATTGCTGTGCTGATCAGCGGTGTCGGCATCGATCTGATCGGTCTGATTGGCAACAGCCAGACTACCGGGGCCGTTGCTGTTCAGAGTGCTTCCACCTTGCTTGGCCTCCGTCTTCTTATGACTGTGCTGCCATTCCTCGGACTGTTCTTTGCGATGATACTGTTCCGGAAAAAGTTCAAGCTCACGGATCAGAAGAGCGAAGAGATGATTGAAGAACTGAAGGAACGCCATTCTCATGAGGCATGAAGTCAAGTGGAGCGTGAAGACGGACTCCTTTCATCAGGAAGGTACCTGCAGGCAACTCAATCATGAAATCCATCTCAGATGCAGCGGTCTTAATGGAACTCTTGAATCCGTGACTGCTCTATTGAAGATTCCTGTCACTCCTGATACCAGAATCTTCATGAATGGCTATCAGACCTGGACCTGGTGCAGAGAGCAGAAGCCTGATGGGAAAACCAGAGGCGTCAACCGGATTCCTTCGTTTCTTCTTAAAAAGTATGCCTTTGATCGGTACGGGGATTATCACTTTACCGATTACCCATACCGGAATGGCTTCCATCAAGGGGAATCCTGGTGCTATTTCCGCAATGGGGATCAGTACCTGCTGATTGCCTCGACCAGTGAGGAAGGCGGGTATACGCAGTTCTTCTATGAGAAACAGAACGGAACTCTCCGCATTGAGAGAGACTGTGCAGGAGTCGAAGCAGATGAAGCTTACCCGCTTCTGGACCTTTATCTTGCGGAAGGAAAAGAATCAGAAGTATTTGACGGCTGGATGGAAGCTGCTGGAATCAAGCCGCTTCCTGCTAGGAAACTCTATGGCTATTCCAGCTGGTACAACCGGTATCAGAACATCACGGAACCGGCAATTCAGAATGATCTGAAAGGATGCCGGACGATCTTTGAACCGGGTGACCTGTTTCAGATTGATGATGGCTGGGAACCCTATGTCGGAGACTGGCTGAATCCGGATCCCAGGAAGTTCCCCGGCGGAATGAAAGCCCAGGCAGACGCCATCCATACGGCCGGATTCAAAGCAGGTATATGGCTGGCACCATTTGCGGCAGAAGAGAAGTCCGACCTGTTCCAGGAACATCCCGACTGGATCCTGAAGCATGAAGGAAAGCCGTGGAAGTCCGGCTGCAACTGGTCTTCGTTTTATGGGCTTGACCTTGATCATCCGGAAGTTCAGAACTATCTGAAAGAGGTATTCCATCAGGTATTTGACGAATGGGGATTCGATCTCGTGAAGCTCGATTTCCTGTATGCAGCAGCACCATTCGGGACTCGGAAAGAGTCACGGGCTGCCAGGATGATCCGGGTCATGCAGTTCCTGAGAGAACTCTGCGGCAGCCATCCGATTCTCGGCTGCGGCGTTCCGGTGATGCCTGCATTCGGGCTCACCGAATACTGCCGGACGAGCTGCGATGTGAGCCTGGACTGGGATGATGTGCTGTATATGCGCGGGTTCCACCGGGAACGCAATTCCACGAAACACGCAATTGAAACCAATCTAGCCAGAAGACAGCTCAATGGCAGAGCCTTCGGGAGCGATCCGGATGTATTCTTCCTGCGAACGGAAAACTGCCGCCTCACCGAAGCAGAGAAGAATCTCCTGGCGACCCTGGATGCTCTGACCGGGACGGTATTCCTGACAAGTGATGATCCTGGTTCCTATACAGAAGCCATGAAGCAGAAGTACCGGGAGTACCGCCATATGACGGAAGCGAAGGTAGAATCAGTATCCCTGGATAGCGGCATCACGATCACATATGTCCTTGATGGAGTACGGCATGTGTTTCATTCCTGAGAAGTGCGTAGGCACTTCTTTTGTTTTGTCGTTCCTTCTTGCAGTTCATTAGGAATCTGAACCTGAACCAGGTATAATTTCCTCGTTATGGAAACGGATAAACAAGCAGAAGCTCTGGCAGCAGAAGTGATGCAGGGGGCAAGAGATCAGATCGTGGCCAGGATGCCTTATCTCAACCGGGCATTGTTTGCGATGCCGGTGAGGTTCTATGCTCCGGATCATGAAACAGATGAGATCACGCTCGGCTATGGCTGCGATGGGACTTACCTCTACGTGATGCCGCAGGCCGTGCTGAGAGATGCGGACCGGAATCCGATGCTGGTGGTACGGGCTTATCTTCATATGGTTCTGCACTGTCTCTTCTTCCATGGTTTTCAGTATGTGACGCTGGACCGGGATGCCTGGGATTTTGCGGCTGATGCGGCCGTGGAGGCTGCGGTGCTCAATCTTGGCTGGAAAGAGATCGAAGTACCGGAAGATGCTGAACGCTTTGCGCAGCTGACGGCAGTCAATGATGCCTGCAAGGGCGTCACGGCAGAGAAGATTTATTCCTGGCTCATTCATCATCCCGATGAAAAATGGAAACTCATGAGACATGAACCCCTGTTCCGGAGAGACGTGCATGAATTCTGGCTGACGAGAGATGTCGAAGGCAGAAAATATGCCGGACGGGATAAAGCGTATCCCGCAAAAGCTCAGGTCAGCGATCGCTGGAAGAAACTTGAGCGGGCAACGGAAAATCAGATCCAGTCATTTGAGAAGACGCAGGGCTATCAGCCTGGCACCGTTTCCTCGAAGCTGAAGCTGAATCGCCGCGGTTCTTATGACTACAGCACCTTTCTTAGAAAGTTTGCGGTTTCCGGAGAACAGGTCTCGCTGAGTCCGGATGAATTTGATTATATCTACTATACGTATGGCATGAGCCTGTACGGCAACATGCCGCTGATCGAACCCCTGGAATACCGGGAAGATACGAGAATCCGCGACTTCGTGATCGCGATTGACACGAGCGGATCCGTGCAGGGAGCACTAGTCAAGGCATTTCTGAAGAAGACCTGGGAGATTCTGTCTTCTTCGAAGAATTTCTTCGAGCAGGTGAATGTGCATGTGATTCAGTGCGATGCAAAGATTCAGAAAGAAGTGACGCTGCATAATCAGTCGGAGTTCCAGGAGTATCTGAAGAATATTGAGCTGCAGGGCTTCGGCGGAACAGATTTCCGGCCGGTATTTGCAAGAGTAAGGCAGCTGATGGATGCGCATGCCTTCCGGAATCTCAGAGGTCTTCTATATTTCACAGATGGCAAGGGCATCTTCCCCGAAGAAGTCCCGCCGTATCAGACGGCATTCATATTTGTAGGCAATGGTTTTGCGGCACCATCGGTCCCGCCATGGGCAATCCGGCTGGTGCTGCCGGAAACGGAGTTTGAGGCATGAATATTCAGGACGCAAAAGAAGAAATCAAACGCAGTGTAAGTATTTATCTGATGAAAGACGAATTCGGGAACTACCGCATTCCCCTGGAA
Organism: Anaerolactibacter massiliensis; assembly: GCF_900290205.1. Taxonomy (NCBI): domain Bacteria; kingdom Bacillati; phylum Bacillota; class Erysipelotrichia; order Erysipelotrichales; family Erysipelotrichaceae; genus Anaerolactibacter; species Anaerolactibacter massiliensis. The sequence goes on along the minus strand of NZ_OLMH01000002.1, from coordinate 942,596 downwards.
CGGCAGAGACCGGTTTTCATGATCGGTGCGCCGGGTATCGGCAAGACCGCGATCATGGCGCAGATCGCCAAAGAACTCGGCATCTCGCTGGTTTCCTATTCGATGACGCATCATACCCGCCAGAGTGCTTTAGGTCTGCCGTTCATCGACCATCGCATGTATCAAGGAAAGCCGTTTGAAGTCTCGGTCTATACGCTCAGCGAGATCCTGGCCACGGTATATGAGAACATGGAGAAGAGCGGCAAGAAGGAAGGCATTCTGTTCCTGGATGAAATCAACTGTGTCTCAGAAACGCTCGGACCAAGCATGCTTCAGTTTCTGCAGTACAAGACCTTCGGAAATCATCAGCTTCCGGAAGGATGGGTCGTGGTAACTGCCGGCAATCCGCCCGAATACAACCGGGCCGTGTATGAATTTGATATTGCAACCCTGGACCGCCTGAAGGTGCTGCATGTCGAACCGGACTTGGAAGTATGGAAGAGGTATGCAGAACAGAAGCAGCTCCATCAGGCCATTCTGTCCTTCCTGGAAATCCATCCGGATGATTTCTACCGCATTCAGACGACTCCGGAAGGAAGAACGTATGTGACAGCAAGAGGCTGGGAAGATCTGTCAGAAGCACTTCAGCTGTTTGAGGAAAAGGGATACCGTGCAGACGAAGAGATGATTCATGAATATCTGTCTGATCCGGAAGTAGCAGAGAACTTCGCTTCCTACTATGACCTCTACCGCAAATACCGGGATGATTATCAGATTGCTTCGATCCTGGCAGGAAAGAAAGACGCAGAAATCTCGAAGCGGATCTCGGAAGCGTCGTTTGATGAATGCATCAGCGTGACGAGTCTTCTGATGGAAGCAGTCATGCCGGCAATACTCAGGAATATGGAGCAGGAAGACGGGCAGAGAGCTCTGCTGAACCCGCTGCGCAAGCTGAAGCAGGAATGCATGGCTCATCCGGAGCTGGATCTTTCCGGACGTCTGGAAGAAATCCGCACGTCCCTGGAAGAAGAAGCGAAGAAAGTCCAGGACGCCAGAGGACTGACAGACCGTGAGAAGCGGATTGTCGCTTACGAATGTGCACTGCTGAGACAGACCAGAAAAGGCGTGGAACTTGAGCGCCCGAAAGATGCAGCAGAGGGTTTCCGCTATGCAGAAGCCAACTATCAGCGTGAAGTGCATACGATGAAGCAGAATGCAGAAAGCATCCGGGATCAGCTGGCAAATCTCTTCCAGTTCCTGAAAGAACAGTTCTCTTCCGAAGAAGAGATGCTGCTGGCAGTCACGCAGTTCACCGTCAATACGAACTGTGCAAGATTCCTTGCCCAGCATCCGGTTCCGGAATATACCGAGGCCAGCGAGCGTCTTCTCGTGAAGGACCGCAATGCGGACCTTCTGCGCAGAGTTCATGACTATCAGCGCACGATTGAAAAAGAAGGGGTTCTGTCCCTCTGATGGGAACGTTCTCTTTTGAGCCCTGTGAAGACGGAATCCGACTGACTGCATGGAGCGGACCGGAAACGGAACTGGAGATTCCGGAAACCATTGACGGGAAGAAGGTCCGGGTGCTCGGCACGATGATGTTCTTCGAGAAAGGCAGCCACCTGACCAGACTCTGGCTGCCTGATTCCATCCGGATCATTGAAGCAGATGCCCTGGAAGGATGTGCCGACCTTGAAGATCTGATTCTGAATGAAGGATTAATCTCTCTTGGCCGTGAATTCGCCGGAATGTGCAGTCTGAAGGAAGTCAGGATTCCTGCTTCTGTCTCAATGATTGATGAAGTTTCTTCTCTGGATTTCCGCCTTCAGTTTAAACCAGGCGGAAGCTACTGGACGGATGGGTTCGGAATCTATCACAAAACTGCAGAAGGAATCGTCTTTGCAGGCATTCAGCCAGGAGATGAAAGAATCTCTTATGCGATTCAGGAAGGAACGGTAAAGATCGAAAGAAGGGCTCTGGATCGCCGGAATGATCTTCAGAGCCTCAGTCTTCCTGCCACGCTGAAAGAGATCGCACCTGGCTCACTATTTGCTACCGGCGATGGATTTGCGAAACGCCGTGGCATCAGAGATTTCTCTATCGCAGCTGGCAATTCGTTTTTTGCGGTGCAGAATTCCATGCTGTACCAGAAGAATGAAGCAGGAAAAAACCTGCTTGCATATACTGGCGAAGAGAAGGAAATCACTCTCGATGATTCCTTTGAGGCAATCGAGAGACTGTCATTCTTCCGGTCTCCCGTTCATCAGGTAATATTTCCGGATGCCAGGATCCGCATCGCTGAGAATGCATTTCTGGATTGTGAGCTGGAAGAAGCAGTCTTTCCTGGGTTCCATATCCTCTTTCCGAAGCATCATGAGATGCTGAGACAGGAACTGCTCGCATGTTTCGGAAGAAACGGAACTCTGTTTGACTGGAACCGTTACGACCGCGCCATGAAGGTTTCCTTCCTCAGTGCTGAGCGCGTTCGTCTGCTGAGTGCAAGACTCCGATGGCCAGAGGGGCTGTCGGAGACGTTCCGTGCATCATTCTTCCAGCTGCTGTCTGAAAAACTTGAAGAAGCATGTGCACTGGCAGATGAAGCAGATGATTCTGATTCAATTCTGCGTCTTGCTGAATGCGGACTGATCACGAGAGAGAATCTCGATGACTGCCTGCAGCATATGATCTCAGGGATTCCTGGTCCTTCTGCAGCACTGCTTGCATGGAGTGCTTCTCACCTGCCTTCTGATTCTGATGATTTCTCATTATGAGCATCCACCATGGATGCTTTTTTCAAAAACTGCGCTGGCTGCAGCGCAGCATCATTTCATTGCGTATGAAATCTTCGGAAGAAGTGCTAACAGTCAAAAGATCCTAAGGCGTTTTACGCCGTGATTGAAAATGAACCGAGCTGAATTTTATTTTCTCTGAACACTCAGAATCATGGGGCCAGGTGTTACGCCTCTGATATGATGTCTATCTTCAGCTCTTGTTGTCTGTCCCTGGGCTGCTCTTGATAATGGCCTTTATTGAGAAAGGAATAGTCCCAGAGCATTGTTTTATCTGCCCGAAAAACACCCTTTGCCATGGTATCAAAACCATGGTCATTTTCTCAAATTTGCTAAGAATTCTATTTCCATCCAGCATAAAAGCATGAGTTTTCCCGCATCGTTCATTCCATTTCTGATTATTTTCGGGGGATCCCGGTTCTTTCTGCAATGAAGAAAGCAGACAAGGAGGATGTCGAAATGCGTTCCATTGCAGTAGAACCAGAACAGCTTGAAGCAAGTGCAGCGAGAATTGAAGAACACAATCAGGATTATTCCAGGGCCTATGCCCAGCTATTCGACGCCGTCGATACGATGAAGGCAGGATGGCAGGGAAAGGACAACACTGCCTTCAGCACGCAGATTTCGAAGTTTCAGACGGACTTCAGAGAGATGTCGGTGCTCTGTTCCCAATATGCGGAATTTCTCAGAAACAGTGCGAAATCCTATCGGCAGATGCAGGAAGATCTCGCCTCGCAGGCAGCGAATCTCGCTCAGTGAACAGGAGGAAATGAAAGATGGCAGAACTGAAGATCACGCTGGCACAGGTCAGCGAATGCGCAGGACAGATCCGTTCCTGCAACCAGCAGATGTTTGAAGATCTGAATCAGATGAAAAAAGAGATGAATGATACCGCTGCATCCTGGATCTCGGATGGCGGACAGGAAATCAGATCGCGCTTCAATCAGTTTGCAGGCAGGTTCGATACCCAGAAAGAAACGATTGACAGCTATGCAAGATTCCTGGATCGCACCGTAGAGTCCTACGATTCCCTGGAAACGACGATTACCAGCAATGCGTCCGGCATGCAGGCTTAGGCATGCGTTTCTCCTTCTGATCTGCATCCCTGCAGTACTCCTGCAGGGGTGCAGCCGGAAGGCTGTAAATGGCATCAGCCTCGGAGAATGGATCAGAGAACTGGATGAAAGAGCAGGCATCAGCGAATACCGCGAAACTGCTCCGTATTTCATGAATGTCCCGATTGATTCTCCGTATTATGACTCGGTTCAGGCTGCTGTGGAATGGCAGGTTCTGGAACCTTCTTCCGGTTTTGATCCGGCTGCTCTCTTGACCAGGGAATGGGCGGCCAGCACCTTGATCAATCTCAGCGGAAGAGAGATGAAATCCGAAAGCAATCTGAAAATCAAGGATCGCAGTGCTTCCGCATTTCCGAAGCAGATCGAAGCAGCAGTGACCACCGGCTTCATGAGCGTCGATGAAAAGAATCGGTTCCGGCCGAAAGAAGTCATGGACAAAGAGGAAGCACTGATTCTGCTGGATCAGATGGTGGATTACATCAATCACCGCACGTTTGAGGATTCAGCAGAAGAGAACACAATCACGTTCAATGAAGCATTTGAGCAGGTGGAAGCAGAACCGATTCTCTTTGATGAAGAAAACCAGACAGCAGTATTCCCGGCTTCTTCGGGACTGAAAGAGAATTCCATTGCACTATGGGAAGATGAAAATGGTGAGCAGCATGGTCTTACCATTGACTCTGCAGAAGTATCAGAAGATGGCGAAACCCTCGAAGTGAAAGGACATGAAACCGAGTTTACGGAACTGATCAGCGACATGAACGCACATTCTTCGTTTGATGTCGACTTCACGCAGGCTGAGATCATTGATCTGATCGACGGGACCGTAGTTCAGTCAGCTCCCCCGGAAGTGAATGTGCCAGCCGGAGGAGTCCGGGAGATTCATGCGCCTCTTCTGAATATTCCGCATGAATTCCATGGCTACAAGATCAATTTCAGGACGACCAGGGACTCCATCTCCTGCACCGTGGATAAGAAGACCGCAGATGGTATGAAGATCCATGGCAGTGCTGTGCTGAACTCCGTAAAGCCTTCTTACGACGTCGATATCAGCAAGCTGAAGATCCAGGATGCTTATTTCAAAGTGGACTTCACGACGGTCGAACAGCTGAGTGTCAAGCGTGAGAAGAGTGCAGCAGCTGAGAAAAAGATTACGAATTCACTTCCCGCCAATGCTTTTCTTACCGCAGTCAATTCCCTCTACAGCAAACCTGAAAAAGAAATCACGGTTCCGATCGCATCAATCCGGATTCCGATTCCAGGAGTTCCGCTGACGGACATCGATATCCGTCTGAATGTGAAGATCTATGCGAGCGGAAAAGCGGAAGTGACCTTCACGCAGAATCATGCCGTCGGCATGGAAGTGAAGAACGGCGTCATGCGGGTCATCAATGATACCGGTCACTCCGAGAAGACGCTGTTTGAAGGAAATACCGGAATCTGCGCATCCGTCGGCATGGGCATCGGCAGCAGCGCAATCCGGGTTGCGGACTTTGATGTCGAAGGAGGCGCTGAGCTGAAAGCAGGTGCCACGATTCATCTCTATGATTCGGATGGCGGCCATCAGAAAGTCGATGGCGGCGAGCTTCCATATGATCTCCTGGACGATGTATCGGCGAAGTTCCCGGATGTTCTCGTCTGTGCGGATCTCAGTGCGCATCCGATTGTCTCTCTGAATCTCAATTCCTCAAAGACTCTGTTAGGAAAGATGGGATTTTCAAGGAAAACAAGCCTGCTGGAAAAAGGACAGGGAGAACTGCTGCCCAGCGGTCATCGGCATATGGAAAATGGACAGTGGGTCGCGAAATGCACCCGGAAAGACCGTGAAGCAAAGAAGAAGACTAATCTTGTCGAAAGCGACCAAATCCGGATCGCGAAATACAGTCTGATCGTCAGTCCCGGAGAGATGGAAGTGATTCCGCTCACGGCGATTCCGAAAGGCTATACGGTGAGTGATCTCGTCTTTGAATCAGAGAATCCGGAAATTGCCGGCGTCAGCGCAGGCAAGGTATCCGGAAACCGGGAAGGCAGCACGATCATCCGGATCCATACGTCTGATCAGGCTTACTCCATCAGCTGCAACGTCACAGTCCGCATTCCTGAGGCGTCCAAGTCATGATCGCCTGGATTGCGGATCCCGAACATGCTGAAGCGATCCGGATTCCCAAGGGATCTGTTCTGTTTCAGGTATTCGGGCAGGATGCGATGATCCTGAATGACTCCGGACGCATCTATCTGCGGCTTCCCCGCGGCATCCGCGCCAATCGAACTGAAGAGATCCGCCATGAAACGCGGATCTTTCTCACGGAAAGCCGGACGAAAAGAGAGGCATCTCTGTGCTTCAGCGGGGCCGAGGAAGGATATGAAGTATTTCATCGCTACTCCTGGCAAGGCGAGGTTCTTTCAATCGGCAACAGCCCGGAAGATACGATTCGGATCGCAGACCAGAATCTGGCTTCCTCACAGTTCAGAATTGATCGGAAACAGATGCTTATCCAGGCGGAAGAAGGAATTTCTGCCGTGCTGAACGGATCGCTGATCGACAAAGAACAATCCTTCTGCTGGTGCAGCTGCTTCCGGGTACTGAATCTGCAGATCGTATTTCATCCGGAATTTCTTCTGATCAATTCCTGCGGAAATCTGACCGTATCGCTGCCGCGGTTCGAGAAGAGTCCGGCAGAAAAGCTTCCGGAGGCATGCATGATCCGCATCGTGCGGACCTGGAGAGCTCCGAAGCTGCAGCGGGAACTGTCGCTGGAACTCGAAGAACCGATGCGGCTGGAAGAACATCAGAAGAATCCTCTGATTTTCATGATGGGACCAGCGCTGACGATGTCGAGTGCGAGTCTCTTCAGCGGCTCGCTTGCCATGTACAACGGGTATCTTGCAGGAAGAGGAATCGAGGAGATGCTTCCGATGGTGCTGCTTCCGGGTGTTATGGTCGTCAGCACGCTCGTCTGGAATCCGATGCAGCGGTTCTATGAGAAACACCGTGAGAAGATGCACAGCAGAGAACGTCTCAGGCAGTACGAACGCTATCTGATCGGGCTTCACTCGGATATCCAGGAAGAACAGAAGAAGTTCCGGATGGAATGCATGGAATGCTTTCCGGATCCGGATCATCTTCTCGCACTGCCTCTGAATCCGGCTTCCGTATTCCAGAAGACGCCCGGCCAGAAAGACTGGCTCATGGTAAGAGCAGGCATCGGAACGGTATCTTATTCGCTGAATCTGAAACGATCATTCCGCCTGAAACGGGATGATCCCCTGGCAGCACTGCTGCATGATCTGAATGAGCAGATCTGCTCGATGCCTGAGATGCCTGCCGTGATTCCGCTTTCCCGGTATTCCCGCATCGTCATCGATGCGGGAGAAGAGAATGAAGAATTCCTCTGGAACATGCTTGCATCAATTGCGGAAGACTTCGGCCCGGATCATCTGAAGATGATGTTCCTTGCCGATGAAAGCTACGAGAAGACGCATCCCTGGCTGCGCATGATTCCGCAGACGGAATGCGAAGTGGCAGGAATCCGGCTGATTGCAGGCACGCAGAATGAAGTCCGGGAAGCGTGCATGGCTCTGCATCAGGAAGGGGACCCGCCGGTCATCGTCGTGGCCCTGAAGCCGAATCTGATCACGCTGCTGGACGCCGTGAATCCGATGGTGATCCGTCTCAGCGAGGATCATAGCATTCCGGCAGGAACGGAGCTGCAGATTCATCTGAATCAGACAGAAGGAATTCTGCAGACGGATTCGGAAGCGAGAGAATTCCGCTGCGATCTGATCGGCAGAAGAAACTGGGAAGCATTCTTTTCTGCGCTTTCCAGATGCACGCTTCAGAAACGCAGCAGCACCATGCAGGCAGGTCCGTCTTTCTTCGATCTCTATCATGTGACTGATGTGAAATCACTGAAGATCCGCGAAGCCTGGGAAACCAATCTCGTCCGGGATCATATCCGCTCCCTGATCGGCATTGATTCCTGCGGAGAACCGGTGGTCCTCGACCTTCATGAAACTGGGAATGGTCCGCACGGACTGGTTGCCGGCATGACCGGTTCCGGAAAGAGTGAGTTTCTGATCACTCTGGTCCTCAGCCTGATCTGTGCCTACAGCCCGAGAGAGCTTCAGATCGTGCTGATTGATTTCAAGGGCGGCGGGGCTGCACAGATCTTCTCGAATGATCATTATGAAGTGCCTCATATTGCCGGGGTGCTTTCCAACCTGGATCTGTCTGAGATGGAGCGTGCCCTGGTGTCATTCCGCAATGAATGCCACCGGAGAGAAGTCCTGTTTCAGAAGCTCTGTCAGATTTCCGGAAGACCGGTGATGAATCTGAAGAGCTACCAGAAGATCTGGAAGGAAAGCTATGGCCTTCCGTATCTCTCCGCGATTCTGATCCTGGTGGATGAATTTGCGGAGCTGAAGAAGGAAGAACCGCAGTTCATGAAAGAACTGATCTCGATTGCCCGGGTAGGAAGATCGCTTGGCATTCATATGATTCTTGCCACGCAGAAGCCGTCCGGCGTCGTCGATGATCAGATCTGGTCGAACTGCCGGTTCAAGGTTTGCCTGAAAGTACAGGACCGCCAGGACAGCATCGAGATGATCCATTCTCCTGAGGCTGCCTGGATCCGCAAGCCGGGAGAACTGTATCTGTTCTGCGATGGTCTGAGTGTCCATGCGGCCAGCGGCTATGCCAATGCACCGAAGGAACAGTCTTCGCCAAGAGTTCAGGTTCTGGATGCGATGAAGCATGTCATTCTGGAAAATCGGGAAGAATGCGGCAGCGAAGAAACCCAGTCGGCTGCCGTGATCCGGGAAGTGCTGGAACTCGGCGCCGGATTTGAGGCACATAAGCTCTGGCTGCCTCCGGCAGAAGCTCCGGCTCTTGAGGAACTGGATCAGAGTGAAGGTGCAGTGCTCGGACGGGCAGATGACTTCTATCATTACCGGCAGCCGCTCCTGATGCTGAAACAGGAAACATATACGATGGCCGTCTTTGCGATTGACCGAAGCGACCGCCTGGCGTTTCTCCACGTGATTCTGTATGGGCTTCTGAAGATTCTGAAGCAGGGCGATGAACTGTTTCTGATGGATGATCTGAGCGGGAGTTTTGAGATGCTGAAAAAAGCTCCTCAGGTATGCAATGTCTTTGAAAGCTCTGATCAGGAACTGGTGCGCAACCTGTTCCGTCACCTGAGTCAGAGAAAGACATCCGATCAGAATGAATGCTATGTGCTGATCGATGACTACAGTGCGTTCCGGGAAAACGGTGAAAGCAATCAGCCGAATCTGCATAGTCTTCTGGAGAAGGCAGAGAAGCTGAAGATTCATTTCATTGTGTTCGTTTCCGGTTCTTCTGCGATCTCCTACCGGGATCTGACGCTGATTCCGTGCCGCATCAGCCTGCGCAACAGCAACCTGCAGGATCTGACCGGCATCTTTGAAACGGCAGTCCATAAGATCGTTGCGCATCCGTATACGGCGATGATCCGGACAGATCATCTGCTGGAAGTCCATTATCCGAAGATCACGGAAGCTGATCTTGCATCAGCTGCAGAACGTTCTTCCAGGAGGTATGGCTCAGAGAAGGCCTATGTGCTGCCGCAGGTGCCGGAGGTCATCTCCACTTCAATGTATCATGGGAAGGATCTTCTGCTTGGAATGGATATTGAGACGTATGAATGGATTGCCATTCCTGAAAGCGGAATAGCTCTGATCCTGTCGACTTATCCGGAAGAACAGGATCATCTGAGAAACGCATGGAAAGATCTGTTTGGGAACCTCATCCTGGATCCTTCAGAAGCAGAAGTGAAACAGATCCTGAAAGCAGGAAGAGGCGCGATGCTGGCAATGCCGTTTTCGAGGTATCAGGAGCTGAATTTACGTCATGATGCATCTTCTGCTCCGGTTATTTATGCCGGAGAAGGATTCCGGGAACAGTATGTATTTACTTCGCATTACCGCAAGCCGCTGAAGAAGAATCAGGCGATGTTCATTTCCAGAGGACGCTGCCGCATCATGCAGATTGCGGAATCGCGCTGAGCAGGAGGAGAATTGATGATGAAGGAACAGGTCCGGGTATTTCTGGAGTTTCCGGTTTCGCAGAAGATGTACGAATGCGTGCTGCCATGTTCGGCTTCTTTCCGGGAATGCATGAAGCTTCTGAGGCCGCTGCTTTCCGGTGAGATCGGTTCCTCGTACCGGATCGATGAGGAAACATGCATTTATGAAAAAGAACATCTGTGCCGATGCGACATGGATGTTCCATTAGGGAGTCTGAAAGCTGAGGATGGAATGACGTTTCTGATGCTGTGATCATCCGAAGCGTTTCCGGAAGCTGCAGGTTCTGCAGAAGGGTTCTGTGATCTGATGATTGCAGAATCCGTTTTTCATATTCAGATATCTCTCAGATTGAAGCAGTTCAGAGAGCGGCGTCTCAAAGACGTTCCCGAGATTGATGACGCCGGCAGCGTCCATGCAGCAGGGGATAAGGGTTCCATCAGAGAGGATGGCAATCTGATGAACCGCACCATGGCAGGTGCCGGTTTCGGAAGGAACTGCAGAGCCATCCGGCCAGGTGAACATGTTGTCATAAGTCAGATAGAGATTCCTGCCGAGTTTCAGATTGTGATTCCGATCCGTGGATTCAAACGGATAGCGTTCTTTCAGAAACTGCATGCAGGCAACGGCAGCCGGAAGATCATTCTGATCGCTCCGCCAGAAACGCAGTTCCATGATCGGATGGTCACTTTCCTGAACCTGCTTCATGAAGTGATCAATGGTATCCAGGTAAGAGGAAAGCAGGGAAAGATCCTGGGCCTGAACGGACTGCAGGGAAACTGAGAGCTTGCGCAGGGAAGGGTGAGAAAAGAGGTCAGGATAGCTGCTGAGCAGAGTGCCGTTGGTGACGAGCTGCACTTTCATCTCCGCTTCATCGCAGAGCGACAGGATCTGTTCAAACTCAGGATGGGTGAGCGGTTCGCCGCGCACATGCAGGTAGAGATACGGAGTCACGGAACGGATCTGCGGCAGCAGCTTCGCAACCTGTTCTCTTGACATCATCCTTCCACTTCTTGCCACAGGCGTGCAGAAGGGACAGTGAAGGTTGCAGAGATTCGTGATTTCAAGGTATACCCGCCGGATCATGAAAACAGTTTAACGCAGAAAAAAGCGGAATCCAATGGACTCCGCGATTGAGTGATCAGAAATGGATGAATGCCGAGAGGAATTCTCTGGTGCGTTCGGATGATGGATTGGTGAAGATCTGTTCCGGACTTCCCTGTTCTTCGATCTTTCCCTGATCCATGAAGACGATTTTGTCAGAGACGCCTCTGGCGAAGTTCATCTCATGCGTCACGATGATCATCGTAAGACCAGTTCCTGCTAGTTCTTTCATGACGGAAAGCACTTCATTGACCATCTCGGGATCGAGGGCTGAAGTCGGTTCATCAAACAGCATCAGCTTGGGATCCATGCAGAGAGCTCTGGCGATCGCAACGCGCTGCTTCTGGCCGCCGGAGATCTGGGAGACGTCTGCCTCTGAAAAGGATTCCATGCCGACCCGCTTCAGGAGTTCCATGGCTTTTGCCTGGGCTTCTTCATTGGAGCGGTGAAGGACTTTCACCTGAGGTACCACGCAGTTCTGCAGCACATTCATGTTGCGGAACAGATTGAACTGCTGGAAGCACATGCCGACCTTTGCCCGGTAGGCATTGACATTTTTCGTATGCAGAATATCTTCTCCGAATACCCGGATCTCTCCGGAATCTGGCTTCTCGAGCAGGTTGATGCAGCGAAGCAGGGTAGACTTGCCGGAACCAGAGCGGCCGATCAGGGTCACGACCTCGCCTTCTCGGACATCAAAGTCAACCCCTTTGAGGACCTGAAGGGAGCCGAAGCTTTTATGGACATTCCGGATTTCTACCATGGATGAAGATTCAGAAATCATCCGAACTCCTTTCCGAGCTTTTCGGGGATCCTGCGAACTTCATGTTGTTCGGATCGGTATCGCTCTGCGGAAGGCTGACCTTGCGCTTGTTCAGGCGGCCTTCAATATAGTTGAGAATCAGAGTGGCAATGGTCGTCAGAATCAGATAGATCATCGCTTCGATGAAATAGGTTTCGGTGAAATGGAACGTGCTGCCGGCAATGGATTTCGACTGGAACATGAGTTCCGTGATCGAGATGATCATCAGGACGGAAGAATCCTTGATATTGACGATCAGCTCATTGCCGATTGCCGGGAAGGCATTGCGGATTGCCTGCGGCAGCACCACGCTCATCATCGTCTGGCTGTTCGACATCCCGAGGGATCGTGCGGCTTCAGTCTGACCGGGATCTACTGCCTGGATTCCGGAACGGATGATCTCAGACATATAAGCACCGGTATTGACGCTGATGACGAAGATGGCCGCGGTCATGTTGTCCCAGTGAATCACATTAAGCAAGGCATAGTAGATGAATACTGCCTGCACCATCATCGGCGTTCCGCGGAAGATGCCGATATAGATATTCGCGATGATATCGAAAAGCTTCTTGAAGAAACGTGCTGGCTTGGAAGCAGTATAGTCGAGTTTCACGGCCCGGAACCCGCCGACCAGAAGGCCGATCAGGAAACCGAATGCAGTGCCGGTCAGCGAGACAATCAGGGTGGTGCGGACACCCAGCATGAGGCTGGATCCGTACCGGTTCAGAATGTCACTGATATTGGTAAAGAACGTGTTATTCATTGATTACTCTTCGGTAGCCGGCTGACGATCCACCGCATCCTGCATCATCTGCTGGCGTTCGTCTTCGCTGATCGTATCAAGGGCACTCTGCAGCTTGTCCTTCAGATCCGTGTTGTCCTTGGAAACACCGATGGAAACAGAAGAATCTGCTTCAAAGCCATGGCCTTCTTCAAACCGTACGATCGCAAGATCCGGATTAGCTGCGACGACACCGTTGGCAACCGGAAGTTCGGAAACCACAGCATCGACACCGCCAGCCTGCAGAGCCTGGATCGAAGCGGGGAAGGTTTCAGCTGCCGGCTGATGATCAACACCCTGGATCTGATCGATGACTTCATCATAGATCGTGTTCATCTGGCCCTGGACCTTGTAGCCGGAAAGCTGCTGGATATCCGTGATGCTGGCAAGATCGCTGTCTGCGCGGACGATAACAACTTCTTCCGATACATAATAAGGAGTAGTGAAGTCAATCTCCTTTTCCCGGTCCGGCGTATCCGTCATGCCGGCGATGATCGCATCAATCTGATTGTTCTGCAGCGACAGGATCAGGTTGTCCCAGTCGAGCTTGACGATCTGCACCTCATAGCCCATCTTGTCGGCAAGGGTCTCTGCCATGACAACATCATACCCATCGCAGTAGTCCACATCGGAAATCGGCTGAGCAGTATCGCTCTTGGTTGTCGAGCTCCAGTTGAACGGTGCATAGTTGCATTCCATGCCGACCCTGAGCGTCTGCTTTCCGGAATCTGCCGATGCAGAAGAAGCTGCGGTTGCAGCAGCGGGCGCCGATGCAGTGCTCGAAGAGCCGCATCCGGCAAGCAGGAGTGCACCGGAGAGAGTGATCGCGGAAATACGGATAATCTGATTCATAAGTTCATTCCTCCTCATCAAAACAAAACCGTATGCTATCACATACGGCCTTGATGAGTTCAATCCATATCCGATAGCGCCACTTCAGTAACTGAAGGAGTAGTGCAGATCTTTTCTGCACTCCCACGCACAGGTTCCTGCCGGAAGACTGCGTTCGGCGACGATTGCCTTTCCCATGCTTCAATGCCCGCCGGCTCTGCATGGTACTCTTCTGCGCCGCTACCTCTATGCTGTTTTGTTTTACGGAATTAATATAGCGGAATCAGTAAGAATGTCAACCTGTTTTCTGAAAAAAGATTCATAATTATGAAATCCGTGATTTTACAAGAAGGCCGCAAAACAGGTATAATGCACAAGGTTATGGATAGCATACTTCTGATTCAGAAACCGGCTGGCATCACGAGTTTTGACGCGGTCCGCCGCTGCCGGAACATCTTTCATGAAAAGAAAGCAGGACATACCGGAACCCTGGATCCTCAGGCTTCCGGTCTTATGATCATCCTGCTCGGAAAATACACGAAGCTTGCCCCGTATTGTGCATGCGATCATAAGCATTACGTGGCAGAATTCCGCCTCGGAACGAAATATTCGACCGGGGATGTGTTCGGTGAACCGCTTGATAGAAAAGCCCCTGCCGATCATTCTATCGACGAGCTGAACGAAGCAGCCAGGTCGCTGACAGGGAAGATCATCCAGATTCCGCCGATGTACAGTGCGGTCCATGTGGGCGGCCATAAGCTGTATGAGTATGCCAGAAAAGGGAAGGAAGTCGAACGTCCTGGCCGGCTTGTGACCGTCAATTCGCTTTCCATCGGAAAAAAGGATGAAGAAACCTGGACGATGGATGCCATCGTCTCTTCGGGTACCTACATTCGGACCCTGATCGAGGATCTCGGAAACCTGATCGGCGAATATGCGGCGATGAGTGCCCTGCAGAGAACCGGCATCGAAGGACTTTCTCTGTCTGATGCCAATACGTTTGAACAGCTGGAAACAGATCCGGTTTATGCAGAACCTTATCAGGTTCTGAAACCCTCGCTTCCCCTGGTATCCATACAGGATCCGGAATCTGTTCTGCACGGCCGGCCGCTGAAGCTTGACCGAGAGGAAAACGAGGTTATCATCATAGACGGCAGTAAGAAGATCCTTGCGGCATATCAGAAACGTGACGATGGACTCTATCACTGCGAGAGAGGGCTTTTCTGAATATGCGCATGATTCGGATCGATCTGGAACATCCAAGAAAACCAAAAATACCGCTTGCGGCATGCATCGGCTATTTTGATGGCATGCACCGGGGCCATCAGGCACTGATCCATCGGACGGAAGAGCTGGCTCAGGAACTGCATTGCGAATCTGCCCTGATCACGTTTGAACCTGATCCATGGGTGACGATCAAGGGCATGAGTCCCGCCGATGCTGAACACATCACGACGATGCGCCAGAGAATCAATCTGGCGGTTTCCTACGGCATCGAGAATATCTGCATCCTGGAGTTCACGAAAGCCATGGCTGATCTTTCTCCGGAAGAATTTGCAGAACGGGTACTTGGTCAGCTGAATCTCTCCGGTCTCGTCTGCGGCTATGATTTCCATTACGGATACCTGGGAAAAGGAGACTCTGAGACCTTGAAACAGTATGGCAGTTTCCGGGTGGAAGTCGTGGAAGAAGTCGCAGATGGCAGCGATAAAATCAGCAGCACGAGAATCTCGAAGCTGCTGGAACATGGAGAAATCGAAGAAGCAGAACGTCTCCTCGGGCATCCGTTTGAAATGGAAGGCAAAGTCATTCCGGGCCGCCACAAAGGGACTTCGCTCGGATTTCCAACCGCCAATATCCAGATTTCTCCGGAATACCTCACTCCTAAACCAGGGGTCTATTCGGGTTCGGTGCTGATTGACGGCATCCGTCATCCGGCGATGATCAATCTCGGTCATAATCCGACGATGAACTATACGGAACGTCTGTCTCTCGAAGCACATATTCTGGACTATTCCGGAAATCTCTACGGAAGGATGCTTACATTGCGTTTCTCGCATTATCTGCGTCCTGAGATCCATTTTCAGAGCAAAGACAATCTGATCATGCAGCTGGAACAGGATGTGCGTTCTGTGCGGAAGCTGGAACACGCATGAAACCGGAATTCGAAGCCCGGATGAAGGATCTTCTGAGAGAGGAATATCCGGCATTTGAACAGGCAATGAAGGAATCTCCGCGAAGGGGATACCGCATCAATCCTCTGAAGACATCCGCAGAGGAATTTTTCCGTCTGACCGGATATCCGGAATATCCGACTCCATTTGCGCAATATGCCTATTATCTTCCGGAACAGAGCGGAGCCGGAGCAACCGCGGTCCATGCGGCAGGTCTTCTGTATCTGCAGGAACCAAGTGCCGCAAGTGCCGTGAGCGTGCTCGATCCAAAGCCTGGCATGAAGGTTCTTGATCTCTGTGCTGCCCCTGGTTCCAAGACTACGGAGATTGCCGGTCTGATGCATAATCAAGGCCTGCTGGCTGCCAATGAGATCAACCCTGGCCGGTCAAAGATCCTGGTCGAGAATGTCGAGCGGTGGGGTGCTGAGAACGTGATGGTGCTCAATGCCGATCCGGCTCAGGTCGCTGAATCCTTCCCGGAATACTTCGATGCGGTGCTCTGTGATGCGCCATGTTCCGGCGAAGGCATGTTCCGCAAGAATCCCGATGCCGAAAAAGAATGGAGCCCGGAGAGCGTGCTCAGCTGTGCAAAGCGCCAGCGCACCATTCTCAGCAGTGCACTGAACTGCCTGAAGCCAGGCGGAAGACTGGTCTACAGCACCTGCACCTTCTCCCTGGAAGAAAATGAGGAGAATGTCTCCTGGCTGCTTTCAGAATATCCATTCATGAAGCTGGAACCCATTCAGGCATCATTCGGAAGACCCGGGTTTGAGCTTGGTTCCGGAACTTCCATGTGCCGGAGAATCTTTCCGATGGATGGCGGCGAAGGCCACTTCATCGCTTCCTTCCGCAAGGAAACAGACGCACAGGCTTCATACTGTTCAGCCCTCCTGAAGAGCGAACCGATGCCAAGGGCAGCAGAGGATTTTCTGAAGCAGATTTCCTATCCGTACACGTATGTCCATCATAATAAGGTGTATGGCGGGACATTCCCGTTTGTTTCGCCAGGAACCTGCAGACTGCTCCGCCATCAGGTGCTGCTTGGGGAAGTGAAGAAAGACCGCTTTGAACCGGACCATGCATTATTCCTTTCTTCGGATCATCCGTTTCCTGTTAAAATGGAACTGCAGGATTCCGAAGTCCGTCCGTATCTTTCCGGGATGACGATTCCATGTACCGGGAAGGGATATACCGCAGTATGCTGGCATGGACATGCATTAGGCTTCGGAAAAGCAGATGGGGCAATTCTGAAAAACAGATACCCGAAGGAACTTCGCCTGAAATGAGACTTGAGCTATTTCAATTCATTGATCAGACCATGGAGCTGTATGAGGCAGAGAAACCTCTGCTTTTCTCTGCGGAAAAGATGCTGAGAAAGGCGGCAGAAGAACTGACTTCTGGCAATCCTGCTGTTATCGGCATCCGCACCCGCGTGAAATCCGCAGAATCCCTGCGCGAAAAGCTGCTCCGGAATAAATATTATCTGAACTTCAGCACCCCGGAAGAAGCCCTGGCAAATATCCACGATCTGGTCGGAATCACGATTGACTGCCAGTTCATCCGCAATGAAACCGACCTGTACCAGACGCTGTTCTATGAGTTCTGTGACAGCCAGGAAACGTATTCCCGCTTCCGCGGAAATGAACCGGTGTTTCTCAACCTGCATATGCCCCAGCCGCAGCTGCAGCGCAATGGCTATGCGATCTACCGGATTGACGGCTACTGTCTGGCAGAAGGAAACCGGAAAGTCGCATTCGAACTGCAGATCAAGTCTCTGGTTCACCGCTTCTGGAGCGAGATCGAGCATGAGCTGGTCTACAAGAATCAGGAAATGCTTTCCGAAGACCGGTTCATCAAGAATGTTCTCGGTTCCATCAAAGACAATCTCGATGTTGTCGACCACCAGCTGGATCTCGTATACACGCAGATTCATGCGGAATCGGAACGGACAGTGATCGGCATGGATGCCACCGGATTCAAGCGCATGACTGCAAATTCGATCAATGAGCTGGTCCATTTGAAAATGAGGGAATCAGTCGGCTTCACCTTCGATTTCCGCAAGGATGCGGCAATTCTTGCCCAGTACATCTATATCCGCTACTTCCTGAATGGAAATAACAACGAAGTGAAGATGGTGGAATTTCTGGAGCATCTGAACATGCTGAAGAATTCGCCGATGGACTTCCGGAGCAGTCTTGAGATGGAAGGGAAATTCACGCATCCGGACCCGTTCTGCAATCGGATCGGATTCTATTTTCTCTCCGTGATCAACACCGACTTTGAATGGCATGCCTTCTTCACAGTCCTGTTCGCAATCCAGGATGCACCGAATCTGGAATGTCTGAATGATTTTGCCGAGGTCCTGTCCCGGCTGCTCATCCAGCCCGGCTGGTACGAAAGCAGATTTGCAGATTGGGATCCGGAAGAAGCAGAACAGGCAAGGAGGCTCTGCCGGACCAGCCTTGCCGAAGGGATGGTGGAACAGGGAACGATCGAAATCATCCACGAAGACTCGCTTCTGAAGATTGCATCGATCTTCCGCAGGACGATTGAAAAAGCAGAAGCAGAGTATTCCAGCTACGAAATGCTCGAACAGGCAGTCTCGGATGAACAGCTCGGCCTCAAACATCAGATTGCAATGCTGTTTCAATGAAGTTTCAATCTTGCTATAATTTACTGGCAGAGAGGTGAAAGCTATGGCACAGGATTATGTGGTACTGAAAGACAGCTCGGAATACGGAAGAATCGTGATCAACAAATCGGTATTCCAATCCATTTCTGAGATTTCGGTCCGTGACATCGATAATATTTCCCTGAAAGACACCAAGTTCAACAAGCCGGTGAACGTCTGGGTAGAGAAGAACAAGCTTCATATCAGCGCAGACATCCGGGTCAAGTACGGGGCGAATGTCAATGCGACATGCGGTCTGGTTCAGAACCGGATCTATGAGAACATCGTCTTCATGACCGGCTTCAAGCCGTCCGAAGTATCGGTGAATGTCATCGGATTTGAAATCTGAAAAAATGATTGACAGCCTGCAGCCAGGCTGTTATTGTATACAGGTAACAGAAAACGGAAAGCAGAAGCGCCGCTTCTCACCCGAGGTCCTAAGGGATCTGGGTCGATGCCGATGAATCGTATGGTTTATTATGGCAGGTGCGGCTTCTGTACCTGCTTTCTTTACAGGAGGTAATGCTTGAAGTATATTAAACCGAAACGTAATGTTCCTGAAGAGCTGGTCAATGAGAATATCCATTTTCATGAAGTTCTGGTAATCGGTCCGGAAGGAGAACAGCTCGGGACGATGCTGAGACGGGAAGCTATCCAGAAGGCTTATGACATGGGACTTGATCTTTACTGTGTTGCACCGAACGCCAAGCCTCCGGTCTGCAAGATTCTTGATTTCGGAAAATATCACTTTAACGAACAGAAGAAAGCCCGGGAAGCGAAGAAGAAGCAGCATGTGACGGAAATCAAGCCGCTTCGTCTGTCGCCGGTGATCGACCAGCATGACTTCGATACCAAACTCAAGCAGGCAAGAGCCTGGATCGAGGATGGCCAGAAGGTCAAGGTGGATATGCGTTTCAGAGGACGTATGATCACCCGCAAAGAAGTGGGCGAATCTGTCATGAACAAGTTTATCGAGCAGATCTCCGATCTGGCACAGGTGGATAAAGCACCAGCCATGGAAGGCAATACGATGTCAATCGTGCTGTCGCCAAAGAGAAAGTAGTTCAGGAGGAAACAGCTATGAAGGCAAAGGCTAGAAAACCGAAGAAGATCAAGATGAAGACCAAGAAGACTTATGCAAAGCGCACCAAGGTTACTGGCAGCGGCAAAGTCGAGGTCCGTCACAACTATGTATCCCATTTCGCAGCAAATAAGTCGCACAAGCAGAAGAAGCACCTGGCAGCTTACACCGGACTGGACAAGACGGATGCAAAGCGCAACAGCCAGCTGCTGCAGGGTTAATCAGGGAGGCATAGCAAGATGAGAGTCAAAGGATCTACACCGACGAGAAACCGTCGTAAAAAGGTACTGAAGCTTGCGAAGGGCTATTTCGGAAGCAAGCATCTTCTGTACCGGACAGCCAATGAGCAGGTCATGCATTCGCAGAAGTATGCGTTTGCAGGCAGAAAGCAGACCAAGCGTGAGATGCGCAAGCTCTGGATCGCCAGAATCAACGCAGCCGCAAGACTGAATGATCTGAGCTATTCCCAGATGATGCATGGTCTCAAGCTTGCAGGTGTTAACATCAACCGCAAGATGCTCAGCGAAATCGCAATCCACGATGAGAAAGGATTCACTGATCTCGCAGAGACTGCAAAAAACGCACTCAAAGCTGCGTAAATCGTGTATAATAGGAACCGTCTGGTTCCTATGCATGGCGAGTTGGTGAAGCGGCTTAACACATCGCCCTCTCAAGGCGACATTCACGGGTCCGAATCCCGTACTCGTCACCATCAGATATCGCACCGGTGAACCCGGTGCTTTTTTATGGAAAGGAGTTCTATGGCTTTTGAGTTTCATACCGATGCGGATCCTTCAGCTGTCGATGCATTTGTGATTGCGTCTGACCAGAATACCCTCTATCAGACTTCTCCATGGGCGAAAGTCAAGAACAACTGGGAAAGCTATTTCACGAGCGTGAGTGAAGACGGAACGATGATTGCTTCGGCACTGATTCTGTTCCGCCGACTGACGCCATGGCATACGCTTGCCTATATTCCCCGCGGACCCGTCATGAATTATTCCAGAAGGGATCTTGTTTCCTTCTATCTGAAGCAGCTCTGTTCTTTTGCAAAGTCTCATCATGCGATTGCACTGCGCTTTGATCCGGATCTTCTCAGCTGCTGCTATCCATTCACGGAGAAAGATCTGCCGCATGCTTATGAGAATAACGACGTCATCGATTATCTGAAGTCGCTCGGGGCAAAGCATAAGGGCTTCACGAAGATGATCTCTGAAGCTACGCAGCCACGCTTCAATGCAGCGATGAACGTTGATGCAGACTGGCGAAGCCGTCTGGTAAAGAATACGCGCCAGAGCATCCGGACTGCGGAAAAGCGAGGGGTGGAAGTGCACTTCGGGCATGAGTATCTGCACCTGTTTGCGGAAGCCATGCATTACACCGAGACCAGACAGAAGGTTGCACTGCGCAACGAGGAATATTTCCGCAACATGGTGAATGCGTTCGGCGATCATGCGATTGTCGCCGTCGCTACGCTGAACTTCGCGCACCAGGAAGAGCGCCTGAAGCAGGAGATCTCTCAGTGCACGGAAGCGCTGAAAAACGCTTCCGGCAAGAAGGAAACTGCAAGGCTCACGCAGGAACTGCATAATGCAGAGCAGGAACTGACCCGGAATGAAACCGACTGGAAAGAAGAAGGGAAAGACGAAGTCGTGCTCTGCGGCAAGCTGGTCTGCTTCAATGAGAAACGCATGGAATTCTTCTACATGGGCAACAACACGAAGTATATGCGGGTGCGGGCCAATTACTATCTCTATGCGAAGTTCCTTGATTACTGCTGTGAGCACCATATTCCTTACTGCAGTTTCGGCGGCATTGAAGGAACGCTGGATGACGGCCTGACGCAGTTCAAGAGTGCCTGGCCGATTCAGATCGAGGAATATATCGGAGAGTTTAATTTCGTTCTGAATGCGCCGATGTATCATCTGTTTGATGAAGTGTATCCGAAGCTTCTGAAAACCGCCGCAAGAATCCGAGGCAGTGAAAAATAAAAGGATTTGACTCCAGTTCAGGAATCAAATCCTTTTATTTTCTGCGGTAAGCGATCTTCCACCACTTATGGCGGGCTCTTACTTCGAAATCCTTCTGCTTCAGGAAGGATTCATAGCCTTTTGCTTTCACCGGATAATCGAATTCACCGATCTGCTCGATGAACTCCGGGCCGAAGCTCTTCTTGTATGCATACAGGCCGTATTCCGGATCATCTTTCGTCGTGACACCGGAGAAGCCGCACATGTCATATCTGGTGACACCATGGGACTTCATATCTTCCATCGCAAACCGATGGAGATTGTCGACCGGCTGGACGAAACTGAATTCCTTGTGGTTGTACGTATACAGATCCCAGGACATTTTCCCGTACCGGATGAATAAACCGCAGGCGATCGGCACGGATGCACCGTATTCTGACAGAAGATCGCCAGCATGGGCAAGCTGCTTTTCCTTGGAAGCCTTCGCTTCTGGATCTTTATCATACTTGCCGGACTCCAGCTCAGTCTCGATTCCCTGTACCATCTGGCGGAGATTGATGTCCGTCACATAGAGGACTGCATGTTTGCCGAAGGATTCGAGCAGGGCCTGAAAGAACTTCTTCGGATGAGGCTTGAAGCCATCCTGCTCTGCAAGCATGGCTTCGAATTCCATCAGGGCAGGAAGATCTGCTTCACTTCCGATTCTTGTTGAAACCCCGATGACCTTATGGCGGTTCAGACTGGTTCTTCTGGCTTTTGCATAATGAGATACAATCTCATCCATCGATCCGGAAAGATCGGCGATCAGCGTGAAGCGGTTGGTCCAGCTGCCATTGTAGGCATAGCCATATCCTTTATGACGATAGCCGAGCTGCTTCAGTTCTTCTGTAACTGCTTCATTCGAGAAGCCGTCATCTATGACAGGTCCGTCAATCTGATGATGGCAGCGGACGACATTCGGATCCGTTCTGAGGAATGTCACCTGCTTCTGCTCTGCGTACTGCTTCAGCAGGGTAAATATTTCTTTACGGAGTGATTCATCCGTGTAGTCCATCGCAGGGCCCCATGGAACATAGGCATACGAATGTCCCATGAAGGAACCAAGCAGAACCATTGCAGTCGCTCTGAGTGTGCCGTCCTCCTCATAGAAGCCGAGCATCTCATACGTTTCCTTTGCGGTCTGTCTGCGGAATTCTCCCCACATCGAAGTCTTCATGTAATGCACGGAAGGAGAAGACTTCACGAATTCATCCAGAATGCTGCGATCCCGGATCAGTTCTGACTTCATTTCTGCTCCAGCTGTGCAATCGACTGATCGAGACGTGCCAGCGTACGTTCCTTGCCGAGAATATCTGCGATTTCAATTGCGCCGCCCGGGGTGAACTGCTTGCCAGTAATCGCAAGCCTTAGGGGGAACAGCACCTGGCCGTTCTTGCGGCCCAGCTTAGCCGGCAGTTCCATGAGCTTTGCATGCAGGTTGTCTTCAGTCCATTCTGCTTCCGGAATGGCTTCCAGCACTTCTCTGCTTGCCTTCAGGGACTCCAGCGCAACGGTCTGATCCGTCTTCATCTTCTTGTTGACATACAGATCATCGGAATAAGCAGGGAAGGTATCAAAGAAGTCGAGCATACCCGGAATCTCATTGAGCGTATTGGCACGCTGCTGGACTACCTTGGCAATCTTCTTCTTGTCAAAGTCTCCCTTGACTGCTTCATCGATATACGGGTGAATCAGATTGTAATAGCTGTCGAGATCCATGTTGCGCAGCCAGATGCCGTTGATGCTGGTGAGCTTCACCGGATCGAAGATTGCACCGGACTGGCCGATATGCTTCACATTGAATGCCTGAACAAGTTCATCCAGCGTGAAGATTTCCTGGTTGTTCTCCGGAGACCAGCCGAGCATCGCAATGTAATTCAGAATCGCTTCCGGCAGATATCCCTTGGCAACCAGATCCTGGAAGCTTGCATCGCCATTGCGCTTGGAGAGCTTCTGGTGCTCATCCTTCATGACTGGCGGGCAGTGGATGTAACGAGGAATATCCCAGCCGAATGCTTCATAGATCAGATTGTACTTCGGCGTGGAAGAAAGATATTCCATGCCGCGGACAACATCCGTGATGCCCATCAGATGGTCATCGACGACATTGGCAAAGTTATAAGTAGGGAAGCCGTCGCTCTTGATCAGGATGGATTCATCCAGCGTGCTGTTCTCCACGGTGATATGTCCGAACACTTCATCATCGAATGAAGTCGTTCCGGTTACCGGAATGCTCTGGCGGATGACGAACTTCTCACCAGCCGCAATGCGTGCTTCTGCTTCTTCTACCGTCAGGTTCTTGCACGGATCATCATATTTGAACGACTCGCCGCGGGCTTCCTGGATTTCCTTCTGCGCCTGGATCATCGATTCATCGCAGAAGCAGTAATGCGCACCACCCAGGCGGATCAGCTCTTTTGCATACTTCATGTAAAGACCGCTCTTAACGCGTTCGGACTGCACATACGGTCCGACCGGTCCGCCGACGTCCGGTCCTTCATCATGTTTCAGATTGCAGGCCGCAAGGGTCTTGTAGATGATGTCAGTAGCACCTTCGACCAGACGTCCCTGGTCGGTATCCTCAATCCGCAGAATAAAAACACCCTGAGGGTCTTTCTTTGCGATGAGATATGCCCACAGAGCCGTACGCAGGTTGCCGATATGCATGTACCCGGTCGGACTGGGGGCGAATCTTGTACGAATAGCCATCTTATTGAACTCCTTTTCAAACATGGTAATTTTACTCTGAAAGGCCTATGGATTCAATGAAATAGGGAGAATATAAAAAAGCGAACCTGCGGTCAGGTCCGTTTTCTGAAGATATGGCTGGGATAGAGAGATTCGAACTCCCGAAATGACTGGTTCAGAGCCAGTTGCCTTACCGCTTGGCTATATCCCAATGCGCAAGAATTATTATACCGGGTAAAGGCAGGAATGCAAGTACAAATTTGCTGCAGATTCGCAGTAGAATGATAGGCATGACAGGAGGAATTAGGCACGTGAAACAGGTTCTTGCAGTCATTGATATGCAGGTGGATTTCGTGAACGGATCGCTTGGCACAAAGGAAGCAGAAGGCATTGTCCAGAATGTCGTGAAGAAGATTCAGAATTGGGACGGACCGGTTTATGCGACCAGAGATACCCATGAAGAAAACTATCTGGAAACCCAGGAAGGAACACATCTTCCGGTGGTTCACTGCGTCAGGAACACACCGGGGTGGGAGATTGTCCCGGAAGTTGCAGCAGCACTGAAGGAGAAGCATGCAGTCATCATCGATAAGCCGACGTTCGGGTCTCTGACGCTGGCAGAACAGCTGAAGATGCTGAACCAGAAAGAACCGGTTTCCATTGAGCTCATCGGACTCTGCACGGATATCTGCGTTGTCAGCAACGCACTGCTTCTGAAAGCGAATATGCCGGAGGTTCCGATTTCCGTCGATGCGTCCTGCTGTGCCGGCGTGACCCCGGCAAGCCATCAGGCAGCCATCGATACAATGCGTTCCTGTCAGATCGAGGTTCTGAATGGGAACCCTGATTAATGTTGGGGCAATCATCCTCGGCGGACTGATCGGGCTGTTTTCCGGGTCCCGTTTTCTTAAGCGCATGCAGGAGACGCTGATCGGTGCGGTCGGCGTCAGCACGATGTTTCTCGGAATCTCGGGGGCTATGGAAGGGCTTCTGAAGATTGAGAATGGATCCATCACCACTCAAGGAACGATGATGCTGATCGGCTCAATGGCCATCGGCTCGATTCTCGGCGAGTGGATCAACCTGGAAGACCGCATGCAGTCATTCGGAGAATGGCTGAAGCAGAAATCAGGAAATGCGGACGATCAGGCTTTCGTCAATGCATTTGTCACGGCCAGTCTCACGGTATGCATCGGGGCGATGGCAGTCGTAGGTTCAATTGAAGATGGCGTGCAGGGCGATTATTCGATCCTTGCTGCCAAGGCGGTGCTCGACTTCATGATCATCCTGATCATGACTGCGGCGATGGGGAAAGGCTGTGTATTTTCCGCTCTTCCGGTCGGCATCTTCGAGGGCGTCATGACGCTGGCTGCACATGCGGCGGCAGCTTCCATCAATGAGACGATGATCGGGGCGCTTTCGACCGTAGGATCCGTGCTGATTTTCTGCGTCGGCGTGAATCTGCTGTTCGGACATAAGATCCGGGTCGCAAATCTGCTTCCGGCCCTGGTCATCGCCATGTTCTGGAGCATTCTTGCATGAACGAGCGGTATGAACGCATGCTGGCGGAACTGCCGGAAGGAATGCAGAATGCGGTCCGTACGGATGCCATGCAGCGGATCGGGGCGGTTGATATGAACTGCGGCATGAACTATACATCCTATCCGAACTTTGTCTCTATCAGTCCTTATTCTCGTCTGGAGCATTCGATCGGAACTGCCTGGATTCTCTGGAAGACGACCGGAAATCCAGCCATATCGTATGCGGGCTTATTCCATGACATCGCCACCCCGGTATTCTCGCATGTGATTGATTTTCTGAACGGGGATTATGAAACCCAGGAATCCACTGAAGCACTGACCGGTACCGTGATCCATAACAGCCAGGCGCTCTGCCACATTCTGGAGTCTGAACAGATTCCGCTCTCTGCAGCTGAAGATTATCATCAGTACCCGCTGGCTGATAATGCTTCGCCCAAACTGTGTGCGGACCGGCTGGAATATACCATGGGAAACCTGATCAACTACGGATTTGCCGAAGAGAGTCTCGTGAATCAGTTCTGGAACGATCTATCCATTCAGAAAGATGAACATGGAAATCCGGAATACGGATTTGAGACTGAGGAACTATGCCTGAAGTTCGGACTGCTTGCCCTGAAGTGTTCTGAAGTATACAGTGCTCCGGAAGATCGCTATGGCATGGAGCGTCTGGCCAGGCTTCTGAAGCAGGCGCTTGCAGAAGGAGTTCTGACCCGGGCAGACTTCATGACCACCGAACCGGAAGTCATCGGGAAGCTGAAGCAGAGCAGTCTGAAAAAGGAATGGGATGCATTCACGGCTCTCCATGAACTGGAATTCTCGGATCATGGAACAGAAGCAGCAGGCTGGCTGCAGGTATCCTGCAAGAAGCGGATGATCAATCCGCTGATCCATGGAGTCAGGCTTTCTATGAAAGAGGAATCGTTCCGGAAAGCTCTAGAAGAATACCGCCAGGAATCATTTGAGATCTATATGAGGGAGAAATCAGAGTATGAGTAAGAAAGTAATTGTCGTCGCATCCGGAAATGAGGGAAAGATCCGGGAATTCCGGCAGATGCTGGAACCGGAAGGATATACCGTGAAGTGTCTGAAGGACCTTCAGGGTTATCAGGAACCGGAAGAAACCGGTACTACGTTTGAAGAGAATGCGGTCATCAAGGCACAGGCAGTGACCGATCAGTTCGGAATCGAAGCGATTGCGGATGATTCCG
Source organism: Anaerolactibacter massiliensis (assembly GCF_900290205.1). Lineage (NCBI taxonomy): Bacteria > Bacillati > Bacillota > Erysipelotrichia > Erysipelotrichales > Erysipelotrichaceae > Anaerolactibacter > Anaerolactibacter massiliensis. The sequence continues at coordinate 915,799 of NZ_OLMH01000002.1, read as the reverse complement.
GGATCCAGATCCGTGCGATGAACGATGAACCGGGGGTGCACAGTGCCAGATGGCTTGGCCATGATACACCTTATACGTATAAGAATCAGGTTGTGCTTGAGAACCTGAAAGGTGCTTCTGATCGCAGATGCCGGTATGTATGTGCGATCGCCCTGACCAGACCCGGTCAGGAACCGGTCGTGTTTGCGGATACGGTGGATGGCGAGATTGCCGAAGCACCGAAGGGAGAAAACGGATTCGGATATGATCCGATCTTCTATTATCCGCCACTGAAGAAGACGATGGCAGAGATGACCAAGGAAGAGAAGAATTCGATTTCACATCGGGGAAAGGCTTTGCGGAAGCTGGAGAACTGGCTCCATGAGGCTCATTAGATTCTTCGCTTCGCTTGCCTGTTTCTGTCTGGTCCTGGGACTGCTGTTCACGGTGATCGATGTCTGCAGCTTTGATCATTCGTTCTACGTGAAGGAATTCCAGGACAACGATACCAGTGCTGCGACTGGCATGAGCAGCGAGGATAATCTGGCGGCTTCAGATGTGCTGCTCGATTATCTGCGCGGAAAACGCGATGATATCGTCTATAAGACAGAAGTGAATGGCACGGTACGGGAAGTCTATGATGAACGTGAAACCATTCATATGAAGGATGTGCGGGCGCTGTATCAGCAGGCAATCGCCCTGCGGAACGGGCTTGTGGCGGCCGGATCAGGAATTCTGGTTCTTGTTTATTTTCTGAACCGGAAACGGATGAGCATCCTGGGATTGCTGAGATCAGGATTTCAGAATGGGGCAGTGTTCGTGCTGATGCTGGTCGGAGCGATCGGCTTGTACGGTGCTGCTGATTTCACTTCGTTCTGGACTTCATTCCATCAGTTTTTCTTTGATAATGACTACTGGCTGCTGGACCCGAATGTCAGCATCATGATCAACCTGTATCCGGAGAATTTCTTCAGCGATCTCGTGTTCCGCGTCATCTTCTGGTTCTTATTGATTCTCGGGGCATCGTGGGTTCTGATCTATCGGGTGAAAAGGAGAAGCAGAAATGAGAAATGCAGTGCTGTATGAGCCGGAGATTCCGCAGAATACCGGCAATATCATGCGTACGTGTGCAGCGTTCGGCTGGGTGCTGCATCTGATCGAGCCGCTTGGCTTCTACCTGGATGAAGCGCATCTGAAGCGGGCCGGCATGGATTATATCGCGAAGATGGAGTATCACGTCTGGCGGGACTGGCAGACGTTCTATGAGAGCCATCCGGGAGAATATTACTTCACGACTCGGTATGGCACGAAGACTCCGGATTCGTTCTCCTATTCTGCAGAGAAGGATCTGTATCTGGTGTTCGGAAAAGAGAGCACCGGCATTGACAAAGAAATCCTGAGAAATCATCTTGACCGCTGCATGCGCATTCCCATGGAACCGGATGCCAGATGTCTGAATGTATCCAACACTGCTGCCATCTGCATGTATGAAGTGGAAAGACAGCTTGGCTATCCCGGACTTTCCAGAGAAGAAGTGCAGAAGGGGAGTGACTTTCTGCAGCGTTCCTGCGTGCTATAATGGGCTCATATGATTGAGAATGTGAGCGACTTTCTTTCGGTGGCAGTTCTTGCGGCTCTCGTGATTTTCGGGTTCTATGAGCTTTATGCAGTATCCGTCAAGCACCGGGAAGCGCGGATCCGGCGCCTGGAAGCACGATATTACCAGTACTATGATGACGCGGATGATGACAGCGATGAGGAAGAGGAGGGTCCTTATTATGAGGACTGAAGGAGCTTCTGCTTGAAACAGATTCTGATGGTGCAGTATGATAGCGGAGCTCAGAAGACCAGAGTTCTGTATCATGGCGGCGGCGAAGAATTCAGAGAGGGACCTTCCCGATCGCTGATTGCAGAGTGGTGTCTGGTCCACGGGTCTTCCATTGAGGGACGCAGAGAATCGTTCCGGTACTTTACCGGAGCGGTGCAGAAGATTCCGGTTCTTGTCAGCGAGAAGCCTCTGATCCTGCTGATGCCTGTCCTTTCGCCGGAACGGAATCCGGACTGTCTCTGGATCTCGTATAACGAGATTCTGAAAGTGAAGGCCCTGGATGACTGGCATATGAACATCCTGTTCACGGATGGAACCGCAGTCACTGCGGAAGTCAGTCCGAAGGTTCTGAGACTGCAGATGAAACGCTGCAGACAATTTCTGAAAGGGGTTCTGGCAGCAGAGAAAGCTGCCTGAAATTATACGATATGAGTGATTCCAAGCAGTCATTGAAGGAAAGTTTCGGAAAGAAAGACCTGCTCTATATCGCGATGGTCGTGCTTACTTCAGCCATCTATTCGTTCGGCATGAATACGTTCGTGAAGTCCGGAAACCTGTTCCCGAGCGGCTATGCCGGCATCGCGCGGCTGATCTCGCAGGTGCTGATCAACTATACCCGGTTTCATATCGCGTTCTCTCCGATCTATTTTCTGCTGAATATCATCACGACGGTATTCATCTGGAACCGCATCGGTCATAAGTTCGTATTATTATCGCTGATCTGGTTCTCGCTGACTTCTCTGTTCACTGGCATCTTCCCGGTCATGGAGATCACGAGCGAACCGATGCTCATCTCGGTGTTCGGCGGCGTCATCAACGGCTTTGCGATCGGCATCGCATTGCGCAACAACGCCAGTTCCGGAGGAACTGACTTTATCGCGATCTTCTTATCGCAGAAGCTCAACCGGCCGACCTGGAATTACATCATGGTTGCCAATGCCGCAGTGCTCGGCATCGCAGGATATCTCTTCGGCTGGAACCGGGCGCTTTATTCGATCATCTTCCAGTTTGTCTCGACGCAGATGGTCAATACGATGCATCAGCGCTACCGTTCGACAGAGCTTAAAGTCGTGACGAATATGCCGGATGAAGTATGCTCAGCAGTATTCCATACCTGCCGTCATGGCATCACGAAGATTCCATGCGAGGGCGGGTTCACGGATAAGCCGCACTGGCTGCTCTTGATCACACTGAATACGTATCAGGTCAAGCAGGTCATCGAGATGATTCATGCGACGGATCCGCATGCGTTCATCACGATGTATTCGGTCGAGAAGATCATCGGCAATTACTACCAGAAGCCGCTGGAGTAGGAAAAGGGGAGAACCCTTTTTTCTCTGTTGACTTGCCGATACCGGGAAAATTAGAATTTAAGAAGGCATTCGAAGGGAGGTGGTTTTCATGAGTACAGATCCTAGTCCGATTCCGTTGCGAACGTTCATGAAACCACAGTCTGGAGGAAATATGCCATGGATGAACTGGAAGAGAAAAAGGAACTGGAACTGTTCCGTTCACTTCTGAGAAACAAGCAGTATGCAGCTCTGCGCGGCCGGGCGCAGGATATGAATGAAGCAGATCTGGCAGCGATGCTGGAACAGATGGAAGACGAAGACATGCTGAAGATGTTCCGCCTGTTCCCGAAAGAGCTTGCTGCAGATGTCTTTTCTCTGCTGGAGCCGGACAGTCAGCAGTACATTATCACCTCGCTTTCCGAAAAGGAAGCAGGCACGATCATCGATAATCTGTATGCCGATGATGCGGCAGATCTCCTGGAAGAGATGCCCGCCAGTGTCGTGAAGAAGCTGCTGGCCAATGCCAAGCCGGAAACCAGAAATGATATCAATCATCTGCTTCAGTATCCGGATGATTCTGCCGGATCGGTGATGACAGTCGAGTTCGTGGACCTGAAGCTGACAATGGATGTTGCGCAGGCCCTGGACCGGATCCGCTCGATCGGAATGGATTCCGAGACGGTCAACACCTGCTATGTGCTCAATGACAAACGTCTGCTGTTAGGGACAGTATCCCTGCGGTCGCTGGTTCTTGCGAAACCGGAACAGCCGATTGAAGACATCATGGAAGAGGATGTCATCTCGGTCAATACGAACACCGACCAGGAGAAAGTAGCCCAGCAGTTCAAGAAATATGACTTGACTTCCATGCCGGTCGTTGACCGGGAGAACCGGATGGTCGGCATCATCACGGTCGATGATGTCATGGACATCATCGAAGAAGAGACGACCGAAGACCTCGAGAAGATGGCCGGCATCGTCCCGAGCGATACCGAGAAGCCGTATCTGAAGACCGGTGTCTTCGAGACATGGAAGAAGCGGGTGCCATGGCTGATGCTGCTGATGATTTCCGCGACCTTCACCGGGAGGATCATCACGAGCTTCGAAACGGCACTGAGTGCGCATATCGTGCTGTCGTCTTATATTCCGATGCTGATGGATACCGGCGGAAATGCCGGTTCGCAGGCTTCGGTGGAAGTGGTCCGGGCATTGTCGCTCGATGAAGTGCATTTCAGCGATTACTGGAAAGTCGTCTTCAAGGAGATGCGGGTTGCCTTGCTGTGCGGAATCACGCTTGCAGCAGCGAACTTTGCCAAATGCATGCTCTTAGACGGGGTGAGCACGGCGGTGGCGTTTGCGGTGTGCATGACGATCATCTGCGCGGTGTTCTTCTCCAAGTGCATCGCAGCAACGCTCGTACTGGTGGTCTCCAAGCTCGGTCTGGATCCGGCCGTGGTTGCATCGCCGATGCTGACGACGATCATCGATGCGATTTCGCTGCTTGTCTACTTCTCGATCTCGACGGCGGTGCTTCATATTCCTGTTTAGACAGAACTGTCAGTTTGCACATCCAAACAGAAGAAAGAAATGCTATACTGACGCATAAAAGGAGGCAATGGAATGATAGTGGTATATACTTCACCGGGATGCTCCAGCTGCAGAAAAGTGAAACAATGGCTCAAAGACCGGAATCTTCCGTTCATTGAGAAAAACATCTTCAAGACCCTTCTGAATGACAATGAGATCAAGCATCTGCTGATGCGCAGTGAGAACGGCAGCGATGATATCGTCTCCAAGCGGTCCAAGGTCATCCAGGAGAATCATATCGACATCGACTCGATGACAACCGATGAGCTGATCGCTTTCATCAAGAAGAATCCGAGTGTTCTGAAGCGCCCGATCATCCTGAATGAGAAGAGCTTCCAGGTCGGATATGATTCCGAAGAGATCGGCGTTTTTATCCCGGAAGAACTGAGAAGAATTGCAGATACTCCATGTTCCAAGGACTGCATCCATTACGATGGATGCGGACATGTCCGGGAAGCTGCCCTGCAGAAGGCACCGTCATCCAGAGCAAAGGCTGAGGCATAAGCCTCAGTTTTGTTTTATACTGATTGCGTTATGAAAGTGATGGTTGGATTGTCAGGCGGCGTCGACTCTGCGGTCGCCGCTTATCTTCTGAAGCAGCAGGGATATGAGGTTACCTGTGCTTTCATGCGCAACTGGGATTCTCTGACAAATGATGATATCCAGGGAAACCCGACGCTGAATGATCCGGTATGCACGCAGGAAGCAGATTATGCCGATGCGTCATCCGTGGCAGAGAAACTCGGTCTGCCGCTGCTGCGGGTGGATTTCATCCAGGAATACTGGAATGATGTATTCGAAACATTCCTGTCGGAATACCGCAAAGGCAGAACTCCGAATCCGGACATTCTCTGCAACCGGTATATCAAATTCGACAGCTTCATGAAGTTCGGGAAGGAACATGGTTTTGAGGTCGTCGCAACCGGCCATTATGCAAAGCTCGGTTTCTATCATGGGGCCCATGTGCTTGAAAAGGCTGATGACCGCAACAAGGACCAGTCCTACTTCCTCTGCCAGATTCACCGGGATGTTCTCGATCATGTGCTGTTCCCGCTCGGTTCCATCGACAAGCCGGAAGTGCGGAAGATTGCCGCAGACCTTGATCTCAGCATCGCGAAGAAAAAAGACAGCACCGGCATCTGCTTCATCGGCGAACGGAAGTTCCGGGAATTTCTGAGCAACTATCTGCCGATGAAACCGGGAAAAATCATCGATATCGCTGACGGAAGAACCGTCGGAGTACATAAAGGCGTCCTCTACTACACGATCGGCCAGAGAAAAGGACTCGATATCGGCGGCACCGGCCCGTATTACGTGGTCGGCAAGGATATTTATGCCAATGAGCTTTATGTGACCGATGAAGCGCATCCGGAGTGGCTTTACAGCGATTCCTGCATCGTGAAGGACATGAACTGGCTCATGGATTTCACTGAGCCTGCAGACTGCCATGGCAAGTTCCGCTACCGGCAGCCGGATCAGGACTGCCGCATTGAACGGGTCGATGATACGACTTTGAAAGTAACTTACCCGCAGCTCATCCGCTCCATGACACCTGGGCAGGAAGCAGTGTTCTATGATGGCGACCGCGTCATCGGCGGAGGTGTCATCGATCAGGTATTCCGCAATGGCGAAGACCTGATGCAGAAGATCCGGGAGCGTGCGAATGGATGATGGAAAGCTGATCGAGCTGACCGGAAAGATCGTCTATGTCGTCTACCGGAATGATGCCACGATGTATACCGTGATGAAGTTCCGGCTTCAGGATGAAACTGAGAAAGTCATCACCTGCACCGGAATTCTTCCTTCCGTTGAAACAGATATCCTGACCCGGCTTTACGGGACTTATGTCGAACATCCGAAATACGGCATGCAGTTCGCCATCCAGTCAATGGAACGTCCGCTTCCGGATGAAGAAGAGGGGATCATCCGCTATCTTTCCGGGATCCAGTTTCCTGGCATCGGCAAGAAGACTGCCAAGGCAATCGTGAATGCCCTCGGTGAAGACTGCCTGAAGGAAATCCGGGAGAATCCTGAGATACTGCATCAGGTTCCCGGTCTTTCTGATGAAAAAATCCAGGTCATTACGGAAGGCTTGCAGAAGGAATCTGACGGCATGCAGGATCTGGTGCGTTTTCTCAATATCCATGGCCTCGGCCAGCGAAACCTGATCCGGCTGAATCGGGCCTATGGCAAAGATGCCCTCGAGAAGATCCGTGAGAATCCGTACCGTGTGATTGAGGAATGCGATGGTTTCGGATTCAAGACTGCAGATAAGATTGCAGATTCTCTCGGCATTGCCCGGGATGATGAGCGCCGGCTCTATGCCTATCTCATTTCCTTGTGCATGGATCTCTGTGTTTCGTCGGGAGATTCCTATGTGCTCAAAGAGACTCTGCAGGCTAATTTCGATAAAGCCATGAATGGCCTTTCCTATGAGTTTGAAGATCTCCTGTCCCGGGCGGTATTCCGCAATCAGCTCGTCCTGGAAGAGAATCGGGTCTACCCGATCTCGCAGTATCAGTCTGAATCATTCATCAGTTCCTTCCTGGCGTCATTTCCGGAAGAAGAACTGGAGCCTGCTTTGGAAGAATCCGTGAACGGATATCTCGGCGATCTGGAGAACCGGTTTCAGATCACCTATGACAATTCGCAGCGGGAAGCAGTGCATACGTTCTTTCAGAATCCATTTCTGATCCTGACCGGAGGACCGGGAACCGGCAAAACGACCGTAGTCCGGGCTCTTGTGACGCTGTTCCGGGTGATCTATCCGGGCAGCACCGTCGTCTGCACGGCTCCGACCGGAAGGGCCGCAAAGCATCTTGCCGAAACGACGGAAACGGAAGCAGTCACGATTCATTCGCTGCTGAAATGGGACCTTGAAACCAATACGTTCGGCGTGAATGAAGAAGAACCGCTCTCCGCAGACCTATTGATCATCGATGAGTTCTCCATGGTCGATAACTGGCTGTTCTATAACCTTCTGAAGGCATCCCGCCATATCCGCAAGATCTGCGTCATCGGCGATGAAGATCAGCTGCCTTCTGTTTCACCAGGCAGCGTGCTGCGCGATCTGATTGAAAGCGGCTGCTTTCCGCTGATCCGCCTGAGCCATATCTACCGGCAGAAGGAAGGCAGCGATGTGATCCGTCTGGCGCATGAGATTCATGACGGAACGGCTGATTTCTCTGATCTCAATCACGATGTGAAGTTCCTGGAATGCTCCAGGTATGAGATCAGAGACCGGGTATTAGCCGTCGTGAAAAGTGCCCTGGATAAGGGCTATGACATGAATGACATCCAGGTGCTCAGCCCGATCTACGGCGGACCGGCAGGCATCGACGTGCTGAATAATGCGCTGCAGCAGTGCTTCAATCCGCCCGAAGCTTCCAAGCCTGAACTGAAAGTCGGATATCTGACCTTCCGTCTTCATGACAAGATTCTGCAGCTGAAGAATCAGCCCGATGACGGGATCTCGAATGGCGATATCGGCGAGCTGGTCGAGATCTATGACAGGACAGAGACCGAGAACCATGAACCTGCTCTGGTCGTCCGCTTTGAAGATGACAATTATGTCGAATACAATCCGGAAGGATTCCGGAATATCACGCTTGCATACTGCATCTCGATCCACAAGGCGCAGGGCAGCGAGTACCCGATTGTGATCATGCCGATGACGTATCAGTACTACTACATGCTGCAGAGAAAGCTGATCTATACCGGAGTGACCCGGGCCAGACAGTCGCTGGTTCTCTTAGGTGAGAAGGGGGCCTTCCTTCAGGGTATCAGCACGCTGGAGCGGCATGTGCGCAATACGGGCCTCAAGGAAAAGCTGATCCAGGCACAGCATCAAAGCATCTGAAAAGGACAGCACTCAGCTGTCCTTTCATATGCCTATTTACTTGGTTAAGAGAGCCTGATCATCGGCGTATTCTTCGCCGCTGACTTCACTGAATTTCCGCAGCAGATCTTCTACCGAAAGAGAAGCTTTTGCTTCATCGCGGACATCGAAGATGATTCTGCCTTCATGCATCATGATCAGCCGGTTGCCGCGCTGAATTGCATCTTTCATGTTATGCGTGACCATCAGTGCAGTCAGATGATCTCTGGTAACAATCGTATCCGTAAGATCCAGGACCTTGCGGGCAGTCTTAGGATCAAGGGCTGCGGTATGCTCATCGAGCAGCAGCAGCTTCGGCTTCTGAAGGCTTGCCATGAGAAGGGTAAGAGCCTGTCTCTGGCCGCCTGACAGCAATCCTACTTTTGCACTCAGACGATCTTCCAGACCGAGTCCGAGTTCCTCGAGCATCTTCTGGTACTGCTGGCGTTCTTCTGCCGTCACGCCCCATTTCAGCGTGCGCCGATGGCCTCGTCTCGCTGCAAGGGCAAGATTCTCATCGATCTGCATGGTCGCAGCAGTTCCGGTCATCGGATCCTGGAAAACTCTGCCGATCAGACCAGCCCGCTTGTAATCAGGCAGTCCGGTCACATCCTGAGAGGCAATCTCGATCTTTCCTGCATCCACAGGCCAGACGCCGGCAATCGCATTGAGCATCGTGCTCTTTCCGGCTCCATTTGAACCGATGACGGTGACGAAGTCGCCTTCTTCCATCGTGAGGCTGATATCATCCAGAGCATGTTTCTCCGTGATGGTCTTCGGGTTGAAGGTCTTGGAGACATGCTTCAGTTCCAGCATCTTGGTCATATCAGCGCACCTCCTTGGCCTGCTTGCCAGCCTTGGCAAATGAACTCCTGCTTCTTGCCTGCAGGTTCGGAACAGCCAGGAAGATCGCGACGATCACGGCCGTGAACAGACGCAGGAAGTTGGAAGGAAGCTTCATCCAGAGGACTAAGACGACAACCAGGTAGTAGATAACCCCGCCCAGCACAATCAGCAGAAGCCTGAACCCGAAGTTGAACTTTTTCGGATTCACTGCTGCCGCAATGACTTCGCCGATGATGACTGCCGCAAGACCGATGACGATTGCGCCCCGGCCCATGTTAATATCAGAGAATCCCTGGAACTGAGCCATCAGTCCGCCAGAGAACGCAACAAGACCATTCGAGAGGGCAAGGCCGATGACTTTCATCGCATTGATGGAAATGCCCTGGGCTTTTGCCATCTCGGGGTTGCAGCCGGTTGCACGCATGGCAGAACCATGTTCCGTGCCGAAGTACCAGTAGAGCAGAGCAACCAGGATCACACTCAGAATGACGCCGATCAGGATTGCCGAAGGAACATCTCTCGAGGTCACGGCCAGATCATACTGATCCACGCTCAGCGCTTTGTTGGCAGACATGCCCATGATCGCAAGGTTGATGGAATACAAGGCAAATTGGGTCAGGATTCCGGAGAGAATTCCCGGAATGCCAAGAGCCGTATGCAGCAGTCCGGTAACCAGACCAGCCGCAATTCCGGCCGCAAATGCCACGAGCATCGCTGCCCATGGGTTCCATCCCGCCAGTATCAGCATGACCGTGACGGCACCGCCGGTCGTGAACGTGCCGTCAACCGTCATATCCGCAAAATCCAGCATCCGGAACGTGATGTAGACGCCGAGTGCCATAATGCCCCAGATCAGACCTTGGGCAATGCCTGCCGGCATCGATGCCAGGAGCTTGGCGGGATCCAGAGCAGGATAAACAGTTACAAGAGGAGCCATTCCGAATCAGCCCTCGTAAGCAGTGTAATCATCCGGAACCGTGATTCCGTATGCTTCGCAGCGATCTGCTGCATATTTCTTGACCGGGTTCTGATAGTATTCAATCGGCATCGTGCTGATATCGGATTCTCCCGTCAGGATCCTGACTGCCATCTTTCCGGTCGTAACGCCGAGTTCATAGTAGTCAATCGTCAGGGAAGCAATTCCGCAGCCGCTCATGATTCCTTCTTCCCCAGCGATGATCGGGGTCTTGGATTCCGAAGCGACGTTGTTGATGGATTCTGCGCAGGAAGCAGCGGTATTGTCAGTCGGAATATAGAGGGCATCATTCTCCGAGCAGGCAGATCTGGTCACGGATGCGACATCGTTGGAGTCCGTGAAAGTGTAGATCGTTACCGTCTTGCCAGCAGCTTCCAGAGCCTTCTGGACAACGTTTGCCTGATAGACGGAGTTTGCTTCAGCCGAGCAGTAGAGGATGCCGATCTTCGTCGCATCCGGAAGCAGTTCATCAAACATTGCGGCCTGCTGATCCAGAGGTGCCAGATCAGAAGTACCGGAAATATTGCCGCCGACGGTTCCGCTGAAATCGGAAATGCCGAGTGCTGTTCCGTATTCGGTTACGGAAGTTCCGAGAATCGGAATCGTATTGGTTGCGGCAGCTGCTGCCTGCAGGGCAGGGGTCGCATTGGCCATGATCAGATCGACGCCTTCGGTGACGAACTGGTTGGCAATGGTCGTGCAGGTTGCCGAATCGCCGGCTGCGTTCTGCACATCGAACGTGACTGCATCTTCGCCGAGTTCCGCTTTGACTTCATCCTGGAAGCCCTGGGTAGCCGCATCGAGAGCCTCATGCTGAACAAGCTGAACGATACCGATCGTATACGTTTTTCCAGTCGTGTCTGCAGCTGCTGCCGAAGCAGAAGCTGCAGGTGCTTCAGAAGCTGCAGCAGAAGCAGCTGCGGCAGTGGCGGAGGAGGCGGAAGAACCGCATCCAGCAAGGCTCGTACAGAGTATGGAGCTCAGTAATGCTGCTGTAAATTTCTTCATAGTTTTCATTCCCCTTACTGTAATTTCTTACAATATATGAAATATATTGCATCCTATGCATTTCGTCAATCGAAAAGTCCTGGGAACTGCCTGGTTTCCGGCATGATTTCTGCTTTCTTTGAAAATCGTTTCGTGATAGGATATGCAGGAACTCAGTGAAGAAGACAAGTAATATGCGCAGGTCCTAAGAAGAGAGAAAGCGGTCGGTGGAAGCTTTCAGGGAGGCGGATACGAAGCTGCTTCGGAGAGGCATCCAATCCATGCCGCGGGATCGGCGTTATGATCAGAATCAAGTGCATGTTCCTTCCTGGAACATGAATCAGGATGGTACCGCGTGAAGAGCGTTCCTGCAGAGATTTCTGCAGGTTTTTTATTTCATCAGGAGGAAGATATGAGCGAAACAAGAAAAGTACCGACGGGAAATCAGGTGCGTCAGATGTTCCTGGATTTCTTTGCCCAGAAGGGATTCCAGGTTGAGCCGAGTGCCAGCCTGATCCCGCACAATGATCCGACGCTGCTCTGGATCAATGCAGGGGTTTCTACCCTGAAGAAGTATTTTGACGGAACTGAGAAACCGAAGTGCAACCGCATCGTCAATGCCCAGAAATGCATTCGCACGAATGACATTGAGAATGTCGGCCGTACTTCCAGACATCTGACGATGTTCGAGATGCTCGGCGATTTCTCGATCGGAGACTTCTTCAAGAAAGAAGCGATTCCGTGGGCATGGGAATTTTTGACCTCGAAAGACTGGATCGGATTCGATCCGGAGCGTCTGTATGTCACGGTCTATCCGGATGATCAGGAAGCGTATGACATCTGGGTGAAAACCGGCATGAATCCGAAGCATATCCATAAGTCCATGGATAACTTCTGGGAAATCGGCAGAGGACCTGGCGGACCGGATACCGAGATCTATTACGACCGCGGCGAGAAGTATGATCCGGATCATATCGGAGAGAAGCTGTTCTTCGAAGACATCGACAATGACCGTTACATCGAAGTATGGAACATCGTCTTCTCGCAGTATGACTGCCGTCCTGGCGAAGTTCCGCGTACCGAGTACAAGGAACTGCCGCAGAAGAACATCGATACCGGCATGGGCCTGGAACGTCTGGTATGCCTTGTGCAGGACAAGGAAACCAACTTCGATACCGACCTCTTCATGCCGATCATCGAAGCAACCGAAAAATTCGCAAAGCATCCGTATTCCGATCCGGAATACAAGATGGCTTACCGGGTCATCGCTGACCATATCCGTACAGTGACATTCGCGATTGCGGATGGTGCGATGTTCTCAAATGAAGGCAGAGGCTATGTGCTCCGCAGAGTGCTGCGCAGAGCCGTGCGCTATGGCATCAAGCTCGGCATTGAAGGCTCGTTCATGTACAAGCTCGTGCAGGTAGCTGCTGATGCCATGAAGGACTACTACGGCTATGTCGAAGAGAAGGTTCCGCTGATTGAGAAGCTCGTGAAGAACGAAGAAGAGTCCTTCCACCGCACGCTTGCCAATGGCGAGACGCTGCTGCAGGAAGCTCTGAAGGAACATGCAGACACGAAGAACCTGCCGGGTGAAGTCGTATTCCGTCTCTATGATACGTACGGCTATCCGAAAGAGCTGACGGCTGAAATTGCAGAAGATGCCGGCTATACGGTAGACGAAGCGGGCTTCGACAAAGAGATGGCAGCCCAGAAGCAGCGGGCAAGAGATGCGCGCGGCGAGCTGCAGTCCATGCATGGTCAGTCCGAGGATCTGATGGACTTCATTGAAGAATCTGAGTTTACCGGCTACACGGATCGTACCTGCAAGGGCAAGGTCATCGGCCTGTTCCGCAATGGCGTGAAGGTAGATGAACTCGAAGGAGAGGGTGATGTCATTCTCTCCAGTACCTGCTTCTATGCAGAATCCGGCGGCCAGTGCGCAGATACCGGAAAGATCTGGAATGATCTGTTCCACGCCGATGTCACCGATGTGAAGAAAGCACCGCACAAGCAGCCGCTGCATCACATCGAGAATGTCGAAGGAACGCTGCACCTCGGCGATGAGGTAGAAGGTGCCTATGACTATGAAGCACGTCAGAAGACTCGTGCGAACCACAGCTGCCTGCATCTGCTGCAGGCAGCATTGAGAGAGGTGCTCGGCAGCCATATTGCTCAGGCTGGTTCCTACAACTGCCCGGATTATGCCCGTTTCGACTTCACGCATTTCGAGAAGCCGACGGCTGAGCAGCTGAAGAAGGTCGAAGAGATCGTCAACGAGAAGATCCAGGAAGATATTCCGGTTACCACAGAAGTGCTGCCGATCGAGGAAGCCCGCAAGACCGGTGCTACGGCACTGTTTGATGAGAAGTACGGAGACTTCGTAAGAGTTGTTTCCATGGGTGATTTCTCCAAGGAATTCTGCGGCGGCACGCATGTATCGAATACCGGCGATCTCGGCGTGTTCCGGATCATCAGCGAAGAGTCCGTCGGTTCCGGCATCCGCCGTATTACGTGCGAGACGAAGATGAAGGCATATGAAGACTTCCGCAGAGAACAGGATTACCTCGATGATACAGCAGCGATCCTGAAGATGAAGAACTGGGAAGGCCTGCAGGAGCGCATTCAGAAGCTGCTTGATGAGAATGCCGAGCTGAAGAAGGAAGTGGCTGCTGAGAAGCAGAAAGCAATGCTGGCGGATGCCGATGCACAGCTTTCGAAGAAGGAATCCATCTCCGGTCTGGAAGTTCTGATCCTGAAGCAGAAGGATATGGAAACCGGCGGAATGAAGGACTATGCCGAGGCGCTGCGCAACAAGATGCAGAATGGCATCGTGTTCCTGGCCAATGAAGGTGCTGGCAAAGTGACATTTGTCTGTGCCTGCAGCAAGGCTGCAATTGCCAAGGGCCTCAAGGCCGGCGATCTCGTGAAGGCGGCTGCTCAGCTGACCGGCGGCAATGGCGGCGGACGTCCGGACATGGCTCAGGCTGGCGGCAGAGATGTTTCGAAGCTCGATGCTGCGATTGAAGAAGTACGCAAGAGAATTCAGAACGCCTGAGAGAAAACAGAAGATCAGAAAGGGAAGCGAAGCAATTCGCTTCCCTTTCTGCGTTGGTACCCTCTCCGGAAGCGTTGTTTTCGGATATACTTTTCGTGTCTTTTGCTCTAAAATGAGGAAGAGCGAGGTGATTCCCATGACAAAGAATGATATTTCTCCGACAGTCAGTTTTGATGCAGATCAGATCCGGCGTGAAAATATCCGTCAGGTGCTGCTTCTGGTGCAGGAGGCACTCGAGGAGAGGGGATACAATGCGATCAACCAGCTGGCTGGCTATCTGATTTCTAATGATCCTGCTTATATTTCCAGCCATAAGAATGCCCGCAGCATCATCCAGTCGGTGGAGCGGCATGAAATCATTGAAGAGCTGGTCCGTTTCTATCTGGAAGAAAACGGAAAGAACAAGGAATGAAGTATCTCGGACTGGATCTCGGCAGTGTTACCTGCGGGGTCTCGCGAAGCGAAACGGGCTTCATTGCTGAAACGGTTGAGACGATCCGGTTTCATCCGGATGACTACGATCAGGCCCTCGACAGGATCCTCTCGGTGATTGAGCGGGAAAAGCCGGATATCATCGTCTTAGGGTATCCGCTGCTGGAGAATGGCGATGCTGGCGAACGGGCCCAGATCTGCGAGATTTTCGGAAAGCAGCTCGAGAAAGAATCCGGCATTCCGGTGAAGCTTCAGGATGAGCGTAATACGACCAAGGATTCCGAAGCGATCCTGCTGGAGGCAGATGTATCCCGGAAAAAGCGGAAAAAAGTGATTGACCAGATGGCGGCAGTGCGGATTCTGCAGTATTATCTTGATGCGAATCAGTAAGCAGGCGATGCACCGCCGCCTTTTACGTGATGAAGATACCAGGAGGTAAGGCATGCTGGAAGATGATAAGCGTCTGTTTCTGACAGATGAAGACGGGATTGAACATGAGATGGAGATCGTTCTGACATTTGACAAGAGCGAGACCCGTCACTTTGTTCTGTTCACCGATCCGGATGATGAAAGCGGAACCGTCTATGCCTACAGCTATGAGGCTGATGGCACGATGGAAGAAGTCACCGATCCGGAGGAGATCGAGATGTGCGAGGAAGTGCTCGGAGCCTTCCAGAAAGAAGAAGAGGAAGATGGCGAAGCATAAATCGTCAGGAAAGCGCAGAAAGAAGAGAAGACTCAGAGTCGGCAGACTGATTGTCCTGATCCTGATTCTTTTCATACTGGTGCTCGGCGGGGTCTATGCAAGCTACCGTTCTTCCCTGAAACCGGTCAGCAGCACCGGGGAAGATGTCGTGTTCACCGTGAATTCCGGAGAATCTCTGAAGACGGTCTCTGAGAATCTGCAAAGCGAGAAACTGGTGCGCAATGCGCTGTTTGCAGCTTTCTTTGCTAAGACGAACAATCTCTCCGATGTCAAAGCAGGGGATTATACGCTGAATCCTTCCATGAGTGTCGATGAGATCTTCACGACCCTCAATGATGCGACTGCCGCCATTGCGGATGAAGACAGCGTCACAATCATCGAAGGCGACTGGACGAAGAATGTCGCCCAGAAGATTGCCGAGAAGACGCAGGTATCGGCAGATGATCTGCTGGCATTGTGGAATGATTCGGATTATCTGCATTCGCTGATGGACAAGTATCCGTTTCTGACCGAAGACATCTTCAATGCTGATATCCGTCATAATCTCGAAGGCTATCTCTGCCCGGATACGTATACGTTCTACCGGACGGAAACCGATCCGAAGGTGATCACCGAGAAGATCCTCGATCAGACCCTGGCGGTCTATAACAAATATGCCGATGGGATTGCGTCCAATTCTTATGGTCTCACAATCCATCAGATCTACACGCTCGCTTCGATTGTGCAGTATGAGTCCGGCAATCCGGAAGATATGGCCAAGATTGCCCAGGTGTTCTACAACCGCCTGCAGGATGGCATGGCTCTGCAGAGTTCCGTGACCGTCTGCTATGCGCTGGATGCGGACAGCGGCGAAGACTGGAAACAGTGCGAGTACAATCCGGATGTCGACAGTCCGTACAATACGTATCTCCATACCGGCCTGCCGCCGGGACCGATCGTGAATCCGGGTGAGGATGCGATCCAGGCAGTTCTGAATCCGAACACGGATTATGTCGGCTACTACTATTTCATGGCAGATGTGGATACGGGAACGGTCTACTATGCCAAGACGCTGGAAGAACATAATGCCAATGTGGCATTATACGGGAAAGCATGAAGTGCTCGAGCTGCTGCTATCTGATGGAGAATCACCGCTGGCTGATGCTGTATCGCAACCGCAAGCCGCATGATGTCAATGCCGGCAAGTGGATCGGCGTAGGCGGAAAGCTGGAACCAGGCGAGACCATGCGGCAGTGCGCGCTGCGGGAAATCAAGGAAGAGACCGGGCTTCTGGCAGAAGATCTCAGATACCGGGGAACGGTCTGGTTCTTCTATGAAGGAACAGAGCCAGAGAAGATCTGGCTCTATACCGGAGAAGAGTTTTCCGGAACTCTGAAGGATTGCGACGAAGGAATGCTTGCATGGATCCCGGAAGAAGAATTATCATCGCTCTCACTCTGGGAAGGAGATCGGATCTTTCTGAAGAAGCTGATGGAACAGAATTCCGGCATCTTCTCCCTGGAACTGCATTATGATAGATATGGAACACTTCTAGGCTGGAAGGAAAGAGAGGCAGAACAGGAATGAAGCCGATCATCATCGGAATCGCCGGAGGCAGCGCTTCCGGAAAAACGAGCATCGCACTCAAGATCAAGGATCAGTTCTCGGATCAGAAATCCGTTCTGATCATCCGCCAGGATGACTATTATAAAGACCAGAGCGATAAGCCGATGGAAGAGCGGGTCAAGACGAACTACGACCATCCGTTTGCGTTCGACAACGATCTTCTGCTTCAGCAGATGAATGATCTGATCGCAGGCAGACCGGTAGAGAAGCCGACCTATGACTTCGTGCATCATACACGGGCTGATGTCACGGAAACATGCTATCCGGCAGATGTCATCGTGCTGGAAGGTCTGTTCGTGCTGGAAGATCCGAAGCTGCGCGAAATCGAGAACATCAAGATCTTCGTGGATACGGCTGCCGATATCCGCTTCATCCGCAGGCTGATCCGCGATGTCAAGGAACGCGGAAGAACGCTTGACTCCGTCGTGAATCAGTATGTGAATACCGTTCGGGTCATGCATGATTCGTTCATCGAACCAAGCAAGCGGTATGCGGATCTGATCATTCCGGAAGGCGGCGAAAACACCGTAGCGATCGATCTTCTGAACACAAAAATCAGTAGCATCATTCATCACACCGAGTTATAATGTCAGCGCAGAAAATTCCAGGAGGTCAGAATGGCAGAGAACGAAAATAAGATTTATGTCACGGAAGAGGGCCTGAAGAAACTTCAGGATGAATATGAAAACCTAGTCCATGTCGTACGTGAAGAAGTCAAGGCAGAACTGAAGGAAGCGCGCTCTCTCGGTGACCTTTCCGAAAACGCTGACTATGATGCGGCACGAGATAAGCAGGCTCAGGTTGAAGCCAGAATCACTGATCTCGAAGGCATGCTGAAGAATTATGAGATCATCAACACGAAGGGCGGTTCCCGTCAGGTCAGAATCGGTTCTACCGTCAAACTTCAGTTCCAGGATACGAAGGAAGAAGCGACTTATACGATCGTCGGTTCTACCGAAGCAGATCCGCTGAATGGCAAGCTTTCCAATGAGACTCCTCTTGCAAAGGCAATCATGGACAAGAAGGCTGGTCAGTCGGCAGAAGTCAACGTCAAGAAGCCGTATACCGTCATGATCGTTTCGATCAGCTGACAGGGAATAGCGAGCTTGCAGAACTATAAGACAGGCGGAGGGTTTCTCAATGAAACAGCTGCTTGTCTTTTTTGTGCTTCTGGCAGCACTGATTCCGGGCCATCTTGATCCGATCCGCATCAGCAGTCTGAAGAAGCAGGAAATCACGGTTACCGTCCGGGGAGAAGTGAACGAACCAGGCGAGCTGAAGCTGGCTCCGTATTCGACCGTGCAGGATGCTCTCAACGAAGCCGGTCTGAAGGAAGATGCTGATCTCGGTGCGCTGAATCCGAACACCATTCTGAGCGACCATGATGTGCTTGATATCCCTGCAAAGAAATCCGAAGCAGAACAGCCGCTCATCTCGATCAACACAGCAGATGCCGATACGCTCTGCACGGTTCCCGGCATCGGACCGAAAACCGCGGAGCAGATCGTGAAGTACCGGAACGAAAACGGCTTGTTTTCCTCACTGGAAGACCTGCAGAGCGTCAAGGGCATAGGGCCTTCCAAGTATGAGAAGATGAAGCCCTATCTGAAGCTATGAAGCAGCTTTACAAGTCGGCGCTGACGCTTTCCGTCCTGACAGCAGCAGCTGCCTTTCTGAAAGACAGCTGTCCCTGGTTCATCCTGGTGCTATGCCTGCTGATCTGGCGGAAACGTACTCAGGATCATTCCTGGATCTATGTGCTCCCTGTTCTGATCCTGGTTCTGATTCCGCGCTATGACAGAAAGATGCCTGCCTGGCATACCGGAACTGTCCGGGCGGTGAAGACGCACTACGCCATCGTCCAGAACGGAAATTCGAAGCTGATCGTGAATACTGATGCAGACCTGATCCTTGATTCGAAAATTTCCTTTACCGGCACTCCGCAGCTTCTGGAAGGAACCGGAGGATTCTATTCCTATGACTTTCCGGCTGCCTGCAGAAGGCAGGGGATCTATTATTCGCTGATCTCGGATTCACCAGCCGTGATTCAGGAAAGCAGAAGCCTCCGGGGTCTGGTTCAGAAGAAAGTGCTGGCCATCGAGGATTCCGGAAAGCAGGCCACGCTGCTGCGCATCTTATTCGGCATCCGCAGCGATCAGAAAACGTTTGAAAGCTTTCTCGAAGATACCGGCATTTCTTCCGCGGCAATGCTGTCGCTGCTTTCTATGCTGCTCGGTTTTTTCCTGTTTCCGGAAGAAAAGGATCAGCTGCTGACAGCAGCTGCGTTCGCTTCTGCAGTCTTCTGGCATTTCCCGTATCTTCTGACTCAGCGGCTGATCCTGAGACTTCTGAAGCTTTTCAGAATCCCGTACCGGGAGCGTCTCGGAATCGGTCTGACCCTGAGCATCCTTCTGAATCCATCTGCGGTGCATTCCGCTTCGTTTCTGATTCCGGCAGTCTTTGCGTATGCGTCCTGTCTTTCCGAGCATCCGAAGCAGAGCAGCTTTCTGGCAGGAATGATGATGCAGTCGTGTCTCTTCCATAACGTGAATCCGCTGCAGATGATTCTGCTTAAGAAGCTGTTTCCGCTGCTTGGTGTCTTCCGCATTCTTGCATGGATCGAGCTGCTGACCGGATGGAACCTCTTATGGATCCTTGATCCATTCGATCATGTGCTGAGTTTTCTGAAGATCGCCGATCTTCCCGGCTCGATGCTCGGAGCAGGGCTTCTGCTGTATCTGCTGGCAGCGGCTGTGCTGAAACATCTTCCGCATCCGCGCATGCTTCTCTCGATCCTGTTTCTCTGCTTTCAGATCACCGGTCTGTTCCATCCCTTTGCGGAAGTTTCCTTTCTCAATGTCGGACAGGGGGATTCGATCCTGATCCGGGAAAGTCTGAATCGATGCAATGTGCTGATCGATACCGGAAAGCCTTCTGCCTGGAAAGCAGTCTCTGCTTCGCTGGAAGGAAGAGGCATACGCCGTCTGGATACGTTATTCATCTCGCATCCGGATGAAGATCATAATGGCAATCAGGAACTGATCACGGATACCTATCATCCCAGAAATGTCATAACCGGCCATCATGGTCTCACCGCATGCAGGAACCTCGAGTTTCTCGATCTCAATGAACTGCAGGAGACAGATGAGAACCGCAGCAGCCAGGTGCTGTATCTGAAGCTGAATGGACTGAATTATCTCTTCATGGGCGATGCTGATCAGATTGCGGAACAGGAGATTCTGAAACACTATGATGCCCTGGATTGCGATGTACTGAAGCTTTCTCATCATGGCTCGAAAACCGGAAGTTCGGAAGCATTCCTTAATCAGGCAAAGCCTTTGCTTGCAATCATCTCTGCCGGTTCGTATTCCATCTATCATCATCCTCATCCGGATACCATCCAGAAGCTTCTGGCCAGGCGGATTCCGTTTCTGAATACGCGGACTGCCGGAGAGATCCGGATCCTGTGTCTCGGAAGGTTCAATGTGGTTCTGACGAGCGGCGGCTTGTTCGGAATCCTGCTATAATCTTCGTGACATGATCTATCTTCTTGAAGGAACCGAAACATATCAGCTGGATCAGAAGAAACGCCAGCTTCTGAAAAAAGGAAAGACAGAAGGGGAGAATATCATCGACCTCGACGCTTCTGCCAGAACTTTTTCGCTGGAAGGCGCGCTGAATCAGTGCAGCACGATCTCGTTATTCGGAGAACGCAGAGCAGTGATCCTGAGCGATCCGTATTTTCTGAAGAGCGGAACAAGAGCTGCCGGAAAGAAGAAAACAGGGAAAGACAATTCCGATCTGCTGGAAGCGTACTGCACCGCACCGAACCCCGATACAGATCTCTATCTGATCTGCCGGGGCTTTTCGCCGGATCGCAGAACGAAAGAACTGAAAGTGCTGGAAGCACATGAGAATGAATCAGTGCAGATCTTCCGGTTCCTGAAGCTTTCTCCGCGGGAGCTGAATCAGCGGATCAGCGAGGAACTCCGGAAGAAAGGATATCAGCTGACAGACGATGCGCTGGCTGAGCTGAAAGAGCGGATCAGCGACAGCTATACGGAATTTCTGAAGACGCTCGATAAGATGGATCTCTACGGGAAAAAACAGCTGAACCGGAAAGATATCGAACATCTGGTCAGCCTGAATCCGGATACGAATATCTGGAAGCTCGGAGATTGTTTCCTGTCCCAGGATGCGGCAGGAACCTTCCGGGCGCTTGATACGATGAAGGCCTCCGGCTATCAGGATGTGAGAAGAATCCTGCCGGTGTTTGCGTCCAGGATCCGGAAGATCTATTCCGTGGTCAGATGCTATGAATGCGGGCTTTCCTATGAAGAGATCCGCAAGGTTACCGGGAGCTATTATCCAGATAAAGATCTCGGCCTTGCAAGGGGCAGAAGCAGTGCCTATTTCCTGCGGCTGCTGTCGGAACTGGCTGATCTCGATCAGAGCGGAAAGCGTGGGGAAACAGATCCGTCTATGGAGTTTGATCTGTTCCTGTTGAGGAATCTGAATCATGGTGCATAAGCAGGAAAAAGTCACGCATCCGTTTCCGCCCCTCTGTGATTCAGAGTCCCGGGTGCTGATTCTCGGTTCGTTTCCTTCGGCAGTCTCCAGAGAGCAGGGCTTCTATTACGCCAATCGCACGAACCGCTTCTGGCCGGTGCTGTCAGAAGTATTTGAAGAAGAGATCACTGATCGGGCAGAGTTCTGCCACAGGCATCATCTAGCGCTCTGGGATGTGATTGCATCCTGCACGATTTCCGGCAGCAGCGATGCTTCGATTCATGACGCCGTTCCTAATCCGATTGCAGATCTCGTAAAAGACCTTCCGGTGAAGAAGATCTTCACGACCGGAAAGCTTGCATATCGCCTGTATGAGCGCTATATCGACTGCGGAATTGAAGTGATCGGACTGCCGAGCACGAGCAGTGCCAATGCCAGGATGTCCCTGGAAGACCTTGTTTCAGAATACAGAAAGATCAGAATCTATGCAGAACAGAAAAATTGAACTGCTGGCTCCGGCTGGCAATATGGATGCGCTGAAGGCTGCGGTGGCAGCCGGGTGCGATGCGGTATATCTCGGCAGCACGCTGTTCTCCGCCCGGGCGTTTGCGGGCAATTTCGATCATGATCAGATGATCGAAGCGATCAGGTACTGTCATGATCGCGATGTGCGCGTCTATGTCACGATGAACACGCTGCTGTATGAAACGGAAATCGACAATGCCATGAAAGAAGCGGGCTTCCTGTATGAGCAGGGAGCAGATGCGCTGCTCGTGCAGGACTTCGGCTTGTTCCATCGGCTGCGGATCGAATATCCGGACTTCGAGCTGCACTGCAGCACGCAGATGCATATTCATAATCCTGCCGGATGCGAGTTCATGAAGAAGATGGGCGCTGCCCGGGCAGTCGTTGCCAGAGAGACGCCGATTGAAGTCGTGAAGGAATGCGTGAAGACCGGAATCGACATCGAAGTATTTGCATATGGTGCCATCTGCATCTCCTACAGCGGCCAGTGCCTGATGTCTTCCGCCATCAAGCATCGTTCCGGCAACCGCGGCATGTGCGCCCAGCTCTGCCGGCTCCGCTATGCGCCGGTCAGAGATGGCATTGCAAAGAAAGATCCGGAGGGAGAATATCTGCTTTCTCCGAAGGATCTCAATGTTATCGATAAGATTCCGGAACTCATTGAAGCAGGGGTATGCTCGCTGAAGATCGAAGGAAGAATGAAGCGGCCGGAGTATGTATGGCTGGTGACCAGGACGTTCCGGGAAGCGATTGATGCCTATTATGAAGGCAGAGTATACAAGGTTTCTGAGGAACGGCTGAGACAGCTGATGCTGATGTTCAACCGCGGTTTCTCGGAAGGACATCTGTTCCATGCGGACATGGATGACCGCATGAGCCACTACCGTCCGAATCATCGCGGTGTGGAAATCGGCAGAGTGCTGAAGTATGAGAATAACCGCGTGCAGGTGAAGCTCAGTGCTCCGCTCTACCAGCATGATGGTCTCCGCATTCTGAATGAACCGCATGATACGGGCCTCACCGCAGTGAGGATCTGGAAGAAGGATCTGCTCGTAAATGAGGCAGCTGCCGGGGATGTGGTCTGGCTGGAGTGCAAGTCGCTTCCTCATCCAAGACGCAATCAGCCACTGCAGAAGACCAGTGATTCGCGCTTGCTGGATCTGATTGCGGAAAAGATTCATGATCAGCAGAAGCTCTGCCCGGTTTCGCTGTCATATGAAGCAGAGATCGGAAAGCCGCTGAAGCTGACTGCTTCAGATGGGCGCGGAAATACTGTTTCTGCCTGCTCTGAGCAGATCATTGAAGCTGCTGAGAAAGCGCCGCTGGCAGAAGAAAAACTGAAGAGCAATCTTGCCAAGGCAGGAGAGTTTCCCTATATGCTGTCGGTGTCAGGAACCATGAACGGAAAGATCTTCCTGCCGGTTTCGGTGCTGAATGAGACCAGAAGAAAGGTTCTGAGCAGGCTGCAGGAACAGCGTTTCCATCTGCAGAACAGAGCTGGCCATCAGCCTTATGCCTTCCATCTGGAAGATCCGCATGCCCATACGTATGATCTGCTCGTGGAAGGAGCAGAAGGGATGGAGCTGCCTGAAAACTGCCTTGCGCTGAATGCGAAAAATGAACTTCCGGTTGTCTCGGAAACGGAACATGATAAACTGAAGCTGATTTCCGGTGTGATCCGGGAACCGGGAGCTCTGAATCAGGATCTCAGCCATGTGATCGCAGGCATGAATCTGAATTGCTGCAACTCCTATAGTCTTGCGTTTCTTCTGAATGTTCCCGGGGTTGATTCTGCCATCTTCTCGTCAGAATGCACGAGCGCCGAGATTGAGCGGATTCTCAAGGCTGCAGAAGCCCGCTTCGGATTTGTTCCGGTGACCTACCGGCTGGTATACGGGAGAAGGACTCTGATGTATATCAAGCAGGGATTCATGAACGCGATGCCGGAGTATATGAAAGACATGGAGGGGAGAATCTACCCTCTGTTCCGGAATGGCGATACCGTCGAAGTACTGGAACCTGAGCCGTACTGCTCAGATAATCCGTACTGCAGCGGCAGCTATGTGATCCTCCGGGAAGAGCCGGAAGAAAAGAAAAAGGAGATTATCAGAGAAGCGTATGAAGAAATTCATGAAAGAGTTTAAGGATTTCGCCTTGAAGGGGAATGTCATGGATATGGCAGTCGGCGTGATCATCGGCGCTGCTTTCCAGAGCATCGTGACATCCCTGACGGAAAACATCATCAATCCGATCATCGGTCTTCTGTTCCAGGTGGATTTCAGCCAGGTGGTCATTCACATGGGCAGTGTGGATCTCGGCATCGGTGCCTTCATTTCGGCAGTGATCAACTTCTTCCTGCTCGCACTCGTTCTCTTCATCATCGTGAAGTCGATCAACAAGCTGAACAGTTCTCTGGAAAAAGAGAAGGAAGCAGCTCCTGCTCCATCGCCAGTCAAGAGCGATGAGACCAAGGCTCTGGAAGAAATCATCACCCTGCTGAAGGAACAGCAGAATAAACAGTGAACAGATGCGGCGCAATGCCGCATTGTTCTTTGATCCGAAAAGCCTTTTTGCTATAATTTGATACGGACTTTTAAGGAGATTGAATGTTTTTAAAACGGATTGAAATGCAGGGATTCAAGTCGTTCGCTGACCGGACGGTGATTACCTTTGAGCATCCGATTACCGGCATCGTCGGCCCGAACGGATGCGGCAAGTCGAATATCACCGATGCGGTCCGGTGGGTGCTCGGCGAACAGAGTGCCCGCTCGATGCGCGGCGAGAAAATGAATGATGTCATCTTCTCAGGCTCAGCCGATCGGAAAATGCTGAATATGGCGGAAGTCACGCTGGTCTTCGGAAACGAGAACCACATTCTGAATTCCGATCAGCAGGAACTTGAAGTAACCCGGCGTTTATACAGAGATTCCGGCGATGCGGAGTATCTCATCAACCGCAATAAGGTGAGACTGCGCGATGTCGTGGATCTTTTCATGGATACAGGTCTTGGCAAAGACAGCCTGAGCATCATCTCGCAGGGTAATGTCATCCGCTTTGCCGAAGAAAAGCCTGCTGAACGCCGCGGCATCTTTGAAGAAGCTGCCGGGGTTGCCAAATACAAGAAGCGCAAGCTGGAGTCTCTGTCCAGACTGGAGCGCACGAAAGAGAATCTGGACCGCTGCCAGGATATCCTGGCTGAACTCGAGAAACAAGTCAGTCCGCTGCGCAGACAAGCACGCAAAGCAGAAATCTATCGGGAGAAGAAGAAGCGTCTCGAGGAGATCGAGATCACGGTACTCGTTCAGGATATTGATGAACTGAATGCCCAGGTCGAAGATGCGAAGAATACGCTCTTTGATATTGAATCGAGGTCTGCAATCAGCCAGACGCAGATCCAGGTTTCCGAGACGCAGATTGCCGAGCAGAAAAAAGAGACTTCCCGTCTGGACCGCGAGATCAGTGCGCTGCAGGAGGAGCTGATGAAGGTCGTAGATGCGATCACATCGCTCGAAGCCCGCAAGACGGAGATGGATGAGCGGCGCAAGTATATCATCGAAACCGGCAGCCGCGAGGAGAAAGCAAAAGAGACGAGAGACCTTTTAGCTTCGGCTAAGCAGGAATATGAAGACCGCAAGCAGCGTCTCGATGCGATCAGCCGGGAAATGCAGCTGGACAGCGAGAAGCTGAGACAGCTTGTTCAGAATACGTTTGACCGCAAGTCCGAATATGAACAAGCCATGGGCATGCTGAGATCTCTGCAGAGCCAGCAGGC
Organism: Anaerolactibacter massiliensis; assembly: GCF_900290205.1. NCBI lineage: Bacteria > Bacillati > Bacillota > Erysipelotrichia > Erysipelotrichales > Erysipelotrichaceae > Anaerolactibacter > Anaerolactibacter massiliensis. The sequence continues at coordinate 889,820 of NZ_OLMH01000002.1, read as the reverse complement.
TTATCTCGAGAACATGCTGAAGGATCCGTTTTCTTCGATGCGGCAGGCCGGAACGAAAGCAGTCATGGACAACCGCAATGCTCTGCATGGCATCCTCGGGGTAGTCGGTCAGGAGATTCATGCGAATGCCGGCTATGAGAATGCAATCAGCGAAGCGCTCGGCGGCGCGATGTACAACATCGTGACTGCAGATGAGCAGGCAGCCAGAGATGCGATCCGTTTTCTGAAGCGCAACAGCTCCGGCCGGGCAACCTTCCTGCCGCTGAATGTGCTGAACCCGCGCTATCTGTCTGAAGAAGCCAAGGTCATCTGCAGCAGCACGAAAGGGTATCTCGGAACGGCAAGCCAGTTTGTGACCTGCGATCCGAAGTTCCAGCCGATCGTGAATGCACTTCTGAACAATGTTCTGGTCGTCGATTCCATGGAGACCGGAAATGAGCTGTCTGCCCTCACGCGGCGTCAGTACAATATCGTGACCACCGACGGCGAAATCATTCACCGGGGCGGTTCCATGACCGGCGGCCGTCTGAAGCACAATACGACTCCGATCACGATTCAGCGCGAAGCAGCTGATATCAGGCAGAAAATTGACAGTCAGACTGCCAGAGCCGAGCTTGCCAGAAAAGCTGCTGAGAAGTCAGAAAGCGATCAGAAGGCTGTCACGGAACGCCTGCAGGCAAATCGTGTCAAGGCCGCTTCGCTTGAACCGGTGGTTGATGCAAAGCAGGCGAAGTACGAGAAGCTGAAGAATGATCTGGCTCTGCTGGAACCGCAGGCTGCTGCCGATCAGCAGCCTGGAGAAGAGCAGCAGGATGATACGGTCACCAGGCTCAACCAGGCTTACAGCCGCAGAGATGAGATCACTTCTGAGATCCGCACGAAGCGCGAGCAGCGGCAGACGCTCAATGCCGAAATCGAGCGCCGGGATCAGCAGCTGAAGCAGATGAGAAAGGACCAGGAGCGGTTTACCGCTTCTGCCAATGCGATCAAGGTTGATCAGGGACGGATCGAGACGAAGATCGAGAACAGCCTTCAGCGGCTGGCCAGCGAGTATCAGCTGACGTATGAATTTGCCAAGACGAAGGTCAGCGATACGAAAGTTGAGAATGCAAGGGAAGAAGTGCTGCAGCTGCGTTCGGATATCGAGCATCTCGGCAATGTCAACATGGAAGCGCCAGAGCAGTTCCAGGAAGTCAATGACCGCTATGAATTCCTGAAGAAGCAGATTGAAGAACTGACGCAGAGCCGTGATAAGATTCTCGCTGCCATCGATGAGATGGATACGGTGATGACGAAGCAGTTCCAGGAAACCTTCGATGCAGTCAACACAGCATTCAATGAGATCTTCCGCGGTCTGTACGGCGGCGGCAAAGCGAAGCTGGTTCTGGAAGATCCTTCGGATATTCTGAATACCGGCATTGATATTGATGCTCAGCCTCCGGGAAAGGCCGTGCAGAACAACATGCTGTTCTCAGGCGGTGAAAAGGCACTGATTGCATTGTGCGTGCTGTTTGCCATCCTGAAAGTGAAGCCGGTGCCGCTGGTCATCCTCGATGAAGTCGAAGCAGCCCTCGACCAGAGCAATGTCGAGCGGTTTGCGCAGTATCTTCATAACTATACCGATCAGACGCAGTTCATCGTCGTCACGCATCGGCCGGGAACCATGGAGAACTGTGATTTGCTGTATGGGGTCACGATGCAGCATCAGGGTGTTTCGCAGATGCTGAAGGTAGAACTGAAAGATGCAGTTGATTTCGCAGATCAGAACAAGGAGGAAACGAAATGAGTTTCTTCGATTCACTGAAAGGAATCTTTTCCAGCAAGGAAAAAGAAGAAAAAGCGGTATATCTCAGCGGATTCAAGAAGTCCAGCGATTCATTCAGCGGTTCGCTGAATCAGCTGAAATACCACTACAAGGGAATCAATGATGACTTCCTCGAGCAGCTCACCATCGTGCTGCTGGAGAGCGATGTCGGCATTGAACTGGCAGACTATATCTGCGAGCAGCTTAGGGACTATGCAAAGAACTACACGAAGCTGACCTTCCGCTGGGCGATGGAATTCGTTGTCAAGACGATGCGCGATATCTATGAAGAGACGCCGGATCAGCCGCCAGTCTATAACGAGAGTGGTCCGACGGTGATCTTCCTGGAAGGGGTCAATGGGTCTGGCAAGACGACAACGGCTGCCAAGCTTGCAAGCATGTATCAGAAACAGGGAAAGAAGACTGCTTTCGTTGCGGCAGATACATTCCGGGCAGGAGCAATCGACCAGCTTGCTGAATGGGGCGAGAGGCTGAATGTTCCAGTCGTCAAAGGCAGAGAAAACGGCGATCCGAGTGCAGCAATTGTCGACGGTACCAGATATGCGAAGGAACATGGCATCGATATCCTGCTCTGCGATACGGCCGGACGTCTGCAGAACAAAGCCGGTCTCATGGCTGAGCTTTCCAAGATGAACCGGGTTGCGGGCAGAGAGATCGAAGGTGCTCCGCATGATACATGGCTGGTGCTCGATGCAACAACCGGACAGAATGGTCTGCATCAGGCCGAGGTCTTCAATGAGGCGACAAACCTGACCGGGCTGATTCTGACGAAGATGGATGGCACCGCCAAAGGCGGCATCATCATCTCGATCAAGCATAAGCTGAAGCTGCCGGTGCTGTATATCGGGCTCGGCGAGAAGCCGGAGGATCTGCGTCCGTTCGATCTGGATTCGTATCTCTACAGCATTTCCGAAGGCCTGCAGGATGCTTGATAAGATTCAGATGAATACGCTGCTGGATTTCTACGGGGGTCTTTTGACTCCGAAGCAGCAGGAGATCTGCCGGTTCTATTACCGGGAGGATCTGTCGCTGACGGAGATTGCAGAACTGCAGCAGGTATCCAGGGCAGCAGTGCATGACAGCATCCGCCGCTGCGAGAAGGAACTGACTCACTATGAGGAGGTTCTGAAGCAGGCGGCTCTCTGGCAGAAGAGAAAAAAACTGTATGATGAAATCGAACATGCACAGAATCGGGAAGAGATTATCCATCTTCTGAATCTGTGCCGGGAAACTGAAGCTGAAGGAGGAAATTATGACTAAAGTTATTGCAGTAAATTCAGGCTCATCTTCATTGAAATTCCAGCTGTTTGACATGCCGTCCGAGACGGTGCTCACATCCGGCCAGGCAGAGCGCATCGGCCAGGATCTGGGTGCGTTCACGATCAAGGTAAACGGAGAAAAGGTCAAGAAGACCCTGCCGCTTCCGGATCATAAGACCGCAGTAGATCTGCTGCTGAAGTCTCTGGTGGAATATCACATCGTCGACTCACTCGAGGAAATCAAGGGTGCCGGCCACCGGATTGTCCAGGGTGGTGCATACTTTGATGGCTCTGTTGTCGTCAATGATGATGTGGTCGAGAAGGTAGATGAGCTCTCTGAACTCGCTCCGCTTCATAACCCAGCTCATCTGGTCTGCTACAAGGCATTCAAGGAAGCTCTGCCTCATATCGGCCACGTATTCGTCTTCGATACTGCATTCCATACCACCATGGGTCCGGAAGCGTTCCTGTTCCCGGTTCCGTATGACTGGTATACCCAGTACAAGATCCGCCGCTATGGTGCACATGGCACTTCGCACTACTATGTCAGCAGAAGATGTGCAGAACTGATGGGAATGGATATCAACCACATGAATCTCATCACCTGCCATCTGGGCAATGGTGCTTCGATCACGGCAATCCGCGATGGCAAGTGCATCAATACTTCCATGGGCCTGACCCCGCTTGGAGGAATCATGATGGGAACCCGTTCCGGCGATATCGATCCGACGGTCGTGTTCTACATGATGAAGAAGCTGAACCTGACTCCGGATCAGATGGATACGATTCTGAACAAGCGTTCCGGCATGCTGGGTGTTTCCGGCATCTCCAGCGATGCGCGTGATATTCAGGCAGCAGTCGAACAGGGCAATGAGCGGGCTATTCTGACCACAGAGCTCTATACCAACCGTGTCATCAATGTGGTCGGCGGCTATTATATGGAACTCGGTCATACGGATGCCATGGTATTCACGGCAGGTCTTGGCGAGAATGACAGCCATACCAGAGAGAGAATCCTGAAGCATCTGGAAGAAGGCATGGGCCTCTCCATCGACTATGAGAAGAATGCTCAGGTTCATGGCACGGAAGCTCTGATTTCCAAGCCGGATTCCAAGGTTGCGGTATGGGTGATCCCGACGAACGAAGAGCTCGTCATCGCCCGTGATACAGTCCGTCTCTTAGGTCTCTGAAATGTTCGGAACACTGCTGAAAGACATTGAGGAAGCAGAAATCATCACGATCTTCCGGCATGAGAATCCCGACTGCGATGCATTCGGGTCCCAGTACGGTCTGAAGAACTGGATTGCGGACAACTGGCCAAGCAAACAGGTACATGCCTGCGGAACGCAATCCTGCGGCAATGGCATCTGGCCGGCTCTGGAATCTGTCTCCGATGACACGATCCGGAACAGCCTCGTGATTGTCCTTGATACGGCAAATCAGGAACGCGTCGATGATCAGCGCTATAGCACTGGAAAGAAGATCATCAAGATCGATCATCATCCCGAACGCGATCCGTTCGGAAATGAGCAGTATGTGTATCCTCAGATGGCTGCAACCTGCGAGATTCTTTCGGAATTCTTCCATCAGTGCAGCGATCAGAACGTTTCGAAGCAGACTGCTTCATTTCTCTACAAAGGACTGCTGACCGATACGCTGCGTTTCACGACTTCAAACACGTCTCAGCATACGATGGAAATGGCTGCGTTCCTGACTGGATTCGGTCTTGATATTCCTTCCCTGAACCGGGAGCTCTTTGATGAAGAACTCTGGGAATTCCGCTACCGGAATATGCTGGCGGAGAACATGCAGATGATGGGAGATCATTTTGTCTACTGCATCGTTCCGGAAAAAACCATGCAGGAATGGAATGTCTCTGCTTCCAGAACCAGATCGTTTGTCACGGTATTCGGCAATGTGAGACCGTTTCAGGTCTGGGCGATCTTCACGGAAAAAACCGAAAACGGCATCACGCGGTATGACGGTTCACTGAGATCGAAGACCGTGCGCATCAATGATCTTGCTGAGCAGTACGGAGGCGGCGGTCATCCCAATGCCAGCGGGGTGAAGAATCTGGATGAAAAAATGCTGAAAACCCTTCTGGAAAGCCTTTTTCAAAAAGCTGAACAAGCGTTCTGAATCCGTCTTAACGACAATTGTCAAGTATTGAAATCGCTATTTAACGTGTTAGTATAAATTACGCAATATGGAGGTTAATTCAATGGAAACAGTCAACAAAAAGACCATCACTGAAACCGTCGCTGAAAAGCACAATCTGACAAAGAAAGAAGCAGCTGAGATTGTCGATCTCGTATTCGACACGATGGCTGAAGCACTGAAAGACGGCGGAAGAGTTGATATTTCCGGATTCGGAAAGTTCGAAGTCAAGACCAGAGCTGCACGTACCGGCATCAACCCGCAGACCAAAGAAGCAATTGAAATTCCGGCTTCCAAGATTCCTGGATTCAAGGCATCTAAGGGGCTCAAGGATCTGGTTCGCTAATTGGGTTCGAGTAATAAGGCACTTTGATGAGTGTCTTATTTTTTTTGATGCGAAGTGCAGAATTTAATTATTGCATTAATTGTCGTGCAGAATTTAATTTCTGCATTATAATAATCTTATGAAACAGACTTCATTTTCCATCACGATTTATGATGCAGGAACGGAAGAATATCACAACGCGGAAGAGATGCTGGAGAAAGTCGGCGTAAGGATGGAAGCAATCTACCCGGATGATCGTGAACATCCTGCTTATCTGAAGCTCACGATTGATCCCGCTGCTTATCAGAAAGCAATGAGCCGCAATGCCGGAAGAAAGCAGAAAGCAGTTATGATCAATGGAGAATTCCGGGAGATCAGCGTTGCCGAAGTACGTCAGATGATTCATGAGAAAGGGGCGGATGAAACTGCTGCCTATCTTGGCATCAGCCGCAGGACCATGTACAACCGGCTGAAAGAAGCAGAAGAGATTCATAACGATACCATCTTCTGAAAATGTGAAGTACTGTGATTTTCGGAATCTATGCTATTATGAAAATGACCTTGTGGTATTGGATTCCTCCAGGCATCGTAATATATTGATCAGCTCTTGATTCAAAGCACAGAAATGATCAGAAAAGGAAAGCAGAACCCTATGTATCCGGATCCTAAGATTGACCAGAAAAACGCAATCACGAAGAATGAAGCATTCCAGAAAGAATATGACTCCGGAGTAAATCAGAAACAGGAAACAGATCCTGCGGACTTCAGACAGGGCCAGAGAGACAAGAAAGTGCTTGCAATTGTCCTGGCAGTAATTGCAGTACTGATGATTCTTTCCTGGATCTTCTGACTTTGGACTACACACAGAAAATCTGATTCCGGGAAGGCAATAGGGAGAAGAAAGATGAACGTTGCAAGATATAAGAATGGTGACAGAACTGTCTTCCTGCATGAAGCAGGCGCAATATTTAACTGACTCCATTTTTTGCTTCAGACAGGAACGAGTCAGGATAGATTGATCGGATGAAGACAATTCCGAACGATCTTTTCTTCCTGCTCCGGGATAAGCAGAGAATCGCATCACAATGAAATCTATCTGCATGGAGGATTATGTAATGGAGATCATCATCATTCTGGCTGCCATAGTACTGGCTGCCATCTATTTCCGTTCCAAGGGCAGACACCTGGATCGCATGAATAATAACTATAAGAAAAGCTCAGAAGAATAGGGATTATAGACCTGCCGGATTCGCTCAGGAGTATATAAAATCAGAATTCTCAAAGAGGCTGATGAAATTCCAGCAGAAGGCAATCGCCTGACATGTGGCTGTAAAGAAAATGATTACTTTTTCTGATGGCAGGACTGCAGTCAGAGCAGAGGGGAGGCAGAACCATCATGAACCGCTTCAGAAACAACCCATGTCCGAATTGCGGAGCTGAGCTGAACCAGACTGTTAAGAAAGGTCTGCCAGATGGAAAATACATCTGTCCGGCTTGTCATAAAACATACATTCAGAAACAGAACTGGTTCCGAAACATAGTATATCTGTTTGTGGTTCTCAAGCTGCTGGATATCATTTCAAGAGATCTGGCAGGGGCGCTGCCATTTGCGCTGAACCAGGAGATCACATCCTTCATCATAGAAGCCGCATTAGCAATCATCATCGGCTTGATTCACGCAAAGAATATCGGCATTCTCAGAAAACTCGGGCTGAAAAGGCTTGCTGAAATAGATCCGCAGGAAAAAGCGGAGAATGAGAATTCTGCTTCGTGATTCTTTTCACATTCCCCAAATTGATGCTAGGGGACAGGAACTGAAAAAGTCATTTACCTGAAGACCATTCCAGCAATCATCGAACACTGACTGGTTCAGGCGTCTGCAGCTGAACCGGTCAAAATATCTCACAAATCATTCCTGCCAAGAACGAACCAACAGGAAAGCCCGGAAGCAATGCAATATCAATGACACCAATGTATGCAGAGAACTGTGAATCAGGCATGGTTCATACAGAAAGCTGACGATCTGGGCTGCCGATGAAGAATCATAGTTCTATGCACACTCAGCAGTACCAAAAAACATCTGCTGATCCTGCAATTCCAGAAACTCGGAAAAGTCTGCATCCGCAAAGTACTTAAAGAATCGGCTGATTTCGCAGCTGATGCAGAAGGGCGCTTGTCATCTTGTATTTCTTGCCGAAAATGATCCGCTGCCGGGATCCTGAAATCTTCAGCTGGCTAGTAAATGATATAGGAACATTCCAGTTATGATAGCGAAGTCTGTAAATTATAGAACTTCGCATAATGTATATTATGCAATATTTTTAGATTGGTTTCGAATTGAGTATTTTCCAAATCTATCTTCATCTTGAGCGCCCATATACCAGATTGATATTCCGGATCAATTCATAATCTGATCTGGAATAGATCCGATCGATTCAGCTTCAGAAAATCTGAATTCTCAATTACTGAGACAGGGGCGCAGGAGATATTTCTGGTCAGCAGAGCAGAATGAGTCATGAAAAGAGAATCCGTGCTTCATGCAAGGGGACTGATACCCCTTTATCCCCCCTCCCTGCTTCTTACCTGCAGGTTCTGATCAGAGAGAATTCTGAACCGGAAAGCCGGATGGGTTATCTGTTGATACCGAACAGTTTTCCTTCTTTCTGATGCGCCACATTATATCTGTGTTCTTCTTTCATACGCCTGAAAAGCTCAGGATTCTGGATCAGGTCCAGTGCGGTATCAGCCAGAACTTCTGCGCTGAGCGGAATCATTGCCATTCCTTTCTTAGAGGCTGATGCTTTGACCATGTCTGGAGATTGCCCTGCAATCTTATGATCCGTGATGCTCAAGGATGGCTTAATCGTAGGAACCACCTGAGAGATATTGCCGACATCGCTGCTGCGGCCATGACTTAGAAGGACTGTGGCTTGCTATGAAGACCAAGCAGATTCAGATTCTTTTCATAGAGCCGATCAAGGCCAGGGGTCAACACCATTTTATCATACTGATCATGAAGCGTATCCATCGCTGCTGCCCGGGTATCATATTTCGACTTCGTAAAATCCGGAATCACATTGGGTGCAGTTCCGCCATCGGTGATGATGCTATGGATTCTCACATCCGGAGTCAGCTGCTGACGCAATACGCAAAGACCGTTATAGACAAGGATCTGTGCATCCAGCGCATTTTTTCCGTTTTCCGGGCATCCTGCCGCATGAGCAGCAAGCCCATGAAATTCAATGTCCATCGGCGCACAGCCGAGAGTCCTGGAGGAAAGCATATTCTCAGCACTTGTTCCAGGATGAATGCACAGGGCAGCGTCAACGTTTTTCAGATATCCTTCTCTGACAAAACTCCCCTTTGCTGATCTATTCTGACCCCCTTCTTCTCCTGGCGTTCCGTATACTCGTACTTCTCCTCCGGTTTCTCCGATCACCTGCAGCAAGGCTGCTCCAGCCAGGGCAGAAGCCGCCCCGAAGAGATTATGCCCGCAGCCATGTCCGAGCCCTACCAGTGCATCATATTCCGCCAGGAACACAATGACCGGTCATTCCTCGGGAAAACGCTTTCTTGCCGCAAAACCAGTCCGATGCCTGGCTGCCGGCAGGTCAATCTCAAATCCTTTTTCTTTCAGTTGTTCACTCAGCAGCTTTGACGCAAGAAACTCAAAATCAGAACCCTCCGGGTGTTCATGAATCTCCATGGAGATTTTCTGATATTTCTTCTGATGTGAAACCATGAATTCATGGATCGTAGTGCGAGGATCAATCATGCTAGTTCTCCTTTTCGGTCTACTGTTTCAGCATGGATCAGTCATTTCCAGTTCAGCAACGATGCGCATGGACAATCCGGTCGGTTTCGATTCCAGAACCAGGCAAGTCGGGTTATAATATCTCTCAGTTGGAGGAAACGTGATGGATAAGAAGACAGCGTGGAAAACAAGACGTTCAGTAATCTATGGTGCATACTGTCTGATGATTGCGCTGATCACGCTTCTTGCCTATCTTTATCTCCGCAGCAATCCCGCTGCAGCTGCAAATCGTTCCGATTTCTTCTACCGGATGTTCCGCTACTGCCTGATCATCTTTGCAGTGACGGTTCCGTTTCTGAGCATCATCGGGTTCATCAGCGGTCTTCAGGGAATGCATCGCCATCAGGGAAAGCTGAAGTACCGGATCTTCGGAATTGCTTCCTGCGGACTCTTTGCTGCATTGACGGTCTACATGATCTGCTGCATTGCAGTTCCGCTGCTGACCGATTACAAGCATGTACTGAAACTGGATCTGGTCAGCCTGCTGATGGAATGGCTGTTATGAAAAGTGAGATGCGATCTGCATCTCATTTCTGTTTCTTCTGCTTTTTCCATGGTTTAACTACAATGTCCCCGAGATCTTCATTCAGCTCGCCGGGATGATGTTCATCATAGCTCTTGCGGAGGGTTTCATTGCCGGTATGCGTATAGATCTGAGTCGTGGAGATGGAACTATGTCCGAGCATCTCCTGAATGGAGCGCAGATCTGCTCCCCCTTCCAGCATATGCGTCGCGTAGCTGTGACGCAGTTTGTGGGGAGTGAGTTTTTTCTTAAAACCCAGTTCTGTTTTCTTCCTGCGCATGATTTCTTCAACTGACTGAGTCGTGACTTTGTTTCCCAGCCGGTTCACGAAGAACAGATTGGATTTCTTCTTTTCATACAGCGGTCTTACTGTATCCCGGTAATGCTTCAGAATCGGAATGCTGCCATGGGGGATCGGAACGATCCGTTCTTTATTTCCTTTTCCTTCTACCCTCACAAACCCGGTTTCCAGATCTACCCGGTTCAAGGTAAGTCCGACGGCTTCAGAAACCCGCAATCCGCAGGAATAGATGATTTCCAGAATTGCATGATACAGGCACTGACGAGGATCCGAATCATCAAAGCTGCCAAGCAGAGTTCTGATTTCTTCTACGGTTCCGTAAACCGGAAGCTTTCCCGGACCGCGATGAACTTCCAGGCTGACGGAAGGATCCGGTGTTTCATAGAGAAACGAAAGATAATGATGAAATGAACGGATGCTCGATGCCATCCGGGCAATCGAAGAAGGCGCTTTATGCTGAGCCTGCTGGGTGATGAAGGATTCTACCAGTGCCGGTGTGATGTCTTCAGTGTCGCTGACTCCCTGCTCGTTCAGAAAATTCAGATAAAGCTCCAGGTCCTGAAGGTAAGAACTGACTGTACGCGGACTCTTGCCTTCATTCATCGTGAGTTCTACCCGATAGCGTTCCAGAGCCCGTTCAGTCTTCATGGTGCTCCTTCAGAAGCGCACTTGCCCGCTTCAGCCGCAGGCCGCCAAGTTCTTCATTCAGATCGCTGAGGATGCTAGCAGTCGCTTCTTTCTCCGATTCTTCCAGATTGAAGAGATTTCTGTCTTCCTGTTCTGAATGGAATTCGCTTAAGGTAAGTCCGAGCAGACGGACCGGATCCTGTTCCCAGTTTTCATTGAACAGACGGATTCCCTGCTCAAACAGATCATCCGCTTTCCAGATCGGATGATCAACATGCATGGAGCGATCCGCATTGGAGAAATCCGAATAGCGGATCCGGATCGATACCAGCGAACCTGTCTTCCTCACTTCGGCAAGTCGTTTCGAAAGCCTTCGGGACAGTGTGCGCATCATTCCGCGCAGCTCATCATAGTCAGTGACATCTTCGAGGAACGTTTCACTGACGCCCATGGACTTCGGATCCGTTTCCAGTTCGATCTGCCGATCATCATGCCCATTAGCCCTTGCAATCATCTGTTCGGTATTCTTTCCGAAAATCCCCCGCAGCTGTTCCGGATCCTTCCATTGTGCAAGGTCTCCGATCGTGCGGATGCCGAGTTCTTCCAGGAAAGGCAGTGTCTTCTTTCCGACCCCGCGCATATCAGCAATCTTCAGAGGCCAGAGCTTCTGCGGAACTTCGCGGATACGCAGTACGGTGATTCCCATCGGCTTCTTCATATCTGAAGCCATCTTGGCAAGAAAAAGATTCGGACCGATGCCGATCGAACATGGCAGTCCGAGTTCATCTCTCACCCGATGCTGCAGCTGAAACGCCAGATCCAGAGGACGCGGAAAGCGGAAAATGGCATCGGTCATATCGGCATAGCATTCATCAATGCTTGCCTGTTCCACGATGGACGTATAGCTTCTGACAATTGCGATGAACTCATTGCTCAGCTCTTCATAGTAATTAAAATGAGGTGCCACGACGACCAGATCGCGGCAGAGGTTCTTCGCCTCTGCAATCGGCATTGCACTGTGCACCCCATAGGCTCTTGCTTCATAGCTGGCTGTGGAAACCACGCTGCGGCGCGTCTGTCCGGAAACGGCCAGAGGCTTTCCTCTCAGCGTCGGATCCAGCAGACACTCCGCATTGGCATAGAAGGCATTCAGATCAATATGAAAGTATACCCTCGACATTCATTACTCCTGACTGGACCGGTAGAGTTCTCTGGCAGCAGCTCTGGAAGCCTCCGTGACTTTGCCGCTGGAAATCAATGCCAGCTGCTCGATGAATTCTTTCTGCTTCAGCGGGGTCACATGCGTATGCGTCCGACCAGAAGATTCTTCCTTGGACACCAGATATGCATGCTTCGCACAAGCCGCAACCGGAGCAAGATGCGTCACACTGAATACCTGGCAGTCCTCTGAGATCGCCCTCATCTTCTTTCCGATCGCGTTTGCAACCGGACCGCTGACTCCGGTATCGATCTCATCAAAGATCACTGTCTGAATGCCCTGCAGCTTCGAGAAGATCTGCTTCAGGCCAAGCATCAGCCGGCTCAGTTCCCCGCCGCTGGCAGTCCTGGAAAGAGGCTTGAGGTCTTCACCCTGATTCATGGAAATCAGAAATTCCACCCGATCCATTCCGGATGCAGATGGCTTTGCCTGGACAATCTCCGTATGGAAGCGGGCATTCGGCAGCACAAGATCCTTCAGATTTGCCGCAACTAAAGAATCAAGAGAAGGAGCCCCTTTCTTCCGGAGCTTTGACAGCTGTATTGCTGCCTTCTCATAGACTGCATACGCATCATGGATCTTCGTTTCCATCTTCTCCAGATATTCTTTCCGATGGGAAATCCGCTCCACCTGTTCTTCCAGTTCTTTCTTCTTTTCGAGAATATCGGGAATCGTGCGTCCGTATTTCCGCTTCATCTTCTGGATCGTGAACAGGCGTTCTTCCATCTCGTTGACATCGTCTTCGGAGAGATCCATGTCTTCGAGACTCTTCCGGAGCGTATCGATGGCATCATTCAGATTGTAATAGCTGTCGCTGATCTCCGTCTTGGCGACAGTAAGCACATCGCTGTCCTCCAGTCCCTGCACAGAGCGATTCAGTTCATACAGCGGCTCGCTGACTGAATTATCAAACAGATCCAGGATGCCATTCAGCTTATCAAACGAAGCTTTGACCGCCTTGTACTGCTTCTCCTTAGCAAGCAGTTCTTCTTCCTCTCCTTCCGAAAGCTTCGCTTCCTCGATCTCGGAGATCTCAAAATTGAAATACTCCAGATCATTCTCATTGTAGGTTTCTGTCAGCGCCGCATCACGTTCCTTTACGAGCCTGTCGTAGACAGAAAAAGAATCCGCGACTTGCTTCAGCAGCGATGAATCATTCAGATAATGATCCAGGAGATGGATATGAGAACTCACATTCAGCAGATACTGACTGTCGCGCTGACCGTGAATATCAATTTCATTCTGAAGAACTTCCTTCAGAAGCGAAAGCGTCGCAATGCGATGATCAATCCGGACTGTGCTCTTGCCGCCCGAAGTGATCTCTCTCGTGAAGGTCACTTCATCCTGTTCCACCTCAAAACCGGCATCTGCGAGAACTTCACATGCATGCGAATCCCGGCTGAGATCAAACGTTCCTTCGACAATTGCTTTCTCTGCTCCCTTCGAAACCAGAGAAGCACTTGCACGGTCTGCTTTCAGAAGACTGATCGCATCAATCAGGATTGATTTGCCGGCTCCGGTTTCTCCGATGAATGCGCTGAAGCCATCATCGAAATCCAGATTCAGTTCATCAATCAGGACAAAATTCCGAATATACAGGTGTCTGATCATAACAACTCCATCAGTTTCTCATAGAGCGAATTCAGGTCGATTCCTTCATCTCTGCGCAGAAGATTCACAGCCCCTTGCTGCACATACTCATCTCCGATTCCCATCCTGGTGAGATTCATCGTCTGATGGCTGTCGCACAGATACTCGAGAATCGAAGCCGCCAGCCCCGACTCCTTCATATCAGTTTCAAACACGATCACCGGAATTCCACGCTTAGCGAACTGGTCAATACATGCAGTATCAATCGGCTTGAAGAATCTGCAGTTCACCACAGTGACCGGAAGATTGTTGACCTGGATCTTGCTGAGAATCCGATCCACATCAGGGCCATATGCAAATACAGCAGCCTTGTTTTCCGGAGCATCATGGAAGACGCTCCAGCTGCCGACCCGGATCAGTTCTGCCGGCGGCAGCTGACGGCAGCTGATCTCCCCGCGCGGATAGCGAATCGCAAACGGATGCGAAGACGCAAACGCCGTCTTCAGCAGAGACCTGGCTTCGGCAGCGTCTTTAGGCTGCGCGAGGATCAAGTTCGGAATCGGTTTCAGGAAACCGATATCAAAGACTCCATGGTGGGTCTCGCCATCTTCACCGACCAGTCCGGCCCGATCAATGCCGATCACTACCGGCAGATCCTGCCGGCAGATATCATGATTGATCTCATCATAAGCGCGCTGAAGGAAAGAACTGTAGACTGCCATGAACGGATGCATTCCTGAGGTCGCCAGACCAGCCGCAAATGTTGCGGTATGTTCTTCGGCAATGCCGCAGTCAAACGAACGCTCCGGATATTTGGCGAAGAATTCATTCAGGGCGCTGCCATTGATCATGGCCGGTGTCAGCGCAACGATCGAATCGTCTTTGTCAGCTAGCTCTGTCACAGTATCCGCAATCAGTGCAGACCAGGATTTGAAGCCGGCCGGCGTTTCATGAAGCTGCTTGCCGGTATTGATATCGAACGGACCGACGCCATGCCATACGCCTTTGCGGTCTTTCTCGCATGGTGCATAGCCCCTGCCCTTCTGGGTGATCACATGGACGACCACCGGTCCGCCATGTTCTCTGGCAACAGTCAGCACCCGAATCAGATCCCGGATATTGTGTCCGTCGACCGGACCCATGTATTCCAGATTGAATTCTCCGAAGATGCCCTGATCCACCAGAGAGTTCTTGACGGAATCCTTGAAGTTCTTCATGCCATGATACATGACTTTGCCGAACTCGCTCTGATTCAGGCCGACCTTCATATTATTCTTGAATTCGTTGTAGCTTCTGCCTGCCCGGAGCCTTGCAAAGCCTCTCGTCATAGCACCTACATTGCGGGAGATGGACATATTGTTGTCATTGAAGACAATCACCATATCCCGGTGCTCTGAACCGATCTCATTGAGTGCTTCCATCGCCAGCCCAGACCCCAGCGCACCATCGCCGATGACCGGAACGATGCTGTAATGATCATGATGAAGATCTCTGGCCACAGCCATGCCTAAAGCAGCACTGAGACTCGTGCTCGAATGTCCTGCTTCCCAGACATCATGCTCGCTTTCCCGGCGTTTCTCAAAGCCGGAGATGCCGCCATACTGACGCAGAGTCGGGAATTCTGCTGCTCTCCCGGTCAGAATCTTATGCGTATAGCACTGATGGCCGACATCGAAGAAGATCTTGTCTACCGGAGAATGAAACACATAATGGAGCGCAATGGTCAGCTCGACGACTCCGAGATTGCTGGCCAGATGCCCTCCTGTTTTTGAAATATTCTCGATAAGAAATGTCCTGATCTGTGCAGCAAGTTCATTCAGTTCGCTGACACTCATGTCTTTCAGGAATTCAGGATTCTGAATCTTCGTAAGATCCATAGAAAAAGCACTCCTACTTTCTGCGCTTCTGCATCCCCTCTAGCCGTCTGATCAGCGCATCGGACTCAAATTCTGACATCTGACGGATCTGCTCCATACCGCTTGCATAAAGCTGATTCATCAGATTCTCAGCCTGCTCCATCCCCAGAAGAGAGACTGATGTCACTTTCTCATTGCGGGCATCAGAATTGCTCTTGCCGAGCTCTTCTGCTGTTTCCGTAGCATCCATGATGTCATCCTGCACCTGGAATGCAAGGCCGATGGTATCACCGACCTTATGCCATGCCTCTATTGTAGCATCATCCCGGCCGGATATCACTGCGGCGATCATGAATGGCGCCGAAAACAGGCACCCCGTCTTATAGCGATGAACCTTTCTGAGATCTTCCCACCCGTGAACCTGATCCTCTTCGGTCGTATCGAGGCACTGTCCGTAAACCATTCCGGAAGGCCCTGCCATCCGGCTCAGGATGCCGATCGAACGCACGACGCGGTCTGCCGGCTCCTTGCTTTCTGCAGCAACCTCAAATGCATAAGTCAATAAACCATCGCCAGCTAGAATTGCCGTTGCCTCATCAAATTGCTTATGGCAGCTCGGCTTGCCTCTGCGCAGGTCATCATTGTCCATCGCCGGAAGATCATCATGAATCAGCGAATACGTCTGAATCAGTTCCAGCGCGATTGCAAATTCATTGCCGCGCTCCGGATTCAGCCCGTAGCCGGCCAGCGTATCATAAAGAAACATCGGGCGAAGACGCTTGCCTCCGCTCATCAGAGAATATTCCATCGCATCTCTGGTGCGGCTAGGAGTCACGCGCTGAATCGCCTGTTCCAGCAGTTCTTCGAAGTTCATTGTGCTTCCCCTGAGGTCTTTCCGCTGAGTTCTTCGACCTTCTTCTCAAACGAAGAAAGCTGAGTCTGGCAGCTTTTCACGAGATTCAGTCCTTCCTCAAACAGGGCGATGGTTTCTTCCAGGGGTTTCTCATTGTTTTCCAGCTGGCTGACAATTTCTTCCAGCCTTGCCATAGACTGCTCAAATGTCATTTCCTTCTTTGCCATGATCGATCTCCTTTTCTGATACAGCTTCGACGGTTCCCCGGAAACTGCCTGTTCCAAGCAGCACGCTGACTTCATCACCAGGTGCTAATTCTTCTGCAGACCGGACTGCTTTCTGATCTTTCATTGTGATGCTATAGCCGCGGCTCAGCACTTTCAGCGGACTGTATGCATCTAACAGAGATGCATCGCGGTTCAGACGTTCTCTCTGCACGACTGCATCTGCTTTAGCAGCATGATTCAGATTCTGAGACGTCTCCTGAAGCTTCAGCTGAGCATCGGAAATCCTCTGTCCGGCTGCCAGAACCAGAGCATGGCGGCTGTCTTCCAGTGACTGATTCAGGCGGTAGGATACCGTATTCAGAAGTCTGCGGAATTCGAGCGACAGCGTATTCAGCCGCAGCTGAGGCTCGGTATATAAACGCATCGGATTCCGGAAGACCGGAGACTCCGACAGTGAATCAAGAGCTTTCTGCTCCTTGTTCATGCGATGATTCATATCCACGATCAGCCTGGAGCGAAGCGAGGAAAGAGACGCTTCCACTTCGCGGATGTCCGGACTGCAGCGTTCTGCGGCACCAGTCGGAGTAGGAGCCCTCAGATCGGAGACGAAGTCTGCGATCGTGAAATCCACTTCATGACCGACGCCGGTGATGATCGGGGTATTCAGCTGATAGATCGTTCTGGCAAGCCGTTCATCATTGAACGACCAGAGATCCTCAATGGAGCCTCCGCCTCTGACGAGCAGAATCACATCAAACCCCATCGTGTCTGCCTTCTTCAGTGCATCGATGATCTGAGCAGCACTTTCCGTTCCCTGCACAAGCACCGGGAACTCAGCAATCGAGGCAATCGGCCATCTTCTGCCAAGCGTGTTCAGCACATCTGCACGGGCTGCCGTATTCTTTCCGGTAACTAATGCAATGCGCATCGGATAAGGCGGAATCGGCTTCTTGTGAGACTCATCAAATAATCCTTCTTCAGCAAGCTTTGCCTTGAGGGCTTCATACTGCAGAAACAGATCGCCGATCCCGGCTGGCTTCATGCCGGTGACCAGCAGCTGCATCTCGCCTCTGCCCTCATAGACTGAGACATCTGCCTGCACGATGACCTTGTCCCCGTCTTTCGGCATCCAGGTCATGCGCCGGTTCGCACCTGCAAACATGACGCAGCGCATCTGCGCACCGGCATCCTTGATCGAAAAGTACCAGTGTCCGCTGCGATAGGCACTGAAGTTCGAGATCTCGCCTTCAACCAGGATTCCCTGGATCAGAGCATCGTTTTCAAGCTTGCTTTTCAGGTAGCGGACCAGGGCGGTGACAGTTACCGTCCTCTGGCTCATATGCGGTCAAGCACTCCGTTGATCAGCTTGAATGAATCCGGATCGCAGTATTTCTTGGCAAGCCGGACATATTCATCGATGATCACGGCAGCTTCGATCTGCTTGAGATCAAATTCGGCACATCCGCAGAGCAGGATTGCCTGCTCCAGATATCCGAGGCGATCAAACGTCCATCCTTCCAGCACCCGATCGATATAGCCGTGATAGCGGTCGGTATTGGCAATGGCAGTATGGATCACATCAGAAATATAAGGATCTTCAGAAAGTGCTCCCTCGGGAAAGTTATCCTGGATCAGTTCATCCGGGTCTCTGGGAACGATAAGATTCTGATAGACCGTGATCATTGCTTTTTCTCTATTTTCGTGACGGTTCATGGAATCCTCCGGGGTTTATTCTATCATAATGACCGCTTTTACTGTGAGGTTCTGAACCATTTGCGAGAGATCAATTGCAAGTGATTCAGAGAGAGAATTAAAATATCCGTTGTATGAACGAAGCGAAGAAGAACATGTCTTTCTGGCAGAGATTCACAGGCCATCTGAAAACTGTGCATCACCATCGTGCCCTGGTGCGGAAGTACTGCTTTGCGTGCGGCCTGTACTGGCAGGGACTCACCCATGATCTCTCGAAATACAGCCCGACGGAGTTCATTCCTTCCGTGCACTATTACCAGGGATGGAGAAGCCCGTATCCGGTCGAGAAGAAGGAAAAAGGATACTCGATGGGATGGCTGCACCATAAAGGCAGAAACCCGCACCACTGGGAATACTGGTATGACACGATCACCGGCGTATGGCAGCCGGTGAAGATGCCATACCGCTATCTGATCGAAAGCATCTGCGACCGGATCGCTGCAAGCCGCACGTATCACAAAGACGCCTATAAGAGCTCGGATGCGCTGAACTATTTCCTTCAGCATCATGGCGATCAGTACATGCATCCGGAAACGGCGAAGGAAATGGAAAAGATCCTGCGCATGGTAGCCGAGAATGGCGAGGAAGATACGTTCCGGAAAATCCGCCAGTCATTAAAAGAACACCGCGAAGTCTAGCGATGTTCTTTTGCTTCTTCCAGGAAACATGCCGTCCAGTGTCCCGGTTCGTGTTCTTTCAGCTGCGGTTCTTCCTTCCGGCAGCGATCCGTCGCAAACGGACATCTTCCGGCAAACCGGCAGTGCTCCGGCGGATCGATCGGGCTCGGCACTTCCCCTTCGAGACGGATCCGCTTCTTTCTGCGTTCTGCTTCGGCTTCCGGATCCGGTACCGGAACTGCCGACATCAGCGCCTGCGTATACGGATGCCGGGGATCAGAATACAGTTCTTCCGAACTGGCAAGTTCCACGATCCTCCCGAGGTACATGACTGCTACCCGATCAGAAATATGACGAACCATCGAAAGATCATGCGCCACGAACAGATAGCTGAGATGCAGTTCCTTCTGCAGTCTCTGCAGCATGTTCACGACCTGAGCCTGGATGCTCACATCCAGAGCGGAGATCGGTTCATCGAGAATCAGCAGTTTCGGATTCACCGCAAGGGCTCTGGCGATGCCGATGCGCTGCCGCTGGCCGCCGGAGAATTCATGGATGAAGCGGTTAGCATGTTCGGCATTCAGGTCCACCATTTCCAGCAGTTCATAGATTCGCTTCGTGCGCTCTGCTTTCGAAGAGACCATATGATGGATATCCAGACCTTCTGCAATGATATCGCTGACGGTCATGCGGGGATCCAGCGAAGCATACGGATCCTGGAACACCATCTGTGCTTCCTTGCGGAACTGCATCAGTTCTTTCCCTTCCAGCTTAGCGGTATCTTTTCCATGGTAAAGCACCTGCCCGGCGGTCGGCTGATACATGCCGATCAGCGTTCTGGCACAGGTCGTCTTCCCGCAGCCGCTTTCGCCAACCAGTCCGAGGGTTTCCCCGGCGTGAATCTGAAACGACACGTCATCCACCGCATGAAGTTCATGTCCCTTTCCCGCCGGAAAGTATTTCTTCAGATTCTTCACTTCCAGCACGACTTCTTCAGACATGGAATTCCTCCTTCACGAACGGTGCATCGTCCGGCGTTTTCTCCAGGGCATACAGCCAGCAGGATGCTTCGTGGTCATGCTCAAACCGGTAGACCGGAGGCTGCCTGTTCAGACATGCCTGCATGCAGTACTGGCAGCGGGTGCAGAAACCGCACCCAGCCGGCGGATTAAGCAGATCAGGCGGAGTGCCGGCAATGGCTGTCAGCTCGCCGCCGCGATCCTGATCGAGACGAGGCACTGCACTCAGCAGCGCATTCGTATACGGATGGCGCGGATGATGAAAGATTTCATGGGCAGAACCATGCTCGACGATCTTGCCTGCATACATGACCGCAATGCGGTCAGCGATGCTTGCTACGACGCCGAGATCATGCGTGATCAGAATCACGCTCGTGCCATTTTCTTTCTGCAGATCACGGATCAGATCAATGATCTGAGACTGAATCGTCACATCGAGTGCTGTCGTCGGTTCATCGGCAACCAGCAGCTTCGGCTTGTTGGCAAATGCAATTGCGATCATGACCCGCTGACGCATGCCTCCGGACAGCTGGTGCGGATACTGTTTCACCCGCTGTTCCGGCTGCGAGATGCCGACTTTTCGCAGCAGATCGACTGCTTCCTTCTCTGCTGCTTTCTTTGATATCCGGTTATGATGACGCAGTGTTTCGATAATCTGATCGCCGATGGTCATCGTCGGATTCAGTGAAGCCATCGCATCCTGGAATACGATAGCGGCGTCGCCGCCATGGTATGCCTGCATGCGCTTCTCTGAGAGCTTGAGAATATCCTGTCCTTCAAAGAGAATATGGCTTTCCGGATCGATGATGCCAGGGCGGTGAGTCAGCCCCATTACGGTTCTGGCGGTGACGGATTTCCCGCATCCGGATTCGCCGACGATCGCAAGCGTCTCGCCCTGGTTCAGATTAAAGCTGACGCCGCGGACTGCCTGCACGATTCCGGCCGGGGTGCGGAAGCTGACTTTCAGGTTCTGAACCTGAAGGAGTACAGAGTTCTCACTCATGGCTTATCCCTGCCTTTCTTCGGTACGCGGATCCAGCGCATCGCGCAATCCATCGCCAAGCAGATTGAAGGCCAGCACGATGATGCACAGCGCCAGGCACGGGAAGATCAGCTGCCATGGATAGAACTGCATCTTCGTCTTGCCATCGGAAATCAGCACGCCTAGCGAAATCACATCGCCCGATAATCCCATGCCGAGGAACGAGAGAGATGCTTCCGTGAAAATATAGCTCGGAATGCTGGAGCAGAGATCCAGGATCAGAATGCCGATCGTATTCGGAAGCAGATGCTGACGGATCACCCTGTTCGCAGAAGCTCCTAATAGCTGAGCTGCCTGCACGTATTCCGATTCTCTTAACTGCATGATCTGGCCTCTGACTGTTCTGGCGGTAGAGCACCAGGAAGTGATGCACATCGCAACCAGAAGGCCGCCGGTATTCTTGCCGATAACCATCATGATCAGCAGCGTGATCAGCAGATACGGAAACGAATCGATGACTTCGATGATGCGCATCATCACCGCATCGACTTTGCCGCCGAAGTACGCCATGATGCCGCCGTACGCACTTCCGACCAGAAGCTGAATCGCAGAACATACCAATGCGACCAGGATGGAAAGACGAGCACCAATCCAGACTCTGCTCCAGAGATCCCGGCCCAGTCCGTCAGTTCCGAACCAGTAGGTGCTGTCCGGCGCAAGGTTCTTTGCTTTGGCATTGATGCTGAGGTATTCTGCACCGCTCATGCCCGGCCCGAAGATGACAAGCACCAGCATGACCAGAAGCAGAATCATCGCAAAGACTGCTACCGGGTTATGAAACAGACGGCGTCTGGCACCCTGCCAGAAGGTCTCTACGGGTCTGGCGATCTGTTCCCGGTTCTTCTGCGCCTGAGCGGTCCGGACGGTTTCTTCCGGAGAGAGGACAGGCATCGTTCCATCTGCTGCAATCATCAGTGCTTTCCTCCTTCCAGACGGATTCTCGGATCAACAACCGTATAGAGAATATCGGTAATGAACACGACAAAGATATAAAGTGCGGCGATGATGACCGTCTCCCCCATCACGATCGGCACATCCTGGGCTGCAACTGCATTGACATAATAGAGACCGAGTCCCGGGATCGAGAAAACACTCTCGATGAAGAAGCTCCCGGTGATGCACATGGCAACACTCATCGGCAGACGGGTGATGATCGGAATCATCGAGTTTCTGAGCACGTGGTGCATGATGACTTCCCTGCGGCTGAGTCCTTTAGATTCTGCCGTGAGCACGTATTCCTGATTCATGACATCGAGCATCGAAGTCTTGAGGAGTCTGGAATAGCTGGCGATATAGCCGAAGCAGCCGGCCAGAGTCGGCAGGACCGTATACTTCCATCCGGAAGTCCAGACATGCGTGCTCGGCCAGCCGATGACCGGAAACCATTTCAGTTTCGCGGCAAAGACCGCCTGCAGCAATAGTGCAAACACCAGGCTCGGCACCGAGATCAGCAGAATGCTCAGCACAACCACGAAGTAGTCCCAGAAAGTTCCCTTCTTCGCTGCTGCAAGAATGCCAAGCAGAATTCCGACGGTAACTCCCAGAATCATCTGTTGCAAGCCGAGTCTTGCACTGACCGGTCCTTTCTCGGCAATGATGGACTGGACAGTTTCTCCCTGGTAGATGATGGATTCTCCGAAGTCGCCATGGGCAAGTCCTTTCATCGTGATGACATAGCGTTCCATGACCGGCTTGTCCAGTCCATATTTCTCATACATGCGTTCTGCTACCTGCTCCGGCAGCTTGTCCACCCGGGCACTTAATGCATCGCCAGGCGTCAGGGCAAGCAGGAAGAAGGTTGCTGTCGCAATCAGAAACAAGGTCAGAATCGAGGTCAGAAATCGCTTGAGTATATATTTGGCAAATTTCATGAAATCTCCTAAGTAAAACGAAGGAAGACAGAAACCACCAGTTCCTGTCTTCCGCAAACAGAATCAATGCTTGACGATATAAGCTCTCGAAAACTCAACATCTGCACCGAACAGCGGGAAACTGAGTCCCTTCACATAGCTCTGTGCATAGATCTGCGCATTCTCGAAATACAGCGGGCATACACCAGCCTGATCCATCAGAATCTTCTCTGCCTGCGTGAACAGATCAGCGCGTTTGCTTTCATCCAGGCTGGAATCTGCCTGTTCCATCAGCGCATCATAATCTGCGTTGCTGAAACCGCCCATGAACTTTCCATAAGGGCTTGTGGAAGTGAAGAGATCCAGGAAGTTTGCCGGATCATCATAGTCGGCATACCAGCCCATGACATAGAAATCATACTGATAGCTGTCACGCGCAGCCTTCCAGGTAGACACATCCGGATACGTTTCCACATCCAGCGTCACACCAAGCTTATCAGCGAGCTGCTGCTTAAACCACTCATTCTCATTTGCGGTGAGCGTCGTGGAGTCGTATACAATCGTGGTCAATGTGACATCTTCCGGAGTTCCGGAAACGCCGGCTTCTTCCATGCCTTCCTGGAACAGTGCCTTCAGAGCATCCGGATCACTGGCAAGCTTCTGATCTTCATCGCTCAAGAGAAGATCACCGGCAATCGAACGGTATTCCTGACCATTGACCGTGATGCCATTCGGAACGAGGCCATAAGCCGGAGTCGACAGACCATTCTGGAACATCTCATTGAATTCCTCACGGTCGAAGGCAAGCATGATGGCCTTGCGGACCTTGGCATTGAGCATCAGTCCGGAAGGACCGCCGTTTCCTTCTTCATGCATGTCAAAAGAAATATACGAAGAAGACGGAGTATCGCTGACGATGTGCTGGAACGAACCGTCATCGACCAGAGACTGCCACTGATCAACATATTCCAGATCGGTCAGCTTCAGCACATCGACCTGCTGTGATTCCATCAGCTGTGCCTGGGTAGCAGTTTCATCAACCACACGCAGATTGACCTGAGTGAGCTTGACATTGTCCTTGTCCCAGTACTGGTCATTCTTCGTCAGGGTCATGGAGTTCTCCAGCACACGGTCCGAAATCACGAACGGTCCGTTGAAGACATGCAGCGTATAATCATTCGTCCAGTCCTTGCCAGCTGCTTCGGCTGCATCGATCAGATCCTTGCGGATCGGATACATGGGCACCATGCCGACTTTCTTGATGAAGGAAGGATCCGGAGCAGCCAGGACTGCAACCAGGGTGTAATCATCCGGTGCAGATACCTGAACATCTTCAGCAGAGCCAGTTCCTTCATAGTATTCCTCTGCTCCGGCGATTCCGGATGCCAGGAAGTAATACGGAAATGCATTTTCAGCCGTCAGAAGACGGATCCAGGAATCCACATAGTTCTGAGCAGTGACCGGCTGGCCATCGCTCCATTTGGCGTTCTCACGCAGATGGAACGTATAAGTCAGATTGTCATCGCTGATCTCATAGCTTGTGCAGCCGGCATTCTCGGTCTGGTCCACGCCATTCTCATCCGTGAATGTCCGGAACAGTCCTTCCTGTACTTCGGTCAGTACCTGCATCTCATTGGAGTTGCGGGCATCATTGACATCGAGCAGGCTGAGATCGGTATAAACCAGATTCAGAACCTGTTCATCAGCGAGTTCTTCACTGCCATCTGCTGCTGATGCAGAAGCACCAGCAGCAGAGGATGCAGTTTCCGCCGTGGAAGAATTTCCTCCGCAGGCGGTTAATGCGAGGGCAATGGCAGTGGCGAGCACGGCACCGAAAACCTTTTTCATAATCTCCTTCTCCTCCAGGATTTACTTCATTTCATATACAAAAAAGGAAGCTTCATTCCACTTCCTGACAGAGTGCTGTTCAATCATTTCAAAAACAAGAGCAGATTCTGTCAGTATTCCAGATCACTCCTGCAACAGCACTTCATGGTTCTTCCTCCCTTTGCTTGCAAGGATCATACTTCCGCCTCTTCGAGATGTCAACTGAAACAATTTCTTGTCCTGACTCCGGAAAATCATTCCGGAAGCGCATCTTCCAATAGAAACAGGTAGCATAGCGAAAGCACGCCCAGCGGCAGAAATACTTCCAGATACAGCAGAAACGGACCGGAAGAAACTGCCACTTCGCCAAGCTCCGGCTGCAGATCGATCAGGATATGCGCAATGATCGGCAGCGTGAGAGAACCGGAGATCGCACGCAGGGAATAGAGGGCAAGGCCGATCATGCATGCATAGAAAACCTGGATCCAGACCTGCGCAGCATTATCACCATGGAGATTGCTCAGATGCAGCAGTCCGAACAGCAGCGAGGTCAGAATCCCGGTAAGCAGGATCGGATATCTGCACTTCGAAGTCCAGCAATGAATCGCATCGGCTGCGTATCCCCGGACCATGGTTTCTTCAAATGTCCCGGCAGCCCCTGCTAATAGAACCACTCTGAATACAGCATGCATGTCTTCCTGAAACAATGCTGCAAGATTGCCTGGCACATCCATAATCACGATCAGATAGCAGAAATAGAAAACCGCCAGGAATACCGCTGTCCAGATGGGCACGGCTTTCCAGGATCCCTGCTTCAGAAGCGGCTTCGGCATGGAGAAAAGATACAGGATCAGACACAGGATTGCATACAGGAATCTGCCGATGGCATAGGCATCGGTCCCGAATCTCTGATCGAGAAACATGCTGAGCATCCCGTATCCGAAAAAGGCTGAGGAAAAGATCAGAATGGGTTTCCAGATCTTCTTATGAGAATGCTTCTTTTCTGTCACTGTTTCCTTCCTTTCCAGATCAGAAAAAAGAACACAGGCAGCCGTTCTGCCTGTGCGTCGTTCTGATTACTTGTTGAATGAAGTATCCTTGTGCTTGACCATGACGTCGTGAGCTCCGCCTTCGACAATCGAGGTTGCAGAGACGAGCGTGAGTCTTGCCTTGCGCTGCAGCTCCGGAATATCAAGGGCTCCGCAGTTGCACATCGTGGATTTGATCTTGGAGGTCGTCATCAGCACATTATCATGCAGGAAGCCGGCATACGGAACATAGGAATCGACGCCTTCCTCAAAGGAGAGCTTCCTGCCCTGGCCGAGATCATATCTGCCCCAGTTGCGGGCCCGGTTGGAACCTTCGCCCCAGTATTCCTTGACATAGGAACCATTGATCATCAGCTTCTCGCCAGGTGCTTCTTCAAAGCGGGAGAAATAGCGTCCCAGCATGACGAAGTCTGCACCCATAGCAAGTGCAAGGATGATGTGGTAGTCGTATACGATGCCGCCGTCGGAGCAGATCGGAATATAAGTGCCGGTCTTCTCGAAGTACGCATCTCTTGCCTTGGCAACTTCCTGAACTGCGGTTGCCTGGCCTCTGCCGATGCCTTTGGTCTCGCGGGTGATGCAGATACTGCCGCCGCCGATGCCGATCTTGATGAAGTCTGCGCCTGCATCAGCGAGATAGTTGAATCCATCCGGATCAACGACATTGCCAGCCCCGATCTTGACGGAATCGCCATAATGCTCGCGGATCCAGTGAATGGTCTTTGCCTGCCAGCAGGTATAGCCGTCGGAAGAATCGATGACCAGAATATCAACGCCCGCATTGAGCAGAGCCGGAACACGTTCCTCATAGTCGCGGGTATTGATGCCGGCGCCGACCATGAAGCGCTTCTCATGATCCAGCAGTTCATTCGGATGAGCCTTATGGCTCTCATAGTCCTTGCGGAAAACGAGATAGGCAAGATGATCGTTTTCATCGACCAGCGGGAGCGTGTTGAGCTTGTGCTCCCAGATCAGATCGTTGCAGGTGCTCAGGTTGTCAGTAGAACGGCCGACAATCAGCTTCTCGCGCGGGGTCATGAATTCTTTTACCTTCGCATCGAGACTGACATGTCCGATCCGGTAGTCGCGGCTCGTGATCATGCCTAAGAGCTTGCCGTTTGCAGTGCCATCTTCCGTGACTGCCATCGTGCTGTGTCCGGTCTTGTCGAGCAGTTCCAGCATTTCCGCAATCGTGGTATCCGGCGTGACATTGGAATCAGATGGCACATAGCCTGCTTTATAATTCTTGACCCGGGCAACCATGGCCGCCTGATCAGCAATCGGCTGAGAGCCGAAGATGAAGGAGATGCCGCCTTCCTTGGCTAAGGCAATGGCAAGACGGTCGCCGGAAACGGACTGCATGACCGCTGATACCATCGGGATATTCAGCGAGATGGAAGGTTCCTCCCCCTTTCTGAATTTCACCAACGGGGTTTTCAGAGATACATTCTGAGGAATATTCTGTTCTTCGGTCAGACCTGGTACCAGAAGATATTCACTGAATGTATGAGATGCTTCCTGATAATAAGTAGCCATGCAGATTCTTTTTCCTCCCTAGTTTATTTGGAACATTATAACTCACAACTTCATTCTGTAAATGATATAATCAGACCCGATAAAGAGGACATTTTATGAGATTGAAGAACAGTTTCTTCTACACCCTGAGAGAGGATGTAAAAGACGAAGATTCCATCAGCGGGAACCTTCTTGTAAGAGCAGGATATATCCGCAAGAGCTCTGCAGGAGTATATATGCAGATGCCGCTGGGCTTCCGCGTCATCAGCAAGATCGAGGCAATCATCCGCGATGAGATGGACCGCACCGGCTGCCAGGAGCTCCTGATGCCGGCATTGATTCCGGAGGAAGTCTATGTAGCTTCCGGTAGACGGGCAGGCTTCGGCAAGGATATGTTCACGCTGAAAGACCGCAAAGGCATGCCATACTGCTTAGGCCCGACGCATGAAGAACTGTTTGCGGCAGCTGCGAAGATGCAGATCCGTTCCTACAAGGATATGCCTTTCTCGCTGTATCAGATCGAGACGAAGTTCCGCGATGAGCCGCGGCCTCGCTATGGTCTGGTCCGGGTCAGAGAGTTTGCGATGAAGGATGCCTATACCTTCGACAAAGATGAGGCCGGACTCGATGAAGCGTATGCAAAGCAGTTCCAGGCTTACAAGAACATCATGGACCGCCTGCATCTGAACTATAAGATCGTCCGGGCAGATACCGGCGTCATGGGCGGACTGCTCTCCGAGGAATTCCAGGCAGTTACCCCGCTGGGTGAGGATATTCTCGTGCTCTGCGACAGCTGCGATTTCTCCAGCAACATCGAAGTCGCTCCGTGCGTTCCGGAAAAACCGGCAGAGCAGGAAGCCGAACTCGAGAAAGAGCTCATCGAGACGCCCAACAGCCGAACCATCGAAGAAGTCGTCAGCTTCCTGCATAAGGACGTAAAGAAGTTCGTGAAGACACTGATCTACAATGTCGACGGAAAGCCGGTCGCAGTCATGGTGCGCGGCGACCGCGATGTGAATGAAGTCAAGCTCCGCAAGCTCTATCAGGCAGACAGCGTCGAGCTGGCTGATCCGGAAATGGTAAAGGAAGCTACCGGTGCGGATATCGGCTTTGCCGGTCCGATCGGCATCCGCTGCGAGCTCGTTGCGGATCCGGAAGTCACCTATATGCAGAATTTCGTCGTCGGCGCAAATAAGACCGGCTACCACTACACGAATGTGAACCAGAAAGACTTCAAGGCAGATAAGGTTGCTGATGTGAGAAATATCATGGAAGGCGATATCTGCCCAAAGTGCGGAGGCAGGATTCATTTCGCGCATGGGATTGAATGCGGCAACACCTTCAAGCTCGGCACGAAGTATTCCAAGGCGATGGATCTTCAGTATCTCGATGCAGAGAATAAGCTTCAGTATGTCTGGATGGGAAGCTACGGCATCGGCCCGGGCCGCTGCATGGCTGCGCTGGTGGAGCAGAATCATGATGACAATGGCATTGCCTGGCCAGCAGACATCGCTCCGTATGCGGCAGCGATCGTCATCATCTCCACAAAGGATGAAGTTCAGAACCAGGTAGCAGATCAGCTTTATCAGGAGCTGCAGGATCTCGGCGTCGATACGATCCTCGATGATCGCGATGCCCGCCCTGGCGTCAAATTCAAGGACATGGATCTGATCGGCATTCCGTTCCGGATCACGGTCGGCCGCGGTGCGAAAGACGGAATCGTGGAATTCAAGCCGAGAAATGGAGAAGCAGAAGAGCTTCCGGTCGACGCTGCGGCGAAGAAAGTCAAGGAACTTCTCGAAGCAAGCCGCGTGAAAGTCCAGCATTGATTCGATTCAGGCAGAGGAAAATCTCCTCTGCTTTCTTTATGCCCTTTCCGATTTCTGTTTCTTATCATGAAGTCAGAATGGATGATAGTCAGGAAGAAGAAACATGCTGAAACTGCTGGCAGAACATCCCGAAGCCCTGCTGAAAGCAGCGCCCGGAGAGATTCCATGTGATACCGTATTCACCAATGCAAGGATCATGAATATGTTTACCGGAAAAGTCCTGGATGGAGACGAGTACGTATGCGAAGGCTTCATCGCTCATGCGGAATATGATCATCCTGAGACCATCGATGTCCCGGTAAAAGAGACTGTCGGTTGCGGCACTTGCTCTAATGGCTGCACTGGAAATCAAGATGTCGGATCTCGGCATGATCGATCCTGCAGCTCAGGAATTTGTTCTGGTTTTTCATCAGAAAAGTCCGCCCTGCAATAATACAGGGCGGACAGGAGAACGAGTAATAGTCAGTCGCTGAAGATGTGGAAACGCTGTTTCGGCGTATAGGTCGTATGGAGCAGTTCCTCAGCCAGCTCGCTGCCTGGCGCACCGAGGAAGTCTTCATAAGCTTTCTGGATCTGCGGGTTATCAGAGCTGACCCGGACCTCGCAGGAAGCGTCTTCATCATAGAGAGCCTTCATGCGGAGTTCCTTGTAGCCATAGCCGAGCTTGCCATTTTTGACAGAAGCAGGAACGATGGACTGGCCGCCGCCATTCAGGCATCCGCCCGGGCAGCCCATGACTTCGATAAAGGTATACTTGGAAGTGCCGTTCTTCACTTCTTCCAGAAGCGGCTTTGCGGCAGTCATGCTGGAAGTGATGGCGATCCAGAGCTTCGTTCCGCCGAGTTCTACCTGTGCTTCCTTGACTCCGGCCATGCCGCGGCATTCCATGAAGTCCACTTTCTCAAGCTTATGTCCGTCCAGTTTCTGCTTGACGGTACGGAGAGCTGCTTCCATGACACCTCCGGTTGCACCGAAGATAACGCCGGCACCTGAATACTCGCCCATGAGATCCTGGTCGAATTCCTCATCCGGGAGTTCATTGAAGTCAATGCCGAAAAGCTTGATCAGTCTTCCGCATTCTCTGGTAGTCAGGACTGCATCGACATCCGGATATTCCTGCGTCATGCATTCCGGACGATGAATCTCGGATTTCTTTGCCGTGCATGGCATGATGGACACGACATAGATATCCTTCGGATTCACGTTATGCTTCTTTGCCCAGTAGCTCTTGATCATCGCGCCCATCATCATATGCGGAGACTTTGCCGTCGAAAGATGCGGCAGCAGTTCCGGATATTCGTATTCGATATAGCGGATCCAGCCTGGCGAGCAGGAAGTGAACATCGGCAGCACGCCGCCATGACTCAGGCGTTCCAGCAGCTCATTGCCTTCTTCCATGATCGTGAGGTCGGCAGCGAAGTTCGTATCATAGACACGGTCGAATCCGCATCTTCTGAGCGCAGCCGTCATCTTGCCGGTGACTCTGGTTCCGATCGGAAGCCCGAACTCTTCACCCAGCGATGCTCTTACTGCCGGTGCAGTCTGCACGATGACGATCTTCTCCGGATCATTCAGAGCATTCACGACATCGGTGATATTCTCTTTTTCCGTCAATGCGCCAGTCGGGCAGTTGATGACGCACTGGCCGCACTGCATGCAGTCTACATCCTTCATGCTCTTGCCGTAGACCGGGGCGACAATCGTATTGAAGCCGCGGTTTTCCAGGCCGAGGATGCCGAGTCCCTGAACCTTGCGGCAGGTCTCGATGCACCGCTCGCAAAGCACGCACTTGGTTGTATCGCGGACGATTCCGTAAGAGAAATCATCATAAGAAGGCTTGGTGTGCGCTCCTTCGAATTTGTCTGTACGGATGCCGAGTTCCTCTGCCAGAGTCTGCAGTTCGCAATTCTGGTTGCGCTTGCAGGACAGGCAGTTCTTGCTGTGGTTGGACATGATCAGCTCAACCGTATTTCGCCGGCCCGCAAGAGCCCGTTCGCTATTGGTCCAGACTTCCATGCCTTCGCTGACCGGGGTCGTGCATGCACTTAAGAGCGAACGTGCTTTCTTGACTTCAACCAGGCAGACACGGCAGTTTCCGGACTTGTTGATATTTCTCAGATAGCAGAGCGTAGGAATCTTGATGCCGGCATTGCGTGCGGCTTCCAGAACCGTCTGACCTGCTTCTGCTGTGACGTTGCGGTTATTGATCTTCAGATGTACTTCAGTCATTGTCAGGGTTCTCCTTTCCTAGGACCGTTCCACTGCACCGAACCGGCAGACGGTCATGCAGGTACCGCACTTGATGCACTTGGACGGATCGATCCGGAATGCTTCTTTGCCAGCGACGCCGGTAATTGCGCCGACCGGGCAGTTCCTTGCACACATGGAGCACTTGCGGCAGTTGTCCGGGTTGATCTTGTACGTAAGCAGAGCCTTGCAGACACCAGCCGGGCAGCGCTTCTCCTTAATATGAGCTTCATATTCACCGCGGAAATGCTTCAGCGTGGAAAGAATCGGGTTCGGTGCTGTCTGACCAAGACCGCAGAGCGCAGTGTCCTTGATCTCGTAGCAGAGCTTCTCCATTTCGTCCAGCATCTCCATGGTGCCTTCGCCCTTAGTGATCTTCGTCAGCATCTCCAGCAGGCGCTTCGTGCCGACCCGGCACGGCGTGCACTTTCCGCAGGATTCATCGACGATGAATTCCATGTAGAATCTGGCAACATCGACCATGCAGTTGTCTTCATCGAGGACGATCATGCCGCCGGATCCCATCATGGAACCAGCCTGGATCAGAGATTCATAATCAATCGGAGTATCCAGCTCTTTTTCCGTCAGGCATCCTCCGGAAGGACCGCCGGTCTGAACGGCTTTGAATTCCTTGTTGTTCGGGCAGCCTCCGCCGATCTCATAGATAATCTCACGGAGCGTGGTTCCCATCGGTACCTCGACAAGTCCGGTATTCCTGATCTTGCCGCCGAGTGCGAAGACCTTGGTTCCTTTGGACTTTTCCGTACCGATGGAAGCGTACCAGTCAGCACCCTTGTTGATGATCTGCGGAACGTTAGCAAGCGTCTCGACATTGTTGATGCTGGTCGGCTTGCCCCAGACACCGGAAACAGCCGGGAATGGCGGTTTCGGACGCGGCATTCCTCTCTGGCCTTCAATGCTGGCAATCAGTGCGGTCTCTTCGCCGCAGACGAATGCGCCTGCACCAAGACGGATCTCGATATCAAAATTGAAGCCGGATCCGAAGATATTCTTGCCGAGCAGGTTCAGATCTTCTGCCTGTTTGATGGCAATCTTCAGACGATGGACGGCAATCGGATATTCTGCACGGACATAGATATAGCCCTTCTGTGCTCCGACAGCATAAGCCATGATAGCCATGCCTTCGATGACCGCATTCGGATCTCCTTCAAGAATGGAACGATCCATGAATGCGCCAGGGTCTCCTTCATCCGCGTTGCAGATGACATATTTCTCCGTACCTGGAGCATCCTTCTCGAACTGCCACTTCACGCCCGTCGGGAAGCCTGCTCCGCCTCTTCCGCGCAGGCCGGACTTCTTCATGACATCGATGACTTCCTGAGGCGTCATCGTGGTCACTGCCTTGCCCAGTGCCTCATAGCCGTCCATGGCAATGTATTCGGTGATATCTTCCGGATTGATCTTGCCGCAGTTGCGCAGGGCAATGCGTTCCTGCTTCTTGTAGAAGTTGATCTTGTCGATTTCAAGAATCTTCTCATGCGTCTCACGGTCTTCATCGCTGAGTTCGAGATCCTTGACGACTCTTCCTTTGTAGAGATGCTCGGAGACGATGCGCTCGACATCCTCCGGCTTCACATGGGAATAGAATACCTTGTCCGGGTAAATGGCGACAATAGGCCCCTTCTGGCATAAGCCGAAGCAGCCGGTCTTGACGACCTTCACTTCATCCTGCAGTCCGAATTTCTGAATCTGTTCAATGAAATTATCATAGATTTTTCCGGACTGGCTTGCTGTGCAGCCGGTACCTGCGCAGCAGAGTACATTCGTACGGATCATATACGATCAAGCCTCCTGTGCCTTCTTTGCGGCATCAACCGTATATTCTTCTACGATGTGCCCCTTGCCGATGTGTTCTGCGAGAACCTTCGCTGCCTTCTCAGGTGTCATATGGACATAGGTGGTATGCTCGCCATCCTTGCCATACACTTCGACGATCGGCTCATAGACGCACATGCCGATACATCCGGTCTGCGTGACCACGCAGTCGTAGCCGTGCTCTGCAGTCTCTTCAACCAGACGCTTGAGCACCGGTCTTGCGCCGGCAGCGATTCCGCAGGTAGCCATGCCCACCACCACGCGATAGCTCTTCTCACTGTCTCGCATCTCGACCTTCTTTAAAGCAGCTTCTCTCATTTTCTTGAGATCTTCCAGACTCTTCATTCGTTCTCCTCCTTGGTCTGCTTTATTCCTTCGCTGATGTATTCTTTCATCCAGAGAAGCACTTCAGGCGTCTGCAGGGGCACACCTGCCAGCTGTTTCCTGACCTCTCCGGATTCAAAGACAAACTCCTTTTCATCGGTACTGAAGCGCAATACGTAATCGATGGAATCATCTGCTGAGATGCAGTCCATCATCATCTCTCCGAGATCTCCCATCTCCGGAGTATCAATGCAGTCTCTCTGCACAGAAGCAGTGATGATCGTTCCTTTTCCGACTTCGCTCTGAATGTCAAATGTTCCATTGCACTGCTCCGTCATCCCTTTCAGAAATGCAACTCCCATGCCGACTTTTCTGGTCTTCCGGGTGGTCGTGAATGGATCCGATACCCTTGCGGCTAGTTCCGGACTCATTCCCTTTCCATCATCCTGAACCATGATCTCAATCACGTTATCTTTCCGGCTTTCACGAATCTTCACGAGAATACGCCTGGCACCAGCCTGGATGCTGTTCATGAGAATCTCAAGAATCTGCATTGCCAGATCCTGCATCATAGCCGTTTCCTCCAGAGACTTTCCAGCGTTTCTTCTGACATCTGATGTTCCCGTTCCGAGATATCGACCAGCCGATGAGCATCGCTGTCGATCAGCCAGATCGTATCTTCCTCCTTCATCCATGGATGCAGGGACAGGACTTCTTCTTTCTCCTTCTCGTTTCTGATTTCCAGCGCATCATAATCCAGATCTTCCGGAATGAATCCGAGCTGGTTCATGATGCTGTTTTCTCTGCCCATCACATGCGCAGGCACCGCAATTCCGGAACATGCATGAATCGCATCGATGCATTCCTCCAGTGCGGCATTCAGGGAAACTAGCAGCAACCGTTCCTCGATGCCGATCAGCTCATCCATACCGTTCCGGATTTCCTCGCTTCCGAAGTAGTCCGGATCATTCGGTACCGATGGCATCACGGTATCAATCCAGGCCTGCAGCTTCTGACTGTCTTCCAGGTTCCTGAAAAGCGCCAGGATATGCACTTCTTCCATGCTCTGCAATTCTGCTCCATATAGAAGACGGATCCCGGTCTGCTGTGCGGCATCTTTCATACCAGGCTGCTGGCGGCAGGAATTATGATCGCTGACCGCGATCAGATCCAGTCCTTTCAGCAGCGCCATGTTGCAGATGTTGTTCGGAGTCATCTCCTCTTCTGCACATGGAGACAGGCAGCTGTGGATATGCAGGTCGTAGTACATCAGAGCAGCTTCGAGAGCGTGACGGCAGTCTCATAAACCGGCATGCCGCTTTCCAGAATCACAATGTTCTCTTCTTCTGCCTTGGTGATGAGATCTTCCGGAACGGAAGCACCATCGGCAATGATGATGCAGGAGAATTCCCTGAGCGCAGCCACGGCAATGATGTTGCGATGTACCTGGACGGTGATCCAGGCCTGGCCGGGCTGGCCTCTTCCCATCACCCAGCTGAGCAGATCGCCGGCATATCCGCCGGTGATGTTCCGTGACAGATCAAGGTCCGGATTGTCATTCTTCCAGCCGGTTCTGTCAAGGAGTTCCCTGATGGTCATGTGCACCCTCCTTCATCGCTGCACGGATTCTGCAGTCATCGAGTGTCTTGTTTCCTTTGGCGATTTCCTCGGCCATGATCCGGCATGTCTGCATGCCGCATGCACTGCAGTCATAGCCAGGCAGTCTCTCGAGCTGTTCGTTGACTTTCTGGAAGAATGCCAACTTCTCGGAGAACGTTCTCTGATCTTCGCTCGTGCGGCATACGCTGTCGCTGTACAGATCATCGAGCGGAATCTCTGAGATCGGCTTCTCTCCATCGGACGTCAGCTCATAGATGTTGTTCCGGGTCAGAAAGCTGTTGCCCCAGAGCAGATGGCCGCCGATACAGCCATTGAAGCATGGAAACAGGTAAAGCAGACGATACGTATTCAGCTGTCCGAATTCCTCGAGGGACAGCACGGAATTGATTTTCTCGAAGCCATCGGCAATCAGATATTCCGGTTTCTGGGCCATGGCTGCAGGGTTGCAGGACTGCAGTCCCTCTCTGGAAAACAGGACTTCGTCTCTGCCTTTCTTCATGTTCTGGCGGATTTTCGGAAAGATATCGACAATTGCCAGCGCATGATCGGTTTCATATTCGAAGTTGCCGTATGGGTATTTTGCCAGGGCAAGCTTTGCTTCGCATTCGCAGCAGCTGAAGATTCCGACCCGGCCATGATTCTGATGCATCTTCCGGATCATTTTCGCAGCCGCTTCGCTCGGATAGATCAGCGGTGCCAGATTGTCCAGCAGCATCGGATAGACGGTTTCGATCAGACGGTTGACGACCGGACAGAATGAAGCGATGACATTCTGATTGCCGAACTCTTCAGACAGCATCTTCGTTTCATGCATGATCTGTCCTTCGACCGGCGAGATGTCGACGACTTCGTCGAATCCGAGCATCCGGATGGCGTGGAACAGATCTTCGGCTTCTTCTCTTGAACGGCAGGAATTGCTCAGGGCCGATGGCACCATGCATACCGTATAATCGTAGGAACGGATATCTTCCAGCGTGCTTCCCTGGGCAAGCAGGCCTTTATTATGGCAGCTGCGGATACACCTTCCGCAGTTGATGCAGCGGTCGGGGTTCACGAGGATCCTTCCCTGCTCCATCGACAGCGCACTGGTCGGACACGACTTCACGCATTTCAGACATTTCACGCACCGGGACAAGGTGTAAGTGACAACGGTTTTTGCTTTCATGAGGTCTGATGGAAGCGGAGCTTCAGAATGGTTCCGGCAGGCGATGTCTGAATATCAAACCGATCGGAAACCCGCTTGATATTCGGCAGTCCCATGCCGGCGCCGAAGCCGAGCTCTCTCGCTTTCTCGCTGGCAGTTGACCAGCCAGGCGTCATGGCTTTTTCGAGATCCGGAATTCCCGGACCTGGATCAGCAAAGCAGAGAGAAACGGTCCCATCATCCATGACATCCATGGTGATCTTTCCGCCATAGGCATGGATGATCATGTTGATCTCTGCTTCATAGCTGGCCACGGCAATCCTTCTCAGCACTCTGGGAGGATAGCCGATCTGGCTCAGCGTCTGCTTGATATGGCTGCTGGCCTCCCCGGCGTTTGCATAGTCATCCTGAACCACCTGATATTCCTGGTGAAGAACTGCCGTCATATGCCGTGCAGTCCTTTCTCATAGAGGATGCCGCACGTCTCATACATCGTGAGATCGGTGGAAAAAAGACTGATATTCATCTCATCAGCAATGGACAGGTCGAGATCGGAAAGATGCTTTCCGCGTACAATGATCACGAGGTTCACATCCAGCATCTCGGCCGTGCGCAGCACCTGCGCATTGCAGAGGCCCGTGATCAGCACGGTGCTCTCCGGAGACTTCTGAATCATCGCTAGGGCATCACTCATCAGATCGGTCGCAAAAGCAGCAGAATACTCCTTCTCCTTCCAGCCGGCATCAGCCGTATGGAGGGTAACTGCATGGACCGCACCAGTGATCTCGTCTGCCCGCATATATCTGTTTCCTCAGGCAGCAGATTCCGCAGAACGGATCCTGCCGACTTCTTCGTCCAGCCGAGCAATCGTGCACTGCCCGATGGTCTTTCCGTCAATCACGCATACCGGAGCAAGGCCGCACGCACCTAAGCACCTGGTCGCATCAAGTGAGAACATCCCGTCTTCCGAAGTCTTGTTGATCGCAGCTCCCGTCAGCTTCATCGCTTCATCAATCAGTGCCTGGCTTCCCTTGACATAGCATGCAGTACCGAGGCATACATTGATGACATGCTTGCCTTTCGGCTGAGTGGTGAACTGTGCATAGAAACATACAACCCCGTAGATGTCGGCAACACTCTGATTCGTGGCCGCAGCGATTTTCTCCATCGCCTCAAACGGGATATACCCTAGGGAATCCTGCACTTCATGCAGCATGACGATGGCCGGTCCCGGCTCGCCGCGATGACGCTCGACGATCTGATCGATTGCTTTCAGGCTCTCCTGATTCAAACGTTCCATTATTCTGGACACTCCCTTCTTTTCGGAATCTGATGATGATTCAGTGTGCATTTTTCAGATTCTGAAGCACCTGTGATTATTATACTTAAATCTGATTTTGAATACCATACACCTGAGAGGAGATTTTGCAGACATTCAGATTATTTCACAATCTTAGCAGGGGACGTTCTGAGTCTTTGCACTCATGCATGCATAGAAAAAAGGTGCTCCTGGAAAGAGACACCTTCAGTCAATTGAATCAGGATTTGGAATATGCGGTGCGGACGGTCAGACCTTCGATCGCTCCCAGCTTTCCGGTCAGTGCGGAAACGCGGTCATTCGGCGCATCCACTGCTACGCTGATCAGCGAAAGATTCTTCTTCGGATACGGAATCCCCATGCGGCCGATGATGCAGTCGCCGTATTCATGCAGGATTTCATTCAGCCGGGGAACGCAGTCGCGGTCCTCGACGACGATCGCGATCACAGCGATGCGATTAGCTTCTGCCATGCGGATCACAGTCCTTTCGAAGCAATCTCTTCGGCAGCTTTGCTGCAGAATTCATCGAAGCTCATCTTCACCGCATCCTTGGAACCATAGCGGCGTACGGTTACTGCATGGTCATTGACTTCGCCTTCGCCGACCACGATCTCAACCGGAATCTTGCTCGTCTGTGCTTCGCGGACACGGTAGCCAAGCTTCTCGTTGCGGGAATCGACGGAAACACGCATGCCTCTTGCCTTGAGCTGACGTTCAATCTCTTCGGCATACTTCAGCTGGCTCTCAGACTCTCCGGAAACCGGAAGAATCACGACCTGCTTCGGGGCCAGCCAGAGCGGAAGAACACCCTTCGTCTCTTCAAGCAGGAAGGCAATGAAACGATCGAGGGAACCGAGAATTGCACGGTGAATGACGACCGGACGCTTCTTCGTGCCATCGCTGTCGACATATTCGAGTTCGAACCGCTCCGGAAGCTGATAGTCGAGCTGGATCGTGGAAAGCGTCACATCATGGCCGATGGCACTGCGGACCTGAACATCGATCTTCGGTCCGTAGAAGGCTGCTTCGCCCTTGGCTTCATAGTACTTGACGCCCATCTCCTTCAGCACTTCGCGCAGTTCCGTCTCGCTGCGCTCCCAGAGCTCATCATTGCCGAAGTACTTGGCAGCATTGTCCGTATCTCTGAGGGACAGACGGAAGCTGTATTCCTTGAAGCCGAAGTCTTTGTAGACATCAAGAATCAGCTTTGTCACTGCCTTGATCTCAGAACCGATCTGGTCCGGGCGGCAGAAGATATGAGAATCATTCTGTGTGAAGGCACGAGCCCTCTCGATGCCCGTCAGGGCCCCGGATGCCTCGAAACGGAAGTCATTTGCAATCTCAGCGATTCTGACTGGCAGATCGCGGTAGGAATGCAGAGTGTTCTTGTAGATCATCATATGCTCCGGGCAGTTCATCGGACGAAGCACATATGCATTATCCGGGTCTCTGCGATCCTGCATGGCCGGGAACATATCATCCTTGTAATGATCCCAGTGGCCGGAGATCTTATACAGCTTGACGTTGGCAACAGACGGCGTCATGACATGGATATAGCCCTGATCGAGTTCCTTGTCCATGATGTAATCGGACAGAATTCTGCGGACCGTGAAGCCATTCGGCAGATACATCGGCAGTCCCGCACCGACCACATCCGAGAACATGAACATCTGCAGTTCCTTGCCAAGCTTGCGGTGATCTCTTGCTTTCGCATCTTCGAGTTCTGCCAGATACGCATCCAGTTCTTCCTGAGTCGGGAAGCAGACGCCGTAGATTCTCTGCAGAACCTTGTTATGCTCATCGCCCTTCCAGTATGCACCGGAATGCTTCAGAAGCTTGAAATAGCGGCACATCTTCGTATTGTCGACATGCGGGCCGCGGCAGAGATCGGTGTAATCTCCCTGCGTATAGCAGGAGATGACCTGCTCGTTCTCATCCATGCGATTGATCAGATCGAGCTTGTACGGATCATCCTTGAACATCTCGAGAGCTTCCGCCTTCGTGATTTCATGACGTACAATCTTCTTGCCATCCTTGGCAAGCTTCTTCATCTCTTTCTCGATTCTCGGCAGATCTTCATCGCGGATCACGTCATCGCCGAGGTCCATATCATAATAGAATCCTTCTTCGACTACCGGTCCGACCCAGAACTTCGCCTGCGGATACAGATGCTTCACGGCCTGTGCCATCAGATGGGCACAGCTGTGATTGAGAACATGCAGTTTCTCATCTTCCTTGAAATTGATCATCGTAATCTCCTTTATAAAAGAAAAGCGTCCCTCATACGAAGGACGCTGAACGAGCGCGGTACCACCTTGTTTCCCGGACTGTCTCCGGACTCCTCATTAACCCTTTAACGCAGGATAGCGGGATCCGATTGAGGACCTGCTCCCAGGGGGTAAATTCTGTGCTCCTCAGTTTCCTCTCATCAGCCGGAAACCTTTCTGATCCGAGCGCTCAGAACTGTTGTCCTGTTCATCGCATTTGTGACTTTGTTATACAGCGAGTCTCAGAATCTGTCAATCTTCTGCCGGAAACATCCTGGCAGCCTGAACCGCTTTCTGCCAGCGAGCATACAGATGCTCCGACTCTTTTGCGGTCATCTGCGGCGAATAAACCATGCGGTTCTTCTTCGATTCTGCCGTCAGCTCTTCCGGACTCTTCCAGAACCCGACGCCAAGTCCCGCCAGATGAGCAGCTCCCATGGCAGTCGTCTCAATATTGCCAGGCCGCTGCACTTCGCACTGCAAGAGATCGCTCTGGAACTGCATCAGGTAGTTGTTCGCACTGGCGCCGCCGTCGACCTTCAGATACGGGATCTTCCGGCCGCAGTCATGTTCCATGGAATCCAGCACGTCTCTGGTCTGATAAGCGAGAGATTCCAGAGTTGCTTTCGTGATATCGGCCTTTGTCGTTCCTCTCGTGATGCCGAACAATGCACCACGGCAGCGGTCATCCCAGTACGGAGCACCGAGTCCGACAAATGCCGGCACAAGGATCACGCCGGAATTCTTCGAAGCAGCCTGAGCAAGTTCTTCCGACTGAGAAGATTTCTCGAAGAACTCCATCTGATCTCTTAACCACTGAATCGCAGAACCGGCAACAAATACCGATCCTTCGAGGGCATACGTAATCTCTCCCTGATAGCCCCAGGCAATCGTCGTGACGAGCCCATGTTCGCTGCGGTGCGGAACGGATCCGGTATTCATCAATAAGAAGCATCCGGTTCCGTAGGTATTCTTGACGCTTCCTTCTTCAAAGCAGTTCTGGCCGAACAGGGCAGCCTGCTGATCGCCTGCGACCCCGGCAATCGGAACTTCCTGACCGAAGAAATGATACGGTGCCGTCACTGCGAATAGGCCGCTGCTGTCCTTGACCTCCGGCAGCATCTCCATCGGGATATTCAGAATCTGACACAGTTCTTCATCCCACCTCTTCTCGAAGATGTTATAAAGCAAGGTGCGGCTGGCATTGGAATAATCCGTGACATGTGCTTTCATGCCAGACAGGCAGTAGATCAGCCAGGAATCAATGGTTCCGGCATACAGTTTCCCCTGTTCGGCAAGTTTCTGTGCCCCTGGCACCTGATCAAGCATCCAGCGGATCTTCGTCGCGGAGAAATACGGATCGATGCGAAGTCCGGTCTTCGAACGGAACAGTTCTTCATATCCCTGTTTCTTCAGGGAATCGCAGATGTCTGCCGTCTGGCGCGACTGCCAGACGATGGCATTGCAGATGGGAAGACCAGTTTCCTTATTCCAGATGACAGTCGTTTCACGCTGATTCGTAATACCGATACCGGCGACCTGAGAGGGCTGAATGCCGGATTTCTGCAGGCAGCTTGCCATAACTGAAAGGACTGACAGCCAGATTTCATTAGCATCATGCTCGACCCATCCGGGATGCCGGAAGTACTGCGTGAATTCCTTCTGGGCACTGGAAATGATCCTGCTTTCATGATCGAAGAGTACCGCCCGAGAACTGGTAGTTCCCTGGTCAATGGCCATAATGTATTGTTCCATGAATTGCTCCTTTGCCATGCATGCAGAACAGATGCATGGCTGCTTACTATCTCCAATATACGAAATCAGACCTGCAAAATCAAGCTCGCCCCAAACAAGAAAAAAGGCCGGAAGCCTCATGATGTCCGAAACATCAGAAGCTTCTCAGCCTTCATAGAATCAGAGTGATTACTTTGCCTTGCG
Organism: Anaerolactibacter massiliensis; assembly: GCF_900290205.1. NCBI lineage: Bacteria > Bacillati > Bacillota > Erysipelotrichia > Erysipelotrichales > Erysipelotrichaceae > Anaerolactibacter > Anaerolactibacter massiliensis. The sequence continues at coordinate 848,049 of NZ_OLMH01000002.1, read as the reverse complement.
GCCGGACTTTCTGCCAGCGGTCTTCTTCGCTGCCGTCTTCTTAGCAGCGGTCTTCTTCGCTGCAGTCTTCTTTGCGGCCGGCTTCTTGCCAGCAGTCTTCTTCGCCGTGGCCTTCTTCGCTGCGGTCTTCCTCACAGCCTTCTTAGCAGGCTTTGCTGCAGCCTTCTCAGCCTTCTTGGCAGCGTCGACGCGGATCGCAGCCTGTGCAGCAGCCAGACGAGCCAGCGGGACACGGTACGGAGAGCAGGATACATAGTCCAGGTTCAGTGTCTGGAAGAACTGGATGGAAACCGGATCACCGCCATGTTCACCGCAGACACCCAGATGGATATCCGGGCGAGTAGCACGGCCATGTTCAGCAGCCCAGCGGACCAGCTTGCCGACCCCATTCACATCGATGTGAGCGAACGGATCGCTTTCATAGATGTGCTTGTCATAGTAATCCTTGAGGAACTTGCCAGCATCATCTCTGGAGAAGCCGAAGGTCATCTGGGTCAGATCGTTTGTTCCGAAGGAGAAGAACTCAGCGGTCTCAGCAAGTTCGCCGGCATTGATAGCGCCGCGCGGAACTTCGATCATCGTGCCGATGTGATAGTTCATCTTGACCTTGGCAGCAGCGATCGTCTCATCAGCAGTCTTGCGGATGATGTCAGCTACATAATCAAGTTCTTTCTTCTCGCCGACCAGCGGAACCATGATTTCCGGCTCCAGGTGCCATGTGCGATGCTTCTTGTTGATGGCAATGGCAGCGTTGATGATTGCTCTTGTCTGCATGACGCCGATTTCCGGATAAGTGACATCCAGACGGCATCCGCGGTGGCCCATCATCGGGTTGAATTCCTTGAGAGCAACGTCAGCTGCCTGAACGTCTTCGACTGTGATGCCCATCTTGTCAGCGACTTCCTTGATTGCTTCCGGAGTCTGCGGCAGGAATTCATGCAGAGGCGGATCAAGCAGACGTACAGTGACGCTGCGGCCCTTCATCGCTTCGAAGATTCCTTCGAAGTCTTCCGTCTGATACGGCTCGAGGAGATCCAGTGCCTTCTTGCGCTGTTCCGGAGTCGTGGATACACAGAGCATGCGGATTGCTTCGATACGCTCCTTGGAGTTGAAGAACATGTGCTCTGTACGGACAAGGCCAACACCTTCTGCACCGAACTCAACTGCTCTTGCAGCATCTTCCGGAGTATCAGCATTCGTGCGGATCATCATTGTGCGGCGCTCATCCGCCCACTTCATGAACTTTGCGAAGTTTCCGGAAATCGTAGCCGGAACACTCTTGACTTCACCGCGGTATACGAGACCCGTATTGCCATCGACGGAGATGATGTCGCCTTCCTTGAAGACTTCCCCATTGACCGTGAACTGCTTGTTCTCTTCATCAACCTTGATGTCACCGCATCCGGATACGCAGCATGCACCCATGCCGCGGGCAACGACTGCAGCGTGGCTGGTCATGCCGCCGCGGACAGTGACGATTGCCTGGGAGACGTGCATCCCGGCGATATCTTCCGGAGAAGTTTCAAGACGGACGAGGACAACCTTCTTGCCGGCAGCTGCCTGCTCTTCTGCTTCCTTGGCGGTAAACACGATTGCGCCGCAGCCAGCGCCCGGAGCAGCAGCGAGGCCCTTGGCAATGACATCCTTTGCCTTATTCTTGAGATCTGCTTTATCAAACGTCGGATGCAGCAGGTCATCGAGCTGCTTCGGCTCTACCATGAGCAGAGCTTCATCCTTCGTGATGAGCTTCTCGTTGACCATGTCAACTGCGATCTTCAGAGCAGCATTGGCAGTACGCTTGCCGTTGCGGCACTGCAGCATGAACAGCTTGCCATGTTCAATCGTGAACTCCATATCCTGCAGATCATGATAATGATGCTCGAGCAGCTTGGAGATTCTTGCGAATTCCTTGTAAGCAGCCGGCATCGTTTTCTTCAGATGATCGATCGGCTCCGGAGTGCGGACACCAGCAACGACGTCTTCGCCCTGTGCGTTCATCAGGAACTCACCGAACAGCTTGTTCTCGCCAGTTGCAGGATTGCGGGAGAATGCGACACCAGTGCCGCAGTCATTGCCCATGTTCCCGAATACCATTTCCATGACGGAAACTGCAGTTCCCCAGTCATCCGGGATATCGTTCATGCGGCGGTAGTAGATTGCACGCTCATTGTTCCAGGAACGGAACACTGCCATGATGGCACGGTTCAGCTGAACGATCGGATCCTGCGGGAAATCTTCTCCCAGGTTCTTCTTGTAGAATTCCTTGAACTCCTTGGTGAGTTCAACCATATCATCCGCATCGAGCTCGACATCCTGCTTGACGCCCTTCTTTTCCTTCATGGCATCAATCAGCTCTTCGAACTTAGCCTTGCTGAGGCCCATGACGACATCGCCGAACATCTGGATGAAACGGCGGTAGGAGTCATAAGCGAAACGCTTGTTCTGAGTCTTCTCTTCAACGACCTGAACGACTTCATCATTCATGCCCAGGTTCAGAATCGTATCCATCATGCCAGGCATGGATGCACGCGCACCGGAACGGACCGAAACAAGCAGCGGGTTCTTCTTGTCGCCCAGCTTCTTGCCAGTCGTCTTCTGGAGCCATGCAGTATACTTGTCGATCTGCTTCTGGATCTCCGGAGCGATGGTCTCGTTGTCGTGATAATACTGAATGCAGGCTTCCGTCGTGATCGTGAATCCGGACGGAACCGGCAGACCGATGTTGCTCATCTCAGCAAGGTTCGCACCTTTGCCGCCGAGGAGCTCACGCATCTTTCCGTTGCCTTCTGAAAACTTGTAGACGTACTTCTTAACAGCCATAAAGCCTCCCTTTAAAGTATGAAAACTATTGATTTCACAGTTGTGATTATAAAACATGTGAATTTAATAAACAAGGCAATGAGAGCGATTTCTGTATGCGTTCACAGTGATTTCAGATTCCCTTCAGGCATCTGATTCCGTGTTCTGGTAACCATGCATGCATGAATTGCCGCTCTGCCGGCATAAGAAAGAGGGCATTTCTGCCCTCACGATTATTCAGGAATGAAACGATCGACGAAATTCCAGACAGTTTCCCAGTACTCCGGCTGACGGAATGCTTCGGCATGTCCGCACGGGAACGTATGAATCTCTTTCTCCGATCCGCAGGCGCTGTAGCATTCATGAACCATCTGCGGCGGAACCGCCTGATCCATCTCGCCATGCAGGAACAGCATCGGCACATGTGCCGCTCTGAGCTGACGCTTCGTGTCGATATCATAGAACGAGAAATGCAGGAACTGCTTCACATAGAAATCAACGCACGGCATGAACGGTCTGGATGGGATCTTCATGCCCTGATCAGTCGCATAAATGAGTTCTTCCTTGAGATCGGAATAGCCGCTGTCTTCAATCGCACACTTCACGTTGTCCGGCAGATAATCGCCAGCCGCGTTCATGACGGAAGAAGCCCCCATGGAAACTCCGAACAGCACGATCTGTGCTTCCGGATCGAAGCTGGTGAGATAGCCGATCCAGCTGATCAGATCATAATGCTCCGGCCAGCCGAGCCCTGTATAGGTTCCTCCAGAAAGACCGCAGCCTCTGCTGTCCGGCATCATCAGGTTGTATCCCTTCCCGGATGCTTTCTCTGCATAGGAAAGCATATCCTTAGCACAGGAATGATAGCCGTGTGCGAAGATCATCCACTTGTGACTTTCCGGATGCGTGGTCAGACGCATCGCATGGAGCGTCACGCCGTCATAGCTCTGAATTGTGTCATCACTGCGTTTTGCGGACTCCAGGAACTTCGTGTTCTCTCCCTGCTCCGTCTGGTCCGGACTGATGGAATTGCCAGGCAGCTTGTAGCGGGAATGGCCCAGGTCGAATGCTTCCCGGAAGATGTAGTAGGCGGTTCCGGCATAGGCTGCCGTCCCGACCGCCGCAGCTGCGCCGATGGTCTTCAGGACCGGATGATCGTTCTTCTTCTCATTTCTGCTCATGTTCTTGCAAACCTCCGATGATAGAAACTGGATTTCTTTCGTCAGTATAACACAGCTTTCAGGAATTCAGCGCAGCGAGACGTTCCTTGACAAGCGCAAGCTGCTTTTCGTAGTCGGCCTGCTTCTTCTGCTCGAGTTCCACTTTCTCTTTCGGAGCTTTGGCAAGGAATCCTGCATTCGACAGGATTCCGGCAGAACGCTTCAGCTCCCCTTCCAGGCGCTTCACTTCGGCATTGAGCTTTGCCTTCTCCTTTTCCGGATCCAGGAGTTCGGAACTCGGAATATAGAAGGAACCATTCGGAACCGTCTGCACGGACAGATCGCCGCTCAGGGATTCCACCCAGGTCGTCTTTGCCATGCGTTCCATCATCGCTGCCTGGTTGGCATCGACCGGAATCACATTGCCATCGAGATCGCGGATCATGACATCGAGATGTGCCGACGGCTTGAGATCGCTGGCAGCCTTGATCTCACGTATCTTCGCGATAATCGAGATGATGCGGTCCATCGATGCAAGATTGCTCTCCGGAAGATCGCGGATCGGCTTCGGCCAGGATTCCAGGCAGATGCTTTCTTTCTCATGCGGCATCTTCAGATAGATCTCTTCGGTCACAAATGGCATAAATGGATGCAGCAGACGGACAATCGCATTCAGCGTCACGAGCAGCGTGCTCTGAGCTGCCTTGCGGACATGCTCATCCTCGCTGGACAGCGATGCTTTGGACATCTCGATGTACCAGCTGCAGAAGTCGTCCCAGACAAAGCTGTACAGCTCATTTCCGACCAGGGCGAATTCATACTTCTCCATGTTCTCGGTGACATGCAACAGCACCAGATTCAGCTTGTTCAGGATCCATGCATCAGAAGCACTGAGATTGCTGAGATCGATGTCTTCCATCGTCATGCCTTCCGGCAGATTCATCAGCACGAAGCGGGAAGCGTTCCAGATCTTGTTGATGAAGTTCCAGGCAGCTTCGACTTTCTCCGGGATATAGCGCATATCCTGGCCAGGCGTGCTGTTGGTGGTCAGGAAGAAGCGCAGCGAATCGACCCCGTACTGATCGATGACTTTCATCGGATCAATTCCGTTGCCGAGCGACTTTGACATCTTTCTGCCCTGGCTGTCGCGGATCAGACCATGGATCAGAACGTCCTTGAACGGACGCTGCTTCGTGAAGTGGCGGGCCTGGAAGGCCATGCGGGCAACCCAGAAGAAGATGATGTCATAGCCGGTGACCATCGTGCTGGTCGGATAATAGCGTTCATAGTCCGGCGTATCTTCCGGCCATCCCAGGGTAGCGAATGGCCAGAGTGCACTCGAGAACCAGGTATCGAGCACATCTTCATCCTGGGTCCAGTTCTCCGGATCCTTCGGATCTTCTTCGCCGACATACGTTTCGCCAGTCTGCTTGTTATACCATGCAGGGATGCGGTGGCCCCACCAGAGCTGACGGGAGATGCACCAATCTTCGATGTTCTCGAGCCATTGCGTAAAGACCTTCTCGAAGCGTTCCGGATAGAAGCTGATCTTCTGGTCCGGATCCTGCTGATTCTTCAGCACGTCATCGGCGAGCGGCTTCATCTTCACGAACCACTGCTGAGACAGATACGGCTCGACAACGCAATGCGTGCGCTCGGAATGGCCGACATTATGCATGATGTCTTCGATCTTGATCAGGTTTCCTTCGCTTCTGATCTTCTCGATGACGGCAGTTCTTGCCGCATAGCGGTCCATGCCCTTGAATTCGCCGCAGAGTTCATTCATCGTGCCGTCCGGATTCATGCAGATAGGCTTCGGAAGATTGTGGCGTTCCGCAATTGCGAAGTCATTCGGATCATGGGCAGGCGTGCACTTCATGATGGCGGTGCCGAAGTCCATGTCGATATAATCATCGCCGATGATCGGCAGTTCCTGTCCGTTTGCCGGGTTGATCGTATGCTTTCCGATCAGGTGCTGGTAGCGCTTGTCGTTCGGGTTCACGACGACGCACACATCGCCGAACATCGTCTCCGGACGGGTGGTCGCAACATGGAATTCCTCGCCGGTCTCAACGACCTTGTAGCGCATGTAGTACATCTTGCCGGGATCATCCTGATAGTAGACCTCGATGTTGCTGAGGGCAGTGCGGGCTTCCGGATCCCAGTTGATGATCCGCCAGCCGCGGTAGATCAGACCTTCGTTGTACAGGGTCACGAACACATGGCGGACTGCTTTGTTGAAACCTTCATCCATCGTGAAACGCTCACGGCTGTAGTCCAGGCTGTTGCCGAGCTTGGCCCACTGCTTGCGGATGGTGGACGCATATTCTTCTTTCCATTCCCAAGCTCTTTCCAGGAACTTCTCCCGGCCGATGTCGTAGCGGGAAACGCCTTCGGACTTCAGGCGTTCATCTACTTTTGCCTGGGTTGCGATGCCGGCATGATCCATGCCCGGCAGATACAGCATGTCATAGCCCTGCATGCGCTTGTAGCGGGCAATGATGTCCTGGAGCGTGTTGTCCCAGGCATGGCCGATATGCAGGATGCCGGTCACATTGGGAGGCGGGATCACGATCGTGAACGGGTCTTTCGACTTGTCACCGGCGGTGAAGTATCCTTCCTTCACCCAGTGATCATACCTTCCTTCCTCCACTGCCTTGTGGTCGTACTTCGGTGCGAGATTCTCTTTCATACTAAATGGTATATACAAATTAGGCTCATCCAGCCAAGCATAACTTGTATGCGTCTCCTTTCTCTACCGGGTTTAGTATCGGTCCGGTAACCGTGTAGAATTGAGATCGTGAATGCGTACCTGTACTTTTCATTGTTGTAGCTTTGACTACGTGGAGGATTATCTGGCCGCTTCGTTGTATAGGTAACTGTGATTAGTTAGATGAGCCCTTCTCTTTTCTTGAAGTGAGTTCACATTTTGAACCATACTCTCTGATACTTTTTGAGGCGGTGGCACAGGTATTCGTCACATTCAATCTTTAAAAGGAGTTATTACTATGATTTGCATTGGCATTGATGTCGGTAAGTTCAAGCACTGTGCTGCAGTGATGGATGACAAAACCGGCGAAGTTCTTATCAAGTCTTTCTTTTTCACGAATGATCAGAAAGGGCTTGATCTGTTTTATTCCAAAACAAAGCAGTTTCTTCATCGTAAACATGCTGTAGGCATGGAAGATACCGGGCACTATATGATCAATCTGACGAAATTTCTTCTGGAGAAGAAGTTCACCGTCAAATATATCAATCCAAGATCCACTGCTCTGCGTCGCAAAGAGCTTGGTATGTCGGCCAAGAATGACCGTAAGGATGCTCTGCTTATAGCTGAAATGCTCAGCGAGAAGAAGTTCTGGCGTTCTGTCTCCGCTGTGACCATGCAAACAGATAAGCTGCGTGAGCTGACTCGTCTTTATCACCAGCTGAAGGAGCAGCAGAATCAGGATATGAACCGCCTTCAACGTGCTCTCGATATTGTCTTCCCAGAAGTAAATACTCTCTCCTGGACAAGATATTCTCAGTCCTATATGCAGTTCCTGTCCGAATATCCAAGTGCTGCTTCTATCGCTTCTGAAGATATCAGAAACCTTCGTAAAGCCCTTGAGGTAAACGGACGCGGCAGACGCTCTAAGGTGACTGCCGAAGAGATCAAAGAAGCTGCACGTAATTCAGTGGGTGATGACAACACAGCCGTTGCGCTTGAAGTTCAGTCTATGATTGCTCTGATCAATACTAGAGCTGAACAGATTGACACTCTGGATAAGAAAATAGAAGAATTCAGTCACCAGCTAAACTCTCCTATAACTTCCATTCCCGGCATCTCTTACATAACAGGAATGACTATTCTTGCGGAGATCGGCGATATCAACGACTTTCCTGAAGCAGCGAAGTTGATATCCTATGCCGGTATGGAGCCTCTTGTGCACCAGTCAGGCAAATATGACGCTGCACACATGCCTATTTCCAAACATGGATCCAGGTATCTGCGCAAGGCCCTGTATCAAGCTGTCTTCACAGTCTGTAAATACTGCCAGGTCTTCAATGATTATTATACTAAGAAACGAGATCAGGGAAAGACTTACCGTTGTGCTCAAGGACACTGCGTCCGCAAGCTCCTGAGAGTGATATACAAGCTTCTCTCCACCGATACAGTCTACGATTCTGCCTTAGTACACTAACCATTGATTCATTCTGATAAACATAATCCACATCATAGTCAAAGCTACAAATGTAGTTGTTTTAACTGTACTTTATTCACGATTTCAAAGATCACTTGTGAGATTCTGCTGGATTTCGTCTTAAATCTCACTTTCTGTCAATTTCTACTTGACTTCCTTATAGTTAAATCCTCCGAACATAAATAAAGCGTCCCTCAACTGAAGGACGCTGACGTCTGCGTGGTACCACCTTGCTTGCTTCTCGAACTGCGTAACGTGCATATCCCGGTTTCTCTTACTGACGCATTTCAGAGAAACAGCTCCCGGATGACTTCGCCTCTTCCTGCATGCACTTCCTTCTCATCCCCCGGAAGCTCGCTTTCCATGCGGCGGAAGAACCTACTTGTTCCGCTCTTTGCTGCCTGTATTATACCTGTGCCTCCTGCGCTTTTCAATTTGTTTTTCAGAAGGTATCGTTTCTTCTTGTTCCAGCGCTTCGTTTTCTGCTTTCAGCACGGCCAGCCGTTCTGCCAGTGCCTTCTGCTCGGCGGCTTTCTGCTTTGCCTCTTCCTCTGCTGCGAATTCTTCCGGCGTGATCAAGATCACTTGAGAAAGATCAATGGACTCCTGAACCTCAGCAGGTTTCTGTTCGGCTGGTTTTTTCTCCGGTGTCTTCTTCCGCTTCTTCGGTTTCTGCCGTTTCTTCTTTTCTTCAGCTGCAGTTTTCTCCTGCTCAGAAACTGCCGGCATCAGGGCAGTATCATCAATGCCGTTCTTCTTCTCCATCTCTCTCAGCATGCGAGTTTCAGGTTCTTCCCGGGGAGTGCCTGGCTTTCTTGGCTCTATGTCTTCTGCACCATTGTCCGGCACGAGAAAGTCTTCGCGGAACCAGCGTTCTTTCATGTCCTGATTGATGATGTGAGAGGTAAGTTTCTCATCTGCCAGCAGCAGCACGATCACTGCAGCCAGATATGCATAAGGGGAGACTTCCAGAATCATGAACACGATATCGACCAGGAGATACCCGATCGCAAATAATCCGAGATATAAGAACAGCACAGCCGCAAAATATCTGCGCTTCATGCGGCCAAGCTGGCTGCGGGGATTCTTTTTCTGCATGTGCTCATTTTATCCTAACGTATTTTTCCCTTCAATCCCGGGTTCCGGATGCACTTCTGTTTCAGGTCTGCTGTAAACTGAACATATGTGCGGAAGATATCAGTTCTATGATCAGCGCAATGAAGAAGTGCGCAGGATGATCGACACCGTGAAGCAGCAGATGCCGGAGCCAAAGTTCCGGAAGCTTTCGCTTTCCGAAGTGTTCCCCGGCCAGATGGTGCTCTCGGAAATATATGATCCATCACAGATGAAATTCCGGGTATGCACGATGACCTGGGGCTATCCGGGAAAAGGAAAGCTCATCATCAACGGCAGATCGGAAACCGCAGATTCTTCCATGTTCTTTGCCGGTTCTTCCCGGTGCATCATTCCGGCTTCCGGATACTATGAATGGACGAAGAACCCCCGGCAGAAGTATTACATCACCAGCAGAGAAGGCATGGCATATCTCGGCGCCTTCTGCCGCATAGAAGCAGACGGCTGGCGGTTCGTGATCCTGACCGAAGCGGCTGCCGGATACCAGAAAGAGATTCATGACCGCATGCCGCTGATGTTCTCAAAAGAAGATGCGAAGAACTGGCTGAAAAGCAGAGACTATAAAGGGATGCTGAATGCATCCCTGAAGGACCGTATGGCTGTGCCGGTCTAGAATAAGGTTTCCTGCTGGCCTGACATTCTGATGCCGAGGTGCTGATAGGCTTTTTCGGTTGCCTGACGGCCTCTTGACGTGCGGTTGATGAAGCCGATCTGAATCAGATACGGTTCATAGACATCTTCAAGCGTCGTGGTCTCTTCGCTGATGGAATTGGCCAGTGCTTCCAGTCCGACCGGACCGCCATGGAAACGTTCGATGATGCCGCGGAGATAGCGGATATCCACTTCATCGAGACCGAGCGTGTCGATATGGAGCCGATCAAGAGACTCCTGGGCGATCTGTTCGGAGATGACGCCATTGTTCAGCACCTGCGCAAAGTCGCGGATCCGTCTCAGCAGACGATTGGCAATGCGGGGCGTTCCTCTGGAACGGCGGGCAATTTCCGAAACGGCGGCGTCTTCAATGTCGACATTGAAGACTCTCGCTGAGCGGCGGATGATCTGGCCGAGCTGCTCGTTCGTGTAATAGTCAAGCTTTGACACGATGCCGAAGCGGTCCCGGAGCGGTGCGCTCAGATCGCCGGCTCTTGTCGTGGCCCCGACGAGCGTGAACGGCGGCAGATCCAGCCGCACGCTTCTCGAGGCACCTTCGCCTCCGCCGACCATGACATCGATGCAGAAGTCTTCCATGGCCGGATACAGGATTTCCTCGACGGGCTTGGGCAGACGATGAATCTCATCGATGAACAGCACATCGCCAGGTTCCAGCACCGACAGGATCGAGGCAAGATCCCCGCCTTTGACAATGCTCGGGCCGCTGGCCGTGACAACATGGGTATGCATCTCATTAGCGAGAATATACGCAAGCGTCGTCTTGCCAAGTCCCGGCGGACCATACAGCAGCACATGGTCCAGCGACTCATTGCGCTGCAGGGCCGCCTGGATGAATACCTTGAGATTCTTCTTCAGATCATCCTGGCCGATATATTCGTCCAGGGTTTTCGGGCGGATGCTTTCTTCTTCCTCGCCTGCTTCTGCTTCCGCAGACATCAGGCGTTCGGTTTCTTCAGACATGCGTGACCTCCTCAGCGATTCTTCCGCAGGAACTGCAGGCCGATGCGGAGATATTCCTCCGTCGTCTTTCCCGGTTCCTTGGACATATAATCCGCGGCGGCGCTGATCTCATTCGGACGGAAGCCGAAGTTCGCAAGTCCTTCGCAGGCTTCCTGAATCGGCAGCGGCATCGCTGCTCCCCTATCCGGAGATTTCTTCGTTTCCGCAGGCACAAGCTTGCCCTTGAGATCGAGCACGATCTGGCTGGCCGTCTTGGCGCCGATGCCGGGCAGCTTCTTCAGCTCTGCGACATTGCCGGTTTCAATCGCCTTGATGATCGAAGCATAGTCCTTCTTTGCCAGCATGTTCATAGCCGTGCGGGGTCCGAGTCCCTTGACCTTGATCAGGCGCAGGAACAGTTCTTTCTCCTCGCGGCTGGAAAAGCCGAACAGGCTCAGTTCCTGTTCGGTGTAATGCAGATAGGTATAGACTTTCACCTCCTCATTCAGATGAATCTGATCGATATGAGGATAAAAGATCTGCCAGCCCATGCCGTCATGATTCAATACGATGCTGTCGGCATTGTAGCTGTCGATGATTCCGTCAATGAATGCGATCATGCGTTCTCCTAATCTCTGAAGTCCATGATATAGCTGCCGACGATGACCTGGTCGCCATTCTCGGCACCAGCATCTCTGAGCGCTTTATCAATGCCCATCTTCTGCAGCGTCGCAGCAAAGGCATAGGTATCTTCTTCTTTGTTGAAATCCACCGTCTCAGCCAGCCGGTCGACTTTGTCGCTCTGCACTTTCCACTTCCGGTTGCCGAGATTGATGATCTCGAAGTCCGGACGTTTCGGCGTATAGCGATATACGACGACTTCTTCTTTCGGCGTGTTCTCCGCTTCCTCTTTTCTTGCTTCAGAGATCGCATCCATCGCTGCATAGAGCACCGCATCCAGACCTTCATGCTTCATCGTGCTCGTCTCATAGATCTTCAGATCCGGATGAGCTGCCTTGAACTTCTTCAGGTTCTCAGAAGCCCCTTCAGCATCCATCTTGTTGGCAACGATGATCTGCGGCCTCTTTGCAAGCTCCCCATCATAGGACGCAAGTTCCTGGTTAATGATCACGTAATCCTCCAGCGGATCACGCTCCTCGCCGCTCATGTCAAGCACATGAATCAGCACCCGGCAGCGGCGGATATGCCTCAGGAACTCGTCGCCGAGTCCCTTCCCTTCGGCAGCACCTTCAATCAGACCCGGCATATCTGCCAGGACGAAAGATCTGCCGTCTTTCAGATTCACGACTCCGATATTCGGCTCCAGCGTTGTGAAAGGGTATGCGGCAATCTGCGGACGGGCTGCTGTCACAACAGATAAGAACGTGGACTTTCCGACCGAAGGAAATCCGATCAGGCCCGCATCTGCCAGAAGTCTCAGTTCCAGCTGAAGCTCGAAGCTCTGGCCGGTTTCGCCAGGCTGGGCATATTCCGGTGCATCATTTCTGGCCGTTGCGAAATGTGCATTGCCAAGACCGCCTTTTCCGCCTTTGGCAATGAGCACGATCTGATGAGGCTTCACGAGATCGGCCATCAGATCGCCATTCTTCGCATTGCGCACCATCGTGCCAAGCGGTACTTTGATGATCACATCATCGCCATCTGCACCATGCATCTTCTTGATGAGACCAGGGGCACCATTTCCTGCTTTCACCGATTTCGTATAACGCAGTTTTGTCAGGGTAGTCTCATTGGTATCTACTTCAATATAGACGTTTCCGCCTTTGCCGCCGTCGCCGCCGAACGGGCCGCCGTTGGCATAGAATTTCTCATGTCTCCAGGCAACGCAGCCCTTGCCGCCGTCGCCTGCCTTCACGCGGATTCTGATCAGGTCAATCATTCTGTCAGGCCTCCTCTATCCCGTATTATACAGGTTTTCTTTCAAATTCCCTGCGGTTCCTCTTTCCCCGCAAAAAAGAGAGCATCGCTGCTCTCTTCCATGATTGCTTCAGACGCCAAGCTCATGCCTGCGGATAAACCGAGACCTGCTTCTTGTCTTTGCCGAGACGCTCGTACTTTACGACACCGGAAGCCGTAGCGAACAGCGTATCGTCGCCGCCTCTGCCTACGTTCTTGCCCGGGTAGATCTTCGTGCCTCTCTGGCGGTAGATGATGGAACCTGCAGAGCAGTACTGTCCATCTGCAACCTTTGCACCGAGTCTGCGGCCTGCAGAATCACGGCCGTTCTTTGTGGAAGAAACACCTTTCTTCGATGCAAAGAACTGAATATCAAGTGTGAACTTCATGGAATTACACCTCCGTTTTTTCAATTCTGACGTACTTCTGATTTGTTTCTTCGATTGTCTGCAGCTGGATGAGACCGGTCTTCAGAATCGTTTCTGTCGTCTGATCCGGTGTCACCGTGCGGATATCAATCAGATTGTCTTCCAGCTTCAGATCTGCATCGGAGCCTAAGAGATCCAGTGCATTCAGAAGCCCGAAAGAGACTGCGCTGACTGCTGCACACACCAGATCTTCTCCTTTCTCAGCCGATCCGGAATGTCCGGTCACTGAGAGAGATAGAATTTCAGATCCATGCAGAGAAGCGCGGATGCGGATCATCTCAGCCCTCGATTGCTTCGATGGTCAGCTTGGTATACGGCTGACGGTGACCCTGACGAGCGCGGGTAGAACCCTTCTTGGCCTTGTACTTGAAGATGCGGATCTTCTTTTCCTTGCCCTGCTTTTCTACCTTTGCCGTAACCTTTGCACCCTCTACATACGGAGTGCCGATCTTGGTTGCTGCATCGCTGATGAGGCAGACCTTGTCGAAGACAACTTCGGATCCCGGCTCTGCATCGAGCTTCTCAACATAGATGACCTGATCCTTTTCTACCTTTACCTGCTTACCGCCTGTTTCGATAATTGCGTACATTCAATACACCTCCTGTCATTATCTTAAGACGCGCCATGGAGGGGACGTTTCCGTGCTTGACCCTGTTCTGAGCGGTTACAGACCTCCGGCAAGAGGACTGATAACAGCAGTATATTAGCAGGTTCAGTTCTCCTGGTCAATGAAAAAGTCAATGAAAGCAGGATAGAATGCGCCCTTCTGCAGGATTCCATCTTCTGCCTCTGTTTATCCTTTATAATACTCCCTGTATGAAGAAGATCACGAACTATCCCAGCGGATATCTGGAATTCCAGCTGCAGAAATATTCTGAAAGCGGTCAGATCCCTTTCCATATGCCAGGCCATAAGCGGCAGGTTTCTTCCACGCATGCGATTGATTTTTCGCTGGACTTCACGGAAGTTCCGGGTACGGATGATCTGCACCACGCTTCCGGAATTCTGAAAGACGCCATGTCCCGGACTGCTGATCTGTATGATTCAGAGCATACCTGGTATCTCGTCAACGGCAGCACGTGCGGCAACCTGGCCGGGATCTTTGCGATGACCAAAGAAGGCGGCGAAGTGATCGCTGCCCGCAACTGCCATCGATCGGTCTATCATGCCATGCAGTTAAGAAATCTGAAGGTTCACTGGATCATGCCTGCCTATCTTCCGGAGTATGAGATCTATGGCTCGGTTTCTCCTTCTGACGTGAAGAAGGCCCTGGAGACTTATCCGGAATCGGAGGCGGTCATTCTGACCAGTCCGACTTATGAAGGCGTGCTCAGCGATATCCATGCCATTGCAGAGATTGCGCACAGCCATCGCATTCCCCTGTTTGTCGATGAAGCCCATGGAGCTCATCTGTTCCTGAAGGGATTTCCGCAGGGAGCAGTGAAGGCGGGTGCAGATGTCGTCGTGCAGAGTCCGCATAAGACGCTCTTCAGTGCGACGCAGAGCGCCTGGATGCACCTGAACGGAGCCCTCGTAAAAGCAGAAGAGATCGAGAAGCAGCTCGGCATCTTCGAGACTTCTTCTCCTTCTTATCCGCTGATGATGAGTCTCGACGGATGCACTGCGATGTGGGCTGCTGAGAAGAAGGAATATGCGAAAACCTGGCTCCAGAATATTCATCTCTTTGAAGACCTGACGTCTTCCCTGAAGCACATCCGGATTCTCCAGCATCCTGCTATCCAAGATCAGCCTGGCATCTTTGCCTATGATCCCGGCAAGATTCTGATCCAGACGCCGGTTAGCGGCGCAGAATTTCTGACATATCTCCATGATGCTTATCACTTCACCCTGGAAATGGCAGAAGGTCATCATGTGCTGGCCATGACCAGCGCTACTGATGACCCGGAAGATCTCAGAATTCTTGCAGAGGCTCTGAACGAAGCCGATCGAAAGATGGAAGACCTGAGACGGTTCGATCCCCTGCCGATCACCCTTCCGGAAGCACGCATGAGCATTCATGATGCGATTGAAGCAGAACATGACACCATTCCTCTGCAGGAATCCAAGGGCAGAACAGCTGGGGAGTATCTCTTTCTCTATCCGCCCGGAATTCCGCTGATCGTGCCGGGTGAAATCATTTCTGAAGATCAGCTAAGCATGCTTGAAGAAAAAGCCGAAGAAAGATATGAAATCAGGTCCAGCGAATCGGAACCGGGGTTCATAAAAACATGCCGATGAAGGCATGTTTTCTTCTGAAATCGGATGATGCTTTCAGCATCTTGCGGAAGGTTCGCAGTTCTCTTCGCAGTCTTCGCTGCATGAGGAGGTTTCTGCTTTCTTCTTTGCTGATCTGATCTGCGGATCCATAGCTTCTGCAACCTTGATCATGATCGCGCACTCAATCCGCTTGCGGAAAATTCTGCATCCGTAATCATAGGTACCATGAATGTCGCCGGTCGCATGATAGGCATTGGCAGCGCAGCCGCCGGAGCAGTACAGCTTCGCCCAGCAGTTCGCACAGTCGGGACGGGCATAGACATTGCACTGGCGGAATTCCTCGCGCAGAGCCTGATTCGTGATGCCATGATAGATATCGCCGAGGCGGTATGCTTCATCGCCGACGAACTGATGGCATGGATAAAGATCGCCCCAGGCAGTGACGGCGACATATTCCGTTCCGGAACCGCATCCGGAGATGCGCTTGTAGATGCATGGTCCGTGCTCGAGGTTGATCATGTAGTGATAGAACACGATCGGGTGTCCTTCCTTCTCCCTGCGGATCATATCCTTGGCAAGGATCTCATACTGATCAAACAGGACCGGGAGATCTTCTTCGGTCAAAGCTGAGGGGCTTGACGGATCGGTGACAACCGGTTCCATCGAAAGCTCATCGAAGCCGAGATCATCTGCCATATGGAAGATATCTTTCGTGAAGTCCGTATTGTAGTGCGTGAACGTGCCGCGCATATAGTAATTCTGATCTCCGCGGGCTTTCACGAATTTCTGGAAGTTCGGGACAATCCGGTCATAGCTTCCCTTTCCGCTTGCATCGACGCGGAAGCGGTCATTGACTTCCTTGCGTCCATCAAGCGAAAGCACGACGTTATAGCATTCCTTGTTAGCCCATTCGATGACTTCATCGTTCAGATTGACGCCGTTGGTTGTCAGCGTGAAGCGGAAGTTCTTGTTCTTTTCCTTCTCGATGCTGCGGGCATAAGCTACCAGCTGTCTGCAGACATCGAAGTTGACGAGAGGTTCGCCGCCGAAGAAGTCCACTTCCAGATTTCTTCTTGTACCGGAATGTTCAACGAGAAAGTCGAGTGCACGTTTTCCGGTCTCGAAGTCCATCAGTCCGGATTTGCCATGGAATTTTCCCTGGGAAGCAAAGCAGTAGGAACAGTTCAGATTGCACGTATGGGCAACGAGCAGGCACATGGCTTTGATCACGTCGCTGCGATTCTTGAGAGCCGGCGCGAGACTGCTGAACGAGTCTTCCGTGAAGAGCTTGCCCGCCTTGATCAGGCTGTCAATATCGGAAAAGATTTCATCGGCATCTGCATCGCTGAGATGATATTTCTCCTGAATGATCTTCGCTGCGTCTGCCTGGTTCTTTCCCTGATCAAGCATGGCGATAGCATCATAGGTTGCATCATCGGTCACATGGACGCTTGCACTGTAGGTATCCAGGACGATGTTGTAGCCATTCATTTTATACTGGTGGATCATGTTTCCCTCCCTATCAGCAAAGAACCGGAACGCTGTTCAGTGTTCCGGTCGCCTGCTGGTTCTGTTTCAGAATATCCTGATTAAGCCTGCTTGTTTTCACAGCTCTGGTTAGCAATGCCGCAGCTTGTCTTGCAGGCACTCTG
This sequence comes from Anaerolactibacter massiliensis, assembly GCF_900290205.1. Taxonomy (NCBI): domain Bacteria; kingdom Bacillati; phylum Bacillota; class Erysipelotrichia; order Erysipelotrichales; family Erysipelotrichaceae; genus Anaerolactibacter; species Anaerolactibacter massiliensis. The sequence goes on along the minus strand of NZ_OLMH01000002.1, from coordinate 830,946 downwards.
GCAGGAAGTCTGGCATTCGCCGCATCCGCCCTTTTCAGCGCTGTTCTTCATGTCGCGGGTATCTAATGTCACAATGTGCTTCATATGATCTCCTCCTTCTCTGAATCATACTGCTGAATCAACCGCAGAAGATCAGAATCCCTTCCGCGCAGAGCGTAGGCGTTCTGAAATCTTATCAATATCTTATTAGCGGGTCATGCAGTTGTCAAGAAACACCAAGGATCCGGGTAATTCCTGAAAACACGCAGATATGCTTGTCATTTCACGGAATCTGTATATTTCCCTCCGTTACTTCAGAGAGTAAAGTAAGGAATTGTAAAAGGTACCGGGAAGTGCCTGAAAGAACAGAAGAAGGAGAGCAGAACTATGATGAAATCCAAGTATGGCATCAACCTCGCAGAAGATGAACAGCCGTTCTATTTTGCCTGGGACGCAGACAAGAAGCACATTCAGCTGATTGACAACGGTGTACGTGTTCAGGAGTTCATTGACGGCAAATGGGTCGACGTCGAGAATGAAACCCTCGGGCGCTGGGATCAGAAGGATATCACGAAGGAAGAATTCGACAAGGTCACAGGCGGCGTGATGCCAGATGTTGATCCGAAGGATGTCATCCCGCTCTGAGTTTTCTGAGAATGACACGATGCAGCGAAAGCTGCATTTTTTTATTTTCAGAAGCTTGTTCTGTCATCCAGCCAGGCGGGTGATTCAATGGAGAGCTGCGGAGCAGTTCCCTTGCGGAATTCCAGCAGAACCGTTCTTGCCCTGCCGCCGGCATGATCATAGGCAATCCGCATCCTGGAAGGATGGAAATGATTTCCTTCCGCAAGCCGGAACAGTTCGGGCAGGCGCTCGGAGCGATGGACGAGAAAGAATGTGCCATGGTCTCTGGTCAGCCTTGATGCATGGAGAAACAGATCTTCCAGCGGAAGAAAAGATTCGTGTCTGGCGGCAAAGCGGATCGGATCCTCATTCTTCAGATCCGGATCTGCGGTCCGGAAATATGGCGGATTGGAAATCACGACATCAAACGGATCATGCTGATAGTCCTGAACTCGCACGGCGCTCAGCTCTGCATGCATGCCGGCATGCTTCAGATTCTCTGAAGCAGCTTCGAGGACTTCCGGAAAAAGATCGATGCCATAAAGAGCTGATGGCTCATGCATGCCGGCATACATCAGCAATGCGCCGGTATGCGTGCCGATATCGAGGACCGTGTCTTTATGGCGGATCTTCAGAAAGCGGCCGAGCAGTTCCGTATCGCTGTTCATGTGATACATGCCTTCAGGCTGAATCAGCAAATAGGGAGTTCCTGGCAGGTAGTCAGGCTTCATGGGCTGGCTCCTCCAGGTCTTCTGGCTCATGCGGCTGCGGCAGTTCGAACCAGAACATCGAGCCTTTTCCGACTTCTGACACCACGCCATAGCGGGCATGATGCGTATCGAGGATTGCCTTGACAATTGCCAGTCCGAGACCAGTGCTGGTCATCGAGCGGCTGAAGGAACGGCTGCTCTTCTGGTAGCGGTCCCAGATATACGGAAGCTCTTCTTTCGAGATGCCTTCGCCTTCATCGATGACTTCGACTCTGGCAGTTTCTTCATCCGAGAGACGCCATGCCTTGATCGTGATGGTCTTTCCCTCCGAACTATGCTTGATCGCATTGGACAGGAAGTTATGGATGACCTGCGTGATCTTGATCTCATCACCGTATACGATCAGGCTCTCGGGAATATCGGTGACGACATTCAGCTTGCCTTCTTCAATCATGACCTGATTGAGCTTGACGACATTGAGAATCACCTGGGACAGATCGAAATTCGACTGCTTCAGAACATAGTTGCCGGACTGCATCTTCGACAGCTCACTCATATCGACCACCAGCTTGTTCAGATAATCTGCTTCCTCGATGATGACATCGAGATGCTCCGTGCGCTTAGCCGGGTTGTCGCCGGATACATCGCGGACCATCTCGGCATAAGCACGGATGCTGGTGAGCGGCGTCTTGATATCATGCGAAACGTTGGCAATCAGGTCCTTGCGGAGCTCATCGATCTTCGAGAGTTTCTCGGTAGCGCCATTCAGGGTTTCGGCAAGATCTTTCGTCTCCGTGAAGCGGCCGCCGTTGAACTTGACGCTGTAGTCTGCTTTGGCCAGACGGTCGGCGGATTTGCGGATGTTCACGATCGGCTTGGTCAGGCGGCTGGAGATGAAGATCGAGATGATCGAAGCGACGATGATCACGAAGAACGTATACAGCAGATACTGCTGGCTGAAGAAGTTCACGATGGAGTCTACCGGCTCCAGCGGAGAATTGACGAACAGATACAGGTTCAGAAGATTGGAGCTGATTTTCTTTCCGTAGACGACCATTTCCTGGCTTGTCCGGTTGTTCGTGAGATTCAGCGAGACTTCTCCGTTATTCTCATTGACCAGATTCTTCAGGGCATTGCCATCGCGGAAATTGATGCTGGCAGACGTGCTGCTCGAGCTGGACGCATGAAAAACACAGCCTGAACCCAGGCTGTCAGCGTCATAGATCATCCTTCCTTCTTCGTTGTAGATCGCTACGCACACATTGTTGTCCACCGTGACCTGGAATGCTCTGGAAACGGCCGAAGAACTGCCGTTCTGATTCACGATGTAATCTGCGATCTGCGTGCTGATCTCCCGGACGGTCGCCGCCTTGTTGTTTCGGTAGTACGGCTTGATCAGAAGAACCTGAAGCGTGCCGAGCAGCACCATGACGATCACTGCGAATAAGACGAATGACATCCAGATATTGAATGTGATTCCATGTCTGTCAAGCTTCAAATTTGTATCCCATACCTCTCACTGTGACAATATGATCGCGATAGGGACCAAGGTTGTGGCGCAGCATCTTGATATGCGTATCCACTGTCCGGTCATCCCCGAAATAATCATAGTTCCATACTTCTTCCAGCAGCTGATTGCGGCTGATGGCCATGTTCTTATGGCTCACCATATACAGCAGAAGATCAATCTCCTTCGGCGTCAGGTTCGCTTTCTGCCCATCGACCGTCACGCTTCTTCCGCCCACATCAATCACGAGGCCGCCATTGTCGAGCCGCAGCACTTCTGTCTCATTCTTGCGGGAGCGGTCAAGCACGACTTTGACCCTGGCCATAAGCTCCTTAGGCGAAAAGGGTTTCACGACATAATCATCCACGCCCAGTTCAAACCCGAACAGCTTGTCATATTCTTCCTGTCTCGCACTCAGCATGATGACCGGAATATTCCGGATCTTCTTGATCTGCTTGCAGGCGCTGAATCCGTCAAGTTTCGGCATCATGATATCCAGTATCACGCAGTCATAATCCTTTTCGCGGATCATGTCGATTGCCTGCATCCCGTCTTCGGCTTCGTCTGCTTCGTATCCATTCAGCAATGCATATTCCCGGATGACTTCCCGGATATTCTTCTCATCATCAACGATCAGTAGTTTTGCCATAGTTCAGAGATCCTCCGGAAGATTTCTGCTGCAGAAAGGAGATGCGTTCTGCAATGCAGGAATCATCTTGTGCTATTTTACCATGAATCAGAATGTACGCACCCTTCACGAGCTGATTCTGCACCTTGGAATACAGACGCGGCATGACTGCCATATCCATCTCTCCGGTTTCATCGCTCACCTTCAGGAATGCCATCATGTCTCCGCGCCTGGTCCGGTAAGGGCGGACTCCGGCTACCTGCACGAAGGTATCAAACTCGCCTGGCGTGCCGCGGACGGAGATGATCGAAGGCAGTGTGATTCCTGCCTGCTTCCGGACATTGACAATCGGATGCGGACCAAGCGAAAAGCCCAGGGCGCTGATCTCCCGTTCCCGGATCTCTTCCGGAACATCTTTTCTGCGGACCGGAACAGGCTTCGAGACTAGCGACATGTTCAGAACCATCTGTCCGTTTTTCTGCACCTGCACGAGTTCAGCATAATTCAGCGCATCATCCAGAGCAGTGCGCATGGTCGTCCGGCTCAATCCGAAACAGTCAAGTGCCCCGGCATCGATCATCGTCTCCATGGAACCGCGGTCGATGCGGAGCAGAGAAATTCTTGCGATGAAGTCGAAGAAGTCCTCGAACTGCCCCTTTTCCCGCTCTTCTCTGATCAGGCGGGCAGTATTTCTGCCGATGCCCTTGATGATGGAAAGCGGAAACAGCAGTCTTCCCGGAAGCTCCCGGCAGGTTTCATTGCTGTACATCACATTCGGTGCTTCGACCTGAATATTTCTTCTTCTGCATTCATCCGCGTAGCGGGCTGTCTTGTCCGAATCGCCGATCACAGAATCAAACAATGCGCAGTAGAAATGCAGCGGATATTCTGCCTTGAGCCAGGCTTCCTGATAGGCAATCAGAGCATATGCGACCGCATGCGATTTATTGAAGCCGTAGCCGCCGAACTTCTGAATCAAGGCAAAGAGCGATTCGGCTTCCTGCTCGGTGTGTCCTTTCTTCTTTGCCCCGCGGATAAATTCCTGCTTCAGCGCAGCCAGTTCGGATTCTTTCTTCTTGGACATCGCCTTGCGCAGCACGTCTGCCCTTGCCAGAGAGAAGCCGGCATAGACTTCAGCCGTCAGCATCGCCTGTTCCTGATAGATCATGACGCCATACGTCTCTTTCAGAATCGGCTCGAGTTCCAAAGCAGGATAATGGATATTCTCCGGATTCCTCCGGTTCTCGACATACATCGGAATGCTGTCCTTGGAAGCCGGACGGAACAGTGCCAGCGAAGCGGTGATGTCTTCAAAGCGCATCGGCCGGATCTTTCTCAGCAATGCTTTCATACCTTCCGATTCGACCTGGAAAACCCCGAGCGTATCCGCATTGCGGAATACCTGATAAGCCCGGTCATCATCCAGCGGAATCTCATTCAGGCTGAACGACGGATCTTCTTCCCGGACCTTCTTCACGATCTGCTGAATCGTCGTGAGATTCCGGTTTCCGAGAAAGTCCATCTTGATCAGGCCGCGGGCTTCCAGATAGTCCTTGTCATACTGGCTCGTCTTCATATCGCTGTCGACTTTCATCGTCGGAATCACTTCATTCAGCGGCAGCGAAGACATGATGATGCCAGCCGCATGGATGCTCGTATGGCGAGGCAGTCCCTCCAGCTTTGCAGCGATGCAAAACAGGTTCTGGTATTTTTCTTCGGCCTTTACGATTTCCCGCAGGCGGTTATTTTCGGTCAGCGCCTGCTTCAGCGTGATGCCGGGACGATTGGGAATCAGGCGGCTGACGAGATCGATATCCCGCTGATTCATGGCAAGCACTTTGCCGACATCCCGGATCACCTGCTTCGCCCCGAGGGTTCCAAACGTCACGATGTTGGCAATATGGTCATCCCCGTATTTCTTCCGGACATAATCAATGACATCCTGTCTCCGGTTATCCTGGATATCCGTGTCGATATCCGGCATGGATACCCGGTCCGGATTCAGGAATCGTTCAAACAGCAGATTCCAGCGGATCGGATCAATCATCGTGATGCCGAGGCTGTACGCAACTAAAGAGCCGCAGGCACTGCCTCTGCCCGGACCGACGAAGATGCCTTCTTTCCGGGCATCCCGGATAAAGTCCCAGACAATCAGAAAATAATCTTCGAAATGCATCTTCAGAATCACATCGAGCTCATAGCGCAGCCGGTCATAATAGACCTTATTCTCTGCGCCGTTCAGCCGTTTCTTCAGTCCTGCCAGACAGAGCTGGGTCAGATACTGACCGCTCGTGACACCTTCCGGCACCGGAAACTGCGGAAGACTCGTCTTCTCCAGTTCCAGATCGGCATGGCATCTGGACGCAAGTTCATCGGTGCGTTCCAGTTCCTCTAGCGGATACCGTTCCTCCATCTGTGCTCTGGAAAGATAGGAACGTCCGGTAATCATCGGAAACGAGCGATCCTGGATCGTCCGGTTCTCCTTGATTCCTTTCAGAATCCGGCACAGCTGGGCATCGGATTCTTCGGCATAGAAAATCTTGTTCATCGCAACGGTGCGGATCGAGAGACTTCTGCAGAGTTCCCGCAGCAGTTCATTCTTGATCTTCCAGAGCGAAGATTCCTGATAGGAAATCGCCACATCAAACTCCGGCAGCTCTGCTTTCATCTGCTTCAGGATTTCCAGAGTCCCTTCCCGGTTTCCGGCTATGAGCTCAGAATCCGCAGCCCCGCCCTCGCCATAGGCGATCAGGATATTATGTTCTGCATAGCGATTCAGATCTGCAATGGAAATGGGCTTTCCGGTTTCCATGATCTGGCTGGAGCATTCCATCAGATGATGAATGCCGATCCGATCTTCCGCCAGCAGAAGAAACGGAACTGTCATGCCATGATAGTCCGTATCTGCTTCAAGACCATAGATCGGACGGATCTCTTGTTTCGCGCAGGCAGCCGAAAAAGCCGGAAATCCGAACAGGACATTATGGTCCGTCAGAGCCGCATACTGATATCCCCCGGCCTTCGCCAGTACCGGAATTTCGGAAACTCGCAGCGTGCTTTCCAGCAGCGTGCAGCAGCTTCTTGTAAACAGGTGTACAGTCATCAGCCTCATTCTACCATTTTGCAAATGGATTTACATTTCTGCCGCAGACGGTTAGTATTTCAGAAAGAGGTTATGCACATGAAAATCGCATATATCACAGACAGCGGCAGCGGAAAGTCCATCGAAGAGTTTGCAAAAGATGGTATTATCAGCGTTCCTCTGCAGATCACCGACGGCACTCTCACCTATCAGGACATGGAAACTCTGGGCAAGAATGATGTCGTGAAACTGCTGGAGCAGAAAAAAGTACTCTCGACTTCCCAGCCTTCTCCAGGTCTGATCGAGGAGTGCTTCACATCTCTGAAAGAACAGGGAACCGACCTCGTCATTGCCGTTCCGATCTGCAACGGTCTGTCCGGAACCGGCTCAACGATGAGTGCTCTGGCCAGCAGCATTGATCTCCCGATCATCGTCGTCGACACCTACAGTGCCAACGTCATCGAAGACTATCTCGTTCATGCGATCAAGAATGCCTATGATCACGGTGCTTCCGATATGGACGTGCGGCTGCTCTCGGAACGCGTCATCGACACCTGCGAGACGATCGTGATCCCGCAGGATCTCAAACACCTGGCAAGAAGCGGCCGGCTCACGAACAGTGCTGCCCGCCTGGCGAACCTGCTGCGCATCACGCCGATCCTGCATCTCAACAAAGAGACCGGCGGCCGCATCGATACGTATGACAAAGTCATCTCCTTCCGCAAAGCCATGAAGCGGGTCATTGAGCACATGAAGGAAAAGCCGATCGATGAAACATGGTCCATCACGATTGCGCATACCAATGCCATCGAAGATGCGGAGCTGTTCTATCATGCGATTGCGGAGGCGTTTCCGACAGCAGACATCCAGATCACGCAGGTCTGCAATGTCGTCAGTGCCCAGGCAGGCTTAGGATGCGTATGCCTGCAGTACTTCCAGAAAGTCTGAACTTCCGGATCCCTATAGAAAACGAACACCCGGAGCTTCTGCGGAATTTCCTGCAGGTGCTGCGGGTGTTCTGATCATTCTGATTCCGATCAGGCTTCTTCGCTCTTGAGATCTCTGCGCATCAGATCATCAATCGCATCGGATGGCTTCTTGCCTTCGAACAGAACCTGATAGACCTGATCGGTGATCGGCATTGAGATGTTCCTCTTTTCAGCTTCTTCATGAACGATGCGGCAGGCAGAGATTCCTTCGACCGTCTTCGTATTCGTCTCGAGAAATGACTTTGCGTCTCCGGCCCTGCCGATCGCGTAGCCGGCCATGAAGTTGCGGGAATGGCGGGACGTGCAGGTGACGATCAGGTCGCCGACGCCATCGAGACCAAGATACGTATCTTTCTTTCCGCCAAGCGCAATCCCGAACCGGGACATCTCGGCAAGCCCTCTGGTCATCAGGGCTGCTCTTGCGTTATCGCCCTGGCCGATGCCTTCCAGGATGCCGGAAGCGATTGCCATGATATTCTTGACGGCAACTCCGATCTCGGCACCGATGACATCCGTATTCCGGTATACCCGGAAATAGTGATTGGAGAATAGCTCCTGAACCTGTTCTGCAGCGGCTTCGTCCTCGCTGACCGCATTGATTGCCGTTAACATTCTCAGGATTACCTCTTCGGCATGGCTCGGGCCGATCAGAGATACGACTGCCTTCCGGTCTGAGGCCGGAACGGTCTCTTCGATGACGACGCTCAGCCGCTTATGGCTGATCGGGTGGAAACCTTTTGCCACATTGATGATCAGCACCGGATGATCCAGCTCTGCCACGGCTTTCTGCAGCGTCTCCTCAATAGCGATCGAAGGCACCGCCAGAAGGATCAGTTCAGCATCGTGAATCATGGAAAGATCGAGAGATGCCTTCAGCTTCTCGCTGATCCGGCATTCGAAGAATTTCGAGTTATGGTGGTTCTCGTTGATGTCATGCACTTCATTCGGGTTGATTCCCCAGAGCAAGACGTCATGGCCATTATCGGCAAGCACCTGGGCAAGTGCAGTTCCCCAGCTGCCGGTTCCGAGCACTGCGCACTTCATTCGGAAACCTTCTTTCTCGCAATGATGCGGATCGGCGTTCCTTCAAAATCAAACGCAGCCCGCAGCTGATTCTCGAGGAACCGCTGATACGTGAAATGCAGCAGCTTCGGATCATTGCACGAAAACACGAAAGTCGGAGGCTGAGCGCTGACCTGGGTTGCATAGTAGATGCGGAACCGCTTGCCATTGCGGGCTGGTGCCGGTGTGGTCACCTGCGTATCCGCAATCACTTCATTCAGCACGTTCGTCGCAATGCGGCGGGTGCTGTTTTCATATACTTTCTCCACCATCGGCAGGATCGAATTCACCCGCTGATGCGTCAGTGCGGAGACAAATACGATCGGCGCATAGGAGAGATACACGAATTGCTTCCGGACTTCCTCCGTGAAAGTCGCCATCGTATGCTCATCTTTCGTGACAGCATCCCATTTGTTCACGACGATGATGACCGGCTTGCCGGCTTCGCTTGCATAGCCTGCCACATGCTTGTCCTGTTCGCGGATGCCTAGTTCCCCATCCAGCACAAACAGTGCCACATCGCAGCGCTCAATCGCTTCCATCGCCCTGAGCACCGCATACTTCTCAATGGATTCATAAACTTTGCCGCGCTTGCGGATGCCGGCCGTATCAACAATCACAAATGGCTTCCCATCATAGCGGAACGGCGTATCAACCGCATCTCTGGTCGTGCCCTGCTCATCCGCAACGATGGCCCGGTCTTCATTCAGGATCGCATTGACGAGAGAAGACTTGCCGACATTCGGTTCGCCGATCACGGCAATCCGGATTCCCTCCAGAGTATCCTCTTCTTCCTTTTCCGGAATCTCCTTCATGCATGCATCGAGCAGATCGCCGATGCCGATGCCATGGACACCGGAAACCGCTATCGGATCTCCGAGCCCGAGGGCATAGAACTCATAGATGCTGGCAATGCGGGAATTGTCATCCACTTTATTCACGGCCAGAACAACTGGCTTATGGCTGCGCTGCAGCAGACCGGCGATATACTTGTCATCATCAGTAAGACCCGTCTTGCCGGAGCAGACCATGACAATCACATCTGCTTCTTCAATCGCGATGGATACCTGAGCCCGGATTTCTTCCTGATACGGCTGATCTTCGAGCTGGATGCCGCCGGTATCAATCACCCGGAACTCCCTGCCGAGCCAGCTGCCCTTTGCATAGATGCGGTCTCTGGTCACGCCTGGCGTATCTTCGACAATCGAAATTCTCGATCCTGCCAGACGGTTAAAAATCGTCGACTTCCCTACATTCGGCCGGCCGACGATTGCAATGACTCCTGTATGTTTCATGCGTGTTCCTCCTTCAGGAAAGGTTCTGCCATCTTCAGGATCGCATCTGCAGTTTCCTGAATCGAGAGAGCCGAAGTATCCAGAACAACCGCATCTTCCGCCTTCTTCAGCGGCGAAGACATCCGATGCGTATCCTGATAATCCCTTTCCTCGATTTCCTTCTCCACGGTCGCAAGATCCGATTCCGAAATCGCTTCTTCCTGATTCTGACGCAGCCTTCTCAATGCCCGGGCATGAGGAGTTGCAGTCATGAATATCTTGAGTTCTGCTTCTGGCAGAACGACCGTTCCGATATCGCGGCCATCCATGATGAAGCCCCTTGCTTCGGCCATCTTCTGCTGGCGCGAGACAAGTTCCTTGCGCACGCCGCTCAAAGACGCTACCTTCGAAGCTGCCATCGATACTTCATCTGCCCGGATCGCATGGCTGACATCCGTTCCATCCAGGATGACATTTCCAGCCGGGGTCAGAACGATCTCAGTCTCTCTCAGCATCGCCACGAGTGCCGGTTCATCCGAGAGATCAATGCCCTTCTGCAATGCCTTGTAAGCCGTGCAGCGATACATCGCTCCGGTATCCAGATGCACATAGCCGAGCTTTGAGGCCAGAATCTTTGCGATGGAACTCTTGCCGGCAGCACTCGGGCCGTCGATTGCAATGTTGATCTTCTTCATCGGATGATTCCTCTCGACATCAGAACCCAGTAGATCACAACCCCGAGCACCACGACCAGTGCGACAATCAGAACGATCAGGACGATATTCAGCACCCGGTTGGTATGCTTCATCTTGTCGCTGACTTCCGTCAGGTTATCTTCATAATCATCCAGCTGCGCCCGCATCTGCGTCGTCTCATTCAGCAGCTGCTGACGAGCTGTGCGATCTGCTTCAAGATGATCTCTCGTATTGTCATAGCGATCATTGTTCCTTGAAACAGACGGTGCAGGAGAAGCAGCCGGCTGATTCTTCTGCGCATTGCGGATCAGGTTCTGCACTTCTGCCGCAATATCTTCTCTCGTCATCGTGCGGGTATCGCTCAGCGGCGGATTGCTGTCATCAGAGAGATAATCCTCGAAATCGCTGTCATCCTTCTTCTGGAACGGAATATCGGAAGTCTCCTGCTTCTGCACCGGCTGGGAAGCAGATGCGGCCCGGGAAACGGTCTCAGCATCAAATGGCTTCTGCGCAGGCTCGGATGGATAAGGCTTCGAAGGAGCCGCATTGCGGTCCATATTCAGAGACTTCAGAATATTGAGATCCGTGTTCTGGCTGTAGGCATTGCCCTGGTCCACATTGTACTGCTTGGCTTCGCGGATATACTCGTTCAGATATTCATTGTTGAAGGCATGCGTGTAATTCTCATTGCTGTTCAGAAACGAAGGCTCTTCGGTTTTCTCAGCCGGTTTCACCGCCGTTGCCGGAGCAGGTTCCTGTCTCCTTCTTGCATGAATCGGATCATGATCCGCAGCTGGCGATGCCGGTTCTTCGGGCGCATTGAAATTGCTCGCATCAATCCGGTTCAGCCGTTTCTCATAGCTGCTGAGATCGCGGGTGCTGACACTCGTTTCAGCATCGCTCTGCAGACGGCTGCGGAGTTCTTCATATTTCTGAGTGCGTGAATACTTTGCCATAATTGTTCCTCGTTCAGACAGTCCTCATTATACCATCGAAAAAAGGCCTGTTGCAGGCATTTCACGGCGAGCAGCAGACCTTCATGAAAACGATTGATAATCAGCGATGAAGCAGCGGCGATACGTGCTTGTACAGCAATGCAGTCACTGCGGACGTCAGCACACCCTTGATCAGGTTGAACGGAATCACGCAGATGATGCAGAGACTCAGCACATCCGTGATATGGCTGTTGATGGCACTGCCCATGCCGATGATGGCATCCATCGGATAGCCTGCAAATGTGACGAATGCAGGAATGAGAACCAGCCAGTTCAGCAGAACGCCGGCGGCGATCATGCATACCGTTCCGACTGCCATTCCCTTCATTGCGGTCTTGCGGTCCTTATGATGTGCATACATCAGCGAAGCCGGAACGCACAGTGCGCAGCCGATCAGGAAGTTGGCAAGCTCGCCGATGCCCATCGTGACCGTGCCGCTGAACAGCAGGTTCAGCAGTACTTTGATTGCCTCAATGGCAGCGGCAGCAGCCGGTCCCATCGCAAAGCCTCCGATCAGGACTGCAACCTCCGAGAAGTCAAGCTTATAGAAGCTCGGTGCAATCGGCAGCGGGAATTCAATGAGCATCAGCACATACGCAATCGCGGAGAGGATGGCAATGCGCGTGATGTTCCGGGTCGTGAGAAGTTTCTTTGAAGCAGTGGTTGCTGAAGCTGACATGATGGTTTTATCCTCCTCCTGCCCCCGGACAATAAAACCGGAGGCCATCAAAGATAAACCTCCGGGATATGGAAAGAATATGGAATGTGATAACGACTCTTCCATCCAGACTTTACTGTCGCCGCTGGAATTTCACCAGCTCTGACTGCCATGCAGTTTCGCGGGGTTTACCGCCGGTCAGGAATTTCACCCTGCCCTGAGTTTTATCAATTACAATATTATGCAATCCTCTGAATAATGCAAGAAGTGTGATCAGGCGCGCCCGGAATATTTTCCGTCTGCCGTGGAGACGATCACCGTATCACCCTTGGTGACAAAGAGCGGAACCTTGATCTCAAGTCCGGTCTCCAGCGTTGCATTCTTCGATGCGGACGTAGCGGTGTTGCCCTTGACTGCTTCTTCGCAATCTGTCACGAGCAGTTCGACCTTATCCGGCAGGTCGACGCCGAGGATCTCTCCGTCATAGACCTGGATGTTGACCATCTGGGACTCCTTCAGAAACTGCTTCTCCCAGTGCAGGCGCTCTTCCGGAATTTCGATCTGTTCATAGTTCTCCGTATCCATGAATACAAGAGACGTTCCGTCATTATAGAGATACTGCATCTCTCTGCGGTCAATGTGTGCTTCTTCAACACGGTCGGAACCGATGAGTCCGAGTTCCTTGACGACGCCGGTGCGCGGGCTGCGTACTTTGACTGCAACCTTCATCTTGGCCATGGCCGTCTTGTTGCGGTCCACGGTGATTGCCTGATAAAGTTCCCCTTCCCAGATAAAGCAGGTTCCGGGTTTGATTTCTGTTGACTGAATCATATTTTCGTGCTGCTTCCTTTCTCAATGAACAGTTTCATTTTATCGGATGACCCCCGTTTGTCAACGAAACCGGGGAATCGCCCTGCTTCATGGATACAGGGATAGCAGGAGGCAGGAAATGGAAGAAGAGCTGAAGCGGATCCTGGCCATTGCTCTGAAGCATCACGTGACTGACATTCATCTCAACCTGATGGAAGATGACCGGCTCCGCATCGAGATGAGAGTGGATGGCGTGATCCGCAAAGTCCGAAGCGCGGAAGAAGATGGAAGATTCTTCCGCTATCTGATGTACCGGGCGAATCTGGACCTGAGCAATTCGATGATACCGCAGACCGGACGCTTTGAAACCGAAGTAGACGGAAAGAAGCTTGCTCTGAGATTTGCACTGGTCAGCAGCTACCACGTGACGTGCGGAGTCATCCGCATCCTGAACAGCCATGGAGCAATCACCACGGACATGCTGAGTTCGGATCCGGAGCAGAATGCCTATTTCAGATCCATCTGCACCCATCGCAGCGGCCTCTTCGTATTCAGCGGTCCGACTGGATCAGGCAAGACGACGACGCTGTATACGATTCTCAATGAAGTCACGGGCAAGAAGATCTTCTCCCTCGAAGATCCGGTTGAGATCTACTCGGAGAAATATGTGCAGCTGTCAGTAAATGACAAGGCACATCTGTCGTATGCGGACGGCATCCGTCAGCTGATGCGCCATGATCCCGATATCGTCATGATCGGAGAGATCCGCGATGAGCCGGCTGCCCAGATGGCAGTGAGATGCGCTCTGACCGGGCACCTGGTCGTCACCAGCCTGCATGCAGGTTCCTGCATCAGCGCGATTGACCGATTGCTGGATCTCGGCGTGGCGAAGCTGCAGCTGCAGGATGTGCTCCGCGGCATCTCGTGCCAGCGGCTTTATGCTTCAGATCATGGGAAGAAGATCGGCGTCTATGAACTCATGGACCGGAAGGAGGTGGATTACTATTTCACTCATCAGCACACCAGCCCGTCGTTCCGCACCCTCCAGGAACAGATTCTCCTGGCTGCAGAACGAGGTGCAGTTTCCCTGGCAGAAGCGTCGCAGGATCTTGATTGACCGCGAAGACTGCCAGGGCATTCAGAAACTCATGGAGAGAGGCTTCACGCTCCAGGAAAGCATGGAGCTGCTCTCCTCGAGGAAAAGTTCCGAAGCATTCGCTGCCATCCGGAAAAGACTTGAAGATGGCGAAGAAGCAGCCAGCTTCTTCCAGGACTACTGTCCGAAAGACTACCGCGGCTATTTCAGCGGCTTCCTGCAGACGCTTTCTTTCCGGGAATGCCTCAGTCTTTCGATCGCCATTGCCGAAGGAGACCGGAAAGAGAAAGAAGCGATCCAAAGGAAGCTGTTCTATCCCTGCGCGATGCTGGTGGCGGTCATTGCCGGCATCTTCCTGTTCACCGAATTCTGCTTTCCGCCGCTCTTATCGATGGTGAAGAGCTTCCATGGCGATACGGAACAGTACGTGCTTATTCAGAAGGTTCTGAAGAATGCCTGCATGATTCTTGCGATCATCCTTGCAGTTCTTGCGGCAATGGTCCTCTCGTTTCTGCCTGAAGCTCGTCAGAGACAGGGATATCAGCTCCTGCAGAAGCTCCTTCCGGATTCGCTGCTCGTCCAGTATGTGAGCATGGACTTCATCCGCTTCTTCCATCAGTGTCTTTCCAGAAACATTCCGACGAGAAGATCCCTGCACCTCCTGGAAACCATCTCTCATAAGCCAGTCATCCGCTTCTTAGCAGAAGAGATCGAGAAAGGACTGCTGGAAGGAAATCCCCTGGAACAGGCAGTTGATCTCCCCTGCCTGGATCCTGCTTTGGCAAGATTCATGAAACTTGCCGTGTATTCCGGAAATGCGGAAGAGATGCTGAAAGGATATCTCGAGATGTCCGAAGAAAAAGGAAGGCTCAGAATCGCCCGGATCACGCGGACGATCCAGGCGGCGAGCTATGCCTGCATCGGCATCGTGCTGATCCTGATCTATCAGATCCTGATGATGCCCCTGCAGATTCTGACGCAGATCTGACGATCACAGAAAGGAAGAATATGAAGAAACTCAGAAACCATGAAGGCTTTACCCTGCTGGAAATGGTCATCGTCGTGACCATCATCTCCATCCTGTTCCTGCTCACCGTTCCCAACATCCAGAAAACGCTGACAGTCGTTGATGACAAAGGCTGCCAGGCGCTGACGAAGACCGTGGACAGCGCAATTCTGCAGTATCGTCTCGAAACGGGAGAAAATCCCGGCAGCGTCAATGATCTGATTGCGGCAGATCTATTGAGTGAAGATCAGGTAACGTGCGATGGCGGCAGGACGATCTCGATCCAGAACGGCCGGGCTATCAGCAACTAGCGGCTTTGCGCTGGCAGAGCTGTTAGTGTCGATTCTGATCATGGCAGTTCTGATGCGCATGGCGGGTTCGCTGCATGCGTTTCACAGCGAACAGCGCCTCTCCTTTGCGGATCAGTATCTGCGTTGTCAGAGCGAAGCACTTCTGAGAGGAGCCTATGTCACCTATGCCGATGAACAAGGAAACACACGGCCGGAGATCCGTTTCAACGGCCAGGGCAACATCAACCGGGCAAGGGCCATCACCTTTGAAGACAACAGCGAAGAGCTGGTCATCGAGCTCGGTCCCGGCAGGCTGCTGGAACACTAGCGGATTCCTCCTGACGGATGCGCTCGTCTCGCTTGCGGTCACTGCCCTGCTGACGATCCTGCTCTATGCATGCATGAATGCCGGAGCTGTAAACCATGATCTGATCCGGTCGGAATCCATGCATTCCGAAGAAGTATGCCACGAAATTCTGAAAGGAGTCCCGCCATGCGTGATCTGCACCATAGAACCGGAGGCTACATCCTCGAGCAGTCCCTTCTGACTCTGTATCTCTGTGCATTGCTCGTACCGGTTCTGGTCAGCTGCTGCGGAGTCCTGGTCAGAGCGTCAGAGCGCCCGGATACCTTCCAGGATGAGATTGCCCTTGCTCAGATCCGCCATATTCTGAATGTCTCAGACGAGATCCGCATCGAAGGAGATACGCTCTTCCTGAACTATCATGACCGGGTAAGCTCCATCAGCCTGATCAACGGAAATCTGGTCATGAAGCCGGGAACGATGATCCTGCTCACAGATCTGGAAGACGTATCATTCTCTCTGTCAGATGGATGCGTCATCCTTTCCTGGAAACGGGAACAGGAAGAGATCACGGAAAGGACCATCGGTCATGTCTAGAAAAGGATTCATCACGGTCTACTTTCTGGTGATCTTCCTGTTTCTGACTTCGCTGATGTCCGTGCTGATCCAGAATGAGCAGAACCGGACGAGAGTCATGATCAATGCCGAGCGGGCCAATGTGCTTGTGTCAGAAGAAGCGCCGATGATTGCTTACGTGAAATGCTGTCTGAAGAATCACCGCATGATCGATGAAACGGAATCCTCCGCAGGAGTCACGTTCCGTCTCTCCTGGGGCAGAGACTCTCTGGAAGCAGAGATGCTGTCGCCGGATACGGAGGTGCTGAGGATCAGCTTCTCTCCTGAGAATCTGACGGTATACGACTATGAAGTGCTGCGAAATGAAAAGGAGGCTCCGTGAAGAGTCTCCTCTGCTATTTCAATGGTTTTCCTTCATAGCTTCTGCCTGGGCGCTGATGATGGAAGCTGCTTCTTCTTCGGAAACCGCATTCTTCTCTGCCCAGGCATCCACATCGGCATCCGAGCACGTCCAGGTGCGCTTCTGCGCATTGAAGAATACTTCACCCCAGCGGTACATGGCTACGACGATCGGACATAAGGTCTTCCCATAGGGAGTCAGCTCATATTCCGTCGTGACCGGAACCGTCGGATAGACAGTCTTCGAGATGAGCCCATCGGAAATCATCTCCTTCAGCTGCTGGGAAAGCATCTTTCCGGAAGCCTGCGGAATGTCTTTCTTCAGCTTGCTGAATCGTTTTCTGCCTTCCATCAGATGGAACAGGATGCTGACTTTGTATTTTCCGCCGATCAGTTCCTGCGTCACCTGCAGAGGACAATTCATCTGCTCAACATCATTCTGGTTCATATCAGGCCCCCTCACCGCTCTCACAGCATCATACCAGATATAGCAAAAGGAAGTGCAGATCTGTTCTGAACTTCCTTTGTGCTTTTATAGAATCGATTACTGCTGAATCTCAGCAACTGCCTGTTCCGCTGCGATTCTTCCGGCTGTGGTATAAAGACCCAGCGAGAAGCCGCCGAAGTAGTAGTCGCCGAACAGCTGTGCGGTTGCGGTCTCTCCTGCTGCAAACACATTCGGGATGACGTTTCCGTCCGCATCCAGGACGTGCTGCTGCTCATCGACAATCGCACCGCCGATCGTTCCCCAGGAGCCGATCCGCTGATAGACTGCATAGAAGCCGCCGTCTTCCGGATAAGCTTTCAGATACTGAGCATCCTTGCCGAACTCATCATCTTTCCCGGCTGCGCATGCGCTGTTGTAATCCTCAACGGTCTGCTTCAGCGTACCAGCATCGACCCCGAGCTTGCCGGCAAGTTCTTCCAGAGAATCCGCATGAACGACTGCCTTGACATCATCGTCTGCCGCAAACTCCTTGACCTTGGCAAAGTAGTCATCATCGTAGCCGATCGTGTTGTCATCATCAATCAGGAACCAGTAGGAGCTGGATGCGTGATCGATCATTTTCTTGTTCAGAATCGTTGCAGTTGCAGGTGCTTCATTCGTAAACCGCTTTCCTTCGGAATCGATCAGAAGAGCCATGCCGTTGGACGGGGTATTGGACCAGTCATTATGGAACTCATCCGCATAGTCCGGCTGCGAAGACTTGATGTAGATATCTTCAGAAGACATCTGGGCACCGATCTGCTGCAGCATGTTCATGCCGTCGCCCGTGGAACCGATCTGCGTCTTCTCATGGACATCGATGCCGGTGCTCTTTTCCGGAACCATCGAAGTATTCCAGGAAGCACCGCCGCAGGCAACGATGATCTTCTTTGCACTGATCGTGAAGCTGCCCGTATCATTGTGCACCTTCGCACCGGTCACTGCGCCATCGCTGTCCGTCACCAGTTCATCTGCTGCGGTTCCGGTCAGAATCTTGACACCTTCTTTTTCAATTGCAGCAATCAGATCTGCGGAAAGCTGATAGCCGATCGTGAACTGCGTTCCGACATAAGTTCCGAGATCCAGATCATTATGAGCAAGACCCATATCGATCAGCTCATCCACGGTAGCCCCGGTCTGGGACATCAGATTCTTCGTGAAGTCATAGTCCGGCTGAATGGAAGAATCCGCATTGACAGTCTTATAGAAGTCCAGGACCCGATCCAGCGAATCATCAAGAGAGCTGTCATTCTTTTCGCTGTCTACGGTCAGCAGCAATCCGGCTGCTTCATTGAGCGTGCCGCCGAGCACATCGAGCTTTTCGATGAGCGTGGTGCTGACGCCGGCTTTGCCTGCCTCATAAGCTGCCATGAGCCCAGCCGTGCCGCCGCCGATCACAAGCACATCCGTGCTGATATCATCGGTCGCTTCGGCTGCTTTCTCATACGGAGCTTTCCGCAGTGCATCGGCATCTCCTCCGGCCTGCGTCACAGCATCCGCCACCGCATTCTTGACAGCCATGGAGGTGAAGGTCGCACCGGAGACATTATCGACATTCAGAGTCTGCTGCGCGACGATTTCGTCCGGCAGATCTTTCAGCGCTTTGTCGCTGAGGGTCGGAGTCTCGGAGTTTTCCTTGATCTCAATACTGGAAATTGCATCATCCGTGAATGTCACATCGACACTGACGGTACCGTTGTGGCCTTCCGCACTGCCGGTATAGGTGCCAGCTTTATAAGATGCTGCAGATGCAGCTGCACTTTCTGATGGAGCAGAAGTCGCAGCTGCGGATGCAGTACCCGACGAAGAACACCCTGCCAGAGATACCGCAACCATGGAAGCTAAAAGACACGATACTAATTTCTTCATAACTTTCCCCCTATCTCTTATCCGCTATGTTAGTTCATTCTCGAACAAGAAGGAAGAAGGTACTTTTTCTTCACTCTGTTACCTCAGAGTAACTGCCTCAATATCTGAGAATCGGACACCTTCAGAATCAACACATTTCAGTTAAAAAGAAAGACACAGCTCCATTCAGGAACCGTGTCAGCGAAGATATGGATTTGTCTGTTTCTCTGCACCGAGGGTGGAATCCGGTCCATGCCCTGGCAGCACCTTCAGATCATTCGGCAGTGTTCTGAGAAGGATCAGCGACTGCAGCATATCATTATCACTGCCCGAGAAGAGATCTGTCCTTCCGATATCACCGGCAAACAGCGTATCGCCGGTAAACAGCAGATTGCGGTAGCGGATGCATACGGAGCCAGATGTATGGCCTGGCGTATGATAGATGGTCACCGGAAACGTTCCGATCGTCATCTCCCCTTCTTCCAGCAGTTTCTTTTCCGAATAAACGACTGCGCAGTAAGGCGCTGCATGTCCTTTCGGATCCGCAGTCACTAACGGAAGATCATCCGGGTGAATATAGATCGGACATGAATACTTCTCAGAGAGATCATCAGCAGCTCCGGTGTGGTCTTCATGACCATGCGTCAGCACGATCGCATCGACCTGCATTACCTTCGGAATATGCGTTGCAATCTCATCAGGAAAACGGCCTGGATCCACCAGAAGCACATGATCATGATCCTGAAGCACATAGCTGTTTTCGCCGAACAGACCGATCGGCAGAACATCCAGTTTCATGCGTGTTCAAAAAAATAAGCCGGACGGCTTATTTTTTCTCCTTATGGACAGTCTTCTTGCGGCAGACCGGGCAGTACTTCTTGATTTCCATCTTCTCGGTATGCTTGCGCTTGTTGCGGGTGCCGATATAGTTTTCTTCACCGCAGACAGAGCACTTGAAGGTAATATTCTCTCTAGCCACCTGTGATCCCTCCTGACTACAAAATTACGCAAAGAGAGTATAGCATAATCAATTCACTCTGGAAAGCATTTTTTCAAACCCTCCCGGATACCCTCCCGGATACCCATGGGCAGAAACCGGAAAGATGATTTTCCATCCGGAATGAAGGACAGCCCATTATAATAGGAAGCAGGAGGCTTTTTGAATATATGAAGCGTACCGAAACCCGACCGATCATGGTCGGCAATGTGCAGATCGGCGGCCAGAACCGCTGTGTGCTGCAGTCCATGACGAATGTTCCGGCAAAAGATGTGCAGGCCACAGTGGAGCAGATCAGAAGACTGGAAGCAGGCGGATGCGAGATTGCCCGCATCGCAGTGCTTGATGAGGCGGATGCCGAAGCAATTCCTGCGATCAGAAAACAGATCTCGATTCCGATGGTCGCAGATATCCATTTCAACTACCTGCTTGCTCTGAAGGCAATGGAGGGCGGTGTCGATGCAATCCGCATCAATCCAGGCAATATCGGCAGCGAAGAACATACCAGAGCCGTCGTCGAGATGGCAAAAGAACGTCATATTCCGATCCGGATCGGCATCAATGGCGGTTCTCTGGAAAAGCAGTTTCTCGAACAGTATGGCAAGCCATGCGCAGAAGCGATGATTGCCAGTGCAGACAGACATGTGAAGATCCTGGAAGATATGGATTTCCATGATATCTGCCTGTCCTTCAAGAGCTCCAATGTGGAACTGACCATCGCAACTTATGAAGCCGCTGCTGCCCATTACCCCTATCCGCTGCATCTCGGTGTCACAGAAGCCGGCGGATTCACGGAATCGGCCGTCAAGTCTTCCGCCGCATTAGGCACTCTCCTCCATGAAGGCATCGGCGATACGATCCGGGTTTCCGTATCCGGGCCGCCGGAAGAAGAGCTCATCATCGGCAGACAGCTCCTGAAGTGCTTCAATCTGATTGAGAATCAGCCGGATCTCATCGCCTGCCCTACCTGCGGAAGAATTCAGTATGATATGTTACCGATCGTGAAGGAAATGGAAGAATATCTCCAGTCCATTCACAGCGATATCACGGTTGCGGTCATGGGCTGTCCGGTCAATGGCATGCAGGAAGCAGCCAGAGCAGATATCGGCATTGCCGGCAGTCATGATTCCGGAATCCTGTTCCGCAATGGCAAAGTCATCAGAACCGTTCCCCAGGATCATCTGGCATCAGAGCTGAAGAAAGAAATCCAGACCATCCTGAAAGAACGCGGACAGATCTGAAACCAGCAGGAAGTCATCCGAATAGATGGCTTCCTTTCTTTTACCGCAGATTTTTCTCTTATTCAGAGTTTCCAAATCCATCCCCTTGCCGGATTGCCGAGCATCTGGAAACTTTGATCAGGTAAGTCCACGATACAAAAAGGATTTTGTAGAAGAGTTCAAAGCTTCATGCAAGAAGCTCGGCGTATCTCAATCTGAAGTGATCAGAGCAGCGATGGAAGAGACCATCAGAAAAGCAGAAGACAGATAGCCAGCTGCTTTTTTCATTGCCGGTTATTTGGTTTCCGTTTCTTTCTGATTCAGTGCTTCCAGGCGTTCCGGTTCATAGACTCCCTTTCTCAGCATGTCGATCTCAATGGCATACGGAGGCCTGGAATTGATATACGGAGTTTCGAGAATCTTCGCAATAGAAGCAGTACGCGGATTCTCTGCGACGGAATGCAGAAGATCAAAGCCGATCATGCCCTGGCCGAGATTGGCGTGGCGGTCTTTATGAGCACCGCGGGGATTCTTCGAATCATTCAGATGAATCACATGCAGGCGGGAAAGGCCGAGAATGTGATCAAACGAATCAAGGATGGCATCGAAGTCAGTCAGGTCATAGCCGGCATCGCTGATATGACACGTATCCAGGCAGATGCCATAGCGTTCCGGATGGGAAAGACCGGATAGAATCTCGGCAAGCTGTTCAAAAGAAGAACCGATCTCACTGCCCTTTCCTGCCATCGTTTCCAGACAGATGGTCACCCCATCTGTCAGTTCTGAATCAATCTCATTGAGCTGGCTGATGACGGTGGAAATCCCGGTTTCCGGATCCGTGGTCGTATAGCTGCCCGGATGAAGGACCAGATAACTGGCACCGATTTCGGCAGTGCGTTTCACTTCCTGGATCAGGAACGTTCTTGCTAAGTCCATGACTTCCGGCTTGACGGAATTTGCAGGATTGATGATATACGGGGCATGGATAATCATGCGGTCCATGGGCAGATGGTTTTCAGCCATCAGAGCCTGGGCTTCCTTCACATGCATGGTGCTGATCTCTCTTCGTACGGTGTTCTGCGGAGCGCCGGTATACAGCATCAGCGCATTGGCTCCATAGCCAAGGGCTTCTTTCACGGATCCTTCCAGGAAATCCGGAGCTGTCATCTTCACATGGCAGCCGAGAATCATCTCAGTTTTCTGATCCGTATTTTTCTTCATACGCCTTCTTCCGGTACATTGCTTTCTTTTCTTCGCGGATCTTTGCACGGATGAATTCACGCTTCTTCTTCCGGTGGATCTGATCGATGGCAGCAGCCCGCTTCTTCTTGTATCCCGGCTTGACCTTGCTGTTCTTCTTGGTCATGATCATCGCGATCTGCTTTTCCATCTCATCATCCGGTTTCAGATGTTTCTGTCCATAAGGACGAAGCGTTTCTCCCTGGCCTCTGCGGAAGCGGATGTGTTCAAAGCGGATGCCGCGCTTCTGAAGGGATTTGATTGCTGCATCATCCTTTTCATGGTAAAGGGCATAGCAGATGCCGTCAGAGCCGTTTCTTCCGGTTCTGCCTGCGCGGTGGATATAGTAGTCCAGATCCTCCGGGAAGCCGCAGGAAATGACATGCGTTACCGTATCCAGATCAATGCCTCTTGCGGCAAGATCCGTGGCGACCACAAACGTATTCAGCGACTGCTCGATGCTGCGCATCGCCTGCTTGCGTTTTCTGCTTTCCATATCGCCATGGAGTTCCGTGACATCGAGTTTCTGTTCCCGGAGTCCTTCTGCGATCTCATGTGCTTCATCTCTCGTATTGGCAAAGATCAGGCAGACATAAGGCTGGATTCCCGGGAGAATGGAACGGATGGTCTCAAGATACGTATGGTGATAGCAAGGTACCAGGATATGGCGGATCTTCGGATTCAGACGGGCTTCTTCGCCGATTCTGACCGTGACCGGTTCATGCATGTATTTGCGTATGAACGGCTTAAGCTGATCCGGCATCGTGGCGGAGAATGACAGCATCTGCAGGTGTTCTCCCATTCTTCCGGCAAATGCATCAATCTCGTTCAGGAATCCATATTCCAGCGTCATATCTGCTTCATCGATGACCAGCATCTCAGCCTGATCGATGCGCAGAGCTCCTTCATTCAGAAAAAGGTCTCTGATTCGTCCAGGTGTGCCGATCGCAATATGCGGCTGGGAAGCCTTGAGCTGTCTCAGATCTTTCTCACGGTCTTTGCCGCCGACATAAAGACGGATCCGGAGAGAAGGATCTGCCTTGTTCATCAGCTTTGCTTTTTCATACAGCTGGGCGGCCAGTTCTCTGGTCGGGGCCGTGATGACTGCCTGCACATGGTCAATGGAAGAATCCGTGCGCTCCATGACCGGAATCAGAAACGCATGGCTCTTGCCGGTTCCAGTACGGGAAAGACCTATGACATCCCGCCCGCTGACGGCTGCAGGAATAACCTGTTCCTGGATCGGCGTCGGCTGGGTAAAGTGATTCAATGCGATGAATTTCATCGTTCTGCTGCTCAGAGCAAAGTCTTCAAATTTCTTCATACAAACCTCTATAATAGCTTTACGGACGCATTATACCAGTTTGAAAGGAACTTTTGCTATGAAGCTGATCAGTGTCGTGCCCCGCGGCTACTGCCAGGGGGTCGTACGCGCCATCATGACGGCCGAGAAGACCGTGAAAGAACACCCGGATACTCCGATCTACATGCTCGGCATGATCGTGCATAACCGGTTTGTCGTCGCGGAATGCAAGCGGCTCGGAATCCGGTGTCTCGAGGATCCTGGCAAAACCAGACTTGAACTGCTCGATGAGATTCCGGAAAACGGAGGCATCGTCTTATTCACCGCTCATGGAGTCAGCGATGCGGTCTATCAGAAAGCAGCAGAACGACATCTGGAGATTGTCGATGCGACATGTCCGGATGTCATGAAGACGCATGACCTGGTCCGCGAACATGTGAAGCATGGCGATGTGCTGTATATCGGCAAGAAACATCATCCGGAAGCAGAGGGCGTGATCGGCATCTCTGATCGGGTGCATCTGATTTCCAGCGAGCAGGACTTAAATGAGCTCGGTCCCCTTTCCGATGTGCTGATAACGAACCAGACAACGCTGAGTCTTCTGGATACGGAAGCACTGATGCAGGCCTGCAGAAGAAAATATCCGGAGGCAGTGACTGCACCGGAAATCTGCAACGCGACGACAATCCGTCAGAAAGCCGTCATGAATCTGAAAGACACCGATGTGCTGATCGTGGTCGGAGATCCGCATTCCAACAATTCCAATCAGCTCAGAGAGATCGGTCTGAAGTCCGGAATTCCTCATGCCTATCTGATTGAGCAGGCTTCAGACCTCCGGAAGGAAATGTTTGAAGATGCAGAAACTGCCGCAGTGACCAGCGGCAGCTCTACGCCTGCTTCCCTGACCGATCAGGTCATTGAAGCAATCCGGAATTACTGTGAGACAGGTGTGCTGGAAGTGAAGTCTTCCGGAGCTCTGAGGCTCTGAAGTTCTTCTTCCGTAAGACGCCGGTATTCGCCTGGTCCTAAGGTTTCATCCAGGACCAGGTTTTTCATGCGCAGACGTTTCAGGGCAGTCACTTCATTGCCGACTGCCAGCAGCATCCGCTTGATCTCATGGTATTTTCCTTCTTTCAGGATCAGACGGATCTGATGATCGGAAACCGGGATGACTTGTGCCGGCTGGAATACCTCTCCTGACTGCAGAATCATTCCCGCTTCGATCCTTTTGCGGTCTTCCTCAGAAAGGATGTCCCGGATCGTTACAAGATATTCTTTCTCGACGTGATGTTTCGGAGAAAGCAGAGTATGGGCAAGCGGACCGTCATTCGTGATCAGCAGCAGTCCTTCGGTATCCTTATCCAGTCTCCCGCATGGAAAGAGATCTTTATATGGTTCGTCCAGAAGATCCAGGACCGTCTCGGAATCATCTCTGGTTGCGCTGACGATGCCTTTGGGCTTGTTGAGCATGAAGTAGACATACTTCTCATAGGCAAGTCTCTGATCATCGAGCATGAGTTCATCTCTTTCCGGATCTACATGCATGCCAGGATCCAAGGCAGGACTTCCATTGACCGAAACCCGGCCGGAGCGGATCAGCTGCTTCAGTTCCTTCCGGGTTCCGAGGCCAAGATCCGCCAGTGCTTTATCGAGCCGCATCATGCCCTCCCCTGACGGAAGATTCTGCGCAGAACGCCTTTTCCGGACACATGGAAGATGGCCTGCGGAATCTTCATCTGCATCGTGAGATAGAGATAGAGCAGTCCGCCGACGGCAGCATAGACTGCAAGTCCGAGCAAGGCCATCGGTCTGGAAGAAAGCGAAATATCAAAGCCGGCTAGACGCATCAGCGCAAAGGCACCGCTGACAGCAAAGCATGCCAGCAGCATCTTCACTGCCCGGAATACCGTTGCCCGATAGGAAACCTGATAGCGGTTATGAATCTTGGCAAGCGACAGATAGATGATCGCTACCGAACAGAGAATGGAAGAAGTAATTGCCCCGGTATAGCCGGTAGCACGCATCAGCGGATAGAAGGTCACGCACTTGACAGCAAAGCCGACCCCAAGATAGAAGATGCTTTCTTTTCTCAGATGCAGCGTCAGCATCATCGATGTGCAGATCGGCGTGATCGTCGTGCAGAGCGCCAGCAGCGCTTCCCATTGCATGCATACTTCCGCATAGTCCAGACGATCGGCGCCATAAAGCACGAAATAGATCGGTCTGGCCAGCGTGAAGAGTGCCCAGCAGACCGGAATGCCGATGTACAGCACCGTATCCAGGCAGGCCCGGATATTCTTTCTCAGTTCCTTGAAATTGCGCTGCTCGAGCGAGATCGTCATATACGGAACAATGCCGGAAGAGAAGCCGATGCCAAGCACCTGCGGGATGCTGGTCAGCTTATCGCAGTTGAGCTGGATGATCGTATACAGGTTTCTGGCCAGCTGATAGTCCATGCCCATGCTGGTCATCGTCGAGACGAAGAACTGCGTATTGACGAGCACCTGGGAGTTGCCGAAGATTGCCGTGATCAGATACGGGACGCCAAACGCAAACAGCTCCTTCATCAGCACTTTATGATCCACCGGACGGGTGGTCTGGTTTCTTGCGGCCCGGCGGATCGGTCCGATGTGCCTGCGGTCATAGCGAAGATAATAGAACAGCGCTCCAAGTGCACCGATGCTGGTGCCAAGGGCTGCCATATAGACGGCCCAGACCCGATCCAGTCCGAAGATGTAGATACATACCCAGCCCATCCCAAGCAAGAAACCGACTCTGACAAACTGCTCGATGACCTGGGAATCGGCATAGCTCTTGAGGTCTTTGAGTCCCTGATAGAAGCTGCGGTAGCTGTACAGAATCGGAACGAGGAACAATGCCAGAGAAAGAATGATGAACGTGATCTTCTGCTTCTGAAGATCCGCAGCAGTGGCTTCCGGTCCGAGCACGCTTGAGGAAAGCGGTCCGGATACAGCTGCGAAGATGACTGCCATCGCAAAGCCGAAGGCATTCAGAATGCCGATGCTGAGCCGGCGGACTAACATGACAGTCTTCCAGTCATCCTTGCTTGCATACTTGGCGATGATCGCTGCGACGGCATATGGAAGACCAGCCGAACAGATCTGCAGCAGTACGGAATAGTAGTTGTAGGCTGCCGAATAGTAGTCCATGTTGTTCAGCGTTGCCAGAGAATGCAGCGGAGAAACATACAGAAGACCAACCAGCTTGGAAAGGAAAACGCCGGCAGAACTTGTCAGAGAGCCGGCTATGAAGGAAGACTTTACTTTCTTTTTTTCGTCAGATGTCATGGATCAGTTCTCCGCCTCCGGGGATGCTGAAGGATCAGGTGAGCTGGTGATGCCATCGGGAGTCAGTTCCATCTGCAGGAATTCCCGCTGCGTATTCTCGCCATTGCGGTCATCCCATTCCACGAGGATCTTCAGGCTGACCGGATTGCTCGTGCACTCGCCGCTGATGACAAGGCCTTTCACATAGCCGTCATCCGGGTTGGACTGAAATGGAATCATGCAGTATTCCGTGCTGTCGAAAATACCGATGTTCGGCATCATCTTATCTGCAGATGCCAGCGGGATATCATTCTCCACTGCCATCACGACGATGTCATACATCGCAATCTGCGGATTATCGATGATGATGTAATAGCGGTATGTCTTATCGCTCATCTCCGTCATTTCCGCACTGACGGAATAATAGAGAGAGGACTGTGCGAAGCTGCTATTTGTTTCAATGCTGGCGTAATACCCTTCATATGCCGCCTGTGCAGCAGATTCGCTCGTATCCGGAGAAGAACACCCTCCGAGCAGCAGAATTCCGCACAGGATCAGAATTTCATATTTCTGCATCCGATTACCTCGGTAAGCATTATATCATGCGAGCTTCTATTCAGAAACCCGGCGCAAGGCGAAAAGAAAGGCCGGAAATTCCGGCCTGGCAGCTTACTTTCTGAAATTCAGAACGAAGTAATTCTTCTTGCCCTTCTTCAGAATGCTGAATTCATGATCGAAGGCTTCTTCCGCATGAAGGACAGCAGCAGTATCAGTGATTTTCACGCCATTGAGCTGGATGGATCCCTGCTGGATCAGCGTTCTCGCATCGCGCTTCGACTTCGAGATGCCGGCACTGATCAGAGCATCGACCAGCGGCATGTTCTCTTCGACTTCCGCCTTCTCTGCATCCGCAAGGCCAGCCTTCAGCTCGGCCGGAGTCAGATCGAGAATGGAACCATGGAACAGCGTTTCCGTGATCTTCTGAGCCGTCTTCAGTCCTTCTTCGCCATGGACAATCTTCGTCAGTTCTTCGGCCAGGGCTTTCTGGGCTTCGCGCTTTTCCGGTGCTTCCTTCATGGATGCTTCCAGGGCAATGATCTCTTCCGGCGTACGGAGGGACAGACGCTTCAGGTAGTCGATGATATCGGAATCCGGTGTGTTCAGCCAGAACTGGTAGAACTCATAGGAGTTGGTCTTGGCCGGATCAAGCCAGATGTTCTTTCCTTCGGACTTGCCGAACTTCGAGCCATCCGACTTCGTGATCAGCGGCGATGTGATGCCGTAGACCGTCGCATTCTCGACCTTGCGGATCAGCTCCATGCCGCTGGTCAGATTGCCCCACTGATCAGAACCGCCGATCTGGATCTCACAATGGTATTTCCGGTACAGGCTCAGCCAGTCGATGGACTGCAGGATCGTGTAGGAGAATTCCGTGTAGGAAATGCCGGAATCCAGACGCTTTTTGATGATGTCCTTGCTGATCATGTAGGAAACATTGAACAGCTTGCCGTAATCACGTAAGAAGTCCAGCAGATTCATGCTGCCGAGCCAGTTGTTGTTATTCTCCATGATCGCAGCGTTATCGCCGTCAAAGGAAAGGAACTTGGCAAGCTGAGTCCTGATGCATTCAGCATTGTGCAGCACTTCTTCATGAGTGAGCAGCTTGCGCTCCGTGGTCGGACGCGGATCACCTATCATACCGGTGAAGCCGCCGCATAATGCGATCGGCGTATGTCCCTGGTTCTGATACCGGCGCAGCAGGATGATCTGCTGCAGATGGCCGACATGCAGGCTGTCTGCAGTCGGGTCAAAGCCGCAGTAGATAACGGTCGGAGTCTTCAGCTTCTCCTTCAGTCCTTCATAGTCGGTCACGTCCTTGACGAGTCCTCTCCATTTCAGTTCTTCGATGAATTCCATTTCTTTTCTCCTTCCGGGCAGCCATAAATAAAGGCGCCCTTATCAATCTAAGGACGCCTGATTCAGCGCGGTACCACCTTAGTTCATGGCCAGAGCCATGCACCTTGAATCCTTTAACGCAGGAACATCACGTCCGGCCTTTTGAGACCGGAAGCTCCCGGATGTATTCGCTGCAAGCTCCGGATTCCCTTCCACCAGCCGGGAATTCTCTATGGCCTTCCTCTGCAGCTACTTGTTCCGTTCATTGCCACGCAATCATAATTCAACTGCGTCTGTCTGTCAATTCTTCGTTGTCTGCCGCGGCGTGAACAGATAGCTCAGTTCAATCTCGCGGTCGATATCTGCCTGGTTCTGCAGCATCTTCGTCATAACCCGCATCGAAACGGCGCCGAGATCATACGAAGGAATCGAGAAGCTCGAGATCGTCGGCCGCATCATGGAATTGTACTTCGTATCGATGACGCAGACGACTTCCATATCTTTCGGCACTTCAATGCCATTTTCTCTTGCCGCATTCAGAATTGCCATTGCCTGGCTGTCCCGGTTGCCGATCATCACATCATACTTGTGATCCTTCAGATGCGTGCTCAGGAAGGCATAGCTCGTACGAGTTTCCGGCGGAATGCGCAGGAAGCCTCCGAAGTGAAGATCCTTTCTGCGGAATGCTTCTTCCGCTCCGCGGATCATCTGCTTGGTTGCGCAAGGATTCTTGCGGTCTTCGAGAATCGCAATATCTTTCTTGCCTTCTTCCAGATATTTCATGGTCAGCTCGAAGATTGCCTTCTCGATATCGACATAGACACAGCTGACGTTCTCGCTCTTGACCCGGTTGCCGATGATGACGATCGGAATGTTGTAGTTGTTGAGCTCCTGCATCTCAGCCGTATTCAGCTTGTCATTGTAGATGACAACCCCATCAACCCGGGATTTGATGATGTCTTCGATGACATCATTGATATCCGTGATGCCGGCTGTGATCGTATGCAGCATGATGTTGTAGTTGTAGATCTTTGCCACGTCAATCAGACCATTGATGATCTGTCCGGTATAAGTGAAACTCGCTTCTGGAACCACCAGGCCGATCGTGGTCGTTTTCTGAAGGGCTAATCCCTGCGCGATCGCATTCGGTTTGTAGCCAAGCTTCTCAATTGCAGCCTGCACGCGTTCTTTCGTAGGCTCCTTGACTACATTAGATCCGTTGATCACACGGGAAACCGTAGCCAGGGAAACGCCAGCTTCTTTTGCTACGTCATAGATTGTTACACGCTTCATTGAAAGCCTCCTTTACTCGCCGGTCTTTCCGAACAGATCTTTCAGCATTTCCCCGGCCTTGTCTGCAAGCTCCTTTGACTTCCTGCCTGCTTCCTGCAGCGCATCCTGGACTTCCGGCTTTGCCATGAATTCATTCACTTTCTTTCCGGCTGTCTTTGCTCCTTCTGCCATCTTCTGTCCGGCTTCCTGAAGGTTCTTCCGGACTTCAGCCCGATTCTCTTCCGGGAATAGCTGATCCGTCTTCTGCTTCAGCGTTTCGTTGAATTCCTTCGTCCTGCTGCCGGCATCATCCAGCGTCTTCTTCACATCCGGATTCTCTTTGATATCTTCGATCTTGCCCTTGGCGGTTTCCACTGCCTTGAATGCATTCTGCTTCAGGTAATCGAGGGTCTTGCGCAGATCTTCTGAAGAAGTCAGATCGCTGGCCCGCTTCTTCATCTCATCAATCGTCTGATTTACGCTTTTCACAGTATCTTCTTTCACTTCCTCGATCTTTTCCTTCTGCTCCTTGTTCAGCTTGAAATCAGGAATATTCAGCTTGGCATCAGATTCCTGATCTGCTTTCTTCTCGTTTTCCTCGCTCAGTTCCTGGATCTTCTTCTTCAGATCTTCCACGGTCTGCTCGATGGATTCAATGGACTGACGTTCTCCCTTCGTTCCTGTTTCTTCTGCAGAAGCAGTTTCTTCCGTCTTCTTTTCTTCTTCACTCATGCGCTGTTTCCTCCTCTTTCGCTGGCTGCTGCTCTTCAGAAGCAGGTTCAGATGGTGCTTCATAAGCAGAAGTCTTCGAGCTGACAAAATCCTTCAGCTTATCGACATTCTGAGTTGCCCATTCGCCCGCATTAGCAAATGCCGCTGCTGTCTTTGCCTGAACATCATCAACAGAATGGCTCAGACGGACAACCGTATCTAACGGTGCCTGGACTTTCTCAAGACTCTCATTGGCAAGCTTGACCGTCGGATCAAGACCCTTGACGGTATCGTTTGCAGTATCAATCAGTTTCCAGGCATGCTTCAGCAAAATACAGAGATAAATCAGTGCAGCTGCTCCGAGAATCGGCAGCAGCTGCTCACATACGGTTTTCAGGTCTACCAGCAGTGCATCCAGCATAATTATTCTCCTCTTGTTGTCATGTCTGATTATAGGCTTCTGTGAAAGACTTTTCAAGAAAAATGGGAGCGCTCCCACTCTCCCATTCCATCACTCATCCTGCTTTTTCACAAGATCCGCCAGCCAGTAGATATCCTTGCTTGACATAAACAGGAATACTGCCGGTTTCTCTTTGGCCAGAAGCTTTGCCCCGTTCTCATCTTCCGGAAGAACGACGGAACCAGGAATCCGCTTCTGCAGATACGTAATATCGATATCCGTGCCATCCTGCTTATCATCGATGCTGGTGAAATCGCAGAGATAGACCTTATCTGCTTTCTCAAGCGCTGAGGCAAAGTCATCTGCGAAGTACAGCACCCGGCTGGCCCGATGCGGCTTGAAGATCGCAACCAGCTTTCTATCCGGGAACCGCTTTCTGGCAGTTTCGACCGTCACCCGCACTTCCGTCGGATGATGTGCATAGTCATCGATATAGATATTGCCGCCGTGTTTCTCAACGACAAACCGCCGCTTGACGCCATGGAAGTTAGAAAGACCCTTCTCGATCACCTCCGGGCTCATGCCTTCCAGCATGCCGACAGTGATGCAGGCAAGACTGTTCAGCAGCAGATGATGCCCGACAAACGTGAAATGGAAGTGGCCGAACTTCGCGCCATGGAACAGCACATCATATTCCATGTCTTCACTGCTTTCCCGGATATTCACTGCCTGCACGTCATCCTGATCCGTTTCCCCATACCAGTAATGCGGAACCTCAGGATTCAGCTTCAGCATTCTTGCCTGAGCATCTTCTCCCCAGAGAATGATGCCCTTGCCCACCTGCATCGAGAACTGCTCATAGGCACTGCGGTAATCCGCTTCATCCCTGAAGTAGTCGACATGATCGATATCGACATTCGTGATGATCGCATAATCCGGATGATACGCCAGGAAATGGCGGCGGAATTCATCTGCTTCCAGAGCAAAGTATTCGGTATCCGCGCTGACATGGCCATCGCCATCGCCGATCAGCCAGCCGGTGCTTCCTTTTTCCTGCAGCATGCATGACAGCATGCCGGTCGTGGTCGTCTTGCCATGGCTGCCGGCCGCCGCGATCGTATGATACTGCTTCGTGAACTCGCCGACGAATTCATGGTAGCGCATGCACGTGCAGGTTGGATTGGACCTGGCGGCAGCGACTTCCGGAAAATCATCGAGGAACGCATTGCCGATGATGACATGCATGCCATCCCTGATGTTGGCCGGGCTGAAATCAGAAATCCGAATGCCGCGGGCATCGAGCGGATCTTCGGTGAAGAAATGCTTCGGAAGATCGCTTCCGGCTACCTCATTGCCGAGGTCCTTCAGCATGCATGCAAGAGCAGCCATGCCGGTGCCCTTGATGCCGATGAACCAGTAGTTCATCTGGTTCCTGCATCCTTCTTCGGTGCATTCACCTTGCCGAACGGCGTGATGTTCTTCGTATCCATGACGACGGTCTCATCGACATCTTCATAGCTGTCATCGGCAGCAGCGGCTGCACTCTGACGCGCAAACTCTTCATCATGGCCATTCAGGATATCATCCAGAGAGAATTCCGGAATGGAATCTTCTGCTTTTCTGGCTTCCTTGGTATAAGTGAGATTCTCCATCTCATTGGACTTCTCGACAGTCTTCTGGATCGTCGTCGGTTCAGCTTCCTTCGAAATGCCGTAGATCGGGCTGATGATCTTCGACACGTTGTTGTCATCATCCAGACCAGTGCGGAATTCCTTGGCCGTTGTCTGCATGGCATCCATGTCTTTCTCATCCACGCCGAACATCGGGGAGATGACCGGCTGGAATTCATAGACCGGAGCAGCCTTGGCAGGCTTTGCGGGCTTGGAAGGCTTCACCGCCGGCTGCGGACGGCTTGGACGGACCGGAGCCGGTTCCGGCTTCTTCGGTTCATCATCTACCGTGATGCCGAGCGTAGTCTTCGGCTTTGCGGTTTCATGCAGAATCTCAGGGTCTGCTTCCAGCGGACGCGGAGAGGCATGCTGAACAGCCGCCGGACGGCGGAATACTTCCTGGTTCTTTTCCGGTTCGCTCTGCTTCGGCAGCGGCTGCGTCACATCGATGCGGTTCATCGTTGTAGCGGTCTGCAGCGGCTTGACCTGAGGTCTTGCCGGTTCGCTGATCGGTTCTTCCTCTTCTGGTTCCGGAGCAGCTTTGCGATGCTTGCGGCGGACAGGAGCTTCTTCTACAGCTTCTTCTTCCTCGTCTTCTTCGAGGTCATCGTCTTCTTCTTCAAATAACAGGTTCTGCAGTTTCTTGAGCATACTTGTTTCTCCTTTTGTTCTGATAAACGCAATATCATTAGTATTTTAAGTGATTTCAGCTAGGTTGTTAAGATGCACTTTCCGCTGAGGCAGAAGGTGACGCTTCCGCATCCTGCTCCTCATTTGCCCCGGTCACTTCTTCGCCATTGACCTGATCATCCGCATCGCCCTGCTGGATATTCTCGTCTTCTTCCGCATCGAAGTTGTCGCCGGCATAGTCGACGCTGCTGTCATAGCCGCTGTCTTCAAACAGTTCGGTGATCGTTCCGCTTTCCGGTGCGATATTCTGGAACAGCTCGAGCTTCTTGCGGGAATAGGAAATGGTCTGCCGCATGGAAAACGTGCTCAGCACCACGCTGTTATTCACTTCGAGTCCTCTGGCCAGCGTCAGCATCTTGCCGGCAATCTGCGCAGCTGCAAGCTCGCTTGCGGAGACTGCGAAGAATTCGGCAGTATCGCTGACGAGATACGTGAACACCTCCGACTTCAGGAGATAGATCCCGACGGAGAAGCTGTGTTCATTGCCATCCCGGTCCAGATAAGTCCCTTCGCTCTTGGCAAGTTCAGTTCCGCCAGTGATTGCTCCGGAAGGATCTGACTCCGACGTATAATAAGCCGCATTGATCACGGAAGGCACATTGAGATTCATGACGAACTTCGTGCCTTCAAAGCAGAATGTATTGCTGGTGAGGCTGGTGCCCATGCGGCCGACATCCGGCTCGAGATAGTACGAATAAAAGCGGTGGTTGTACTCCGCACCGAGAATCGGCTTTTCTTCCGCAGAAGCAAGCCTGTGATTCAGTTCACTCTGCAGGTCGCCCTGATAGGTCGAACACCCTGCCAGAAGAAATGCCGTCAGAACAGGCACGAGAATCTTTCTAACGTTCACGTGTTTATTATACATGATTTCCATCCGGCAAAATCGGGATCGCAGCCAGCTGGTAGATGGGTTGATTGAGGCTCATGAAGCGGCTTTCATATTCCGTGACCGCATCTTCGGGATGCGGGTTGCGGCGGAAGTCGACGGACAGTTCCGTCAGCGTAAAGCCATTCTGCAGAAAGTACAGCACTGAATCCTCAAAGAGACCCTTGTTGTCAGTCTTCATCCGGATGATGCCCTCTTCCGAAAGTAACTGCCGGTAGACGTTCAGGAACTTCTGACTTGAAAGCCGGCGCTTATGGGTATAGGTCTTCGGCCAGGGATCGCTGTAGTTCAGATGAATCACATCGATCTCCCCGTCCGCAAACCATTCAGCCAGATGTTCCGCATCGCCGACAATCATCCGCTTGTTATGCAGATCAGGCGATTCCATTTCCAGAGCTTTGCGGCAGGCGACTCCTGCACAGCTGTGGTCTTTTTCAATGCCTACCCAGCCTTCTTCGGGATACATGGATGCCATGGCATTCAGATAGTCGCCCTTGCCCATGCCGATCTCGACATGGAGCTTCGTGCAGGAGAGCATCTGCTTCCAGGTTCCCCGGCAGGCAGAAGGATCTGCCACCGCATATTCCGGATGGGCTTCCAGATAAGGATCCGCCCATTTCTTCTTTCTCATTCGCATCGTGCATACCTCTTTCGTTTCCGGAAAAAAGAAGGCCGGATGCTATCCGGTCCTCTCTGTTACCGCTTTTCTTCAGTCTTCTTTCTTGCGGAAGACTCTGCGTTCCACGCCTTCGCCTTCATGGCGGTCATTGCCGCGGTGCTCAGTGCGGCTGAACTTCTGCGGCCGCAGCGGCTTCTTCGGCTCGACATATCCCTCCGGCTTGGGCTGGCAGGCTTTCGCGCTGACCTTGACCTTTCCGGCATCATCGACCGAGATGACCTGGACTCTGATCTTGTCGCCGGTATGCAGCGCCTTATGGATATCCTCGGTGCGCTCCCAGGCAATCTCAGAGACATGCAGCAGCGCATCGGTCTGACCGAACAGATTCACGAATGCGAAGCTGTCGCGTACTTCGGATACCGTCGCATCATAGACATCGCCGACCTTTGCTTCACGGGTGATGTCTTCGATGATGCCCTTTGCCTTATCGATCATTTCCTGATCCATATGGTAGATGGCGATCGTGCCATCTTCTTCGACATTGATCTTGACCTGGTTGCAGTCTTCAATGATCTGGTTGATCGTCTTTCCGCCGGTGCCGATCACATCGCGGATCTTGTCCGTCGGAATATGCATGATTGCGAACTTCGGTGCATACTTCGAAACATGATCGCGCGGTGCGGAAATCGTCGCTTCCATGTTGTCGAGGATTTCCATGCGTCCTTTATGAGCCTGGGCAAGTGCTTCCTTCAGAATCTCCTGGGAGATACCGGAAACCTTGATGTCCATCTGCAGAGCCGTGATGCCCTTGCGGGTGCCGGCAACCTTGAAGTCCATATCGCCGTAATGATCTTCCATACCTTGAATATCCGTCAGGATGGAATACGTATTTCCGACCGTGATCAGGCCCATGGCAACACCCGCTACCATCGCCTTGATCGGAACACCGGCTGCCATCAGCGACATCGTGCCGGCACAGATCGAAGCCTGGGAAGAAGAACCATTGGATTCGAGAACTTCTGCAACCGTGCGGATCGTGTACGGGAATTCCTCCACGGACGGAAGCACCTGGCTCAGAGCACGTTCACCAAGGGCGCCATGACCGACTTCACGTCTGCCCGGAGAACCCATGCGGCCGACTTCGCCGACCGAGAACGGCGGGAAGTTGTACTGATGCATGAACCGTTTGGACTTCACTGGCGTCAGATCATCGACGATCTGCGCATCATCCAGCGGACCGAGCGTCGTCACTGAGAGCACCTGCGTCTCGCCGCGGGTGAACATAGCAGAACCATGCACACGCGGAAGCAGATCGACCTGAGAGTTCAGCGGGCGCAGCTCATCGAGCTTGCGTCCATCCGGACGGATCTTCTCTTCCGAGATGAGTCTGCGGACTTCGCCTGCTTCAATCTCGACGCAGTATTCATGAGCCTGCTTTTCTGCTTTCGCCTTGGCAGCATCATTTTCCCAGTTCAGATTCTCGGATACTTCTTTTACCATCTCATCGGTGATTTCATCGATGGTGTGATAGCGTTCCAGCTTTCCTTTGATGGAAACTGCTTTCTCGATGCGCTCTTTGCCATGCTCATCAATATAAGCACGGATGTCCGGATTGATCGTGTAGAGCACGACTTCCATCTTCGGCTTTGCGCAGGCAGCGATGACTTCTTCTTCAATCTCGCACAGCTCGCGGATCGCATCATGGCCGATCTGCAGGGCTTCGAGCATCTCGTCTTCAGAGACTTCCTTCGCCCCCGCCTCAACCATGTTGATGGCTTCTTTCGTGCCGGCAACGGTCAGGCTCAGCGTCGCACGTTCCGCCTGCTCAACCGTCGGGTTGATGACATATTCGCCATCTACCTTGCCGACGATGACCCCGGCAATCGGTCCGTTGAACGGAATATCAGAGACGCAGAGAGCCAGCGAAGAGCCGAACATTGCGGTCATTTCCGGGCTGCAGTCAGGCTCAACGGAAAGCACCGTATTGACGACCTGAACTTCGTTGCGGAACCCTTCCGCAAACAGCGGACGGATCGGGCGGTCGATCAGACGTGCGGTCAGCGTTGCATGTTCCGTCGGACGGCCTTCCCGGCGCAGAAAGCTCTGCGGGATCTGTCCTTCGGCATAGAACTTCTCATTATAGAGCACCGTCAGCGGGAAGAAATCTTCTGCTTTGACTTCCGTGCTGGCTGTTGCGGCGGAAAGAACCACCGTATCGTTGTAGCGGACCAGAACCGATCCGCCGGCCTGCTTTGCCATCTCACCATTTTCAACAGTGATGGTGCGGCCATGAAAATCCCAACTCTTCTTGTACTTCTCCATCTTTTCAGTTACCAATATTTCCTTTTCATCTATTTATAACGGGTCCATTGTACCACAGCAGAACAGCAACCGGAACGGCCAATCTCTGCATAAGAAAGGTCACCTTCAGCGGTGCTGGTTCTGGCTTTTATTGTTCGTATTTTCCTTTATGCGGTGATATCCGAAGAGATTTTGATTGGAACATGAAGAATAAACGGAAACTTACGCGACGATCTGCACTATGGCTTCTGCTGACTTCTCATGATTCGCTGTTACTACGCTTCCGCTGCGCGGCGTTCTCCGACTCACGTGTGCGCTCATGAGACCTCCCGGGGCAGATCCGCATCCTTCCCTCCATAGATCTGCCGTATTTGCATTCCTCAGTTTCTTCCCGCCAAGCTATTGGGTTTGTGCTGTTCAGCACACTTGCCCTGCTTCAGGCTGCTTCATGCGAT
Source organism: Anaerolactibacter massiliensis (assembly GCF_900290205.1). NCBI lineage: Bacteria > Bacillati > Bacillota > Erysipelotrichia > Erysipelotrichales > Erysipelotrichaceae > Anaerolactibacter > Anaerolactibacter massiliensis. Next base: position 792,981 of record NZ_OLMH01000002.1, on the reverse strand, counting down.
TCGTATGCCTCAGGCCAGACGTTTGCCTGCACTTTCTTTCAGATTCCACCTCACGATGGACACCCTTGGCGTCCGGCTGGTGGCTGGCGTTGGCAGACTTCGCACCCACAGTGGACTTTCATCGCCAAGATACATGCCATGCCCGGCACACGAAAAAAGCTTCCCGAAGGAAGCTTGCTGGATTCAGACGGAGGTTTTCCAGAGTCCGTGCAGGTTGCAGTATTCATAGACTGCAATCACTTTCTCGTTCTCGAAGAACTTCACTTCCGGCTTGTCGCCCGGTTTAAGCTCCGCAACGCGGAAGCCGTTTTCCGTCTCGAGCACGATCCACTGGATATAATGCTCCGGCAGCATCGGGTGTTCCACGGAACCGACAGTGACGGTGATGACATTGCCTTCTCTGGTCACGACCGGTACATGTTTCTCCTGAGCAGCATCGACGGTATTCGGTTCCAGCACCTTCATTTCCTGGCCGCAGCACATGGTCGGGCACGGGCTGTCCTGAAGCAGAACAGCAATCTTGCCGCATTTCTCGCAGCGAACGAATTTCAATGATTTCATGATGATGTCCTCCTGTGCTCAATATAACCGGATTCAGATTTTCTGTACAGTCATCTGCTCACTCGACGCTCTTGAGGGATTCGACCATGCTGATGTCATGGAGACGTTTCCGCATGAAGCGGTTCACGAGAATGCTGAAGCCGATCGTCAGAAGCACTGACCATAGGATGCTGTCAGGGTCCACTGTCCTGCCGAACATCATCGCATCCATCTCCACTTGCCGCATGATTGTATGATGAAGCAGAACGCCAAGCGGAATGCCGCACAATGCTCCGATCACCGTCAGCACCATATTCTCCTTGTAGATATAGCTCTCCACTTCTCTCTTCCTGAAGCCCAGCACTTTCAGCGTGGCAATTTCGCGCGTGCGCTCGCTGATATTCACGTTGGTCAGATTGCCGAGCACGACAAACGCAAGCGCCATCGAGCTGATGATCAGGACATACACCACCAGATTCAGCGAATGCACGGTATTCTTCCATGTATTCAGAGTGCTGTAGCAGAAGTCGAGGCTTGAGACTTCTGAATATGCGGAAATGGCCTGTTCGCAGGATGCCGGATCCGTTCCATCTTTCAGCTTCAGGAATACGCTGTTCTGTGCAGGAACCGTTCCGAATACGCTCTGATAACAGGCTTCGCTCATCCAGACGAAATGAGACATATACATCTCGGCAATCCCGGCTACTTTCACTTCCTTCACCAGGCCTGCCTTTCCTTCCAGCAGGAACGTATCGCCGATCGCAAGATGCATGTTCTCGCTCATCTTCTCGCTGATGATAACGCCGTCATCACTCAGTGAAATCGGGTCATGGCCGACCCGGGTGCGCAGATCATATGCCTGGCTCAGATCTTCCTCATTCCGGAAAATCATCGCATTCACCGTCTCTTCGAACGAACGGTCCTCCGTATCTGCCTTGGCATTGTAGAACGCGCCACGCACAGTACCTGACACATCCTCCCGGTCCGCGATTTTCTCAGCTGCCTTTGAAAGCTCAGAAGCAGACAGATCATCTTTCAGCGTGATGACTGCATCAATTTGATAGATCTCCTCATACTGGATGCTGACCATGTTATCGATGCTGTCCTGGACTCCGAAGCCTGTGATCAGCAATGCACAGCATCCGGCTACGCCGATCACGGTCATGAAGAACCGCTTCTTGTAGCGGAACAGATTTCGAATGGTCACCTTCCACGTGAAGCTCAGCGAATTCCATACTGTAGGAATCTTCTCAAGGAACGTATTCTTTCCGAGTCTCGGTGCCTTCGGCCGCATGAGCTGAGCAGGCACTTCCTTCATATCCGCTCGCAGCACCTTCCATGACGTCAGCTCCATGACCGCAAGGAACAGAAGATCCGCAATTGCCATCACGCTCCACGAAATCTTCAGCTTCATCGGCGGGAGCACATATTCTATTTTCCAAAGGTAATAGATGATCGGCGGGAAAATAGCGAGACCGAGAACCGTCCCGGCCGCTTCACCGATCAGCGCCGCCATGCCTGCATAGATCAGATAGCTCGATGCACATTCTTTCGGAGTATAGCCCAGTGCCCGCATGATGCCGATCTGGCCGCGCTGCTCTTCGATGAGCCGGGTCATCGTCGTCATGCAAACCAGAGCTGCCACCGCTAAGAAGAAGACCGGAAAGATGCCGGCAATGGCCTTCATCTGATTCACCGACTGCCTATAGCTTTCCGAAGCATAATGACTCAAGCGCGTCAGCACGGTCCAGCTGCCCGCTTCCAGATCCTGGATTTTCTGTTCTCCGGCATCGATCTCTGCTCTGGCATCTTCCAGCTTCTGCGCGCCATCTGCTTTCTGTGTTTCCAGTTCAGCTTCGCCATCCTGCAGTTTCTGCTTGCCTTCAGCAAGTTCTGCTTCGGCATCCGCAATCTTCTGCCTGTTTGCTTCAAGCTCCGCCCAGCCATCATCAATCTTCTGCTGGCCTTCATCTATTGCCGCATACAGCTCCGTCGCCGCATTGACCGTTTCCGCATACGCACGATCCAGCTGAGCCTGGGCATCATCAATCTGCTTCTGGCCGTCTGCCAGCTGATTCTGAATCGACGTCTTCTGATCCTGAAGCGCCTGGATCTGAACCGGAATCGCAGCTTTCAGTTCGGCAGCCGTTGAGGTCTCCGTGAGTCCCATCTGATCCGTCAGCGCCTTCAGATCCGGCTGGCCTGCAAGAAGAATTGAGATCGGCAGCTGATCCGGGATCGCTTCCAGCTGCGCGGCAAGCTGATCAAGATTGTTCTTTCTCGTGCGAAGATCCCCCAGCGTCTGATCTTCATAAGGGGACAAGGCAGCAGCGCTTTCTTCATCCCCTGCTGCCTGCACCTGGGCAATGATCGTGCTCACTGGAGTCTCATCCGGCAAGTCTGCCAGAGGTTCCAGGAGAGCTGAAAGTCCTGAGGAAGCAGTCTTGCATGCATTGATCAGATCCTGCACTGTATTTGTCTCTGAAAGGCCAAGCGACTCTGCCGCGGCAGAAATCGGCTGGCTCTGTTCTTCTGAGAGAGACTGATACAGCATCGTAAGCTGGATGGATTCATTGAGATGCGTCAGCTGTTCCTGCAGGGTATTGAGCTGTTCAATACCTGTATCGATCTGCTGGATGCCTGCTTCGGCCTGACTCTTCTGTTCTGCGAATTCCTGCTTGCCCTGATCAAGTTTTGTCTGGCCGGCAGAAATCTCAGCCCGGGCATCAAGGATCTTATTCTCGTTCGTATACTTCTGACTCAGCAGTTCTTCCTGAGACTGCTTCAGTTTCGCTTCTCCGTCGGAAATCTGCGTTTTGCCATCTGCGATCTGCCGTTCTGCGTCCTGGATCTGCTTTCTGGAATCTTCCAGCTGCTGCTCTGCATCTGCAATCGAAGTATCATATTCATTCTTTCCGTCTTCGTATTCCTGCTTCGCATCATTTAGTTTCTTTTCCGCTTCAGCGACGACTGCATCCCGGTGGTGTTCCGCCTGGGTGACGCCGAGGTCTTCGATCTCTTTCTGAACGCTTTCCGTATAGGCGTAATACGCATCTGAGAATTCATCATAGTTTTTCCCATGCACGGTCACGACATTAAGCTCCGTGTCATAGTCCATGGAAAAACAGGATTCCATCACATACAGATACGTGCTGATCGCCTGGTTGCTGAGGGTGCTGCTCTCCTTGGTCTCATTGAGATACAGCGGCGTATCGATCGTGCCGACGATCGTGACCTCATCGATATTCAGATAATCGGAAAGATCATCAGATGGTCTGGACAGCGTTACGGTACTGCCGATCGCAAAGCCAGACGTCCCATCAGTTCCTGCTTCGGCCAGAGCTTCATGTTCATTTTCCGGAAGTCTTCCCTCTCTCAGCTGAAACTGATTGATCGTATCATCAGGGTTATAGGCATGGACGCGGGTGACCCGGATCGAAGAACCGGAAGCTGCATAAACATCTGCAAACTTCGTTCCCTCGGCATCCGCGACTTCATCGAGCACTTTCACTGCGTCAATATCATCTTCATCAAAGCCGTAATTGGAATAGACCGTGATGTCCTTCAGATTCAGTTCATCATTATAGACCTGCACCGAATACGACATCACCGTCCCCGAAGAAACAAGGCCCAGGAAAAACGCAACGCCGATTGCCACAATCGCGGTCAGCGAAAAAAAACGGCTTCGCGTCGTATGGATCATGCGCTTCAGATTTTTCTTCCTGGTTTTGTTCATCCTTACCACTCAATCTCCGAAATGTCTTCCGGATGCGGATTTACCTCATCCGAAACCACCCTGCCGGAGCGCAGTGAAATCACCCGATCGCCCATCGGGCAGATCGCAAGATTATGCGTGATGATCACCACCGTCATGCCAGTCATTCTGGCAGTATTCTGCAATAGCTTCAGAATCTGCTTGCCGGTCACATAATCGAGAGCACCGGTCGGCTCATCGCATAAGAGCAGCTTCGGATTCTTGGCAAGGGCTCTTGCGATGGCAACCCGCTGCTGTTCGCCGCCGGAAAGCTGGCTCGGAAAATTGTTCATGCGGTCTTTCAGGCCGACCTGCTCCAGCGTCCTGGCCGGGTCGAGCGGGTTGCGGCAGATTTCCGAAGCAAGCTCCACATTCTCCAGAGCGGTCAGATTCTGCACGAGATTATAGAACTGGAATACGAAGCCGATATCATAGCGGCGGTAGTCGGTCAGCTGTCGCTCATTCATCTGATCAACGCGGACACCGTCTGCTTCGACGATGCCGGAGGTTGCCGTATCCATGCCGCCGAGAATATTCAGAACCGTGGACTTTCCGGCTCCGGAAGCACCGGCAATGATCGTGATCGAGCCCTTGACGATGGAAAACGAAATGCCGTCCAGGGCATGGATTTCGACTTCGCCCTGCTGATAGATCTTCGTGACATCTTCAAACCGGATAAAACTCATGGAGGCCTCCTGATGTGTAAATCATTATAAAGAAAAACAGACATTTCTGTCTGCTTTTCCATGAAATCTCATGAGGTACGATTACTTGCGGAGACCGAGCTTGGAAACCAGATCACGGTAGCGGTTGACATCCGTGCGCTTCAGGTATTCCAGCAGGTTCTTGCGGCGTCCTACCATTGTAGCAAGTCCGCGGTTGGAAGAATAATCCTTGTGGTTATTCTGCATGTGGACCGTCAGACGGTTGATCTGCTCTGTCAGCATTGCGACCTGTACTTCGACAGAACCGGTATCGCCTTCCTTGCGGCCGTATTCGCGGATGATTTCAGCTTTCTTTTCTTTCTCTAACATGTGTTTTTCCTCTTCTTTCTTCTAAGTCCTTCTAGTCCGAGCTGACGTTCAGAGGTACGTGCATCCCAGGCTGAAAGCACTAACTAATTTATCAGAACTGACTGCTTCCTGCAAGATTATTTCATTCCTCAGGCAGGAATTCCTCCAGAACCGTATTCAGAATCTCATAGCTCTTCTTCGTGCATGCCAGATACCGTTCCTCTTCTTTCAGCCAGCCCTTCTGAAGAAGGCGGCTGATGACGCTGCCGTAGACTTCATTGACATCGATGCCGAAGGTCTCCTGAAACAGCTTCCGGTCAAGACCTCTCACTAAGCGCAGCGACATCATGACCATTTCAAAGCGGGCATCTGCTTCGGAAAGCAGAATCTTCTTCACCGCCAGCGGATCTTCCAGGTATTCCTTCAGCGTGCCATGATCATAGCGCAGCAGCCCTTCCTTGCCGGACGCTCCTGCTGAAATGCCATAAAAGTCCCGGTAATTCCAGTACATCAGATTATGGCGCGATTCATAGCCGCGAAGTGCGAAATTGGAGATCTCATACTGCTGATAGCCATGTTCCGGAAGCGTCCTGCAGATCCATTCATACATGTCTGCCTCCGCATCATCATCGAGATGATTCAGCTTCCTGGCAGCAAATGCAGTTCCTTGTTCGATCGTCAGCGAATACAGCGAGAGATGCGCAGGCTTCAGATCCATGGCATGATATACCGCCTGCTGCAGCTGGGCCATGGTCTGACCAGGCAGCGAATACATGAGGTCCAGCGAGAGATTCGCGATCCCATGCCTCCTCAATAATTCCATGCAGGCAGCCGTATCTTCATAAGAATGATGGCGGTTCATCAGCGCAAGCAGCTTCGGATTATCACTCTGATAGCCGATCGATGCCCGATTGATGCGATGTCGTGCCAGGCATTCTGCCTTGGCTTCATCGAGGGTTTCCGGGTTGACTTCAATCGTGTATTCTTCTGCTTCTTCCGCATACGGATCCAGCATGGAAAGCAGCACTTCCAGCTGGGTGAGAGAAAGCGCAGTCGGCGTGCCGCCGCCCAGATAGATCGTCTTCAGAGAAGCGGACCGGACCCTTGCCGACAGCTCCTGTTTCAGGGCTTTCAGCCAGGCATCTGCCCGCTCTATGCGATATGGCTCGTGCGTGAAATCGCAGTAGGCACAGATTGAGCGGCAGAACGGGACATGCACATAGAGTGCTTCCGGATGATCAGTGCGAATCATCGTCCATGGACAGAACCGACATAAAGGCTTCCTGCGGAATCACGACGGAACCGACTGCCTTCATGCGCTTCTTGCCTTCTTTCTGCTTCTCGAGCAGCTTCTTCTTCCGGCTGATATCTCCGCCATAGCACTTGGCAAGCACGTTCTTGCGCACCGCCTTGATATTCGTGCGGGCAATCACCTTGCCGCCGATCGCAGCCTGAACCGGAATCTCAAACTGCTGCTTCGGGATCAGCTCCTTCAGCTTCACGGTGATCGCCGATCCTCTGGCATACGCTTCCGAGCGATGGATGATGACCGAAAGCGCATCGACCACCTCTCCATTGAGCAGGATATCCATGCGGACCAGGTCATCCGTGCGATAGCCAATCGGTTCATACTCAAGGCTTGCATAGCCCTTGGTGCAGCTTTTCAGCTTGTCAAAGAAGTCAAAGATGATCTCAGAAAGCGGCATCTCATACGTCAGCGTATTTCTGCCGGTATCGATGACTTCCATGCCTTTGTAGATGCCGCGCTTTTTCTGGCAGAGCTCCATGACCGGGCCGATGAAGGTATCAGGCACCATGATCTCTGCTTTGACATACGGTTCTTCGACACGGTCGACTTTGGACGCATCCGGCATCTTGGCCGGGTTGTCGATCTCCAGCATCGTGCCATCAGAAAGAAAGACATGATAGATCACCGAAGGAGCTGTCGCGATCAGATCGAGATTGTATTCCCGCTCAAGCCGTTCCTGGACGACATCCATATGCAGCAAGCCCAGGAAGCCGCAGCGGAATCCGAAGCCGAGGGCTTGCGAGGTTTCCGGTTCATACTGCAGGCTGGCATCGTTGAGCTGAAGCTTGTCGAGCGCATCATGAAGGTCCTGGAACTTGGCCGCATCGCTCGGATACAGGCCGCAGTAGACCATCGGATTCAGTTTCTTGTAGCCGGGAAGAGGCTTGTCTGCAGGATTGTCTGCGGAAGTGACGGTATCGCCGACCCGGACATCATGGATGTCCTTGATCGAAGCCGCAAACCACCCGACATCCCCGCATACCAGCGTATGGACCGGGACTTCTTTCGGGTTGCGGATGCCGGCTTCAAGCACTTCATATTCAGCACCGGTTGCCATGAAGCGGATATGATCGCCGACATGGATCTCGCCCTGCCGGATGCGGACAAGCGCAATGACACCGCGGTAGCTGTCATAGATGCTGTCGAAGACAAGCGCCTGCAGCGGTGCTTTCGGATCTCCGGACGGAGCCGGGATCTTGTGCACAATCTGCTCGAGCACCTGATCGACATTGAGACCGGTGCGGGCGCTGATCTTAGGAGCTTCTGAGCAGTCTAATCCGATGATGTTCTCGATCTCATGGCGGACCCGTTCCGGCTGGGCATTGTTCATGTCCACCTTATTGATGACTGGCAGGATCTCGAGATTGTTATCCAGGGCAAGATACGTGTTGGCAAGCGTCTGCGCCTGGACGCCCTGGGTCGCATCGACGACGAGGATCGCTCCTTCGCAGGCCGCAAGCGACCTGGATACTTCATAGGAAAAGTCAACATGCCCTGGCGTATCGATCAGGTTGAACAGATATTCCTGTCCATCCTTTGCATGATAGGAAAGCTGCACGGCATTCAGCTTGATCGTGATGCCGCGTTCCCGTTCCAGATCCATGTCATCGAGGATCTGAGCTTTCATATCGCGTTCCTTGACGGTATCCGTCATCTCGAGGATGCGGTCTGCCAGGGTGCTCTTGCCATGGTCGATATGAGCGATGATGCAGAAATTGCGGATATGGTTCTGGTCAATCATGGATTACCTCATTCAAACTGCCTGCCGATCAGATTCCGGCCGGCGCCATTCATAAATGCGTCCGCATCCATGGCATTCTTGCCCTGCATCTGCAGGCGGAATACCTTCAGGATACCGCCCCTGCAGGCGATGCGCATCGCATGGTTCTGGATATCAAGAATTGTTCCCGGGACAGCCGGTTCTTCGGTCTGCTCCATGCGCACTTCCAGGAACTTGATGCGCTTATTGTCAATCATTCCGTAAGGACCTGGTTCTTCCAGCAATGCCCGGCAGTGGTTGTAAAGCTCCGGCATCTGTTCTTTTTCAAAGAAGATCTGCTCCTCTTCCCGGCTGATGTTGCGAGCGATCGTCTTCTGCCTTTCGTCCTGCGGTTCGCCAGCCAGTTCGCCATTCAGATACTTCGGAAGATTCTCTGACAATAGATCTGCCGCTAACGGAGCAAGTTTCCGGAACAGGTGTCCGGAGGTCTCATCCGGATCAACCGGCACAGAAGTGCGGGCAAAGATCCGGCCGGCATCCATCGCATGAACCATCTCCATCAGGCAGATATCAATCGAGGAATCCCCATTCCAGATCGTCCGCTGGATCGGAGCACCGCCCCGGTATTTCGGCAGGGCACTAGGATGGATGTTCAGACAGCCGAAGCGCGGTGCTTCGAGAATCACATCCGGAACAAACTGCCCGTAAGCACAGGTGATGATGAGATCCGGCTTCATTGCAAGGACCCCTTCCGGTTCCTCTTTCAGATTTCTCGGGGCGATGCATGACGTCCCATGTGCTTCTGCCAGCGCATGAACCGGAGTCGGTTCAATGAGATGTTTCCGGCCGATGGGACGGTCCGGCTGCGAAACGACACCGACGACCTGATGGCCGTCTTCATAGAGACGATTCAGAATTGCTGCCGCAAATTCTGCGGTTCCGAAGAAAACGATACGGATGGAATCCATGAGCGGGTACCTCCTTGGAAAATTCTCCGTCATTATACCGTATTCCTGCTCGTTCCGGACGTTGCAATTTGAAAGGCCGTAGGTTATAATTCTTTCGTTTGAAACGAAGGAGGTGTGTTCCATGGCAAATATCAAGTCCCAGAAGAAGCGTGCAATCACCAATGCTAAGCGCCAGGCTGCCAATACTGCTAAGCGGACTGAAGTCAAGAATGCGATCAAGGGTGTTCTGACTGCGGTTGAAGCAAAAGATGCAGACGCTGCCAAGAAGGCATATGATCATGCAAACTCGGTTCTGGATAAGGCAGTTGCTGCTCATATCAAGAAGGGCAACTATGCTGCACGCCAGAAGTCCCGTCTTGCCAAGGCTGTTAATTCCATTAACGGCTGAGACGATCAGAAGCGTTGAAAAATATACCCTGTCGGCTGACAGGGTGTTTTTTTTATGGATTGACAGATTCGTAAATTGCAAGCCGCCGGGACAGTCTGGCAGCTGTCTCATCTTCCGGACGCTTCGAGAGAATCATGCTCAGAAGTTCTGCCTGCTTCTGACAGTCTTCGAGAAACAGCGGACTTCTTTCGTTCAGAAGACATGGTCCGAGCAGAATCTCACGGTCTGCATAAGGCGCATGTTCCTGCATGCTGAACGAGACAGCGGTATAGACCTTGCCCCGGTCATTGACCATGCATTCCTCATGAATGGTCTTCCTGCGATCGCTGATCCACTTTCTCAATAGATCCGTATCACCGTTTACCTGGACGATGATGCGGCGAAACGAAGGAAGCCGTTCCTCTGCCCGTTCGAGAATTGCCTGCGCGGTATACCAGCCCATGCCGGCAATCACTGCGCAATCTGCATCTTCGGGGACCTGAATGAATCCATCGGATAAAATCGCGAAGACTTTTCCTTCCAGATGCTCTGAAGCGATGTTGGTTTTTGCCGCGGATAACGGCCCTTCTGCAACGTCGCAGGCATAAGCTTTCGGGCAGATTCCCCTCTTCACAAGATCAATCGGCAGATAGCCATGGTCGGTGCCGATATCTGCCAGGATCGTTCCTGAGGGAACAAGGGCAGAGATTGCTTTCAGACGCTGGTTCATTTATCGAAGAAATCCTTGAGGCGCTTGGAGCGGGTCGGATGCTTCAGCTTGCGCAGTGCCTTCGCCTCAATCTGACGGATGCGCTCGCGGGTCACATTGAATTCCTTGCCGACTTCTTCCAGGGTTCTGGTTCTGCCGTCATATAATCCGAACCGCAGGCGGAGAACCTTCTCCTCGCGGTCGGTCAGCCCGGACAGGACGGTGTTGATCTCATCCTTGAGCAGCTGATTGTTGGCATACTCATCCGGGGACATCGCATCTTTATCTTCGATGAAGTCGCCGAGATGCGAATCATCTTCCTCGCCGATCGGGGTTTCCAGAGACACCGGTTCCAGCGCGATCTTCTGGATCTCCCGGACTTTTTCCGGAGAGATGCCGTCCATGCGTGCACTGATTTCCTCAGCCGTCGGATCTCTGCCGAGTTCCTGCACGAGCTGGCGCTGAACTCTCGTCAGCTTGTTGATGGTCTCAACCATGTGGACCGGAATGCGGATGGTTCTTGCCTGGTCGGCAATGGCTCTCGTGATGGCCTGACGGATCCACCAGGTCGCATACGTGCTGAACTTGAAGCCTTTGCGGTAGTCGAATTTCTCGACCGCCTTGACGAGGCCCATGTTTCCTTCCTGGATCAGATCCAGAAACAGCATGCCTCTGCCGACGTATTTCTTGGCAATCGAAACGACGAGGCGGAGGTTCGAGGAGATCAGGATGTTCTTGGCTTCCTCATCCCCTGCTTCGATGCGCTTGGCAATCTCCGGTTCATCTTCCGGCTTCAGCAGCGGAACCCGGCCGATCTCTTTCAGATACATCTTGACCGGATCATTCAGCGAGACGCTCGTTCCCCGGCTGGCGCTGGAATACGCACTGCTGATCGCCCGGGACATGCTGGCGACGGTTTCGACGGAGCTGTCTTTCTCATCTTCTTCCTCATCGCCGGTATCTTCGGGACGATCGTCTTCTTCCTCTTCTTCTTCGTCCTCGAGGTCCATGTCTTCTTCCGAGCTCAGCGCTTCGATGTCTTCTTCTTCCGAGACGGTCATGCCCTCTTCGCTGAACCAGTTCCAGAGAGCTTCCATATCGTCATCGGTCATATCAAGACGGGACAGAGAGGCCAGAATATCCTTCTGATAGATCTCCCCGTCTTTCATATAGACTCTGCGGAATTCTTCCTTCAGCTCATCCAGGGTCTTTAGTTCCTTGTGCTTGTCAGCCGTCCGGTAGATCTCGATCTGGGTATGAGCATCTTCTCTTACCGGCTTTTCAGAAGGAACCGGTACCTGGTAAGTCCAGGCGGTCTCGTTGTCTGCTTCCGGCAGCGGACCAGGAATATAAGCAGGAAGCTTTCCTGCTTCAAAAGCAGCAGTATTCTCTTTCAGGATTTCCTCATCCTGAAAGATCTCTCTGCGGATTGCAGCAGCTTCCATCATGGAGGCACGCTGTTTCCGGATTGCAGCCTGGTGGCTGCGGGCATTTCCGGAGTATGCAGGCTTCTTCAATGCAGATCCTGCCGGCTTTGTTTCAGCTGTTTCTGTTTTCTTCATCTAGGTACCTCCGTAATTCTTTCAGGCATTCCTGATATTCATTCAGGATGACTTCACGTGTTTCACTGTTCATCGGTGCGGATAGCTGTTCCCGGAAGGCATCAGCCTGCAGGGAACGCACGCTGATCAGCACTTTGCGGATCGCCCCATCGAGGATGCTTTCGTCATACTCTGCCGAATACGCCCAGGAATCTGCAAGCTTGGAGATCAGGTTCTTCTGTTCCTGGCTGTCCGCTTCATCAATCAGAGAAGCGGGTTCAATCTGATCATGCGTGCGGTAGGCATCCACGATCATCATGGCAACCGCATTCCGATCCGGATCAGTCAGATATCCGAGCTTCTCTTCAAATCTTGCCGATGCACTTCTGCTTGCCAGCATCATCGCCAGGATCTGCTCTTCTGCTTCGCTCGTGCCATCCGGCGTCTTTGTGGGAATACTCTGCTTCGGCACATAGGCTGCCGTCCGGTTCTTCGGCGTGTAATCCAGCCGGAATCCGGAAAGCCTGGAAAGTTCTTCCGTAAAATGGCGGCGGTCAAATTCATCATCAAGCTGATCGATCTCGGCCTGGGCTTTGCGGACAAAGTCTTTCTTTTCCTGATAGCTGTCGAAGTTCGTATGCTTCGAGAGATAGTTCAGGACAAATTCCATCCAGGTGATCTCGGACTTGGCCAGCTGCTGCAGTGCTTCCGCACCGCGCTGGCGGATGATTTCATCCGGATCAAGACCGGTCTTGTTGTCGATCACGGAGACGACGCAGCCCTGAGCTCTGGCCATGCGGGCAGCCCGCCAGGTTGCGGCCTGGCCCGGATCGTCGCCGTCATAGCAGAATACGATCTTTGCGGCAAGGTTCTTCAGGATGCCGATCTGATGCTCAGTGCAGCTCGTGCCCAGAGTGCAGACAGCATTGTCCATGCCGGCTCTGGCAAAGGCGATGACATCGGTCACGCCTTCGCAGACGTAGATCTTTCCTTCTCTGCGGGAGGCGGTTCTTGCCCGGTGGGCATTGTAGACCAGATCGCTCTTATGGAACAGTTCGGTGTCTGTGGTATTGATGTATTTGGAAGGATTCTCCGGATCGATCGTTCTCGCGGAGAAGCCGATCGGATTTCCTTCGGCGTCATGAATCGGAAATGTGATGCGGCCGCTGAAGACGTCATGAAGACCAGAGGCAGATGTACGGACCACATTGCATGCGGTCATGTCGCTGTCTTCAAAGCCTTTGGCTTCGAGGAATGCATGCAGCGCATCGCCAGGCGGATTGTAGCCGATTGAGAATTTCTCTCGGACGGCCTCATCGAGACCGCGTTTCTCAAGATATGCTTTCTCGGCTTCTGCCTGGGCGGTATTCATCTGATACATCGTCCAGCGGATCGTCTCATTGAGAATCCGGTGCAGGACTTCGATATGCGGGTCTTCCTGCTTCTTCGGTGCACTGACATGCACGGAAAGCGGATAGCCGACCAGGTCTGCCACATGCTCCACCGCTTCCGGAAACGAGATGTTCTCGTAGTTCTGGACGAAGGTGAAGACATTGCCTCCGGCTCCGCATACGAAGCATTTGTAGATCTGCCGGTCCGGCGAGATCGTCATGGAAGGAGAATGATCATCATGAAACGGGCATAGTGCGACATAGCCGCTTCCCTTCCGGGTTACCTGCAGATATTTTCCGATGACCTGGACAATATCGGCCTTCTTCCGGATCGCATCGATTTCTTCTTCTGGTATTCTCGCCATTCAGGTCCTTTCTAGAAACGGATCTCCTTGCAGATGCGGCTGCGGACTTCTTCGACGCTCAGTCTCTCCTGCTGCATCGTATCGCGGCTGCGGATGGTTACGGTTCCATCTGCCAGGGTCTGATCATCGACCGTGATGCAGTATGGCGTGCCGATCTCATCCTGACGGCGGTAGCGCTTGCCGATGGAGCCGGCTTCATCGTATTCCGTCTCGAAATCATAGCTCAGTTCCTTGCGGATCTTCAGAGCGGTCTCACTGTGTGCCTTCTTCTTCAGCGGGAGCACAGCTGCTTTGACCGGTGCGAGCACCGGGCTGAAATGCATGACGATGCGGGTATCGCCGTTCTCCAGCTGCTCCTCATCATACGCATCCGTGAAAAACATGAAGAACAGACGTTCGACACCGACAGCCGGTTCGACAACATACGGAAGATACTTCTCATTGGTGACCGGATCCAGATACGTCAGATCCTTGCCGGAATGATTCTGGTGCTGGGTCAGGTCATAATCGGTACGATCTGCAATGCCCCAGAGTTCGCCCCAGCCCCACGGGAACTTGTATTCGATATCCGTGGTAGCCTTGGAATAAAAGCTCAGTTCTTCCTTGGCGTGATCACGGAAGCGGAGATTCTCCTTGTTTCCGCCGAGACTCAGGATCCAGTCCATGCAGAACTGGCGCCAGTAAGGGAACCAGTCATCATCGGTTCCCGGCTTGCAGAAGAATTCCATTTCCATCTGCTCGAATTCACGCGTGCGGAAGATGAAGTTGCCCGGCGTGATCTCATTGCGGAAGCTCTTGCCGATCTGGCCGATGCCGAACGGAAGCTTCTTGCGGTAAGCACGCTGCACATTCTTGAAATCGACGAACATGCCCTGGGCAGTCTCCGGACGGAGATAGATCGTACTCTTGGCATCTTCCAGCGTTCCCTGGAACGTCTTGAACATCAGGTTGAACTGACGGATCGGCGTAAAGTCATGGCTGCCGCAATCCGGGCACGGGATGTTGTTGTCCTTGATGTACTGCTCCATCTGCTCGTTCGTCCAGCCTTCGCAGCTGACTTTTCCGCCCGACCAGTTCTCGATCAGCTGGTCTGCGCGATGACGGGTCTTGCACTGCTTGCAGTCCATCAGCGGATCGCTGAATCCCTTCAGGTGTCCGGAAGCTTCCCAGACTTTCGGATTCATCAGAATCGCTGCCTGGATCTCCACATTATTCGGATCTTCCTGAATGAACTTCTTCTGCCATGCTTTCTTGATATGATCCTTTAAAAGGACTCCGTAAGGTCCGAAGTCCCAGGTATTGCTAAGTCCGCCGTAAATTTCAGAACCCTGGAACACGAATCCGGTGTTCTTGGCATGCTGAACAATAGTATCGAATGTCTTTTCCATAAATGGCACGCAGTCTCTCCTTACTATATAGAAAACATTAGGAGTATAGCACTTTCACATAACTGCTTCAATGCCGAAAAACCGCTGAAACAGGCCAAAAGAGCGCAGATGAATACCTGCGTGAAGTTCCAGGAAAGAAACGAGAATCCCGGTCATGGAGCTCCAGTCACGGAAATACGGAGAAACCAGGTCTATCTGCTCCGGACCTGCCTTGGCAAGCACCCGGAATGCCCGCAGCTGTTCAATCGTCCAGGGCTTCAGATTTCTCGCGGCTGCATCCTCTGTGCAGAGAAATCCGCCTTCTTTCAGAGAGAATGCAGAAGCTTCCGGTTTTCTGCAGAGTACGCATGCATCGACTTCCGGGCTGATCCCATGAGTTCTCAGCATGGAAGAAAGAAACAGCGCGGCAGTGAGATCCGCAGGTTTCTTCTCATTCAGATGCTGAAAGGAAAGATCGAGCAGCCGGTACGTTTCTGCAGCCGACTCCTCATCCGGCCCTTCCAGCGTCATCGCATCCGCACATTCGGCCATCAGGGAAGCAGCACAGCCAGCCAGCAGATCTTCGTGCAGAAAGCGGTACAGAGAAACGGTGCGGGCTGTCTTCATGCGGAACATCGTCCGATCCGGACGGTAGTCCAGCGAGAACTCTGCCTTCGTATACGGAAGCACGGAACCGGCATTCTTCGAATTCATCTTTCTGACTCCGGCAGCGACCAGAGAAAGCTTTCCATAGTCTTCTGTCAGCACCGTCAGGATCACAGCATTTTCCCGGTAGTCTGTCTGTTTCAGAATCAGTCCGGTGATCTGCTCATTCATCGATATTTCCGTAGCCGTACTGGGAGATGCGGGAATCCCGGTCGCGCCATTCTTCCTCGACCCGGACGAACAATTCCAGTTTCACTGGACATCCGACAAGTTCTGAGATATCCGGAATCGCAGCCGTGCGGATGCGCTGCAGCATCGATCCTCCCTTGCCGATCAGGATGGCTTTCTGCCCTTCCTTCTCGACTAAGATCATGGCCTGCACATAGCACGTTCCTTCCTCAAAAGTCTTCGACTCGACGACTACAGCGGAAGCGTGCGGGACTTCCTGTTCCGTGCAGAGAAGGATCTTCTCCCGGATGATTTCGGCAATCCGGAAGTTCTCCGGTTCATCGCTTACGATATCTCTCGGAAACATCGGATCTCCTTGGGGCAGATACCTGATGGTCGTATCCAGCAGTTCCCGGAAGTTTTCCTGCTTCAGTGCGGAGATCGGAAAGTATTCTGCAAAGGAGAACTGCTTCTGATAGCTCAGCAGCGTGTTCAGGATATCATCTTTCTTCATCCGGTCGATCTTGTTCAGAAGCAGGAAGACCGGAAGACCGGTATTCTTCACCATCTCCAGCACGTATTTATCACCTGGCCCGTACGGAACGCTGCCATCGATAACCAGGTAGATCAGGTCCACCCCCTGGATCACATTGGCAGCCTCTTTGTTCATTCTGGTTTCCAGGCGGTGTCTTGCTTTATGAATGCCCGGCGTATCCGTGAAGACGATCTGGGCATCTTCGGTATTGACGATGCCGCGGATTTCCGAGCGAGTGGTCTGCGGCTTAGCCGAGACGATCGCGATCTTCTCTTTCACCAGGGCATTGATCAGCGTAGATTTGCCTGCATTCGGCCGTCCGGCAATTGCAACGAATCCGGACCTCATCGAATGACGTCCTCCGTCGTAAACTGCAGCGGCAGAAGTTCATCGATGTCCGTATCCTGGGATTCTCTGCCATTGGAGAGATAGATCGGGGTATGGTGATCCAGCAGCTCTGAAAGCACCTGGCGGCAGATGCCGCATGGTCCGGCGATCCGGTCGCCGTCGGAGACGATGGCAAGCGCTGCAATTGAATCTTTGCGGTAGCCTCTGCTGTATGCCGCAAAGACCGCGGAACGCTCCGCGCAGTTGGTAGCGCCGAAGCTGGCGTTCTCGATGTTGGTTCCCCAGAATACCGTTCCGTCCTTGCACAGGACAGCGGCCCCGACATGGTATTTCGAATATGGTGCGTAGCTGTTCTTCATTGCCTTGAATGCTTCGGCAATCAGTTCTTCTTTCGTAAGCATGTTTCTTCCTCCTAGTTCAGATGCTCCAGCAGGATCATGACCGCAATCACCAGCGCGGTCAGCGCAGCAATCAGCACGCCTCCTGCCGACATATCCTTGATCACTTCAATCCGGTGATCATATTCCGTGCTGTGCAGATCGCACAGCTTCTCAATGCACGTATTGAATACTTCAGCGCCAATGACAAGGCCGATCGCCAAGACCACAAAAGCCCATTCCAGGATCGTAAGCTTCAGAACGAAACCGGCGATGACGGCAAGGATGCCGAGGATGATCTGAATCCGTACGGCCGGATGCCTCCAGGCGTCTCTCAGGCCATGAAAGGCAGGCAGGAATTTCTTTTTCAGCATGACGAGTTCCGCGGCAGAATCGGGTCCAGAATCTCATCCTGCAAAGCAAACATGACCTTCTCGTCTTCGGGTTTCATATGATCGTAGCCAAGACAATGCAGAAGGCCATGGCAGAACAGAAAGCCGACTTCCCGCTTCAGGGAATGTCCGTATTCCTTCGCCTGCCTGGCGGCATAGTCGATGTTCAGAAACAAGTCGCCGAGATCGGCATGTTCTTCCGGCGTCTCGCCGGGATACGAGAAATCATTGGCAGCGAAGCTGATGATATCCGTAGGCCGGTCGATATTCCGGTATTCCCGGTTGATGACATGAATCGTGCGGGAACGCACGAAGGTGACTGAAATTTCCAGATCGTCCGAAAGGCCGAGCTTTTTCTCTGCAGCACTGCTGATCTTCCTGAAAAGCGGAAGATAGGCTTCCGCAGGCTGGTTCGTGCGGTTGATGAGCGTTATTTCCATGAACAGAATCCTGCCTTCTTCTTCCGGTATTATAGCACGCGGGTATTGTTTTCATGCGGTTGACCGCAGACTCTGATCACTTTACAATAACTTCTGAATAACAAATCTTACAAACTCACAAGGAAAGTCTAGAGGGAAGATATGACATTGTCATCCATCAGCTGGGATATGATACTGGGCGGCTTCGGCCTGTTCATGTTCGGTATCAGCTTCATGGGCAGCGGCCTGAAATCCGTGGCGGGAGATCAGATGCGCGATTATATCAATAAGTACACCGCCAGTCCCTTCAGCGCCATGCTGATCGGAATTGCCATGACCATTCTGATGCAGTCATCTTCCGCCTGCACCGCCATCACGATCGGTTTCGTGCGGGCAGGTCTCATGAACCTCGAACAGGCAGCTGGCATCGTCATGGGTGCCAACATCGGCACGACGGTCACCAGCTTCCTGATCTCGATGAATATCGATGAATACGCCATGTACATCGTCTTCGCCGGCTGCATGCTGATTGTCTTCGGCAAGAAAAGAAAGACGCAGTACTACGGCGATGTGATCCTGGGATTCGGCTTGATCTTCTATGGTCTGCGCTGCATGGGCGATTCGCTTTCTGCCCTCAAGGATCTTCCGGAGTTCAGCGATTTTGCCCTGCAGATGAGCAATAACTCCTGGCTGTCGATGATCACCGGTGCCATCATGACTGCTGTCGTCCAGGCCTCTGCCGCAACGATCGGCATGGTGCAGAAACTCTATCAGGCAAATGCCCTGACCCTGCAGGCTTCCCTGCCGTTTATGTTCGGTGCCAATATCGGCACGACGATCACTGGTATCCTGGCGGCGATGGGAGGGAGTCTGGGAGCCAGGAGAACTGCATGCCTGCATACCGTATTCAATATCTTCGGAACGCTGCTGGGAATGCTGCTGTTAACGGCGTATACGAACCTGATCACGTCGTTAGCGAATCTATGGCATCTGAATCCGATGATGCAGATCGCCATTGCAAACATGATCTTCAACATCACGACGACCATCATCTTCATGCCGTTCCTCAAACAGATTGTCGGAATGATCTCAAAGATCATTCCTGGTTCCGAACCGACAAGACCTGAAGTCAGCATCGATAATCTCGATGCGAATATCGGTACGCTCCTTCCGGCAGCCGTCATTGAAGAAGCAGAGCAGGCAATCGGCAAGATGGCTGATGTCGTCCGCCAGGATATCGCGGAAACCCGCGACTTCCTGAATAAGCCCGGTACTGCGGATGACCGCGAGCTGCTGGATCAGAATGAAGCGCTGATCAACCGATGCGACAAGAAGATCACGGAGTTCCTCGTCAGTGCCAGCGTCAAAGCTTCATTCCCGCCGCAGGATAAAGAGAATATGCGCATGGATCTGGAAGTCATCAAGAACCTGGAACGCATCGGCGACCTGGCCATGAATCTGACGGAATTCTTCCAGATGGTATTCGATGACGACGGCATGTTCACTCCGGATGCGATTGAAGACATCAATACGATGTTTGATATCCTGCTTCATATGTACAGCCGGGCAATTGAAATCTACCGCACGAAAGACAGAAGCCTGTTCGCTTCTCTGGAAGAAGATGAGAACGCGATGGATGCGATGGAATACCGTTCCCGCCAGGCTCACTTCGACCGCATGAGCCGCAATGAATGCTCGTCTGCAGTTGCTGCTTCCGTCTATTGCGACATTCTCGGAAACCTCGAGCGTATGGGCGATCACTGCTGCAATATCGCAAGGATTTCCCTGTCGGTGACAGCGGAAGCTGCCGCAGAGGCATAATCAGGATTCTCAGGGTGATGGAGTTCATGCTCATCGCCCTTTTTCATGCATGCATAAAAAGATCAGCCTCCCATAAGGAAGCTGGTCGGAAAATGATTCAGTTCTTCTTTTCGTACTTCTCGTAGCGTTCCAGGATCTTCTGAACGAGCGGATGGCGCACGACATCGTCGCTCGTCAGATGCATGATTGCGATCTCATCCATGTCTTTCAGAACCAGCGAAGCATCAATGAGCCCGGATGTCATTCCCGGCTTCAGGTCAATCTGCGTGATATCGCCGGTGATGACCATCTTCGAATGGAAGCCGAGTCTGGTCAGGAACATCTTGAGCTGGGAAGGCGTCGTATTCTGTGCTTCATCCAGGATGACAAACGCATCATCCAGCGTTCTGCCGCGCATGTAGGCTAATGGCGCAATCTCGATGATCCCTTTCTCCATCAGCGTTTCCGTCTTCTCGTTTCCGAGCATCTCATGCAAAGCATCATAGAGCGGCGTCAGATACGGATCGACTTTTTCCTTCAGATCGCCTGGCAGAAAGCCGAGCGATTCGCCTGCTTCCACGGCCGGACGGGTCAGGATGATACGATGCACATCGCCTTTCTTCAGGGCAGTCACCGCTTCAGTCACCGCCAGGAAGGTCTTGCCAGTCCCTGCCGGTCCGATCGCAAAGACGATGTCATAGCGTTCCATCGCTTTGACGAATGCATTCTGGCCTTTCGTCTTGGGAACGATGGGCTTGCCGGAATAGGTTCTTCCGACCAGCACCCGATTCCAGTCTTCAAAATCGATCGGCTGCCCGCTGACTGCCAGCCGGCAGGCATAGATGACATCCTGCTCGCTGATGGCATGTCCTTTCTTCACGGCAGCTACCAGTGCCTGCAGCACTTCTCTGAGCTGTTCTTCTTTCTGATCGGAATCTTCATGCATAGTGAAGACGCCGTCCCGGAAGGAAAGTTCCGTCTGAAGGCATTCTGATAGGATCGTCAGATTGCGGTCGCCGGAACCTACCAGGTCCATTTCCTGGCTGGTGCTCAGATCTTCCAGTCTGATTGTTCTGGTTTTCTCCAAGGAATATCCCCCTTTGTATACGGTGTCATTTTATCGCAAACCACCGGCAAGAAAAAGAGAAGCATCTCTGCCTCTCTTACTTGCCACGTCTTCTTGCTTTGCGGGCAGCTTCGCTCTTCAGCTTCCGCTTGACACCCGGCTTCACGTAATATTCTCTCTTACGAGCCTCAGCAAGGGTTCCGTTGCGAGATACCTGACGCTTGAAACGGCGCAGTGCATCATCAAGACTTTCGTTCTCTTTCACTACAACTCTCGGCATTCTGTATCCCCCCTTCCTGGTTTAGACAGCACGGATATCATACCAGAGCATGGCTCTGAAATCAATGGATTTTTCACTTTGAAACAAGTTCGCAGCCATGGCTGGTGCCGATGCGCTCTGCACCTGCATCAATCATCGCCTGGAATTCTTCCGGAGTCCTGACGCCGCCGGCAGCCTTGACCTTCAGCTTGTCTCCGACGGTTTCTTTCATGAGCTTCACATCATGAACAGTAGCTCCGCCAGCTGAGAAGCCAGTCGAAGTCTTGACGAAATCTGCTCCGGCAGCCATCGCATCACGGCATGCCCGGACTTTCTCTTCATCTGTAAGCAGGCATGCTTCAATGATGACTTTCAGCACATGCGTTCCGACAGCTTCCTTGATCTTCCTGATCTCATCTGTCACATAGGCATCATCCCCGTCTTTGAGCTTGCCGACGTTCAGAACCATGTCGACTTCATCAGCGCCTTTCTTCACAGCATCTGATGCTTCGAACACCTTGGCTTCCGTGGTCATGGCGCCAAGCGGGAAACCGATGACAACGCAGACATTGACATCAGAGCCGGCCAGTTCTTTCTTTGCGACATCAATCCAGCATGGATTGACGCACACGCTTGCGAAGTCATATTCCTTCGCTTCCCGGCAGAGTTTTTCAATGGCAGCCTTCTGTGCTTCCGGCTTGAGCAGAGTGTGATCGATATACTTGGATGGTTTCATGAAACAATTAGTCCTCCCTGTTTCCGAAATAGTATTTGCGGACCGCTTCCCGGGCGATCGCATCATCGCCTTCATACGGTTCTCTGCCGAATTCGCGGTAGATGAACTTCTCATCGCCTTTGCCCATGATGATGATCGTATCGCCTTTATCAGCGATCTCGACGGCCTGGCGTATCGCATCATAGCGGTCTTCGATGATGACATATGGCTTCTCATGAATGCCGGAAGCGATCTCCTTGCAGATATCGAGAGGTTTCTCATTGCGCGGATCATCTTCCGTCAGGATGATCATGTCGGCATACTTATCAAGCAGCTGGCCGAAGATCGGACGCTTGGCCGTATCACGCTTGCCGGCAGAGCCGGTGATCGCGATGATGCGGTTTCCTTTCGGCGTGATCGCACTGGCATACTGGCATAGCTTCTCAATGCCGTCCGGCGTATGCGCGAAATCGACGAGGATATTGAACGGCTGACCTTCATCAATCCGCTCCATGCGGCCGGCAATCTGCGGAATATGCTTGAGCAGCGGCAGCATCTGCGTGATCGAGACGCCCTTCTGGTTCATCGCCGCGATCGCAGCGACGAGGTTGTAGATATTGAAGCGGGCAACGAGATTCGTCTCAAGCTCGTATTCCATGTTATTGCAGCGAAGCGTGAAAATCGTGCGGTCTTTCAGCAGCTGATAGCGGGTGACCTGGTAATCTGCAGGATGATCGATGCCGTACGTGACGACCGGGCACTTGCAGTCGGCCACGATTTTCATGCCATACGGATCATCCACATTCGTGATTGCCACGCAGGATTCCTTCAGATGATCAAACAGCTTCTTCTTGGCCTGGAAGTAATTCTCCATCGTGCCGTGATAGTCCAGATGATCATGCGTCAGATTCGTGAAGATTGCCGCATCGAAATCAATCGCATCGACTCTGCCTTGCTCGATGCCGATGCTGGAAGCTTCCAGTGCACAGCAGCGGATGCCGGCCGAGACCATATCCGCAAGGATGCCATGCAGGTCATCAATGTCCGGTGTCGTCAGCAGCGGCGGCAGCTTGACATTGCCGTATTCAATCGCAATCGTGCCGATATAGCCGGTCGGCATGAACTGGTTCATGACATCGCGGATGATGCAGGCGATGCTGGATTTGCCGTTGGTACCGGTGACGCCGAACATCAGGAGATTGTGGCTCGGATAGCCGTAGAAAGCATCTGCAACCTTGTTCAGCACTGCATTGACGTCTTTGACTTTGATATAGGTGATATCCGGATGCTTGTTTTCCAGAGGCTCGGAATGCACGATGACCTTGGCACCATTCTGGATTGCCTGCTCCACGAAGCGGTGGCCGTCAAACATCATGCCCTTCTCGCAGAAGAAGATGGAATCCGGCCGCTTCTTGCGGCTGTCCACCATCAGACTGCGGATTTCAATATCCGGTACGTTTTCAAATAATTCACTCAGTTTCATCTTATTTCTCTGCCTTTCAGCACTCCGCAGAGCTGATGATCCCGAAGCTCAGCAATCGTGATGGTGCAAAGTTCGCCGCGCGGATGCAGCCCTTCGACACTCACCGGCAGATATTCGCTTGTGTGGCCCTGGGTTTCTGTTTCCGTATGTTCCTCGAACAGGATTTCTGCATCCTTTCCGATCCAGGATGCTTTATACGAGTCATACAGCTGCTCGGACAGCGCAATGCATGCGGCAGCTCTCTTTCTGCGGACTTCCATCGGAACCTGGTCCTTCATTGCGGCAGCTTTCGTTCCTTCTCTTGCTGAGAACGGGAATACATGCAGAAATGAAAAGCGGCACTTCTTCAGAAACTGCATGGTTTCTTCTGCTTCTTCATCCGTTTCGCCAGGAAACCCCGTCATCAGGTCGCATGAAATCGAGATATCCGGAATCCTTCTGCGGATCTCTTCTATTTTAGCATAATAGAATGCCGTATCATACGGGCGGTTCATGCGCTTCAGCACCGTGTCTGAACCAGACTGCAGCGGGATATGGAGATGGCGGGCAATGCGCGGATTCTCTTCCAGAAGATCCAGGAACGGATCATCAAGTTCCGTCACTTCGATCGAGGAAATACGCAATCTGGACAGTTCCGGCACTTCCCTGAGAATCCTCCGGATCAGATCCGCAAGCGTCATGTGATACTCTCTGCCGTATCTGCCGGTATGGATGCCAGCCAGCACGATTTCGTGATGGCTCTTTGCGATGCGCTTTGCTTCAAGGATCACGCGATCCGGATCCATGGAGCGTTCTCTGCCTCGGGCATACGGAATCACGCAGTAGCTGCAGAACTGATTGCAGCCATCCTGGACCTTCAGATACGCTCTGGTCTGGTGTTCGAAACGGTCAATCGGCATCTCATCGAAAGATGCATGTTCCAGATTATCCACGCGCACGATGCGCATGCCATCGCGGAAATACTCATCCAGGGCATCCGGGATTTCTTTCTTATGGGCACTGCCGATCACAAGTTCTGCATCCGGCAGCTTGTCCCCAGCAATCTGCGCATAGCAGCCGGCTGCTACGATCACGCAGTCCGGGTTCAGCTTCCTTGCCCGATGGGCCATCTGCCTGCTTTTGGCAGCAGCGGTATTCGTGACCGCACACGTGAAGATCAGCGAAGCATCAGCAGGCTCTTCAAAAGGAACGCGCTCATATCCGCGTTCTTCCAGCTGTCTGGCAATGCTTTCTGCTTCATAGTCATTGACTTTGCAGCCAAGGTTCTTGACTGAAAATTTCATTCTCCTGCTGCTGTCCTCCTCATTCACAATCTTTTTCTGCCGTTTCCAGATATCCGCTGATCAGAGCACATGCCGAAATGGCCGCAGTCTCTGCCCTCAGAATTCTGGGACCGAGGCTGATTGAAGAAAAGCCCATCTGATTCAGAGCAGCGTTTTCTTCTTCGGAGAAGCCTCCTTCCGGTCCGATCACGATCGTGATCGAAGCAGGCTTCAGAACCTCCAATAGAAACGGAGAGGTCCCGTAGGCATTCTCATAAGCAGCCAGATTGAGCTCTGAAGAGTATCCGGAAAGCTGTCCGAAGGAACAGATGTTCTCCAGTTCAGGAATGCGGTTGCGCTTGCATTGTTCTGATGCTTCCTGCAGGATGCTGTTCCAGCGCTCTTTCTGGCGGTCTGCTTTCTCGCTTCTGGCATGGACGACGCAGCGGCTGGATTCAAACGGGACGATGCGGGTAACCCCGAGTTCTGCTGCCTTCTGCAGAATGAGTTCCATCTTCTCCCGGCGGATCAGAGCCTGGGCAAGCGTGACCTGGAATGGCAGTTCATTGATTCTCGGATCGATGGAAAGAACTCTCGCAGCGAATTCCTTTCCTTTCGGATAAGCATCGGCAAAATAGCCGATGCCATCATGGACCAGCCGGATCGTCTCATGATTCATCCTCAGCACGGTACCTGCATGATGCGCCTGGGCTTTCGGAAACACATATTCCATGCCGGGTTCCAGCGGCACTTCCGTGAAATACTGCTGCATGCATGATCAGAAAGACGGCCTCAGCGGTCGTCTTCCTCTTCCTCCTTCTTGTCGCTGCGATGATCGCGGCGATTCTCCTTTTCTTCTTTCTTCGGGCGGATCTCAACGCGGATCTGGATGACCTTGCGCTGATCTGCCTTCGTGATCGTGATATGCAGATGGCCGAAATCAAACTCTTCGCCTACCTGCGGAATGTGATCCAGTTCATGGATGACCCAGCCGGAGACGGTGATGAAGTCATATTCATCTTCTTCCGGCTTCTCGCCGAATCGGTCGAGCATATCATCGATATCCGCGTCGCACTGGACGAGATACGTCTGATCATCGATCTTCTGATAATATTCCTTGACCGTATCATGCTCGTCCCAGATTTCTCCGACGAGCTCTTCGATGATGTCTTCCATCGTGATGATGCCGGCAGTTCCGCCGTATTCATCCAGCACGACTGCTAAGTGAACCTTCGCTTTCTGCAGCTGCTTGAGCAGCGTCGAGATCTTGACGTTCTCGCTTGTGTAGACGACCGGCTTGATGATCTTGCGGATGATGGCTTTCTCTTTGTCCTGATACAGCAGGTTATAGAAGTCCTTCTCATGAATCAGGCCGACGATATTATCAATCGAGCGCTCATACACCGGCAGACGCGAGAAGCTGTTCATGCGGAACGTGCGTTCGATCTCTTCCACCGGCGTGCCGATTTCCACGGCGACGACATCGACTCTCGGAGTCAGGACATCGCGGACATCAAGATCATTGAATTCAATGGCTGCAGAGATGAGATCGGATTCATGTTCTTCCAGATCTCCTTCCCGCTCTGCTTCATCTACCATCGTGATCAGCTCATCCTGGATATCGCTGTCATCATTCTCGACATGAATCAAATGCTGCACGAGATTCTGCCAGCCCCGGAACACGAGGCTCAGCGGCGTCAGAATGGTCATGAAGAACTTCACGAGACCGACCAGCCGGCAGGCAAAGGCTTCCGGTGCCTGCTTGGCAATGCTTTTTGGAGCGATCTCGCCGAACATCAGCACGAGCAGCGTCATGACGATGGTCGAGATGGTGGCGCCCCCTTCCCCGTAAATGCGGGTGAACAGAATGGTCGCCAGGGTAGCAGAAAGAATATTGACGATGTTGTTTCCGATCAGCACGGTAGAAAGAAACTTATCGTAATGATCCAGAATGTCCAGAGCTCCCTTGGCACCCGGCTTGCCATCATTATCCATGCTCTTGAGCTTGATCTTGCTGGCAACGGAGTACGCCGTTTCAGTTGCAGAGAATATGCCTGAGAAGATCACGAGAATCACCAGGCTGATCACTAAGCTTTCAGTCGACTGGTTACTCATAAATGCTCCTCATCAGGGTGATGCGTTTTCGATCGGGTATAGGATCCACGGTTCCTGTATCTCATCCTTTCCTGTTTTATAAACAGCAAACATTGTATCATTCCGCATGATTCTGCGCAAATTCAGCGCAGCAGTCCCGCCAGCGTCTCAACGACATAATCCGGCTTGCTGGACAGATCAAACAGATCGGTGTTCTCATCACCAGCCGAGGTCACGAGCACCGAGCGGATGCCGGCGGCTTCCGCAGCCGGGATTTCGCGGTGTGCATCGGCAGCCGCAAAGACTGTAATCTCAGCCGTCGCATTAAGATAGCGCATCGCATGATACAGCAGCATCGGACTCGGAAAGTCCGCATGAAGTGCTTCAGTTCCGGAAGCTGCCTCCAGCATCTTCGCTACCGCCGCCGGACCGATCAGAAAACTGTCATCCTGGGAAGGCTCCCGGAACTGTTCTTCCGTCAGAATCAGCCGTGCTCCCTGCTTCAATAGCTTTGCCGCATAGCAGTAATCAGAATATGCCGCATTATGATCACTCCCGAGAAAGATCCAGTCACATGGATCATGGTCCAGAAAGAAGCCTCCCCTTTCCAATAGATCCCGCATGCCCCGGCCGCCGATCATGCTGGCCTGGCGCTTTGATCCATCGGTCCTGGCAATCTCATCGATCGCAGCCATGACCGTGGTATAGAGATCTGCTTCCTCAATCGGAAGCTTCTGTTTCTGAAATGCTTCGGCCATCTGCTGGTTGGTCCTCACGGAGCGATCTGACAGGACGCAGATGAGTGCTCCTTCTGCTTTCTTCTCCTTCAGAAAGCGGACTGCACCAGGCAGTGCATGCTTTCCATCGCTCAGACATCTTTCTGAAATCAGCCAGTTTTCCACGTTCGCTATCCTCCTGATGCAGGGTCATTATATTACATTCGGTGCTATGATAGTCTTCATCCGGAGGTGTGCATGAAGGTCGGACAGAAAATCGCAGTGATTCTTTCTCTTCTGATTTGTCTTGGAGGAGCGATGTATTATGATGCATTCCATACGGCTCCTTCCCGCTTCCAGGTGCGTTATGAAACGCTGGAGTCCGTCTTCATTCCTGCGAGCATGGATGGCGTCTCGATTGTGTTCTTCTCGGATCTGGACTACAACCATTTCATGGACGAGGAACGGATGACCAAGCTCGTCAATACGATCAACAGTCTTTCTCCGGATATCATCCTGTTCGGCGGCGATCTATTTGATCAGGATCCGGACTATATCGATGATACCGTCGGTGCAAGGCTCACGGAGCTTCTGAAAGAGCTGGATGCTCCGCTGGGCAAATTCACCGTGCTCGGTGATTTCGATGAAACCGATGACAGCATGGAGTCGTATGTGAAGCAGATTCTGTATGATGCTGATTTTGAGGTGCTCCAGAATCAGAGCGTGCTCCTGCGAAGAGGAGGCAGCGACTCGATCACACTGGTCGGCATCGAGCCACAGTCTTCCGATCATCAGGATCTCACAGCAGCCTATTCGAGTGTCTCGCGGACGGCCTATACGATCGCCCTCTGCCATACGCCGGATACGGCTGCCCTGGTTTCTTCGGAGCTGACGGATTACTTCCTGGCCGGCCACAGCCATGGCGGTCAGGCGTACTGGGGATTCGGTGCCCTGTATATGCCAGAGTATGCCCAGGAATACTTCCGGGGCAAGCATACGGTCTCTGGTTTCACCCTCGACATCACGAACGGAGTCGGCACCACGATTCAGGATGTCAGATTCCTGGCGAATGCCGAAGTCGTGAGATATGAGCTGAAGCATAAAGCCGTAACCGATTCCGCCCAGTGAGATTCTTTTCTGAGAATGTCAGAGATTTTCTGTTTTTTTCTCCTTTCAGCAGATTCGTAGGGTTTCTGCTGATTTTTTTCATATATGGTCCTATGAATCACATATATTAGGGCTTCTTAAGGTTAATAGTTTTCAGAAAAATTACATTTATCCATGATTTTTCAAAATATTTTTTACTGTTTTTTATTCAAAGTGCATGTCTTTTGCGTTATGATGGAAAAACACGAGGTTGAAGATATGGGATTGATTGAACAGAAAAAAGCTGATAAACGAAGAAGACTTCTGGAAAGTGCGTACTCTCTTTTTGCGGAAAAAGGTGCAGCAAGTACAAGCATTGCTGAGATCTGTGAGAAGAGCGGGATTGCCAAAGGAACATTCTACCTTTATTTTGAAGATAAGCAGGACCTGGAGCAGAATCTGAATTCCAGGATCTCCCACTTTCTGTATTCCGATGGACTGGAATACGCGATTGAGCATCATACCGAATCAGTGTCCGAGAATGTCGTCGGTCTGATGGATTATCTGATTGACCGGTTTGAAGCAGACAATGATCTTCTGAAAGTGCTGCGCAGAGGATTCACCTGGGATTTTTCTCTGCATCCTAAAGAAGGGACGGGAGAAAATCCTGATTTTCTGAAAGCCAAGAAATTTCTGGATGAAGATCCCGCTCTGAATGGCGTTGATCAGGATGAGTTCCTGAAGAAGCTGTGCGTGACTTTCTCAATGGTAGCAGATACCGCCTACTTTGCGATTCTCTATCAGATTCCCGGCACGATGGATGAGATGAAGCCGATCCTCGAAGAGATGATCCGGAAAGCATTCTGAAATAAAAAAACTCCATATGGAGTTTTTTTATTTCAGGACTTTCCGCAGCTTCTTTGCATAGCGGTCGCGCTGATCGGGACCGCAGTTCGAGAGCTGCGAAAGAAGTTCATAGATTTTCAGTTTCTCGTCGGTGGAATAGGTCTGATCCAGTTCCACGGCTTTGACGATCAGGTTCAGGCTGTCCAGAAACTGGCTTTCCGTCTCATGGGCGCCATGCGCATATACTTTGTCAAATGCTTCGGCAATTCCGTTTTTATGTGCTTTATGAAACAATCCCATACGGACCTCCTGGTTCAGAGATAATCTTCTGCTTCGGCAGGATGAACGGTGATCTCCGTGCGGTTCTTCACGCATTCCTCCACCATGGATGCATAGTCAAAGCGGGATTCATAGAATGATGCTTTCTTCGAAGTGGGCTTCGTCACCGGATTCTTCGGATCGAAGATCGTGCAGCAGTCTTCATACGGAAGAATCGATGTCTCATACGTTCCGATCTTCCTTGCCAGGTCGATAATGTCTACCTTATCCACGCAGATGAGCGGTCGCAGAACCGGCATCGAGATCACTTCATTGATGCAGGCAATGGATTCCAGCGTCTGCGAAGCAACCTGGCCGACGCTCTCGCCGGTTGCTAAGGCAAGGCATCCTTCTTCCCTGGCGATCTGCTCCGCGATGCGGAACATCATGCGGCGCATCAGCGTGACTGCATACGGATCACCGGCGGCTTTGTAGATTTCGAGCTGCAGGTCGGTGAATTCCACGATATGAACCCGCATGCGAAGCTGGTTGTAAACCGATACCATGCCCGCAAGATCAAGAACTTTCTGACGGGCATTCTCACTCGTATACGGCGGAGATGCAAAGTGAACGGCTTCGACATCCAGGCCCCGCTTCATGAGTTCATAGGCAGCGACTGGCGAATCGATTCCTCCCGACAGCATCAGCAGCACTTTGCCGTTGATCCCGGCCGGATATCCGCCGGCTCCCGGAATCTTCTCACTGGTCAGATACGTGAAATCAGAATGGACTTCAATCCGGATTTCCAGTTCGGGTTCATGGACATCGACTTTCAGATCGGTCGCTTTCAGGATCTCCCCTGCCACGGCTCGGTTGATGCCATCGGAATTCAGCGGAAAGGTCTTGTCATGGCGCTTCGTGATGATCTTGAACGTATGCTTGCCGGATTCGGACGCAATGCGCAGGCAGGCTTCTTCAATCGCATTGAGATCGGATGGAACCTTCTCCGTGAAAGAGAATGAGCTGATGCCTGAAACCTTGGAGAGCAGTTCCCGGATCTTCTCAGGATCTTCGCCATTCAGACGGATGTAGATGCGGTCAAAAGTCCGCTGGTAGGTCAGGGCTGGAAAGTCCTTCAGCATATGCCGGATATTCTGATCCAGCTTGCGGATGAAGTCTTTCCGGTTTTTTCCTTTCGTGCTGAGTTCTCCATAGCGGATCAGCACAGTATCATAGTTCACCATAATGTCTGATAATCTCCTTCAGGGCTGAGAGAAAACGATCAACGTCTTCTTCGGTATTGTGATAGGAAAGTACGATTCTGATCGAGCAGGAAGCTCTGCGGTCGCTGTATCCCATGGCCGTCAGCACATAGCTTGGGTTATTGGAATTGCTTTCGCAGGTAGAGCGGGCGCTGACCAGGAAGCCTTGCCGGTTGAGCGCATTCTGCATGACTTCGCTCGGAATCTTCTCATAAGAGAAATTGACGGTACATGGCAGATTGTGCTCCGGGCTGTTGAGCTCGATGCCGGGGATTTCTTTCAGTCCGCGGATCAGCCGCTGCTGCAGCGCTCTGACTTCGGTTTCGTACTTCGTCTCATTTTCAAGGGCAAGTCTCAGCGTCTTGGCAAAGACGATGTCCGCTGGCGCATTGGCAGTTCCTCCGCGCAGACCGAATTCCTGCTCGCCGCCGGAAATGATCGGCTCAAGCTTCACATATTCCCGACGCATCAGAATGCCGCTGCCTTTGAGGCCTTCAATCTTATGCGCGCTGATGCTGGCCAGATCGATGCCATCCATGGGACAAGGGATCTTGCCGATGGCCTGCGTCATATCGACATGGAATAATGCATGGCTTTCTTTCTGCACGACTTCCGCAATATCAGAGATCGGATTGATTGCCCCGGTCTCGTTGTTTGCCTGCATGATGCTGACTAATACCGTATCCGGACGCAGGGCTTTCCGGACCTGGTCAGCAGTGACGGTACCCTGTTCACTGACGGGAAGATACGTGACTTCATAGCCGAACAGACGCTGGAGCTGCCTCATGGAGTTCATGACAGAACTATGCTCAATGCTCGTGGTGATCAGGTGTTTCCGGGAAGGATCGGCAAGTGCGCTGCCTTTGATGGCCAGGCTGTTGGACTCGCTGCTTCCGGAAGTAAACAGGATCTCATCTGCCTTTACGCCTAAAAGCCCGGCAGCAGCGCTGCGGGCTTTCTCCATCATGCGATGGACTTCACTGCCTTCGTCATACAGGCTTTCGCTGTTGACGAAGTACCGGTCCAGCAGATCCTTATAAGTTTTCAGAACATCCGGATGGACAGCAGTCGTGCTGCCGCTGTCCAGATAAACTCTACGCGGCACTCTTGGCATTCTCCTTGATCATATTCTCATAGTTCCCCGGATGAATCTTCTCGATCGTCGCAATGGCAATCGACAGCGCCTGCGTATATTCGCCATTCCGGAAGCAGAGTTCGGAACGGGTCAGCTCGGAATCGATATCTGCATAGGTAGAGCGGTAGCGGTTGCCGAATACGATCGTATTCTCGACCATGATCACTGTGGCGACGACGTTATTCACGTTGTTGTAAAGCTTGTAGATGAAGTCGATGGCTTCCTTGAGCGTGCTGCTGAGCAGCTGTACGTTCAGCGTCGGCGCATTGATCAGACGGTCGATCGAATGAATGTACTCATTCGCCTTGGCCATATCCTCTTCATACTGCTGCGAGATGGAAGGCAGCTTGTACTTGCGGATCTTGACCTGCATCTGGTTCATGATGACCTGCAGCTTGACCAGCTGCTTGCGAGCCCGATCCTCGCCTCCGGCAGTATTGTCGATCTCTGCCCGCAGTTCCTTGAACCCGGAGTTGCAGACGGTGATTTCCTGATTCAGCTCCTTCATCGATGCCATCACGGAGCTGGCCGGAGACTGGTTCTCCTGATACATCTGAAACACTTTCGGCATCTTCGCAGAGACGGTCGCCAGACGGTCTTTCTGTCTGCCGATCCGCTCTTCCATATCAGAAAGTCCGAGCCGCGGCTTCAGACGTGCATACAGATCATCGATATACTTGGCATTGCGCTCCGTCTCATGGAACAGCGTTTCGGTTTCGCCGGCAAACTTCTTGAGTTCCATGAACGATTCGGATTCCTTCTTGACGGCCTGATCCATCTGCGTGAGACGGACTTTGTAGTCATCAAGATGTTCGCGGACCCCGTTCAGATTGCCATCCTTGATGCCGGCAAGGTCTTCCTTGAGACCGGCCATGATGACCTTGAGGTTCTTATCGATCTGCAGATGATCCAGATAGACGCCACCATCTCTGGCGGTCGTATAGTCCTGATGCAGCACTTCTGCCATCTTCGGAACGACGCCTCTGGCATCGCTGAGCAGATCCGGCAGAGACTGGATCATGCTTTCCAGGCGGGAGATCGACTCTCTGATATTGTCCAGCTCCGCATTTGCCTTCTCGAAGTCGGATGCGTACATCCATTCTTCAAATGCCGAGAACATCTTCTCGGTATCGGAGATATTCTGCTCGATCGTCGGCCAGATATAGGAAAGCTGGCTCTGGTTCTCGGCAGCCGTATTGCGCAGATCGCGGAAATGATTCTTGAGCTCCGTGACTTCCTGGCGCTGGGCAGTTTCCTTTTCCAGAATGGAGTCCAGGAACTTGTCGAGCGAACTAACCTGCTGCTCTCCGAGCGAGATCGAAGCTTCGAGATCTGCCAGATCCGGCTTCACCTTCTTGAGCTTTCCGGCAAGAATCTCATCTTCCGTATCAGCAAGCTGCTGGGAAATCTGCTTCAGATTCGCTTCTGCTTTGTCGAAGTCATCCTTGGTCTGCGTGACTTTCTGCATCGTATCCGGTTCTACCCGGCTGATGGCCACTGCCTTATTGAGCTTGAACGAAAGCGGAACGGATTTGATCGTGTTGTAGCGGACTTCCAGCTCCTCCAGCTGATGACGGAACTTGTTGCTGCGGATCTTCTGGACGATGAACCATATAATAATCAGTACCACCACTGCCGCAATGGCAATGACGATACGGATATCTGATAGATATTTCAAGACAGTATCCATTCTCAAGCACCTCTAGATTACCCGTTTATTCTAACACAATCATGTGGTCGGTTTTCGTTGACTTTGCCACTGCCCGTCTCTATAATGATGGGGCGTCAAATAATGGCAGCATGCAGAGTCATGCGCAGCGCGTTGCTGAGAGAACGAGGTTCTCCAGCCGGAGTAACTTGCTGCAAAAAGCGAAACGGAATTACAGCAACACAACGCATCGGTGATCTGCACCTGTTGTTGTTTCGCCAGTTGTCATAAGGAGGAACTAACACATGGCACGTTATACAGGACCGGTATGGAAGAAGTCAAGACGTCTGAGCTTCTCCATCCTTGAAACCGGTGAAGAACTCAAGAAGAGAACTTACGCTCCTGGTCAGCATGGCCCAACCAAGCGCATCAAGCTCAGCGGCTACGGCACTCAGCTCCGTGAGAAGCAGAGAGTCCGCAACATGTACGGCATCAACGAGCGTCAGTTCTACAACACCTTCGTCAAGGCATCCAACATGGATGGCATGGCAGGTCTGAACTTCCTGCTCCTGCTCGAATCCCGTCTGGACAATCTTGTCTACCGCATGGGTTTCGCTCGTACGAGAAAGGCTGCCCGTCAGCTGGTCAACCACGGACACATCGAAGTCAACGGCAAGAAAGTTGATATCCCGTCTGCACAGATCAAGCCGGGTTCCGTCATCGCTGTACGCGAGAAGTCCCGCAGCATGAAGCCGATTGCTGAATCCCTGGATTCCAACTATACAGCTCCTGCCTTCGTCAATGTTGACAAGGAAGCTCGCAAGGGCACCTTCGTCCGCCTGCCGGAGCGTTCTGAGCTGAACCAGGAAATTAACGAGTCCCTGATCGTTGAATACTACAACAGGTAAAAAGCAAGGATCTGAGAAGTGTGATGATTATGCGGTTTTTTGCAGAAAGCTGCGTAGTTATCGCACTTTTTTAGTATTCGTCAGTGATGCCAAACGATGCCATCTGAAACGAGTTAGCACCTATTTGTGGCGGAAATGTGGCGGAAATTCTATACATGCAAGCATGAGCCAATAAAAAAGCCCCCACGGTTTTGTCCGCGGGGAGCAACATGCGGAGGGCATATATGCCTGCAGTAATTATACCGCCCCGGGGTATAAACAAAAAATTGAAGTTTTCCAGACTTGATCATATTTTTTTTCTGGAACTGGTGATAGAGGCGGACAGGTCAGGAACCCCCGCTGGATTTTCGCCAGTTCTGTTTTCTTTTTTTCTGTTAATTGCTTTTCTGAACATCCTGAAAATGCAGAAGTCCGAAAGCAGAGCGGTTCGAAAACGATACACTGCTCGTACGGACTTCCTTTTCATTTCCGCAGATTGTTTTATCTATTCATGAATCTGATGATCGGTGCAGAAAAAAGAGAACTGCATTGCAGTCCTCAGAAGTCGCGTTCCATATGATGGCGGATGATTACCCGTATGATATCGGCAGCGAGTTTCACGTCATCGTTGCAGACGACATAGCGGTAATTGCCAGTGCTTTCCAGCTCCTTCTCGGCTTTTGCAAGCCGCTGCTGGACAATCTCTTCCGGTTCAGTCTTGCGGCCACGGATGCGCTTTTCGAGCTCTTTCATGGAAGGCGGTACAATGAAGATTGTCAGTGCATCAGGCACTTTCTCCTTGACCTGCCGGCAGCCGTTGACTTCAATCTCGAGGAGCACATTTCTGCCTTCATTGCGGAGCTTCTCTACTCCGGCAAGCGGAGTTCCGTAGTAGTTGCCGACGAATTCGGTCCACTCGAGCAGTCCTCCTTCATCTCTGACTTTCTCGAATTCTTCTTTAGTTACGAAATAGTAATTGATTCCGTCCACTTCGCCCGGGCGTTTCTCACGGGTAGTCATGGAAACGGAATATGACAGTTTCAGGTCCGGATCATTCATGAACTCTTTCAGAACAGTTCCTTTGCCAACCCCTGACGGTCCGCTGACCACGATAAGCAGCCCCTTCTTTGTCATGCTTGATCTCCTTTTCCCTTGGTAATAATTTACACAGACAGCCAGGCAGAGTCAATGATGGTATAATGCTCCGGTAACAGGAGAACAGCTATGGCACTAGACGGAATTCTGCTTTATAAAATCATGCCGGGAATCCAGGAATGTCTGCCTGCCCGCATCCAGAAGATCTATCAAATCTCCCCTTCGGAGATTCTTTTTCAGATTCACGGACCGCTCGGGAAAAAGCAGCTTCTGATCTCCTGCCATACCGAATACAACCGCCTGCTGATCACAGAACGCAGCTATCCGACACCGGATGAGCCAGGCAATTTCATCATGGTCCTGAGAAAGTACCTTGAAGGCGGCATGATCACCGAGATCGCTCAGGCCGGCTTAGACCGCTGGTGCACGCTTTCCGTGCGCAAGCGCAATGAGATGGGTGATCTTGAGACGTGGAGCCTGATCGCAGAACTGATGGGCAAGTATGCCAACGTGATCCTGGTCAATGCCGAAGGGATCATCGTCGATGCCCTGAAGCGGATTCCTCCGTTTGAGAACATGCAGCGTATCATTCAGCCAGGGGTGAAGTTCACGCCTGCCCCGGCACAGAACAAGCGCAATCCGTTTGCGGATCCTCATCCGGAAGATGGCATTTCCCTCCTGAAGCAGTTCTCAGGATTTTCGCCTCTGCTTTCTGCAGAAGCAGAATACCGCATGGCATCCGGCCAGTCATTTGCGTCCATCATGCAGGAGATTCAGGATTCCGATCAGCTTTATATTGCCAATGATGGCAATAAGCCTGCCTTTCACTGCATTGAGCTGAAGTCCATCGGAGCATGCCGGCATTACCCGCTGTATGAAGGTTTCGATATCCTGTATTACCATAAGGAAGAAAAAGACCGGATCCGGGAAATCACCGGTGATATCTATAAAGTATGCCGGCGGGAACTCAAGCATCAGAAGCAGAAGCTGCCGCGGCTATTGAAAGAGATGGATGAAGCGATGGACTGCGACCGGTGGAACCGGTATGGAGAGCTGCTGTATATGCATCAGGTCAATGATACGAAGGGACAGACTTCCATTACGCTGAATGACTATGAGACGAATGAACCGGTGAAGATCCCTCTTGATGCAAGGCTGGACGGAAAAGGAAATGCCCGCAGATGCTACGCGAAGTATTCGAAGCTGAAGAAAGGCCAGAAATATCTTCAGGAGCAGATCGGGATCACGGAGAATGAGATCAGCTACTTCACCGGCCTGCTCGAACAGCTGGATCAGGCCGATTTCGATACCGCAGAAGAGATCAAGCAGGAGCTGATCAAAGGCGGATATATTGCCGCAAAGCAGACCAGGAAACGGCAGAAGAAACATGCCCAGGAAGGTCCGCATATCTCTTCGATCACGCTGGGTAACGGAGTGAAGATTTCCTACGGGAAGAACAATCTGCAGAATGATGCGCTGACCTGGCACCATGCACGCAGGAATGAGATCTGGCTTCATGCCAAGGATTATCATGGCAGCCATGTCGTGATTCATGAGAGCGATCCGGATGAATATACGCTCAGGCTTGCGGCAGAGATCGCTGCGTACTTCTCTGCCGGAAGAAACAGCTCCAGCGTGCCGGTGAATTACTGCCCAATCTCGCAGTTAAAGAAAATACCCGGCGCAAAACCGGGTATGGTACAGCTTGGCTCCTACAAGACGATCTACATCGATCCTTCCCGTGAAGACCTGGAAGCTGCCGGAATCGAAACAGACTGAGCCATGGCTTCCTGTTTCAGCAATTCAATTTCATGTTTCTGAAGGGGACGGTACTCCCCTTCTTTCAGTTCTCCAAGCGTTAATGAACCCATTGATATCCGCTGCAGGGAAAGAACCGGGTGATGGAAGTAATTCATCATCCTGCGGATCTCCCGATTTCTGCCTTCCTGCAGCGTGATCGAGATCAGCGTCTCCTTCGGGTGTTCCGTATAGGACACAATCTCTGTCTCTGCCGGAAGCGTCATGCCGTCCTCGAGCAGAATGCCATGTTCCAGCTGACGGATCTGCTTCTTCGTGAACTGGCCTCCGACTCTGCAGAGATAAGTCTTCGGAAGATGATGGCGGGGATGAATCAGCAGATTGCTGAACGCTCCGTCATTGGTCACCAGCAGGAAGCCGGTCGTATCAAAATCAAGACGTCCGACCGGAAAGATGCGTTTCCCGTCAGGAAGATAGGAAAGGATCGTCTTTCTGCCGCGGTCATCTGATACCGTGCAGAGCACCTTTGCCGGTTTGTTCAGAAGGTAATAGACTTTCTCTTCAAAACTGATCGGTCTGCCGTTCACGGTGATCACGTCATCGTCATCGGCCTGCTCGCCAAGTTCAGCAATATGGCCATTGACGGATACCTTCCCTGCCCGGATCAGCTCTTCTGCCTTGCGGCGGCTAGCAATGCCGGCGGCAGCGATCTTCTTGGAAATCCGTTCTTTCATGATCAGTGATGATTCAGTGTATTGCCCCAGTAGGCACTACCGGCTTTGCTGTAATCATTCATCAGCATGACTTCAATCTTCTGAAACGAAGGATCTTCAGCAGCCAGCATCTGACAGGCAGTCAGACGCTTTCTGCCATCGACGCACACATAGCCATCCTCGGTGCGATTGACATGGACCGGAATTGCCACGCCGCGCTTGCGGATGGAGTCCAGCAGGACTTCACCGGGATCTTCCGGTTCCCAAGAGATTTCTGAAAGATCCGCTTTCGTGTTGATCATAGCCGCCTCCGGGAAGTGAACCTCTTTTTCTTCTGTTCTTCTTCCTCTTCTTTTTTCTTCTGCTCTTCTTCGGCTTTGCGGATTTCCTCGAGATTCATCATTTCGGTGTTCAGGATCTCGATGGCCTGAGTTACCTCGAGCGGCTTCTCACTCTTCTTCTCTTCTTCGCGGTGCATCTGTTCCTTCTTCAGCTTACTCTTTCTCAATGCCTTGAGAATTCTCCAGAGGATCAGCAGGAAGATCAGGGCTGCGCCGAAGGCAAGGCTTGCCCGGATCAACGTCCATTCCATGTCATAGGAACTGGTCTCATGCGTTACCGTTTCAGACGCATCCTCGCTGAGATAATTGTTGCTGGTGCGGCGGGAAGTCAGCAGGAATTCTCCATCGGCATTCGCCATGAACGTGATCTTGTTGGCACTCTGGCGGGTATAGCATTCCTCGACATCGTCGTCTTCAGGATTGTAGTAGAGCACCGTATACACATCGCCGTCTTCCGCATCAGATGGCTTATCAATCGAGAAGATCAGCGGACCGTCGGTATCATAATCCTTCAGGTTCTTCAGCAGCGTAATCGTGAAGGAATCATTCTCATCGTTTCCCAGGGATACCGCTGCCCGGACCATCGAGGCTTCTGCTTCTTCGCTGATGCCTTTGCTGATTCTGACCCGGTACGTATCTTTCCAGAACCGTTTCTTCGTCAAGGAATCGCCGAGCGGTACCGAAATGCAGAGACCAGACACACCAAGTCCGAATTCATTGGCATCGACGACATAGCGCACATGACCCTGGAATGCTTTATACGCAATCGAATCAAAGGCCCGCAGCTCGTTCTGGGTCAGATATGGCTGCATGTTCCGGTCGATTTCTTCCTTGAGGGCGATGATCCGGTCGGCATCTTCATCGGTGATGATCTCATAGCTGGAATACGTGCTGATGGCATCGAGGATTTCCTGCTTGATCTCTGCCCGCTTCTCGTCTTTCTCCGCACTGACGGAAATCGAATAGGAGATAGAGCAGCCGGCATACGTAACAGTGACCTCCTGATCACCAGCTGCGGTCATATCAAATCCGCTGATCATCGAAGTCGTCAGCGGCGTCACTTCCTCCGTTCCATCCTGGAAGTGAACCGTGACAGTTCCCTTCTGCAGGCAGATCCGGTCATTGAGCTCATATTCGGTCTGCGGCATCGAGGAAAGCTCAATCGAAGAGACTTCCTTGTACTGGGCAGTGAAGGTCTTGTCTTCGGTAATGGAATCCGTGCTGCTGTCCCATCCGATAAACAGTGCATGATCCTTGGTCGGAGCAGCGCAGGCAGCGTTCATGCCATTGGCGATCTGATAGCGGACTTCTGTCTCATTGCCGGCAAACGTTCCGCCATCCGCATTGAAGGTCACAGTTGAATAGGAATCCTGTCCTTCCTTGGTTCCCTGCAGGATGATCTGAATCGCATCCTGGCGGATGTATCCGACATCATTGGCATAGTCATAGTTATAGGAAAGATCCACCTTGGAATCCTGATCCATGGTTGCTTCAGACTGCACGACATACCAGTCGCCGCTGTCATTGGAGATTTCACCGAGAATGACAAAGGCGAAGTCCGGAGAGGTTCCGGTGCTGTACAGCACGCCGATGCCGTCCGGATACTGGTAGACTTTCGTCTCTCCTTCTTCGGTCCGGATGCCGAGGGTATACGTATTCTTGTCATTGGCACCGAGTGCTTCATCGAGTCTCCGGTAGTAGGCTGCCGTCTTCTCGCCCAAGTACGGATCCGAGGAATAGCTGACGTTCATGCCTGAAGAAAGATTGCCGAAGAAACTGCCATGGAACTGATCTTTCAGCGGACTGCAGTAAGCCCCGGAAATATAATAGCGGGCATGCGAATACACGCTGTTTGCCAGCGTCGTGAACCGCGATGCATTGGCTTCTGCATCGTTGTCGTATGCTGCATGCGAGAACAGGTTGTTGCGCGTATAGCTCAGCGCACTGCGGCCGCTGCCGGATTCATCCTGGCTGATGGCAAGCATCATGAGCGCATTAGCCCCGTATTCATACTGATACTGCCAGAAGCTCACGATATTGCCGTAGTACTGGGAGCGGGTCAGCGTATCATTGATGCCGTCTTTCTCGTTATCCGAATAGAAATCGATCTGCCCCTGTACGTCCATCGTTCCGGTCAGATACGATTCCATGTCCTGATACGAGGCATTAGTCAGTGTCCGGTGGCTGACATACTGGTAGTAGTCATACCATGGATTGCCGGCATTGACGGCGGCTTCATGGACATTGTTCCGCAGATCATCCAGCATCGCATACAGACTGTCATCGGAATAGAAATAATGTCCGTCGAAGCTGTAATATGCCTCGCCTTCTTCCAGGAAGTCAGGCGCAGTTCCCTGATCGATGATGACCGCATAGTTGTCATCATCCATCTGGCTCTTGATCTCATGGTAGAGCTTGCCGCCCTCAACCAGATACATCGTCAGACGCGTCGTCACATTCTGCAGCGGCACGATCGTGACATTATCGATGCTTGCCCAGGCTTTTGCCCCGGAAATCATGAACTCCGCTTCTGTCCCGTCGTCGTTCGTCGTGAGATAAGCCGCATCCTTGCCAGCGCATCCGTTGATCTCCCTCGAAGCACCGTCAATGGCATTCGTATAGGTGACATTGTAATCGCAGGCTTCCGTGGTTTTCAGATAGGCCATGGCATATTCTGCTTTCAGGGTCACGGCATCCTTGACGATGCCGAGGTTGACATAATCTCCTTCCAGCTCGCTGAAGCGGGCAGCTGCTTCTTCATAAGTGTCAAATGCTTCGATGACGGAATTGCCGGTTTCAAAGTCCACCAGATGGTAGCGGCCATCGGATGGCGTATCTCCCGGCTCTATGGCCTGCACAGGCGTCAGCGCCGCGAAAAGAAAAGATGCGCTGAACAGCAGGCTCAGAATCTTCTTCCCATGCGGGATCCGGTTCGTCTTTTTTCTGTTCATGCGTATCATTTTACTATAAATAAGGAAAGTGTTCACTGCCTTTTAGTCCTGAACGACCACCGCAATCGCGACCGGCCAGATTGACCGTTTCTTCAGAAACTCCTCAGGCTTCTCGACAATCCGCTGCCCGTATACCGCATTGTAGAACTGAAAGCGGAATGGAGATCTTCTGCGGAAAGCCGTATAATGCGCCGCGGTCTGATGCCGGTAGAGCAGGATGCCGAAATTGCTTTTCTGCATTGCAGCAGCGACTTTCTCCTGGGTTCCGATCACAAGCGAACCATGCACGCCATGTTTCTTCAGCCAGAAGACGATGCCGGCAAAATCCTGTCCGAACAGTCCGCCGGTCAGGTTATGGCGGCTGAGCCCTTTGCTGGCTTCTTCCATCGAGACATCCTGGTGAAGCATCTTCATGAGATTCCAGCAGGCAATCCATCCGCAGCCCGTTTCGGAAGTATCCCGGAAGCCGAATGGAATGTCCTTCATCCTGCCCTGGTAGATGAGATATCCTTCTTCATCGAAGCAGGAATCCGGGATCCGGTATCTCCATGAATCCGGCACATAGCGCATCAGCCTGCCCTTCGGATAATACCGGCAGACAATGCAGGCATTACGGAAAACCGGCGCTTTCGTGAAGGTCAGAACCTCCTGCGGATGAAACAGCTTCAGGATCTTCTCCGTCAGGACATTGATGCCTTCGGCATATTCTTCTTTCTTCCGGTCCTTTTCCGGAATAATCATCAGAATCGCAGTTCCGCCGGAATGGATTCTGATATCAGCAATGGCAAGTTTCCTGCCATTGCGATAGATCTGCCATGCCTGAAGAGGAATCTCTCTCTGCAAACGAAAAAGCTCTTCTGGCCATTGTTCTGGCGGAAAGAGCTCTTCAGCCTGTTCACATGGAATCAGAGCCAGGTGAATCATTCCGCCTCCGTCTGCTCTGACTCGGTTTCCTTCAGAAAGCGGACTGCTTTTCTCAGAAGATTTGCATCGTTATCGTAAGTCAGAAGTGCTGCCGCATCCACCAGGCGCACCCAGTGAAGCTCCGAGATTTCTTCTTCCTGTGCACAAAGCTTTCCTCCATCCGGGTTGGCCATGAAATAGACCACATCCTTCTGAACACCAGGTCTCGGACTATAATGTGTTTCTTCCCGGAACCCGTCGATGAACCGGATCTTCACGCCAGTCTCTTCTCGGACTTCCCGTCTGGCTGTTTCCTGTTCCGTTTCCTGATCTTCAACATGTCCCTTCGGGAATCCCCAGTGGCCGTCATTCTGCCGGATGACCAGGGTGTAGATATCTCCGTCCTGGATCTTGCAGACAATTGCTCCGCATGATTTCTCTTTCGCTTCTGCTGTCATCTCGCAACCTCCCTTACGCTGACATCGTTCAGTATATCACAATCAGACTTTCCGGATTACTTCGCTTCAGCAAGCTTCCGGCCGAACTGTCTGCACGCATTCAGCCCCGCTTCATCCGGTTTCTTCTGACAGAGCATCGGTTCTGCAATCAGCACCATGCCTGCATCCTGGCAGTCCTTCTTCCATGCGTCCATGTAGGCGCCATTGCCCCAGCCCCACGAACCGAACAGAGCCACTTTCTTTCCCTTCAGCTCCGGTTTCAGCTGGCTGTAATAACCCCGGAAGATGCCATCGAGTTCCTCATTTCCCATGGCCGGGCAGCCCATGGCGATCACATCGCAGGTTTCCGGATCTTCCAGTTCATCAATCATGCAGAGTTCCGTCTCTGCTCCAGCTTCTT
This sequence comes from Anaerolactibacter massiliensis, assembly GCF_900290205.1. NCBI lineage: Bacteria > Bacillati > Bacillota > Erysipelotrichia > Erysipelotrichales > Erysipelotrichaceae > Anaerolactibacter > Anaerolactibacter massiliensis. The sequence goes on along the minus strand of NZ_OLMH01000002.1, from coordinate 749,896 downwards.
TCGCTCCCTGCTCGATGGCTTCTGCCATCTCCTGGGTATTGCCGGTATTCGTCCAGTAAGCAATTGCAAGTTTCATCGTCAGTCTTCCTCCTTGTACAGATATGCTTCGGCCAGATCGCATGCGATCCGCACGCAGTCCGGACACGAACAGAGCATCTTTCCGGTATCAATTCCTTTCAGATCACGGCAGCGAAGCGCTCCTGCCTGTTCCTTGAACTTCTTCGTCATCGCGGAAGCGATTGCCATCGTGGTTCCTCTGGTCAGATTGCCAGGATCGCCGCTGCTGTATTTCAGCCCGGCCAGCATCACTGCTGCATTCAGCGCTCCGCACGTACCGAGCGAACATCCGAGGCCTCCGCCCAGTCCTTCCGAGATCTGATACAGTTCTTTTTCAGACAGATCGCACTGATCCGAATAGGTGCAGAGCACTGCCTGGGCACAATTGTATCCGGACATTCTCCGTTTTACTGCCTGTTCTCTTCTTGGTTCCATCGTTCTCCCTTTCCTCTACCAATTATAAGAATTTCCGGTTCAGAACAAAGCATGAGACTTTCTGATTCATACAGATTGCGGAAAATGACAAACCAGAACAAAGACAGGCGGAAGCTCATTTCCGTCTGCCAGCATGATTCAGTCCAGGGTGCCGTTCAGGTATTCGATCGCATAAGCCGCATACATCGCAACCCCGACTCTGAGGCAGTCCTCATCGATATCGAAGTGCGTGTCGTGGTGCGCGACTCTCGTTTCCGGACGGCTGTCGTTGCCGGAGCCTACATAGGCATAGACGCCAGGAACCTTCAGAATAAACTCTGCGAAGTCATCGCCGCCTAAGGCAGGTGCACGATTCGTGACGACATGCTCGCTGCCGAAGAGACCGATGGCAGTCTTCTGCGCTTCAGCAGCTGCCTTCTCATCATTGATCAGCGGCGACGTATTGTCATTCCATTCGAAGCTTACCGTTCCGCCATAGGATTCTGCGATATTCGTCGACAGGCGTTCGATGTCTGCTTTGACCTGCTTGCGGATCTCTGGCTTGAAGACCCGGATCGTGCCTTCGAGTTTGGCTTCTGCGGCGACGATGTTGTAGGCATCGCCGGAAGTGAACTTTCCGATGCCGACGAGGACATTGTCCATCGGCGAAGTGCGGCGGGTGATCAGAGCCTGGATCGCAACGACGATCTGGCTGGCGATATACAGTGCATCGATGCCTCTGTGCGGAACGGAGACGTGGGCTGCTTTGCCGTGGACCGTGATGCGGAACCAGTCGACGCTGGCGTTGTTCGGGCCCGGGGTGATGGCGATATCCCCTGCCGTCACATCGCTGGCGAGATGTTCGCCGAACGTGCGATCTGCGCCATCGAGGTCTCCTTCATCGACGATGACTCTGGCGCCATAGCCGATCTCTTCGCCTGGCTGCCAGGTGAAGCGGATCGTTCCGCTGAAGAGATCCTTGTTGGCATTCAGGATTCTGGCTGCTCCGATCAGGGCAGCGTCATGGGCATCATGTCCGCATGCGTGCATGCGGTTCGGAATCTGGCTCTTGTAAGGGCAGTCATGTTCTTCCTGCTCCGGCAGAGCATCAATGTCGGCCCTGAGAACAATGGTTCTCTTTCCGGGGAGATTGCCTCTGATTTCGGCATAGACGCCGGTTCCGGCAATGCGCTTATGCGGGATGCCGAGCTTGTCGAGTTCTTCCTCGATGCGCTTCTGCGTGTTGAATTCTTCTTTTGCGATTTCCGGGTGTTCGTGGAAATAGCGGCGCAGACCGACCACATAGTCATGGTCTGCAAAGGTCTGATCCATGATTTTCTGTTCCAGTTCGTTCATATGATATGCCTCCCTGAAAGGAACAGCCTCGCGGCTGTTCCTGCTTGGTTATTCTGCAGCGGTTCCGGCAGCTGCCTTCAGATCATCCAGAGAAGAATACTTCTTGGAATAGAGAGTCAGCGGAGCGATGAGCGTGTCGCCGATTGCTTCGATCTCATACCCCTGTGCTTCGACTTCGTTAGCGAGGTATGCCTTGTGCTGGAAGGAGTTCAGATCGATGTCACCTGCGTTCAGAGCATCGTTCGGAAGATCATAGGAATCAAAGGAAACAAGTTCGATGTAGATGCCTGCATTCTCATCATCGAGAACTTTCTGAACTGCTTTCCACTGATCGTTGTTGGCGCCGCAGACACCGACGGTGACGACAGTCTTGCCATCTTCAGAGGATTCATAGGAATCGACTTCTTCGACTACAGAAGCCTTGTTCTGTTCTGCTTCATCAGATTCATAATCGAAGACCGGATAGAATGCATTCTCGTATTTGCCGAGGATGTAGTCAGCGACATACTGAGTCTGGAATGCTGCGACGATGGTCTTGTAGGTTTCATTGTCCTTGTCAGCAGTGCGGGCAACGATGACATTGACATAAGGGTTGTCTCCGCCTTCGCCCTGGTCTTCAATGATCAGGCCGTCTTTTTCAGGATTCAGGCCAGCCGGAATTGCATAGGTTCCGTTGATCGTAGCAGCGCCGAGGTCATCGAGGGTCTGCGGCAGCGTATCAGCAGACTGCGGAACGATCTCGATGTTGTACAGATACTTCGTGATGTCCTTAGTTTCCGGAGCATAGCCGGCAGCCGGATCTACTTCGATCAGACCTGCGGATTCAAGCAGCTTGATGGCACGGCCGCCGTTGGTCGGATCATCCGGAATCGCAATCTGAATCGGATCGCCGGATGCAGCAGCGACTGCGGTGCTGGTTGCAGATGCGGATGCGGCCGCAGAAGCTGCTGCAGCAGTGCTGGAGGAGCTGGAGCCGCAGGCGGTCAGCGTGCTTACTGCGAGAATGGAAGCAAATACTTTTCTGATGTTGTTCATATTCTTTTTCTCCTATTTTCTATTTCACATATTTCCGGAACAGTGCCCGGTTCGTAGTCTTTTTTGCAAGTGCATTTCCTAAGGTCTGAAGCAGGGATACGAGGATCAGCAGCAGAATCACGCATACGTTGACGATGTCCTGGTGGTGCAGACTCTGGCCGTAGTTGATTGCGAAGCTTCCGATTCCGCCTGCGCCGACGGCGCCTGCCATCGTGGTCAGACCGATCAGGCTGATGGCGGTTGTGGTGGTGACGCGGATCAGTTCCGGAACTGCTTCATGCAGGTATACCCGGAAGATGATGTCTTTCGTGGTGCAGCCCATCGAGCGGGCTGCTTCGATCTTGCCCGGATCGACGTTGGCCAATGCGGTTTCCACTTGTCTCGTATAGAATGGCACGCAGCCGAAGACGAGCGGGATGATGGCACCTTTGACGCCGATGGCCGTACCGGTAATGGCGCGGGTCAGCGGGATCAGGAAGATCAGCAGGATCACGAACGGGATCGAACGGAACACGTTCACAACCACATCCGTGATGTGATACAGGCCTTTATTCGGGCGGATGCCGGAAGGTTTCGCAGCTTCGAGAATCACGCCAAGGCATAGCCCGATCAGGAATGACAGGATTCCGGCCAGCCAGAACATCTGCCAGGTAGCAGCAACTGCCTTCTGGAACTCCTTCATGTAATCGAAGAGGTTCGGGAACAAGTTTTCAAGAAATCCGTTCATTTTCAATTGCCTCCACCTGTACCTGACAGCTCTTCATGAATTCGATTGCTTCACCGATCTTGCTGCGGTCGCCGCGGATGAGGACGATCATGCCGCCAAGCGGCTTTCCCTGCAGCATCTCAACGTTTGCGATGACGATGTTCAGGTCGACTTCGAACTTTCTGGATACCATCGAGATCATCGCATCGCCGACGCTGTTCTCATCAAACTGCAGCTTCAGCAGCCGGCTGTCCTTGTCCGTTCTGACTAATGTGCTGTCTTCGCTCAGCAGACGGTTCACATTGCCAAGTCCGCTGGATTTCGAGACGAAGCGTTTCGTGATCGGCTCAACCGGATGGGAGAAGATGTCATAGACCGGACCTTCTTCCACGACTTTGCCGTTTTCCATGACGGCAACCCGCTGGCAGATTTCCTTGATGACCGCCATCTCATGGGTGATCATTACGATCGTGACGCCGAGCTTCTGATTGAGATCCTTGAGCAGCTTCAGGATTGATTCGGTGACATCCGGATCGAGTGCGGAAGTTGCTTCATCGCTGAGCAGGATCTTCGGATCATTCGCAAGCGCTCTGGCAATTGCGACCCGCTGTTTCTGGCCGCCGGACAGTTCGCTCGGATAGGAGTTCAGCCGATCGCCGAGATCCACGAGATTCAGCAGCTCCTTGACCTTCGCATCGATCTCTGCCTTGGATTTTCCGCTGTATCGCAGCGGAAACGCGACGTTCTCATACACCGTGCTGCGGTCAAGCAGATTGAAGTGCTGGAAGATCATGCCGATGGATCGGCGCATTCGGTTCAGATCTTTTTCGCTGACCGGCTTTGCATTCTCAGGCTTGCTGGAAGCTCCTTCCGGAATGTAATACATCTTCCCTTTCCTGGCGCTGATCGTTCCGAATCCGCCGATCATGATCTCTCCGGAATCCGGAGTCTCCAGGAAATTGATACATCGCACGAGCGTGGATTTGCCGGCACCGGAATATCCGATAACACCGTAGATTTCTCCATCTGCGATTTTCAGACTGACATCATCTACCGCATGAATCTCGTTGTCCTTCATATAGAATGTCTTGGAGATATTTCTGATTTCAATCATGCGTTTCCTCCTTTAACAAAAAACCGTCCCTGGCATAAACTGCCAAGGACGGGAATCATTCCGTGTTACCACCTTGCTTCATCGGCACATCACTGTGCAGACCTCATCGAGTACAGACATACTCTATTCCGTTAACGGGGAAATCCGTCATCTCCTAATTCAGTTCGGAGATGCAGCTCCAGGACCATGTTCACCTGCCTTCCGCCTGTTCCCTTTCAGCGTACAGGAACTCTCTATGGAGGTTTCCAGCAGGTTACTCTTCCCTTCTTCGCTTGTATCCTGAGTTTAATACCAGATAATCAATAGGATTCGGATTTTGGCGATGATATCGCCTTTTATATTGTCAGCAGTTTATATATTCTGTGTTCCCAGTTATTCCCAGTTATGATATAATTTCTCTGGAGGTCCCATTATGAACGTAGAAACCACTACCTACGCCAACGGAGAGGTCGCTATTTTCCTTCGTGGTAAACAGTATAAGGACGGCAGATGGGTCAATATGCCTGCACAGTTTCTCGGCCTTGTCAGTGACTTTCCTCAGTATGAGGATCCTGTTGCCTATTTCAGGCAGTTCTATAAAGAAGAAACGAAGAAGCAGAAAGCACAGGAAAAGCTGGATGCTCTGAAAAGCGATTCTTCTTCGGTATCGATCATGCTCAATCTGAATGAGCAGCTCGGCCTTGGAGAATCTGCAGTTCGGAATATCGGTTATGTTGCGTTCAAACGGATCTATAAAGAGTTAAGACTTGATGAATTCTGGAGGAGACAGACCAGGGGATTGAAGATCGAGTATGACATGGAGAAGATTTTCTATCTGCTCGTGATTTCAAGGCTGATGGATCCCGGTTCAAAAAGATATACTTTTGCCAATAAGGATCAGTACTTTGAGCCATTGGAAGGAATTGAACTGGAACAGATTTACAAAGCGATGGATCTCATTGCTGCGAATGATCAGCCTATGCAGCAGTGGATTTATCATCAGTCCAAGTCTTTCATCCAGCGTGATACCGAAGTCTGTTATTATGACGGGACCAACTATTACTTTGATATCTCTCATCCTGATATTGATGAAGTTGATGATGAAGGAAATATCGCTGAGAAAAAGCTGAGAAAAAGAGGACTGGAAAAGAATCACCGGCCTGATCCGATTGTCAGTATGGGGCTTCTGCTGGATAAGAATGCTCTGCCGGTTACCTATACGCTCTACCCCGGCAATGAATCTGAAAAGGTTCACATGATTCCTGCAATTGAACGGGCCAGGAGAGGACAGATGATCGGAAGAATCATCAATGTAGCAGACCGCGGTCTGAATACCAGTGAGAACATCTGGCATCTGTCCGGCGCAAATGACAGCGATAAGCCTGGAAGAATGGACGGATATGTATTCGGAAAATCTGTAAGAGCAGCAGATAAGCAATTCAAAGAATGGGTTCTGGATCCGAAAGGATACGAGACGGTTTATCTTGATCCGGACAGGCTGTACTCAGATGACGAAGACGTTGACAGCAGTAATGGTAAAGTAAAATTCACCTACAAGATCAGAAATGAAGTAGTGAGGCTGAATATTCATGTGGAAATGCCAGACGGGTCTGTGAAGATCAAGAAGCCTAAAACTTCTCAGCGGCAGATGGTGTACTATTCCGAAAAGTATGCCAGAAAGCAGCGGCTTGAGAGAGAACTGATGATCGAACGGGCGAAAGATCTGATTGCCAATCCGAAGAAATACGATCGGGTTACTTCAGCTGGTTCTGCGTCCTATATCAGGAATATCAATTTCAATAAAGATACCGGTGAGGTTACCGGAAGAAACCTGTCGCTTGATTATGACAAGATTGCCGAAGAAGAAAAATACGATGGCTACTACGCAATCGTGACAAGCGAGATGGAGATGGCTCCGGCAAAGATAAGAGATGTGTATCGAGGCCTGATCAGGATTGAGCATACATTCCGGATCACAAAATCAGAAATGGAAACCAGACCAGCATATGTATGGACGACCGAACACATCAAGGCTCATTTCTCAACGTGCTACGCTGCACTGTGCATGCTGAAGTTTCTGATGTACCGGATGGACAATGAATACACGGCATCGCGAATTCTTGACTCTTTACGGAAATGCAATGTAACGGAAGAAGACAATACCTACTGGCAGTTCACCTATTATGATGAAGTCCTTGCACGGATTGAGAAGCTATTCGGCATTGATCTCAGGACGAGGCACAGAACCAGGCAGCAGCTGCGCAGACTCCTCAGATACTGACCTGATCACCCATCCCCGGAAAATCGATAATTATTTCTGGAATTCCTCAGATAAACCTTAACTGGGAAAACAGACAAAGTGGACAGAACCGCATAACAATCGCATTCTGTCCACTTTTGCTATAAAACTTGAGCGGGGAAATCCGTCATCTCCTAATTCAGTCGGAGATGCAGCTCCAGGACCATGTTCACCTGCCTTCCGCCTGTTCCCTTTCAGCGTACAGGAACTCTCTATGGAGGTTTCCAGCAGGTTACTCTTCCCTTCTTCGCTTGTATGCCCTTAGTTTAGTCACCACCGGACAATTGTCAATCAGGAATTTCAGAAAGTTTTCATCAGAGATTCAGAATCGTTTTCAGAAATGTAAATATTTTCAAAAAGAGGCAGGCACAGAAGCCTGGAATCAAATGCCTGCAGGGCTCTGATCCATTCTTCAGAAAATCATTCAGAAATATCCGTCCTTCCGGACCCAGAACCAGGATCCAAGATCAGGAATTCATAGGATTTTAGAGATCTTATTTATGTTGTTTTTCCAACATGCAGAAAATGAGAAAGAAATCATGCATGCAGGTGTCATGAAGGCAGAAAAAAGGCAGACATTTCAATCTGCCTCAGATCACTCAGTTGCGGGAGAAGAAGTTCGGAATGGTATCGTCTTCCTCTTCTTCGACACGTGCTCCGGAAGTTCCGAAGGATAATCCGCTGCTGCTCTCCACTTCCAGCCCCTTCTGATTGCTGACGGGAGAAGTCACGGCAGCCGGAGCAGCACTCGGGATCGCTTCCGGTTTCGGAAGATCGAAGCCCGTTGCGATGACGGTGACGATGATGGATTCGCCGATCTTGTCGTTGATCGCAACACCGAAGATGATATCGATATCATTGCCGGCTGCGGAACGGATATAATCCACTGCTTCCTGCGCATCGTAAGCACTCATGCTTGCGCCGCCGGTCACATTGACGATTGCCGACTTTGCACCGGTGATGGATGCTTCAAGCAGCGGGCACTGGATTGCTTTCTGAGCAGCTTCTTCTGCCTTGTTCTCGCCAGATGCCATACCGATTCCGATCAGGGCGCTTCCCTGGCCTTCCATGACAGACTTGATATCTGCGAAGTCGAGGTTGATCATTGCCGGGACTGCAATCAGATCAGTGATGGTCTGAACACCCTGACGGAGAATGTTGTCAGCTTCCTTGAATGCATCTTCAAACGGGATATGCCCGATGACTTCCAGAACTTTGTTGTTGGAGATGATGATCAGGGAGTCTACGTATTCTTTCAGCTGCTCCAGACCCTGTTCTGCCTGAACCATGCGCTTCTTGCCTTCAAAAGAGAACGGCTTTGTGACGATGCCGACGGTGAGGCAGCCGAGTTCCTTGGCGATCTTTGCAAAGAGAGGAGAAGCACCGGTACCAGTACCTCCGCCAAGACCTGCGGTAAGGAAGACCATGTCAGCTCCTTCCATTGCCTTGCGGATATCTTCTTCGCTTTCTACTGCTGCCTTGCGGCCATTATCAGGATTTCCGCCTGCACCGAGGCCAGCCTTTCCGAGCTGAATCTTATTCTGAACCGGCGAGACATCAAGTGCCTGCAGGTCGGTATTAGCGACATAGAACTCAACGCCCTGGACGCCTTCCTGAACCATGCGGTTCACAGCGTTGCTGCCTGCTCCCCCGATGCCGAACACCTTGATTCTGGCAACCTGGTTGTAAGTTAAGTCTGACATATTTCTTCCTCTCTTATTTCTTTGTATCGAAGAGAATCCCCTTCAGTTTCTTGGTGATCGTGTCTTCCGGATTGCCGGCCGCACGAGCCTCACGGTACGAAACCGATTTGATAAACGCATCCATGTCAAGACTGTTATCGGTATAACCGGTAATCGGGAGCTTGTCCTTGTATGCATAAAACAGTCCGAGGCAGGCAGTCAGGCCGGCATTTCTGCCGCCAAGTGTTTCCGGAATATAATTGCGTACCTCGCACTTCAGCTGGCGCTTCAGAAGGTCATTTAAACCCTGCATCTCGCCACCTTCACCGGTAATAATAACAGCAGTTTTTCCGGCTTGCAAGATTGGAGCGCATAATTTGGACATGGAGTCAGTCCATGCATCAACCTTAGGCTGAATGCATTCGACGAGCTGCTGCTCCGTGATCTTGCGGGCTTCGCCTTCTGCCTGCCAGATATAAACTGGATTGGCAGAATATACCTTCTCACCGAGACGCGCACTGTACTTCACGAGCTCTGCCGCATCGGCACTGTTCAGCCCGTACTGATCCACCAGGGCTCCGGCAATCGTTCCGACCCCTTCCGGATCGATGATGCAGGACGTCAGACGTCCTCTGGAAAGCAGTCCGAGCGTCGTGCTTTCCCGTTCCATCTTCAGAATGATCACGTTCTGATCCACAGCCTGTTCAAACAGCGCTGCTTCCTTCGCCGCACCATAGACATCCAGGAAGATGTCCATGACCTGAAGACCGGACTGTTCGACGCAGCCGACCAGATCAAATGCAAGCTTGCGGTCTGCACAGAGCAGATCGATCTCGACAGTCAGCTCGGAAGCCTTCTCGCCGATCGGAATCCGGCGGCTTGTGATGCCGTTGACGGTATACTTGACGCATACGGTCTGAATCAGCGCATAGGACTTGCCGATCTCCACCGACTGAGCTTTATCGATTGCCCGGCGGATATCATTCACGGTGATCTCGCCGTCGATGCCGTCGATCTGCACGGTGGACTTCAGAGAATAGCGGCGCATGTTGTAAGAAGGAATGCCGAGTATGACTCGTTCCACCTTTGCCCCGATCATCTTCCGGGCATCGTCGGCAGCCTTATGAATCGCATCGATGACTGCACCTGGATCAGCTACCTGATCATACGACATGCCTCCGCACGGAATGCGTTCTACTTTGATAATATTAAAACGGGTGTTGAAGAACTCCCCGACGATCAGACGAACTTCATGGTCACTGATTTCCAATGACGCAAATATCTGCTTATCGCTCACTGATGAAAACTCCTTCCGTCTATATGCGTTATTTTAACACAGCTGATGACTCATCGGTCTTATAAACGGAAAAATCGCATCAGCACTGCATTCCAGCGGGATTGCGGTGCTGGATTTCATGTTGCATTTCACTTTCATTCATGATAATCTTATCTAGCATTGTGAGAAAAGTAAGGAGGTGCTGGTCATGTCCAAGGTTTGTGCTGTAACTGGAAAAAAGGCGATGTCTGGAAACGCTCGTTCTCATTCTCTGCGCGCTACACGCCGCAAGTGGAACGTTAACCTGCAGAAGGTTCATATGGTAGTCGATGGAAAGCCGCAGACAGTTCGCATTTCTGCTCGTGCTCTGAAGACGCTCAAGGGCGGTGCCAGAAAGAAGGCATCTGCTCCGAAAGAAACTGCAGCAGCTGAGTAATTAAAAAAACTTCCGCAAGGAAGCTTTTTTTATGCGCAGCCGCAATCTCCGCCGCAGTCGCCGCAGCACCCGCAGGCATCCGGATTCTCCAGCATCAGCTGGCCATCCGTCACAAACAGGCGGAAGTTCTGAGAAAGCGCGTCGGTTTCCGGGTCCATGAACACGGTCATCCCGCTCACTTTCATCCGGTTCAGTTCTTCGTCTTCTCCTCTCAGCATCAGCGCAATCGATCTGCCATGGCAGGTTTCCGTCTGCTCAATGGACAGAAGCGTGCCCGGATGCTGGCTCAGAGCTTCTCTGAGCATCTGCTGTGCTTCTTCTGTGATTACCAATCTGTTTCTCCTTTCAGTCTTCTGAACGGATCATGAGCACAGTGCCCTCATGAACCGTGACAATTCCTTTTTCCTCTGAGATCCGGTTCGATAATCCGTAGAGATCTTCAAACCGGATGGTACGGTGATCCAGATCCCAGACAAATCCATTCAGGCTGATCACTGCCGGATAGACCGCAAAGAACGAGATGAAGCCATGGTTCTTTGCGCTCAGTTCATAAGTGCCAGGCAGCAATGCCCGGATGCGGTTTCTGCCGGATACCAGGATCACTTTGCCTGGAAACAGATATGCCAGCCTCAGATTCACTAATTCATGGTCGATGCGGCCGCCCAGTGCACCAGTGATGTAAAGATGCTCATAGCCTCTTGCCAATGCAGTGCGCACCGCATGCTCGCTGTCGCTGTCATCCTTGATCGGATTGAGACGGATCACTTCCTCAGCATATGCTTCGATTCTGCTGACATCGCTTTCCTGAACCGAATCAAAGTCGCCGACCGCAAGGCTCATGCGGATGCCGGCATCAGCCAGCGTCAGCGCACCGCGATCGACGCCGATGAAATCAGCAGGCTCTTCCGGCGTATAGGAAGTGCCGTTTTTCAGAACGAGGACTGCCGCCTTATTCAAGCGACTTCACTGCCTCTCTGATATTGCTGCGGAACACATAGGAACCAGCCACGAGCACATCCGCACCGGCTTCCTTGACGATCTTCGCGGTTTCGGCATTGATGCCGCCGTCGACTTCGATATGGGAAGAGAGTCCCGCTTCATCCAGCCAGCCGCGCAGCGTGCGGATGCGGTCGGCACTCTCAGGCTTGAACTTCTGGCCGCCGAAGCCAGGTTCCACCGACATGATCAGGAATACATCGAACAGAGACAGATACGGCTTCAGATATTCAATCGGGGTTGCCGGCTTGATTGAAATGCCGACGGACTTTCCGAGTTCATGAGCATGTTCTGCCATCGTGACGATCTTCGCCTTGTCTTTCACTGCTTCTTCATGGAACGTATAGTTGTCTGCCCCGGCTTCATAGAAGCGGTCCATGAAGAACTCCGGATCATTGATCATGACGTGAACATCCATGAACAGATCACTTGCTTTGCGGAATCCTTTCAGGATATCCGGTCCGAAGGTCAGGTTCGGCACGAAGCTTCCGTCCATGACATCGAAGTGGAGCCATTTCGCCCCGGATTCATTGAGTTCCCTTGTCTCTTGTTCCATGCGGCTGTAGTCCATGGAAAGCACAGATGGTGCAATCAGCGTCTGTTTCATCAGTAAGTCTCCTTCCGATCCTGGATCAGTTCCAGGACACCAAGATAATCTTCATATCGTACCTGCGGGATCTTCCCCGCAGCCACTGCTTCTTTCACGGCACAGCCCGGCTCATTCTGATGCACGCAGTCATTGAAGCGGCACTTCGAGAGATACGGGCGGAATTCCAGCACCGACTCAGCCAGATCCGTTTCATCCATCTTCGAGAAATCCAGGGAGCTGAAGCCCGGCGTATCTGCAACCAGTCCCCCTGCCACCGGATGAAGCTCGCTGTGGCGGGTCGTGTGCTTGCCTCTGCCGAGGGCTTTCGAGATTTCCTGGGTTGCAAGATGAAACGTCGGATCCAGCGTATTGAGCAGCGTGGATTTCCCGGCACCGCTCTGGCCGGTCAGCACGGTGACCTTGTCTTTCAGAATCGATCCGAGTTCCGGATCAAGCGAATCTTTCTGCGTCCGGATGACGCGCATCGGCCCAGCTTCATATTCGCGGATGCGGGCTTCGGTTTCTTCCGTGATTCCGAGGTCGCATTTCGTTACGCACAGCAGCGGTTCAATGCCGGCATTCACGATCAGAAACGAGAGGCGGTCAATCAGCACGCATGAGAAATCAGGATCCTTCACGCTCATGACGATGAGCGCCTGATCGATGTTGGCACAGCGCGGCCGGATCAGATGGTTCTTCCGAGGTTCGATCGATTCAATGCCCCAGACGCCATCCCGGCAGACTGCGTCGACCAGATCGCCGATGACCGGCTTATCCTGCAGCCGTACTTTGCCCATAGCAACCGCGAGAATGCGGGTGCCATCTTCCATCTGCAGCGTATAGTCCTTGGAAAGGATGCGGACAATCCTTGCTCTCATTCGTTCCCCTGTTTCTCAATAATAATACAGAATGACATAGTTATCTTCTTTCTGCGTGAATTCGCTGCCGGCCTGCGGATCGGAACTGATCACAACACCAGTCTGCAGGTTGCCGATCTCTTCTTCAGTCAGGCTGGACGTGTCCAGGTTCGAAGTCAGCACCTTGACCCCGAGGGCCTCGAGCTCTGCGGTGGCTTCCTCAATGGTCTTGCCATTCAGGTCATCCGGGATCGTGATCGTCGGATAGCTTGCATAGACCAGCGTCACTTCGCTCGCTGCTTCCGGGTTGAACATCGTTCCGGCGGCCATGCCGTCCTGCGAGATCACGGTTCCGGGAGTCTTCGAGTCATCCTGTGCTTCTTCCGTTTTCACCTGCATGCTCGGATAATTCTGTGCGATGTCATTCATCGCATCATTGATATTCCAGCCGGAATAGTCCTTCATCGTCACGCCGATGCCGCTGGAGACGGTCACGGTGATTTCCGTTCCTTCTTCGACGGTAGTGCCGCCATCCGGAGAACTGGAAATGATCTGTCCCTTCTCGGTATTTTCTGTCAGCGTATAAGTGACATTATCGGTATTCAGGACAAGATCCTGTTCTTCGCAGAGCGTTCTGGCATCCGCCAGAGTCAATCCGATCAGCTGCGGAACTTCCCGCTCCTTACTGGCAGGGTTCAGGATGCCGCTGGCATTCAGTGCCAGATAGATTCCCGAAACGCCAAGCAGGCAGAGCAGCACGATCAGAATGATGAACAGCGGCTTGTTGCCCTTCGGTTTCTTCCCGACGGCAGGATGAGATACCCGGGATGGTTCTTCGGTTTCTTCCCTGACAGGACGGTTCTTTCTGGAAGGAGTTCGGACTGGTTCTTTCTCTTCCTCGAGGTCTTCGAGACTTTTATGAGACACCTTCGGCAGATAGAGCTTCGGTTCATTCAGCCGCTCCGGTCTGAGACAAGTGCGGATGTCTTCCAGCATCTCATTGCAGGAACGATAGCGCTGAGCCGGATCCTTGGCAGTTGCCCGGATGATCACATTTTCCAGAGACTGCGGAATCGAAGGATTGATGGCGCGGGCAGATGGCATTTCATTCTTCATCTGCATCAGCGCAACCTGAACGGCACTGTCTGCCTTGAATGGAACATCTCCCGTCAGCATCTCAAAGAGAACGATGCCAAGGGCATAGATATCGGACTGAGCCGTTGCGCTTTCGCCTCTTGCCAGCTCCGGGGCAAGGTAGTGGACCGAGCCCATGACATTATTTGCCTGGGTCAGCTGTATCGATCCTTTAGCCAGCGCGATGCCGAAGTCAAGGATCTTCACGGATCCGTCTGATTTCACGATGACGTTCTGCGGCTTGATATCGCGGTGGATGATCCCTCTGCGATGAGCTTCCGCAGTAGCCGAGAGCAGCTGCTTCATGATGTCAACTGCTTCTTCCTTGAGCAGTGCGCCCCTCTGCTGGATGACTTTCTTCAGCGTCTTTCCGGGGACGTATTCCATCACGATGTAATGGTGGCCTTTATACTCGCCGACATCATAGATCTCGACAATATTCGGATGCGAAAGCGCGGTCGCCGCCTGGGCTTCGCGTTCAAAGCGCAGCACGGAAACCGCATCCGTGCAAAGTTCCGAACGCAGGATCTTGATCGCAACCTGACGATTCAGAATCGTATCGACGGCTAGAAATACATCGGCCATGCCGCCCTGGCCGATATGCTGGAAGACTTCATAGCGGTTGGCAATCAGATTCTTAGAATTGCTCATGGGCTTCGTCTCCTTCCAGGTCAATCAGGATGGCAGTGATATTGTCATAGCCGCCGGCATCCATCGCTGCCTGATACAGCCGGCGCACCCGCAGTGCAGGATCGGTTTCACGGTCGAGCACGATCGTGCGGATCACGGATTCTTCCACATAGCCATGCAGCCCATCGCTGCAGATCAGAAATCCGCTGAGTTCTTCGTTATGCACGAAAATGTCCGCATGAACTTTCTCCCAGACTCCCAGCGCATTGGTCAGCACATTCTTGCGGGGAAACTTCTCTGCCTGCTCCGGCGTGAGCTCTCCTTGTTTCAGCATATCGTTGACCAGCGTATGGTCTTCGGTCAGAAGCCGGAAATATCCTGCGGAGGTATAGCTGTACGTCCGGGAATCACCGATGTTGACAACATATCGGCCATGTTTCGTGATCAGCACGCCGCTGAGGGTCGTGCCCATGCCATGCAGTTCCGGCATATTCCTGCCGGTCTCGAAGATCCTGGCATTGGCGGAATCCACCTGTTCTCTCACCCAGGCTTCGGTTTCTTCTGCCGAGCTGAAGCCTTCGTTTTCCGAGAATGCCATCGAGAAATACGATACGGCGATCCGGCTGGCCACATCGCCGCCCTTGCCGCCGCCGATGCCATCGCAGACCATCGCAAAAACATCGCCGGTCTGGTTTGTGGCGATCACATAGCTATCCTGATTGGAACGGCGGAGCTTGCCGCGGTCAGTGATCCCGTAGTATTTCACTGTGGAAGCTTCCCTTCATGCTTCGCACGCAGCTGTCCGCAAGCCGCATCGATGTCTTCCCCATGCCGGGTGCGGAGCGTTGCCTTCACGCCATGCTTCATCAGCACGTCATAGAAATGCAGAGACGTCTTCGCGTCCGTCGTGCGGAAGCCATTCTCATCGACTTCGTTATAAGGGATCAGATTCACATAGGCATTCATGCCCCGGATCAGATCTGCCAGCTGAATGGCCATGGCATCGCTGTCATTGACGCCCTTCAGCAGAATATATTCAAACGTCAGCCGCCGGTTGTTCTGGCTGCTGTATTCCTTCAGTGCCGCCATCAGTTCAGGCAGCGGATAAGCCTGATCGATCGGCATCAGCTGCCGGCGCAGCTCATCATTCGGCGCATGCAGGGAAATCGCCAGGTTGTACTGATAATGACCAGCCGCAAATTCGCGGATCTTCGGCACGACGCCGCAGGTGCTGATCGTGATATGTCTGGCGCCGATGGCAAGGCCATGGTCGCTGTTGATGATGCTGCAGAAATCCATGATATTGTCATAGTTGTCAAACGGCTCGCCGGTTCCCATCAGCACGACATTGTCAACCCGCTTTTCTTCGGCATCCAGTTCTTTCTGGATATACATGATCTCCCCGGTGATTTCGCCAGCGGTCAGATTGCGCTGCTTCTTCAGAAGACCAGATGCGCAGAATGCACAGCCCATGCTGCAGCCGACTTCCGTGCTCACGCATACGCTTTCACCGAACACGAAATGCATCAGGACGGTCTCGATCGTCGAGCCATCCTGAAGTTCAAACAGATATTTCGCTGTGCCGTCCTTGGCAGTCTGCTTCTCCAGCAGCTTCACCGGCATGATGCAGTAGCGCTCTTTCAGCGTCTCAATCAGAGATGCCGGCAGATCCGTCATCTCGGAAAAATCTTCTGCCCGCTTGCGGTAAAGCCAGGTATACAGCTGTTTTGCCCGATATGGTTTCTGGCCCAGTTCCTTCAGCATTACCGTCATCTGGTCCAGTGTCAAATCATAGATAGTCTGCATAAGTGTTATTTATTTTACCATAGCACTCCCCGTTTTGGTGAGGACTGCCGCATAGAAGCCATCACTTTCCAGTTCATACGGAAACCAGGTTTTTTCTGAGATCCTCTCGAATTCCGGATGCCGTTTCAGAAACGTATTCACCTGGTTCTCATTCTCCTTGCGATTCAGCGTGCACGTGCTGTACACCATTCTGCCGCCCTTCTTCAGATACGCAGCCGCATTCTCGAGAATCGAAGCCTGCAGCTTCGTCAGCTCATCCAGGCTCTCCGGCGTGACATGCATGCGGATCTCCGGCTTATGCGAAAGATCGCCAAGCCCCGAACATGGCGCATCGACGAGAATCCGGTCCATGGATTCCGGCTCCATTCCCATAATCGGCTTCGAGGCATCCGCTGCTCGGCAGGAAACGATCGAGACTCCGGTCTTCACCATAAGCTGTTCAATCAGCTTCACCCGCTCTTCATGGAGATCCAGGGCTGTGATCATTCCCTGGTTCTTCATCTCAGAGGCAATCTCCTGGGTCTTGGTGCCAGGGGCTGCACAGGCATCCAGCACGCACATGCCTGGTTCCGCTTCCAGCAGCCGTCCGACTGCCTGCGAGGCCCGATCCTGGATGAGCACCTTCCCTTCATCAAACCACGAAGTTTCCGTCAGGATGCCGTCATACGTAAAGCAGTCTGCTTCCAGGAAATGAACCTTCCGGTCTGAGAACAGTTCTTCCCTGCTGATCTTCAGCGGATTGCGGCGGCCGTAGACAATTGGCCTCTGCTGATCTGCTTCGGCAATCTTCACTGCATTCTCCATCCCGTAATGCGCGCTCCACAGCTTCAATAACCAGAGCGGATGAGAAGTCTCAAATGCCATCCGTTCCAGTTCATCATGAAACTCCGGGGCGATCATGCCCCGCTTCTGCACCTTATGAAGTACGGCATTGACGAATCCCTTCTCTTTTTCTGAAACCAGAGAACACGCCTCATTGATCACAGCATAATCCGGAATGCGGTCGAGAAAGAACAGCTGGTACACACTCATATTCAGAAGTACTGCCGTCTTCTGCTTCACATGCGAAGCAAGGTCTTCCCATTGATAGATGAGTCTTGTGTAATTGCGCAGCGTTCCGTAGACGATCTCGCTGATCAGCGAACGGTCTTCTCTGGAATAGCCTTCCATTCCTCTCAGGATCAGACTTGCATAGCCATGTTCCAGAACGATGCGGTTCAATGCCTTCCAGGCATAAGCTCTTGCACTTTCCATATCAGTCCAGGGTCATCGGATTCACATCGATCCGGATGTCCTTTGCCTTTCTGTATTCCTCCGTACGGAATAATGCCCGTACGTCTTTTCTCATCTCTTCAAGATCTCTGCCCTTCAGAAGAATCCGGAACCGGAAGCGATCCTGGATTTTCAGAAGCGTGATCACGCCGATCGTCTTGTAAGTCCCGTGCAGAGAATTCTTCAGCCAGAGCGCGGTGCGGTTTCCGGCAGCCTCATCTGCATCAGATACCGTGATTGCGATCAGATACGTATACGGCGGATACATGCCCGCATGGCGGAACTGCATCTCTTTGGCAAAGAAGGTGTCATAGTCCTGATGAGCAGCACACTGCACGGCATAGTGATCGGGGTCGAACACCTGCAGGACCACTTCGCCCGGTTCTTCGCTTCTGCCGCTGCGGCCGGATGCCTGCATCAGGAGATCAAACGTCAGCTCACAGCTGCGATAGTCCGTATGGCTGAGGCCTTCGTCTCCATTCAGGATGCCGACCAGCGTCACATCCGGATAGTCCAGTCCTTTGGCAATCATCTGGGTTCCGAGCAGAATATCTGCCTCATGCCGGCCGAAGGCATTCAGGATCTTCGCATGGGCATTCTTCCTGCCGGTCGTATCTGCATCCATGCGCAGAATCGAAGCTTCAGGAAAAGCAGCCTGCACTTCCTGCTCGAGTTTCTCCGTGCCGAAGCCGTAGGCAGAATAGCCTTCCCGGGCTCCGCAGGATGGGCAGACAGCGGGAACCCGCATCTGATAGCCGCAGGTATGGCATTTGAGCAGATGCTCCTGACGATGATAAGACAATGCAAGATCGCAATGCGGGCACATCAGAACTTCCTGACATGCGCAGCAGCGCAGCGAAGTGCTGTAGCCTCTGCGGTTCAATAGGAGAATCACCTGCTGATGGCGGGCAAGCCGTTCCTGGATCTTCTGCTTCAGTTCATTGCTGAGGATATACGACTCCCCTCTTTTCATAGCTTCTTTCAGAGGGATAATCGTGACTTCCGGCAGGGTATCGTTGATCCGATGATCCAGCGTGACCAGATGATAGACATGCTTCAGGGCTCTGGCATAGCTTTCCAGAGCCGGTGTCGCTGAGCCGAGGACGACTTTGCAATGATGATAGGCACCGCGGTGAATGGCGATATCGCGGCAATGATAAGCCGGCTGATTTTCCTGTTTGTAAGACGTATCCTGCTCTTCGTCCATCACAATGAGTCCGAGATTCTGAAATGGCAGAAATACCGAAGATCTCGTGCCGACCACGACTCTGGCGCGGCCGGAGCGGACCATGCGGTACTGCTCATATTTCTCCTGGGGGTTGAGGCCGCTGTGGTAGATGGCAAGCTCTGTCCCGAAGCGGCTGCTGACGCGTTCAATCATCTGCGGGGTCAGGCTGATCTCCGGCACGAGAATCAGCACCTGCCTGCCTTCTGAAAGCGCGTCTTCCGCCAGGTGCAGATAGACCTCGGTCTTGCCGCTGCCAGTAACTCCGCGCAGCAGGAAAACCATATCCGGACTCGTTCTGATCTCATCATAGACACTTTGCTGGTCTTTCGTCAGAGGCAGCGGCTCTGAAGGATGTTCCGAAACAGTTTCTGCTGCTTCTTTTTCTTTTGTCTCGAGATGAATGGCACCCTTTTCGATCAGCGCTCTGGCCTGGTTCGGATACTGCTTTCTGAGATCGCTGTAGCGAAGCGGCTGATGGTTTTTCACATACTGAAAAGCCTCCAGCTGCTTCGGAGTCAGACTGAACTCTCCCTCGGAAAGCACTGCCCAGTGTTCCATGACGACCCTGGCATTGCTGGTGATGGGCTTGATCTTTCCCGGCAGCATTGCCTGGAAGCAAGATATCGTCGTCGAAAGCGTCGTGTTCTTCATCCATAAAGCAAGGTCATGGAGTTCCGGAGTGATCAGGCTTTCCTGATCGAGAACAGACAGCACCGGTTTCAGACGGCAGTGCAGCCTGGCCTCGGCCTGCTCAAGAGTTTCATCGGTTTCTTCGCACGATTCCACAAATCCTGTCACTTCGCGGTGAGCAAAGTTCACGCGAACGCGCATACCGCATTCTGCAGGTTCGTCTGAAGTATATGTAAATGGCTGATCGATCTGCCGGACAGGATGTTCAATCCAGCAGGAAATGAGATACATAGGCGTCCTCCGGAACTATTCTAGCGTAATTGCATCACGCCTGCATTCCGTTTTATACTTAGGCATTATCGGAGGTATTCTCTTATGGAACAGAAACGCAGATTCACGATCGGGTTTATCGGTCTTGGACATATGGGGCTTGCCATTGCCAGAGGAGCTGCAACCAAAGAGTACGTGGAACGCTATGAGATTGCGGTCTATGACCCCTCTGTCCGCACGGCGAAGCTCTGTCAGGAAGAAAGCTTCACGCAGCTGAACAGCGAGAAAGAAGTGGCAGAGAGCTGCCATATCGTACTGCTGGCAGTCACTCCTCAGCATATTGAAGAAGTGCTGGATCATCTGAAAGGTGCAGACATCCAGTGCCTGCTTTCCATCGTGACCGGCGTATCCATCGGCCATCTGCAGGAGAAGCTCGGCAAGGTTCCGGTGATCCGGGCAATGCCGAATACGCCGCTGCAGATCGGGGAAGGGGCTACCGCTCTCTGCATGTCAGAGAACTGCCCGGCAGATGATTATGACTTCGTATTCAAGCTGTTTTCCAGCATGGGGCTTGCCCGCACGCTGAAGGAATCGCAGCTGACCGAAGCAGTAGCGCTCAATGGCAGCACCCCTGCTTATTTCTACTATGTGGTGCAGTGTCTGATGGAAGATGCGGTAGAACGCGGCATTGATGAAGAAGCTGCCCGGGCGCTGATCGTGCAGACGATGATCGGTTCCGGAAAGCTGCTGCAGGAGAACAGAACAAAGCCGCTGGCAGATATGATCGATGAAGTATGCACGAAAGGCGGCACGACGATTGAGGCAATTCAGTCTCTGAAAGACCAGAACCTGAAGAACGTATTCCATGAAGCGGATGAGAAGTGCATTCATCGGGCAGAAGAACTTGGAAATCACTGAGCGAAAATTTTTCAGAAAATGCTTGACATGTTTCTGAAAAATAATTATAACAAACGCAACAGCAATGATGAGGAAAAGTATCCAGCTGAAGCAGCAAAGTGAGCAGCGGAACAGTGAGAACCCTGCCTGCTGACCTGGTGAAAGAACCCCTCGGAGCTTCGGCTCGAACGAGTGCATGCTCTAGTAGAACCCGACGGAGGCAGCCCGTTAGCAAACTGCTTGGCTATGGTAGTAGGCAAAAAGTGATCGGCATTGCCGGTAATCTGGGTGGCACCGCGGAGTACAGTCCTTCGTCCCAAGTATCAGGGATGAAGGACTGTTTGTTTTTTCCGGAGGTCAGATATGTGCGGAATACTGGTAACAACCGATCCGAAAACGGATCAGAACGCATTTGAAAAAGGATTGGCAGAACTGAAGGACCGCGGCCCGGATATGGGCAGGATCATAGTTCTGAAAGGAAAAGGCATTCTCGGATTCCAGCGGCTTTCCATCATGGGACTGGATGAAACCGGAATGCAGCCATTTGAGAAAGATGGTTCGTATGTCGTATGCAATGGCGAGCTGTACGGATTCAGACCAGTCAGGAAAGAACTGGAAGCGGAAGGATACGCCTTCCGTTCGGACAGCGACTGTGAGATCATTCTTCCTCTTTATGAGAAATACGGAACTGGCATGTTCAATCATCTGGACAGCGAATATGCCATGGTCATCTATGACGCGAAGAAGGACTCCTTCATCGCGAGTCGCGATCCGATCGGAATCCGGCCGATGTTCTACGGCTATACCGAGAACGGAAAGATCTGCTTCGGCAGCACGCCGGCAAGTCTGATGCCGATTGCGCATGACATTCATGCATTCCCTCCGGGAACGTATTATGAAGATGGCAGATTCATTCCTTATACGACCATCTGGCATGCGGAAGAGACTTCTTCCGATGATCTGGAGCCCGCATGCAAGAAGATTCATGACAAGCTCACGGATGGGGTTCTGAAGCGTCTGGATGCGGATGCCCCGATCGGGTTCCTGCTCTCCGGCGGTCTTGACAGCTCGCTGGTCTGCGCAATTGCGCAGAAAGCCTGCAGCAAGCCGATCAGAACCTTTGCGATCGGCATGGATGTTGATGCGATCGACCTGAAGTATGCAAGAGAAGTCGCCGAATACATCGGCAGCGATCATACCGAGATCACGATGACGAAACAGGAAGTTCTGGACGCCCTGCCGGAAGTGATCAGGGTTCTGGGAACCTGGGATATCACGACGATCCGGGCCAGCATGGGCATGTACCTGCTCTGCAAGAAGATTCATGAAACCACGGATGTGCATGTGCTCTATACCGGAGAGATCAGCGATGAGCTCTTCGGATACAAATATACGGATTTTGCACCAGATGCAGAATCATTCCAGCTGGAAGCGGAAAAGCGCATCCGGGAGCTGCATTACTATGATGTGCTTCGTGCAGACCGCTGCATTTCCAGCAATTCCATGGAAGGACGTGTCCCCTTCGGAGATCTGGCGTTTGTCCGCTATGTCATGAGCATCGATCCGGAGCTGAAGCGCAACCATTACCATATGGGCAAGTATCTGCTGAGACATGCATTCGAAAAAGATGAGATTCTTCCGAAAGATATCCTCTTCCGCGACAAAGCTGCCTTCAGTGATGCAGTCGGTCATTCCCTCGCAGATGATCTCAAAGAGTTCGCGGAACAGAAATACAGCGATCAGGCCTTTGAAGAAGGATGCCGGAAATACTCGTGGTGCCCTCCTTATACCAAGGAATCCCTGATGTACCGTGATATCTTCGAATCATTCTATCCAGGCATGGATGATATGATTCCTGCTTACTGGCTTCCGAACCAGACCTGGAAAGGATGCCAGGTTACCGATCCGAGTGCCCGCTATCTTTCTAACTACGGTGCTTCCGGAATCTGATCAGTCCGCCTTCCCTCGAAAAGACTCCGGAGAAATGATCCGGAGCCTTTTTTCTGATTCTGTTCCTGAAAAATCAATCCCTATTTCCGGATCGATGCCTCATATTCATCCAGCAGGTTCTGAGCTTCTGAAAGGTTCCGCAGGTATTCTAAGCCGATTGTCATCAGCTGATCGCCCATTCTGACGCAATGATGCCTGGCAATCCGGATCATCGTCCCCGCAGGCAGATCAGGCTTCATAGCCGCCAAAAAGCGGAATGATCAGCTGCTCATTTAAAAAAGCTGATCCATACAAAAGATCAGCTTTCATTAATTCTGCCCATGACAGCCAAAGCTAATGCTTCTCAAGAATCGTGTCATAGCTTCTTCTGCAGCCTGCAAAGCTTTCCTGCCAGAGATGCGTCTCGATTGCAGAGACCATCAGATTCAGACTGCCGGCAAATTGTGCAAGCAGTGAAGTGCTGCCGATGATGCCGAATCCTTTCCCGTATTTCCGGCAGAGATCCGCAACCTTCCGGATCCCCTCAATCTCATCTTCACTCTGAATCACATCCGGATGTCCAGATGAAATCGCAAGATCTGCCGGACCGATGATGGCCGCATCAATTCCTTCCGTTTTCAGAATAGCTTCTGCATTCCGGATCCCTTCCACCGTCTCAATCTGCGCAATTGCAATGGTCCGCTGGTTGTCTTCCTGCATATGGAAAGAGTGGTTTCCGGAACTGGCATAGCCGGTATGTGCACCGCCGGAATAGCTTCTTCTTCCAAGCGGCGGATACTTCGCCCAATCGGCCAGTTTCCTTGCCTGTTCTGCACTTTCCATCATCGGCACCATAACGCCCGATGCCCCGAAGTCCAGGATTCTGGATACCCATGCCCTGCTCAGTTCCGGGACTCTTACAATTGAGGGAAGATCCAGGGCATTTCCGCAGAGCATCAGATCATGCAGTTTCTCATACGGAATGATGCCATGCTCGCAATCATACAGGACGAAGTCCAGACCGGACTGTTTCGCGACATAGAGCACTGCGGGGCTGTCAGAGAACTGAATCAGAACCCCTCCGAGCGGCTTTTCCATCATCCGCTGCTTCAGATTGATCTCAGTCATTTTTTCTCAGAATCCTCCAGGTCATCGTTTTTCATCATTGCATAAAGCATCAGAAGAATTCCCGGCACCAGCATGGTGACCGCATTCGTCAGAACGATTGAAGATAAGGACTGACTTGCAGTCAGCGGATTATACGTACGGAAATCACGGAAGGTAACTGCCGAGAAGATCACGAACAGAATAGAACTCAGGAGATACATCATGTTGATCTGCAGGCGCAGATCAAAGCTGACTTTCTTTTTCATTATGGTCTCCTTTCTGATTGATTCATTATATTACAAGAAAACAATTTTCCTTCATCGAATGCCCGGAATATGCAAAAACCGCATTTCTGCGGTTTCGTGATGGTGGTCGGTATGGGATTCGAACCCATGACCCCACCCCTGTGAAGGGTATGCTCTCCCGCTGAGCTAACCAACCATGCCTAGATAGTTTACCATAGACAGGATGGTTTTGCAGGACTTTTTCACTTCAGTTTTCCCTTTTCGGTCACGACATGATCCAGGGTCACATCCCATGGATCAGGCTCGATGGAAGACATGCACTGACAGGAGAAGGCCAGGCCGATCTTCTTCTGGCAATGAGAAAGAATGCTGTCATAATACCCTTTCCCGTATCCGGTGCGATGTCCTTGTGCATCAAAAGCAGAAAGCGGAACCAGGATCAGATCGAACTGATCCGGAGAAAGAATCTCTCCGCCTTCCGGTTCGAGAACTCCGAATACGCCCGGCTTCAAATCGTCCCTGGAGTGAATGACATGGAATTCCAGGGTATGTTTCAGCGTTTTCGGAACCGCCACCGTTTTCTGATGAGAGAAGCACCAGTCCAGAATCTCTGCGGTTGATACTTCATCGCGCATCGAGACAAAGCAGGAGATGATGTCTGCCTGTTCAAGTTCCGGCAGTACATGCAGAAAGATCTGATGGCTGAATTCTGCACGATCCTCAATAGAAAGAGAAGCACGGTTTCTCAGTCCCGTGCTTCTTGCACTCTGCTTATCCAATAGAATTGGTCATGTCGAGTTTCAGCAGCTGGTTCAGCTCCACTGCATACTCCATCGGCAGCTCCCTGGTAAACGGCTCCAGGAATCCCATGACAATCATCTCCGTTGCCTGGGCTTCCGTGAGGCCTCTGCTCATCAGATAGAAGAGTTCCTCTTCGCTGATCTTGGAGACCTTCGCTTCATGTTCGATCGTCGAAGTATCGCTTTCATTGATATTCAGCGGAATCGTATCGCTGCGGCTGAGATCATCGAGAATCAGCGTATCGCATTCGATCTTCGCCTTGGAATTAGCGGCTTTCTTCGAGAAACGGATCCAGTCGCGGAAGTTCGTGACACCGCCGCCTCTGGAAACGGACTTCGAGACAATCGAAGAACTGGTATGCGGAGCCAGATGAATCATCTTGGCACCGGTATCCTGGAACTGTCCTCTGGAACCTACGGCAATCGAGATGCAGAGACCATGGGCATATTCCCCTGCCAGAATGCAGGCAGGATATTTCATGGAGATCCGGGCACCGATATTTCCGTCTACCCATTCCATCGTGCCACGCGCATCTACCTTAGCCCGCTTGGTGACAAGGTTCAGAATATTGCCGGACCAGTTCTGCACAGAGCTGTAGCGGCACTTTGCACCTTTGCCGACAAACACTTCGACAACGGCTGCGTGCATGGAGTCTTTGGAATACTGCGGGGCCGTGCATCCTTCAACATAAGAGCATTCCGCACCGTCATCGACGATGATGATGGAACGCTCGAACTGGCCCATGGATTCCGAATTGATGCGGAAGTAGGACTGCAGCGGCTTCTCAAGCTTGACACCCTTCGGAACATAGATGAAGCTGCCGCCGGACCACACCGCACTGTTGAGCGCTGCGAGCTTGTTATCAGAAGGCGGAACAATCGTTGCGAAGTACTTCCGGAACAGATCCGGATATTCTTTCAATGCACTATCGATGTCAAGGAAGACGACGCCCTTCTGGCGTACTTCATCAAGCATGTTGTGATAGACAGCTTCGGATTCATACTGCGTCGTGACGCCGGCCAGATACTTGCGTTCTGCTTCCGGAATGCCGAGACGTTCGAATGTATTCTTGACTTCCTTCGGAACTTCATCCCAGCTCTTCTCTGCTTCCTGGGAAACACGCTTGAAGTACGTGAAGTCCTGGAAGTCGATCTCAGACAGATCCGGTCCCCAGGAGGGCATCGGCATGGACTCGAAGGTCTTCAGGGCATTCAGGCGGAATTCAGTCATCCATTCCGGTTCATTCTTCAGCTTGGAGATTTCGCGGACGACATCTTCATTCAGACCTTTTCCGGTATCGACGATAGAGACATCCTTTTCCCGGAATCCGTATTTGTAATCATCCTGGGAAGTGATGACATCGTTCTGCTCATTTGCGATCGTTTCCTGGCTCATGATGCTTTCTTCTCACTTTCATCGATCATCTGCTGCATGGCTTTCCAGCCGATGGTCGCACACTTGATCCGGTTTGCCTGCTTGTAGACATTCTTCATGGCCACTGCTTCTTCCAGAAGCTCCGGATCATATTCCTTCTCATCAATCATTGCGAAGTAATCGGCGATGATCTTCTTGGCATCTTCGACGCTCTTGCCTTTGACCAGATCGGTCATCATCGAAGTGCTGGCTGTGCTGATCGTGCAGGCAATGCCGTCAAAGCGGACGTCTTCGATCTTGCCGTCCTTGATGAGCGACTGCACCGTAATGTCATCGATGCAGGAATCGCTTGCCATATGCACGGACTGATAGCCTTCTGCATCTTTCTTCAGTCCGTGGTTATGCGGGTACTGATAATGATCCATGATGAGCTCCCGGAGCACCGAGGGATCATTCAGCATTGTTTCCATTTCACTGCTCATATCAAACCTCCTAGAAGAAGATACCGACTGCGTTCTCAAGATTCGTGTCCTTCACGGCAGCGACGCAGCGATCAACTTCTTCTTTCGTGTTGTAGAAGTACAGCGATGCCCGGATTGTGGAATCGGTGCCGATCACATCATGCAGAATCTTGGCACAATGATTCCCGGAACGGACCGCGATATTGCGGCTGGCCAGATAACCTGCCGCATCCTGGCTGAATACGCCCTTCACATTGAAATCAATCGGGCCGTATTCATTATCCGGGTTGTAGACTTCGACATTATCGAGCTTCTGCATTTCCGAAAGGAAATATGCACGAAGCTCTTTCTCGTATGCATGGATATTGTCCATGCCGATGGACATCAGATACTTTGCCGCTGCACCCAGTCCGATCACGCCTTCGATATTCGGAGTGCCTGCCTCGAACTTCGTCGGAGCTTCTTTCAGCTGCATCGTTCCGCAGGACTGAAAGCGGGCATTCATATCCCCGCCCAGGAAGATCGGATCCATCTGCTGCAGAAGATCATATCTGCCCCACAGGACGCCGACCCCATCCGGGCCGCACATCTTATGCGCGCTGAAGCCGAGGAAGTCGATACCGAGTTCCTTCACATCCACTTTCATGTGCGGAATGGACTGCGCACCGTCGACAGCGACTAACGCACCGTTTTCATGGGCGATCTCGGCAATCTCTTTGATCGGCTGAACAGAGCCGAGGACATTCGTCACCTGGGCAAGCGCGACTGCCTTGACGCCCGGGTGCATTGCCTTTCTGAAGTTCTCAACGGTCAGATTAGCTTCCTTGTCGAGAGGAACATACTCAATGTGAATACCGTAGTCTTC
Source organism: Anaerolactibacter massiliensis (assembly GCF_900290205.1). Lineage (NCBI taxonomy): Bacteria > Bacillati > Bacillota > Erysipelotrichia > Erysipelotrichales > Erysipelotrichaceae > Anaerolactibacter > Anaerolactibacter massiliensis. Next base: position 722,451 of record NZ_OLMH01000002.1, on the reverse strand, counting down.
CTGCAGCCGGAAGAACGGCAGCAGGTTCGAGGCATGTTCTGCTTCACTTGTCAGCAGCACATCGCCCGGCTTCAGAAAATTCCTGGCCAGGCCATAGGCAACCTGATTCAGAGAAGCAGAGACATTATGCGTGAACACGACCTCCTTCGGATCGCAGTTGATGAACTTGGCGATGATGGAACGTGTCCCGTCATAGAGACGGTCGTTTTCTGCGGCAATGGCATAGTCGCCGCGATGGACGTTGGACGTATGATGCGTATAGAAATCCGTGACGGCATCAATCACGCACTGCGGCTTCAGAGAAGTCGCGGCGCTGTCAAAATAGACTAGATCCGGATTGTTCCGGAACATCGGGAAATCAGCCCGGATTTTCTCGACATCTAGCATAGGCTGCTGATCTTCCCTTCCAGTTCCTTGCGCAGCGTATTCCGCAGCTCCTCCTGATCGATGACATCTGCGATCGGCATCAGGTAGCCCGTGGAGATCAGACTCGTGCACTGCTGCATGGTAAGGCCTCTGGACATCAGGTAGTAGAGCTGATCATCATCAACTCTGCCCATGGACATGGCATGAGATGCCTGCACATCATTCTCATCGATGAGCAGTTCCGGCAGGATCTCCGCATTCTGTCCTTCCTCAAAGGCAAGGGCACGGGAAGTCTGATGAGACTCGCTGGCCTTGGCGCCTTTGACGATCTTGCCGATGGCATCGATCATCAGCTTGCCGCCCTTCAGGACGACTGCGTAGTTCTCGATATTGCCGAGCGTATGCGGTGCGAAGTTCACGACTTCCATCGAGTAGTTCTTATCAGCTCTGACCAGCGATGCGCTGGATACTTTGCCATGGGCGCCGTTTTCCCGGAGGGTCATATAAGTCTTGCGCTTCGAAGCTGCTTCATTGCATTCGCCATAGGCAACGGTCACCTCAGCATCGCCCATGACTTCGTGCGACTCATCGCAGTTCAGCGGTTCTTTCATATCATTCCAGAACAGATAGGAAACTTTGGAGTCTCTGGCATTGAAGGTGCGGATTCTCAATGGTCCGCAATGGATGATCCGGACAAATACCTGGACATTTCCTGAAGCAGAGAAGGTCAGTTCCAGGCTGCGGTCCGTATCGATCTCATATTCATGATATCCGTCAGACAGCTGGATATCCTGGTTCACACGAATCGGCGTCATGCGTTCTTCGGACCCTGGACTGCTTCCTTGACGGCACACGTGCCGATACTGCTGAGAACCGGACGCTTGTTCTTCTCTTCTGCTTCTGCGGCCGGTGCTACATTGTATTCCTTGTAGATCCAGTCATAGCCTTCCTTATCGATCTTATCCGCGAGTTCCGGACCGCCTTCCAGCACGATGCGGCCATTGACGAGCACATGCGTGAACTGCGGACGGATCAGCTGATAGAACCGTTCATAATGAGAAACGACAATCAGCGCAAGATCCGTTTCATCATGCATGTGATTGATCGCATCTGCGACGATATGCAGAGCATCGACATCGAGGCCGGAGTCAATTTCATCCAGCATGCCGAGAGTCGGCTTCAGCATTTCCATCTGCACGATCTCATTGCGCTTCTTCTCGCCGCCGGAGAATCCTTCATTCAGGAAGCGGTGAGCAAGGTCTTCTTTCATCTGCAGGTCATTGATCGTCTTCTCCATGGCCTTGATGAACGTGAACAACGGTACCGGTTTGTCTCGGCGCACATTCATCGCAGCCCGTAAGAAGTCGCTGTTGGTGACGCCCGGGATTTCCTGCGGATACTGCATGCCCAGGAAAATGCCAGCCCGGCTGCGCTCATCGACGCTCATCTCGAGAATATTCTGGCCATCATAGGTAATCGATCCGCTGGTCACCTGATACTTCGGGTGTCCCATGATTGCAGCAAGCAGAGTGGATTTGCCATTCCCGTTCGGTCCCATCAATGCATGAACTTCTCTGTCTTTTACCGTGAGGTTGAGTCCCTTCAGTATTTCTTTTCCCTCCACGGAAACGTGGAGATCTTCCACTACAAGGTTCTTCATGTTCTAATCACCTTCCATTTTTCCTTGAGGATTATATCATGTAATGATTTTCTGCGGTTGTCAGATGATCATGCCATGGTTCACAGAAAGTTCAGATTTCATGCGGTTTTCTCAAATTGCAAATGCGTATTCCCTGGAATATAATAGGAAAGCGTTTTTTCAAGGAGGAAGTATGGGAAATTTTCTGAAAAAGAACTGGTTTGTCTCCCTCTTGATTGTCGTATTCGCAGTGATCAGCGTCTACTACATCTACGACACCAACAAAGGCAAGCTGAAAGGAAAGACTGCAGACGGCGAAGACGTCGTCTATGAAGTCAATGGCGATGATATCACCGCTTCCGAGTTCTACGATTCACTTTACAAGAACAATGGCGGATCTGCCCTGTACCGCGCATTCGCTTCTGCGGTCACCAAGTCCGTGGATACGACGGATGAGATGAAGAGCGAAGCACAGAGCCAGGCTTCACAGATCATCTCGAACTACTATTCACAGTATGGTTCCAGCTATCAGAGCACGCTGGACAGCCAGCTGAAGAACATCGGCTACAGCGGATATGATGATCTTCAGAACTACCTGATCGACTATCTCAAGGAACAGCAGATCACCGCTGACTACGCAAAGGCCAACTTCGATGATCTGAAGATCCGCGACATCTCGTATATCCTGATCAAGTTCGAAGATTCCTCGAAAGCAAATCCGGTTCCGACTGAAGATGAGAACAGCCGCATGACCGCAGTCGATAATTCCCTGGCATCCGGAACGGATTTCGCTCAGGTCGCTGCAGATTATTCGGAAGATTCTTCCACTGCTTCCAAGGGCGGCGTGCTCGGCGTCATCGACAAGAATGTCACGAGCCTCGATGCCGACTTCCTGGCGGCTGCGCTCGAACTGAATGAAGGCGAAGTCAGCGACTGGGTCTACAGTGAGAACTTCGGCTGGTTCAAGATCAAGTGCAACTCCGCAAGTGCTGATACGATAGCGGCGGTGTATGCTGCAGAGCAGAATGCCACCTACACCTCTTCCGCAGAAGCAACTGCTTCCCCGGAAGCGACTGCTTCTCCGACACCGTCTGCTTCTGCATCTTCAGAACCGGCTGTGATTGATGAAGATGCTCCGTATAACGATCTGGTTTCCAATTATGATACCAAACTGATGCCGACAGCTCTCTGGGCTAAGGCACAGGAGCTTGGCATGACCTTCACGGACAGCGAGACTGAAAGCCGTCTGAAGTCCTACCTCGGTCTCTCTGACAGCACTGATTCTTCGGATACCGAAGCTTCTGCTTCTCCGGAAGCGACTGAAGAAACTGCTTCCCCGGAGGCTTCCGCATCGGCTGATGCGAGTGCTTCACCTGAGGCTTCTGCAGGTGCAGATGCCACTGCTTCTGCTGAGGCAAGCGCTTCCGCAGAACCTTCTGCCAGCGCATCGGCAGAGTCGAACTGAGGAGGCGGAACGAATATGAAGAAACTTACAGCAATTCTCGCGTCCGGATTCATGCTGGTATCGCTCACCGGATGCTCTGATGCAAAAGCAAAGCTCAAGGACAGCAGTGATGTCGTCATGACCATCGGCAATACCAAAGTCACTAAGGGTCAGATCTATGAGACAATGTTCAATTCCGCTGCTGAATCCACTGCGATCAATGATGCCAAGAATGCCATTGCCGCACAGGAAATCGAGATTACGGATGACATGCGTTCCTCGGCCAAGAGCACGCTCTCCTATTACACCTCAATGTATGGCTCCACCTTCACTTCCTACCTGGAAAGCTCCGGCATGACGGAAGATGATTATGTCAACGATGTTCTGATTCCTGCACAGCAGGCTGATGAGCTTGTGAACAAGTACATCGAGGAGAACTTCGACAGCCTCTGCGATTACTACAATCCGATTCAGGCTACGGTCCTCTCCTTCACTACGGAAGATGATGCCAATGCGGCACTGTCTGAACTGAAGGATGGCACCTCCACTGCTGCTGAAGCAGCTTCCAGCAACAACAGCTCTTCTTCCGGAAAACCGGAAATCATCACGATTAACACCACTTCCTATGATTCCACTGTCCTCTCAGTTCTGCGCAGTGCTTCTCCGGATGACGGCTGGACGATGCTGCCGGGAAGCAGTGAAGACACCTACTACGTTGTCCGCGTTGAATCCAATACCCCGGAAAACTACAAGGATGATGTGATCAGCACCCTGTCTGGCATCACTGCTGTCCAGGATGACTCGAATACCTACTGGTTCCGCAAGTACAACTTCCATGTCTATGACATCGATCTGTACAATGCGATTGAATCCGCTGACAGCAAGTATCTGGTTCAGGCAATGGCTGATCCGACTCCTACCCCAGCAGCTTCTGAAAATGCAGCTGCATCTGCTGAAGCAACCGCTGAGGCTACTGCTGAAGCATCTGCTTCTGCAAGCGCTGAAGCTAACTAATTTAATTCAGCAAACGCCCTTCCTAAAGTGGTCCCTGTAGAAAGGACAGCACTCTGACAGTGCTGAGGTCCTCCTGCAGGGGCCATTTTTATGGGCAGAAAATCCAGAAAACGCAATCCTAAAACTGATTATGTATTCTTCTCTCCAGAGGAAATCCAGATTCTCCAGGCTAATCCGAATGTGAAATTCATCCGGACGAATCACATCGCATTCACCTATGAGTTCAGATGCCGGATGTATGACTGGTATGTCTCTCATCACGAGATCCGCAAGTTCCTGGAGAACAATGGAATCTCCACGAAAATGATAGGGAACCAAGTGATTAAGAAACTGACTGAGAATTTCAGAAAACATGGTCACCCCACCAATGGAAATGGGCCTTCGATTTCTGTTTCTGCGCCGAAGCTTTCAGAAGAAGAAATCCAGCTGCTCATTGACACCGGAGTATTCGTCAGAGCTCGTGGCGGCATCTCTTTTTCAGATGCGTTCGTTAAAGAAGCGATAAGGAGATATCCTGGCACTGACCTTAGAACGCTTCTGAAGGAGCACGGCATTGATCCGAACCGGATCGGTTATCAGAGAATCCATAGGCTTAAACTCCTTCTGGAAGGAAAATTACCTGTTACGGGTAAATTTTTCCGTTCCGATGAAGTGATTTCTGAACTGAAGAGCTGTTCCTGGGTCAGAACAGTCACCCGGAAAAAACTGTCCCTCCGATCAGAATTCTATGAATGTGCTTATCTGATCAGAGACCTTCCGATTCTGGATGTAATGCAGGTATTTGAGATTCCTGCAGACTTGCTCAGCGCGGGAGAACTGATGCGGATTCGATATAAGCTTCTGCACTGGAAGCCGGATCGTGTTAACAGAAAGGTTCATCTTGCCGCTCTGGATCTCAGCACCGCGAAGAAACTGTGCGAGCTGATGGAGAAGATGGAAGAGAGAAAAATGAGTGAGCTAAGAGAAAGCCTTCGTATTACTTCTCCTGAGACTCTCCGGAAAGTGTGTGATCTCATTCATGATCAGGTGAAAGCCTTCCCTTACGTCAGAGGATTCTCGATCAGCGGTGCGTGCAGAATCCTCGGCTTCAGCCACTCTCGCTTCTATCGTCTGAGATACTATGTTTCCAACGGAAAACAGCGTCAGGATGAGAAAGACATTGAACGGATCAGGAAAGTGATTGAATACCGCGGATATCCGAAAGGAACCCGCATGGTGACCATGATGATGCCGAAGCTGCAGAAGACGGTCATGAACCGCAAGAAAGTTCAGAGGCTGATGAGAAAGGCCGGACTGCTGTGTACGGTCAGAGCACCGAAGAAATCCAGGCAGGCAGCCAGAGAACTGCTTCAGAGGAACCGGAAAGAGAATGTGCTGAAGCGCAGATTTCGTCTTGGGAAACCTTATGAACAGGTCATGACAGATGTCACCTATATCAAAGACTGCCGGGGAAATACTTCCTATTACTCTCCGATCAAAGACAGTGTTTCCGGCCTGATTCTGTCTTCTGCAGTAAGCGATACACAGGATCTGAACCTTACTGATGAGATGCTGAGCGGAATCATGAAAGATCAGGATCAGAATACCGTCTGTTCGACAGGAATGGTATTTCATTCCGATCAGGGGGCACTGTATCTTTCCGATGCGTTTCAGAAGAAGCTGAAGAAGATGGGATTCGTTCAGTCCATGTCACGGCGTGGAAACTGCTGGGATAACGCATCCATGGAATCCTTCTTCGGGCATATGAAAGATGAAGCTGACTTCTCCGATGCCCATGATACGTCTGAGATCCGGCAGAAAATCAATGACTACATTGACTATTACAACTTTGAACGGCCGCAATGGAACCGCGGCAGAAAGACACCGATGGACTTTGCCGTCTATCTGAACAATCTTTCTGAGCAGGAATACCAGGAATACCTTTCCAGGGAACAGGCAAAGTATGACCGCATGATGGCCAGGTCTGCAGAAAAGGCACGGAAGCACGCTGCAGATCTTGGTGCTGTGATACCATCGGAATCATAGAGAGGTAATAGAGATGGGTAAGAAGAAAACGAAGTATTACGAGAAACGCAGTGCCATTCAGGAAATTGCAGAGAAGAACGAATACGTGAAGGACATTCACGGAACGAATCTGATCTACAAGACGGAGTTCTATATCAGGATGTGTCAGCAGATGAACAAAGGAATGACGGGAGTGGAAGCTTATGAATCACTCGGCTTCCCGGTAAAGGAACTGGGTACTGATCGTGCAAACAGTGCTGCCAAGCGTGCCAGAGAGATGGAGAAAGACGGATCGTTCGTTGATCCTTCCAGATTTGACGGGAGTATTCCCCGTGATGAGATGGGAGATCTGACGCCGGAGGAAGAAGCCGCTTATTACAAAGCACGGACAGCTTATCTGGAAGCACTGCTCGAACTGGAAAAAAAAGTACACGAACTATTGGCGGAGACGAATACATCATCGAATCCGAACTGAAGAACCATCAGAAGTTCAGAATGGTGTATTACACTCTTCAGAAGCAGGAGACTCAGCCAGCAGGACATGTTCATCAGTTCTCGGCATCAGATCTGTTCCGGATCTTCGGCTGCAGTTCCAGCGGCTATTACAGCTGGAAGAAACGATTTGAGAATCCTGTGGAAACGAAAACGCAGAAAGAAGACCGGGAGATCAAGGAGAAGATGATCTCAATCATCCATAAGCACTGCGGAATTCCCGGAGCGCGGACCTTCCGTACTTACCTGTGGCGTGATTACGATCTCAGGGTGAGCAGAAAACGGATCACCAGACTGATGAAAGAAATGCGCATTACCGCATATGTCCCTCATAAAGATGCCTATAAGGGACAGGCAACTCATTTCCATCCATGTGATGCCAAGCAGAACTATGTCGATCGTGACTTCGGTGACAGCCCGCGGAAAGTGATCCTGACAGACATTACCTATCTCTACTATGGAAGTAATCGCGAGCTCTGCTATCTGTGTGCGTTCAAGGATGGATTCACGAGGGAAATCCTGGGATCAGCAGTAAGCAGGCATATGGATGTCTCTCTGGTTACAGAAGCCTATCACCGTATGATGGACCAGCATCGCAGCGAACTGAATCATCCGGACGCTCTGATTCATTCCGATCAGGGGAGTCAGTACCTGTCCGTTACCTTTCAGAAGCTGCTCGAAGATGACGGCTTCGTGCAGTCCATGTCCAGGCGAGGGAACAGCCAGGACAACGCACCGATGGAATCCTTCTTCGGAAGAATGAAGTGCCAGCTTCTGAAGCTGATCGAGATGTGTCCGGACTATCAGACAGTCAGAGATCTGATTGCAGGCTATATGCACCACTACAATGAGAAAGCTTATCAGTATGATCTTGCCGGTCTTACTCCTGCGGAGTTCTATCAGTACAAGACTACAGGAGTCTATCCATTAGATAACTACTACGGTATCGCAGGAGATCGGATGAGGCCGGTTGAAAGCCTGGTAGAGGATCATCTGAACTATCTGAAGAAGAAGCGGGAAGAAAACGTTCAGAAGAAGAAGGAAGCAGAAAAGAAGCTCCTTCCGATGCACATCATTGCGACAGATCAGAAGAAGCTGAAGAAAGAAATTCAGAAACTGAATACGCTCATTGAAGACTCCAATGAGGAAATCAGAGAACTGGAAGCACTTCTGGAGCGAGTGAGAGCAGCAGGAAAAGCTTACGAAACAGCAGATGAAGAACTGAAGAAGAAGCTTGAGAATCCGCAGGAATGGAAGAACACACCGCCATTTGACTACGTCACAGAAATGGACGCTCTTTACTGATACAGGCACAGAAAGAATAGAGCAGCTTACTTCCCCTGGCCAGAAGATGTTTTCGTCATGCGCAGAATGAATCATCCGAGCACTGATGATCCGGAAACATCTCTCTGAAACCTGCTGAATACAGAAAGAAGACAGCTATGATTCAGCTGTCTTCCGTCTTGATCAATGCATGTGACCCTCAGAAACCCGAACTGTCAGAAAACTGTCCTTGACAACGGGGCCACTTTATCCGGCTGGCCGGAAGGGCTTCTTTCTTCTATAATACAGTGGAGGAGGCAAATCTATCTATGTGCGTATTCTGCGATATCATCGATCACAAAATTCCATCCAAGGTAGTCTATGAAGATGAGAATGTTCTGGCTATCCTGGATATCTCCCAGCTGACCTACGGCCATACGATTGTCATGCCGAAGAAACATGTCCGCAACTTCGTCGAAGCAGACGAAGAAACCATCGAACAGGTCATGCATGTCGTGCACATGCTGGCAGGTCAGATCATGAAGAACACCGGTGCGGGAGGAGTCAACGTCATCACGAACTGCGGCGCCGCAGCCGGTCAGAGTGTCGATCATCTGCACTTCCACATCATCCCCCGCTATGGCAAAGATGACGGCTTCGGTTTCAGGGAAACTCCGACCAAGCAGGATCTGGACGAAGTGCTGGCAAAAGTCACGGCAAAATAAAAGGCTGAACGAATCAGCCTTTTGTTTCGTCATGTACATGCAGACGTTTCAGTATGACTTCTCTTGCCTTATTTTCCAGCGTATCATCAAGCGGTTCCAGCGTGACTTCGCCGAACCGCTTTTTCAATGCACGCCTCGTCACAAGATCAGCGATCTTCGGATTCTTCGGCAGAAGCGGTCCATGCATGTAAGTAGCCAGAACCTGGTCATTCACAAAACCCTCACTGCGGCCGTCAAACGTATTGCCATGACCGCTCAGCACTTTGGCAAATGGCGTTGCGACATTCATCGTCTGGCCGCCATGGTTCTCGAAGCCGACTGCCTCAAACGTATCGCCATCCATATGTGCTTCTACCGCAATATTGCCGATGCAGCGATGATCGCGATCTGAAGCTTCCGTATAATAATCAAACAGATTCAGACCAGGGACCTGATTCCCATCCTGATCGCGGTAATACTTTCCGAACAGCTGATAGCCGCCGCAGATCAGTAAGAACGCAGTTCCCTGGGCCATCGCTTCTTCAATCAGAGGCTTCCGGGTCAGAAGATCCTGGTAGATCATCTCCTGCTCCCGGTCTGCTCCTCCGCCTAAGAAGAACAGATCATAATTCCTCGGATCCCGTTCCTCGCCGATGCCGCAGGTATCGACGATACACGGAATCTTCCGTTCGGCGCATCTAGTCTTCAGGACCTGGATATTTCCCTTGTCGCCATAGAGATCCATCAGGTCATGATACATCCACAGTATCTTAAGATCCATGATGTTTCGCAGCCTCCCGTTTCAAGATTGCCCTGGTCGGATGCAGAGCTGTATACGTGGAGATCACATAGCTCTGAAGATTCTGCTCATCCAGCCAGCGGATTGCCTCTGTGCTGTCCTCGATGACGCGGATGCGCGACATCGGAATATCCTCATACTTCAATCTCAGTGCCATATCATAGGCCCTCAATCCCGAGCAGACGATGGTTCTGATCAGCGGATCCCCGAGCCGCTCGAAATGGGCATCCCAGATCCAGGAGATGTCATGTCCATCCTGATCATTGTCATTCAGGAAAATACAGAGATTCTTTTCTCCAGGCTGGGCGCAGATGAATTTCATAACTTCATTGGCCCCCGTCGGATTCTTGACCAGGTTGATCGTGCATGGCTGGCTGAGCTCGAATACCTCATTGCGGCCTTCTTTGAGCTGATAGGTCGCAAATACCTGATTCGCCGCAGAAGGATCCAGCTTCAGCGTCTTCATGAGACAGAGCACTGAAGCACAGTTATATACGGCATAGATCGTATTCAGGAACGAATGATAAACCGTTCCATCGGCCGTGAATGTGCCATGATCATAATCTACTTCTGTTACCTGAAGATCCGGTCGGATATTGCCGAAGCCATCATACGGACAATGGAACCGTCCAATATGAGAATACTGATAATAGTCATAGATCAGCGGTCTGCCGCATCGCGGGCAGAACTTGCCCTCACTTGCTTCATCGCTGACATTGCGGCTGATCATATTCTCGCCGACCGAGAAGTAATGAATCCTGGCTTTCTTCGCGTTCTCCCCGATCCTGAGAACATTGGGATCATCCCCGTTCAGAATCAGATCGCCCTCAAAGTTCTCGGTGACTTTCATGATCTTGCGTATGATGGTCTCCATCTCACCAGCCCGATCAAGCTGATCGCGGAAGAAGTTCGTCACGACAAGAGCCGTCGGATGCAGGTTTGCAAACTGGCGGTACAGGGTCAGTTCATCAACTTCGATGACCGCTGCATCTGCCTGCACATGAAAATGCGAATCGCTGCTGCTAGCTAAAAGCGTGGCGATTCCGACATTCAGATTGTCGCCGCGATGGTTGTTCACGACCTTCAATCCCGAAGCCCTCAAGCTTTCCGCAATGAGATTTGAAGTCGTTGTCTTGCCATTGGTTCCCGTGACCAGGACAACGATCGGCGGCATGCGGAATTTTTCCAGGAAGTGCGGATCCAGTTTCAGCGCAAGCGAGCCGGGAAGCGATCCTCCCCTTCCTGTCTTCGAGAGAACCGCATGCATTGCCTGAACGATGCCTAAACGGATATCCATACGCTACTTCTCCAGTTTCGAACGATAGAACTGCCGGTTCTCCAGCGCAAACAGCCGCTGGCTCCACTGCCCGGGCTTCACCGTGGAAAGCGTCTGGTTCAGCGTATTCATCCGGGCATCCATATTATCAATTAACGAAAGTGCCTCCGCCTCCGGAACCTCCGGAAGCACAGGCGAACCGAATTCCTGCTTGCCATGATGGCTCAGGATCATATGCCTTAACAGCAATGCTTCTTCCGTGTGCTCAAGTCCTTTCTGCTCGGCAACCTCCATCAGCCAGCCATGGCCGATCGAGATATGTCCGATCAGTCTTCCTTCTTCGGTATACTCTGAAGAAATCACGCCGCCAAGCTCTGCCGTCTTGCCAAGATCATGCACGAGAACTCCGGAAATCAGAAGATCCCGGTTCAGAAACGGATACAGCCCGGCCACATCCTCGGCCAGCGCCGCCATGCCAAGTGTATGCTCTGCCAGCCCCCCGAGATAGTTATGATGAATTCTCGAAGCCGCCGGATAATCATAGAACTTCTTTCCGACCTTGTCATACATGCCCTGCACCAGCGTTTTCAGATTCGCATTGGAAATCGAGCAGATATAGCCATTGATCTTCTGTTTCTGCTCTTCTCTGCTCATGCGCGAAGACATCACATACTCGCTGAGATCCACTGCATCCTGATCGAGATCCCTGATCCGGTTGACCCGTAACTGCAGGTTGTTATTGTACTCCAGCACCTCAAAGCTCAGCTCTGCCACATGGCCGGCAACCGCATTCTGCATGTCTTCCGGCTTGGCATCCCAGAGCTTTCCGTCTATGATGCCGGTATTGTCCTGAAGGGCCAGATTCAGATAAGGAGCCCCTTTCTGCGTGACTCCCTTCACGCAGCTCTTGATCAGAAGAGGCTGCGTCAGCCGGTCCTTTTCCCGAAACTCTCTGACTTTCGTCATCTCTTATTTCCACTCCATTTCATCCAGTATTGCGTAGATATCTTCCGCCTGATAACCCTGGGCCGCACAATAGCGGAACACATGATTCCTTAACTGCGTGGAGTCATACTTCTTCTCATAACGCTTTCTGGCCTTCTGGGCACAGCGGCGCAGATTTTCCAGCTCATTATGCTCATCCTCCGTGAAATCCATCTCCCGGATCACGGAATCTGAAATCTCTGAACTGAAACCCCTCTGCATCATCTTCGACTTCAGCTTCTTCTGCTTCATCAGCACACTGTCATCATGAATCGAATTCGAAGCCTTCTCCGCATACTCTCTCGCATGTTCCAGTTCATCGGCAGGTCGTTCCGCAAGCTTCTGCTGAATCATCTCTGCCGGTATGCCGCGCTTGCGCAGTTCGCGCAGAATGCGCTCTTCGCCTAGAAGCGCTACCTTCATGCGGCTGATGTTCTCTTCGCAGTACCGCTCATCGTTCAGGTAGCCCTTCTGCTCCAGGCGGTCGACGATGCGGTTGATTGCCTCAATGCTGCAATCCGTATTCTGGGTCAGCCAGTCATAGATTTCCTTGCGGGTGCGATCTTTGGCAAGGATCCGCTTCAGGCAGCCTTCATAGGCCAGGACTGCCGACTCATTGTTCCGGATCTCTTCAATCTTGTGGCTGGAAAGCTTTCCGCCTTTGCGGATGCCTTCATTGTAATAGTCATCCAGAGTCATGGAAAGACGGATATCCTCGCTGCCGCCCTGCATATCCGAAAGGAACAGCTGAACGATATCATCCTTGACTCTGACGTCTTCGACAATGAGCATATGCTCATAGGAATCAATCGCATCATGGTAGACCTGCAGCACCTTCTCATAGAACGTTTCGCTGCTGTATGGCTTCACCTGATTCAGTGCCGCTGCACTCATCTCCTTCAGAGCCTCATCAGAGGTATTGAGGAAGATCTCGAGATGATCAGCAAGACTATGCGCATCGCTGAAATACCAGCCGGTCTTCCCATCGAGCAGCAGCTCTTCAAGTACGACATCTTTTCTTGCAAAGAGCGGCAGACCGCTGGCCATCGCTTCAATGAACGTCATGCCCTGTGTCTCGGACAGAGAGGCGGACACAAACGCATCGGCAGACCGATAGTAATCCGCAACCTCTGAGGAAGGAACTGCACCGGCAAAGATGATGCGGTCAGACAGACCGAGCGATTCGACTTTCTGCTTTTCCTTCTCGGCATCCGGGCCGCTTCCGACAATCAGGAAATAGATATGATCCCCGCGCTGATCTGCCTCGGCAAATCCGTCGATGACCATATCCAGCGATTTCTCTTCGGCAATGCGGCCGACATATACAACCAGCTTCGCATCCAGCGGAATTCCGAACTTCGTGCGGATTTCCGTCCGCTTTTCCGGATTCTTTCCTGGCGCAAACTGATCCAGTTCCAGACCGGTAGGAACAATGTGAATGTCAGAACGGACATGATACTTTTCCAGCAGCTCCTTCGTCTTCATCGAAGGCGCAATGACCTCGACCGAGCTGTCTCCGTAAAGACGGGACAGATAGGCAACCGCTTTCTTGGCTTCCTGATCAAACCGCTCAGAATTGAACAGGTTGGCATAGTGCGTATAGTCTTCGTACGTCGTATGGTACGTGCTGACCAGCGGAATCGAAAGATTCTTTGCGCAGATCCGGGCAAAGATGCCGACTCCGAATTCGGTCTGAGCATGGATCACATCAAGATTCAGCTTGCGGATCTCATTGAGGGCATTGATATGGAACGGACTCGTCATCACATAGCCATAGAGCTGCTTGAGCTCAATGCCTGCTAAACGAAGAACCGTATGGTCTTCATTCCATTCTGCCCAGCCTCTTCCGGCTCTTGGCGCAACGACATAGACCTCATGGCCATGTTTCTTCAGTTCATTGCGCAGGATGGAGGTGCTGTTAGCAACACCATTGATATCAGGCGGGAAAGTGTCTGAAAATAATCCGATTCTCATTTGATTCTCCTTTACTCTATCCGTTCCTGCATCGTCGGAACGTCTTTCTGATTCCTGGCGATCAGGAAGACAATGCCCCCGAGAGCCATATCAAAATAATACGTCATGAAACGCCAGATCAGCATCACCGCACTGACATGATTTCTTCCGAAAATCGTTGAGAACATCAGCACGAATACGGCTTCGCTTCCCCCGCTTGCCCCAGGCAGCGGCACAAACGAAGTGACCATCGAAACAAACGAAGACAATGCCAGGACATCGAGAAGCGCGGAGATGTCCACCGGCATGTGCAGCGCTTTGGCACAGAAATACGGAATCGCATAGTACAGCATCAGCCGCAGCAGATGCGTGCTGACAACCTGCGGAATCTTTTCCTTATGATGGCGCAGAATATCAACTTCCCTGCCGAACCGGTCCAGCTGCTTGTTCAGGCTGTCGATTGCCTTGTCCTTGTCCTTGATCAGATGAAGCTTGCTGCCGATCATGACGCCAGTCGTGCATACCCAGGTATAGAACTTCGGAAATCTGCCCATAGCCCATAGTCCAACGATGACTGCCGAATTCACGATGAAGCCGAGAATGACAATCAGGAAGAACTGGGAATAAGTCGTATAGAAGTGATGGAACCGCAGCAGGATCAATAGAAACACCGATCCGACCATCGTGCTCTGGTACAGGATGAAATTCATCCACAGTACTCCCGCAGCGCTGCTGGCCGGAATTCCCTGCTTGCGGAAGATATATACCTGGGCAAACTGTCCGCCCGTAGCACTCGGAGTGATCTCATTGAAGAAGCCTCCGGTAAAGGCATTGACCACGCCCTGCAGCCAGGTATACTGCGGAAAGCTCAGGTTGCATTCCCATTTGATGGCAAGCCCGTTCAGAAGACGGATTCCGATCACCATTGCGGCAACCAGAATCAGCCATCCGCGGTCCGCATTCTTCAGCATCTGAAGCACTTCTGCAGAATTGTTCTGCAGGGTCAGATACAGCACCAGGACGGCAAGGCCCACAATCAGGAGGGAATTGAACCAGTAGCTCGAAAATAATTTCTTGAGACGCTTCATAGAAAGAATCCGCTGCTCAGCCAAGCAGAGCAGGATCTTCCGGATCGAACTGACCGCTCAGCACGGTTTCATAGACATGTTTCAGCTGCTGGCCGATGCGGTCAATCGAACGGGTCTTCGCTACTTCATAGCCGGCATCGCATGTATCCGGAATCTGATGTTCCACGCACTGGCGGATCAGATGGATGAATTCGCTGTTGGAGGTTCCCTTATAGCAGTTCACGCCGCTCTTGAGCCATGGATCAAATGCGCCGATATCACGCACGATGACCTGCTGGCGGCTGGCAAGTGCTTCTAGAACCACAATTCCTTCCGTTTCTTCGTAAGACGGGAAGAAGAAACAATCCGCCGCAAGATAGGCTCCCTGGATGATAGGTCCTTTGACATAGCCCGGGAACAGGCAGTTGATCGGATGATTCTCCACGACTTCATTGATTTTTGCAGGGACAGCCAGCGGATTGATTTCACCGAACCAGATGAACTTATATTCCGGCATCCGCTTGGCAATCTCGACGAAGTCCAGAATGCCTTTGCGTTCAAATGGCAGGCCAACCGAGAGGATCACTTTATCCCCTTCCTTCAGGCTGAAGTACTGGCGATAAGCCTTGACCTTCTCTTCATCCGGCTGGAACTGATCCAGCTCAATGCCGTTGCTGACCGGATAGATGGGAAGCTTGATGCCATAGTTCATCAATAGCTTTCTGGAATACGGAGTCGGTGTGATGATCGCATCCGCCTGCGTATACAGAGAGACAAGACGATTCTTAAACACCGGTGCCATCAGATTCGACAGCACGAAACTGTTGCGGAAGTCTTCCTCCGTGGAATGCGCATGGTAGATCACCTTCTTGCCAAGCTTTCTTGCATGGCTGATGATCGCATTGGAATTGACTCCGTAGGTATTGATATGAAGAATGTCGTAATCCTCATCCCACGGATCTGTCGTATATTCGATTCCAGCCGAAGTCAGAGCTTCTTTCTGATGCTCAAAAGCCCTTCCGATTCCGGAAGTCTGAATCAGACTTTCACTTTCAAAATACAGGAGAATTTTCATAAAACATTCTTTCCTCGTGAACATGTCTATTGTACTCCGTAGTATCTGCAAAAAGATAGTCAAGGATCATCCCCGGAATCTGTAATCTTTCTTAAGAATTGCTGAATTCCTGCTTTTCAGGCATAAAAAAAGACACCTCCCATTTCTGAGAGATGTCTCTTCGTGATTCAGGAATTACTGTTCGTTCTGCAGCTTGACCTTGCTGACAAGCTTGTTGTAACGGACCTGTGCATCGGAGAGTGTCTTTGCGAACATCTTCTCTGCAACTTCCTCGCCTCTGACTTTCGGCAGATTGAAGTAACGAGCCTCATTCATCAGGAAGGCATTGAACTTCGTCCAGTCAGGCTCCTTGGAGTCGATGGTCAGCGGCTTCTCGAGACGCGGATCATAACGGTACAGAACCGTGTAGCCGCACTCTACTGCTGCCTTCTGGACAAGCGGAGCCTTGATCAGGCCGCCCTTGATACCATGCTCTGCGCAAGGGCTGTAAGCGATGATGATGGACGGACCATTGTAGCTCTCAGCTTCCTTGAATGCACGGATGGTCTGAGTCTGGTTTGCACCCATGGATACGGAAGCAACATAGCAGGTACCATATTCCATGAAGATCTGGCCCATGTCCTTCTTAGCAGTCGGCTTGCCGCCAGCAGCGAACTTCGCGATTGCAGAAGCCTGGGAGGACTTGGAAGCCTGTCCGCCAGTGTTGGAATAGGTCTCGGTATCGAGAACGAGAACGTTGACGTTCAGGTTGTTAGCCATGACGTGATCGAGTCCGCCGTAGCCGATATCATAGGACCAGCCATCGCCGCCGATGATCCAAACGGACTTGCCGACGAGATCGCGTTCCATATTGAGCAGTTCCTTGACTGCTTCGTTGGAGCTTGCCTTGAGGTCAGCAACGAGCTTGTCCTTGACAGCTCTCTGCTTCTCACGGTCATCGTTCGCATCGATATAAGTCTGGAAGTCTGCCTTAAGTTCCGGTTCAACCTTATCGAGGTTCTCTTCCATGATCTTCAGGATACGAGCTTCCTTGTAAGTCTGTGCAACAGCCATACCGAAGCCGTATTCAGCGTTGTCTTCGAACAGGGAGTTTGCCCAGGTGACACCCTCGCCATTCTCATCCGTAGCAAACGGAGTAGAAGGAATTGCGGAGCAGTAGATCATCGAGCATCCGGTAGCGTTAGCAACCATCATGTCCTTGCCGAACAGCTGGGTAGCAAGACGATAGTACGGAGCTTCGCCGCAGCCTGGGCAGCAGCCGGAGACTTCGAAGTACGGACGCATCAGAGATATGCCAGCTTCGGTAGCAGGGTTGCCATACTGAGACTTGTAAGAAGTCTTCTTGTAGAGGTAATCAGCAACCGGCTCTTCGTTGCGCTGGGTGTTGACATCCATAGCAGAGAGTGCCTTGGTCGGGCAGACGGTAATGCAGACGCCGCAGCCTACGCAGTTCATCGGGCTGATCTGGATACGGAACTTCAAGCCGGCATCCTTAGCTCCCTTGTACATCGGGGAAGCATCCTTGACGGACCACTCAGCACCATTTTCCTTAGCGATCTCAGCAGCCTTAGCCTCTTCTTCCGGAGTCAGCAGGAAGGAACGGATCGTAGCATGCGGGCATGCAAATCCGCACTTGCCGCACTCGATGCACTTAGCAGAATCCCATGCCGGAACCAGAGCAGCAATGTCTCTCTTCTCACGGAATGCGATGTTCTCAGGAATCGATCCATCGATGACATCTTCCTTCATGAATTCGGATACCGGCATATCTTCGCCTTCGAGGGCGTTGATGCGCTGGACGAAATCATCATAGTGGCGATCGCCTGTGGTCGTGTACAGCGGAGCGCTGCAGTCGAGATCAGCCCATTCCGGCTTCACATCGACCTTGACCAGTCCGGAGCCGCCCATCTCAATTGCGGAGATGTTGGCATTGACGACATCCTCACCCTTGCGAGCATAGGTATGTCTAGCACTGTCCTTCATGAGCTCGAGGGACTTGCTGTACGGCATGATCTGCTCATTGAGCTTGAAGAATGCGGACTGCAGGATCGTATTGGTATGACGGCCCATATGGCACTCGATCGCCAGACGGGTAGCGTTGATGATGTAGAAGTTTGCATGCTTCTTAGCAAGACCTGCGAGCATGCGGTTCGGCATCTTGGAAGCAATCTCGTCTGCAGAGAAGGTTGTGTTCAGAAGGAACGTGCCGCCTTCCTTCAGCTGACGGACCATGTCGAACTTGTAGCAGTAGCTGTCCAGCGAGCAGGAGATGAAGTCTGCCTGATCGATGTAGTACGGAGAATGGATCGGGGACTTGCCGAAACGCAGATGCGAACGGGTAACGCCGCCGGCCTTCTTGGAGTCGTACTGGAAATAAGCCTGGGAATACAGATCCGTGTTGTTGCCGATGATCTTGACGGTGGACTTGTTCGCGCCGACAGTTCCATCAGAACCAAGACCGAAGAACAGGCAGGAAGTATAATCGGACTTCACCTTCAGCGGAACCGGATCCAGAGACAGATGCGTCACATCATCGTTGATGGACAGCGTGAACTCTTCCTTCGGATTATCCTTCTTGAGTTCTTCATAAACTGCATTGATGTCAGACGGGTTGGTATCCTTGGAGGACAGTCCGTAGCGGCCGCCGATGATGGTCAGGCCTTCATGATGCTTGAGGGCATCGCAGACATCCAGATACAGCGGCTCTCTGGAGCCGATTTCCTTGGAACGATCCAGAACAGCAATCTTCTTGACCGTCTTCGGGAGAACTGCTTCGAGATACTTGACGGAGAACGGACGATACAGATAAACCTTGATCAGACCTACCTTCTCGCCTTCTGCAGTCAGCGTATTGATCGTCTCGGTGATGGTATCCGTAACGGAGCCCATAGCGACGATGACACGCTCAGCATCCGGAGCACCGACATAGGTGAACGGTGCATAGTTGCGGCCAGTGTGCTCGGAAACAGCCTTCATGTACTTAGCAGCGATATCAGCAACTGCTGCATAGTGCTCATTCTGAGCTTCACGAGCCTGGAAGAAGACGTCATCGTTCTCGTTGCCGCCGCGGACAATCGGGTTGGTATGCGGGTTCATCGCATGCGCGCGGAATGCCTCGAGCTTATCAGCCGGCAGCAGGGACTTCAGATAGTCATAATCCATGACTTCGATCTTGTCGATTTCATGAGAAGTACGGAAACCATCGAAGAAGTGCATGACCGGTACGGAACCGTCAATGGCAATCAGGTGAGCAACGCCAGCCAGGTCCATGCAGTCCTGAACGGAGTGAGAGCACATCATGACAACACCAGTCTGACGGCATGCATAGACGTCCTGGTGATCGCCGAAGATGGAAAGTGTATGAGTTGCTAATGTACGAGCTGCGACGTGAAGAACGATCGGCAGCATTTCTCCGGACCACTTGTAGAGGTTCGGGATCATCAGCAGAAGTCCCTGGGATGCAGTGAACGTTGCCGCAAGTGCACCGCCCTGAGCAGCTCCGTGAACTGCACCAGCAGCGCCGCCTTCTGCCTGCATTTCAACCACCTTAACCTTATCGCCGAAGATGTTGGTGCGGCCTGCTGTAGCCCATGCATCAACGTTCTCAGCCATCGGTGAAGACGGTGTGATCGGATAGATTCCTGCTACTTCAGTAAACGCATAAGCACTATGCGCAGTAGCGGTATTTCCATCCATTGCTTGGAAAACCTTTTTCTCTGAACTCATATGTCCTCCTGTTATGTTACGGGTTC
This sequence comes from Anaerolactibacter massiliensis, assembly GCF_900290205.1. Lineage (NCBI taxonomy): Bacteria > Bacillati > Bacillota > Erysipelotrichia > Erysipelotrichales > Erysipelotrichaceae > Anaerolactibacter > Anaerolactibacter massiliensis. The sequence continues at coordinate 702,619 of NZ_OLMH01000002.1, read as the reverse complement.
ATTATATGACAAATTTTCATGAAATATGAACTTGTTTTCTGCGGGATTTCCCGCATGAATCCATGAAATATGCAATTCTGTATATTATTTCAGCAATTTCTGAAAAAATGAAAAAGCCTTCCGGAAGGCTTTCTCCTGTTGTTATTTCTGCTGCATCGAGCGCATGACCGCTTTGATCTGCGCTTCGCTAGGCTTTCTGCCCATCTGCATGAACATTGCCCGGATCATCTTCTCCGTAACCGGAGGATTCTCCTTCAGCTGCTTCTCGAAATTCTTTCTTGTGAAATAGAAGCTGATCAGCGCGCCGACGGCACCGCCTAATACAAACCACAAAAGGGAAGACCAGAATACTGACATAACCTCACTCCTCTATCTGCCTTGAAACATGCTTTTATTCTATCTTGAAACATTCCCCTTTTCAATCCTGCGTTGCCTATCAGGTGTCTTCGGTTCTAGAATAAAAGTCATGAAATTACTGCGATTAGCCTGCTGTCTCGTGCTGCTGTCGGCCAGCACATCTGTTCCTGTCTCTGCCGAAGAACCTGCATCTCCTCCTGAAACTTCCATCACGGATTACGAAGAAACCAATGCGCCTTCCATCACCAGCACGTACTGCTATCTCATGGATGCCGATACGAACCAGGTTCTGCTGGACCGCAATGGCGAAGAGCGGATGGAACCTGCTTCGATGACGAAGATGATGACTGCGATCCTGACAATTGAGCATCTCGATCTCAATCAGGAAGTCACAATCACCGATGCGATGTGGGATGGCCTCATCGAGGCCAATGCCAGCGTCGCCGGCTTCTGGCCAGGCAATACGGTAACGGTGAAAGACCTGCTGTATGGAATTCTCCTGCCCAGCGGTGCCGATGCCGTGCAGGCAGCTGCGATCACGGTCAGCGGCAGTGTCTCCTCCTTCATCGATCTCATGAATGAGAAAGCTGCAGAACTCGGCATGAATGATACGCACTTTGCCAATGCGACCGGTCTTCATGACAGCGATCATTACAGTACCGCCCATGATATGGCCATCCTGCTGCAGTACTGCATTCAGAACGATACGTTCTGTCAGATTCTCTTAACCCCTTCCTATACGACCGGACCGATTGATGCGTCCGGCACGACGGTAACGCTCTCCTCTTCTGTCTGGTCCATGGTCAACAATGGCGAAAACAGCTATTCCATCGATGGCTTCCTCGGCGGGAAGACCGGCTATACGACAGAAGCCGGCAGATGTCTCGCCAGTCATGCCGAAGTCAATGGGATGCATCTGATCCTGGTCACCGGACAGAGCGAAGGAACCGGCCATGTCGCCGATGCGGCCACGCTTTATAACTGGTATGCCCAGAACTACAGCCGCAGAACCATCTTAGAAGCCGGCCAGTCCATCGCCTCGATCCCGGTCGTCTATTCCCTGCCGGAGGCAACCTTAGAAACTTCCGCAGCAGATACCGTGACCATGGATCTTCCGTCAGATGCAGAAGTCTCCATTGTCTCAGATCTTCCGGAAACGATCGAAGCACCCATCAGCGCAGGTCAGCAGCTTGGTACCTACTCTGTGTCAGTGAATGATCAGATTCTCTATACTGCTTCAGCAGTTTCAGATCAGTCCGTATCCAGAAGCACGCTTGCCGTGATCCTGGCCAGGCTGGATGATCTCTGGACGAATCACCGTGTCTTCGCCATAGCCCTGGTTGTTCTGATTCTTCTCTTGATCCGCATCATCCATGTGCAGATCCATAATGCGAGAGTCAGAAAAAAGCGCCGCAATCGGAAACATCGGCGCCACAGCTGAAGCAAGGAATCATGCATGCAGGGAGCAGCCATTCAGCTGCTCCCTTTCTCTGTCATCAGAATACCTGCAGATCTCCGCTGGTCGTCGTGACATCAATCCGGTTGGTTCCCTGGATCAGATGCGTGCGGATTTCCGCATCTCCGGACACCGATGTGAAGTTCACTTCTGCTCCGGAAATACGGGAAGTATCAATCTCATAATCACCGGAAGCAGATTTGATCCTGAGATCCTGAAAATCATTCTTCAGGTTCAGATGTCCATCGCCGCTTGCGGACGTGATCGATCCTTGTTCAAACCCGGGGAATGACAGATCGAGGTCACCTGAAGCAGTCCTGATCGCAAAGCGTTCTGCCTGAGCAAGTTCTCCGTTCAGATCCCCGGAGGCAGACGTAACAGACCATTCCTCTGCCATCGGCTTCTCAAAGTTCAGATCGCCGGAAGCAGTATGAATCGTGACCTTCTGAAGTCCTTTCGGAAAACGCACGATCAGATCTTTATCGGAACCATCGGAGATGCTGAACCCGAAGAACCTGCTGATGATGGTATGTTCCTGGATCGTCAGCTTATTTCCGGAGACATGCTGGTCCATATTGCTGCCGCATTCCACTTCCAGCAGACCGCTGTCCGTTCCGACCAGAACAACATCAGTGCTGGTAACATTGATTTCCAGTTCCGTGATTTCTTTCGGATAATTTTCCGTAGTTTCTGATTCTTCTGATTCCTGCTGAGAGGCAGCCATCACCTGTAGGGAGTTTCGGAGATTCATCGGGCTTCTGCCCTCCTTTTTCCGGATTTCTTCAAGAATTCCGGAAAGATCTCCGATGGAATCGATCACGGTCATGAATGCTTCTGCCTCACTCTGTCCGCTTTCGATGCATTCCTGATACCGGTCCTCGCAATTGGCGAGCAGTTCTTCCTTGAGCTCTTCTACTTCCTTCGAAGAATCAAAGCTGGCAAATAATCCCTCAATATAAACTCTGAGACGATTCATATCATTGTCCTTTCTTGGTCGCTCACTTCTGATCATCCGAGCGGATCAGCTTTTCAATCAGGTTCTGGGCATCTTCCCATTCCTGAATCCCCTGTTCATACCTTGTTTTTCCTGAATCCGTGATCCGGTAATACCGTCTTCTTGCTCCATTGTTTTCATCACCCCAGTAGGATTCAATCAGCCCATCCTGCTCGAGTCTGCGGAAGGCGGTATACAGGGTAGCTTCCTTCAGTTCATACTTTCCCTCTGACAGTTCCCGGATCTTCTTGTTGATTTCATAGCCATAGCTATCATGATCTTTCAGAAACCGGAGAATGATGAGATCAGTATTCCCACGGATCAGATCTGCAGCAATTCCAGCCATCAGCTTCTCCTTCCAGTGTAATCAATCACGCCATGAACCTTTGCCATGTTCTTCTCCCATTCCGTTACCGGCGCATGGTAGATGCGGATTTCTTTCTGGTCTTTCCGCAATGCTTTCTTCTCGGTTTCATTCTTCTTCATACCCTTTACCTCACACCCATAATATATTCTTAGTTACCTCATCTGTCAATGTATCTTAGTTAAAAATATATTGTATTTATCGCTGATGCTTAAATGTCTATCAGAAATCGGCCTGCGGAGAATAGATGATCGTTCCGCAGATAAAAAAACTGCAGTCCTGAAGATTCTGAACTTGCAGAAATGTGTTTCCGCAGAATGCTCTGAAGAAGATTTTATTGTTCTGAAGAGTCAGAATTTCTGCTCAGTCTTTCTGCAGAAATACTGCCATGTTTCCTACGGGAAAATTAACGGAAAAGGCACAGCAGGTCCATGATCCGCCGCCGTTCTCAGAAGGCAGTGCACTGCCAGCATCAGCTCTGAATCGTACTCAATCATGCACGCTGGGATCGTATTTCCAGTCATATTGGGCAGAATTCAGAACTATGCGGCGAAAGAAAAGCGGGCACCGTACTGATGTCCGCTCATTTCTCAATATTACCGGAAGGTTGATATGTTCCCTCTTAAGTAGAGGTGGGTGTCCTTGGTCTTCCATCAGGATTCCCGGGCGCACCGGGCATTCACAACAGGCGTCGCCAGTCAGAACTCCCTTATATCAATGTGTTGGAAAAATATGTGTTCCCTCCGGCAATTAAACTATATCAGATCCCTGTTCTTCATGTATAGTCTTGACAACCGGCAATGATGTGAGAAGAGGGATTCCTGATCCAGGTCTTCTGTAATAGTTTTCAGAAGATTACTGTTTCTTTGAAATCTCGATGCCGAGTACTTTCAGCTGATCGTCATCGACGACATTCGGAGATTCGCTCATCAGATCCAGCGAGCTGTTGGTAGTCGGGAAGGCAACGACATCACGGATATTGTCCGTTCCGAGAATCACCATGCAGAGGCGTTCCAGACCGATGCCGACTCCTCCATGAGGCGGAGTGCCGAACTTGAAGGCATCCAGGAAGAAGCCGAACTTCTGCTTGGCCTGTTCCATCGTGAGGCCGATGGCTTCGAAGACCTTCTCCTGCAGTTCCTGATCGTGGATACGGATGGAACCTGAGAGCAGTTCATAGCCATTGAGCACGAGATCATAGGCACGGGAGCTGACGTGTTCCGGATCCGTGAAGAGCTTGTCGATATCAGACTCTTTCGGAGCAGTGAACGGATGATGTGCCGCAACCCAGCGCTGATCGCTTTCAGACCATTCGAACATCGGAAATTCCGTAACCCACAGGAACTTGAAGACATTATTCTTCACGAGTCCGAGTTCATGGGCAAGCTTCACACGCAGTGCACCGAGAGAGGTTTCTGCAACCCGCGGCTTGTCCGCAACAACCAGGACGAGATCATTGTCCTTGAGGTCCAGTCTGGAAATCACTGCCTGCTTCTCTTCTTCGGAAAGCCCCTTGGCAATGGAACCGGAGAGCACTCCGTTCTCCATCTTCAGGTAAGCGAGCGCATGTGCCTTGAAGCCGGAACGGATGAATTCCTGCAGCTTATCAAGAGCTTTTCGGCTGTACTTGTCAGCTGCGTTTTCAAACTTGATCGCATCGATCTCACCGCCGTTGCTCAGGCAGTCCGCAAAGATATGGAACTGCGTGTCCTTGAACAGATCAGAGAGATCCTGGATCTCATTGCCGAAGCGCAGATCCGGCTTATCGGATCCGAAGCGCTTCATGCATTCATTCCAGGTGATGCGGATGAAGTGGTCTTCGAGTTCCGCATGACGGATATCGCGGAAGATTTCCTTCATCAGATGCTCGACAACTGCGAAGATGTCTTCTTCATCGATGAAACTCATCTCAATATCGATCTGAGTGAATTCCGGCTGACGATCTGCACGCAGATCCTCATCGCGGAAACAGCGAGCAATCTGGAAATACTTCTCCATGCCGCCGATCATCAGCAGCTGCTTGAAGATCTGCGGGGACTGCGGCAGCGCCCAGAAGCGTCCGTTGTAGATTCTGGAAGGAACGAGATAGTCTCTTGCCCCTTCTGGGGTCGAGCGAGCCAGGATCGGAGTTTCCACTTCGACGAAGCCTTCGGAATCCAGGACATTGCGGGCAATCATGCAGATGCGATGGCGCACCATCAGATTATGCTGAAGAGACGGTCTTCTGAGGTCCAGATACCGGTACTTCAGACGGACATCTTCCGAAGCGTCGGTGTCGTCGCTGATTGTGATCGGCGTCGTATTGGCGGTGTTGATGATCTTCACCTTCTCAGCATGGACTTCGATCTCGCCGGTTGCCATCTTCGGATTGGCATCTTTGCGCAGCTGTACGTTTCCCCATACCTGCAGGATGTATTCCGAGCGGACGTCTTTTACCTGCTCAGCCATCGTCTCATCAAAGACGATCTGGCAGATGCCAGAGCGGTCTCTGAGGTCCACGAAGACCAGGCTTCCGAGGTTTCTTCTCTTGCTGACCCAGCCGATCAGCGTGACAGATTTGCCGGCATCTTCTTTTCTGAGAGTGCCGTTTCCACATGTGCGTTCCATTCTGTTATTTCCCTTCTTCCCACTGCTTCAGAGTATCGATCGCCTGATCGAGGCGGACATTCACCTGTTCGCCGCCTGCTTTCTTCAGGTTGACGGTGCCGTTCTGAACTTCTTCTTCGCCCATGATAGCGATGTACTTCGCGCCGCTGCGATCCGCGCTCTTGAACTGCGCCTTGAGGGAACGGCCGACAAGATTTCCTTCGGTGACAAAGCCTGCCGTACGCAGCTGTTCAGCAAACGGCAGCACTGAGGAAGCAGTATTGCCGATGCCGATGACATAGACATCGGTCGTATTCTCATCCGGAAATACATGGCCTTCATCTGCAGCCAGAGACAGCAGACGCTCCATGCCGATCGCAAAGCCGATGCCGGACATCTCGGGTCCGCCGAAGTATTCGATCAGATGGTCATAGCGGCCGCCGGCGAAGATCGTCGACTGGGCGCCGGCATCCGGACGGACGGATTTGACTTCGAAGACCGTATGCGTGTAGTAGTCCAGGCCTCTTACCAGGCGGTCGTCAACTTCATACGGAATGCCAAGCGCATCCAGCGAAGCAAGCACTTCCTGGAAGTACTGTCTCGAGGCTTCGTTGAGATAGTCGCTGAGCCGCGGAGCACCTTTGAGAATCGGGCTTTCGGCATCCACCTTGCAGTCGAGAATTCTCAGCGGATTCTGTTCCAGGCGGCGGTGGCAATCGCTGCAGAGCTCATTGATATGCGGCGTAAAGTATTCCTTCAGAGCAGCCCGGTAGGCAGCTCTTGACTCATCATCGCCGAGTGTATTGATGCATACCTTCACAGAACGGATGCCGAGGGCTTTGACAATGTCAATGCCAAGGGCAATGCACTCCGCATCGAGCTGCGGAGAACGGACACCCAAGGCTTCGACGCCGAACTGCGTGAATTGTCTCTGTCTGCCCTTCTGCGGACGCTCATGGCGAAACATCGGGCCCATGTAATAGAACTTGGCCGGCATTTCCATCGAGCCGTAGAGCTTGTGCTGATCGAAGGCGCGGATGACGCCTGCCGTTCCTTCTGGTCTCAGGGTATAGCTTTCGTCGCCGCTGCCGAAGCTGTACATCTCCTTATTGACCATATCGGAGCTGTCGTTTTTGCGGGCAAAGACGGAGGTAGATTCGAAATAAGGCGTGCGAATCTCATGGTAGCGGTACAGACGGCATTTCTCGCGGATCAGGGCTTCGGCTTCATGCCAGCGGCTGATCTCATCAGGCAGAATGTCATACGTGCCTCTTGGAGTCTGATAATTCATGAATGGATCCTCCTTACAGAAAAATAAAAGCGTCCTTCAGATGAGGACGCTGGATTGCGCGGTACCACCTCGATTCATGAACCGGAAGGTTCATGCACTCATTGGTCCTTAACGCGGAATACGGAGCTCCTTACTGAGTTCGGGAGTCTTCTCGGAAGTGTCGTTTTCCTGTTTCGGGAACCATTCCTTTCACCAGCCGGAATGTCTCTGCCAGTCCTTCTTCAGGAAATTTCTTCGTCTAGGAATTTGTACGACTGCATTATACATGCGCAGATCGGGTTGGGCAAGCGTTTCTAGTGCACCGCCCGCTCGACGGAAATCACGCTTTCCACCTTGCGCAGATTTGCGATCAATGTGGTGAGCTGGGCAAGATTATGAACCTGGATCTTCAGCTTGATGAGGGTCATCAAGGTTTCCTGGTTGGCATCCGCACTGACCTTGATCAATGGTGCTCTTGATTGCGAGACAGCTGTCACGATATCCGTCAGCAGGAAGCTGCGGTCATGGACAGAAATCGTCAGATCGCTGTCATAGACACGATCCGGATTCTCCTCGTCCCATTCGACATGCATGATGCGGGCTTTTTCCGAGGCGACATTCGGACAGTCGGCCCGATGGACTTTGACGCCCTCGCCTTTGGTCACGAAGCCGACAATGTCATCGCCATATACCGGCAGACAGCACTGGGCAATCGAAAGCTTCATGGCTTCGATGCCAGGAATGATGATGCCGGTACGAGTCTGGACGTGCTGCTTGCGGGAAGGTTCCCGGGAGAGCAGCTTCTGCATGGACTCGTTGTCATTCAGCGAGCGCTTCTGGTTTGTCAGCTTCTCGCAGACAGAGGTCGGATTGATCGTCTTGACAGCTAAGCCGTACATCAGATCGGTATAGGTCTGGGCAGAGAACTGGTTCGAGATATTCTCGAGCTTCTTCTTGTCCATCCAGTCTTTCGGATCGAAGCCGCGCTTGCGCAGTTCATCGCTGAGCACTTTCTCGCCGGCATCGATCAGCTGCTCGCGCTTTTCGGTTTCCTTCTTGGCGAAGTAGGCTTTGATCTTCTGCTTAGCCTGATTCGTCTTGACGAATTTCAGCCAGTCTTCGGAAGGGCCGGTGCCCTTCATCGTCTTGATCTGAACGACATCGCCCGTATGCAGCTCGGTATTCAGCGGCACCATCGCATCATTGACGATCGCACCGACGGCGGTATGGCCGACATCGGTATGGATGCGGTAGGCAAAATCAATCGGGGTGGCGCCATTCGGAAGGTCAATGACCCTGCCCTTCGGCGTCATGACATAGACGTTTGCCTCAAAGACATCCTTCTGCAGGGTGGCCATGTATTCCGAAGCAGATTCGTTCTCGTTCTCACCGGTGAATACGGCGAAGTCGCGGAACCAGGAGAGCTTGTCTTCAATCTCTTTCTGCTCGGTCTTCGGATCGTATCTGGAGCCTTCCTTGTAGCGCCAGTGTGCGGCAACGCCTCGTTCAGCGATGGCATCCATCTCTTCGGTACGGATCTGCACCTCGAAGATCTTGCCTTCATCACCGATGATCGTCGTATGCAGGGACTGGTACATGTTCGTCTTCGGAACGGCGATATAATCCTTCAGCCTGCCCGGGATCGGCCGGTACTTTGCATGAATGTATCCGAGGATCTCATAGCAGTTGAGCTCAGTCTTCGTGACAATGCGGATCGCCAATAGATCGAGGATCTCATCGAAGCGCTTGTTGCGGACGACCATCTTGTGATAGATGGAGTACAGATGCTTGGAGCGGCCGAAGATGCGGAATTCCAGCCCATGTTCTTTCAGCATGGCCGAAATCTCGGCAATCATCTTCTGCACAGACGCATCGCGTTCGGTCTTCTTGGCCTCAACGAGATGCGCGATGCGGTAGTATTCTTCGCGGTTCAGGTAATAGAAGGAAAGATCTTCGAGTTCGTTCTTGATGGAACTGATACCAAGCCGGTGGGCAATCGGCGCATAGACGTCGAGCGTTTCTGCGGCAATGCGCTGCTGGCTGGCTTCCGGCTGATATTCCAGCGTCCGCATATTATGGAGACGGTCGGCGAGCTTGATCAGGATGACGCGGACATCCTTGGCCATCGCAATGAAGATCTTGCGGTGATTGGCTGCCTGGTATTCCGGATCATCTTTGCCTTTGTATTCGAGGGTTCCGACTTTCGTGACGGCTTCCACGAGATCTGCGATCTCCGGATCGAATTCGGCGGCCAGTTCTTCTTTCGAGACGCCGGTATCTTCAATCGTATCGTGCAGAAAGCCTGCGGCAATGGTCTTCGGTCCGCATTTCAGCGTGGCCAGGATGTAGGCTACATTATTCAGATGAACGGTATAAGGTTCGCCGCTGCGCCGGAACTGGCCAGCATGGTGTTCTGCCGCATAGTTTGCCGCATGCTGGATCAGCGCCAGATTCTCCGGTTTATGAATATACTTCCCCGCTTCCTCCAGCACGTCGCTGACGCCTGCATTCTTGACTTCTGCCATTGACCCGCACCCCCTTTCTTTACAAAAAACCGAAGAGAAGAGCTCTTCGATTTTTCAGTGCATTCTTAAAAGCCAGATCAGTGATCGGAGAGATTCATGATGCGGAAGACATCATAATCCTTCAGTGTTTCTCTGCCAGGCAGACCATCCAGTTCGATGACGAATGCGCAGCCCGCAACAACGCCGCCCATCTGTTCTACCATCTGAGCAGTTGCTTTCGCAGTTCCGCCCGTAGCCAGTAAGTCGTCGATGATGACGACACGCTGTCCCGGCTTGATGCTGTCCTTGTTCATGAACAGCTCATTGGAACCATACTCCAGATCATACTTGCAGGAAATGGTCTCGCGCGGAAGCTTGCCCGGCTTGCGGACAACTGCGAATCCGACTCCCAGGCTGATCGCAACCGGGCAGCCGAAAATGAATCCGCGGCTTTCCGGACCGGCAATCATATCCGCATTCACGCTTTTTGCATAATCAGTCAGCTGACGTACTGCCTCCTGGAATGCCGGACCGTTTTCCAGAATCGGGGTTACGTCGCGAAACAGGATTCCCTTGGTCGGGAAATCAGGAATGCTGGCAATGTAGTCTTTCAGATCAATGGCCATGAATGTGTATCTCTCCTCCCTCATGTGAATATCGTTATTATACAACTTTCCGGTCTATGTCAAACAGGCGTTACTCAATGGCTTCCAGGTCCATCTGCACCCGGACCAGACTGCGCCAGCGATTGATCGAGAGCGGTCCTGCCGCAAAGACCGGAGACTCCGGAGCCGGAATCCCCTTCCGCGTGTACAGCACCCCGTCAAACCCGGTGCTGTCATTGCCGAACGAATACTTCACGACCTTCGGGCTGCGGAACACATGCTCAGTCACAGGCCGCTGAATCGCAAAGACGGCAGGAACCATCTCCTTGGGATACGGAGACAGAAGCTTCAGATCCGCGACATGATCCAGCGTGATCAGATCCGATGGAATCAGCACTGCTTCCGGAACCGGTTCTTCATAGATGAACGAAGTCTCCTTCATCTTCTCCTTCACATGCCGGCAGAATGGTTCATACTGTTCTTCCGGAATCGAAAGCCCGACGGCCATCGCATGACCCCCGAAGGCAGAAAGCTCGCTGAAGTCCGAGAAGAAGTCGTACAGATTGAAGCCGGCAACGCTGCGGCCGCTGCCCTTATAGAGATTGCCGCTTCTTGCCAGGATGACCGTCGGGTGATGCGTTTCCTGGGCGATTCTCCCCGCCACCAAGCCGCAGATACCTTCTTCAAACGACTCATCAAAGATCAGCTGGAAGTCTTCTTCATCCACCATCTTTTCTGCTTTCAGGCTCATCGAACGGGAACGGTTTCTGCGTTCTTCGTTGACCTGATTGAGCTGAGCAGCATAACGCAGGATCGTGTCCGGATTCCTGCTCAGCAGGAATGGCACGAGCGTATTCACATTCGAGATGTCATTCATCCTTCCGACACTGTTAAGCTTCGGGATGATCTGGAAGGAAAGCGAAGTCTCATCAAAGACAGAGCCCTCCCGAAGCAGTGCGGATGCCGAAGGCAGCGCATTCTGATTCAATAAGCGCATCCCTGCTTTCACGATCCGCCTCGTCTCTTTCCATAGCGGCATCACATCTGCAATTGCCGCAATTGCGGCAAGACAGGTATGCGGCGCATAGTCGCCGATCAGCGTCCTGGAAATCTGCAGGGCTACCCCGGCTCCGGAAAGCGTTGTATAGTCCGGCTCCATGTAATCCGGATGGACGACAATCTCTGCCGGTACGGGATCCTGGATTTCATGGTGATCGGTGACGATGATGGATAATCCGAGTTTCTTTGCCTTGGCGATCGCATCAAATGCCCTAACGCCGTTATCGACGGTCAGGATCAGCGTATAGCCCTTCTTCGCCGCAGCTTCCACTGTCGAGGCAGATAGGCCGTAGCCCTCCTTGAAGCGGTTGGGAATGTAGTAGCCATTGGCGATGCCTAGTTTGTCGAGCGTATCTTTCATGATCGCAGTGCTGCAGATGCCGTCGGCATCATAATCACCGCCGATGAATACTTTCTCGCCGGCTTTCTTTGCGGCAAGGATTCTGGCAGCAGCTTTCTGCACGCAGATCGCCGAAGAGACCGTCGGCGTATCAGAGCCATGCAGCAGTTCTTCAATCTGTTCTTCTGAAAGCGAAGAAGAAGCGATCAGCGCTGCAACTAATGGCGAAGTCGGAAAGCGTTTTGTGATGGAAGCGAGATCCGGGGTGTGAAGGTTATAATTCATCCTTGGCCATCCTCGCAAATACATCGCCGCGCTCTTCAAAGTTCCTGAAATGATCATAGGAACTTGCGGCAGGAGACAGCAGGCAGATATGATGCGGGCGGGTTGCCGTTCTGGCAATTACCATTGCGGAAGAAAGATCGTCAGTCAGCACCATATTGTCCGTCAGTCTGCCCTGTTCCTTCAGTTCTTCATAAATGCGCTTTCCGGTCGCATACATGAAGATGATATGAAGATCTTTCCGGGAAGCGAGATAGTCTTCCAGTTCCTGATATTCAATGCCGCGGTCCATTCCGCCGACAAGAACCGTATCGGTTTCCGGAAGCGTCTTGAGGGCCTGGATGCACGACTGGCCGATCGTCGAGATCGAGTCGTTCACATAGCGGATGCCATGAAATTCTCCGAGGTCCTCCAGCCGGTGATGCAGAGGCTGGAAATTTGCAGCCGCATGGAGGAACTGGCTGTCCGAGATGCCATAGCGAAGCCCGATCTCATAGGCCACCGCCAGATTCAGATAGTTATGCGAACCGATCAGACGGCAGTCGTTCACATCGATCTCATGTCCCGGGACAATGAGATGATTGCCTTCTGCCCGGATGTCTTTTCCGATCAGAATGGCATCCGCAACTTCCCTGCAGTACGGGAGATTCTGATTCAGGATCGTGAGATCGCCTTTCTGCTGGTGGCGGAAGATATTTGCCTTCGCGGCCCCGTAGCGTTCCAGGGTTCCATAGTGATCGAGATGTTCTTCAAACAGATTCAGATAGACTGCCGCATGCGGGCTGTACGGGCAGAATTCCAGCTGGTGGCAGGAAAGTTCAAATGCAGCGAGATCCCCTTCCTGCATGTCCGGAATCACGTCGAAGCATGCTTTTCCGATATTGCCGACGAGATGCGTCCGGTACTTCTCAGATAATACTGCATGGACGAGGCTGGTCGTCGTGGACTTGCCTTTCGTGCCGGTGACGCCGATTACCTGATTGCGGTAATGCTTCAGAAACAGCTGGGCTTCGCCGGACAGATGTTCTTTCGGAAATCCTTCCGGAATGAGGATGCCCGGGGATTTCAGAATCAGATCATACTCAGAGAAATCCACGGCAGCGTCTGAAAGGACTTCCGTATCTGACGTTTCCTTCCTGATCTTTTCCAGACGGTCTTCGTTTCCGGAATCTGCAATCATCAGCTTCTGATCGGGAAGCAGGGACCGGATGAAAGCATAGGAAGACTTTCCTTCCATGCCATAGCCCCAGATCAGGACTTTCTTTCCTTCGAATTCAGCTTTCCAGGATTCTAATTCCATATGCGTTGTGCCTCATTGAGTTTTTCATGAATCAGTTCTGCATACTCTGCCGGCACCTGATTCTCACGGTTCCACATCTGATAGTCCAGCGTGCGATTGCGGAAAGAGTCATAGTAGGATGTGCCCTTGTAATATTCGTAAAGCTTCGGCAGCGGCGTGCCGGAAGCCTCGTGATGGCGGATCGACATCGCGATCGCCACATTGACTTCTTCTCTTGTTCCGACGCATTCAAACGGCTTGTCATCGAGAATGCCGGTGAGCTGCTCGAAGAGATCCTGCATCGTTTCATCATTCAGCATGTCCGCATGGAAGATGTTCAGCAGGTCTTCGTCTTTCAGGAACGCACTCAGCATGATGCAGACGAACAGGCACTTCGCGCAGTGCCCGCACCATTTTTCTTCTTTCTGCCCGACATTGCACGAGCGGAACACGGAATGGTACTGCTTCAGGGTTGCGAAGATGCTCGTGATCTGCAGTTCGGACAGCGGTCTCAGCAGACTGAAGTAGTGCACCTGATCCGTGACATACCTGGAAAGATACCGGGTAAAATTCTGCTCGAACTCAAACGTCTTCGAGTACTGATGGTTGACTTTCGAGCCATGGATCGTCGACTCATTGGCACTTGCCTCATTCGAGAGGCAGACATACTTCCGACCGTAGATCACTGCCGTCAGACAGCTGGCAAATGCGGCCAGTGCGGAGAATGGCGTATGGCCATTCAGATAGCCCTGCTTGTTGAATTCCAGCATGCGCGGATCCAGCGAACGTTCCGCCTGGATCAGATGCACACCGGTATAACCAGCTGCTTCGGCAGAGTGGATCGCCGAAGGAACCTGGCCGATGACGAACGCATCGTTATCTGCCTTCATGCCCTTCAGAAGCTCCAGGCTCACGAACGAATCCTTGCCTCCGCCAACCGGGATCAGATTGCCGTGATAGGTTCTTGGATCCTCTTCGCCGATGGCCCGTTCGCCGATGGCCGTTAGATCCATGAAATTCTCCTCGGTCAGATCAATGTGATTGCGGTAGAAGAATTCTCCGAGTCCGCAGTAATACAGATGCTTCCACCAGGCAATCTGCTTCTGATCGAGGAAGCCGCATTCCACGATCACCTGATGGCTGCAGGTCAGCTTCCAGTAGGAGATGAGCTCGATCATGCCGAGCGAGAAAGCCATCTCTCTTACTACCCTGAGATTGCCGGCATTCACGGAGCCTTCCGGCTTCTTCAGCGTGAACTCCGGATTGAAATGACTCAGTCCTTCGATTTCAAAATCAAAATGCACCTGCAGTTCCGTATCGCTCTCGATGATTGCAAAATCATGGTAGCAGAATACCGGATACTTCCCCTTCAGATCTTTCCATTCCATAAAACACTCCCCGCTGCGCTTCGAAAATTATATAGTTCTTTCCTGCGGCAGGCAATTCCCCTGCCTGCTCTGTTTCAGAAGATCAATCACCTGAGAAAGATCGCTGCACTGAAACTCCATAGCTTCCTTCATCTCTTCATCCGGAACGATCGTATCCGGAATGAAGCACCGGTGCATGCCTGCCCGCATGGCCGCCAGGATACCCTGCTTGGAATCTTCCAGAACCAGGCAGTGTTCCGGCGATACAGAAACAGCTTCAGCCCCTTTCAGGAAAATCTCCGGGTCCGGTTTGGCATGAGACACCTGATTGCCGCCGATCAGCGCATCATAGGAAATCGGCTTCGACACCGTTGACAGCAGCGCCTTCACATAGTCCTCAGAGCTGCTGGAACAGATGGCAATTTGATACTTATGAGTTTCCAGATAGGAAACCAGTTCCAGCAGCCCCTTCTTGTTCAGGCAGTCTTTCTGGATATGACCCCAGAACGACAGATCGAAGCGGCGCTGGTAGATTTCCGGAAGATGTTCTTCCAGACCCGGAATCGAGCGCATATACGCATCGCTGTCATTTCTGGAAGCACCGGTGATCTTCAGAAAGAAGTCCGGCGGCAGCTTCACGCCGTATCGGTCCATGAGATTCTTCCACATCAGCTGGGAGACAATCTCCGTCTCGAACATCAGTCCGTCGCAATCAAATAGTACTGCCTGGATCTCCATAAACTCTGTCCTTTCTCAAAAACAGACAGCAGATTCTTCCGCTGTCCGTTGGATTCCTTATGCGTTGATTCCCTTGATCGTGTACTCGTCAAGCTTTTCTTTCTGTTCTTTCTTCGGCTTGCGGTTCTTCGGCTTATGATGCGTGCGGATGTAATACCAGACATCCGGAGCCAGGAACAGGGAAGAGAACGTTCCGGCGATCATGCCGATGAACATGGCAAACGTGAAGGTGAAGATCGAATCCGATCCGAAGATCAGAAGGAAGATGACCGGAAGCAGCGTCGTCAAGGAGCTGTAGACCGACATGCTCAGCGTCGAATCCAGAGACGTATCGATGACCCTGCGGTAGTCTTCCGGCTTCATATTGTTCTTCTCGCTCTTCATATTCTCGCGGACCCGGTCGAAGACGACGATCGAGTTATTGATCGAATAGCCGATGATCGTCAGGAGCACCGAGATAACTTCCGTATTCACTTCAAGCCGGAAGATCGCAAACACGGCCAGCGTGATCAGGACATCGTGAATCAGGGCGACCAGACATCCGATTGCGTAGTCCCATTCATAGCGGAACGCAATGTATGCAAGCATGGCGATCCAAGCGACGATCGTCAGAATGAAGGCATTGCGCACGAGTTCTCTGCCGACGACCGGAGTGACGACGTTGTCGCCAGGCTCTTCGCCGTACAGATCCTTGAACGCACTCTTGATCGATTCCAGATCCTCGGTGCTGAGAGAATCCTTCGTCGTCGCATAAACGGTCGTATCGCCTGCTTCCTGGTAGCTGAAGTTCGTATAGCCGAGGCTTTCCATCTCGGTCTGCACATCGCTGATCGTGACTGCCGATTCGCTCGTGATGGTCAGCTTCGTACCGGAAGAGAAGTCGATGCCGAGGTTCATGAAGCCATTGCCTTTTGCCGTGTTGACGATGCCGAAGACCAGAGCAACCGCAAGAATTGCAAGTGCCGTACGGATTTCATACTTGGCAAAGCTGAGATAATCCACGCCATGGAAGCGTCCGAAGTAGAACTGTTCCTGACCCTTCGTGATGTCCGGAATCTGATTCTTCTTCACGCCGAATGCCTGCGGCTTGTCGTCAAGGACACCGCTGTTCACCACGAGGTTCAATAAGAATCTCGACAGAGCTACGTTGACGATCAGAGTCATGAACACGGTCACGATGAGCATCGTCGCAAATCCCTTGACGGCGCCATTGCCCCAGATATACATGATGAGACCGGCAAGCAGCGTCGTGAACTGCGCATCGAAGATTGCCGAGAAGGAAAGCTTCTGGCCTTCTGCAACCGAAGCACGTACGGAACGTCCCTTCCAGAGTTCCTGGCGGATGCGTTCATAGTTGATGATATTCGCATCTACGGTCATGCCGACGCCGAGCACCAGTGCGCCGATGCCAGGCAGCGTGAAGACTGCCCCCATCAGAGCATATACTCCGAATACTGTCCAGAGATAAGCCACCAGCATGATCGAAGCGATGACGCCCGGAATGCGGTAGTTCCAGATCATGAAGATGATGACCGCAATGACGCCGATCAGTCCGGCAAATGCGGTTCTGGACAGGGCATCCTGGCCATATTCGGCACTGACCACGTTGGAGCTGATTTCCGTCAGCTTCACCGGCAGTGAGCCGGAGTTGATCAGATTGGCAAGCGTGGTAGCTTCCGTAGCGGTGAAGTTTCCTTCGATGATGCAGTCGCCGCTGATCGTGCTGTTGACGCTCGCAGCGCTGATGTACTTCGGCTCTTCTCCCTGGGCTGCTTTGGCAGCTTCGGTCTTGTAATCATCGCCATCTTCATAATCAAGCCAGATGACCATGATGTTGTCGCCGCTGCTCATCTTTGAGACGGTGCTCGTGATTTCGGCAAACTTTGATTCATCCGCGATCTTCAATGAGACGACCGGCTTGCCATCCTGATAGGCAAGTGATGCGCCGCCCTCCTGGATGATGGAAGAATCCGCCAGCAGGTTGTTATTCACATCACGGAATGTCAGATTGGCAGTCGTGCCGATCATCTCACGGGCACTTTCCTGATCTGCAACACCCGCCAGCTGAACCCGGATCCGGTTGTCTCCCTCTACGGTGATGACCGGTTCCGAGACCCCGAGCACATTGACACGCTTCTGAATGCTGTTGGTGACTGCGGTCATATCGACCGTTCCGCCATCTTCCAGCGGCGTGACTTCGTACAGGATCTCAAATCCTCCGACCAGATCCAGACCGAGATTCAGATGTTCCCGGATCACGCCGAAAGTACTGCCGATCAGCACGGCAATGACTGCCAGGACCGCCCAGAACCCGGCCAGACCTTTCTTTTTCTTCTTTGATTCCATGACTACTTTCCTCCAATTACATCTGCGAAGTCAGACAGCTTTCCGCGTCTTCCTTCAAACAGTGCCTTCCTTGACATATAATGCACGATATCATCAGCAGTGACTCTCAGGATCTGATCAGCCGCGTCATGAAGCGAAGAAGGAAGCTTGTCCTTCCAGAGCTTCTCACTGACATATTCTTCCAGGCATCCATAGGTCAAGGTCGGCAGGACTTCCCTCTGAAGCTGCTGCAGCTTGACTACCAGGATCATCTGTACCTGCGTATTATTGATATCAAACTGCTCACTTTTCATGAAATGTCCTATCTCCCTGTGCAACCTGTATATTATACCGGAAAAGCACCGTTTGGTAGAAATAATTGAAACCGCCCGCTCAGAACACTCAGAACCGCATGCCGCACACAAAGACCCCGAAAAAAGCCGGACCTCAAAATGAGATCCAGCATCCGTTCAGAGATCCTGCAGCACGCCATTCTTCAGAAGCACCCGATGATCACTGAGCTTGGATACTTCATTGGAATGCGTTACTGCGATAATCGTCTTTCCGTATTTCTCGCTGAGCATCTGGAACAGCTTGATGATTTCCTGTTCTGTTTCCGTATCCAGGTTTCCAGTCGGCTCATCGGCGAAGATCAGATCCACGTTTGCGGCAATGGCTCTGGCAATTGCGATACGCTGCTGCTCGCCGCCGGAGAGATGCGTCACCAGACGATCTGCCTTCGTATTGGCAATGCCAACCATGTTCAGCAAGGCATATGCCATGTCTTTATGGTTCCCCGGAATATCATTATCCGTCTCCGTCATCGCTACCAGGATATTCTCAAGACCCGTGAGATACGTAATCAGGTTATAGGACTGAAAAACCACCCCGATCTTGTTTCGGCGGTACTGGTAGAGTCCCATCTGATCGATGTCTTCATCCTGATAGTACACATGCCCGCTTTCCTGCTTATCCAGGCCAGCCATAATTGATAGCAGAGTGGTCTTTCCGGATCCGGAAGGACCAAGAATCGTATAGAACGTTCCTTCTTCAAAGCTGTAGGAGAGGTGTTTCAGAATCTCACGCTTATAGCCGCCGTCAATGTAGCCATAGCAGAGATCTTCCAGTTTCAGTATCGCTGACATAAATACCTCCTCAGTTCTGTTCCAGCAGAATCTGTTTCGGATTGAGGCGCATGATCATGAAGGAAGGAATGATGATGGCAATCAACACCACACCCGTTCCAAGCATATAGATCTTTCCGATCAGAAGCGGCGATACCGACACATGATACTGGGACAGCAGATCTTCCTGCGTTACTTCCGTGAAGTAGTCGACATCCCCGCTGAAATAGTAGCCCATATCATCGTCATCACTTGCATACTGCGCATCATTTGCCGTCTGATAGCTGAGCACCCTGTCCCCCACTTTCCCGGCAAGCAGGGATCCCGAAACCGACGCAAGTGCAAAGCCCACGATCGCAATCAGGAACAATTCTGCAAACAACTGCAGCACTACCTTAAATTTCGATACGCCCATCGAAAGCAGCACGCCGATCTCAAATTCCCGTGTCTTCAGTGTCAGTGCAGTCACCAGGGTGATGATCACCACCGCATTGACCACGACAATCCATACCACGATGTCCGAGAAGAAACTCAGTGTATCCAGCGGTCTGGACAATTTCCTGAACTGTTCATTGTTCGCATTGAGCAGCGTATAGGAGGTCAGAGCACCGCTATGATCTTCCACAAACTGATCCACATGCAAAGGATCATCCAGCAGATAGACCACAGAAGTAGGCGTCTCTTCAAACGAGGACAGAACTTCCTCCAGGGTCGTATCTTCAAAGTACTCCGGATGAATCCGATAGACCGTGGAGACATATTGTTTTATGTATTCGGTATAAGCATTCATCGGAATAAGAATGATATTCTTCGGCGACTCATACGGATACATCCACTGATAATATTCGGAAGAAGGATCCACATCATTTGCCGTGGTATAGATTCCGGCAATCTCCAGTTCCATATCCAGGTCTTCTTGTGCTGCCCCATTTGCCAGAGCATCACGTTTCGTATCATCATCCAGTGTGGAAACAGAAATCGTATCCCCGACATGAAGCGCATTCTGATCGGCCAGTTCCTGCGTGATGACAGCGACGTTCTTCGCGTCATCGATATCACTCTGCGTGAACATGGAACCGGAAACGATCTGGAACGTCCCTTCCGCAAACTCAATCAGATTCGGATACTTGATGGCATAGATCATGAGATTCGGATTCCGGTATGTAACCTCATTGCCATTCTCATCGGTATAAGTCGTCATATCGGAGCGATTTTCTTCATTGCCGACCGGCACATTATCAAACCCATTGCTGTAGGCAATCGAGGTGGCCATGTAATTGAATGCAGTTACCCGCTCATCCTTGGCAAATTCCTGGGCAGCAGCAGGATCAATCTGCGGGTAGTTCTCATAGGCCGCATTGATCTCATCCTGATCCGTGAGCGTATTGATATAGCTGTAATAGCCATCGTAATCCACCTCATAGCTCACTGCTGCCCGCATCGACTTCCGGGTCAATGTCTTGGCATTGTCTGCAGCCTCAGAGATTCCAAGTCCCAGAATCACCAGATTGCCGATCAGAAAAAACGTAATCATCAGAAGAATGGTTTTGGCAGGTCTGCGCCGGACATAGGCCCAGGCACGTTTCAGTGCATTCATAAAGCCCCCTTCTCTATTGTGGATGGTGTTCAACTGCCATGGATGCTGGCATGTTTCCGGATGCTCTGAAATTGCCAGTCAGAGATCCGGAAATGACGGCTTGTTCGCTTTCAGTATAAAAAAGAACCGTCATTCCTGCAATGAGGCTGACGGTTCTCTCTTCGCTCAGAGATGAGAATAATGGCTTAATGATGCGGTTTCAGAAATAATCCTTCAGAAATTCCTAAGAATGCATGGATCAGTTCAGGCCAACCCATAGACCTGCAAGCATGAACAGGAATGCGGCCAGCCAGAACAGATGGACGACCTGACGTTCGCCCATGCCCTTGATCACAAAGGCATAGTGAATCGGCGTATACGGGAATACTTTCTTATGACGGAGCTTCACGCTGGAAATCTGGATGATGACGCAGAGCGTCTCAATCACGAAGACGCCGCCGATCACGATCAAGGCCAGTTCTTTCTTCGTGACCATGGCCAATGCGGCAAGCACTGCGCCTAAGGCAAGACTGCCGGTGTCGCCCATGAAGATTCTGGCCGGCTTCACATTGTAGTGAAGATAGCCAAGCAGTGCGCCTTCCAGTGCGCAGATGAACGTAGCCAGCGTGAACTTCGACTGCTGCAGGCAGAAAACCAGGAACGGAATCAGAGAGAATACCATGCAGCCAGCAGCCAGACCATCCATGCCATCGGTCAGATTGACGGCGTTGGATGCACCTGCAAACATGAACAGAATCAGCAGACCATAGAATCCGCCGAGCACCCAGGCATGATCCGTGAACGGAATATGGACCGCAAGGTCCGCGTTATTCCGGTAGATCACGTAGAACACGATGGCCATGAAGATCTGCATGCCGAATTTCTGCCATGGCTTGAGGCCGTCGTTGTTTTGCTTGACGACAATCAGGAAGTCATCGATGAAGCCGATCAGACCATACATCAGAAAGGTCATGAACACGATCGTATTCTCCAGTGCAAATGCCCCTTTCGGATCGAATAGAATCGTCACGAGAATCGGAATCACGATGAACAGCACGCCGCCCATGATCGGCGTCTTTGCTTTTTCCTTATATTCTTCCAGACTGTATTCGCTCACAGTCTGGTTGAAACTGAGCTTTTTCAGATAATCGATCCAGTGCGGCATCAGGATCAGCACGGCTGCCAGGCTGATTGCCCAAGCCAGAAGAAGTTTCAGTGCTATCATCGTTTTCCCCTTATCTTATCTGCAGATATCGCTGTTAAAACGGGACCATTATAACTCCCGGAATCAGCCGAACTCAACTTCTATTTCGGTACCCTTGGTCACAGTCGTGCCGGCAGCGATATTCTGGCTCGTCACAACGCCTTCGCCTTTCAGGCGGAAGCCGAACTGAGTGACCTGCCAGAGGGCCGTGACGTCTTTTCTTGTCCAGCCGGTCAGGTCAGGCATCGTGAAGCTGTTCGTATCGGTGACTAAGAACACGCGTTCGCCATTGCTGAGTGATTCGCCTTCTTCCGGATACTGAGCAATCACGGAATCGCCATTGCCTAGCGTATACAGCGTGATATCCAGTCCGTTCAGCTTCTCATCTGCATAGCTCAGAGAATGGTTGACGAGATTCGGCATCGTCCCGGATACGAGAACCGCATCGCCGTCTCCGGCAGAAGATTCAGAAGAGCTGCCTGCGGAGGTATTGCTTGCAAAGCCAAGTTCAATGGCCGTTCTGCTGAGCAGGTTCTTCACGGCATCGGTCTTGTAATGGGCATCATGGTTGTATGGTGCTTCAAAGCAATAGTAGACAAGGACCTGCGGATTGTCTGCAGGCATGGCGCTCATCAGAGAAGCAATCGTATAGCCGGACAGGTAGTTTCCGTTGGAAGCGACCTGCGTGGTTCCGGTCTTGCCGATGATTTCTGTTTCATCGATCTTATAATGTTTTGCCGTGCCGTACGTATCGTTATTGACAACCTGATACAGCAGGGCCTGCATCTGCTTAGCGGTGTCTTCGGTGATCGGGGTTCCGGTGACTTTCGTGGATGCCTGGTAGAGAACCTTGTTGCTGTCATAGCCATCGCGGATGGATTCGATGTAATACGGCCGCTTCATTGTGCCGTCGCCGAAGATGGCGCTGTATGCCTGCAGCATCTGCAGCATGGTCACGGTAGAGCCCTGGCCGTAGGAAAGCGAGATCTTGTCGCCTGGCCATGTAAACTGCAGATAGCCGGATTCTTCCGGCATGCCATCGGAGCGGACCGGCTGGAAGAAGCCGAACTTCTTCTCGTATTCCAGCAGGATATCCGGCGTGATCAGCGAGGTTTCAATGGTTGCGGCAGCGACGTTGCTGGACAGCATCAGGCCCTGGTCATAGGTGATCCAGCCCCAGTTATTGCCGGAAGCGTTCGTGATGACAAAGTCCTTATGATAGTCAACCCGGTATGGGTTCCGGTTTTCATCCCAGTCGTAATAGAACGGTCCGGAATACAGCGTATCTTCGCCATTGTAGACGCCTTCATTGATAGCTGCCGACCAGGTGATGCCTTTGAGCGTAGAGCCTGGTTCGTACGGAAGCTGAGAGCCGTAGTTGTTGTAATCGGTGATATCGAGCGTATTCGGGTCAAAGGATGGATACTGGCCCCAGGCAAGGATCTTCCCGGTGGAGATTTCCATGACGGCGCCCCAGATGCGGATCGCCCCGAATGTATCTTCCGTCATCTGGAACGAATCTTCCAGGGCCTGCTGAATGGAGACATTCAGAGTTGTATAGACATCATTGCCATTGACGGCAGCCTGGGTATCTTCTTTCATGCCCGGCAGAATATAACCGTTCTTATCTGCCTGATACGTGCGATAGCCATCGGTTCCGGTGAGGTAGGAGTTCAGGTAGAGCTCTGCTCCCATCTTGCCGACGACGGATCCGTTTTCATCAGACTGCGCAAAGCCGATCAGATTCGAGGCAAACTGGCCGAGCGGATAAACCCGCTTGATGGAATTCGTGAATTCGATGCCAGGCAGGTTCAATGCTTCGATTTCATCCTTCACGGATTCGGAGAGATTTCTGCCCGCCGTTCCGAGTTCGGTCTGATAGACGTCCTGATTCAGGTAATTCAGGCACGTATCGTAATCGATCTTCAGAATCTTCGAAAGCTGTTCTGCCGTTCCTTCCTTGTCCTGAACATAGCTGATCGTATCGCCGACCGACGGACGGCTGGAATCGAGGATGCAGATGATGTTGTAGGTGCGGCTGTCCTCGGCAATCACGGTGCCGTCAGAAGCATAGATATTGCCGCGCATGGCTTTGGTGACCTCGGTGCGCAGATTATCCGAATCAGCATAAGCGGAAAGATCCGTGCCGGAGCGGAGATGTTTTTTCTCGATAGCAACGAAAAAAACATCGGCTGCGAGCAGAATCATCACAGCCAATGCCAGCAGAAATATGCTTCGCACCGCCCGATCTCCGCGGTTTTTTTTCATTCGTCAGTCTCCGCTGTCACCCTGCTTCGTGATCGTAACGATGTTGTCCTGGTTCAGGGACAGTCCGTCTTCCTCGGCAATCGAGGAAACACGATCCTTGCTGTTAAGGGTATTCACTTCTACCGCAACGGCCTCATTCTGGGTTTCCAGCGTCGAGATCTTCGTTTCGAGCTCCTGGCACTGAGTGCTGAGGCTGTTGTTGAAAGAGCGCAGAAATAATGCGCTTACGAGATAGCATATCACAGATATCATGAAGCAGAAGAACGTAAAGTTCACCAGCTTCAGACTCTTCTTTTTTCTCTTGCGTGCTGCCATAGTTCATTTACCCCGTTTTCCGTTCAATGCCCCTCAGCCTGGCGCTGTGCGAGCGGTGATTTTCTTCAAGCTCTTCTTCGGATGCAGTGATCGCGTGCCTGGTAAGAAGTACAAAGGAGGCCTGCTCCAGTTCAGATTCCTTCAGCGGAAGCTTCGGGTCTCTGAATGGAGCAGAGGATAAGCTTCTGAAACAGTTCTTGACCATGCGGTCTTCGAGCGACTGGAAGGTGATGACGGCGCAGCGGCCGCCCGGATTCAATAGATCGCAGGCTTTGCGAAGTCCTTGCTCGAGCGAATCGAGTTCGTGATTGACTTCAATGCGCAGTGCCTGGAAGGTCTGTTTAGCAGGGTGTCCCTTCTTCCGCAGCACCTTTTCCGGAAGTGCGGATTTAATGACCTCTACCAGCTGCAATGTTGTCTCGATCGGTGCTTCTGCCCTTGCGCGCTCGATGGCACGGGCAATCTGCTTTGCATTCCTCTCTTCGCCATACTGGAACAGAATCCGGCACAGGTCTTCATAGGAATACGTATTGACCACTTCATAGGCAGAAAGGCTCTGGCTCTGATCCATGCGCATATCCAGCTTTGCATCGAAGCGGTAGCTGAAGCCGCGAGAAGGATCATCGAACTGCGGGCTGCTGACCCCGAGGTCCATCATGACCCCATCGACTCCGGTCACGCCGTACTCGGAAAGACGTTCCTTCATGGTGCTGAAGTTGTCGTGGATCATCGTGACCTTGTCCATGTCCCCTGCAAGCACCTTGCGGCTTTCTTCGATCGCAGTCTCATCGCGGTCAAATGCATACAGATGACCGGTCGTGAGCTTGGACAGCAGCAGTTTGGAATGTCCGCCTCTTCCCAGGGTGCCATCCACATAGATGCCATCCGGTCTGACCTTCAGAAGATCGACAGTTTCATGCAGCAGCACACTCTTGTGTTCCATCACTTCAGGTACTCCGTCAGCGACTCTGCCAAATCATCGAAGTTCTCTGCCGTATCGGCGTTGTACTTCTGCCAGCGCTCTTCGCTCCAGATTTCGACGTAATCGTTTGCCCCGATGATCACGCAGGAATGATCAATCCCTGCATAAGTGACCAGGTTCTGCGGCAGCTGGATTCTTCCCTGGCTGTCACAGGAGCATTCGGCGGCACCGCTCGTCATGAAGCGAATATACTGGCGGGCTGCACGGTTCGTGGTCGGCAAGCCGTCCAGCTGTTTCTGAACCTTGTCCCATTCATGGCCGGTATAGATGGTCAGACATCCATCCAGCCCTTTGGTGACAACGAAAGTATCCCCTAGTTCCTCGCGGAGGCGGGACGGAATGATGAGCCGGTTTTTCGCATCGAGACTATGCTGGTATTCACCGATGAACATCAGACTCTACTTCCCTCCACTTTCTGATACTTTCTACCACAAGTCTACCACAGGAGGACCGTTTTACAAGAATCTCTCTTAAGAAAAACTTAAGAAACAGCAAAAAAAACCATCTCCATGAAGGAAATGGTTTCAGAAAATCCGGACTTCTCTGTTTCTTATGCCTGTTCTTCAGCCGGCTGTGCGGTCTTCTTCGCATCGCCGACGGAACCGCAGACCGGGCAAGCATGATGCGGCTGCTTATATGCACCGCAGACCGGGCATTTAACCAGAGTCGGAGCAGCGAGCTTATAATGCGTTCTTCTCTTATCTCTTCTGGTCTTGGAATTTCTTCTCTGCTGTACTGCCATCTGTCTGACACCTCCTGTTATTCTTTACCGTAATCTCTGAGCTTTGCCAGACGCGGATCACCCTTCTCTGCCTGACTCTTCTCGAACTCCTCTTCGGAAATCACCCGCCAGCCATCGCCGCTCGGATAATCTTCAGGAGAGGCCTCCGTCACCTGCAGCGGCACTTCGGAGAGGATCTCTTCGATCACGACCGGAAGCAGCTCGATGACTTCATCCTTAACGACCCAGACGTCATCTTCATCAGTGTCTTCAAATGCGAAGACCTGTTCTCGTTCCGTCTCGAAGGGGCATTCAATCTCCAGACCGGTCACTGCATCCGGGAGACACATGATGCCATGAATCTCCATCTTCACATAGAACCGTTCTGAAGCTTCCTGATACAGCCCAGTTCCGGATACCCGGACATCCTTGACTCCATTGATGCGGGAATTGGATGCGAATACTTCCGGGTCAATCTCAACAGCTTCATCAAAGCGAATCTCTTCAGATGAAGAACCGCTCAGCATAGACCTCGTCCACTTCACCGCCAGGGCCTCCTTCGCTCGTTAACGCCACAATTATAGCAGACCATGAAACAAAGTCAATGCACGTTTTCAGGCTCAGCAATGCTCGTCCAGCCAGTTCCCGACGGCCTCAAATACCTGCATGCGATCGGTTTCGTTCAGAATCTCATGACGCATGTTCGGCCATAGTTTAGCATCTACATCCTGATAGCCTGCTCGGCGGAGGGTGGAGATGCTGTCATTGAAGCCTTCATCTCCTCCGCGGCACGGATCGCCTTCGCCGCTGATGAACCAGATCGGAAGATCCGGCTTCGTGACATGATACCCGGAGACATTGTGCATGCGCTTCATCAGTTCCATCTCATCGAGATAGCCCTGGATCGTGAACGGGAAACCGCACAGCGGATCAGCCAGATAAGCATCCACATTTGCCGTGTTGCAGGACAGCCAGTCAGACTGGGTGCGGGGATTCTTGACACACTTGTTGAACGATCCTGTCACTGCCTGATCCATGAAGCGGGAGTGTCCCTTCTTTCCCTTGAAGAAGCGGATCACCTTTCCGGCAGCGATGCCGCCGTCTGCGGCTTTCTGCCAGCATGGTGCGCCCGAGAGAATCAGGCCGTCCAGTTCCTGATCATGATCCTGCAGCAGGCAGCGGGAAATCATCGTGCCCATCGAATGGCCGAAGAGGAAGAGCGGAACATCCGGGAATGTTTCCCTGGCCTCGCGAAGGCGGTCGACCGCACTGTCAATCAGCATATCCGCACCGCCGCTTTCTTTGAACCACCCGAGTTCTTCGGCGTGTTCGCCATGTCCAGGCAGGTCATACGTAACTGCGCCATAGCCCCGGTTCTTCAGGTATTCGGCAAAGTCCCGGTAGCGCTTCTGGTGCTCGCTCATGCCGTGAACGATGGCAACTGCGCCTTTTACCTCCCCTTCCGGACGGTAAATCGTATCAAATGAATTCATATTATGGAAATTCCTTTCGCTGAGTTCAGTATAATACAATTCGAAAGACGAGGGATCAGACAGATTATGACAAGTGTTCTGGCCATAGCTGCAGAATATAATCCGTTCCACAAGGGACATCAGTATCAGATTGAAGAAGCAAGAAAGAAGACAAACTGCGATGTCGTGATGGCAGTCATGAGCGGCAACTGGGTGCAGCGGGGTGAGCCGGCGATCCTGGATCAGTTTGCAAGAGCAGAAGCTGCGGTCCGGGGCGGGGTGGATCTGGTGGCGGAGCTTCCTTATATTTATGCGACTCAGAGTGCCACGGGCTTTGCCCATGGCGCAGTTTCGGTCATGAAGGCGGCGGGCGTGAACTATATCAGCTTCGGCAGCGAGTGCGGCAATCTCGAAAATCTCAAAGAAATTGCAGAGACTCCGGTAAATCCGGATCATCTGCATCAGTCCATGGATACAGGCATGAGTTTCCCGAGGGCTTACAGTCTATTGACTACAAGCATGCGTCCGAATGATATCCTTGCGGTCTCCTACCTCAAGGAAATTGCCGGTACGGCGATTGAGCCGGTTCTGATTCCGCGCACGACTTCCTATCTGGATCCGGAGCTTCATGAGACCAGCAGTGCGCTCGCCATCCGGACTGCATTGAAGGAAGGAAAAGATCTCGGAGAAACAACGCCGATGAAAGAAGCATTGCTGAATGGGCATCGTGTCTATATGGAACAGTTCTACCCATATCTCAGAACGTTCCTGCTGACGAGCAGACCGGAACGGCTTGCCGAGTTCTTCCTGTTCCGGGAAGGAATTGAGAATCATCTGATTGCCAACGCAAAGAAGGAAAGCACCTGGGATGGCTTCCTTTCGGCATGCGTGAATTACCGTTATACGGCCGGACGGATCCGCAGGACATGTCTTTCCGCAATGATGCAGCTGGAGAAGAAGGAAGTAAACTCCCTTCCTCCTTATGACACCATCCGTGTCCTGGCATTCAATGACAGGGGACGGCAGTATCTCCATGACATGCGCAAAAGCGGCGTGAGATTTGCCAGCCGCTTTGCGGATGTCCCCTATCCGTACCGGGAGATGGAGTACCGTGCATGTCTGCTTTATACTTCAGTGCTTCCGGAAAAAGAACGCACCCGCATTCTCAGAGAAGAGATTGCAGGTGCTCATTATGTCAATTACCCCGTCCCGTAAAGGGCCGAGGCTTGTGACTGCCTCCACCAGTACAAGCGTGCTCATATAAGCCTCCTGGTTTCTGCTAGCGAGGATTATACCTCCTGTGGCGTCACATCGCCGGATGATTGACAACACCCGTTTGATAGCGCTCCGGTATACCGAAGCCTTAGCTTAATTTACTGATACTGATTCCGCAGGCTCGATCAGCTTAATCTTATCGAACTGCGGATTTTCATTTCCGCTGACCCAGAGCGTGCCGAGCGTGTAGATGTTCATTGCCCCGATACGATCGTCGTTGCTGGTATAGCCACATTGCCTGCACCTGTATAAGTGTTCTCTGTGATCACGGTTTCCCTTTACGACAGCACCGCATCTCGGACAGCGCTGAGAAGTGTACTGCGGGTTTACCTTCAGCACACTGGAGCCAGATTCATTTGCCTTATACGTCAGCTTTGTTTCAAGGTCATAGAATGACCAGTTCCGCAGGTCGTGTGTCTGCTTTGCGCCGTGCATGTTTTCTTCTTCAAAAGATACACCGGTCAGATCTTCCAGTACAAACAATGTTCCCGAACCGTATCGCCGGACGAGTGCCTTGCGGATGCAGTGATTGACATCCCTAATCCAACGGTTCTCTCGCCCGGAAATACTTGCCAGTCTGCGTTTGGCTGACCGTGTTCCTTTTGCCTGAAGCTGTGCACGTACAGCGTCAAATTTATCACGTTTGCGTAAAATCTCTTTGCCACTGAAAAACTGTGTTTTCTGCTGTTCGTCATAGACAGATGCCAGAAATCTAAGACCTCTGTCAATGCCCACAACATGCTTCACATCACCTCTTTCAAATTCATCAACGTTCTTTGTTACGGAAATATGCAGATACCAGATGCCATTCAGTTCCACAAGTTTCGCTGTGCCAAGCGTCCAGCTACTGTCAAAGAATCTCTGCATGGATTCGGGCAGTACAAAATCGCATACAGCCCGTTTGCCGAGCGTGTTGATGGAGAGCTGAATGTGGCCGTCGATTTTGTTATGTACAAAACTGTAATCACGGTTCCGTACCAGATCGCACTGCGGGCGGTTGAACGCAATTGGTTTCTGAAGCCATGTCATATCCCGATGAAAGCTGTAGTGTTTACCATCCGCGGTAAACCGGTACGGATTGTTTCTCATCTGCGTATCGACGGTCTGATATCTGGCAGTAACTGTTTTAATGCACGAGATAGCCATCTGTGCCTTTAGTCCAAACAGTTCACGCAGATCGTAATATACATGTTTCTGAACCTCATTGGAATTGATGCAGAAGTCATGTTGAAAGATCCATTCGGAGGCAAAATTACATCCAAGCATATATTGATAAGCGGTCTGAAAAAACAGCAGATTAGTGCCACTCTCAGAAGTCAGACGTACTTTAATCGTTTCGCCAATCTGCATGTTGGACCTGCTCCTTTTCGTGAGAACATGATTTCACTATATAAATATTATATAATATTTATAGTGAGAATGTAAGCATATGAATAACATTTATCAGCACCGACGGCATAACAAGAATCTGCTCATGGTACATCTGATCTTTGCGACAAAGTATCGCAAAGCCTTACTGTTCGGCACGTTCAGAACTGACGTTAAGCAATACATGTTTGATGCTTGCATCGAACATCACTGGTATATCAGGCGTATGGAGACAGATAAGGATCACATCCATATTCTTCTGCAATATAATCCTATGGATAGTATCACTGGTATCGTTTCGGTGTTCAAACAATACAGCACATATCAGGCGTGGAAAAATCATGGGCATATGCTGAAAAAACATTACTGGAAAGAAAAAACGTTATGGTCAGATGGCTATTTTGCTGCATCGATAGGACAGGTATCTCAGGAAACCATTGAAAACTATATTGAGAATCAGGGCTAAACAACGTAAAACCGCCCTGTAAAGGGGCGTGGCTTCTACCGAATGAAATTTTGTGAAAGATTAGCCCTTTCTGCCTAACAGTTCCAGATCATGCTTGATCTTGGTGGTGGAGATGCCTTCGGTGCGAGGGAGATACACAACTCGGCAGAGATCGGAGAGATCGTCGAACTTTCCTTTCCAGTCATCGCCCATCACGAAGATGTCTGCCTGGTATTTCACGATATCGGACCGTTTCTGTTCCCAGGTTTCTTCCGGGATCACGAGATCGACATAGCGGATGGCTTCAAGCATTGCTTTCCGTTCTTCATAAGGATGGTAGGCTTGCTTGCCTTTTCCGGCATTGAATTCATCTGTGGAGAGACCGACGATCAGATAGTCGCCGAGGGATTTTGCCCGCTGCAATAGACGGATATGTCCCCAATGCAGCAGGTCATAAGTTCCATAAGTAATTACACGTATCATGGCTCCAGTATAGCAGAATCAGAAACCCGGGCAACCCAATTACTCCGGTCCTGAAGGGCCGTGGTTTCAGATCGAATGAATAGTCAAATGAAAACCCGGCAGATGCCGGGGTTTGCTTCAGCCTTCCTGTACGTTGGAATAGACTTTGTTGACATCATCGATGTCATTGAGTGTATCCATGAGCTTCTGGAATGCGGCCTTGTCTTCGTCGGAGTCCAGAGTGACCCATTCATTCGGATACATCGTCACTTCGCAGGTAGAGAATTCCACATTCGGAAGAAGCTTCTCGATTGCGTCCTGAGCTTTGCCGAAGTCCTGGAATGAGGTCTTGACCTGCATGATGCCGTCTTCAACGCTGATGTCCTTGAGATCTACGTCTGCATCCATCATGGCTTCCATCATCTTGTCTTCGTCTTCATAAGGGAATTCGAAGAGGCCGATCTGCTCATAGCCGAAGGAAACAGAACCTGCATTAGCGATCTTGGAGCCCTTGCAGCGGTTGAATGCGGTCTTCACTTCAGTATAAGAACGGTTTGTGTTGTCGGTGAGGCAGTCGATGATGACGGTGCTTGCGCCAGGACCGAATCCTTCATAACGGCACTCCGTATAGTTCTCGTCTGTACCGCCCTTTGCTTTCTCGATTGCTCTCTTGATGACGTCTGCCGGTACCTGGTTGGACTTTGCTTCCTTGATTTTTCTTGCCAGAGCAAGGTTCATATCAGGGTCAGGCACGCCGGATTTTGCTGCAATATAAAGTTCCTTTCCGAAGCGAGAATACAGCTTGGACTTTGCAGCAGCTGTTTTAGCCATTGAGGCTGCGCGCACTTCATGTGCTCTTCCCATATAATCAATACCACCCTTCAGTTTTCCTAGAGAAATACCTGTGACATTATAGCAAAGACCTCCATTGATGAAAAGAAAAAATGCTTATTCATCAGTGATTTGCGGCGAAGCATGTTTGTGACGTTTCAGGAACTCGGGATGATAGAATATCTGTGATATGGCAACGTACGTGATCAGCGATCTGCATGGCAGCAAAACCGAGTTCGATCATATGCTGAAAGTGATCGATTTTCATGCGGAGTATGATGAGATGTGGATTGTCGGCGATGTGTGCGACCGTGGCAGGGATTCGATTCCACTGCTTCTCGAGATCATGCACTGCCCTTCAATGCATCTGATTTTCGGCAATCATGATGTCTGGCTGGCCAGATATATCCCGGAGCTGATCCGCGGGAAGTCTGATGAAGGAACGCTTTATATGCCGACGATGTCGGATGATTTCGTGACGTGGCTGAGCTACAACGGCGGGCTGACCACCGCGGATCAGTTCATGGACCTTGATTACCCGACGTGCTATGACATCCAGAACTACCTGCAGGAACATAAGCTGTATCAGTTTCTCGAAGTCGGGGGAACAAAGTACCTGCTGGTTCATTCAGGACTCGGAAGCTGGTGCAGAGCCGGGGTCAATCCGGCAGAAGTTCCGGAGTTCGAGCTGATCTGGCCTCATATTGGTCTTGAAGATAATCCGTATGATGATGTGACGATGATCGTCGGGCATATGCCGACGTTCCTGTATGGCAAGGAATATGACGGGAAGATCATCCATGGAAAGAAGAAATCCATTTTCCATATCGACTGCGGATGCGTCTACGGAAGAAGGCTCGGATGCGTCAGGCTTGAGGATCAGAAGGAATTCTATGTGCCTTCGACGTATCCGTATCTGAAAGTCAGAACCTAAGAAAACACGCAGGCTTCAGTGTCCTGCGTGCTGATCCTGATCGATCCAGTTTTCAATGAGGGAGACCATGTGATCCCGCTGGCTGACATAGGGCTTCGGCTCAAAGGTCTCTGCCTGTTTCAGATACGGGCGGATATCCGTCAGATCTCTCATATAGATCAGATACCCCGCCTGCTCAAAGGATTCCAGCAGCTGGGTCTGATGATCATTGACGTGTTCGTGATATTTTGCAAGTCTCGCTGCGGCGAGAATTTTTTTCTTTTCGCGCAGTGCGGTCATGATCGTGCCGACGCCGCCATGGGTGATGATGAGGTCCGCCTGATTCATATATTCTGCGAATTTCTGCTGATCGATGTAGGCGATCACTTCCATGTCGCTGCTCTCGTATTCCGTGAAGCCTGCCTGGACCACTACTTTGCCTGTGATGGCTCCTTCGTGAATGGCCTGTTCCACAGCATCAAGCAGACGGGTGAACTTCTTGTCATTGGTTCCTAAGGTCACTAGAATCATCAGAAGATCCAGCCTCCATAGACGGCATTCGGATATACCTTCTTCATGCTTTCCCACTGCACGACGAAGAGATCGGCAATCGGATAGACCATCTTGCCTGCCATGGTCGGAGTCTGGCTGTTTGCCATCGTCTCGATCCAGATAATCTTTTTATGGAAATGATGTGCGATCTTGCACATCGGAACAGCAGTATGCGTTCCGGTCGTGATGACATAGTCTGGTTTCAGCTTGAAATACAGCACGAGAGAACGGATGCAGTTATACGTGAAATGAAACAGATAAGTCCATGGCTGGCTTTTCGAGCCATAGGCAAGAAAGTCCACTTTATCTGCTCCGTATTTTTCTTTCAGACTGAGGTTGGCAGGAGTCTTCTCGGTAATCAGATGAAAATCGCAATGAGAAAACATCGGAGAGAGCTGCAGCAATTCGGTCAGATGACCGCCGGTACTTGAGATGAAGAGTATTTTCGTGTTGGGTTCCATAAAATAAAAATAAGGCACACAGGATTCTGTGCACCTTAAGTATACACTACTTGCCGAGGGCCTTACGGACAAGTTCCGTAACTTCTTCCTCAGTGGAGCAGTTCAGTGCCTGGTCTGCCAGCTTCTGCATCTCAGCATAGGAGAGACCGTCAATCATGCGGCGGGCGCGGGTGATGGAGGATGCGCTCATCGAGAACTCATCCAGGCCAAGACCAAGCAGCACCGGTGCGGCCATCTCATCGCCGGCCATCTCACCGCACATACCGCACCAGCGGCCATGCTGATGAGCACCATCGATCGTATGCTTGATCAGACGGAGAATCGAAGGATTCAGCGGCTGATACAGGTAGGATACCTGCTGGGACATACGGTCTGCAGCCATCGTGTACTGGATCAGGTCATTCGTTCCGATGGAGAAGAAGTCTGCTTCTTCAGCGATCTTATCGGCGAGAACTGCAGCAGCCGGGATCTCGATCATGCATCCGACTTCGACATCATCGCCGATCTTGACGCCCTCTGCAACGAGCTTTTCACGTTCTTCGTTATAGACTGCCTTTGCTTCACGGAATTCATTCAGCGTGGCAATCATCGGGAACATGATGCAGAGCTTGCCGAATGCGGAGGCACGGAGCAGAGCTCTCAACTGTACCCGGAAGATATCCTTGCGCATCAGGCAGAAGCGGATTGCACGGACACCCAGGAACGGGTTCATCTCTTCTTCGAACTGATAGTAGTTCAGCTTCTTGTCACCGCCGATATCAAGTGTGCGGATGACAACCGGCTTGCCCTTCATGCCTTCCAGGACTTCTTTATAAGCTTCGAACTGAACGTCTTCACTTGGGAAGTCGTCCTGGCTCTTCATGTACAGGAATTCGGTGCGGAACAGGCCGACGCCTTCGCCGCCGTTGTCGATGACACCCTGCACATCTGCCGGGGATCCGATATTGCCTACTGCAAGAACCTTATGACCATCCGTGGATACGGTTTCCTTATTCACATAGGTCTTCAGTTCTTCCTTTTCCTTCTCGAAGGCAGCAGCCTTTGCTTCATATTCCTTCGTCTCTGCTTCGCTCGGATTCAGGATCACGGTGCCGTCAATGGCATCGAGGATGATCTGCTGGCCATTCTCCGCCTGATCCATGATGCCGGTGATGCCGACAACTGCCGGAATTTCCAGCGAACGCGCCATGATGGCACTGTGGCTCGTACGGCCGCCGATTTCCGTTGCAAATCCTTTTGCAAATTCCTTGTTCAGGCTGCCGGTGTCAGACGGGGTCAGTTCCTTGGCAACGATGACAACCGGTTCGCTCAGCGTTGCGAGGTTCGGAATCTCCTTGCCTTCCAGGTTGCACAGCAGACGGAACGAAACATCCTTGATATCTGCTGCACGTTCCTTCATGTAGGCATCATCCATGCTTTCGAACATGGAGACCATCATATCCGATACATTCTTTGCAGCAAAGTCCGCATTCTCTTCCCCATTGCGGATCTCATCTTCAATCTGGCTGCGGAAATCCGGATCCTGGATCATCATCAGGTGCGCATCGAAGATCGCAAGTTCTTCTTCCTTCAGGTTCTTTGAAGCAGCAGCTTTGATTCCTTCAATATCCTTCACCGTCTTCGTAAAGGCAGCGTCGAGACGTGCCAGTTCCTTTTCCACATCAGCATGTTCCTGCTTTTCGATGTGAAGCACCGGCTGCTCAAGCTTATAGACTCTGGCAACCGCAATACCCTGTGATGCAGCAATTCCTTTCAGCATGACTTAATATTTTTCCTCCTGTCCGGTACTTTCCGAGATCATGTCCAGAACATCCTGAATTGAATGCAGATCAAGCATCTTCGAATCCGGGACCACGATGTCGAATTTCTCTTCAACTTTCAGCATGAAATCGACGAGATCAATCCCGTCCATTCCAAGCCCCTCAAACGTGGTTTCCGGCGTCAGATTATGGTGATCCGGCGCATACTCGCGGACCAGCTGATCCAGCACCTCAAGATAATTCATAAGAGATTCTCCCTGCCAGAATTTTATCATTGTTCCAGCCCTTCCACAACCGGATTCAGAAAGCCGGCATGAAACAATTCAGGAATTCCTGAACTGCTTTCTTCTTCAGGCGGTAATACGTAGTCTTGCTCCAGTAAGGCTTATACCAGTCCGTTTTCTCATTGCGGAACAGGTTCTGCATCAGAAACCGGGAAGTCGGATCCATCATTTCCAGTGTCCGGTTGAGTTCCTGCATCCAGGAATACGAATCCAGAAGGTTCTGATCGGAGTGTTCCGGGTCATCTGCGCATCGGTGAATGATCATCAGGCAGTGAAGCGTCTGCAATCGTATAAACTCCATTGCCTCCTCAGAAGTTCTGATGTGTTTCTCGGAATCAGAAAAAGGTTTGTTCGGACACATGATATGAAGCCTTTCTACCCCTCATCTTCCGGATTCAATGAGTTCCGGACCTCTGCGTGTCCTCAATATAATCGAAGGAATCTTCTCCTTCAAGATCAGTTCTGTAAGCGCTTACGGTTTTGAATACGATTTCCAGTTTTCTACAATCCCGGAAACGATATCTTTCCTGCAATGAAAGGATCGTCTGCTTGCATGCTATGGCTGATCCCGGTAAACTGATTGACAGAAAGGAATGTTCCATGCGCGAAGAATACAGTTCTTCTCTTTCCATCAGACGAATTCTGATTTCGCTTGCGATCTTTGCGATGATTCCGCTGCTTTCGCGGTTTCTGAATCAGTATATTCTCAACGAAACACTGTGCACGATGTTTGCGCTGAACCTCGGGGCGGCTGCCTTGATCATGTATGACTGGAACCTGTTCGGTCTGCACTGGAACCGATTCAAGAACCATCTTGCTGAATCCCTGCTCTGGGCGGTGATCGGGTTTGCAGCTCTCGGTCTCTGGTTCTTCTTC
Organism: Anaerolactibacter massiliensis; assembly: GCF_900290205.1. Lineage (NCBI taxonomy): Bacteria > Bacillati > Bacillota > Erysipelotrichia > Erysipelotrichales > Erysipelotrichaceae > Anaerolactibacter > Anaerolactibacter massiliensis. Next base: position 666,204 of record NZ_OLMH01000002.1, on the reverse strand, counting down.
AATCAGCGGCTTCTGCATGGCTCTGTCCTGCTTCCGGATAAGGATACGCTTGCCCGCTATCCGCTGGCCGTGCCGGTGATCCTGGCAGCCTTCAGCTTCAGCCAGTCTGCAGTCGTGAATATGACCTTCAAGTGTCTGACCGATCATTTCAAGATCCAGACCCAGGAAGCAGTCGTGATCCTGATGTCCGGCTTCCTGTTCGGATTATGCTTCACGCTGGCAGAAGTCAGCTATCCGATCTCCCTGACGGAGTTTGTTCCCGGCTATTTCTACAATGTCGTCCTGGTCACGATCCTGTCTTATCTCTATAACCAGTCCGGAAATCTGATGCCTGGAATTCTTTCCATGGGTACGGTTTATCTGATCCTCTGCATTCAGCTGATGCTGTAATTCTCAGCAGCTTCTGAAACATCACTTATGTTTTCAGCAATCCCCCGATTCATTCTGAGAAAGCTATTTTCTTTTTCTGACCTTCCGCAAATTCGGGACAGAAAAAAACGTCCGCCCGATCAGGGACGAACGTTTCCAGGTTTACTCAGTTTCGATCAGACCGTAGCCGCCGCTGTTTCTGCGATAGACCACGGAAATCTTGCCGCTCTCATCATCAGTGTACAGATAGAAGTCATGGTTGGACAGTTCCATCTGCATGATTGCTTCATCGAGATCCATAACTTCTGCCTTGATGGTCTTCGTCTTGACCGGAATCTCAGGTTCTTCGGCGATTTCTTCAGCAGCGAAGGTCTCTGCCAGGGAGCTGCGATGCTTGCGGCTGAGGCGGGTCTTCTGACGGCGGAGCTGATCTTCGAGCTTGTCTACAGCAAGATCAATTGCAGCATACAGGTCTTCCTGCTCTACTTCCGTACGGAGGATACCGACTCTGGTAGGAATCGTGACTTCAATTTTCTGGGAATTCGGATACACACGGACGACCACCCGAGCGGTGGTGTCCTCGTCAATCAGGAGATATTTCTCCAGGCCGGAAAGCTTCTTCTCGATCTTTTCCCGCATTGCCGGGGTAACGCTGATATTCTTGCCGATAATCTCAAAACGCATAACTGGAACCTCTCTTTCTATTGTTTCTCTATGCGTGGAATTTTCTATGAAACCGGAGCACATGCTCCTTCGTTTTTCTTTACAATTCTCTTACTCTTCTCTTTCTGATTTCAGTATAGCAGAACAAGCGTGAAAGCTTCGTGAATTCTGCTAGACAATCTTCTGATTTTGAACAAAAAAACGCAGAAAGCTTTCATGCAATCTGCGTGAGCCAGCGGTAGACAACCGTCATAGCATAGCTGTCCATCCCGCAGTATTCCTTGAGTTCCCGGATAATCTGTTCCTGGTCGGCCTCTTCATCGCCGCGGTCCAGATGCCGCCAGGCAAATACTGCCGCCATGCCTTCATGGATATCAAGATCTCTGTAGCCCGGATCATCCATCATCGACATGATGCGCTTCAGATTCCATGCCCCGCCCATCCGGGTGTCATAGACAAGACCGGAAGTAAACGGAACCTGCAGATCCTTCATGCGGGCTTTCATATCCAGAAGCCGTTCCCGGTATTCCGGAAACTGATCCGCAAATTCCTGCAGGCGGATCTTTTCTGCACCTTCGGCATTATAGGCAATGATGGTTCCTTCCGAAGGAACTTCGTTCAAGAGAGACTCCACCATCTTCCTGCGGTCATCGTGGATGCCGAGGAATACCTGATGAGTCATCGTTCCGTCTTTCTGCATGATATGCAGGCTGTATTCAAAGGGCAGCACATCATATGGATGCATGCCTTCGTACTGCGGTACCGCATAGCACTCCCATTCGAAATCCAGGAAGGAGATCGGATATCTGATATCGCTCAGCCAGGCAGATAGACCGAGATGGTCGGCAAACAGACCCCCATTCTGATCTGCGCGGATCTGAGCAAACTGCTGGCGGGTGCCTTCAATGCGATTGAGATCGGCGTCTTTCAGAAAATTTCTTCCTTCTGCCTTCATCTCATAGCGGTATCTGGAGCCGATCAGCGTCAGGATGCTGTTGCATGGTTCTTTCTGCTCTTCCGGGAAGCATTCCTCATAGAAGCGGCATTTCTGACGGCTTGCGCAGCGCGGTTTCCGGACGGGAGATGGGGCAGGCTTCAAAAGACTTTTTTCCATCGCATCCAGCTGGGATGTGTAATCGCGCATGCCATCCGCAATCGCTTCGCGGATCAGGACAGTCGGATGATTGGCAGCGTTATAGAAGTAATCCGTGACCGTGAACAGCTGTTTCACATCCAGATCCCCTTTCCGCTGATATTCCCGGTTCAGATGAACCATGCGGATATTCTTCAGATGGATGCCTAAATGCTCCAGAACCCATACCATGGCACAGTAGAACAGCAGATCATCGGCGTGCGGATATAATCCCGGAAACAGGAAATACAGATCCCATCCATCGCCATTGCGATGCAGAAACGGCGCCTTGATCCGAAGATTCCGATATTCAAACCGGGCTTTGATCAGCCAGTCTTTCTCTTTCAGAGCCTGCATAGCAAGCTCAGGCGGATCATTGCGCTGACCGAGGAATGGGTCCGTGACGCCAAGCATCTGGGCTGCTAAGTCGGTGACCTGCTCGTCCAGACGGACATATCGCTCCCAGTCCTGGGGCGGAGCAGCCTGATCCAGTGCGAACAGACGCTGGCATCGATTGAATTTTTTCAGGTCAGAAATATGGAACATAGAAGAGCCTTTCTGTTTCAGAATACAAATCTGCCATCCCGGAAGACCGGTTCGGAAGTTCCGTCTTCATAGATGCCATCGGCAGTAAGATCAGCAGTACCGAACATGAAGTCGACATGGATCTCTGAAACATTGCCGCCATGTTCCTTCAGTTCTTCTTCGCTCATCTTCGTACCGTTTTCAATCTGTCCCGGATAGCTTGCTCCGAAGGCTAGATGGCACGACGCATTTTCATCAAAAAGCGTATTGAGGAACAGAATCTTCATTTCCGAGATCGGCGTATCATACGAAATCAGAGCAACTTCGCCTAAGCGATCCGAATTCTCATCCGAAGAAAGAATCTGCTTCAGAGTCTCTTCTCCCTTATCCGCATGGCAGGAGACTGCTTTCCCATGTTCAAAGGTCACACTGAAGTTCTCGATGCGATGGCCTTCATAAAGCAGCGGCCTGCTTGCATAGACCGTTCCGTCGACATGCATGCGGTCCGGGGTCGTGAAGACTTCTTCAGTGGGAAGATTCGGATTGAAGAGACAGCCGATTTCAGAAGCCTTCTCTTCTCCTCCTCCCCAGAGGTGTTCTTCCGCAAGGCCTACGGTCAGGTCCGTGCCGAGGGAATTATGGAAATGGATGGCCTTGAAGTGCTTCTGATCCAGCAGATCGCAATGATGGCGGATCTCTCTGCTGTGTGCCTTCCAGGTGGCAACCGGATCGTCCTCAGCATTTACATATACGGTGTTCAGGATGGCATTCCAGAGTTTCTGCTCGGCAATTTCCGGATCTTTTTCTTCCGGGAATACCTGTACTGCCCAGCGCGGATTCGGCAGAGCAAGGATGGACCATTGTCCCTTGGAAGCCATCGAATAGGCCTGATAAGGTGCCATTGCCTTCCGGCGGGATTTAGAGATGCGGCCGGCCTTTGCTTCATCAACCCCGGCCATGATGCCAGGCACCGGACTGATGATATGCAGGAAAGCTGCTTTGCGTTCCTGGGCTTCTTTCACTCTAGCAAGCTGATATTCCGGGATTTTCGCAAGGAATGCTTCTTCGCCATAAAGCAGATTGATGCGTTCGGCATCTTCATCTGCCCAGTTCATCCATACTTCGCCAGCCCCGCAGCGATATGCTTCTTCCATGCAGAGATGGGCAAAGTCGGAATGCGTGACAGGACACGAAATCACCAACAGCTGGCCCTTCTGCACATTGACACCAGTCTCAATCGCCAGACGGGCATAATTTCTCAGCGTCTTCTGATCAGGCATGTTCAACTTCCTCCCCGAGCAGATTCTGACCGGCCGTCTTCGTGAAGGTCACCATCGCAAAGTCCCCTGCTTCATGCGGGACATTGCTGCGGAAGCGGACCATGCCGTCAACGCCGTCCGGCGCATAGAGACACGATCTGCCAAGATACATCCCTGTCAGTCCGTCTCTTCCTTCAATCAGCACTTCTTCCGTCTTTCCGATCCATTTCTTCCGGTCTTCTGCCGCAATCTTCATCTGCAGATTCATGAGTTCTGCCTTTCTCTGTTCCTTGACTTCCGGCGGAACATCATCTTCGAGCGCGTAGCTCGGAGTATCTTCTTCTCTGGAATACGTGAAGGCACCCATATGATCAAAGCGCACTGTTTCCACTAACGACAGATTCTCCTGATGATCTTCTTCGGTTTCTCCCGGGAAGCCGGCAATGAGCGTCGTGCGGATGACGGGCGAGTCAAACGAAGCACGGATCTTCGCGCAGCGTTCGATGATCTCTGCCCGGCTGCCTCTTCGATGCATGGCCTTCAGCATGCGGTCGCTGCCATGCTGAACCGGAATATCAAAATACGGAATCACATGACGGCTGTCATGGATAGTCTGGATCAGATCATCCGGAATCTCATCCGGATAGAGATACAGAATCCGGATCCAGTGAATGCCGTCAATCTGATCCAGCTTCTTCAGTAATTCAGAAAGATGCAGCTGATGATCCCGGTCAAACCCGTAGCGGGAACTGTCCTGGGCAATGAGATTCAGTTCTTTCACGCCGGACGCAGCTAATTGTTCTGCTTCATGGACCAGATCGGTTTCATTCATCGAACGCAGCGGTCCGCGGATATTCGGAATCGCGCAGTAGCTGCAGCGGTTGTCGCAGCCATCAGCGATCTTCAGATAAGCCATCCATGGCTTTCCGGAAAGCACGCGCGGGGCTTTTCCGTACGTATTCGGGATCTTCACTCCGAGTACTTCCGAGAGGATGGATCCGAGGTTTTTGTATTCATCGATGGAAATGAACCGGTCTACTTCCGGCATCTCCTGTTCGAGCTGGGGCTTGTAGCGCTCGGCCAGGCAGCCCATGACGATGAGCTTCTGAAGGCCTTCCTGCTTATGGTCTGCTGCTTCAAGGATCGTCGAGATCGCTTCGCTCTTTGCGGACTCGATGAATCCGCACGTATTGATGATGACTGCATCTGCATCTTTCCAGGAGGTCACGACCTCAACGTTTCCTGCCTTCAGGATGCCGAGCAGATTTTCGGTATCCACCAGGTTCTTGGCACAGCCAAGCGATATTACTCCGACTTTCATATGTTCTCCGATCTGTCTTATTGTATCACACTGCTTCTTTCCCAAAGGAAGCAGATAAAAGCCCGCTTGGAATGCGGGCAGATGGTTCAGTCAGCCAGGGTTCCGAACGGATCCCACGGATCCAGGAGCTTCACTTTCTGCTTCAGCACTTTCTGCTGGGCATCCGTGAGGTATTCCCGATCAACTGCGGCTTCATAGACATACTGTTCAAACCAGGAATCGCTGGCGATGTAGTAGCCCTCATGGGCAACTTTGTCTCCCCAGGAGTTCTCGATCTTCCAGCGGGTCGGCTTTCCTTTGACGAGATTGACGCCCGTCAGCACCATGGCATGATTCATTGCACTGTATCTGGTATTGAGCATTTCTTCCTTTGTCATCGAAAGATCCATATCAAACGTATGCTCATAGTCAAACTGCTGATCATCCCAGAGACCGGACTGACGGTTGCCGTCCTTGCCACAATCGCATCCGAACCATACCGGCTTGCCATCCTTGAGCTGCGCGATGACAGCTTTCTTGAATTCGTTCATCGGCAGGTTCAGATAGCGGATCTCATTGCCGGAGACGACATTGCCGATGTATTTCACGGAATACATCTTGTGATAAGGCTTGTCTTCAGTTGGGGCATTGATGATGACCGCATAGCGGTCGAGATCCTCGCCAAGGTATTTCTCATAGAATTCCTTCGGCGTCACATCGGAAACCGAATGATACTTCTTCTTCGAATCCACGTATTCAAATGTGAAGCTCTTCGGAGGCAGGCCGAAGCAGTCGGCAATCAGCGTATAGCATTCCGCAAGCACCTTCGTGCGCAGTTCTTCGCGCTTCTCCGGTTTCAGCGCCTTTGCCTCAGAAGCGAATTTCCGCAGTCTCTTGTTCAGCAGTCCGTTCATATCATGCGTATGGCTGGACTGGTACGTTTCCGGCATAGCCGTCTTCGGACAGATGCCATACTTCTTGACGAGTGAAACTACCATGTCCCACTGGCCGCCGTCGCCGACGCCATTGTCAAGCAGCCACTGCAGCGTGCGGTCGTCATACGGCTGATCAATCTGCTCCAGCACGCAGTTCATGAACCAGTTGCACTTCTCGAGCTTGTCATAGAAGGCAACATAGTTCTGAGAGAGCTCGAACTGATCGATCTTGTATTTCTTCGCGATGATCTCGCGGAGCACGTTCATCGAGCTGAAGATCCAGCAGCGGCCGGACTGCAGCTGATTGGTCACCTTCATCGTCGGCACTTCGACGGAAAAGAAGAACGGATTAGCTTCCTGTGCTTCCAGCACATTCGAGATGGAAGTGATGCTGGTCGTGGTCAGCGCATTGCGCACGACTCTTGCCTTATCATTCTTACGGTATTCTTCCTGCAGCTGTTTCAATTCATCAATCTCAATCGGTTTCATAGGTCCATTCCTTTCTCAGCTTCTTCTTTCAAACGTCTGTCCGCACTTCGGGCATGTGATTTCCACCTTGCCATGATGGCGCGGCACACGCACCATCTGGCCGCAGCCTGGGCAGAGACTGTACCGGTGTTCTTTATCTTTCAGATTCCTTGAGCATACCAGGAATCTTCTGCGGATGCCTCTGGTGTGCTCGAGGAAGGCCGCATTCTCGCTCGACCGCTTTATCATGTTGCGAGACATGCTGCGATAGATGATATAGATCAGAAGCACCTCAGCCACAAGCACGAGAATCGTCAGGCGGGCAAAAGTTCCGGCAATATCCAGAATTGCCGCACAGACTAACAGGAAAGAGCTGAGCTTGTCATAGCCGTATCTCCCCTGCATGAATCGGTACATCTTCTGCTGAAATTTATTCATGCAGTATCTCCTTTTCCGGTGCAATGAAATACCGGTATCTCAGAATCCGGCAGATAGACAGCGTGACTGCGCATCCTGCCATGACGTCGCTGATATAATGCATGCCTGCCATGATCCTGGAAACGGCGATCAGAGCGGTATACACAATTGCAAGGCCCCACAGCCTTCCCTTTTTCAGCTTCGGATCGACATACGGCAGTAACGTGATCCAGAAGATCATGGCCGCTGCTCCGGTATGGCCGGACGGGAAGGACTTGTACAGATCATCCGTGAAGACTAGTCCGCTGATATGGAACCATGGCTCAAATGAGACAGAGGGATCTGACAGCGAGATGAAACGGGGTCTTCCCCAGATGATCTTCATCGCCTGGATGATCAGAAACGACCAGAAGGCCATCGTGATACCAGCTCTTGCCGTCTTCGCTCCGGCTTCAGATGCGATCGGAAACTGCTGTGCTTCTGGAATCAGAAGCACAAAGAACAGAATCCCGAGACCAGTCGCTCCGATCAGTTCCGGCAGATTGATCGTGGTCATTCCGATAACCTGGATCCCTGCGGCAAGACAAAGTATGAAGCCTGCAGCCTGAAACAGCTTCTGGTGTCTGATCCGGCTGAGGGCCAGAAAGCAGAAAGCCGGTACGAGAAACATCGGCAGCGGTCCGGCATGCTTGCCGAACGAAATCAGCGCATTCCAGCCATGCGCAGTCAGAAATTCCGAAGCCGCAAGATCTTTTCTTGCCGCTGCCACGAAGACCAGGAGATAGAGCAGAATGCTGGAAAGCGCGCGATACTTTCTCATTTCTTCTTTTTCTGTTCGCGTTTTCCAAGAAGCCAGTTCACGAGCGAGAACCAGACTAATCCGAACAGGAAATAGTATAAAAAGACGGCCCAGAGCGGGGTGGAGGAGACGATGCCTTTTCGATTATTGCCGAGATCGGTGATCAGGGCTCCTGCTAACCCGAGAATCAGTGATTCAATAAGCAGGACTTTTCGTTTTTCAGTCATATGCAGTCAGCTCCATTTCGCAATAGTATGTTAGCACAAACGGAAAGCTTCCGGAATCAATCTGAGCTATGATAATGGACATGGAGGCAGACTATGAAATTTGATCTTTCCAAACGGTGGTGCTGGTACTTCAATGAGCTGTCGAAGATTCCCCGCCCTTCCCGTCACGAAGCAGCGGCAGCCGCCTGGGTCAAGGCGTTCGCAGAGAGCCATAAGCTGGAATGGTGGCAGGATGAATGGGGCAATACCATTCTTTATAAAGAAGCTTCCCCCGGCAGGGAACACGAAGACTCAGTCATGCTGCAGGGACATCTGGATATGGTTCCGGCTTGTGCGCCTGGCGTGGTGCATGACTGGGAAAAGGATCCCCTCTCTCTGAAGGTCGAGGGAGATTACCTGATGGCTGATGGAACGACGCTGGGAGCGGATGACGGCGTGGCGATTGCCTACATGCTTGCAATCCTGGAAGACGATACGCTTTCCCATCCGCCGCTTGAATGTGTTTTCACAGTCATGGAAGAAATCGGATTAGAAGGTGCTCTGCATCTGAAGCCCGAGAACATCCGCTCGCGTAGAGTCATCTCTCTTGATGGAGGCAGCGAGACTTCGACGATGTGCTGTGCAGCCGGCGGCATCAAGGGAGCGATTCATGTCCCGTTTAGCAGAGCAACCTATTCCGGTACCTGCATGAAGGTTTCCTTCTCCGGGTGTCTGGGTGGTCATTCCGGCATTGAGATCGACCAGGAACATGCAAATCCGATTCTGCTTCTGGCCAGATTCCTCAGAGAACTGCAGGAGCAGAAGGTTCCCTTCCGGCTGGTGAACTGGAATGGCGGCGCTGCTGATAATTCGATTCCGCAGTTTTCAGAACTGCAGCTTGAAACAGCAGAAACTGAAAAGCTGGAAACTTCTTTTGCAAAGTTCAAAGAAGAAGTATTCACGGAATACGGTCCGACGGATCCGGGCATGAAGCTCGAGCTCTATCCATGCAAGCCTGCAGTCACTCCCCTTTCGGAAGAATCCGGAGCACGTCTGATTGCTCTCATGAATCTTGTTCCGAATGGTGTCACCCAGAGAAACCTCACCCTCGATATTCCGGCTACTTCTGATAATGTCGGAACGATGGAGCTGAAGGAATCCGAGGCGATTGTTCTGTTCCGGATCCGTTCGCTCTATGAAAGCGGACTGGATGATGAGCTGCGCAAGATCCGGATTGCCTCTGAACTCAATCAGGCATCTGTCGAAGTGCTGATCCGCTATCCAGGTTGGAACTACCATCCGGAGTCTGCCCTAAGAGATGCACTGAATCCTCTGATTCAGAAACATTACGGAAAAGACCTCGTGATCGAGGGAACGCATGGCGGCAATGAGACCGGCATCTGGAGCGGTCTTCATCCGGACAGCGATATCATCTCGATCGGTTCGGTCGAAGAAAAGATCCACACGCCGGAAGAGCGCCTGGATCTCAAGGCATTTGATCGGATGTATCACCTGCTGACGGAACTGCTGGAAGTGCTCTGATCAGAGCACTTTTTCTTTTCGCTTTGCAAACCACTGGCTGAGTTCCATCTTATGGCCGATCGAAAGAACGGTCAGATGAAGCAACTGCCGCTCTTCATGGCTGCTGGAAAACGGTTCTTCCGTTCCAGCCAGCACCTCCAGAAGTTCTTCCCGGAAACGAGTATAGGCATTTTCGGTATTGCAGTATTCCGCAGAGATGGCAAGGGCTTCCCGGATCTCATCGATGGACAGCACCTGCTTGGCCAGGGCGATGAAGAAGAACATCGCAATCTGATCCCGGCTGTATGCTTTCTTCATTGCCTTCGGGACGAGCTTGAGTTTCACATAGTTCGAAATCATCGAGCCGGTGACCGGCAGTTCCGGATATAGATCCAGATATCCATTCAGGTATTTGACCACCTGATCCAGATACAGACCGACATCCGGGATTTCCCGGTATTCCGGAAGATTGAACTGATTCAGATCCTGTTTTTCCATAGTTCTACTATAGCTTCTGAAATCTTCGAAGTCAAATTTGTTATATCTCTTGACAGGTTATTTATTAACCGATATAGTTATCGATGTAATCAGTTATTTAATAACCGATTAGGAGGTAACTTATGACAGCAATGAATCTGAATCATCCGGAAGGAATCTTCGTCGCAAAGGATAAAATCAGCGCTCTGACTCATTTTATCGGGTTCCTGCTCTCCATTGCAGGCATGCCGGTCCTGCTGATCCATGCTTCCCTGCTTGGTGCCTCAGAAGTGCAGATGATCGGCTATGCCGTCTTCATGGCGAGCATGATTCTGCTCTATGGAGCAAGTGCTGCCTATCATTCATTTCACATCAGTCCGAGAATCGATCGGGTTCTGAAAAAGCTGGATCACTGCAGCATCTTCGTGCTGATTGCCGGAAGCTATACGCCGATCTGCCTGACGGTGCTGAAAGGAGAAAGCGGCGTCATACTGTTAGCAGCAGTCTGGATCATCGCTCTGCTCGGAATCGTCTTCAAGCTCTGCTGGGTAACGTGTCCGAAATGGGTTTCTTCCGTCATCTATACCGCGATGGGATGGGCATGCCTCACAGAGCTTCCTGCACTTTTGATAGGACTTGGAAGCGGCTTCTCCCTGCTTCTTCTTGGAGGCATCTTCTATACACTTGGTGCGGTGATCTATGCCAGAAAGAAACCATTATTTGCTAATGAAAAAGAGACTGGCTTCGGCAATCACGAGCTGTTTCATCTCTTCGTGATGGCCGGCAGTCTCTGCCATTACCTGCTTGCATATCAGGTGCTGACGATTCTGTTATAAATCCTGTCCCGCGGAATTCCGCGGGATTTTTTCTGCTATTCGCTGTCGGTATCGTCGTTTCCGTACAGGATCTTCTGCTTATAGAAATCAGAGTTCATCGCAAACTGGCTGTTCATCCAGTCCTCTCCTCTTAGCTCCACCAAGGTCGGAGTATCGGAATAGAGGTCGGTTCCAAGGCCGAGGCGGTCGCCTTCGATTTCCGCACCGAGCGCAGCCAGCGTGGTCGGGAAGAGATCGATGGTTGCAAACGTGCGGCGCTTGTCGGTTTCTTCTTTCTGGGAATTGATGATGCAGACATAGGTCTTGCGTTCATAGCCCGACGGCATATCGGAATAGTACTGGCTGTCCATGCAAAGATGATCGCCAGAGAGCACGATGACCGTATCCTTGCCCCAGTCCTGTTCCTGGACCCATGCCACGAAGTCTGCGACCCGCTTGGAGCTGCAGGCAATGACATTGCTGTACTGCTGGGAATACGTATCCGGGCAGTCTTCACAGAGATAGCCGCCTGTAAAGTGGGTATCTACCGTTAATAGTGTCAGATTGAATGGCTGATCCCCTTCGGCAAGTTCCGTCGCCTTATCCTTGGCATACTCGAACAGCTTCTTGTCTTCATATCCCCACCAGACAAAGTAGTCTGGAGGTATCAAGCCTTCCCGCTTCGCCCAGTAATAGTCATCAATCTCGAAGTCGCCGTGTTCGCCGAAGAATTCATTGCGGTTGCCAAACTTGGCATCGCTGCCGAGCATGAACACATTCGTGTATCCATTCTCTTCGAGAATATCGCCGATCGTGGTCGCCCCAGGCAGAAACTGCTCCATACTGCCGCGGCGGTTTGCCATAGCGTTGTCCACGCCGAGATAGACACCGGCTGACTGAGCCGTGATGCCGGCAATCGTCCACGTGCAGTTGGTCAGCGGGATGCCGCCGTTCAGAACACCGGTTTCTTCGCCTTCAAAGTTATCATTTTCAAAGGCAAGCTCCGTGAGTTCCGGAATCGCATTGAATGCCTTTCCGCCTCCGGATGCTTCATCGGCGGCCGAGATTTCCATGGATTCCATGTAGATGTAGATCAGGTTCTTCTTTTCTTCCGGGAACATGATCTGCACCTCAGAAGGATCAGCATAATAGTCATCGAAGACTTCGGCATCGAAGTTCGAATTGACGAGGTAATCATAGACCCCGTAGTTCCACCAGAACGAATCGACGGCGACGCTGATTGCGACAATGGCAGCTAAGACCGTGGTCCAGCGCAGCCAGAAGACAGAGCGCATGCGGAATTTCCATTTCTTCTGTTCCGGATGCTTTCCGAGGTGCACATACAGGATGGCAAGCAGGATGCCGGATGCGGCAATGATGCCTGCTCCTAAGCCCATGCCCTCAAAGAGATCGCTGAAGGTAGACCAGTTGGTGCCGGTGAGGTTCGTATTCATATGGAATACGAGCTGCTCCATCGAGACATCCTTGAAGCTCGTGCGGAGATACGTATAGCCGATATCCGCAGCTGCTGCCAGGACTCCGAGCAGAACAATCGGAATCTGCTTCAGGATGATGGTCCACGTCTTCACCGGAGTACCGAGGGCAATATGTTTCTCGATATTGCGAGCATCGAGGAACATCAGCACAAGCACAAAGGCCAGCAGCAGATACAGATCCCGGAACAGCATGGTCACAATCTGCTGTCTGACGGCAAACATGTCGAGCAGCTGCCCGCTGATTGTAATCGTGTATTCCGTATAGAAGAGACTGTCGTCTCTGGTCATGACCGGGTCAGACGTATTCGTATTCCAGGAAATGGCATCGATGAGTCTTCCGGTTTCCGGATCATAGACCGTCAGGTTGATGCCGTTTCCGGAAGCACTGCATTCATCTCCGTCAATGCGGATCGAGCTGCGGTTGCCATGGTAGACCCCAGCACTCGTCATATAGATCCGATGGCCGTTGATCGTGATGTATTTGGTTACGGTGGTATCGTCTATCTCGCTGAACGTTTCGCCCTGATACACATAAGCGATATAGGCGCTGAAGTACGTGCCTTTGCGCGGTGTGGTTTCAATGCCGGCACTGCGCATGGCTTCTTCCATCTCATCGCTCCAGCCTCTTCTGCTGTCGCCTTTGACGCTGAACAGCAGCATATATCCTTCTGCCTGATATTTCTCGACTGCTTCGGCAAAGGTCATGTTATCCTCGAAATACGTGTTCTTCGGATGGGTGAATGTGGTCTCGGAATAGGCATTCAGAGAGCTGGCACTGTAGTACTTCATGAACTGGATGCCCCAGTAGTAATATGCATTCAGATCGGGGCTCTGGCTGACAACCGCAATGGAATCCTGATCCGATTCTTCTTTCGGAAGCTCAATCGTGATGCATTCCTGGCCGGAGTCCGTCGTATCGCTGACTCCTTCTGCTGCAGTGCCTGAATACATTCCGGCTGCAGAAAGGACCTGCTCCTTGGCATCGGTCTGGCTCTTTTCCGGCACGAACAGCTGCAGACGGCTGGAGCGCGGCATAAAGGCAAGCACGAGGCTTGCCGCAATGAGAATCACAAAAAGGACATTGATCCAGGTTCTGGCGGTACGCTGTTTCATAGTTAGTGATTATACCAGCTTTCAAGTTTTTTCTGATACCCGGAATGTTCCGGATCCAGGGAAAGTGCAGTCAGGGTCACATACCCTTCCTTGATCTTCGTGATATCTCCGCAGACTGCCGGATTGCGGATAGCGAGATCGGTATCATTGGGACAATGCAGGTTCTTAGAGCCATCCGGATTGTCTGTGATCGTTAGCGGTCTTCCATATGCGCGGATGCCGTCGAGCGAAGCTGCGAGGATCCCCTTCCAGTCTGTCCGTCTCAGGTCCGGGATATTCACATTCAAGGTGTAGTTCCGGCAATCCGGATCATTCAGATACTGCTCCAGAAGTTCAGGAACGATGCTGGCAGCGTCTTCATAGTGGACGGCTGGCGAATTCAGCGAAACCGCCATTGCCGGCCTGCCGAGAATCGTCGCCTCTTCAGCTGCAGCAACTGTTCCGGAATAAAACACATCCGTGCCGAAGTTCGGACCATTGTTGATGCCCGAGATCACAAGATCAAAGTCTTCTGCACATAATCCATTCAAGGCCGCATAGACGCAATCGGCTGGTGTTCCGCTGATGGCCCAGGCTTCAGCAGTTCCCGGGAATGCTCTCTTTTCTGCCCGCAGATCATGCATGAAATAGCTGACTGAATGACTGGCAGCGCTGCGCTGAGTATCCGGGGCCGCGACTGCCACCTCGTATTTCTTCGAAAGAACCCTGACTAATTCCCGGATTCCTTCACTGTCAATTCCATCATCATTCACTGCTAAGATCCGCATCTTGTACTCCTCCGGGAGTCAGATTATCATAATTTCCATGAAACAGAAACCGAATCCGGAGGTTTTATCCTATCTGAAATGCTGCCTGCGCAATCTTCAGAACGAGGAACAGAATGCCTATCTGGATGCCTATGTGACAAAAGAAACCGAGAAGAAGATGCAGAGAGCGCTGAAAGCTGCCGGACAGAAAGAATTTGATGGTCCGGAAGCAGAATGGCCTTCGCTGTTTCTTTCTGCAGAAGACTGGAAGCAGAATCCTTATTATCAGAACATCCGTCTGGATCAGGTATCAGATGGCGGATTCCGGTATGAGAAGGAATGGATCGAGGGCGGATATCTGTTCAATGCAGAAGCTATCCAGGATGATCCGGATCGAAGCTGTGCAGACTGGATGAAATTACGGGCACTGGATCAGGATGTCGAAGGAATCTATCTGTATCAGAATGACGAAGACTGGATGATGTGTGCCCCTTCAGAAGCATATACGAATGATCCCCCTGCCCATAAGGCACATGGCAAGGTGCTGACCTTCGGGCTCGGAATCGGGTATTTTGTGTATATGACCATGCGGAATCCCAGCGTCTCTTCCATCACCGTGGTAGAGAAATCTCCTCAAGTGCTCGACATGTTCCGCAAGAACCTGCTGCCGCAGTTTCCGGATCAGGTTCCGCTTCGTCTGATCGAAGGAGATGCGCTGGACTGGTTTCAGAAAGATGCTCTTTCTGAGTTTGATTATATCTATACCGATATCTGGCGTTCTTCGGAAGATGGCCTGGACTGGATGGAGAAACTGCTTGAGCAGGATGTTCCTTCCCTGGATCAGGCAGATTTCTGGATTGAGGATTCCTGTATTCTGCCTATGCGGACGCTCCTGGTCATGGCCATGTATGAATGGTTTACCGGAGTGCATCAGAAGACTGCACCCGGATGGGAAGCGCGCATGAAGAAGACAAGAACTTATCTTTCTTCTCTTGATCACGTACCGGATGATCCGGAATCATTAAAGACCATGCTGTATGATCGCATGGTCTATCGGAATATTCTTTCGCTCTGAATTTCTGCTCAGAGAATCATTTCAGGCCATAGCCCCAGAAGGAGCCGTCATTGGCCGTGATGATCTTGCAGGCAGTTTCGTCTCCGTATGCGGCATTGAGACATGCATCATATCCGGATTCGCCTTCATAGATTGTCTGATACGAAGAAAGATCTTCTGATAAGACAATCGAGCAAGGCTGATCCGGATCTTTTCCTTCCGGACACGAAGTGCTTTCCGGAAAAGGAGAAGGTTCTGCAGAAGCAGACGGAACCGGGGCTGGCGTATTCAGCACATGGACCGTGATCGGAATAGCTGTTTCATTTCCGGAAAGGTCTGTGCAGACAATGCTCGGATAATAGTCGCCAGGCTGCTCATAATTCACATAGCCCCGCACCGAAGTAGGCAATAATCCATCGACGTCGTCATAACCGGAGATATTGGAAAAATCGATCGGATTGCTGACAGTCGTCGTGAATTCATACTGAACCATATTGATATACGGTCCGTTGGTGTCATCAGAAGTGCTGACTGCAGTGCTGTCGCTGCTGGCACACCCGGCAAGCAGGATCGTGCAGATTAAGAGAGTCAGGATTTGTTTCATAGGAATATTATACGGCAGAAGCGGATTATTCGCCTTCCCAGTTCTGCATCGGCAGACGCAGTTCATTGTTGTACACATCCGTCAGCACATACGTATACATGCATTTCTGACCGCTGATCCGGTACGTGCCAAGCTCAAGACTGCCCTCATACGTGATCGGCGTACCTATACGGTAAGAGTCCTGATAAGTGCCGCCATAGGAATAATAATCAGCGGTGAATTCAATCGCATCCCCTTCTTCCAGCTGCAATGTTCTGGAAGAAACCCCGTCCTCATAGTTTTTCAGGACTCCGGTCACAAATCCATCCGGATGTTCCTCGGTGAATTCGACCAGCAGCGAAGCAGGTTCGTCATTCAGGAGGATCGGAACACTTCCCTTTGTGACATAGGATCCATCGCTGTCGTCATATTCATCGCTCAGCATCTGATACGATACCGGCTGGCCTTCGATGGAAAGCCAGGTGCCGTCATAGTCCACCAGAAGATTGCCCTCGTCATCAAAGCTGAAGACATTATCGCTGCCAAGGTCGATATACCCCAAGCCATCATCCACCCAGACGTTCTGGGTGATCTGACGGATCAGGGACCACTGGCTCTCAGAGAGCTGCAGGACGGCATTGCCATTGACTTCACTCACCGTCAGTTCAGAGGTATCAAACGTTCCCCGATCCGAAAGCAGTGCGGCATACTGGCTGAGCAGATCGCTGTCATAGCTGTTTCCGCCAAGCAGAGATTCCAGGCTGCTGCCATAAGAACTGGAAGAAGCAGGAGCCGAGGAAGAACCCAGGAGCAGACTCAGGATATCTCCGGAAGAATAATTCCAGGAATCATTGCCGTTATAGGAACTGCTGCCGCTCAGCAGTCCGAAGATCGTCGGCGTCGAAGATCCGGTCACGATCTGGCCGGAAGCTTCCAGGGTTGCAAAGGAACGGATGGCTTCGGTATACGAGCTGTCCATGCCGATCTCATCATAGATGCCGGCAGCCTGGGTCACATATTTCGTGCGGGTGTATGGGAAGTAGATCGATAGGCCGCTGGCATCGCTGATGCCATTGGAGCGGTTGTATTTCAGCGAAGAACGGACCGCATCGGCAAGTGCTTCTGCTTCGTCAGTGCCGAGATTCTCGCAGAAATGAACGAGGTCTATCTGATCGATGTGGCTGGAAGCCGCGAATTCTCTTGTCACGGAACGGGCGTCTGCGACTTTCTGATACTCCCCTGCCTGGATTTCCTCGTTGAGGGATTCCGAGAACGTATTCAGCACAGGCGGTACCAGGGTTTCAAACTCCGCAAGATCCGTGATGGAAAGCGTCGTCTTATCTCCGGTCGAGGCATTGGCCGAGATGAAGTCATCAATGATCTGCTTGCCAAGTTCTACAGTAGAAAGAGATGGATTCTTCGAAAGGGCAGTGATCCAGTCCGTATAGTACCAGCCGGTGCCTGGCTCTGTTTCTTCCGAGGCGATCAGATAGTCTGCATACGGAGAAGCAGTCAGAGCGGTTTCCGCATTGGCCATGAGACAAGCATCAAATCCGACCGCATCAAACTTCACATTCGCATTCTTCAGGGCATCCGCAAATTCGGAGACATTCATCGTTCCGTTCGGATACAGCTCGTCATGACCATAGCCGCTCACCGATCCGCCGCCATGGTCCCAGAGAATCAGGAATACCCGGTTGGAAGACGGATATCTGGAAACGCCATCCTGAATGAACTCCGTCAGCGTATCCGGATCAGTCATATCCCTGCTTGCGGACGTATCCAGCCGCTGCAGCTGATGGTTCGAGGTCACTTCATACAGTTCGTTGTTCCGACTGGAGATGACATTGTTCTGCCACTGCTTTGTGCCGCCGGTTTCAATCAGAATATGTACCTGATCGGACTTCTCTGCCTTCAGCATCTCATTGAGATCAGAGGTCGCCATCCCGTACTGAGACTCGAGATCGGTTCCGATCATATAGACGAGAATTGTCGCCTCATCGGTGCCATCATTGCGCAGAGTAGTATATTTCGCTCTTGCCTCAGAAGACACCGAGAGATCCGGCGTGCTCATATTCGTGTCGGAATGCTGGGCTGCCGGAGGCTGGTAGCCATAGGAGCTGGTCGTGGTATCTGAAGTGTAATGGGTTGAGGGCTCATAGGTATTCTCTTCGCAGGAGGGCATGATCAGAAACAGAACGATCGCAATCACCACCAGCATGAAAAAGCCGGAAGATCTGCGCGGTCCCCTGCCGAAGCCGCCCGAATAGATCCGGTCTCCGCCGGATGACATGCGCGGTCCGGAAGATCCGGAATGCAGTCCGGCTCCATGTCTGTTTACAGCACCTGAAGAGGTCGGCTCCCCGCGTGTTCTTGCGTGCGGTCTGTTATCTGGCATAATCTTTTTCCCCGTTTCTTCTGTTTCATTATGCCGCGTCAGAAAGCGAAAGAAAAGGATCTGAACATTTCGTCAGATCCCGTTTCAGTTATGATCTCAGTACCAGAGCGGTGTCCAGTAGGAAACGGTATTCGTTCCGTCGCTGTTGCAGGTCTTCAGCCAGAGTGCGGAATCTCCATACCAGGCATCTCTTCCATCCGGAAGCGTCACGATGCCATTGTACCAGGAGACACTCGGATAATAGCTGATGCACACATAAGTGGTGGTATTGCCCTGTTCATCGATGATCTTCATCGTGGAGCCGACTCCGTACTGCTTGATGACATCGAAGCCCTGGGTGTTATGATCCGCGATCAGGGTAGATCCGCCATAGGATTCTTCTACGGCTGAATCCTGTGCATCAGTGATGGACTGAACTGCATAGGCATCAAACGGATCAGCCCAGTTCAATGCAACACTGTATCCATTATTGAAATAGATTCTTCCGCCGGTGCCCATGGCATCTTCCGCATGGACCGTGGTTCCCTTTGCGCTGATTACTGTGAAGCTGAGCATCATCGCTGCTGCAGCTGCAATCATTTTTCTCATGAACTTCTTCATATTTCTCTGATCTGTTCTCCTCAAGGATCTCAGGTCCTTTTTCATTCATCCTCTTTGCGGATGCACTTGAATGATAATTCATTCCCCTAAAAATTGGATGGAAACAGGAAAAAAATTCAAAAGCCCAAGGACTAATGAAAATGAAAATCAGAATATTTCAGTACTTATAGGATGTCTGGAAACGTTTTATGTCAGGATTTAACAGTTATAAACGGTTTCATTGATAAAGTTATCCCATCAATATTGCAGCTTTTTTATAAATTATTTTAATCAAATAATTGATGGGATGATTGAGGACATATTCAAGATAATTCATCCTTTTTTCAGTCAGAAATACCTTTTTTCAGCCCGATTGGTCCTACCATGCAGGGAATGACTGAAGCATATGAAAAAAGCCAAGGGCAGATCGCCCTTAGCAGAACATTCAGAACAGAATCGTGATCAGTCCCATGAACGCAGCCAGGCACAGCACCAGTTCCAGGATCCACTGGCCGACTGCATTCCATTCAAACAGATGATAGAACTTCAGGAACATCACGGTTTCCGTAAACGGATTGAAGAGCACCGTGAACGTCCGGTAGAACGCCGGACCGGTGATATAGGTCAGAAACGGCGTGCAGAGCGGATTCAGGAAGACAAGCAATGTCGTGATCATCATGATCCGCATGATCTGTTCATCCTTGGTCTTTGCAAAGATGATCAGCAGGACCAGTCCGCCCCAGCGGAAGATGTTCAGCACGATTTCCAGCCAGCTGGAATGGATGAACAGATAGTCCCTGGCATCCCCTACTTCCGTGAAGTCCTGGAAATAATAGGAATAGGCAGTTGCTGCCCATGGCTCGGCAATGCTCAGATACAGCGAGAGACCGGCAGCGGCAGCCGGAATGATGCCGAAGAGAATCAGATCTCCGTGATCGAACAGCCATTCTTCGCCAAGCGTGATCCATCTGCGGAAAGGCTTGCGATAGCGGAAGAACAGAAATGCCAGATAGAACAGGAACAGGATCCAGGCACCTGCTTCTGAAGTTCTCGAAAGCAATGCAGCTGAATACAGGACATATGGGGCAAGATTGCTGAACAGCTCGAAGAAGCACCGGATCGTCCGTGTTCTGAGCTGATACGCAAGCAGGCCATAGAGAATGGCAATGCCGGCTAAGCCGAATCCGTTATCAAACGCAAGTCCTGCCATCAGCACCGGAATCAGCAGATACTTGATCTGCTCATTGCTTTCCTGATGCCATCTCCAGATCACAAACAGTCCTTCTGCCATCATCAGCTCCGACCATGCCGTGCCAAGATATGCGGTGCTCAAGTGCCAGGACACATAGTTCTCATACGTTAACATGAACGCGATGATCGAGAACTCCAGCCAGTGATTGCGCAGATGGAAGCTGCGGACGACATTCACGATGAACATCGAGCTGATGACCGCAAATAACAGTCCTCCGCCGACCATCTCACAGAAGATATAGTCTGCCGGGACAAAAGACAGATGCAATAGATGGGGCAGTTCATTGAGCCAGGTCAGAACTCTGAGAAACTGGGGATAGACCTGGAACAGACCGGATCCGATCTCATTGGCATGACAATGGAAGTAGCCCCCCGGAATCCCGGCAGAGACCATCAGATTCTTCGAGGCAAGATACAGAAACAGGAGTCCTGCAAACAGGACAATGAATGTTTCCTTCCTTCTGAAATGACGGAAAGCTTCCTTTGCATTCCAGCACGTCATCCAGATCGCTGCAGCAAAGAGGATCAGCGTCACGAGCAGAAGATACAGAAAAGACCAGTTTCCGATCTGTGCCGGGTAGGCAAGTACCTGCAGGCACGCCATCAGCACGGCAAAGCCGATCGGAGCAGAAAAGCCCTTCCGATCGATGCCAAGCAGTCTTTCAAACCAGGAGCCGGCTCCTTCCGAGATCACGATCACTGCCAGCGTGATCAGGGTAGTCCGTATCATCAATTCCGCCATAATAAAGACAGTATACCTGTTCTGAGCGATAAAAAAAGTGGGGACAGCGGGACTTGAACCCGCACGGTGTTGCCACCAAAGGATTTTAAGTCCTTTGCGTCTGCCGATTCCGCCATATCCCCAGCTTTCAGAAAAAAATGGAGGTTCCTGCCGGAGTCGGACCGGCGGTCACAGAGTTGCAGTCTGTTGCCTTACCACTTGGCTAAGGAACCATCCGTAATTTTTGGTGCTCATTTATTATACGAAAAGAGTTTTCAAAAAGCAACGAAAAGAGAGCCCTCAATTCCTGCATGAGCAGATCAGCGCATCTGGCTCAATAGGAACAGGAAGGCGGAATTGTAATAGACTGCTGCTTCATTCACGGAATAAGCCCCATAGTCATCCGCGTAAACCTTTGCGGCTGGAAGATCTGCAGATAATGCCTGGGTGACATCATCTTCCCTTGAACTATCCGGCCCGCCAGCTAACGCACCAGGCAGAATCGTGCCTTCGGAATTGGCAATGCGGCTGTGGAGATGAGAAGGACTGCAGCTCCCGAAGGTACTGACAAAGCACATATTCAGGCTGTTGCGGCCAAGCAGATAGCTGATCTGTTCCATGGCCGCATTACGGTAAGTCTGATTGCCGGTGATGGACCAAGCCATGGCCAGGATCGTCCCCTCCCCCGCTGCAATGGAATTGCTGCCCCATGAATACTCCGCAAGGGCGGTATTGTACCCATTATCAGAAGAAATCCCGGATAGCCGCTCTGCCTGAGCAGTCAGCGAAGCAAGCAGGTTCTGATAGAGAGCGGCATCGGCAGTTTCTGCCTCGGGGGTGGTCAGGAACAGGAAGGCGCCATAGGCACCATTGTCTTTCCAGGATGCTCCTTCTGCACAGGCAGAGTCGGAAGCGTACTGAGCAGAGGCTGCCTGCAGGTAGCTGCTGTTTCCGGTAGCTTTCCATAAGGCGATGTCAAGGAAGAAGCGGGCATCATGATCGGTGCTGTCAAGATACTGGCCGGCGGAATAGCCATCCGGGTTCGTGATGATCGTAGTTTCGGTATTCTTTTCCAGATAGCTGTAGGCTTTTTCGGCAGCACTCAGGCACTTAGCAGAATAGTTCGGATCAATGGACTGGAATGCGATGGAAGCCAGTGCATAAGCAGCGCCGGCATCTGCGGCAGAAGTGGTTTCGGCAGGCATCAGGATCAGCGGCAGATGATCGTCTTCGGGCTTGACGGTATCGCCCGGGTAGCTCTCAGAAACGACCCTTGCATAGACGCCTCCGGAGGATTCCTGCATCTTCAGCAGCCAGTCGATTTCATAGCGGGCTTCGTCTAGAATGTCCGGAATGCCATTGCCGGAATCCGGCCCCCCGGAAGCGTCATTGAAGAGATCCGGATTCAGCATCCACGACAGCAGCAGGTCATAGGCAGCCTTGGCACCGGTCTTCGTATATCTTCCGTAGTCTCCTGCATCGTGCCAGCCGCCGGAAACATCCACGGTCTGGTCCGTATAGAGGAGCATCGCCGTTTCAGTATGGCAGATCGCATGGGCAAGATCCCCTGCCCAGCTTTCTGACATCTCCATGCCGCAACGCTGCAGGCTAAGCATATGCAGCAGAGAGACCGAGAGATCCGCATACGGATCTGCGGAGATCGTGAATGTCGGGGAGACGATGCCGATCTGGGACCGGATATAGTACGTGCCTGGTTCGTCTACAGCAGAAAAGTCTCCCCACCCGTTGACTTCGCCGGTGCTTTCATTCTGTTTCTGATTCTCGATGGCCCCGGAATATACGATCGCTTTCGTTTCTGCATTGACGACGTCGAACAGATCGCCGGCATCATAGATGAATGTGCATCTCTTTTCTTCAGAAGCGGGGTAGCCGGCCTGGTTCACGCGGATCGCTTCCGTATTGACTGAAGAGATCAGACGGATTCCGTCAATCGTGATTGTATGGACTCCCTGCATTTCAGAAGAGCCGTCATTGCCGATCTGAAAGGTAATTCTGGCATTGAAGGTTGTGGATCCGCTCTGATGGAACGAGAGCTCCTGATACGTCCGATCGCCGGTCACGGAAAGATCTTTCGTGAACACAGCTGAATTTGAAGAAAGGTCCTGGATCACGACGGTAACCTTGCGGTTCACCGTAGAAGAAATGTTGAAATACAGCGTATAGTCTGCACCCTGCTGCAGCGGAATGCCATCCCGGAAGAAGAATGTATCTTCATAGGAAGTACCGGGAGAATTGATCGTGATCGTGTCAGTGTCAAAGGTCAGGGATGAGGAAACAGAGTCGTCTGATGTCTGAACCGTCCAGCCGGAGGAAAAACCGGTCGTATTATCCGGAGCAGAAAGCTTGCTGGAAGAACTCGTATAAGCTGGAGCAATCAGTGCTTCATAAGAGATAGGAGTCACGGATGGACTCGGAGATGGACTTGGGAAAGGAGTTTCGGAAGGGACTGCAGAAGAAGTATTGGCAATAACTGCCGGACGGTTATAGTGACGGATCAGGACAATGCCCGCGATGATCAGGTCGATGACGATCAGGGCAAGGATGAGTTTTCTGACGTTCAGGTTCAGGTTTTTTTTCGGCATGCGTTGATTATACCATCAGAACATGGAAAAACTCCTGGCAACGAATGATACCAGGAGTGATCAGAGAATGATCAGTTGACTGACATCTTGACTCTGGTCCAGAGATCGGCCAGCTGACGGGTCAGTTCTGCATTGTAATGGAATACTTCATCCTTGTCATAGCCTTCTCTCGGGATATAGGCGCTGTTCTCATAATAATCGCCGTCTTCGGAGGAAAGCTCATTCATGACCTGCAGATTCGGGCTTGTATAGCCGACCTGGGTGCTGTTAGCAAGGGCCGTATTGTAGTCGGTGATGTAGTTGATGAACGCATTTGCCAGACCCGGGCATTCTGCATTGGCAGGAATGACCATCGCATCATACCAGATGTTTGTTCCCTGATCCGGTTCGATATAGTCCATATCCGGGTTTTCAGAGAGGACATATGCGGCATCGCCGGAGTACATGACAGCGATGTCCATATCGCCATTTGCCATGCCGTCAATGACTTCATCGGTCACATAGGCAGGAGATGTGGTCTCATTCATGTTCTGGAGCCATTCATAGGCTGCCTGGATTTCATCCGGGTCATCCGTATTCATGGAATAGCCGAGGGCTTTGAAGGCGATCATGAACATGTCTCTCTGAGAGTCATAGGCATAGATTCTGCCCTTGAACTGTTCATCGAGCAGGATGTCCCAGCCTTCCTGCTTGATGAGATCCGGATCGACGACCGTCTTGTTGTAGACCAGTCCGACCGAGCCCCAGAAGTAAGGAACGGAATAGACTCCGCCCGGATCATAGGCTTCGCGCTTTTCCAGGACGTCCGGATTGATCTGATCGAGATTCGTCATCGCATCCTGATCGATCGGCTGCAGCATCTTCTCGCTGATCATGCGCTCGATCATATAGTCGGAAGGAACGATGACGTCATAGGAGCTGCCGCCCATGAGCTTCGTATACATGATTTCGTTGGATTCGAAGACGTCATAGTTGACGGTTGCGTTGTACATCTTCTCGAAATCCGGGACGACGTTGTCGGCAATGTATTCGCCGGCATTGTAGACATTGATGACGCTGCAGCCGAAGAGTTCTTCTGCATCGCCGACATTTTCCACAGCTGTGCCGGAGCTTCCGCACCCGGTCAGAAGAGCCGCCGGCATCGCGACGGCCAGCAGGAGCTTAATGAGCTTCCAGTTCGTTTTCATGTTTTTTCTTCTTTCTATCCCTGATTGCGGGAACCACATTGACAATGATCAGAACGATCGTGATGACATAGACGATGATGGCAGATAATGCGTTGATGGTCGGGTTGATGCGCTTGACGTTCGAATAGACATAGATCGAGATGTTGCTGATGCCCGGGCCGGTCGTGAATAACGAGATGACGAAGTCATCGAATGACATCGAGAAGGCAACGAGCGCACCGGCAATGATGCCGTCTTTGATCTGCGGGATGATGACTTTGAATACTGCCTGAAGTGGCGTGCAGCCAAGGTCCAGGGCTGCTTCAGCCGTATTCGGATCGAGAGATCTCAGCTTCGGCGTCACTGACAGCATCACATATGGAATGCAGAATGCGATATGGGCAAGCACCATCGTGGTGAATCCGGTCTGAATCCTGAGCGACGTAAAGAACAGCATGAAGCCGATGGCTGTGACGATGTCAGGATTGAGCATCGGCAGGTTGTTGACCTGGGTGACTGCTTCGCGCAGCGTCTTGCGGCTCTTGGATAAGCCGATCGCAGTGATCGTTCCGACCAGAGTGGAGACAGCGGTTGCGATCACGGCGCAGAGTACCGTATAGCCGATGGAATTCATGATGGTGCGGTCGCTGAACATGCGTTCATACCAGCGCAGCGAGAAGCCGGTGAAATGCGAGAGCGACTTCGAGCTGTTGAAGCTGAAGAGCACTACATAGAAGATCGGGAGATAGAAGAACAGGAGAATCAGAAACAGATAGAATTTCTCGCCTTTTTTGGTTTCGTGTTCCATCAGTCGGCCTCCTCTTCATGGGATTGCTTATCGAATCTGCGCATGACATACATGGAGATCAGGATGATGACTGCCATGATCATGGAGATTGCAGAACCGAAGTTCCAGTCTCCGGTTGAGATGAAGTAGTCTTCGATCAGGTTTCCGATGAGCACGAATCTTCCGCCGCCGAGCAGTTTCGGAATGAAGAAGGACGAAACCGCAGGCAGGAAGACCAGCGTGATTCCGGAAATAACTCCGGAGATGCTTAACGGGAAGATCACGGTCCGGAAGGTTTCACGGTCATTAGCGCCAAGGTCGTGGGCGGCAATGATCAGAGCCGGATCGATCTTGCTGAGGGCGGTATAGATCTGCAGGATCATGAACGGCAGGAAGTTGTAGACCATGCCGATATAGACCTGTGCTTCTGCAGACAGCGGAGAATCGGACAGGATGCCCTTCCATGCATACGTACGCACGAGCATGTTGATCCACATAGGCAGCGTGATCAATAAGACCATGACAGCCTGGCTATGCGGCTTGGACTTTGCCATCGCATACGCTGCCGGATACCCGATCAGGATGCAGATGAGCGTCGTGATGACCGCCATCTTCAGGCTGCGCCACAGAACGCTCGGAAAGACATTGTCGGAAAAGAATCTTGCGAAATTTGATAAAGTGAACTGGAAGGTCAGCACATCGTTGCCCTGCGTGGTGAAGGCATAGAGCACAATCATCAGCATCGGCACGATAATCATGATGATCATCCAGACTGCATACGGATAAACCATCTTGCTGAAAGACTTCATAAGCTGCTCTCCATCTTCTTCATGACATGGATATCATCCGGGTCCCACTTCAGGCCGATTTTCTGACCGACTTCGAATTTCTCGGTCGTCTCGACCTTGAGCTCGCGGCCCTGGGTGCTGAACGTAATCGGGTAGTCGCCTTCGGTGATGTTCTCATCGTCGAAGTCATACTTCACATCCCAGATCTCGACTCTGGAATTGTCTTCCATGTTCCATGCATAGGCATCTGCCCAGCGGATGAGATCCGTATCCAAAGCAACAGATTCCTTGATTTCATCCACGGAGCGGTAGAAGTCGAATGCCTGGATGGATTCCTCGTTGGACATATCCTCGACTGCCTTCGGCTTGACGACATTGATGTTGATCGTGATGCTGGTGCCCTTCTCGGTTGAGAACGTGCATTTGTATACACCCACTTCCGGCTTCAGATCATATTCGACTTTGGTCAGGGAGACATCTTCGTCATCATCGTTCCACGCCTGGGCATTGGCCCGGGCAATGATCTCGCTGTCGGTCAGATTCGGAACATCTTCAACGTCCATCAGGAATGAAGTCGCACTGATGCGCTCATGGGCTTCTTCATTGACCACATCACGTTCCTTCGTGACATGCATCGTGACTGTCTTGGACGTACCGGAGCTTGTCTCGGCAACGACTTCATAGTGGACGCCTTTGAACAGAACCGACTTCACTTCGCCATTCAGAAGGCCCTTATTGCGCTCGACGATATTGATGTCTTCGGGACGGATCATGATATCCACCGGTTCGTTTTCCCGAAAGCCGTAGTCCACGCAGGCATAGTCTGCATCATCAAACGAAACCAGCCGGTCGTGTTTCATATTGCCGTCGATGATATTCGAATCGCCGACGAACTTCGCGACATATTCATTAACCGGTTCGTTGTAGATCTCAGTCGGCGTGCCGATCTGCTCGATCGCGCCTTCGCGCATGACGACGATCTTGTCGGACATGGTCAGTGCCTCTTCCTGGTCATGGGTGATGAAGATGAAGGTAATGCCGACTTCCTGCTGGATTTCCTTGAGTTCCAGCTGCATCTCTTTCCTTAAATTCTTATCCAGGGCGCTCAGCGATTCATCCAGCAGAAGCACTCTCGGTTCATTGACCAGTGCTCTGGCAATCGCGACACGCTGCTGCTGACCGCCAGACATCAGGGTGACATCCTTATGTTCGAATCCTTCGAGTCCGACCAGCGAGATCATGCGCATGACCTTCTGATCGATAATATCTTTCGGCTGTTTCTTGATCTTCAGACCGAAGGCAATATTGTCATACACATCCAGATGCGGAAACAGCGCATAGTGCTGGAATACCGTATTGACATCTCTCTTATAGGCAGGAACCCCGGCAATATCCTCGCCATCCATGATCACATGGCCTTCCGTCGGTTCCAGAAATCCTGCGATAATTCTCAGCAGTGTGGTCTTTCCGCAGCCGGAAGGACCGAGAAGCGTGACGAATTCATTCTCATAGATATCCAGCGTGATCCCCTTCAGTACGACCTGCTTGTCGAATGTCTTCACCACGTTCTGAATCTGAATCAGTTTCTTTGCCATAGCTGTTCTTCCCCTTTTCCTGATGATTTAGAAAATCGGCGGTGTGCTGATCCACAGCACACGGGCAGGCTTGTCTGCCCTGTTTTCAAGAAAATGCGCTTCGTTTCCCCGGATGTAGAAGTTTTCTCCCTTCCGGACGGCCAGCCCCTTTCGCTGGCTTTCGCGGCACAGATAGATCTTTCCCGCCAGCACGTATCCGAATTCTTCTCCTTCATGCGGATCGATGATTTCCGTCTTGGCCTTCGGCTCCAGATCGACGATGATCGGTTCCATCTTGTTCTTCTGGGCATTCGGGACAATCCAGTGCACTGTTTCCTGATCCCGTTCATCCGTGAATTCATCGCCAGGGCCGAATATGACCTGTTCTTCTGTTTCTTCCGCGAAGAACTTGGACATATTCGTGCCGAGTGCTTCGGTGATGTCTTCGAGCGTCTGAATGGATGGAGACGCAAGATTCCGTTCCAGCTGGGAAAGGAATCCCTTGGTCAGCTCGGTCCGTGAGGCCAGTTCTTCCAGTGTGAGGTCATTCTGAATCCGCAGCTGCCGGATCCTTTTTCCGATATCCATCCCCCTGCTCCTTTCTGTTTAACATCAGTAAACAATCGGTTTGCAATTCCGAAACAGGAACATTATATCCGAGCATTGTTAAAAATCAACACAATTTCAAACAAATTGTTTAGTAATTATAAACCGAGGTTCTCATCCCTGTCGGAGGCAGAGAATTTCATCTTAAAAAGCACCCGCAAGTGCCTTCAGCTCCTTCCCTGTTCCTGACCGAGCTGAAAAATGTAAAATATATTTGACATTTCGAACTACAGCGTCTATTCTGTAGATGTCAGCTATAATTGACATATTGGAGGACTGTTATGAAATATCTTGCCGGCTTTGCACTACCGTTTGTGATCCTTCTGTTTCTGATGTATTTTATGCGCGGCCAGAAACCGGTCACGTATGATGAGCGGCAAACGGCTGTTCGCTCAACTGCCTATAAGTATGCACTGATTACCGGTGTGCTTGCCGGGTTTGCGGCGTCATTTCTGCTTGATCTGCGCCTTCTTCCGATGGACGGCAGTTTTGCCCTGATTACGGTCAGTTCTTTGATGATCTGTATCTATGTCGTCTATTCCATCTGGAAAGGTGTCTTCTTCGGCATTTCCGGAAGCTGGAAAAGATGGGCACTCGTCATATGCATCCTCGGCGTCACCAATTTCTTCATCGGAATTACAAAGATTCTGCAGGAAGGGCTTCCGGAAGGAATCCTCACCATCAACAACACCGATATCATCACGGGGACACTGTTTCTCATCATCTTTGCCGCAGCAATTCTTTCCAGCAGAAAAATGAATGACGAGGATCAATGAAAAACCTAAGACTTAAATCCGCAAGGACAGAAAAAAATCTATCCCAGCAGCAGCTGGCCGATCTTGTCGGCGTATCCAGGCAGACTATCAATGCCATCGAACAGGGCGACTATAACCCTACGATCCGGCTGTGCATCTCCATCTGTAAAGCTCTGGGCAAAACACTGGACGATCTTTTCTGGGACCCGGATTCGCGACGTTCCTAGCCTTTCTTCCAGCAACGAGATCAATTCAGGAACATCTCCCTATTTTCAGAACAGGTTTATAAACACGGTAATAACAAGAGAATTAATAAAATCCGCAAACAGACTGCCCACAATCGGAATCAGAAGATAGGCCTTAATCGAATTGCCATAGCGGTTGGTAATGGCAGACATGTTTGCCATCGCATTCGGCGTTGCGCCCATGCCGAAGCCGCAGACACCCGCCGCAATGACAGCCGCATCATAATCGCCGCCCATGAGCCGGAACACGACAAAACGTGTATATACAAACATGAATACGGTCTGACAGCCCAGCAGCAGTACGAGCGGTCCCGCAAGATCCGCCAGCTGCCAGAATTTCAGAGTAATCATCGCGATGCCCAGAAACAGCGACAGACACAGGCTGCCGAAATCATTGATCTCATCCATATGAATGGTGAACGAATGCGTGTATTCACTGATGTTGCGGAACACTGCCGCCGCAATCATGGCACCGATATACACCGGAAAGGTCATCCCCGTCCTGGAAAGCAGCCACGAAAGAACCGTTCCGATGCCCGCCGCAAGAATAATCTGGTAAACCGCAGGCGCATAATCGGAAAGGGAAAGCTTTTCTTCCTTCTTCACCTGTTCACCTTCCTCCGTTTTCGGCGAAAGATGGTTCTTCTGAATCAGCGCATTGCCTAACGGCCCGCCCATGGAGGAACCTGCAATCAGGCCGAAGGTTGCGGCCGCTGTACACATCGTGGTCGCACCGCTGACGCCAAAGTCTTCCAGCACCGGTCCGAAGGCACCGGCCGTCCCATGGCCGCCGACCATCGGAATGGATCCGGTCGTCAGGCCGATCAATGGGGACAGCCCCATGGCGGAAGCAGCGCCAACCGCAATCACATTCTGAAGCACAATCAGGAAGATCACCAGAACCAGGAACACAGCCAGATCCTTCCCCCCCTGCTTCAGCACCTTGAGATTTGCCTGAAAGCCGACCGATGTAAAAAAGAACACCATCGCAACTTCCCGCAGCGAATCATCAAAATCAATATCCATCAGATTCGTCACATGCAGAATGGTTGTAAGAATCGCAAACACAAAGCCGCCCGCAACCGGTGCCGGAATGCAGAACGTCTTCAGAAACTTCACACGATTGCACAGCCATTGTCCAAAGAACAGCACCGCCACCGCAACGGCAAGCGTCTGATACTGATCGAGATAAACCGACATCACTCATTTCCCCCGAGAGAGATACCGTTCTCTTTGTAATACTTCTCGGCACCGGCATGGAACGGGATCGTAATTCCTTCCACCGCCGTCTCTTTCGTGATTTCTTCGCGCAGCCCGATCTGTTTTCCGATGTCATCAATATTGTCAAACAGCACGCGGCACATGCCGTATACCGCATCTTCGGGTGCCTCATCGGACGCCAGCAGCACTGCCTTTACACCCAGGGTTCTGACCTCGGACATTCCTTCATAGGTGCCGGCGGGAACCGTCGCTTCCACATAACCGTCGAAGGTGTTGCGGATGCGTTCGATTTCATCATCGGACAGCGACAGGAGGCGAATCGCAGAAGCATTGTCCGCATAGATCTGTACCGGGGCTCCGGCAGTGATGAACATCGCGTCAATACTTCCATCGAGAAGATGACTCATTGCGTCGCTGTAATCATAATTTTCCATCTGGATATTGCCGCTCTGCAGACCGACGGATGACAGAATCTGTCTGGCGTTGCGCTCGGTTCCGCTGTCTTCCTGTCCGATGGATACCGTTTTGTTTTCGAGATCATCGAGACTCTCGATATCAGAATTCTTCAGAACAGCGATCTGCACATCCTCCGTCCATAACGATGCGACAGCGGAATATCCCTGATAGGCATTGTCAGAGTCCCCCGTCAGTTCTTCGCCGTAATACATCTCATTGGTGACATCGCTCTGGGCAATTCCCACCCGGATATAGCCTTCGGAAAGAAGACGGATATTGGCCGCACTGCCCGACGTCTCCTTGACCTGGAGCGTATAGTTTTTGTCATTTTCATTGGCTGCTTCACTCAGCAGCGTTCCGAAAGCGTAATAAAGTCCGCTTGAATCCGCCGTCCCAAAGCGAATAGTCTGCCTGCTGACACAGCCTGTCAGCAAAGAAGCCAGCAATGCTGCTGTGATCCCTCGTTTCATCTTCATTCCCCCCCGCTATCTGTTATACATTATCCTGGATACCCGTTGTCCAGGGCTTGTATCTTTTCCTTGAGAAACCACGGATTGTTCCTGCGCCAGTACTGATTCAGGAGGCGTGGATGCGTAATGGGGAAAAAACGTGGAAGATAGTCCGCATAATGCCGCACCGTTTCCGTAAGATTCTGTTTCTGTCTGTCCTTGAGAGAATAGAAACACGCATAGCGGCCGATCAGAATTGTCAGTTCCATGTGCAGCATGAGCGCCAGCAAATCCGCATGGTACGTTTCAGCGATGAACGAACGCGGCGGAAGGTCTCCGCTTTTTCCTTTGCCGGGATCATAGAAATCCATCGGCAGAATACCAGTATATGGTCCGCAGAACGTTTCCGGATCCATGCCAAGCCATTCCATCAGTGTCCTGCCCGAGGCATCATGGAACGGGATCAGAGATTCCTCAACCTTATAGACGGAAATGGCAATTTTCCCATCATTCGAACGGATGTTCTTCAGGGTTATTTCCAGAAACACGTCACCGACAAGCAGCTTCTCGTCTGCTGTGACATCCTTGAAGGCAGCAGGAACCACATTCGGCTCACCATCTGCGCAGGCTGCAAGATCCAACATGCTTGTTTTCAGCAATTCAGCTGCATCTTCATTCATCATCATCATTCACACTTCCATTAATCTCATTGCTCTTTGAGCATGCTCAGTATAGGAAAGATGCTACCAAACAGGCAGGATATTAGCAATTTCAATAGTCACTGATAAATTCCATAGCAATGCTTACGGCTGCGGCCTTGCTTGTCAGGAGATGAATGCGTTCTCTTCTGCCTTCGCAGTGACTTCTTTCTGTATTGCACGTCGTGTATAGAGAAATGCAGCTCCTTCCGCCGCCCAGAAGGCAAACCATGTCCAGGGAAGACCCGCAAACTTCGTTAACACATACATCAGCGGAATCAGGATTCCCAGCTGACGCAGGAAGCCGGCGATCATACTGATGACGCCATTGCCAAGTCCCGAACCAAGATAGCCCCACGCAATCGTCAAGGTTGAAAAAACGAATGTCACGCTGATGATGCGAAGCACCGGGAAACCATAGGCAAGCATTTCCCCTGACGCCGAAAACAGCGACAGAAGCTGCGCAGGAACTGCCATGAATACAGCCGTCCCAGCCAGAGCAAATACAATCGCCGAACGTGTCAGGATCCGCTTCAGGGAAACGATCCGGTCTCCATTGCCTGCGCCAAGGTTGTAGCCCGCGATCGGAATCGCAGCCTGTCTCAGCCCGTTCATCGGCATCATGAGGAAATTCTGAAGCTTGTAATAAACACCGAACGTCGCAACTGCCGTTGACGATACGCCGAGCATAATCCAGTTGGCGGCATAGTTCATGAAGGCACCGATTGCCTGCATGATGATGGTCGGAAAACTGACGCGGAAATTATCCTTCACATCCTGCCAGCGAAATACATAGCCTTTCAGATGGACATGGATCACCGGGTTGCGGAAGCGGTTGAACAGCAGAGCCGCCGCGGCACCTGCAACCCCCATTTCCGGGCAGCCGAAATAGCCGAAAATCATAATCGGATCCAGCACAATGTTTACCGCTGCTCCAATAATCAATGAGATCATCGAAAGAACCGTATCGCCGACCGCCTGCAGCAGACGCTGCGCATAGGTCTGCAGAAACAGGCCCCAGCACCATACAAGGTTGATTGAAAGATAAGAGAGACATGCACGCATCAGATCCGGATCATCCGTCAGCATCGCGGCAATCTGCTGTTTGGCAAACACACCAAGCAGGCAGAACACCAGCGACTCGGCAAGAACGATGATCAGGCCCGTTCCTGCCGCCTGACAGGCTTCCTCTGTCCATTTCTGTCCAATGCGCCTTGAGAGCAGTGCATTCATACCGACAGCGGTGCCGACCCCGACCGCAATCATCAGAAACTGCACCGGATATACCAGCGTCGTCGCTGTCAGTGCCTCCTCCGAATAGCCGGCGACAAACATTGAGTCCACAATGTTATAGAGCGACTGTATCAGCAGTGACATCATCAGGGGAACCGACATCTGCATCAGCAGCTTCCCCATGGGCATGACGCCCATCTTGTTCTGTTTTGTACCTTCCATTCATAGCCTCCAAATCATAAAAAAGACGTATATTCATCCGGAACCAGCAAGACTGGTTCTGGGCATTGCCCCGATTTTTATACGTCTCATAAGATTCGGATTAATGATCGTGCGCCATTCAGCGCACACTCATACTAGCAGGTACCGGTCTGAAAATTCAAACTGTTTTTTCGAAAAGATTCAAAAAAACCGTATCAGAAAGCCCTTTTCAAAGCGAATAGTCGCGATGGAGCGCAGTCAGGATGCGCTCGGTCTCCGAAAGCCCGTTTTCTTTCCTGGAAGAAGCTCCTTCAAAGCCTGGAAGACTCCGGTACATCTCCTGCACCATGCAGGAAAGAACAGCACAGGCATTTTCCGGATACAGTGGTTCTTCCGTGAATGCATGGTCTTTCAGCGAGGCAAGCAGCATCGCAGCCTCCTGGAACGAGACAGGCGCTTCCATCTCTTCCGAAAGGTTTCTGCAGAAGGCCAGCACGAAGGAGCACTCTGCCTGGTATTGCGCAAAGGCAGAATCCTTTTCCGAGAGGACAGTGCCCATCCGGCGGATGCCGTCTTTCACACTTCCGGAATCAGACGAATGAAACCGGTTCGGCCCGTAGAGCGTGAAGATCGCTCTGGCGATGGATTCCGATAACCGATCAGACAGAATTCCATAAGTACCGGATTCTTCATGCCCGATCCATAGCTCATAGAAGAGCCGGTCTGCTTCTGCCCGATTCATTCCGATCCAGGTACAAGTCTCGGCCAGTTCCTGCCGTTTCAGGGGCAGACCGCAATGATAAAGTGCATAGAGCACAGAAGAAGCAAGTTCTCCGCATCCGATCAGACACGGATGCCAGTCCATCTCGTTCAGCAGAATAGCAGCTTCACCCAGTCTTGAGAGCGTTTCTTCCTGCTCCAATGCGGTTGCGATCGGGTGCGGACTGCCCGGGGCTTTCTGCTTTGCAAAGGAGGACAGGATGGCATAATTCAGAATTTCAGTATTCAGAAGATTCATCTCCCTTCTCTCTTCTTATTTAGAAGGAGAAAGGGAGAACTCCCCGCACAAATCCATAGGATGTTCTGCAGGAGGAAAGAAAAAGAGATGAATCGCTCCATCTCTTGTCTTCTGATTAACGGATCTTTTCGACGGCGTCCTTGATGCCTGCTTCCGGCTGGAATCCGATGATCTTGGAAGTCAGCTGGCCATCGCGGAATCCCAGCAGCGTCGGGATGCTCATGATGCCGTAGCGCTGTGCAATATCCGGGAAGTCATCGACATTGACCTTCAGAAAGGTCACATCGTCATACTGCTCGGAGACCTTGTCGACAACCGGTCCGACCATCTTGCACGGTCCGCACCAGTCAGCGAAGAAGTCAACGAAGACAGACTTGCTATTCTTCAGCGCGGAATCGTATTCTTCACTAGATTCAATTTTCTTAACCATTGGTATTAAAACCTCCTTGCAAGATGATTATTCCAGAACCCGCTGGTTTTTCCAAATGAAATGCTCAGAGCTTCGAGGCGGCGCCTTCATCGAGGATGACTGTGACATCCGGATGCTTCTGCAGGATGGATGCCGGGCACTCTTCGGTGATTTCCCCGCGGATCATTCCGAAGACTGCGTCTGCTTTGTGCTCTGAGGTCGCAATCAGCACAATGGCGCGGCTGCGCATGATTGTTGCCAGTCCCATCGTGATGGCACGCTTTGGAACGAGGTTGATATCATTGCTGAAGAAGCGGGCATTGTCCTTTCTGGTCTGTTCCTTGAGATCCATCAAGTGGGTCAGGGAATCAAAGGATGCGCCTGGTTCATTGAAGCCGATGTGACCATCAGTACCGATGCCGAGTACCTGAAGGTCAATGGTATGGCCCTTCATGGATTCTTCATAAGCAGCGCATTCTGCTTCTTCGTCTTCGACATCGCCTCTCGGTACATGGACATTGGCATCCGGGATGCCGATGCCGTTGAAGAGATTCTCGTGCATGAAAGTCCAGTAGGACTGTTCATGGGTACGAGGAATGCCTACATATTCATCAAGGTTCCAGGTCAGAACCTTGCTGTAGTCCGTACCATTTTCCTTGTGATCCCTGATCATGTTCTGATAGAGTCCGATCGGTGAAGAACCGGTAGCCAGTCCGAGAACCGGGTTCTCTTTCTTCAGGGCTTTCTGCATGACTTTGAAAGCTTCCAGGCTGACTTCGTCATAATTGTTTTTAACGATAATATTGAACATAGTTTCCTCCCTGCTTTTCGCACCCATGATCTTAGCACGGTTGCAGGAGTACGTCTTTGACGTTTCGGGTTATTTTCGTACAGTTTTCGTCAGCTTTGCCCGGTTTCCTCTTCATCGTCTTCATAATTTGAAACCGAAGGCCCGTATGAACCGTCGGCGAAGAAGTCGAGTTCGAGGATTTCTCCGGAGATCTGCTTCTCTTTCGTGTAGTAGGCCATCTCCTCGGCAGCCTTTGCTTCATCGTATGGATGACGGAACGTATACGTGTTGTTCATGAAATCCCAGATGTAGTCGTCGGTCTCCCAGCGATCCCATTCGCTGAAGAAGAAGCCGCGGTAGTCCGGATCAAACAGGTTATTTCCGAGAATAGTCTTCGTATCGATCGAGAATCCCCATAGATCTGCTACAGTAGGAACCAGGTCCAGAACAGTGCCGACCTTGTCATAGACTTCCGGTTCTGCCGCAGAATTATAGAAATACAGGTCGGTATAGCGATAGGAATCTTCATATTTCTTTCCGGTTTCCTGATAGAAGTTTCCGTCACTGTAGAAGTTCAGGCCTTTGGCCTCATGATCTCCGAACAGGACGAACACGACATCGTCGAGCTTGCCGGCATCAGAGAGCACCTGCATGAAGTCTGTGAGACACTGATCGAGATCCATGTTCTTCGCGAGATAGATGGCATAAGCGTCTTCCAGATCCGGATATTTCTCCCTGACTCTGGCGAGATTTTCAGCAGTGACACCGGGAGAAGTTTCAGAATCATATGGCTGATGGCCGGAATAGGTAATCCAGTATGCCATCCATGAATCCTCATTCTCTGCATAGATCCATTTCAGCACATTCATGACTTCCGAGTCACTTGCTTCATTTTCAACCCCGATCCGATAGCTGTCGTAGAACTCCTGATAGCCGAAATTCAGCATCGTGACTGCACGGTTGTAGTAGGTCGAATAGTTATTGTGGTAGGCATAAGCCTGATAGCCCGCATTCGTGAACATGCCCGGGAGTGTAGTCACATAGGCATTCGTCGGATAGGTATAGCAGACCGCATGGCCCTGGCTGGATGGAATCAGCGACGTATTGGCCATGAATTCCGTATCGCTCGTGGAACCTGGAAGTGCCGGGGTATTGAAGCCCTGGACCCGGATGCCTTCGGTGTACATCTTCCATAAGGTCGGGGTCAGTTCTTCGTCCAGAGCTGCGTTATTGAAGGATTCTGCCTGGATGAAGAACGCATTCTTTCCGGCAAAGATTCCGGTATGATCATCTGCAGCCTGTTCTTTCCGCTGTGAAAGGAACTGCTCTATCTCTGCTTTTTCTTCCTTTCCGGTCACGTTTTTATTGAGAAACGTCTGTGCATCGCGATAGGCAAAAGGAATCAGCCCGAATTTTTCGACGAACTGGTTGGAGTTCGGAATGACATTATAGATATAGTAGTCGGTCAGGTTTTCCTGAAAGCCGTCCTCCTCTGCCCGGGCCGCTTCAATCATGCCCTGGTAAGCTTCATAATGCTTTGCTGCAGGGAAGAACAGCAGGCAGGATCCTGCCATTGCCAGAAGTCTTGCCCTTAACCGGAAAACTTTCCGCTCAAACAGGAAATAGAGCACAATGAACAGAATGGTAACCGCAGGATAGATCACGAGAACTGCAATGTCCTGCCTGCTGACGAATTCTGCCGCACTGTCTCTGGCACCCCACACCTCGCTCAGAAGATCGGCGACGGTATTGAAGCGGAAATAAGACTGAAACGCCTTCCGGTAGCACGTCTGCGCAATCAGGTAGGCATTGAAGATTTCTCCGTACAGAAGCATGAACCAGCGGTTCAGCATCGGCCCGAGAAACCAGATCAGAAAGATCGCAATGAGCAGATAGATCGAGAACAGCTCGGCCTCATAAGCAGTGCTGACGGAATAAGTCTGCTTGACGAAGCGGAAATAGAATACATTGAAAAACGTATAGGCAAGTTCGATCAGGAGATACCGGATTGCCCTTTTGCCTGATTTCGACAGCCGCATGCTCAGAATACCGAGATCGACATCGAGGTCCTCCAGGTTTCATGAGGCTTGAGCCGGATCGTTCCTTCCCTGCGTTCAAATGGCACCCTGACTTTCGTGAAGTCCGTATGGGAGTGCCATGGCTCGATGCATACGAATGGCGCATTCGGAGACCAGAAAGCAACCCATTCATACTTCTCGGCATGAACCTTCACGCCATGTCTGCCATCCGTCAGCGTGAATTCCGTGCTTTTCGGATAAGGGATGATGATGGTTTTTGCCAGCAATGCGCGATCCAGCGGAATATCCAGGCCGCCATGCATATGGAAGTCGCCGCTGGAGAATTCTTCCGGGTGATTCAGTTGGATGCACCAGTCGTCCCAGTCTCCTTCTAAAGGACAATTGAAGGCAGGATGATAGCCGAAGTTGAACGGCATCATCACATCGTTCTCATTGGTGACCTCTGAAGTGATAGTCAGAGAAGCACCACTCAGTTCATACGTATTCGTAAGCGTGAAATGGAATGGATACTGCTGCAGGGTCTCTTCACTGTCCGAAAGCTTCATGACTGCCTTGGAATCATTGTGTTCCACGCAGGTGAAGTCCGCATGGCGGGCAAAGCCATGATTGCCCATCACATAGTCTTTTCCATTGAGATGGATCTTCTTGTCCCAGGTGCTTCCGACCATCGGAAATAATGTCGGGTTCCTTCCGGACCAGAAGGCAGGATCTCCCTGCCACATGTACTCAAAGCTGCTGTCAGTTCGCTTGAAGCTGTGAATTTCGGATGCGTGTTCCGAAATCGAAACAGATGCCAGTTCGTTCTTCAGTTCAAATGTGCTCATAACCCCTCCGTAAGTGTATTGATGATCTGCAGGACTCCTGCATGATTATTATCGAGTTCCGTGACTTCGTCTGCCTGCTTCTGCACTGCAGGAGCAGCATTTTTCATCGCATAGGCATAGCCTTCATGAAACATCGGCACATCGTTGCCGCTGTCTCCGATCACGATCGTTTCTGCTTTTGAAATGCCGAGATACTGCTGCAGGAAGCGGATCCCTGCTCCTTTATTGACTCCTTTGACATTGATATCAATCCAGCTGTCACCGGAGGGAGAGACTTCATAGTCTTCAGCCAGGGGCTTCATGATCGTTGCGGCATCCTTGATCGGATCGTCCAGATCGCAGAGCGTGATCTTGCAGATCGGATCATCAACGGAGAACAGATCTTCCACTTCCCGGATCAGAAAGTATTTCGCATAGGGAAGCTGATTGAGATAGGACATGCCCCAGGCATCGGCATAGAAGGATTTCGATCCGGATAACATGCATGCGGCATTGGGCATCGTATGAACAAAGGAGACAATCCGTTCGATATCTGCTCTGCTCATCGTGACGGACTTCAGAACTTCTTCCCCATGCGTGATGGTGGAGCCGTTTTCAGCGATCAGATAATAGCCTTCAGAAATACCTTTCAGCGCATGGATTGCATTGGTGATCTGCCTGCCCGTGCAGGCCGCAAAGGCGATCTTCTTTTCCTTCAGCTGTGATAATTTCTGATTCAGTCCCTCGGGCAGTTCTTTCTGATCATTGAGAAGTGTTCCATCTAGGTCTGCGGCTAGCAGCCTGACTGCGTTCCTGTTTTCCATGATTCTCTGATTATAACATGGGCAAAGAGCCGGATATGCTATAATCAATCCGAGCATTTCCATTGTGTTTTTTGATGTGCTCTTCTTTCACGGCCATGAGTAAGAAAAAGAAGAAGAAAACAACCTGGCGCATCAAGGCCAGCATCAAGCGGATCAGCAGACAGACGCTGCTGATGGTGCTGACGGTTGCGATCACGGTGATGATTACAGCATATATTGCCCTTCTGATCGTTCTGAAGGGTCCTTCTCCTACGGTTTCTGACATGGTTGTCTCAACGATGTGGGAAACGCGCAGAGGCAAAGCCATCATCAATGCATTATTCACGGACGAAGAGATTACGCAGATTCTTGCTCAGAACTCGGTCGGAACGCCGCAGCAGGCAGAAGTGACGGATGCAGATAATACGGAATGGGTCATTCCGGAAGATGAGAAAGACGATATCCAGGTCATCGATATCCATGGCGGAACGTATTCCGGAAAACTCATGATTGTCAGAGACCCGAACCGCATCGTACTCGGCATCAACAGCGAGATGGGTGATACAGCTGCAGGCTACAGCGTATTGGACTATGTGAACTACTATGGAGCAGTTGCCGGTATCAATGGCGGCGGGTTCGAGGATGAGAACAATCAGGGAGATGGTTCCATCCCTCAGCAGGTTGTCATCAAGAATGGCGAAATCGTCTACGGAAGTGATGATGATTATCCGTGTCTGATCGGATTCAATAAAGAGAAACACCTGATTGCCGGGTATATGACGGCTTCGCAGGCCCTGGAATGGGGCATCACGGATGCAGTTTCGTTCGGTCCTCCGTTAGTCGCAGATGGTCATGCCTATCCGCAGACCGGTTCCGGCGGCGGCCTGAATCCGCGTACCGTCATTGGACAGACAGCAGACGGATCGATTCTTCTGCTGGTCATTGACGGACGGCAGCCGGATTCCATCGGTGCTACCTATCAGGACTGCACGGATATCATGCTGGAATACGGCGCAATCACGGCGGCGAATCTGGATGGCGGAAGTTCTTCCGTCATGGTTTATAACGGGGAAATCATCAACAGTGTGGTTTCCATGAACGGAGACAGGAGCGTACCTACGGCATGGCTGGTAAAGTGAGGAAAAAACCTTCGAAATCATACCAGCGCCGGGCTGCGATCGGGGTCAGATTCTATAGGAGCCTCTTAGGGGTGTTCCTGGTGACGGTATTCATCTGTACAGTGGGTCTCGGGTATCTGTATTTCTGGCTGGCACGCTATGAGAAGCAGAGTGTGACCGGTGCAATGCGCTCTTATATGCAGCAGGTACAGGACCGGGAATGGGATGCGATCTACGAAACGGATTCCACGTATTTCACAGAATTCAATTCGGAAGAAGCAGTCACAAGCTATCTGCTTACCCTATACGGAAATGTGAAGGCAAGCGGCTGTGCATTCTCGCTGATGTCGATCGATTCGAATTCCGGCTACCGCTACTATGATGTGTATTACCAGCAGACGAAAGTCGGAACTCTGGAATGCCAGAAACCGGAAGGTTCTCCGGTCTGGAAAGTCCGGACGCTTGTATCAGGCGGAGCATATTCGTTCGATGTCCTGGATGGCAGCACATTCTCCATCAATGGCATTGAGATAACTTCGGACTATGCCGATGAAGAAAGCCATATCCCCTACTGTTTCGAAGAACTTGAGGAATCGGAGACAGAAGCTCTGCCTTCTGTCACCAGATATACGGTGGAAAACCTGGTACGGGAACCGGATCTTACCCTGGAATCCGGAGATATCGCCGTCCGGGATTACAGTTCTTTACAGTATTATATCGGCCAGGCTCCGACTGCTGATCAGCTCGAAGAATTCTCCCAGGAGCTTCAGGATACAGCAATTGCCTACAGCAACTGGATCACGGAAGATGGCACGTTTTACAGCTTTGCAAAGCATCTGGATACAAGCACGAGCTTCTATCAGGATATGCTTGCCTTCAACAACCAATTCTTCAGC
Source organism: Anaerolactibacter massiliensis (assembly GCF_900290205.1). NCBI lineage: Bacteria > Bacillati > Bacillota > Erysipelotrichia > Erysipelotrichales > Erysipelotrichaceae > Anaerolactibacter > Anaerolactibacter massiliensis. Next base: position 624,719 of record NZ_OLMH01000002.1, on the reverse strand, counting down.
ACGCATTATTCCAATGAGATCATGGATATCAAAGTCTATGATGTGATTGCATTAGGTGATGATGCATTCCTCGGAGATATCTCGTTCACGCAGACCGCAACGAATGAGAATGGATCCAGGTCCAGTGACTGCAACTACCAGATCTACTTCATCCGCAAGAATGGTTCCTGGAAAGCAACGAGAATCTACAACATCAGCTCGGATTCTTCAGATACAGCAGATCCGTCTGCAGATTCTGCTGCAGAAGCAACTGCTTCTCCGACAGCAGGAACGGAATAGAAACACACCAGATTGATGACAGGTTTCCTCAGACGGAAGGCTGTCATCTTTTTTGATCGACGACATGAAAAAAGCAGCTCAGGAAACAGCTGAGCTGCAAACAGGTCATTCAATCAGGATTCTTCGTAGCTGCGTACGCCATAGGTTCCGTGATCGCTGTTCCAGGTGACGGAATCGCATACGGTTCCGGTCTCCGTATCGAAAACGACGACGCTGATGCCTTCATGATCATTCGTGTATTCAACGGAATCCACGGTGATATCGGAATATAACGGATCATCGCTGCTGGAGAGGTAGATATAGTGACCGGCAATATTCTCCTCCAGATACAAGGAATCCTTCCCGGTATTGACCAGCAGATTGCCGTGATACAGCAGGAAACATCCGTTCGTATTGCCATTCCAGCTGATGCCGAGCGGTTCAAAGGCCGCCTTCAGATACGCATCTTTCTCTGACAAGGTGCTGCAGGTAATCAGGACCAGCTTATCTTCCGACTTCTGAAGCAGAGAAACATAGTCAATCAGTTCCGTGAGATTCATGTATTCCGGATCACCATGTTCATAGATCCTCTCCCACTTGGAATAAGCAGTCGAGACAACCGATTCCAGGCCATGCAGTTCTGCATATGCCTGATTGTCAGGACCGGATGGGTATACGACAAGATCGCTCAATCCGTACATCGGATTATAGGAAGTCAGGAATTCGCTGCCGATCATCGGAACAACCGGGTTCAGGTTTCCTGCTTCTTGCTGTTCTCTTACCCATGTTTCCCGGATTTCATACAGATATCTTGTATAGCCGAGGTCTGCGCACGTATAGCCATAGCGTAAGAAGTTGAGCACGCAAAGACCTGCCAAGACGGCTTTTTCTGCCGCCGGAACGATCCCCTTTTGGATTGTGGAACCCAGCAGAATCAGATCTGCAATGATCAGTAACAAGGTTGATCCGAACATCGAGCGATCATACAGGATCGGCATATGCGTGAAATACATCGCACAGACAGCTGCTGCTGATGCAAAGGCATAGAGCGATGCGATTCTGCGCTTTTTCTGATCAGCGAATGCAAACAGAATGCCGAACAGAATCCATTCAGCAATCTGACCAGGATATTCTGCAAAAACCTTGATGACATCCGTGAGATTATGGGTAATCCGATAAGCAAGTGTATTCGTGACCGGAAAATCAGCTGCGCGGATGAAGTTTCCCGGAGCGGTAATCATCAGCACAAATCCGATCAGTGCCCCGGCAAGTCCCGTGATCATCCAGAGCGGAAGCTTCCGGTTCCGATGAAAGATGACTGCCATGAAGACCATGACGATCAGAATCATTGCCCCGGCGGAATTCTCATTCGTCCAGCCGGCTGCGATTCCTGCAAAGATCATTCCGATGCTAAAGGAACGGCGATGCGATTGCGGCTGTTCTAGTTCCTTGCGGTAGACGAGCAGAAACGACAGCAGAATCGCAGCAGTCCATAGATAGTTGCATGCCCCGGTTTCCCAGAGCACGGTCTGTCCGAACACCGGAACCGTCAGAAAGACAAGCAGTGCAGTTATGGCATAGGTAACTGGAGAAACCTGTTCTTTATTTCCGGTTCCATGTACATTCAGCTGCCAGATCACATAAGCATAGCAGATGGAGTTGCAGAGATCGAAGAATGGTTTCGGAAATGAAAGAAAGGTTCTGGCCATCAGATGCGCTACGGATCTCCCGGTCCAGGTGAAATACTGATTGATCTCTCTTGCAATGATATCTGCGATGCCGCTGTTCACGCCGTAACGGAAATCATCGCTCGTCGGAATTGCGAGCAGATTCAGAATCAGGAGAAGGATCACCGTCAGAGCCATGACGCGGTGCAGCGGAGATCTGAAATAGGTACGGATTTTTTCGTGCAGTTTCATATCAGATTCCTGTTTTCCCCATTATACTGCATGGAAGAAGGCCGGAAAACTGCTCGCTGATTTGTGAATTTATCTCAGTCTTGTGTGCGAAATAGAGTACAATAAGCTCGGAACAAAAAGGAGGAAGTTTCAGAAGATTATGTCATTCATTGAAGGAATCAAGGAAAAGGCAAGACAGGACGTCAAGACCATTGTCCTTCCGGAATCAGAAGATGAGCGTACGCTCAGAGCTGCTGCTCAGGTTCTCAAGGAAGGAACCGCAAAGCTGATCCTCATCGGAAACGAAGAGAAAATCAAGGCAGATGCAGCAAAGTATGGTGTCGATGTCTCCGGAGCGAGAATCGTCGATCCGGAAAACTGCGCTGAGCTCGATCACTATGTAAACCTGCTCTATGAACTGCGCAAGGCTAAGGGAATGACCCCGGAAAAGGCAAAAGAGACACTGCTTGGCGACCATACGACTTTCGGTGTGGTCATGCTCAAGAACAATGAAGCAGACGGACTCGTTTCCGGTGCCTGCCATTCCACTGCAAACACCCTGCGTCCGGCTCTGCAGATTCTGCGTACGGCTCCGGGTGCGAAGCTGGTTTCGGCATTCTTCGTCATGGATGTGCCGAATTGCGAATACGGGAACCATGGTACCTTTGTATTTGCGGACTGCGGTCTGAACCAGGACCCGGATTCCGAGCAGCTGGCTGCGATTGCGGCAGATTCTGCGAAGTCCTATGAGTCGCTGGTCGGCGGTCAGGCAAAGGTTGCGTTCATCTCCCACTCCACCAAGGGTTCTGCAAAGCATGCTCTGGTCGACAAGGTCGTCAATGCAGTGAAGGCTGCTCATGAAGGGTATCCGGAGCTTGTCTGCGATGGCGAGCTTCAGGTCGATGCAGCAATCGTTCCGTCTGTCGCAGCTTCCAAGGCTCCGGGTTCCCCGGTTGCCGGTCAGGCAAATGTCCTCGTCTTCCCGAACCTCGACTGCGGCAACAGTGCCTACAAGCTTGTTCAGCGTCTGGCGAAAGCTGAGGCTTACGGACCGATGCTGCAGGGCATTGCAAAGCCGGTCAACGACCTGTCCCGCGGCTGCTCTTATGAAGACATCGTCGGTGTCGTCGCAATCACTGCAGTCCAGGCTCAGCTGGCTTCAAAGTGATTTCCTTCTTCACGAAAGCGTGCAGGGCTGCCTGCATGCTTTTTCTTTTTTTCTTCCTGTCCGTATAATAGACTGCAGAAACGGAGCAGCCTGTTCATGATCAGAAACCTATTTTCTTCCCGCAGATTGAGAAAGTATACCCTTCTCTTAGCCTGTATCTATCTGCTTGGCATTTCAGCAATCCTGCGCGCAGATTTCAGCTATGGAGATGATCTCGGCAGAGTCCTGCTCGGAAACCGCGGGTGGACGCAGGAAAGCCGATATGTCTCCGAACTGCTCTCGATTCTGATGAATGCGAATCTCAGGCTGTCGGATCTTTCTCCCCTGCCCCAGATGGCTGCCTGCGTGATTCTCGCAATCTCCGGAATCCTTCTGCTCAATCTGTTTATTCCGGAAGAAAAGATCACGCTGTTAAGAGTGCTTCTGCTGATTCCCTTCGGACTGAATCCGTATTTTCTGGAATGTCTATCCTATCAGTTTGACAGTCCTTTCATGGCCTGTTCCATCCTGTTCTCGATTCTTCCGTTCTCCTTCCGGAAAGACAGAAGATCCTTTTTTCTCGCATCCGTGATCTTTCTTCTGATGATGTGCATGACCTATCAGGCCTCCGCGGGGATCTATCCGATGATGGTTCTGTTTCTGATCCTGAAGAGGACCGGACCAGAGGATGCTGAAAAGAGGTCCTTCCTGGTCACCTCCCTTTTTGCATATGCGCTCAGTCTTCTGGTATTCCGGTTCATCATGCGCTTTCAGGTAAGCAGGTATCCCACAGAGACCATATCTCTTTCTTCTCTGATCCCTTCCCTGTTCAGCAACCTTTCCAGGCTGTACGGGCAGATCCGCAGCGATCTGAATCCGATATGGAAAGCATCGGTCCTGCTGATCGCAGCCGGCTGGATCATCGGAGAACTCAGAATATCTGCACAGAAAAAGAAAGCTGGCTCCGTGCTCTTCAGTCTTCTCATCCTTCTTGCATGCATGGCCCTGTGGTATGGATTCTATCTTGTCCTGAACGAACCGATCCTGAAACCAAGAGCACTTTACGGATTCTTCGTGCTTCTGACTCTGCTTGCGGTTACTGCCGAGATTCCGGACTGGAATCCAGGCGCTCTGCTGCTTTCCTGGTGCTGCTTCCTGTTTGCATTTACCTATGGAAACGCCCTATCTGCACAGAAACAGTACAGCCGGATGAAATCCTCGGTTCTGATCAGCACGCTGGAACAGAATCATCTCTTATCTTCAGATCATGTCCGCGGTCTTCAGCTTTCCGGATCCATCGGGTATTCCCCCGTCATCCGGAATATGGAATCCCATTACCCCATCCTTGCAAGACTCGTTCCAGAGACGCTTGGAGGAGGATGGGAATGGAGCGAATATGAATTCTCCAATTACTGGAATCTTCCGGTTTATTCCTATCCGTATGAACAGGAAGGAAACGCCGATCTGTCGTCTTGGAGTGAGCAGGATCTGGCGACGGTATCAGAATCCTCGGAATTCACGATCCGGGCAAATGACTCCTATATTCTCGTGATCTTTCACTGATCTTTCGCATGCGCCGTGTAATACCGGAGAATCTCCTTCTGATAGAACGTGCTGTGCATGGAAAGCTCATGGTTCAATGTCTCAATCGTATTCATCTCCAGCAAGGTCTTAACATCGGAATACAGATCTGTGCCAAGTCCGAGTCTGCCGCCGGGGATCGTGCATCCTAAGGCAGATAAGGTGGTCGGAAACAGGTCCATCGTGCTGTAGGTTCTTGGCTCAGAAGGCTCTTCCTTCGAAGAATTGATGATGCAGGTATAAGTCCTGCGGAGATAGTCATGAGGAATGTAGTCATAATAATCCGTACCCATGTAGCAGTGATCGCCATTGATCACGATCACAGTATCTTTTCCCCATTCCTGTTCCTGGACCCATGATACGAATTCGGCAATTCGTTTCGAGCTGCAGGCGGTCACATTGGCATACTTCTCTGCAAACTGATCCGGGCAGTCGCTGCAGAGATAGCCGCTTGGATAATGGGTATCCGCTGTCAGCAGCGTCAGATTGAATGGCTGATCAGAAGCAGCCAGTTCTTCTGCTTCCAGCTTTGCAAACTCAAACAGCCTGGAATCTTCAAAGCCCCAGTTCTGCTTGTATTCTTCCGGCAGCCATCCCCTTTCTTTCAGCGTGTTCAGATCCAGGATCTCGTAATTGCCATGTTCCGTGAAATACGTATTCCGATTCCCGAAGTTTCCGTCACTGCCCATCAGCACGGCATTCTGATAGCCATTCTGCTTCAGCAGATCTCCGATCGTCACGGCTCCCGGCATCATCTGTTCCGCGATGCCGTTATTGATATAGGCCATGCTCTCCTGCAGCGGCAGTCCGGAGGTCTGCGCTGCCATCGCAGCCGAAGTCCAGGTACTGTCCTTGAGCAGAACAGCCCCGTTCAGGATCTTTTCGGTTCCGCTGAAATCATCATAGGTTTCCGCAAGTTCCGTCAGTTCCGGAATCGTATTATCCAGAAGGCCCCCGCCGGAGGCATAGTCTGCCGCTGTCACCTCAGCGGATTCCAGGAAGAGATAGATCAGATTCTTCTTTTGTTTCGGGAATACGATTGTGGCAGTATCCGGGTTCACATAGACTTCTTCATACAGCGGATCCTGAAGGCTCTCTGAGGAAAAGAAGGAAATCAGACTCTGTGACTCTGAAAAGGAAGCAGTCAGCGCAACCGTTCCTGAAAGAAGCAGAACCGATAAGGCGAGCCCGCGTCTCTGCTTGTTTCTGTTCGCTTGTTTCCGAAGCAGGATCATCAGAATCAGCCCTCCGGAAAGAGCCGCAAGCTCGATGGAAACCAGTCTCGAAAAGAGCAGTTCATTCGCCGCCGTATGCCAGATCAGGCTTGAATACTTCACACCCTGTCCGTTCAGAAACAGGATGGCTGAAAGAACCAGAATCCCCATCAGAACGAGTACGGTATAGATCACGCTGCGGATTGCAGAGATCCGTGCTTCTGCTATCTCAGTCTCAATCCAGGCTGCTCGCTTCGAAGAAGCTGTCAGATCCAGAACCAGCAGGACCAGGAGAACTGCAGAACCCCAGATCAGAATCAGATCATAGATCCTGAACCCGTCAGAAACGCGCTGAAGCTGCGTGAGCAGCCAGGAATCGAAGGTAATCTGGATCTGACGGTCATAGACCGTATCTGCGTGCATGCCTTCCGTCCGGATTCCGTCCATACGGAACCCCAGAGAATCAATCAGTTCTGCTGAAACCGGATCATAGATGACGACATTGAGTCCCTGAAAATTACCGCTGACTTCCTTTCCGTCAAGCTTGATCGAGGTCATGGTGACGGAATAGCCCTTCGGGGATTTCACCGTGGCGCCTTCCAGATGATGGTCGCCTACCTTGTAGGTGACATCTGCTGCCTCGTCTCCGTTTTTCTCATGAACCTGATCCCCATAGATCAGAATCAGCAGCGGACTGGCAAAGTCGGCCGCATCTGCGTGCGGTACCCCTGCTGACTCCAGAAATGATCCGAGCGCCTGATCCCAGCCTGCATAGCAGTCATCTTCGGTATAAAGAAACAGCAGATACCCCTGGTCATAGTAATACCGGAGCGTCTCTGCAAGAGAAGAGACGTCAGGGATCGTAAATTCCGGAGTCTCCGAAATCAGGCGTTCCGAAACTCCGAGCTCGGAATTGCGGAATGTATTCGTATAAGGAAGCAGCCCGCGGTAGGAAACTGAGACGGAATAGGAAGAATCAGAAGAGGTCAATAGAGAAATCGAATCTTCTGCGCTGATCGGGTCCGATAAGGGGATCGAGAGCATAGAATCAGACTCCTGCTCAAACGGCAGCGTGCTCGAAAAGCCAAGGTCATCGATCGCAGTATCGTCTCCGGCAGTTATGGTCATCGTCTTCTGGTTCCGGGGAAGCAGCGACAAAAGAACCGCAGTGATCAGAATCATTGCGGTCAGAATGCTGCGCATCAATCTGCGATGAGAAACCATGCGATTCTGCCCCTTCTCAGAATTCATGTTATAGGCGCGGATACCCCGTCCATAGCTGTTAAGCTTGGGCGGGGAGGAAGTGCCATCCTCCTTCCTTTTTAATGCATGTCAAATCAGTCGCCTTGACTGATTTCCCTGTGTCTAGAATTACGCGAGCCCCTTTGCAATGGGAGCCGTTGACAATGAACCTCTGAGAGTGAAACACAATCGTATCGCCGGGCTGATAGACATAATGATTCTTCCGAACTGATGTGTGTCCGGAAGAGCACTTCTTTCCCCGGTAGATGCGCTGATTCTTGTCCGATCTTCGGCTCTCCCTGCGATTTGTCCGTCCACATGAGAGCACAGCGCCGGACTTCTTGGCGCCGTCCCGAACGTCGATGTATTTTGCATCGTAGAACTTCGCAAGAATCCGGTTGTTGCGGCGCTTCTTCTGATAGATAAGCTCTGCTGTCCGATGCCTTGGATGCAGAGAACCCACGCAGTAAGCATCGTTCGCATGCGTCTTTGCAAGATGCAGCGACTTTCTGGTTACAGATGTCTTTGCACCATACTGGATATGGATATCAATCTCTGGGTACTTCAGAACCAGTTCCCGATATATCGCCCAGCGCACGATACTCATATAGGTTGCCGCGGCCAGATTGGTGCTCTGCGGCTCCAGACCCCAGAGTGCACCGCCCGGCTTGTGGTTCTTTGCCGTATGGCAGTGCTCGCACACTGTTAAGAGATTGCTAATTCGATTGGATCGATATCCCTTCCAGTACCCAATGTGATGCGTATGCAGAATCACGCCATCTTTGACAGATTTACCGCACACCTGACAGGTGTAGTGATCCCTGCTGAACACTGCTTCCCGTTCGGTCTGAAACAGATATTTTAATCCCTGCTGATAGTCCTTCCCTTCCGGGAGCGGCTTACCGTCTGCAATTGCCTGCAGAAGCTGGGTGTCGAACTTGCCCATCTCGAATGTCGCCGAGGTGATCGGCATAACTTTGCAGAACGATTCGAACAGGTTGATCTGGTTCTCCTTGCGATGCCGCAGGGAAGGCGCCATCTCCTGGTTCTTTCTGGACCGGTTGTCAAACCGAGGTTTCCGGTACCGCTTGCGATTCCGTCTTGTACGACGATACTTGCGGCGATCGTTATGCCTCTCTGTCTCATTGCTCAGCATGTCGTACTGTGCATGGACAAATTCGTGCTTTTCAGACTTGATGGATACGCCGACATGTTGGTAGCCCGTATCACAGGCATACTCAATCGGCTGTGTTTTCCCCTTCTCCCGGTCGGTTAACCGGATCGTGAAGATCGGACGGTATTGCTCAATGACAGCTTTACCCGCTTTGAGAAGATGCCGTGCCCGATACTCACTTGTCGGCATCAGACGGATGCCGGTGTTGCTGATAACCGCAACAGACATGTGCTGATGCCTCCTTTCTTTTTGCCCCGTTAGGGGCACTTACGCTTTCTGCAGTCCTGAAGACCTGCAGCATCTCGCACTTACGATCACGAAGATCGCAGTAACGGTGGTCCACTTCGCCAATGTTGTCCGCTGGTCGAATACATCTGCTGTACGCCTCCTACCTCTCAGAGGTTTTTAGCAGCAGATCCCAAGAGGTCTGGACTTGTGGAGCATCCAGACGTAGCACAGCAGCAACGTAGTGCTCGAAGCACTTAGGCTAATCAACCAGGCTCGAAAAGCTGTAGTAGCCTTTCCAAGCCCCGTCTATAGTCCGCTAGGACTTAGGCGGGGTAGTTGACGGTATTATTTTACGACTTTCACGAATGATCTGTCAGCAGATCTCCGACAATCAGTCCATTTGCGGCTGCCTGGGCAAGTGAACGGGTAAAGCCTGCCCCATCGCCGATGGCATAGATGCCAGGTGCCTTTTCCAGTTCGAAGTTCCTGCAGGCCGGGCGGGCACTATAGTACTTGCACTCCACGCCGTAAAGCAGGGTATCATAATTTGCCGTTCCCGGTGAAACCTGGTCGAGGGCATGGAGCGTCTCCACGATATTATCCAGCTGACGCTTCGGCATGCAGAGAGAAAGATCTCCTGGAACTGCGTTCAGCGTCGGGTGCACGGAGCTGCTAGCCAGCCGTGCTGCGGTCGTACGCTTGCCGGACTCCAGATCTCCGAGCCGCTGAACGAGCACATAGCCTCCGCTGATCTTATTTGCAAGGGCAGCGATATCTCTGGCATATTCGACCGGCTGATCGAAAGGCTCTGTGAAATGCGTACTGCTTAATAGAGCAAAGTTGCTGTTATCAGAACGCTTGGCAGGATCCTTGTAGCTGTGGCCGTTGACGGTCAGAACGCCATCGCTGTTTTCCGTAACTACCCAGCCGCGTTCATTGAAGCAGAACATGCGGGTCGTATCTCCGTAATGACCTGCTTTGTAATAGATCTTCGGTTCATAGATCCGGCTGGAGAATCTCTCCCAGATCTCATAGGGAAGCTCCACCCGCACCCCGATATCCACCTGATTGTTGTACATCGCAATGCCGTTCTTCCGGCACCAGTCTTCGAACATCCTGTTGCCGATGCGGCCGACCGCAAAGATGATCTTCTCTCCGGTCACCTGCTTTTCAGAGCCCTGCGAAACATAGGTGACGCAATGGGTTTCGCGATTGACGTCTGTGACCTCGGCAAGGGTCTTTATGGTGACCCGGGTTTCCAGATCATGGATCAGATTCAGCATCGTTCCGTAGTTGGCATCCGTACCGAGATGCTTCACTTCCGCCTGCTGCATATGCAGATCATGCTGGAGACATAACGTCTTCAGCTCATTATCTGGCATATAGCGCTCATTATCTGCACCGAACTTCTGCAGCACCTGGTCTGCCTGCTCAATGTAGTCCAGGACTTTCCTATGGTCCATGAAGTCCGGCAGCCAGCCTCCGTATTCCGTGGTGATATTGTACTTTCCATCAGAAAAGGCCCCTGCTCCTGCCATGCCTTCCATGATTGCACATGGAACGCACTTCACGCAGCGTTCCGTTTTTCCGGCAACGATCGGGCACTGCCTTTCTTCAAGCTTTCTGCCCTTTTCCAGAATCATCACCTTCATGGACGGATCTTTCTCCATCAGCCGATAGGCCAGCATCAGGCCGCCGATCCCGCCTCCGATAATCACTGCATCATAGTTTTCCATCACGATACTCCTTCCAGCGCATGAAATTCCTGTTCCGTAATCGGAATCACCGATCCGTGCCGCACATCCTCTTCCGGAAGCGATAGCTGCTCCGTATCTGACCAGTCAATTTCCGAGTCATAGGAAAGATCCCGGAACCTTCCGGCAAGGAAGGTATGATCGCTGTACTGATCTACGAGAATATGATACTCTCCGGTCTGCAGATCCTGGAAGACCGCAGGTCCCTCCACCGGTCTTTCATGGATCAGATACTTCCAGTCCAGCACCTTCAGAAACCCTTCTTCCAGAGATCCGGAATAGCCAGGATAGATGGTCAGTGCTCCCGGCCGCTCATCTTTGTAGATCATCCAGTAAGCTCCATTCATCGGAAATATTGTCAGATCGATTACCGGATATCCCGTATCCAGCAGCACTTTCGGATAGGAGAACGTATGCAGATCCCTGCTGGTCACCCGATAGATTTTCCCCATGTCATCATGCGGATCGCTGTAATACACATAATAAAGATCTGCTTCATTGTCATAAATCACTTCCGGTGCCCAGGCTCGTTTTCCGTCCGTCCCGATGCCATCATCCATGACTGATACAAGCACAAGCTCCGGCTGGCTGAATGTGATCAGATCCTTGCTGAAAAACAGATAAATCGAAGGATTGTCCGCACCCTCAGTTGCTGCAAGCACGAAGTTTCCGTCTTTGGTTCTGGCAAGATCGGGATCCCTGACTCTGCCGCTGCCGAGGTCCGTGTCAATGGTGACACCGCGTACTTTGTTCCAGGAAAGGCCATCTCTGCTCAAGGCGAGAGATCCCTTCTCGCTGCCGAGATTGCCATTGAAATAGCTCATCACATATCCGTATGCCTCGTCCAGGAGAACAGCCGAATATGTCCTGCTCATAGAAAGATCTTCTCTGGTCAGCTTTGCTTCAAATACCACATTCTCTTTTTCCTGGTCCGAGGTCTTGACCAGCTCAGAGCCGGAGAATTCCGCATGCCCGGAAACCATGGAATAGGAGATGGTGCTGCCATTCTTTTCCTGTTCCGGAAGAACGGTCTTCGAGAACAGCACGCCTTCGATATCCGCATCCAGCGAAGCGGCATCCTGTTCCAGCAGAGTTCTGGGATCATTGCCATCCACATGGATCTGAAAGGTTTTCTCTGCCTGGCTCTGCTCCGTGCGGATGGACGCATGTACCACCGCATCTCCGCCGGTTTCTGTATCCTTGCGGATCCCTCTGTCATCCAGGACATCATTCTCTTCCACCTTCCAGGTGAGAGGATAACCTTCGATCTCTGTATCCACGAACCAGAGATCCCGTTCCAGATGTGCTGCATCAGGAATCGAGATCGTATCAAGCAGCACAGAGGCATAAGCAGATTCATATTCCTGCCTGATCACTTCTGCAGAAACTGCCTTCGGACGGATTCTCAGATCGGAGAGCTTTCCCTCCATGGGTTCAAGTCCCTGATCATTTTTCCCGAACGAGAGAACTGCATCAGACAGAGAACCATGAAACGTTCCGGAAGCAGCTTCCTCGCCATTCAGAAAAATCCCTGCTTTCTTCCCCTTCACGACATACACCAGATAATTCCAGCGATCTGTGGAAACCGTGATTCCGCCATCTGCGACAATCCAGTTTCCATCAGAATCAGATAACGTCAGACCGGAGAAGGTCTCGCTGCTGAAGCCGCTTCCGGTCAGCGTGATCGTCTCTTCGCCATTTGAAAGAGACCAGATGCAGGTGTCCGGATAGTTGTTTTCCGGACGGATCCAGAAGGAAATCGTATAGGATCTCTCACTGGCAATCTCTGCCTCATAAGTCTCTGCGCAGATCGTATCATAGGACCATAATCCATCCGTTTCTTCATCTGCGGACAGCAGCGTCTCAGAAGCAGAGGGAGCACAGGAAAAGCAGCCGAGAATCAACGCTGCAAGAAGGACTGACCGGAACTTCATCTGCCTTCCTTCTTCTGCTGTCTTCTGCGGGCAAGGACCCCCTTGAGACGAACATAGAGATTGCGGAAACTGCGGTACAGCAGCCAGTAGACCGCCGTGGTGATCACGGCAATCAGGAAGCCGAGAATGACGATATTCAGAATCAGGCGGACCACCGTGATGGAGCCTGCCGCAAAGAAGCGATTCCAGATGACAAAGCCGAATGCACCGATCAGGCCTGCAACCGCCAGACGGTTGAGAACCATGAAGTAATAGTCCTTTACGGAACGATGGAACACATTCCGATAAACGAGGCCTGGATTATACGTGAAATCAATTCCCCAGTATGCAATCGTCGTTGCCATGACCACGCCAAGCAAGCCTAGCTTCTGAACCAGGAGGATGGAAAGCACGATCTTCACGATGGCAAGCAGGTAGGCATTGTTGCGCGCATTCACGTAAAGGCCGTTGGCATCTCTGGCAATGATGACCGGCTGACGCATCGTGACATAGAAGATATTCAGTCCGAACAGGAAGCAGATCGGAATCGAGGCATTGTAAAGCGGATCGCCCATCCATACCGGAACAAACTGAGGCATGACAATGAAGATGACGGTGGCAACCACCGTGGAAATATAAGTTGAAAAATTGAAGAACTCGGTAAAGACCGGGTAGCTGTCAGCCTGTTTTTCCGCAAAGAGGTTGCCGAAACTGTTCATCGGCGACTGCACCATGGACTGCGTGATCTTGCCGATGTTGTCGGTCAGATAGCTGTAAATGCCGTAGACAGAAGACATCGTATAGCCCATGAAGCCGGAGACGACGATATTGTCGGTCTGCGTCGTTGCAAGTTCGGAAAGGCGCTGCACAACCGCATAGCCAGCCTTCTTCCGGAAGGAGGAATCATCTGTCTGCTGAGGCTTTTCTTTCAGCCATGGATATTCTTTCAGGGCGATATGACGGGCAAGCGTATTGGAGCCGAGAATATTGAAGGCTTCGATGATGAGCATCCAGAGGAATGGCTGCTTCAGAAGAATGGCAATGACCATTGCCAGCATTCTCAGAATTGCAATGCTCTGAATCCAGATATTGATCTTGTATTCTTTCTGATCGGCCATGATGACAAAGTTCGGGCCCATCAGGAAATAGCTGATGCCATATGGCAGTGCCATGAGCAGGAACGTTCCCGCCGTATCCCAATAGCTGAAAGGCGACTCGCTGAAATCCGGAAACAGCAATGAAACCGCAATCGATGCAGCGATCACGACACAGCCGGTGATGCGGAATACCTTCACGGCGCCATGATAGATTTCTTTTACGCGTTCATGATCGCCATCGGCAAGCGGATGATACAGAAGCTGGCGGAACGCAAGGGAATAGGCCAGCTCACAGATATTCAGAAAGGTAATGAACTGCGCGATGGTGAGCTGAAGACCATTGACATCGCTGCCATAGAGGTCTTTGAAAAAGCGGACCTTGATGAATCCTACTAAAGGCAGGATAATAGCCGCTAAGGTGCTTACCAGGAAGTTGTAGAAAGAATATCTTGTACGGGACGTAACGTGCTCTCCTATTTTCTCTTGATGATCGGATCGAAGATCCATCTCGTGGCGCAGGAATACCAGCGTAAGAAGATCTGGTTCTTCCAGCTCAGATTCTTCAGGTAATGATTCTGCTTCCAGTTCGGATAGCAGCTGTTCATGACAGATTCGCTTTCTTCATAGTATTCTGCTTCGCGATCCGAGCGGATGAAGCGGAACATGCCATAAAGCCGCAGATGCTCGGCATGCAGGTATTCGAGTTCGTCATGATACTTCTGATCGATTCCAAGTGTCTCAAAGTGATCGCGCATCGAAGATAGCACAGTGAAGATCTGCGCCAGGCGCGGATCGCTCGTGCTGGCCATGATAGACCCTTCCCGCTGGCGGTAATGAATCATCGCGCCGGGAAGATATCCGATCTTCTCTGCTGATGCCAGCAGTCTCGTCGTGACCGGGATGTCTTCATACCAGGTGCGCAGCGGAAAGCGCATCATCGGATCTTCCGTGAACAGCTCGGAACGGTAGATCTTGTTCCAGGCAAACAGCGGAGAAAGCAGTGCTTTCTTCTGAATCGTATCCGCTTTCCAGCTGCTGAGCCCTTTCATGACAAACCGTTTTTCCGGGTCTTTATACCAGTACTCGATATCTGCCAGGCAGATATCGCATTTCTCGCGGTCCATCAGCTCAATGGCTTTCTCATAGTATTCCGGTTCGACCCAGTCATCGCTGTCCAGAAAGGTCAGATATTCGCTGCGTACGAACGGAATCGCAAAATTGCGTGCGTCAGACAATCCCCCATTGTCTTTATGGCACAGATGGAACATGCCCGGATCCCGGTCTACATAGCGCTGAGCAATCTCGCCGCTGCGGTCAGTGCTGCCGTCATTGACCAAAATGACCTGCAGGTTTTCAGCGGTCTGGGCAGCGAGGCTGTCCAGGCATTGAGGCAGGTACTGTTCCACGTTGTAGATGGGTACGATGACGGTCAGCTTCATGTGTTCTCCAGCCTGAAAAAGACAGTTTTCATTATAGCACAGTGCTTCATTCGCTCCGCAGGGCATCAATCGGATTCAGCTGGCTTGCCTTTCTGGCAGGTGCCCAGCCGAACAGAATGCCTACTGCAAGCGAGAAGAAGAAGCCTAAGGCAATCGCTCCGGGATTCAGAATGAACTTGGTATGGATCAGCTGGCAGGCAATGTAAGACAGCAGTTCTCCGACGGCAATGCCGATCACGCCTCCGGTTACGGAAAGGATGATCGATTCCAGCAGAAACTGCAGCTGGATCACGCCTGGTTCTGCTCCCAATGCTTTACGAAGACCGATTTCTTTCGTGCGTTCCGTGACGGTTACCAGCATCATGTTCATGATGCCGATTCCGCCGACCAGAAGAGCAATGCTGGCAATGCCGCCAAGCATCGTGGTCATCATCGAGACCATCGTATTCATCGTGCTGAGCAGGCTTTCCATATTGAAGATATAGAACGCATTCTTGTTCTGATTGAAGGTATTGTTCAATAGCTGCTTGATGCTGTCTTCGGTCTCGTCCATCATGCTCGTATCGCTGACATAGAGATCCACGCTCGTGATGGCATTCGTGCCATTCATCGTCAGCGCATTGCGGTATGGAATATAGATCGTTCCCGCATCATCGTTGCTGATGGTCATCGTTCCCATCAGGTTATCAGAAGAACCGCAGAGTCCGACGATTTTATAGGTCACTCCGGTGATGCGGATTTCCTGACCGATGGGATTCTGACCGGGAAAGAAGGTCTTTGCGCAGGTGCTGTCAATGACGCATACCTTGACATCATTCTGCATATCTGAGACGAACAGCGCTCTGCCTGAGGTTACCAGTCCTTCATTATGCAGGAAGTACTGTTCATTCTTGCCCTGCACGCTGACTTTGTCAGAAACCTTTCCATCTGCTGCAACCTGGGAAACGACGCTGACAGATGGAGAGATGCTGGCGACATTATCGATTGCCGAAAGTTCATTCAGATCATTTTCCGTAAGTCCTGGCTTCAGAACGGTTCCTGGCACCGATACTTCCAGCATGCCGGCTCCCATCGAAGAGAATCTCCCGATCATATAGGAAGTGACGGCTGATACGGTCGTGACCAAGGCAATGACAGCAGCGACGCCGATGATGATGCCGAGCATCGTCAGAAAAGACCGCATCCGGTTATTCCTGATATTGGCAAAGGACATGCGGATGCTGCGGCGGATCATGCTTGATTTACGCATCTTCCACACCTCCTTCGCTGAGTTCGCCATCGAGAATTCTCACAATCCTCTTTGCATGAGACGCAATATGGGCATCATGGGTGATCATGATGATGGTTCTCCCTTCTGCATTGAGTTCCTTGAAAATCTCCATCACCTGCTCGCCAGTTTTCTGGTCCAGAGCACCGGTAGGTTCATCTGCCAGCAGAATCGATGGGTTGTTGGCGATTGCTCTGGCAATGGCGACGCGCTGCTGCTGGCCGCCGGAGAGCTGATTGGGATAATGATCCATCTTATCTTCCAGGCCTACCCGCTTCAGCATTTCTTCTGCGCGTTTCTCACATTCTTTCTCAGATGCTCCGGCATAGACTAACGGAAGTTCTACGTTTTCAAGTGCGGTTTCCCTCTGGAGCAGATAAAAGGACTGGAAAATGAATCCGATCTCCTTTGAACGGATTCTTGCCAGTTCTTTTTCACTCATCGCAGCGATGTGGCGGTTATTCAGGTAATAGTCTCCGCTGGTCGGGGTATCGAGACAGCCGATGATATTCATCAGAGTGCTCTTGCCGGAACCAGAGGGGCCTAATACTGCCAGGAATTCTCCCCTCTTCACTTCGAGGTCAATTCCTTTCAGAACGACAGAGGTTTCTTCTCCCATCCGGTATTCTTTCGTGATGCCATGCATGCGGAGAATGACTTCCTGATCAGGCTGAATGAATGGTGCCAGTTGCAGTTCTGCCTCACTCATCAGAACTATCTCCGGAAGAAACAGTCATATCGCTCATCGGATCAGAAACACTCGGAATATAGCGGACAATATCTCCTTCCGAAAGACCATCCGTGATCTCAACATAATCTCCATCCGATACGCCGATGGTCACTGCTTTCTCCTGTCCGTTCTCATCGAGGACATAAGCAGTATTGTCAGAATGGTAGCTAACGGCATCGGCCGGCAGAGAAAGCACCTGCTTCTCATCTGCATTGGTAAGACGCACTTCCGTGCTCATACCGGATCTCACATCGGAATCAGCAGTGAATTCAACGGTCGCTCCGAAATAGGAAACTCCGCTCTGCACCGTTGCTTTCTCATCAATGGAGGAAATCGTTCCCGGATAGGACTTTCCGATCGAATCGATATAGATCGTGACAGGACTGCCTTCCGAGACATTGAGCACAGAGTATTCATCTACACGGATAGATACTTCCATATGGCTGAGATTGGAAATGACTGCAGCAGGAGTACCCGTCACACAGGCATCTCCTTCCTTTACTGCCAGTTCAGTTACCGTTCCATCCATCGGGGCAGTCAGCGTGTAGTCGCTGAGTGATTCTTTCTGATGTTCAATCTGCAGGTCGCTGACTGTGCTGTCTGCTGCGGTCGCGGCGCGCTGTACGGAAGATTCAAGATTGCCGAGCTGCTGCTGCACCGAAGAAGCGACCGAATCATATCCGATTCGTGCCTGGTCCCAGGCAGAGTATGCTTTGTCATAGGCAGCCTTTGCGGCATCAACTGCAGCAGTAGACTGAGCTGCTGAATATGCAGCATTTGCAGAATCCAGAGCAGTCTGCAGTACTGTCATCTGCTTGAAGATCAGCTGATAAGCATTATTGGCAGGATCATAGCTGACGTTCTTGTACTGGTCAAAGGCAGTCTTGGCCTCGCTCTGAACCTGCGCTGCCGTATCATAGGCAGCCTGGGCAGCAGGCTTAGAAGCTTCGTCCGCACTCTGAAGAGCTGTATTTGCATTTGCAAGATTCAGATCTGCCTGATCCAGAGAAGACTGCAACACGGCAAGCTGAGCAGCCGCATTGCTATAATTCGTGATCGCCGTCTGATTGGCCGGATCATTCATGAATGCATCGTAAGCTGCCTGGGCAGCATCTTTCTGGGCAGAAGCAGAAGAAATTGCTTTCTCTCTTGCTGAAACGGCAGAATTATACGCACTCTCGGCATCTTTATAAGGGCCGTAGGTTGCATCTTTCTGTGCCTGGGCAGCCTGCAGAGAACTGTTCAGACCATTATTGAGATCGCTCTGATAATTGTTGTAAGCAGTGATGGCATCCTGGACAGACTGATTATTTGCTTTTTCCGTCTGAGCAGCAGTCGCTTCAGCAACTTCAAGACTGTATTCTGCATCAGAAGAATCCAGCACTGCAATGGTCTGTCCTTTCACGACAGAGTCTCCGTTCCTGACGAGAACCTGAGAGACCGTACCGGAAACCTTCGGAACAACCGAACGTTCCGTGACTGGTTCCACGGTGCCGATGAAGCTGTTATAAGTCGTGATATCCCTGCGGGTTACGGTCGCAGTGGAATAGGCGGCCATAGAAGACGAAGAGCCGGAAGCCAGTTTCAGAAAAACCGCAGCCGCTATGACTGCGATGATGATTCCTTTATGGTGTTTCTGCCAGAATTTCTTCATTGCTTATCCTCCGCCTGCACTTCAGGCTTGTTTCTTATGACGGAAAATCAGAAGCTTGCTGAAAATGTAGTTCAGGATCACGACGATGACGTTGGACGCGAATTTGACAATTACGTCATTCATGCCCATGCGGTCTACGCAGACATACATGATCAGAAGATCCAGACCGCCGGTTGCCAGACGGGCGGCGAAGAACGAAGTGATTTCCTTCAGGATTTCGCTTTTCGTGGTTGCTTCGCTATGGAAGACATAGCTCCGGTTGGTAAGATATGCGGTCAGAACCGAAAGGATCCAGGCAATGATCGTGCTTGGCACCGTCGGGATGCCAAGCGGATGGGCGCATACCCAGTACGACACAATATTGATGATTGTCGTCAGTACTCCGAATACGAGGTACCAGAATACGTCTTTGTATTTTTCGTAGAGTTTCTTCATAATCTATTTCCTCAGCCTAGCAGTGAGTATACGATAATCCCGCCGATAATCAAAGCAAGAGAAGCGATCTTCCGAAAACTGAGGCGTTCATGGAAGATCTTCACACCGAACCAGGTAACATAGACATAGCTGGTCGTTTCCAGAACTGCCCCAAGAGAAAGCGGAATGCCGCGGTAGGCAAGAATGGAAAGAAAAGTTGAAATGACGAAGATCACGTAAGCAGTGATGACTTCCGGATTGAGGTATTCCCTGATCCGGCTGCTGTAAGTCTTCATGGCAGATTTCTTCAGAAGAACCTGGGAGATTGCACTGATAAAGGTTCCGATCAGAAGAAACATCGAATCATAGAGTGTGCTATTCATCTGCGCCCTCCTGATCTGCATAGGAATAAAGAACGATCCCTGCCACGATCATCAGAAGTCCTGCCAGCTTCCCGATCGTCATCTGTTCCTGAAAGAACAGAATTCCCCAGATAAAGCCCCAGACGACTGAAGCAGCCTTGTTTGCATAGGCAGAGGTCAGCGGAATCCGCTTGATGATCTGCTGCCAGCCGATGGCATAGATGCCAAGCAATGCAATGATGCCGAGATAGCAGAGACAGAAGCGCGGGCTCAGAAAAGGCTCTCCTGCAGCAAGCTTGGACAGCACGCTGCTGATCGAATAGAGAGCCAGCAGAAGATGAAGAAACAGATAGATCTTAGCGCGTTTCATGAGATTTCCCATCCAGATTTCTCAGATCTTCAATGACATACAGAGGACGGTCTTTCACTTCATTGAAGATATTGCCGATATAGATTCCGGCAATCCCGGTCGTTGCAAGCATCAGACCTCCCATCAGGAAGACAGCAATCAGAAGACTTGCCCAGCCTTCCGGAGAAGAGCCATCCGCAAAATGGCGGATCACCAGATAAATGATTGCCAGAAGAGAGAACATTGCAAAGATCATTCCGAGATAAACCGAAATCCAGAGCGGTTTGTTGGATTGGGCAGTAATAGTCTCTACTGCAAGCTTCAGTTTTTTATGAAAGGTATAGGAAGACTTACCTGCTGCCCGTTCATCCGCCTCGACATTGATCACCGTGGTGCGGAAGCCAAGCCAGCGGAGAAACATGATATAATCCCGGTTCTTTTCGCGCATCCGGCAGAACTGATCAACAATGCGGCGGCTGGCAATGCTGAAATTGCCGACAGCAGGATCATAGTTGTCATCAGAAAAGCGATTATAGACCCGATAGAACAGATGGGACCAGAACATGGTCCAGCGGCTGTCAATCCGATCAATGCGGCGGACGAATACGACATCGTATCCTTCCTTGGCTTTCTGATATAATTCCGTGATTCCTTCCGGCCGATCCTGCAGGTCGCAATCCATCACGACCACATAACTGCCGCTGCTGTAATCAACACCGGCGGTAATTGCCCGTTCCTGACCAAAGTTTCTGGAAAAATGAATTCCTTTTACTTTCTGATCTTCTGCGCACAACTTCTGAATGTCTTCCCAGCTGTTCTGAGGGTCGCTGTCCTCGACAAAGATCAGCTCATATTCAGAAGTGATTTCCGAACATACGGAAGTCAGTCTCCGGTAGAGTTCGCCAAGTGCTTCCCTGCACCCGTATTCTGGAATCACAATGGAAAGATCCATATCAGTGCTCCTCAAAGAAACCGGAGACTGCCTGGATCACCTGCTTCTGGTCTGCTTCGGAAAGATGATAATACATCGGCAGGCGCGTCAGACGTTCGCTTTCCTTTGTGGTATAGAAATCCTCTCCGCAGAATCTGCCGAACTTGTATCCTGCCGGAGCAGAATGCAGCGGAATATAGTGGAATACGGACTGAACACCATGGTCTTTCAGATAGGAAATGAACCTGGTACGCTCATCCAGATTTTTCAGCTTCACGTAGAACATATGCGCGTTATGCGTGCATCCTTCCGGAATATGAGGCAGTTCCAGCAATCCTTTTTCCTGAAGCGGCTGAAAAGCATCCCAGTAGACATTCCAGGAATGCAGACGATCTTCATTGATTACATCTGCTTTCAATAGCTGCGGATAGAGGTATGCTGCATTCAGTTCGCTTGGAAGATAGCTGTCGCCGAAATCAACCCATGTATATTTATCTACCTGGCCGCGGTAGAATTTCGAGCGATTCGTTCCTTTCTCCCGCAGAATCTCTGCACGTTCATTGTATTCCGGATGATTGATGACAATGGCTCCGCCTTCACCCATCGAATAGTTTTTCGTCTCATGGAAAGAATAGCAGCCAAAATCTCCGATCGTGCCAAGTGCCTTCCCTTTATAGGAAGACATGACCCCCTGAGCCGCATCTTCCACTACCAGCAGATGATGGCGATGTGCAATCTCCATGATTGTATCCATCTCGCAGGCAACTCCGGCATAATGAACCGCCACAATGACTTTCGTCTTCTCCGTGATTGCTGCTTCGATCTTCGTCTCATCGATATTCATCGTATCCGGGCGGATGTCCACGAAGACGAGCTTCGCCCCGCACAGAACTGCAGAAGTTGCAGTACTCGAAAATGTGAAGCTCGGCAGAATCACTTCATCGCCTGGTTTCAGATCGCACAGCAGCATTGCCATATCCAGAGCAGAAGTTCCGCTGGTAGTAAGCATTACTTTCTGCGCATGAAACCGCTGCTCCATCCATTCATTGCATTTTTTCGTAAATGGACCGTCACCGCAGATCTTATGCGAATTGATCGCTTCCGTGACATATTCTGATTCATCGCCTGTACAAGGCGGCACATTGAAACTAATCATCTGTTCCCTCTGATTCGTGTTCTATCTTATCACATTCCTGTTTTCTGCCCGGAAACAAAGGAAATCTTAAGAATTATCCTTGCTGAAGAATCAGGCTTTCTGCTGGTTTTCTTCTGCCTGCGGACGATGCTTCCGGAATTCTTCCATCATCCGTTTCTTGATGCCGGCGTATGCACGCTCGGAATGCTTCTCATTCATCAGAGCATAATCACGCAGCTTCTCGATGATTTTCGTCTTGCTGAAGCGTTCATAATACGGACGAATCTTCGCCTCATACGGCGTCAGTTTCTTCAGATAGGTCTGCAGGTAATCAAGGGTTTCATCATACTGGTCTGCAGTGCAGTTCAGGCGATTCATCTGATACAGCATGAATTTGAAGCTTTCAAACATCCGGTAATAGAAGATATCCGGATGATGCTTGGCCCGTTCTGCTTCATTCAGAATGGACTTGAAGACCCGGATCTGACCATTCATGGCAGAGAAGCTGACATCTGTCATCGAATTGCCTTTGCGGTTGATCAGGTAGTTGGCTAATGGCTTCTCCGTATAGATCACCTTCTCCGCATTGAGCAGAGACAAGTAGAACAGCATATTATCCGTATAGCCGACATGTTCTGGGAATACAATATCCTTGGCAAGAGACGTACGGTAAAGCTTGGCATGCGGACTCGGATTCACGAAAAACAGGTCATTGAAGTTCTCCTGGTCACAGTTATAAACCGTATTGGACTTCAGATGGACGAAGTCCCGGTTGTAGCTGCAGTCATATTCCTTGATGGTGCTGTCTTCATAAGTGACCATCTTGGCTCCGATCGTGATATCCGCATCCCCTACTGCAGCTAAGCTGAGCAGTGTTTCCATCGCTTCCGGCTCCAGCGTGTCATCCGGATCGCAGACGAGGAAATACGGAGTTCTGGTTTCCTTGATTGCGACCTGAAGCACGGATCCGTAACCTCCGTTCTCTTTCCGGATTCCTTTGATCTTCTCAGGATATTTTCTGCAGTATTCTTTAATGATGTCATCGCAATGATCCGGGGAGCCATCATTGACAGCATAGACGATGAAATCATCCGAGGTCTGGTTCAGAAGCGAATCAAAGCATTTGCGGAGGTATTTCTCGACATTGTAGATCGGAACGATAACTGTTGCTTTTGCCATAGATTAACCTTCTTTCTTATGCCGCAGTGCATTCAGTTTCAGATACATGCGGAGCCGATTTTCTCTCAGGTAAATCCAGTCGCTGCGGTTCTTTGCGATCGGATACCTGCATTTCGGGTATTCCGGCCAGTTGGTCTTCAGAAACCAGAAACAGACCTGGATATATTTGCTGACAAGCGCAGTATCCGTGCAGGTCCTGGTCTTGCGCAGGCATTCAGTGATGTTGACCCCTGCCAGATATTTCAGCTCTTCATAATACTTCTCATACACGCCGCGGGCTTTATAATCATCCAGCGTGATCTTGATCATGTCCAGGACATGATAAGCCTTCCAGCTGAACTCAGAAGTGATGTTGCCGGGACGGTCCACAAGATAATCGTAAAGAGGAGCATTGATGAAGGCAATCTTCTTCGCCCGTAACAGCAGACGGTAAGTTGTTCCGAGATCTTCGTAGTAGCATCCCCATGGATAGATGATGTGATTATCCCGGAACAAAGAGAGACGATACATCTTGCCCCAGGCGCAGTTCTTGATTTTCGTGATCAGCTCCGGGTGATCAGAAAGCGAATAATTCTCTGTATCGGAATAAGGATTGGAAATGACTTCCTTTTCTCCGGTTGCCATATGGTACTGATAGTAGTCAAACAGCACCATATCAGCATCCGTTTCATGGAACTTCCTGATGCAGGTTTCCAGAAGTTCCGGCTCGACGAAATCGTCGCTGTCGATGAAATCGATATAAGTTCCTGAAGCTTTTTCCATGCCTGCATTGCGAGCATCCGAAAGGCCGCCATTCGGTTTGTCAATCACTCTGATCCTGGTGTCTTTTTCAGCATAGGATCTGCAGATGTAAAGACTGCGGTCGGTACTGCCGTCATTGACTAGAATCAGCTCAAAGTCCTTCCAGGTCTGATTCAGTACAGAATCAATGCACTTCGGAAGGTAGGATTCAACGTTATAGACTGGGATGATGACGCTGATTTCAGGCATCTGCCTTTCTCCTGTTCATTTTGGAAAGCACCCGGCGGCATAATTCTTCTTTCGAGAAGTAAAGGACGCAGAAGTAGATGACCATGCCGGTCAGAACCTGAAGCAGGGTTCCGGCAATGGTTCTCGGAAGGAAGCTGTTCATGGCATAGACCACCGCAAACATCAGCAGTGCCCCGGCGATATAGATGACATAGCTTCTGTTCCGCAAGCCCAGGTGCACTTTCTTGCGGATCATGAGCAGCTGAATGAACATGACTGAGAATTCCGCAATGAGGCTGCCGATGATGGCGCCATAGGCTCCATATCTCGGAATCATGATGAAGTTGAAGCAGAAGTTCACGATCGAGCCGGCAACCACGGACTTCGTATACTGCGAATACATGCCGGTCGGAACCATGTACTGCGTGCCGGTGACATTCGACATCGAGATGAAGATGATGATCGGACATCCAAGCATGACCAGATCGGCAACGATCGGCCATTGCGGAATGTACCAGCTGATGAAGTTCGGGGCAATTGCCATCATGCCGAAGCACATCGGGAGCGCCAGCATGCAGGCGATCTTCATGGTCACGGAGATCAGATGCTGAGCTTTGTCTGCCCCGTCAGAATCATTGTAATAGACATTCGTGACTCTTGGAAGGACGACTGAGCCGATGCTGGTGATCAGGGTCAGAAACATCTTCACGATGTTCATGGATGTATTGTAATAGGCAACATGATCCAGATTTCTGTACATCGCCCCGAGCATCGTCGTATCCAGCATCGTATAAACGGAGATTGCGATGGTCGGCACAAAAAGCTGAAAGGTCGCCTTGAAGTGATGCCGGTAGGCATCCTTGATGGATACTTTCTCAAAGGTGATGTACTGGTGCAGCTGGGCAAACATGATTCCCTGGCCGACGAGTTCTGCCCCCACGTTAATCAGGATATAGATCCAGAGATCGTCCGGAGTCTTGCAGAGCGTCATGATCAGGAAGACGCCAAGGCATTTGACGATGATGTTGCGGATGCTTGCTTTCTTGAAGTCTTCGACCCCATAGAAGAACCAGGTGATGTCCAGCATCGAGGCAATCATCGTAAGGCCGGTCAGCTCATAGTAGAACTTATTCTCCGTGACGAAGAAATGGATGAACAGATAGAACGCTGCCATGGCCACGATCATGTCCAGCAGCTGCATATAGAAGATCTCAAAGAACGTCCGGTTAAGTTCTTCCTTATTGTTCCGGACTTTGGCAATCTGCCGGTTTCCGTAGGTATTGATGCCGAGGATGCCGAACAGGATGAACCAGTTCATGATCGAGCCGGCGTACTGATAGATGCTGAGCATCGATTCGCCGATATGGACAGCCGTATATGGCACCAGAATCATCGGAAGAATGATCTTGACGATCTGGTACAGGGCATTGTAGAGGTAGTTTCTGATCAGTTTTCTATCCATGCAGTCTTCTTTCTTCAATGACTGTTATTATACTCGTTCACGCGATCGGGGCAAAAGGATGCATGTCCTCATCCTTCTGCCAGCAGTTTTCTGGATAGTTCCAGAGCTGCATCGACGGCAGCGTCCATATCATAATACCGGTATTCAGCCAGTCTGCCGAGCAGATGCAGGTTCGGAATTCCCTGGATCAGGTTCACATAGTCCTGATAGCGCTGCTTCGATGCTTCGGTGAAGACCGGATAATACGGTACATTGCCCTTCTTCCCATGGCGGTCATAAGCATAGGGGTATTCGATGGCAATCGTGGTCTTGCCGACTGGCGGATGCAGCATCATCTTCTTGTATTCTGAAATTCTGGTGTAAGGATGCTGTTCTGCCGGGGTCGGGTAATTCACGGTGGTAACCGGCTGATAGTCTCCGTCTTTCGTTTCGACATCAAATTCCAGACTCCGATAGGAAAGCTCGCCGAGCCGGCAGTCAAGAAGCTCATCGACCAGGCCGGTATAGACCACAGTTCCCTGATATTCCTGGCCGTCCAAGAAGACCTTCTTTGTTTCCGGATCAATCTTCAGGCGAGCGGAAGAATCGGTTCCTAGTTCAAGATGAATGCCCGGATGATTCAGCATGCGCTGGAACATGGCGGTATAGCCCTTCTTCGGCATCTGCTGATACTGATTGCGGAAATACCGGTCATCATAAGAGACGAGTACCGGCACTCTGCCGGTAACGGCAGGATCGATTTCTTCTGCCGTATATCCCCATTGCTTCATCGTATAGTACTTGAAGACATGCTCGAAGATATAATCTGCCAGTTCCTGGATCTCCGGATCCTCGTTCTTTCTCAGCTCCAGGATCGGCACTTTATGATCCATGCCATAGGCATCGATGAGCACCTGCTTCAGATGGTCTGCCTTCTCCTTCGGAAACAGCATCTCGATGGAAGTCAGATTGAATGGAATCGGAACGAGCTTTCCTTCGATATAGCCGAGCACCCGGTGCTCATACGGAAACCAGTCCGTGAACCGGGACAGGAAGTCAACTGCCTGCCTGGAATCGGTATGGAAGATATGAGGTCCGTACTGATGGCGCAGAACCTGGTTCTCATCCAGATAGTCATACGCATTGCCGCCGATATGGTCCCGCTTCTCGAGAACCAGGACCTGTTTTCCATAATCTGCCAGGCATCTTGCGGTCACTGCTCCGCAATACCCTGCGCCGACAATCACTGCATCATAAATCATAATCCTAACTCCCCTCTGATCCGTTCATTCTCCATGGCGATGCCTTCCTGCATGGAGACAGAAGGCTGATAGCCAGTCAGCCTTTCAAGCTTTGAGATATCCAGTACGATGGCTTTGACGACCGGCACATCGCTGCTCTTGGGAACGATGTGAATCTGGTGTCCGGTAGTTTCTTCGACGAGATGAATCACTTCATTGAGGCTCGTGCCGATGCCGGAACCGACATTGATGATCTCCCTGCTGATCTCTTTCAGAATCAGCAGTCTGATGGCCTGGGCAAGGTCGGTGATATAGAAGTAATCACGGATGGAATCTCCGTCGATCCACATCTCAAACGGATCATTCTGATACGCTTTCCGGATCAGAATCGGAATCACTCCCTGGCGCTTGCCGCTGATCTGGTAGCCGCCATACGGATTTGAAAGACGCAGAATCAGATAATCCAGATCAGATTCCTGGATGACTTCTTCTTCCCGGGTCTTGCTGCGGGAATACAGCGTCATCGGATGCAGAATGCTTTCTTCTGAGATCGGCTTCAGGCTGTTGCCATAGACCGTTCCTCCCGAAGAGAAGAACAGGAAACGCTTTGCTCCGCCCCTCTTCAGCGTTCTGAGCAGTCTCCGGTAATTTCCGGCAATGCCATCCAGGGCCATCTCCTCATTCTCGCTGACCGCATTATTAGCGACCAGTCCGATCGCATCAATAATGACTGCATCACGAAAATCAAGGGCTTCCATCTCATCCGGATTGAATGCATCGACTTCCGTGAAATCAAGCACCTTTGAAACATAAGGACTGTCAATGCCCCAGATTTCTGTCGGAAATGTCTCCTTCAGCAGTGCATACAGGTTGTATCCGAGATATCCGCAACCGAGAATAATCACTCTCTGTTTCTGTTCTGTTTCCATCTGTTTTTCCTTCTCATTTAACTGATCTGATAGATCCGGATCGTGCTGTTCTGATAGATATTGGTTCCGCATTCCGAAAGGGCTGCATCATACTCCGGGTTTTCCCAGTATCTGACTACCGCATACTGAACCTGATACTGTTTCAGCAGCGCGGCGGTTTCTTCATAAGGGGCTTCAGTTACTTCGTCCCATGGATGATGCCGTCTTGCGATCTGATAGAGATCTTCATTGACTCGGGTATCGGTATAATACGTATCCCGCGGCGTGATCAGCTGAATCACATTCGGCAGATAGGAACGGGTCGCTTCAATCTGAGAGAGGATGATCGGCTGAGTGCCGGAATAAGCCTCTTCTCCGAGCAACTGTTTCAGAGCATCAATCGCTTCTGCTTCATCTTTCGTCACCTTCGAGAGAGGATCCGTATCCCCCGCATGGGACACATAGAACCCATAGGAAGCGTTTCCATCTCCCCGAAGCGCCAGAACATTCGTATCAATCGTTACAAACAGAAGGAGGCCGGCAAGACATATCTGCAGAAAACGTCCTTGCCTGCATGCATTGAGATGCTGGAATAGCAGATTGATCAGAAACAGCTCCGTGAATGGGTTGAACATGACTTCCCACGCCCGGTAGAACACGTTGGAAGCGATGGCTGCCGCAATAGCAGGAGTTGCCAGCGGATTCATGAACACGAGAATCATCAGCTGCGCACTGACCTTCAGATACAGATCTTCCGGCTTCACTGCATTCTGAATCAGCAGAATGACGCCGATCCACCTCAGCACATTGATCAGATTGTCCAGCCAGGTGCTGTAGACAAAGAAATAGTCCTTGACCATGTCCACATCCTGATGATTCCGGAAGAAGTAATCATAGTCATACAGGAATTCCGGATGTGCAACGTGCAGGTAAAGCGAATAGCCCATGCATAAGCATGGAATCAGAATCACGAAGATCAGTCTGGCATGTTTCTCGATGAAGAGATCGAGGCGATGAAGCAGATCACGGAACTTCTGCTTCGTGAAAAGCAGGAAATAATATACCGTAAAGAAGCACATGATCAGGTAGGCAGCAGACGTCTGATGCGTAAGCATCACGCAGGCATATACGACCAGCGGGATGACATAGACCGACATCTGCTGGAAGACATTCTCCCCTTTTCTGAGAAACAGATATGCTGCAAGTATCGAGAGCAGCGCAAAGGAGATAAAGAGATAGGAGCTTGAGCATGCGATGCCGGCAAAGCTGATGACCGGAAGAATCTTCTTCGCATCAGAGTCTGTGAATTCGCCTGCGATCCATCGATAGACCGAGACCATCAGCAGCGTGAGGAATAATGTTCGCCAGGTATTTCCATACCAGGCATCAACTACCCGCCAGTAGTAGAGATTCAGATAGAACATTCCAAAAAACAGAAGCACGCGTTTCTGCCAGATATTCTTCGTCTTGAGGAGCGTGGTGATATTGATCAGAAGTGCGGTGCTGACCAGCTGATACAGCATGCCCATTCCCCATACAGCTGCTTTCAGAGTTTCCACCTGCCCCATCCTGAACGCACCAGCAGTCAGATTCAGCGTGCAGATATAAACGCTGACGAATGGATAATATGCCTGATAAAGATAAAGGGAATCCCATTCTTTTCCGCTCACTCCGGTATAGGGGTTGAACAGATTGATCTGCGCATTGCCGATATCCTGAGAAATGTATCCGAGATACATCGTCGCATCCGAGAACTCGAGATCCACATAGCAATGATAGAAGACAAAGCAGAAGGCCACTGCCCCTATAAGCAGGCAGAGAGAAGATCTGCTCTTAAGATGTTCCAGCACAGTCTTCCAGGAACGGATCGTGCAATAAAGCATGAACAGAACCACGAGAACCGTTTCCCAGAACAGGATCCGGAAATCACCATGCAGGATCTCTATCGGATAATAGAGAATCGCAATCAGCGCAAAAAAAGCAGCAGCCCCATAGGGAGCTCCGAACTTTCCCACTGTGCAGTTCAGCCGATCTCCAAGCCAGGTTCCGAGTCCTTCAAACAATAGAAACAGAATCAGAACCGATGCAGCTATCAGTTTCATGAGCGATGTTCCTTCCGCTCTCCATACGCGAGAATTACTTCATTCAGATTCTGAAGTGCCTGATTCTTGATCGCATCCAGAATGATGCCGGACATCAGAATCACTGCTGCAATCACAATCAGAGTACTCCCTGCCAGCTGGCTCCCGATCGTGCTGAGAATGATGCCGAGCACCAGGAAAAACAGGAAAAACCAGAAGA
Organism: Anaerolactibacter massiliensis; assembly: GCF_900290205.1. Classification (NCBI taxonomy): domain Bacteria; kingdom Bacillati; phylum Bacillota; class Erysipelotrichia; order Erysipelotrichales; family Erysipelotrichaceae; genus Anaerolactibacter; species Anaerolactibacter massiliensis. The sequence continues at coordinate 594,893 of NZ_OLMH01000002.1, read as the reverse complement.
AGAAATACATCGGACGGTAGTTTTTATACAGATCAAACAGCGTCAGAAGCACCCTCATGCCGTCTTTATACGTATTCAGCTTGGAAAAAGAACCTTCCGGACGATCCCGGTACGTAATCGGGACTTCCCGGATCTTCATTTTGCTGATCAGCGCAAATACGGACATTTCCGTTTCAATCTGAAACCCATCCGACTGAATCGGCATGCATTTGACAAAGCGTCTTGAAAAGACCCGGTATCCGGTCATGATGTCATGAATGTTTCCATGAAACAGATGATTGATCAGATCGCGGACCATGTTGTTTCCGAATTCATGAAAGGCACGCTTATTCTCTGAATAATATGTTCCGTTAGATAAGCGGTCGCCGATAGCCATATCCACCCCTTCATTCAGAACCGGATCGAGCAGAACGTGAACTTCTTCGGCCGGATACGTATCATCTCCATCTACCAGAATATAGGCATCCGCATCAATCTCGCGGAACATCGTCCGCACGACATTGCCTTTTCCCTGATGTTCTTCTTTCCTGACAATCGCTCCTGCTTTCTCTGCAAGTTCATAAGTACGATCGGTGGAATTATTATCGTAGACATAGATTTCTGCTTCCGGAAGAACCGATCTGAAATCACTGACCACCTTGGCCACGGTCAGCTCTTCATTAAAACACGGAATCAGCACTGCAACTTTCTTATTACTCATACTGCCTCTATTTTACCATGACTGCGCGGCTCTTCGTGAGAATCATTGAACCATGCATTCTGAAAGAGCAGACCTCCCGGAATCCGGAGAATCTGCTCTGTTTTCATGAATCAGGAACCTGGTGCCTTTTTAATTGTTCTCTTCATTTCCTGTACTTTGACCAGCAGGAGGATCTGAAGGGGTTGGAGTAGGCTCCGGAGCCGAGGGTGGTACCGGTGTCGGCTCTGGGGTTGAAGGAGTTGGCGTCGGCTCTGGCGTCGGCTCTGGCGTGGAAGGAGTCGGTGTAGATGTCGGAGAAGGCGTTGGGGTTGCAGTCTCCTGCGGAGAGGAATTGCAGGTATTGTTATACCAGTACATTCCAGAAATCCTGCAGCCTTCTTCAGTTGTTGTATCCGGAGTTGCCGTCGGCGTCGGGGTTGCCGCAGCCGAGTTGTCCACCACCGTCACATTGACTGCCGAAATACTGTCAATCGCGGTTCCTTCCGCAGGATCCTGGTTAACGATCACGCCATTTGCCTGACTGCTGTCCTGCACATAGCTGATATTCAGCGTCAGACCATAGGAATTGCAGAAGGACTGCAAGGTTCCGATGTCTCTGCCCACATAATTTCCGAGGGTAGTAGGCATGGTATCCTGAACCATTGTTTCGTTATAGGTTTCCTGGCAGATTGCAGGAATTTCGAAGATCCAGTTTGCGGACCACTGCACACTCGTCATCGGCGTGATGGCAGTCGTCATATCGATATTGCGTTCAATGACTGCCTTGGCATCTGCCAGTGCTCCCTGCCAGATCCGGACGATCGAAAGAGAAATCTGAAGGCTTTCATCCCAGAGCCCGGAGTTATATCCGGTAATCCGGCCGGACTGGATATTGAACACATTCTCCGGATGCTCGCTGTCGTAGTAGCGGTTGGTCTTCTGCAGCGCATAGGAGACGAAGCTTGTCATCTGCTCAACAGAGAGATTGGTCTGAATATTATCGCCGGCAGCGTCTAGCACATTCAGGAACGTATTGATGTCTCTGGTCCTGAGAATCGTGCGGACAATTGCCTCAATGACTTCCTGCTGGTGTTCCTGACGAGCGAAGTCTCCGGTAGCGAATGCATGCCGTTCCCGGGCGAAGGCAAGTGCCTGTTCGCCATTAAGCAGCACGTTATCTCCTGCCGGAACCCACACTGTATAGGTTCCGCGGGTGCTGGAAGAAGTCTGACCGACGAATTCCAGCGGCGAGTTCACGACGATTCCGCCTAGCGCATCGACGATATCCACCACGCCCTGGAAGTTCGTATCGACATAGTAATCAATGTTGACACCAGTCAGATCTTCAACCGTCTGAATCGTGCAGCCAACACTGACCGCATGAGCAGAATTGATTTTCGAAGAAGCTCCATTGTAGCAGCTGATCGGAACATAGGAGTCACGGGCAATGGAAGTCATCGTGACCTTCATCGAAATCGGGTTAACCGAACAGAGAATCAGCGTATCGGAGAGACCATCTGCATTTCCGATCAGAAGAACCGTAAACGGAGTCGTCGTGATATCGATATCGGAACCGCTGTCATTTTCCACCGTGACCTTATCTTCAAAGTCGAGAATCGAAGCCGTATTGGCAAGCAGATCTGCCAGGCTGGTTTCATTCTGGAACATGCTCTGATAATTGGTCGGCAGGATGGCACACTGAATTTCGCTGTTGAACAATGCGAGCAGTTCAGAAGAATAGTCCGTGAACTCCTCATAATTGACCTTGATGCCTTTGGCACTGATCTGATTCTTTCCGAGTTCGGCGGTATTGGTTCCGGTCGCATAGCCTACGGTTTTCCCATCCAGCTGGCTCACATCAGTGATTTCCTGCGTTCCCGTTTCACTGTAAACCACCAGGGAAGTTGATACAGATTCCGTTGTAGTCGTGCTGGTGATGCGGTTGACACTGGAATTCACTCTCGTCACTGCATACGTGCCATAGGCGCCGATGACAAGGAACACGCACATCAGAACAATCCCGGTGATATAGACGGTCTTCTTCTTTCTGCGAATGCCATACATCACCGCAGCGTTCATCACGAGCAGGACTATAAGACAAAGCACATTTACAAGGATGAAGTCCTTCTTGGAAAGGCTGGAAAACCTGGTACTGTTCATCATCGTGTAAATGACCAGCAGGTTGGTGAGAACCGTAAGAATCGTGATGATGAGATTCGTCTGCGTCATGTCCCGGCGGAATCTGGTCTGATCTGTTTTTTTCATCTTTTTTGTCATGATCAGCCCTCCGCAGAAGCAGTCGCTTCTGCATTGCTGCTTGTTCCGTTGGCTGCTTCCCAGGCATTGACGGAATTCATATCATAGAATTCTGCAATTTCCATTCTGCCATCGTTATCAACTACGAGAAAACGCATGTCGTTCACAAAATCAGACGCATTCAGGGAAGATCCCATCGTATAGGTCCAGGATACCTGCACCTGGTAGCATGGATAGGTCTGTGCCGGATCAATCGTATTGATCGTATAGTCATCCGTCTGAAACGTATCCTTTTCAGTCGTGATGGAAGTAACCTCAGGCAGATTCTCTCTGCCGTACTGGCTGATATAGAGATCCATGTTTTCGTAGTAATTGTAGCGGGACCATTCTTCAAAGGTCGTGTATTTCTCTCCGAAAATATACTGCAGACCGCCTACTTCATAGTTTCCGTCTTTGTTGGTCCACGTGAAATAGTCTGACACAAAGCATTTTACCAATGCGGTTGCGTATGTATTCTGATCGGTTCCCTGCATCGCATCACTCAGCTCCTGGAAACATTGCTTTTCAAAGTCTGTAGGATTATTTCCGATTTCATACAGATCATTCTTCATCGAACGATCGGTATTCGAAGAAAGCGAGGTATTTGTTTCAGAAGAAGAGGAAGTGGTTCGGCGTGCAACATTGATGATATTGAACACAAATGCAACAATCGTGACTGCTGAAACAATCAGCAGAGTCAGGATCATGCGCTGATTCATCTTCCGGTGCTTTTTCTTCACCGGATCGATTTTCCGCACTTTTTTCCGGGCACCGGAAGAAGTCTGGTTAGGTCTATCTGTCATTCATTACCTCCGAATGGCTTATTCATAGAATTTCTTGACGATGTAGTTCGGCCGATGCCGTACTTCATCATACGTTTTAGCAAGATATTCTCCGATAATCCCAAGGGCAAGCAGGATCACTCCTCCGAGGAACAGAACAAGAGAAATCGTGAGAGCAGTTCCGGTGATGCTCTTTCCGGCAAGCGAAAGAATCAGCAGAACAATCAGCTCAATTGCCATGACAAGGGACAATGCTCCCCCTGCCCATGCGGCAACGCGAAGCGGAGCATTCGTATATTCGATGATGCCGTCCAGCGCATAGCGGAACAGTTTCCAGAAAGACCATTTCGTCTCGCCAGCCACGCGCTGAACATTCTCATATTCCAGGTATTCGCATTGATAGCCCACCCAGACAAACAGTCCCTTTGAGAATCTTCCGTATTCTTTCAGGGAAAGGATGGAGTCAACGACCTGCCTGGTCATCAGACGGTAGTCACGGGCACCGTCAACAATCTCGACTTCCGTATACCGGTTGATCAGCTTGTAGAACTGTCTGGCAAACCAGGAACGAAGCGCCGGTTCCCCCTTGCGGGTGACACGTCTGGTTCCGACGACATCGTCGCCATTCTTCTCCATGAGCTCGAACATCTTCGGAAGGTATTCCGGAGGGTCCTGAAGATCTGCATCCATCACCGTGACATAGTCCCCCCTCGCGGCTTTCAAGCCAGCAAGAAGAGCTCCTTCTTTGCCGAAGTTCCGGCTGAAATTGACGACCTTTACTTCCCCGCGATGAGCTTCATATAATGCGAGCATCTTATCAAGGGTATGGTCGCGGGAACCATCATTCACGAAGATGATCTCGTGATCCATCTCCATCTGATTCAGCACTTCTGTTACTGCTTTGTAGAACAGGTCTACTGTTTCCTCTTCGTTATAGCAGGGAACCACGACCGAAAGTAAAGCTTTCATAAAACCTCCGTAAAACGGTTCTATTATATTACACGCCTCAGTGAGTAACAAACCTCATCTTCGCCTGCGGATCATCAGCAGGATGGAGAGAATCAGACAGGAAATGCTGATGGTGAGCCCGGTCTTCAGTCCCTGCGGAATAAATACGAATTCCAGATGATGCGTTCCCTCTGCTAATGGCAATCCGATAAAAGAAGTATTGACCATCTGATAATCTGTTTTCACGCCATCCACATAGACCTGCCACCCTCTGTTGAAAGGAATGGTGGTTGCGAGAATCTCATTCTTCTTCGTGATCGTGATATCTCCGGAAGCTGTGAAGGAATCTGCCCTGGCAGAAGTGATCCGGTCTGCTTTCTGAACATTCTGATAAATCTGTTCCAGGTCTCTGTCGCTGATCCAGTAGATATTGCATGGAACCGGTTCATTTTCAAAGGCAGCATTTCTGCAGTAGATTCCGATTGAATCAGCTTTTTCTGTCACATGCACAGCATAGAAACCGTATTCCTGAAACTCCTGGTACAGAATCTGCGCTCCATCCTTGCAGAGCTCAACGGAGCCCTTGCTGTCAGGCTTTGTCTGGCTGTAATCAAAGAATAAAGTTCCTGGTTCCATGATTTCATAGTCAATGGCTTCATTGTTCACATCTGTGCCGATTTTCCGGAAGACAGGATTCTCTTGATAATGATTTCCGGAATGCCCGGTCAGAATTCCCGTCAGAATCTGGAAATCCTGAACCGACTTATCCTGACTGTCAGAATCTGCTTCACTCCAGGTATCAGCGCTTGCATAGCCAAGACCGATATCCAGCTCATTTTCGTAAACAGTGACCGGTGTACCCGGCTCGTACCAGTTCTGGTCATACTCCATGATTTTCCGATATCCGAATGGGACAAACGAATCGCTTCGCCAGGTAACGAGATATTTTGTTCCGAACATCGAATACGACAGGAATTTGGAAGGACAATACGGAATGAACCAGGTTCCGGTGATCCTGCGGTCATAGTAGTTATCATTCGCCCGGTTGTAAACGCCGTTATAGAACGACACGGACCTGAAATTCTTTGCCATCGGCACCAGATAGTTTTCAGCCGCCGGATCATCCGTGACGATCCGATAGAAGCCGTCATCCTGTCTCTGAATCCGGTCATAGACTTCCGTATCTGCAATTGCGTTTTCATACTGTTCCGCAGCTTCGCCACGTTTCACCGTCAGAGAAGTGCCGTTAACCAGACGGCAGGCACAGACCAGAAGACATTCAGCAAGAATAACGAGAAGATATCCCTTCTTCCCTTTTTTCTGATTCAGGGCCCGGGTATATCCGAGCACCAGCAGGATCTGGCATGGAACAATCCACAGGATCCCTTTCTGATTCATCGCTGAAGCAGTTTTCCCGAACAATCCAATCGCAGAAAAGCAGAGCAGAAGCAAGATCACCCCGGCACAGGACTTCTTCAGCAGAACAGGATCGAGCTGCTCTTCCTGATCGAGGAGTTCGGCAGAAAGGATCACCTGGAAAACGATGAAGAAGAAGCACCAGCGGACGGTGATATTTCCATTCAGCAGGATATAGAAATCCGGAATCAATGCGAAGACGCACAGAATGCCCAGCATCTGAAGCAATGCTTTCTTACCGGGGAAAGAGATTTTCCTAACCTGAGGCAGCAGCAATGGATAAAGCATGAAGCTGTAGATATAGAGGGCATAAGAATGCATGCTCTTCTCATCGAATGGAGTCGAGAACAGGTTATAGTCATAGTCATTTCCGACTGGCGAGAAAAGTGCTGTCAGCAGCCGGAACAGACCATGGCGATTGACCAGCAGGTTGGAGGGATCTTTCAGCAGTTTCGGAATATTGGAAGAAACACGTCCTGCCGAAAGCAGTTCATAAGCTTCCGGAATCAGAATGAACGCTCCGAGCCCGATTCCGAGCAGATACAGGAGAAATGGCTCTTTCAGATCTTTCAGCAGTGCTCTGAAGGTCAGTTTTCCCTGCCTCATCCGGAAACGGGTAGCCAGATAAAACAGAATCAGCCAGGAGGCCATGTAGAAAAAGTAGATATCAAGAAGAAGGATCAGAAAGATCATAAGCGGAAACAGCCACTTCTTCCTTCCTTCCATCAGGCACTCCATGCTGTAAAGGAGAATGGTCAGATAAACCCAGGCTTCCTGGTAATTATAGAAATGCATCCAGTACATCATCCAGCCGGAAAATGCCATGATCAGCGATCCCGTGATCCGGGCTTTTTCGCTTCTGACGATCCGGCTCAGCCAGAAATAGCTGAATAAACCAGTCAGGAGAACTGCAATGCACATCAGAAAATAGAAAACATGAAACAGATCGGTGATCTGCGGCAATGCCAGAATGACCAGCAGTCCCGGGGAACCGAGAAACGTAAACAGATGAATCGCATTGGAAACCCCGAATCCGCTTGTCCAGTCCCAGAACCCGAGCGAACCGGAACGGATGGCACGATAAAAATGCATCACCATCGGGATGACTTCTTCTGTTTCATCTCCCTGAAAATAAAAGCGGGCACCCGGAATCAGCTTCAGCCCCGCATACTGGACCACCAGTACGACGGCAAGCGTTGCAAGGACCTTTTTCCACCCGTTACCAGACTTCTGCATCGCTCTGATTATAGGTGAAAGGCAGCAGAAAGGATTCTTAAAGTTTCATTAACCTTCAGAATAATCGGATCTCATAGATTGTCTTTCTTGAAATGCCGGAAGAGCCATGCAAAGAACATCAGATTATGTTCATTGACCATGGAGAAATAGCGGTTCTTCATCCCGCCGAGGCTCTTCAGATACGGATTATGATGCCAGTCCGGGAAGGAAGTATTCAGAAGATCCCAGCCCATGCGGATCGTTCTTTCCCGATCCTTTTTATCCTCAATCTTTGAACTTCTCAGGAAACTGTTTCCTAAGAAGAACTTGATATGGATGTATTCCAGGGCATCCCGGTATTCTTCATAGAAGCCATGATCCCGGTAGTACTTCTGAATGATCTGAAAAACCTCGATCATATTCTTGACCTGATCATTGTTCGTATGCGTGATGCTCTTCTCCTGCTGCACATAATGTACATAAGGCTGATCGACAAAGCCGATCTTAGAAAGTCTGCAGGTCAGACAGTACAGAAAGCATGCATCCTCATAGCGATCCCCTTTCGGAAAAGAGATATCTAAAGAACGGATGAAGGAAGTCCGGTAGAGCTTATTCCAGAGTACCGCAAAAAGCTGAACCATCATGTCTGGTCCAGTTTCGTAAGGGCCTTCTTTCTGAAGCTTCTGCCCTTTCGAGTTTTCCCACCAGAAGTCAGAAATCACCAGTTCGAGATTCTCTGAAACTGCTTTGCGGTAAAGATCTTCAAACATGGAAGACTCAGCATAGTCATCGCTGTCCAGAAAGCCGAAATACTCTCCGGTCACTTTGGAAAGACCGAAGTTCCTCGCTTCGGCAATTCCTTCATTCTGTTTGCTGTAAACCTTCAGGTTCAGATCAGGATAGCTCTTCTGATAGTTCTGAAGTACAGATAATGTGCTGTCTTCAGAGCCGTCATTGATCGCAATGATTTCCAGATCCTTTAAAGTCTGATTGCGCAGACTGTCTAATGTTCTCTCTACCGTCTTCTCGCAGTTGTAGCAAGGCACGATCACCGATACCGCAGTCATGCCTTGCGGGCCTCCTGAACCCGGTTCAGAAGAACCGCGACAATCAGTGCAAGGAAGATCGTCGTGATGAACTGATCGAGCATATGCCCGGAAAGATATGCAGAGCCAAGTCCTGCCCCAAGTGAAACAATCAGCATCATATTTTCCAGATTGAGGAGTTTTTTCCAGTACCGGATAAACATCACCAGTCCATACAGGCAGATCAGGATCCACGGAACAACACATAGAAGTTCTCCGGCATATCCGAGCGTATAGATCTGCATGACAAAGTCACGTTCCAGAACGATGGAACCATTCATGAAGGTGCTGTAGCCCATGCCTAATACTTTTTCGAGAGACTTCAGGTTCTGGTATTTGTAATTGAAGAAGATCGTTTCGATCTGTCTTCCGTTGACCCGGTCGAATACCGGCATCATGCATACATCAAACCAGAACTTGGGATCATGCTGGTAGCTGTAGTACTCCGTATAGTACATGGACGGAACCGACTGGATATATTTGGCATTGATTCCGTAGGTTTCAAAAGCATAGACATAGAAGTTGATGTATTCTTCGGAACCAGGAACAAGGTCTTCTGCATTCTTCAGCTCATCTGCGGCAAACTGGATGGCGCCGTTATGAAGCAGTGCCGTATCATTCTTTGCATCAACTCTCTGGTTCTGAACTGCCGGGGTCCAGTTGAGCATTGCCCCGAATACTGCAGCAATCACAATAGAAGAAATCAGAATATTCTTTTCTAATGTTCTCTTCTTCAGAATCTTTGCATCGAAGAAATAGAAAACCGAAAAGATGAGCGGCATCATGACTGCCCCGTAGGTGGCGACTCTGGTTGCCAGCATCTGCATGGCAATGCTCTGAACCACAATCAGGAACAGAATCTTCTTCCGCTCTTTCTTTGTCTCTGCAGAAGCGAAAAAATAGTACATCAGCGGAAGAATCATGAAGAGCAGGATGCCGATCGTATTGCCTTCATTGAAAAAGAACTTCGAAGCGAGGGTCCGCGGATGATACCACCTGTAGATGCCGCTGAACCAGCTGAACACATTGCCTACGGTCTTTCCGTAATAGGTGCTGTCCGCAAAGACATACAGATCGCCGATCAGGATTGGAATACTGATGATGCCGCTCAGAAAAAGCACCATGGAGCGCAGTTCTTTCGCGTCAAAGTGTTCATGATAGATGAAATATACGGCGGCATACGGCAGCACTAAAGTCAGAACATAGGTCAGTTCCTGCCACCTGTCAAATCGGAAGTTCTCCGTCAGATCCAGGCGCGGATACAGGGCTTCTGCCTGACGGCAGTGCAGATAGAAATAGGCAAGAAAGGCAATGCAATAGATCAAGGCAAGCACGAAGGTGCGCTTCTTGTGTTTCTCCCGCAGCCAGAACGACCAGATTGTCAATGCTGGAATGATCAGAAAGCGAATGATCGTTGCCGGACGCGGCAGCCCGTAGGAATCCAGAAAGTCATAAGCCAGATAATCAAGATCGATGATCGGCTGGATCACGATCAGGATCAGAATCAGGCGGTGAAGCAGTTTTTCCGTGAATATTCTGCGCATATCAGAGCACCTTCATGAACTGCCTGAGAATCTCCTCATTCGGGTAATGATAGGATCTCAGCTGTTCTTTCATTTTCTTCAGCCGTTCAGGATCACGCAATGCCTCTTCCAGGCCGTGGTTCAGTCCTTCCTGGCTGTTTTTGACGATCCATCCCTGTTCTGGTTTCACGATCTGCTCATGACAGCCCGAAACATCCGTGGTAAGCACTGGCGTACCGACGATCAGACTCTCGCTGATCACTGTTGCAAAGCCTTCATAGAGACTCGGCAGCACAAAGAGATCTGCCTTTGCCATATCACCATATGGATTTGCCTGATAGCCGAGGAAGACAACATGATGCATGTCACGTTCTTTCACCAGATTGCGAAGCTTCTCCTCTTCTTCCCCTCCTCCGATCAGATAAAGCGTATGATGAAGCCCCTTGCGGTAGGCAAGGTCACTTGCAATCAGAAGACGGTCCACGGACTTCTGAGGGTGGAAGCGGACGACGGAGATCAGATTCGGACCATCGGTTCCGCTGATTTCTTCTCCCTTGCTTTCAGAAAGGCATTTCTCGATCCTCTTGGTATCCATGAGGTTATGAATCGTAATGCCGTTGGATACATGAAATACGGTCTCATACGCTATCAGTGCTTTCTCGGAGTCAGCAATATTCAGATCGATATGCTTCAGCGCTCTCTGAACAAGCGGCATATGATTTCTGGAATAATTGCAGACGCTGTAATCCGTCAGAACCCAGTTGATCTTCCGCTTCGAATCTCCGCAAGCCGTGAAAATCGTGCAGAAGCCTTCTTTAGCTGCGACTTCGACGTCGTACTGCTTATGCAGCATTCGTTTGCGTTCTTCCCGGATCTTGTTCCAGATGAGACCCGTCTTCATATAGAACAGAAGACGGAGCTTGGCAGCAGTCTCCGGCCAGTCCCTGGAAGAGACAAGCTGATCGAGGGATTCATCCACCGGACGGAAAAAAGAAGTTCCCTCGATGATATGGACATTGGAAGGAACTTCCTCCAGCAGCATCCCTCTTCGATGCAGCACAAGCAGGTCAATGTCATACTGATCCGCCGGCAATGCCGCCATCAGCGTATTCAGCACCCGGGCAACCCCACCCATGCGCATTTCGTCATTTACAAACAGAATAGATTTCTTATCGGTCATACAGTCGCAATACCATTTTATAGTTTCCCTCAGCGAGGAAATTGTAGATGATCTTCTTCCGGAATCCGGCTTTCTTCACATAGGGATCTTTCATGAAGTCCGGATACTCCTGTTTCAGGATCTCCATATTCTTCTTCAGATACGGGATTCGCTTCTCTTTGTCTTCAGCATCCTTGATCTTCAGGGTAATCGCATCCAGACCATGAATCACATACAGATGATTCAGCTGCTCCAGCACTTCAGGATCATTTCCATGGGCAATGACATATCCCTTATTGCGATCAATCGCATCATAGATGTCGAAAATCCGGTCATCAATGCTGGTATGGCGGATACTCCCGCTCCTCTGGCGATAGAAATAAAGCGGCTTATTCACCTTGGACACCAGGGATGCACTGTATAAGAGCGAAGGAACCGTAGCAAGGTCTTCATATAATTTACCTTTGGGAAACTGCAGATCCTGGAACAAGGACGTCCGGTACAGCTTATTGCATGCACTGTTATTGATCAGCACGAGCTCCGGCCAGTTGATCGCATTGGTATGGCTGAACGTGCCGCCGGAAGAGAATTCCGTCTTTCCGTCTTCATAGTGATATTCCATATCGCAGACCGCAATATCCGCAGTCAGGCTCTGAACCATCAGCAGCAGATCTTCTGCATATGTCGGAGCAATCGTATCATCCCCGTCAACAAAGCAGACAAACTCTCCTTCTGCCTTCGTCAGCCCGTAATTTCTCGCATCAGACAAGCCGCCGTTTTTCTGATCCAGAATCGTGATCCGGGAATCCTCAGAGGCATATTTCTCCAGAATCTCCCGGGAATGATCCGTGCTGCCGTCATTGACCGCAAGAATCTGAAGATTCCGGTAAGTCTGGGCAAGCACACTCTTCATGCATGCGCCGATATATTCCTGGATGTTATAGACCGGTATGATTACCGTGATCAAAGTCTTTTCTTCCATATCCGGATAATAGTATATCAAAAATGAGTTTTTTCCTACGGACGATTCACGTCATGAATTCACCATTCTGCGCACTCTGCGGTAGACAGGAGCACAGGAATCCCGGAACCAGCACAGCGCGGAATAGACCCGTACGATCGTTCCGGCATTTCCGGTTTTCACGGTTCTCTGGAATAACGCCGAATATCTGCTGATCGGATGCGCCATGCAGATTCTGCTGAATGCTGGTTCAGACAGAATATGCTTTCTGATTTCCTCCTTCTTTTCCGCCGCCGATAAAGGACACTTCGGAGAAAACAGATTGATGGTATAGACTTCATATTCCCGGATCATATAGTCCGCAAGTACCTGTTCCGGAACATCGGTGAACTGATGCAGCATTTCTTCCAGGGCAATTTCCTTGCGCTTCAGATTTCCATAGCCATCCTGAAGATACCTGGTGACCATGGTTTCCCGGGATCGTTTCTCATACCGATAGAACAGGCGACTGCAGCTGATCACCGAACCCGCCCGCGGAAATACATGGCAGTTGAAGATGAAATCCTGACCGGTTGTCTTCATGGCGGGAAAATCATGATAGCTGCGGATCAGAGATGCCTTCCAGCACTTATTCCAGAGCAGGTTGAATCCCCCCTGTTCCAGCAGAAAGACTGCTGCTTCTTTCGCATCAGAAAAAGTGCGATCCGGCATCTGCTTTTTCACGCTGTAATGTTCTTCCGTGAAGACGCTCGTGAAGCCGAAAATCAGAATGTCCGGCAGGTCCTTCAGAAATCCTGCAATCTGATCAACCGCATGCGGCTCCAGTTCATCATCTGCATCAACGAACAGGATATAATCCCCGGTCGTATTCTGAACTGCAGTATCTCTGGAAAAGGAGTTGCCCATATTATTCTGGTGAATCACATGAAGCCGGGGATCCTTCCTGGCATACTGATCCAGAACTGCTCCGCTCTGATCCGAAGACCCATCGTCTACGGCAACGACCTCGAGTTCTGCCTGGTTGGTAAGTAAGATACTGTCAAGACAAGAACGGATCGTATCCTCACAGTTATAGACCGGAATGACCACGCTGAATTTCAGATCGCTCATTTCAGCAGCCCCGCATATTCCTGTTTCAGTTCCCGGAACCTCTTCTTCACGACCTCAAACAGCTTCTGAACATGATCGCGGTCATAGGAGCCATTCTTCAGATTATTTCCCTCAAAGAGGTCCTTGCGGACATCGTAGATCTCTGTGATATTCTGCTCGTTCAGCTCTTCTTTCAGATAAGCCTTGACGACGATCTTCCAGGAATCGTCGTAGCAGCCGAAATACAGCTGCTTCAGATCCATGTCAGGAGATCCTCTGCCCGGGTATTCGGAAAGGATGCATGGTCTTCCTTCGGCAGTAAACAGATTCTTTCCCTGCCAGCTTTCATCCGGCTTCATGCCAAGACTCTCAATCAAGGTATACGGGATGTCACGTTCCGCATGAAAAGCAGAATCTGCCGTCGGAACCGTCTGACCAGGCTCATGCCAGATCAGCGGAATATGAAAATTCTCGCGGTACAGATTGCCGATCGAATCCTTGCGGAAATGATTGTAGGAATAATAGTAGCCATGGTCCGCCGTGACAATCAGCACGGTATCCTCGAGAATCCCGCGCTTCTTCAGCTCTTGCGTGAACAGCCGGATCTTCTCATCTACATGATGGATGCCGACGTCATACATGATATTGCCATGATAGCGGTCATCGAGAGAATCCACATACTGCTTCATATACGCAAATTCTCTGTCCAGCAGCTCCCGGTCTTCCGTGAAGGAGAACGGAACCGGATTCATATGAATATCATCGATGTGGATATAAGCATAGAAAGGCTTCTCATGCGTATACTGCGTATCATACCAGTCCAGGAAATGATCATACATATCCTTCGCACATGGGCCGGTCTTGATCTTGCGGTAATTGATGTCTTTCTTCAGAACATTGTTCAGAACATAATCCGTGTAGATGGATAGTTCCAGCACCGGCATGCCGACCGCATCCTTGAAGCGCGGCATATTCATCGTATGCGCTGCCATCAGCCTGCCAGTCATCTTCAGTGCCGTCCCGGCCTGCCGGAAAGCATTGGGCACCATGCCGCCGATATATTTCCGGTTGCCGCGAATCTGAAGTCTGCGCATGCGGTCGATCGTATCGGCATATCTGTCAATCATCTCATTGATCAGATTGCGCATCTTTTCAGACTCTACCCAGTTCCCGCCGAATTCCAGTGCGAACAGCCGGTGTTCTTCACCATCCTTCAGCATGCCATCAATATAGGTATCCGGATCTGATTCAAATGATCTCTGTTCTTCCAGAATTCCGTTCAGCTTTGCCTGCGCACCTTCATCGGAAAGATCCGGACGCACAATGAACTTCGTTGCATACCCGTGGTTCAGATAGTCGTTCAGGAACCATTCATAGCCCTCGAAATAGTGCTTCATGAGGTCTTTCATGATCTGATACTTCTCTTCCGGAAGTTCATGGTTCAGATACAGTTCCCGATAGAAACGGATTCTGCCGTAATAGAGATTCCGGTATGACGGAGCCGCATTGACCGCCGGATGATCCAGACCGCGGAAAAAGGAAATATAATCCGAGAAACATCCGATGATCGAATACGTATCATAGCCATGGTCCTGGAACGTCTCCAGAACGGTCTTCGGCGCAAACTGAAGATTCTCGATGAAGCTGTTATGATCCAGCACGCGGTACCCTGCCATGAGTTCCATCATGGCAGCTTCTGTATATGGGCCAGAAGAAAACACATTGCTGAAGGTATGAGAACACTTGGAAAGAGAATCCAGGAAGGGACTGCATGTCGGCTTATAGTCTTTCGGCCCCAGGTAATCCGCATTGCATGCGTCAATCACCAGGAACATCACATTTTTCTGATTCATTCTGCTGCCTCTCGCATCTGATTTGACGGCCTTAAGTATAACAGAGTTCTCTGATTCTTTCATTGAACGCTGCAGCTCCAGCTGTCGCACCCGTCTTTCCAGAAAGAATGCTGGTCATAGCTGATCGGAATCGGGTTGATCCAGCTGAAATCATCTGCCGCAAAGGTCAGACACATCGTCCCGGTCCCATAGCCGGAGGTTCCATCGATTGTGATATCGTCTTCTGAAAAAGAGATCGTATGTCCGTTCAGTTCATAGTCAAATGGTTCCGTTCCTTCTGAAAGCACTTTGCCATCCTGAATTACCGCATAGCAGTCGGATGAGAAATCCGTATTCAGGCCAAGCTTTTCCAGATAAGATAACGCAAGCAGGTCCGTGAGTCCGTTTCCTTCTTTCCGGTAGCGGAGCAGAACAGTGCTCGGATAGACCCTTGAATCGGAAATCAGGGTATAGACATTGAGATTCGTCGTATTCATCAGAGACTCTGCCGTGGAACGCACGGCACCCTCCGCGACGGGCCGGAACAGTTCATCATCCTGATGATTCGTCACCAGCTGATTCTCCACCAGGTATTTTCCGAGATCCGAAGTAACGATTTCTGCTCCCCAGGCATTGTTATGCCAGGTATCCCCGTCCATATCGAGATACCAGTCAATTTCCTGATCTGCTGCTTTGCGGACATAGTCAATATAGTCTGCCCCTTTTTCTTCCAGATAAGCCCAGATGGAACAGAGCTTATTGGAATCAGTCTGGCTCATGTCATATGGCGTCTTCAGAAAAATCAGATGAATCTCATTCTCCTTGCAGAGATCGATCAGCTTGTCAATCCACTGCTTTTCTTCCTCACTCAGCGCAATCGGATTATCCGGTTCCAGATACTGAACCGGAGTGTACTGAAATACCGTCGGCATCTGTCTCACATAGCCGAGGTCCCAGTGAATCCCTTCTACAGGTTCAGCATTCTGAAGAATGCTCTCAGGATCTGAAAAGTCCATGTCCTTCCAGTGATCATGATTCAGAATGAAGTCATACGTATAGGCAAGCTGCAGGTCACTGGATAAGGTATCCGTCGCATGCTTTCCTGCCTCGATTCTCGTCTTCCCGCTCATCATGTCAATTGCTTTGTAGTACATGCCATCGGCATAGCACACCTGACTGCCGGGAAGGAGTGTGAATACATCAATCAGTACCACCGAAGGATGCTGGGTCTTCAGGGCTTCTTCCAGCAGATAGTAGCTTGTGGAGAACGGCTGACACGAAGAGCCGAGCACATAGCCATAGTATCCGGTTTCCTGATAGAGCACGGCCGGATTGAATGCATACTGCATATGAGAAGAGCCTAAGGCAAGCACATCGATGGAATCCGGATCGAGGTTGCGGAACAGATCACCATCCGTATTGCGGCCAACCCGGAAATATGGAGTCAGACCATGCCAGGTCACAAGGAAAAGAGCTGCCGCAACTGCAGTCTTCAGAAGTATCTTCAAGCCTGTGATCACCTTCTGTTTCATATCCTTCTCCTCTGTCAGAATGTCACATAGATAAAATCTGATGCGTGGTATCCCGGTCCGTATACACCGAAGATCATCGCAATGACCATCAGCACGAAATAGATCACCCATCTGGTAACTAATTTCCGATCTGCCAGCCATTCGAGCATATCTCTGTGATTGCGCAGAAGATCTGTGACGATCACCATCGCTATCAGAATAAAGCCCCACACAAACTCATTCTGCGTGATGCCGAGTCCTTCTGCACTGACAGAAGAAAGGCTGGAAGATGGAACCTGAGCAAGATTGCGGAATACGGAAAGAGCTTCTGTTCCGGAAGAAGAACGGAAGAAGATCCATAACAGACTGACCAGACTGAAATTCAGAAGCACCAGCAGAATCCTGACCAGTACAGGATAGTTCTGTTTCTTCGGAAAGATCAGATCTTCCAGAACAGACAGGATTCCATGTCCCAGTCCCCAGATCAGAAACATCTTCGTATTGCCATGCCAGAGGCCGGAAACGGCAAATACGATCAGGGTATTGAGGTACTTTCTGCCCTTTCCTTTCCGGTTTCCGCCCAGCGGAATATAGACATAATCCCGCAGCCAGGAAGAAAGGCTGATATGCCATCTGCGCCAGAATTCCCGGATATCTGCAGAAAGATACGGCGTAAAGAAGTTCCGTTCCAGATGGAACCCCATCATTCTGGCAGTCCCGATGGCAATATTCGAGTAGCTGTCGAAATCTGCGTAGATATAGAACGCATAGAAGATTACGCCGATCAGCGTATACCATCCGGATAGTTCCGGATGATCCGCATTGTTCAGATAGAAGGACACCTGTCTCGAGAGTTCGGAAGAGATGACCAGTTTCTGAAATAATCCAAGTCCGGCAAGGATACAGCCGTTTTTCTGGTCCCGGTACTGGAATACCATGGGCTTATTCAGTTCTTCAAAGAAAGGCTCGGAACGATTGATCGGCCCTGCCATGAAGACCGGAAAGAAGCAGAGATAATCAAATACTTCAAGAAGAGAAGCTTTTCGATTCTTTCCGTGATAGCGATCAGCCAGATAGCTGATGGCTTTGAACGTATAGAACGAAATGCCTAGGGGCATGGCCAGCCAGAGACCGGTGAACGGATTGCTGTACTTATAGAAGCAGAGACCTAGGACCGGAACAAGGATGGAAAGAACCAGGAGAGGTTTCTTTTTCACATGAAGGCCGAAGAGCCAGGTCCATACGGTCAGGATCAGCACATAGGTCGCATCTGCCGTACGGAGCCCGAGCAGATACAGGAATACTGCATTGGCAAGGAATACCGTAATCTTCTTCGAATGACCGGAAAACAGCCAGATAAAAATGCTTGAAGCCCCTGAGAGAAGGAGGTAAGGAATGGAGAGAACGCTCATTTCCACGGCCTCCGTTCATCTCCGTTTACCAGCCATGCATGTTCCGCCAGCTTTGCCATCGGGGTATCGCTTCTGGAGTCTGAATAGAAGTTCTCTACCTTCTGATCCGGATAGACTTCATGGAAGCGTCTTACTTTTTCTACTCCATGGCAGTTCAGGCCGTCATACTTTCCGGTATGCATATCTACCTTTGAAGCCATGACATTCGAAATACCGATTTTGGAGCAGAAAGACCGGATCAGGAATTCCGGAGAAGCAGAGATCACGAGATCATCTGGCTTCTGCTGGTCCAGATACCATTGCTTGACATGATTCAGATGCGAAGACGTATATTCCTCGATGAACTGATCCATGTCCGGAATGAATACAAACATATGATAGAGATTCTGCTTGAAGGTCAATTTCGGCATCAGATGCAGCACAAATAAGAGACCGCAGATGGCGGTTCTTGGAATGCTGAGCAGAGTCTTGGGACGATGAACATAGGCATAGCCAACCATGCCGAAGGTTGAGTCTCCGCGATAGATCGTGTCATCCCAGTCGTATACATTCATAGTCAATCATTCCTCAGTCAGAAGCGAAGATCTGCTCCGCGGTATATTCTTTCAGATAGTAGAACTTCAGTTCCAGATCCTGATTCAGGTAATAGTATTCCTTGAAGAAGCGGTCATGGGTTTCATCCCCCTGCAGAACATTGGGCGAATGAATGCTTTCGTCAGGATAGGCAATCAGCCATGCTTCGCCTGCATCAGGGTGTGTCTGATAGTACGCAATTTCCTGATTCCGCTTAATCGTGATGGAATGAACCATATGGTACAGCTGATAATAGCTCAGCCCCCGAATCACAGAGAGAACGCCTAGTACCCCGATGATCAGAAATCTGACCGGTTTCCGGGAACAGGAAACGGATTCAAACAGAAGCTCAGCAAGTAGAAACAGCAGAAAAACCGTATAGAGAGAACTGCGGCTGTCAAAGATCGGACTTGCGAGCATGACCAGATCTGCCCCGAGTGCACAGAGCAGATAGAACAGCTCCTCCTGTTTCCGGAAGGAATCCGATTCATAGAGAACAGGAACCAGAACCATTGCGATCGTTTCCAGCAGATACACTCCGCCAAGATTCAGAATCGGAGACAATGCACAGATGAGCATCAGAACTGCCGCTTCTTTCGGCTTCTCTATCCTTCTGGAGCTCTGGAAGATTACTGCAATCAGTACAATCGAAAGAATTGCCATGAGCCAGCGGTTATCCGTATAGGTATGCTCGAGAAACAGAGGAAAGTTCAGGGCAAGCTTCTGAGAAATGCTCAGTGAATGGAAGGCTGCCTGATCGCCGATCAGACGGGCATGTGCCCCAGGCGAGAACAGAATGATGCATGCCCCTGCCGCCGCTGCAAGAAGAAGCACCAGCATCTGCCTGCTCTTCTGCGGATCTTTCCGGATCCAGTAAAGATCGATCAGAATCAGCAGATCTGCCCCGACCATCAGGGCAGCGGCGTTTTCCATATACAGCGGAACGCAGAAATTCAGCAGAATGCACCAGAAGAGATGGTTCTTCCCTTCCAGGATCCATTCCTTCATCAGGACCATATCCAGCAGAAACAGAAACAGCGGGATCACGTAGGTAGTTCCCATCATCCACGTATAGGTCTGCATGCGCAGGCGATATGGAACCGAGAATACCAGCAGAGCCAGAAGCAGTGCAGAGGCGATCGGATGTGCTTTTGTCTTTCCTTCGGCAAGCTTGAGAATCAAGCAGAAGATGCCGGTGAACAGGCAGGGATTCAGAAGATTCCAGAGGTTCTTATGGGGAGTCACGAGATATCCGTATAATTCGCTGAGAAACCTGCCCGACCAGCTGAAATACATCTCGGCAGCCCTGACAAGAGGATTATGATATCTGCCTCCGACCGCATAGACCCAGTCATCTCCTGCTGCCGGAGTCCATCTGGAGATCAGCGCAAAGGCGAGAAAAAAGAGCAGGACAATTGCCCATGGCACAATCCGTTCAGCTGTCAGAGCATGCTTTTTCATGGTTTCCGGTCAGCTCCCTTCTTCCGAACATTTTACAACAACCGTTCCGTCGATCATCCGGATACTGCCATCATCAGGATAAGAAGGCATTTCCTGAACTTCTTCTCGATCTGAAAAACTGTCTGCAGAGACCGTTTCCGGATCAAAACCGCACCAGAGTTTCATCATGTGGTTCCATGCATAGTCCCGGATCATGACTTCATCATAAGGAGCGGTGATCACTTCTCTGAATTCCGGATCGTCAGAAATCGTCTGATCGCTTGCTTCCTTCAGGGAACCGATCCAGCAGACCGGAGTATCATCAGTATATCCTGGCACGCTGCGGATCCGGGTGATCAGACTGCTATAGTAGCTGATTGCCTGGCTCTGCTGAATCTCCGTCTTCAGATATACGACATTGTCATAACGCACGAACATAACCGAAATCAGCGCAATCAGGAAAATTGCTCCCTTACGTACTTCAGAACCGGAGGATCGTTCTATCAGCATCAGAGCAAGAACGAAGACCATGATATCTGCATACATCATCAGAGAATGCACATAAGCAGCATCCGTCAATAGGAACATCAGCTTGACAGAAAGCGGAAACAGCAGAAGAAACAGGAGAATTTCCAGATTCAGCGCATGGCTGGCGGTTTTCCGGAGCTCTTTTCCAAGCATCGCAAGTTCAAGAACCAGAAGACCTTCATAGAGAATCCTGATATTTCCGGGATACATGTTCGTGCTTGCTTTCGCAGCGGGAAGCACGAATTCCTGATAGGCTTTCAGAATCCTGCCAAGAACCATGCTGGAACCTGCGGAAGCAGAAAGCTGGTCCAGTCCGGCATGGGAAGACATTGTCATATGAAAAGCCTTCAGAAACAGCTCTGTGATGCCTGCATACATTGCCGCAGAAATCAGAAGACTGCCTAGCAGAATCCCTGCTCTTTTCAGAAATGTCCTTCGGCTCATGCGATTTTCCAGGCATTCTTTCAGCAGCAGAATCAGCAGAAAAGAAACCGCCAGAGCTGCTTCTGCCTGATAGATCCCGATCGTGCAGCAAAGCAGAAAATCAGCCGCAAGCATCTGCTTCTGATTCTCTGCTCGAAACAGCATTACGCTCGAAAGCAGTGCAAGAAACGCTGCGAATGCATAATAAGCAGAAGTGAACAGATAGCCGAACGTTCCGGTCACGGAAGGAATGGCGATCATGACTGCCGCCAGACAGACGATCCCCCATCGGTTCTTCAAGTCCAGAGTCCGGATGATCACGCTTCCGCTCAAGCCGGTAAACACCATGGTCCAGAACACATGCAGAAGAGGCAGACTGTAATTATTCCGGAAAATCAGGCCGTAAAGCTTGCCGATCACACCGAGCATCCATCTGCCGACATCAACCAGAGAGCCGATGCTGAAGAGAAGCCAGGAATCGTCTCCGAACGAATACTTATTGAACATCATCATGCCATGGGCAAGAATGCCGAAGCAGAACACCGAAACGAAGAACAGGCGGACCCTATGATCTGACGAAAGTTCCTTCAAGAATGTTTTCCATTTTTCTATTCTGATCATCATCCACCATTATACCCGAAGAGCGTTCCTTGGAAAGTTCCCGGTAAGAGTACGAAAAAAGCGCTGATGATTGTACAATACTCCTGTCTGAAATGAGGTATCTATGAAGCGTTCTGACCGTAAAGCATGGATCAAGCTGTTTCTGTTCATCTCTCTGATATTTGCCGTAATGATTATTCCGTATCTCGTGACCGGGACTGCTTTTATTCTGGGCTGGGATATGCGGACCATCTATTCCAGCAATTTCGAGAACCTCAGAACAATGCTTGCGCAGTGGAAGAATACCGGAACGCTTCCCTACTGGTCCTGGGTCAACTTTCTCGGAAATGATTTCTATTCGAGCAAATTATTCTATTTCAATGATTTCTGGGAATATTTCTTTGCATTCACGAATCTGAAGTATACGGATGCGATCATCTGGATGACTTATCTCAGGTTTCTGACGGCCGGCTTCTCGTTCTATGCCTATGCAAGATATAACCGGTATTCGGAACATACCTCGATCATAGGTTCCCTGCTGTTCACTTTCAGCGCTTATCTTCTGCAGATCATGCGGGATCCGTTCTTTGCCAGCTTCATCTCGTTTCTCCCGCTCTATTTCCTGTCTGTTGACCGCTATATTGCCGAGCAGAAACATGGCTTCTTCATCTTCATGGTCTTCTTCATGTTCTTCAACAGCTATTACCTGTTCTATATGACTTCTCTGTTCACGATCCTGTATTTCATCTGGAGATGGAGAAAGCAGTATCAGAGTATGAAAGGCTTATGGAAGAATGCCTTCCGGCTGATCGGATATTACGTCATAGGGTTCCTGTTAAGCGGAGTCATTGTTGTTCCGGAAGTGCTGAATGTATTAGCCAACAGCCGCGTCGGCACCAGAAGTTCAACTCTGATCTATGAAAGCATCGTTCCGTATCTCGATTATCTTTCCGGATTATTCACGCCGGTATCCATGCTTGCCTACCGGGGCACTGAAATTTCTGATCTGTATCTCTATGACACTCCGAACCATCAGCTCATGGCCATGTATGTCTGGGCTGGTGCAGCAGCTGCCCTGTTAGTACCTCAGCTGTTTGCCGAGAAGAAAGAAAGAGAATTCCATCTCGGTGTTCTGATCCTGATCACTCTGTTCTCCATCGTTCCGATTCTGAACTCGGTCATGCATGGCTTCAGCGAGCCTTCGTTCCGCTGGATGGCCAATGTCACGTTCCTGTTAGTTGCTGAGATTCTCCCCTTCCTGGAACATCCGGAACTGATTCACCAGAAGCTTCTGAAGCAGACTGCTGTGAACATCTCCATTCTGCTCGCAGCTACGCCGATTCTCTTTGCGCTGATCTGCAAAGTTTCTGTTTCTTCCATCCTGAGTGATTATGCATTGGTGATCTGCTATATCCCGTTCGTGATTCTGGTCTGCTATGCAATCGGAAAGAACAGAAAGGCAATGTGCACCGCAGTGGTCATTGCAGAGCTCTGCTATGTTGCAACGTTTACGTATTTCGGCAATCCTACCCAGAGTGCTCTGAAGAAAGAAGATGCGGACCGGGTAGCGAGATCCATGGGAAACAAGGACTATTACAACGAATGGTCGCTGACATTGGACCCTGCCAATGCCAGCTCGTTCTATCGGACTTATGTGGATCCAGTCGGTGTTTACTGGAGCCAGGGAACGAATTACAACCTGGATGCGGATATCAAAGGATTATTAGCCTATGACTCCACCTATCTTGCAAGCACGAATGATCTGATCAAGCTGGATCCAGACCGGGTCATTGATTATCTGCCATGGACATTTGATATACAGAATCCAGATATCATGACCCTGGTATCCACCAAGTATGCGGTGGTCGCTCCAGGTACTGCCTGCCCGTTCAATCATGGTGAGCTGATCGGTCACTATGCAGATTATGACCTGTATCTGAATCTTGACTACATCAATCTTGGAAAGACTTTTACCGGCATCATGACGTATGACGACTATGAGGTCTCGATGTCTTCAGAGATCACCGAGAAAGTGATCTGCCATGCTGAGGACTATGAAGAAATCTCTGCCCTGATCGGGAATGAAGAAGTGCAGTGCAGCGACGCAAGTGCCGAAGGAAACCAGGCATTTGCGACGCTGACAGCTTCAGAGGACGGCTTTGCCGTTCTGTCCGTTCCTTACGATGAAGGATGGACGGTCACCGTCAATGGAGAATCGGTAAAGAGCTATGAAGTCAATGGCGGCATGACTGGCATCGCCGTGAAAAAAGGAGAAAACAATATTGTCTTCTCCTTTGCGCCGCATGGTCTGAAGGAAGGCAAGCTGCTGAGCATTGCCGGAGCTGTTCTTGTGGTTCTTCTGATCTTCCTCGATCATCGGAAGAAGCATTAACTGGCTGATTTCGCGTAATAGAGTCCGTCCGAATTATCCTGAAGCGTTAATCCGCAGGACGTCATGATCTGATCGAATTCGTCGGTCAAAGCTCCATTCTGGCCAGCTGGCATGTAGACGGCATCCGGAATCTGGTCCGGGAATTCTTCATAGTACTGTCTCAGCATCGTCAGGAATTCCTCTTTCTCCGGCTTCATCCAGGTAGAATAAACCCCATATCTGCTGTTCTGAAGGCTGAGATACATCCAGGACTGATCCGTAAAGAACAATACTTTCTTTCCATCATCCAGGTTCAGTTCCTGGATTCTGGAGAGCTGATGCTCATATTCTGCTTTCTTCTCACTCGTTGTAAGAATTCCTTTTACCGGTCCTTCGGTGATTTCTGCATCCAGTTCGGACGGAGCCAAATCCCGGAAGATCACGGTCAGCTTATCCCGGACTTCAAAGCAGATCAGCAATACTGATAAGCATGCAGCAAGATACTTCGGATTAATTCTCAGATGCATGGAAGTATGCGACAGGTATCCGGAAATCAGCAGGATGGAAGCAATTGCACTAACCGTGCTGGCATGATTGGAAGCTCCGATGATCGTATCAGAAGAAAGATTGATCATCACGATATACAGCACACCGGAAATCCAGAGCTTTTTCAGCATCTCATCAGCATGAGCATCGATCAGAATGACATAGAAGCCGATGGGAGCCAAAGCAATCATCGAATAATCCCCATCTGCTTCAGCCCCATAGCCGATCATCAGAAGAAGTGTGAAGACGATATTCAGCAGGAGCCAGACAGAACGTCTGCGCCGGCTTGCATGCCTGCGGTCTTTCAGAACCACCAGGAACAGAATGAAATACAGCGGCAGCACGACGGTGGAAATCCTGGAGCCGAGCCACAGAGTCTTGCAGAGAGCAAGCATATTGATGATCGGCCCGAGGCCGGTATACGTATGCGTGGAATCAGACTGAAGCGGCAGCAGCATATATCTAATCAGTTCGCTGACACTTCCGCCCCGGAGAAAATAGACAATATAGATCAGTGCCAGAAGCACTGCCCCTAACGTGAATGGCAGCCATGCCCTTTTTCCATATGCATGTTTTTCAGAATGCCGGATCAGGCTGATCAGAAGAATCAGTGTTCCGAAAAAATACAGGAATGCAAGATAAGGCGTGCAGAGCACGGAGGCAGCATAGAAAATGCCGGCCAGGAAACAGGAAAGCCAGAGATGCTTTCCAGGCTCCAGCAGAAGCAGTGAATAGACGATCACGCACATCAGGCCGAGGGTATTGTAGTTTGGAACCATAGACTGGCCGAACGTGAACAGAAAGAAGATTGAAGCTGCGGCTATGCTTGCCGGGCCATTTTTTCTGGTCTTCAGATAGAGAAAGACCGCGGTGCAGCAATTCAGAATGACATACAGGACCCTGAACGCCAGAACAATTCCTTCCGTGCCCCCATTGAATTTCACAATCATGGAAAAGAACGGCAGCATCAGGATGGCTGAGAACTGAGAGTTGTTCCATTCCTGAAAGACCGGGAGATCGCCTTGCCAGAAGCGATGAGCCAGAGAGATAACGAAGGTTTCATCTCTGGCCGGAAATCCGTAATGTGCTTTCCAGAGATTCAATAACAGAATCGCAAGAATTGCAGCAGCTGCAGCAATATCCTGTGTTCTGATGCGGTTCTGTCTCATCTGCTATTCCCCCTTCTCATAAATCGTGCCTGCAGAAGTCTGTTCCGGATTCAATCCATAGGCCGAAAGGAACTCCGAGAATCCTTCCAGGTCTGCTTCACTCTGATACGGCACCAGAACATAATCTGGAATACGGTCCGGATTCTTCTCATAATAGCGGCTGAGCTGCTGCAGGTCACTTTCCCCGGTGCTCTTAAGCCAGATCGTATGCGAAGCAACATGCTGGCCTGGCTGCAGTTCCAGATACAGCCACCGGTTCAGCGAATAGATCAGCACATTCTGATGCCCTTCGATGGACTGATCCCATATGCTCTGAAGATCTTCATAGCTCTGCACATTTTCTTCTGTGGAGCAGATTCCCCTCATCGGACCCTCTTCTTCAGAAACTGCATGAAGATTCAGCGGAGCATCATCGACATAGCAGTACGTGAGTTTATGAACCACATCCATTCCTATCATGAGTATTCCGCAGCAGCCAAGCATAAACAAAGCTTTTTTATTTTTCGGAGAAATCAGATCGGAAGTCGCAAGCAGAGCAGGAACCATGCATACCGTGCTGGCAAGCTGAACGCCATTCAGGATCGTGTTGGAACTCAGATTCATCATCAGCATATATCCGATTCCTGACAGAAAGAACTTCTTCAGTTCCTCTTCTGCCCTCTGATCTAGGATAAATACAAGGATTCCAAGCGGGACAAAGGCAACCATTGAATAATTATTTCCAAACTGATAGCCGATGAGAAGAACGATCGTCAGCAGGAGCCCGATTATCAGATAGCGATTTCCTGTCTTTTTCTTTCCTCTGTTTTTCCATGCCAGAATCAGCAGGACCACATATGCAGGCACTCCGATCATCGTGAATACGGAATTCGTGATAATCATCTTTGCCAAGGCAAGATACTGAATGATCCCGGTCTTCAGAGAAGAAGAATGATCTGCACCTGAAAGCAGTTCCGGAATCGAGGAGACATATTCGCTGACACTTCCCTCTGAAAGCAGAACAGCAAGAAAGATTCCGGCAATCGTCAGAATGCCGAGGGTGAAGATGCCCCATCCGCCTTCGGTTTCCGAATGACAGACTCTCCGGAACAGAAGCACAATGGAATACACAAGATAGACAAAGACCATATGCGGGGTGCAGAGTGTCAGTCCGGCAAAGGCAATTCCGGCAAGATAAGTATCCAGCTTCGGATGTTTCCCCTTCAGAAAGAGCTGCACCGCCGCTAACATCGCCAGAATCAGACCGAGCCCGTTATAGTTCAGAGAATACATCTCATTCTTAGCTGTCAGGAAGAACAGCAGGGCACAGAAGAAGCTGATCCAGCCATACTTCCGGATCCGCGTATATAGAAAGATCGCAGTAAGTGCCTGCACGATCAGGAACAGGTATCGCATAAACAGCACGACGCCATCCGTAGAACCGTGAATGGCGAGATAAGCAAAATAGATCGGAAGAGTCAGAAGTGCTGAAAACTGGGTCGGATGCCATTCATGAATAATCGGAATATCACCAAGCCAGAAGCGATGCATCATAGCCAGATATGACGTTTCATCCCAGGAAGGATTTCCGAATGGTGCCCGCCAGAAACTGAAAACCAGACCAGATAACAGCAGAACCAGGACGAGACAATCCTGTTTGTTCATTCTTCTCATGAGACCATCCCCCTGCGGCGATACAGCCGATAGGTATATACATGCGATTCATAACGGAAGACCGCAGTATCAATCAGCTCATAAGAGTCTTCCGGAATCTCATGATCGCAGGTCACAACATAATCTGCCTGCCCGGAAGAAAGATATTCGTCCTGAAGATTCTGGAATTCCGGAACACTGAAGTTCAGCTCGCAGAACATCCGGAAGTCCGGAACAATGCCGGTCACCGTATAGAAGCCTCCGTCAAGAAATCCGTAGTTCAGAAGAGAATGAGACTCTGTGGAAAGAATCTCCTCTCTGAACTTGTACTGCGGAAGAACGCTTCGATCCTGCAGAAACAGATAGCGGTTATTGCAGTTCAGAAACAATGCGGCAATCCCTGCAGTTTCAAGGATCGGAACAGCAATTCCGAACTTCTTCTCCGTCAATGCCTGAGCCAGTCTGCAGCACCATTCCGATAGCGGAATGATCATCAGCCAGCAGAATACCGCAAAGATCAGTGCATAGTACATCCGGTAGAACGATGCGGGATAGACTGTGACACAGGTGACAATGAACGAAAGGAGCAGATACCATCCGGATCCTGCATGTTTTCTGGAAACTTCCAGCATGCCTGCAGCGATTCCGGTGAAATAGATCGGATTCTTGAACACCGACCAGAAGATTCCGACCGCCATATTGAATCCTGCAGAATGCTGCGCTGCGCCATCATAATGAAACAGATTATCCATGAAATAAATCTGCACCAGATCATTCCATGCATGATTCATTCCGAAGTACAGAACTACTGGAAAAGTGGCAATTCCGATGCCAAGCAGAATCTCGCCGATCAGAATGAGCAGTTCTCTTCCCTGCTTTTTTTTCAGAAGCACGATCACCGGAACAATTGCAGAACCGAGATAAAAACCCAGGAAGCTGAACTTGGTCCAGAGAATAATCCCGGCAGAAATCCCGACTGAAACTGCTTCGGCGAAAGAAGGAAGATGATTCTGTTTCAGATATCGAAGAAAGATAAACATCGAGAAACAGAGAAACGGCATCATCAGCTCTTCGGCGCTGTCGCCATGGGAAAAGCATTCCGTTCCGCAGATCAGAGCAGCAGCCAGTGGAAAGAGGTACAAGCATGATGCATCGGTATAAAGACGGATTATTCGATAGGCATAACACATGGAAACCCACATCGTCACCACTTCAATGATCCATACTCCGGTGAAGGAAGAAAAGGAGACCAATGCCGCTGCAGCATGGAGAAAATACAGGTACGGACCTTTCTGCTCGATATAATCCCGATATGGGACTTTTCCTGCAAGGATCCCCTTGCCTACCGTCATGAAGCAGTTGGAATCTTCCCAGTCATTGAATGGATAAAGCGGAGAAGACTTCGAGAAGAAAGAAACGGCAGCAAGACTGATCAGAAACAGAACCAGGATCGTCTTCCGATCAGGACGGCTGGAGCTGGAATGAGATTGCTGAGAGGATGGAGAAAAGATCTGAGCACAGAGAGCCCGCAGTCCCGGAAATGCACAGATTCCGATCAGAAATGCAGTTCCTATGGCGCATAGAACCAGCGGGACTCCGGTTGAGCCGCTGAGGTCAGACAGGAACTTTGACTGATACAGAAAGATTCTCCCGAGATTAGCCATCAGATAGCAGAGAATCGCCAGCAGAATCCAGCTGAACGATGACCTGATTTTCTCTTCAGAGTCTCTTTCTGCGTTCTTTCTGAGCAGAACTGCTGCCAGAAGTCCGATCAGAATGGAACTCCATGCTGGCAGATACAGATTTCTGCAGATCAGAAAGAACGCACAGAACTCACTGAACTGCAGTAACATTTGATTCTTTCTCCCCTTCATATCCTTCAGCTTTCCGGAATTTCCAGTTTATGAACCCAGTATCTGGTTTCATTCTTATTCGGTGCCGACCAGTCATGATTCACTTTCAGGATTGCCCAGCTGTCATTTTGCCAGAGCAATGAGCATTGGCCACTGTTCACCACTTTCACGTATGCCTTATCATACCATCCGCGATCATCCCATACGGAGATCGTATTGGAAATGATGACATAGTCTGATCCATATTCCTTTATGACATCCGGAAGCTTGGAATAGTCCGGGTTTTCTGAAATCGATGTTGATGCAAATCTCGTATTCGGATACAGCAGCGTAACCAGGTTGTAATTCTGCTGATACTGGACCGGATCGCTTAAGACAGTTCTCCATCTGATACTGCTGAAGACACTGATCACATCTGTGGTATAGCCTCTGAGGTTGATATCCTGGGACAGGATTTCCGGCAGCTCCTGTGCATCTGAGATATTGTTCTGAATATAATCATAAAGCTCATAGTCATCATCAGTGACCTTCGTTTCCCAGTTCCAGTCTTCCCGGTCTGATACCAGCGTGGAACTCACTGCTTCCGTCAGATTCTGATGCGCATAGAAAGCGGAGAAAACCCCGGCGATTCCCAGCAGGACATAGCTCAGGAAAGAAAGTACTTTATCTGCGTTCCAGATCAGGAATATCAGCGTAAACGGATTGATGATCAGGTCAAATGCCCGGAAATACGCGCTGGAAGTCAGATACCTGGTTACCGGACTGTAGGAGAATGGATTCAGGAACAGAATTCCGAGAACAATCAGGAAGAACTTGAAGCGGTTTTCCTTCTTCAGGTTCACGAAAAGAAGTGCAATCAGCACATAGAGAATCAGATTCCGGATCAGTTCGTAAGTACTTGTATGAGAAGTCAGATTCACTTCCATGTCATAAGCAGATGGCGAAGAAAAATACAGCATCATATCTGAGAAGCCATTGCTGCGATTCAGATAGACAGTAAGACCAACCAGAACTGCAAAAAGCACCGGCAGGATCCGTACGCAGACCCGGCATAAGACATCCAGATGTTTCTGCAGCAGGAAGACAATGCCAATCAGTGCTGCAGTGATTGCAGCAGTGAATAGAATGGAACGCAATAAGGAATTATGTCCGAGGGTAATCAGAATTCCATAGAAGATGACCGGCACGCAGGAAAAAATGAAGAGATTCCAGGCATCTCTGTTTTTCTCCTTTGCCCAGCAGAGCGCGAAGAAAAGACCGACACAGAGAAAGAGATCGATGAACAAGCTGGAAGAGCTTACTGAAATGCCAGCCAGATAAGTCATGGCTGCACTGGCATACAGCATCTGCTGCTGAGAACGATTCTTTTCCTTAAGGATCCGGAAGACAATCAGGACACTCCAGCCGATGATGATCGTCCGGATCGTATTTCCGAAGAAGCCGAGAGTCGTATTGAAATAATTCGTGAAGTATGGAGAAAGGATCAGCACCGCAAAGATCAGGCCTTTCCATTTCTGCGTGCGATAGAGCACATTCACGCTGGAAACCGTCAGATTGCCTAAGCTCATTCCATACAGAATCGTAGCGCCCCAGATATAGAGCGGAGTCAGGATTTCACTGAAGCCCGTCAGCTGAACTGCCCACCTCAGAAGAATACTCCAGAAATAGTAATAGCCCTGGAAATCATGCAGGTTCTCAATTCCTTCATAGTGATAGCCGCTGGTGTAGTCAATATGTCCGAATACGGAAGCCTTCGCATTTTCCAGAACCTCGGAAAGATAGGTGATGGAATCATAGAAGATATTATTTGTGGTCCATTGTGCTGAGGCCTTGCACAGAATCACGGTGACTGCAATCCCCGCAAGCAGAGACACCAGATGTTTCCAGGAAGGAAGCACATCCGATCTGGTGATCAGGCACAGAACTGGCCCTGCAGACAATAGAACCGGAAGAAAGTAAAACGCAATCTCAGTACTCAGGTCCAGGCAGATGCTGAAAAAGATCTCGATCTGAAATAACCCGAGAATCACGAAAATGCCGAGGAATGTGCAGTCGGCGTTCTTCAGGGATTTGGCATAATGCTGAATCAGCCTGCCCCAGAAATAGCCTGACAGCATCAGAATTCCGACCATCAGGATCGAAAGGGAAACATAATCCGTATTCCAGTGGCTGAAATAGAAGGAAATTGCTTCCCCGATCGATGTAAAAGAAGTATCTCCTGCCATAATCACCCTCCCTGTCTGATTTCTCTGAATACTGAAATGAAATCGCGGACCATCTGCTCATAGCTCCAGTCCCGGATTACTGTTTCTGCCCGTTTTCCGAGCTGATCGCGATGCGCTTCGTCCTCCAGCAGTTCTCTGATCTTTTTCTGAAGCAGGTCAGCGTTCTCTGCCGGAATCACCTCAGCTGCCTGATACCGTTCTGCAAATTCAGCTGCCGCCATGCACCGGTCGGTTGAAAGAACCGGTAAGCCGAAGGCCATTGCCTCATTGATCACCAGTCCCCAGATATCATATCTGGTCGGCAGCACGAAGAGATCTGCAGCCGCATAATAGTCCGAGAGTTCCTGCTTATTCATGAATGGAAGAAAATGCACATTGCTCATGTGATGAGCGCTGAGATATTCCTGGACTTTCTGTTCCGGAGTGCCGCCGATGATCATGGCTTCGGCATCGATTCCTGCCATTGCCTGAACCAGCAGATCATAGCCTTTTCGGGGAATCTGCTGCCCGACCGAAAGAATCATCGGCTTGTCAGAAATTCCGATTTTTTTCCTGCATGCCTGTTTTTCCAGTCTCTTTCCGGCACAATCAAGCAGTTCCTGCTCTGACATGCAGGCAAAGTGATAAGTGAATATCTTCTCTCTTGGAACATGATAATAGCCGAAATAACGCTGATTGACCGTGATGCCTGAGCTGAGATACCAGTCATACTGCTTCATGACCGCCCGAATGGCAAAATCCAGCAATCCCCTTGGGATTGCTAATCCTCCGTCGGCGTGCATGATAGCGGGTTTCTTTTTCCGATGGAATGCGTGCAGAGCCTTCTGATTCCATCGGTTGGAATAATCCGAGCAGATCAGCAGATCGCACTGATCTGCAGCGTTCCGGATTCTGATGTTTCCATCTCCTTCATCGAGGAAGGCTGCTTGAAACGTATGAAAGCCATAGTCATACCATTGCTTTTCCCGATCAGATTCTGCCTTCATCTCAAACAAGGAAAGAAGTTCGGTTTCTGTCCCGAGCTGGTTCATGAAAGCTACTTTATACGGAGATGGCGCATTGCTGACCCAGCAGACTTTCATAGCGGAAGCCCGGTCCTTTCAATATACAGACTGCGATAAGCACCAAGCATGGCATCCTTGGAATAGCGCTGGGCATGGATCATGCAGTCAGAACGCTTCAGAACAATCTTCCCGGAGGCAAGTGCCTGCACGGCATCATTCAAGGCGTCCGGATTTCCGCGTTCTACCACGATCCCGGTCTTTTTCGTCAGCATTTCCGTGCTGCCTCCGGTCTGATAGGTAATGACCGGGCAGCCGCAGGCCTGAGCCTCAATATTCACCGTAGGAAAGGTATCCTGATAAGTCGTATTCAGAAGCACATCTGCTGCCGAATAGATTTGCACAAGTTCCTGCACGCTTTCTGTATGCGGAATGCAGAGAACCTGGGGCAGATCATGAAACAGCGAAGCCTGTTTCTTCGTTGTGCCGACGATGATGAGCTTCTGGTTCTGTTTCAGCATTCCGGCAAGTTTCTGAAGGTCCGCAAGTCCTTTTTCTCTCGTCCAGGGATTGGCAACCGCAAGCATAACGAAATCCCCTTCCATGGAATGGGAAGAACGGAATGCGGAAGTCTCCGGATGGAAGCAGGCAAGGTCGATGCCATTGGAAATCTGAATGATCCTCTGATCTTTCAGAAAAGACTGCTTCACCTGCTCCCTCAGCCAGATAGAGGGAGTCACAATGGTCATCTGCCCGGGCTTCAGAGAATTGAAGAGTGCTTTCTTCTGTTCATAGTTTCTTGTGACATGCGCCCCGTTCCAGGTGACCGGATACTGTGAAAGGCCCGGGCAATGGGCACACTCGGTCTTCCATCGGTCGCAGCCGACATACTGAAAATGCGCGCAGTGTCCGGTAAAAGCCCAGCAGTCATGCATGGTCCAGATCACTGGCGTATCAATGGTCTTCAGATAATGAAACAGCACTTCGACATTCAGATAATAGCCATGAAGATTATGCAGATGAATGAGATCCGGCCGGAAAGCTTTCAGATTTTCAACCATTCTCTCGGTTTCTTCGGTATTGCAGAAGCCCTGGCGGTCTGAAAGGAAAGTGAAGACTGCGTGTTCTGCGTTTCCCATGAACTTCGTGACCCGGAATGCATCCGCATCTGTATGGTTTTCCTTGCGGCCGTAATAGATCCTGCCCTGGACTCCCGGAATTTTTGAGAGCTGATAGACGATCCTGCCAGTGCTGCCGGTCCCGATGATGGAATTGACGAAGGCGGCTCTCATGATTCTTCCACGCCTTCCGTGCTGTCTTTCTTGAACAGAATCTTGAAAGTCATGAACATGATTCTGACGTCAAGACCGATCGAGAAATGCTCAATATAAATCAGATCAAACAGCAGCTTGTCTTTCAAGCGAGTGTTGTATTTGCCGTAAACCTGCGCATAGCCGGTCAGTCCTGCTTTCACTTTCAGGCGGTAATTGAATTCCGGCAGGTCTTTCGTGATCTTCTCTACGATTTCCGGGCGCTCGGGTCTCGGACCGACGACCGACATATCCCCTTTCAGAATATTCAATAACTGGGGAAGTTCATCAATCCGGCAGGAACGGATGAATCTGCCTACTTTCGTAATGCGGCTGTCATGTTCGGAAGCGAACCGGGCAACTCCGTCTTTTTCTGCATCGGTACGCATTGACCGGAATTTGATGATGCCGAATTTCCGCCCGAACTGAGTCAGTCTCGTCTGCACATAGAAGATCGGGCCATGGTCTTCCGCTTTGATGGCAATGGCGGTAACCAGAAAGATCGGAGACGTAATCACGAGAAAAACAATGGCGAAGATGATATCAAAAAGACGCTTGAAGATCTTCTCGATCTGACTTGGCCCGAACGTATTCGTCTTAAGGACCGGGGTATCAACCAGATAGACATTGGTCGCACTGTTGATGAGCACATCGCAGATATCCGGAATCAGATAGAGACTCTTGCCATATCCGTAGCATCTGCTGACCAGATATTCTTTTTCATCCGGAGTCAGTCCGACTGCGATCACGCAGTCATAGCTCTGGATCATCTTCTCATCAGAGATATAGGAATCATATGGAATCTGATTCTGAATATCGTAGCTGTTGGACTGATACTTCAGAATACGCTGATAGATCGAAGGATCTTCCTGTTCAAAGATCATCAATGACTTTCTCGGCGGGAATATCCGGTAGTAGATCTTGTTATTCAGGATGTTCAGGAATACGACAACTGCGATTTCTGCGACGAAATACAGCACGAAGTCCCTTGCTGGAAGTACTCTTCTTCCGACCAGCATGGCCAGGATGAAGATGCTTGCATTCGAAAAAAAGAGACTGATGATATGTGAAAAAATAAGGTCTCCTGTGGTCGAATATCCGATCTGGAAGCCTCCGTACATCTGGTTGAATACTACCAGAAGAACCATATAGATTCCGAGCACTGCCCAGTTTCCGATCCGGTAGAAATATGCAAACGTGCGGAAATACTCAAACCAGATATAGTAGAATACTGCCCCCAGAACCAGAATCGTCAGCGTGTTCATTGCGGCCGAGACGGTACGCTGCGTCCGTTCATCCCTGCGTAACTGCATAACGGAATTATACAATGAAATCAGTCTGATGTCGCTTGCGACCTGGAAAGGATGCGCGGATGCGGCATGACCACCGTGCAGTTGTCCGGGATATCTTCGGCGACGACGCAATTTGCTCCGATCCTCACATTGTTTCCGATATGAATCCCTCCTACGAGCATCGCTCCGGCTCCGATTTCCACATTGTCGCCGATGACCGGGGCACCGCCATTGCCGCCGCCGATGGTTACCTGATGGAGAATCGTGCAGTTTTTCCCGATCACTGCCTCGTGGGAAAGAATGATTCCTTTGATTCCATGAGGAAGATGAGGAGGTTCTGCAAACTGAGCACCATATCCGAGATGCGTGCCCATGGAAGCGTTGTTGAACGCATCCATGCGCTTGATGCGAAACAGATACCAGGTGCATACCATTTTTTCGAAGAACCCGCCATGATAGGAAACCACGCGTTCCCGCATCTTCCAGTATTTCTCATGGGAATAGTGTTCTACTTTGGGCTGAAGCCACTTCTCCGGACCGCTCAGGATTACTTTTCTTGCCATACCTGAATGTATTCTATACAAGCTCTCTCTGACTTTGCAAATGAGAAAGGATCTGATATAGTTCGTAATTAGTCAGAAACACAGAGTTCGGAGAAGATTGATGTCTGCAGAGATTGCACTTGTGATTCCATGGTTCGGTAAATTTCCTTCCTCTATGCCGCTATGGCTGAATTCCTGCCAGTATAATCAGGAATTTGATTTTCTGCTGTTTACAGACGATCATTCTGAACTGGACTTTCCTGCTAATGTGAAGCTGGTTTATTTGTCCTTCTCAGAATTCCGCACGCTCGTTCAGAAAAATTTTTCCTTTCCTGTTTCTCTGGAGCGTCCCTATAAGTGCTGCGACTTCCGTCCGGCGTATGGCGAAATTCTCTCTGAATATCTGAAAGATTACAGCTTCTGGGGACATTGCGATCTCGATGTGATCTTCGGCAATCTGAGTCATTATGTCACCGATTCCATCCTTTCTGAAAATGACCGTCTGTATTCCTCAGGTCATTTCACCCTTTACCGCAATACCCCCGAAGTAAATGCCTGGTATAAGACCCTTGATCCGCTTGGATGCATGAATTGGAAAACGGTCTTCACATCGTCAGAAAACTGTGCCTTTGATGAATATGCGGAATGGCATGGCGGCGGAATGGCAGAAATCATCCGGAGAAATGGAAAACGGTTCTATGATTCTGTCGATTTCGCAGATATTCATGCCAACATCAGTTCTTTCAAGGTGCGCAGTCAGAAGGAATGCAATGTGCCGGAACTCTATTTCTGCTTTGAAAACGGAACCCTGACGGCAAGATCTTATGGAAGAGTGCTGAGAGAAGAGATGTATGTCCACTTCTCCCAGCGCAAGATCACAGTTCCTTCCGGAATCGATCCGGATCATTTCTTTCTGACTGCTCCCGATCTCATCGTTTCCAAGGAATCAGAAGCCATGAAAAAACACCCTTCTTCCCTGCTTCGCTATACGCTTGACTATCAGGGAAAACGGGTGAAACGCAAGCTCAGCAAGCTGTTCCACATTGCGGAAAAGCGCAGCTGACCATCTTCTCATAGAGAGATAAATACGAATCTGTGAACTGCTTCATGGAATACCGCTGTTCTGCCTTTTTCCGGCAGAATGCTGCGTATTCCTTTTTCTTTCCGCTGAATTCAAGTACTGCTTCCATCAATGCATCGAGATCATTCTCTCTGACTGCTTTCCCGGTTTTTTCATCGAGTGCTTCCGGAGCTCCGCCGACCTGATACGTGACGGCCGGGGTTCCGCAGGCAAGCGATTCCAGGATGACAGTCGGAAAGTTATCTTCATGAGTCGGAACGACTGTGACATCTGCTGCACTGTAAAGATCTCTCAGCTCTTCTTTGCTGGAAGTTCTTGGTAGGGCAATGATATTCGAAGGAAGATCTTTTCTCCTCTCTTCCGGCACTCCGACCAGAACGAGAACATGAGTTTCCGGCAGTCTTCTGCTGAGCTCCAGATAATCATGAAAGCCTTTGGCTTCCGAAAGAGACAGGGCAATGCCAAGCACGATCTTCCGATCGTTCAGATGAAGGTGGTTGCGGATATTGCTTACAGATGGATAGAACACGGATAAATCAATGCCATTCGGGATCACCGTGCAGGGAAGATCCTTGAGAAAGGACTGTTCCACCTGTTCTTCCATCCACCTGCTCGGGGTGACAATCTGAAGGTGGTGGAATCCGGACATGGCTTCCCGCTTCTTCTGGTAATTCTCTCCGGAACGATCAAAGAACCAGGAGTACCGTTTTCTTAACGGACAGTTTTCGCACCCGGTCTTCCATTTTTCACAGCGCTCCCACGTATAATACGGGCAGTATCCCGTAAACTGCCAGCAGTCATGAAATGTATAGACGACCGGAATTCCAGCTTCTTTCAGATACTGGAAGAACCTGGTCAGGTTCAGATCATGGCCATGGATCGTATGAATCTGTACGAGATCTGGCTGATAGTCCTTCAGAAACTGAATCAGACGACCGGTCTGCTTTTCTGACACGAAGCCATATCTGCCGCTGATTCGCGAGTGCAGAGCATTGAGTTTGATTTCCGCATCGGATGCGTATCGATACCCATTTTCTGCAGGATCTTCTCCGAAGGTATACAGCATCCGGTTCTCAATGCCATGTTCTGTCATTGCCTTGGATAGAATTCCCATCAGCATGCCGGTACTGCCATGGCATGCACTGTTCAGCTGGACTACTTTCATCTGGAACTCCGTTTCTTCTGCAAAAAGCTGTTTCCATTATATAATTGAAAAGCTGTTATTTTGAAACGATTGAGGTGCGCATGTCAGAAGAAAACCGGCAGATCAAATACGGGGCAATGATTTCCTATCTTGCCATCATCCTGAATTCCGTGATTTCTCTTGCTTATACGCCATGGATGGCAAACCAGCTTGGAAAATCGCAGTACGGCCTTTACAATCTTGCGTATTCCTTTGTCCGGATGTTCCTCGTGGATCTCGGCCTCAATGCGGCAGTCTCCAGATTTGTGGCAAAGTACCGAGCAGAGGGACGGGAAGACAAAGTAGAGCACTTTCTCGGAACCGTCACGAAGTTCTACCTGGTCCTCGGAGCAATCATCTGCGCCATTCTGATCGTGGTCTATTTCTTCCTCGGAGACATCTACCAGGGACTGACTGCCGAAGAGATCGTCATATTCCGCAAGATCTATCTGATCATGGCTGCAGCCACGGTATTTTCATTTCCGTTTCTTTCTCAGAATGGCATTCTGACTGCTTATGCGGAATTCATTCCGCTGAAGCTCTGCGATCTCGGGCAGAAGGTATTGTCTGTCATACTGATCATCATTGCCTTGCTGAATCATATGGATGTCGTGGCCGTGATGGCTGCGTATGCAGGTTCCACGATCGTATTCATCCTCGTCAAATACTTCATCATCCGCAATGGGCTTCATCTGCGGATCATCAGCCAGAGGAATGACCAGGAGATGCGTACACAGATTCTGCAGTTCACGGCCTGGACCGCTACGACGACCATTGCCGAAGGATGCACGTACGGACTTGCTCCGACGATTCTTGGCATTGTTTCCAACACTGCTCAGATTGCTCTGTTCTCCCCTGCCAATTTCCTGGAAGGATATTTTTCTACCTTTGCAGCAGCGATCAACGATATGTTCCTGCCGAGAATCAGCCGGTATATCGCCCAGGGAAAAGAAAACCGGATCTATCCGCTGATGGTCATGGTCGGAAGATACCAGCTTGCGTTCATGGGACTGATCTTCATCGGGTTCCTGTGCGTAGGCAATACGTTCATGGTTACCTGGATGGGACCGGATTATCAGGGGGCTTATCTCTGCACAGTCCTCTGCATCATTCCTGACATGCTGAATGTGACTCAGCAGATTGCCAATACTGCCGTCATTGCAGAAAATAAAGTCCGCCAGAAAGGCATCGCTCAGATCGTCAAGACGATTGTCTGCGTCATTCTTTCGTTCCTGCTCTCTTCGAAGTTCGGAGCACTTGGCGCATGCATGGCAATCTGCATTGCGTCTCTGACAGAGTTTGCAATGATGAATCATGTCTACCAGAAAGAACTGAATCTGGATATCCGTTCCTTCTTCCGGGAATGCTACCGTAGCTTTCTGCTCCCGGATGCGATTGCGTTAGCTGCCGGCTATTATCTCTGCAATGTCGTATTTGCAGGGGTCGGATGGAGCTCTGTAGTGATCCAGATCCTTGTGGTTGTGATCCTCTACACAGTATTAGTCTGGCTGATGGCGCTGAAGCCGGAAGAAAAAGCATTCCTGAAGCAGAAGCTGTTTCATAAGTGAACCGGCACGCCTCTGCCGCCGCTCAGGATTCCGTAGAAACGAGGCATTATGTGCTGCATGATGGCTGCTGCAACCCAGCAGAGGAAGATGGAAAGAACCGCAAGCCCGAAATAACCGGCAATGACAGAACTATCTGAACACGCGACATGGGAGGTATAAATACCTTGCAGATAGCTGATCACCTTTCCATGCACCGCATACAGAAACAGATTCCAGGAAGCCGCCAGTTCGATTCTGCTGGCGGTCTTCTGTTTCTTCATGCAGGCTTCTGCAAGCTTTCCGATCGGATAGATCCAGAGAATCAGCGTGATCCGATCGAGCAGGTCATACCAGGAAGAGGGAAGAAACAGTACAAGGAGACTGCAGAGCAGTGCAGAAGGAAGCGTGATCTTTTCGGCAATTCGCTTCAGTTTTTCTTTCCATTCCGGATACTCCGCAAGCAATGCCCCGAAAAGGAAGAAGCAGAATGGAATGCGGATCCGATAAGAGACCGGAAGAAACCAGAGAATCAGAATACCGGCAGCGGCCAGATGAGGAACCTCTTTCGTCAGACTGCGCAGCAGCGGCGACAATAGAAGCAGACCGGACAGATCCGTCAGAAACCAGAATGGCATATAGAACGGAGCCGTATGAAACGGAATGCCGATCAGATTGCGGAACCATTCCTGAAAAGACCAGGAAAGGATGCCGGAAGCATTGCCTCTAAGATCCATCAGAAACAGATCTGTCAGAATCCAGATCAGATTCCAGAGAACCAGCGGGATCAGAATCGTTCTGACTTTCTTCTGAAGCATCAGGCCATACTGAAATGGGTGCACGAAAAGCAGGTAGCCTGAGATCATCATGAAGATCGCATCCCCTGCATCCGCAAGCATCAGAAACGGCTTCAGAACGATCGGAGTTCCGACCTGATAGGCAAGAATCAGATTCCCGGAATGGACAAATACGACCAGCAGCGCCGCACAGACGCGCATTGCGTCAATCGTTGTATTTCGGCTTGAGTTCGTCATAGAGCTCCAGGATCATCGGATCGATGGTTTCTTCGGAATAATTCAGGGCTTTCTGCCTGGCATTGCGGATAAAGGTTTCCCGAAGGGTCTGATCTCTGCGCAGAGTCTGATATTCTTTCCGGAACCGCTCTGCATCATTGACTGGGTAGAGATATCCATCTTCACCGCTTTCAATGAGGTCATGATTTCCGCGCACATCTGATGCAATGATCGGGACACCGGCAGTCATCGCTTCAATGACGCAGACAGGAAGTCCTTCGCGGAACGA
The DNA here is from genome assembly GCF_900290205.1 of Anaerolactibacter massiliensis. NCBI lineage: Bacteria > Bacillati > Bacillota > Erysipelotrichia > Erysipelotrichales > Erysipelotrichaceae > Anaerolactibacter > Anaerolactibacter massiliensis. Next base: position 554,371 of record NZ_OLMH01000002.1, on the reverse strand, counting down.
AGGACAGAGAAACAGATCCATGCCATAGAGCAGTTCATAGATATCATTCCGGTATCCTAACAGCCGGACTTTTCCTTCCAGGCCAAGCTCTCTGATCTTCTCAGCATAAGTGCCATGCCAGAGGTCCGTTCCGCAGATCACATAGTAAAGCATGGGATCTTCCCGCAGCTCTTTCTGCAGAGCATTCATCACGAACAGGTGATTCTTGTTCTGATTCAGTTCTCCTACCGAGATCATCACGAATGCCGCTTCGGGAAGACCAAGCCGTTTCCGGATCACGCTGCGATCGGTACGGGCAGCTTCAATCCGGGAAAGATCTACTCCTACCCCTGGAATATAGACTGCATGTCCGCCCGGGCGGTAATGGAACTGCTGTGCTGCCGCATAGTCTTCCTGATTGATTGTTACCAGACGATCGGTATGATGCGCTGCAATGCGTTCCATATTCCGGTAGATCAGCTGATTCTTCAGCGGAGCACCTTCGTAGAAATGGAAGCCATGCGCAGTATAGATGACCTTTGTCCTCAGCCCTTCCGCAGCCATCCGTGTAAAGAAGGAAGCCAGCGGCGTATGCGTGCTGATGATGTCATAGTCTTCTTTCTTCAGAAGCTCTTTCATGAATCGGTATGCTTTCAGGTTATCGGCAGACGTCGGACTCTTGGAAAAGCAGACATTGTATTTCCGATGAATATCATCGTTGATATAGGTTCCATTGGCAGCGACATCGATGAGATTCCCCTGCTCATGGAGCTTATGGATAATCCGGAGATGATGGTTGATGATGTGAATATCAACCGTGGCTGCAAACAGGATCTTCATCACTTCGCCTCCTCTGTGCAGGAAATCGTGCTCTGATTGCGGATATAAAGGGTCCCTTCCTGCATGTTTTTCACGAATGCAAACTGATCCAGCCAGCTGTCCTGCGGTTCATAGAAATAGTGGCTGTCAGTATGGTCCACATAAATATAAGCCGGATACCGGTCTTCATGAAGACAAGCATAGGCATCTTCCGCAGCAGTATACTGATCTTTCTCCCAGAAATAGAGATAGGTGGAATTGGCGGCAATTCTCTTATTGCAGGCCAGATATTCCCAGCTCTGCCCGGTCACGAGGGAAACGCTGCTGCATTCTTCCATGGCATTGATTTCCCTGATATCTTCGAGTCTGTGTTCATACTGCATCACGGCTTCCTCAGTATCCAATATACCCTTGAGCGGACCATCTTCGATCTCAGCATCATAGCCGCTGATTCTGGCTCCGAACACATAGCTGCACTTATAGAAGGCAAAGACCGAAATCACCGCAATCACGAGAAGCTGATTCCATTCCCTGCCTGAAAATGCAATACACGAAACGCTGCCAGCAAGGATGAGCGGGCTGCAGAAGCTCGAGGGACCGACATTGCTGGAAAGTGAAATCATGAGGGCATAGAAAACTGATACGCCATAGATCATCAGAAGGTCATTGCGCTTCTTCTGCAGCAATGCCTGAAGGCCGGAAAGACAAAGCGGAATCAGCAGGGCAGCATAAGTTCCGGATTCCATCTGGTACCCGGAAACACATACGGCATAAATCATGGAGCAGAGATTGATCCAGAACGAACACCTTCTGAGCCTCTGCTCCTTCTGAGGGTCCTTCAGAAAGACAAGGGTCAGAATGAGTTCTGCTGCAAAAACTATGAGAAAGAAACCAAACAGCAGATATAATCTTCCGCCATTGCGGATCGCCATTTCAGGAAACGTCATCTGATGGGACGGATCGATCAGATGGACCAGAGATTCTGAAAAGTTCTCAAAGGATCCGTTTCTCCAGAGAATCATCAGAAATATGACAGCGATGGTCAATGCCCCGGCAGTAATTCCCTTCCAGGCACTTCTGGAGAACCAGGCAGGCTTTACCGCCGCAATAACGGTCAGAATCAGATACAGAAAGATCAGATACGGGGTATTGATCACCGCGCATGCCATCAGAATGCCGCAGAGATAGAAGCGAAACGGATGTCTTCCTTCCATCGGATACACCAGCATTGCCAGAATCACTGCTGCTGCCCCCATCGTGTTGTAGGAAAGCGACATGATCTGAAATGGCGTGAAGACGAGATACAGCAGCGATGCGAGAATCGATGAAGGCCCTTCGTTCCGGAAGCGCACATAGATCATGAGTCCGGTGAACATCGTCAGGGCAACGTAGTAATGCCGGAAACCGAGCAGAATCCCATCGGTGCCGCCGTGGACTGCGGTATAAAGCTCATAGAGCGGAGTCAGGAAGAACCCGATCATCTGAGCAATATGCCAGTCATCCGCAAACATCCGATCGCCCGCGGCAAATCTCTTTCCGATCGTCACATAGAACTGTTCATCGGAATAGCCCATGCCCTGGCGTGCCTTCCATAGCTGCACCAGCAGAACCGCAGTGAAAACACCTGCATAAAGCAGGTCCTGTGTTCTGAGGTTCTGGTGCTGTTCAGAAGGTCTTGAATCCATAGGATTTCTTTCCGATGGCCCGATCGGCGCAATAGCAGAGATATCGGAAGAACAGTGCGGGGGTAACGCCGCATTGTTTCAGATAGCCCCAGGCATCTGCCGTTTCTTTCCGAGGCAGGGCATAGCGCCAGCGTTCCAGTGCTTCCATCTGCCGGATTCCTTCCTGTTCTCCTGCAGGAAGCTGATCGAGCTCTGCACTGATTTTATCAAAATAGAGCTGATCATACGATACGAGTTCCTGATAGGTCGGCACCTTTCCTCGAACTTCATAATGAATGGTCAGAAGATTCTGATCCAGATAGGCAAGGAGATGGTGCTTCAGAATCCTTCCCATCATCTCATAGTCTTCAAACTTCCGCAGCGATTCATCATAACCGCCGGCATCTTTCAGGATCCCGGTGCGTACCAGAAGGTTCGAGCCGCTGCCGACATACAGCATGCGTCCGAGGATATACGGATATACTGCTCCCTCGGTCTTTTCTGCATTGAGAAACCGTTTCCCGCCGGCTAGATATTTCGTAAAGGAACAATAGCAGCAGCTGTATTCCGGTCCCTTCCGCTCCAATAGCGCAGCCTGTGCCTCCAGTTTTTCCGGAGCGATTTCATCATCGTCATCCAGAAATGTGATGCAGTCCCCCCTGGCCTGTTGCAAGCCGCGGTTTCTGGAATACGATGGGCCGCGGTTCTGTTCATTGACCAGATACGTCACCCGATCTGAATAAGGAAGGATCGCTTCTGCCGTTGCCTTCTGCTCTGGCGTATCGATTCCGTTATCATCGACTACAATGATTTCATGGGCAGCAGTCTGGCGGTCGGCGCAGGTGATTGCACGGGCAATCTGCTCTGGCCGATGATAGGTTGTGATCACAATGGAAATAAAGGTCATCGATGCGTCTTCACCGCCTTTCTGATTGTTTCTGCAGCATACACGATCAGGAATGAGCCTGCAGAAAGCAGAGCGAACTGGATCCAGGGACTTTCAATCTTCCAGGTTCCCAGATAATAGACAAAGATATGGGCAAGATAGAGATCCATGCAGTTCTTCGAGATCCAGACGGCAGAGTTCCTGATTCGTCTGGGATTCCGGCTCAGCAGCAGATACAGAAGCGAGGAGCAGAACATGCCATAAGACGAGAAATACAGCGAAGGCGGATATTTCATCGATTCCAGAAACGGGAATCCCGAAAGTCCTCCGGCAATGAGATAGAATACCAGGAACAGCAGCGTGAACCGGATTCTTCCCTTCTCTTCCAGATCCGTATACGAAGCCCCGAACCAGGCAAGCACGGTGAAGCCTACGGTATCGCTGAAAAGATACGTTAACACTTTCTGAACCACATAGTTCTGCATCGGACTGATCAGAAACCGATAGATCAGGTCATTGACCGCCAATGCGGCTATACCGATCAGAATCCGCTTTTCTGCAGGCATCTTCCTGGTTCTTTCCTGCAGGATCGGAAGCGTGATGCAGTTGAAGAAGAAAACCCGGTACACCCAGACAAACATGATTCCGGATCCGGTCATCAGAAATGAATTCAGGATCACGTTGCTGGAGATTCCGGAATGCAGAATGCCATTGAAGAACAGAAAGAAGATAATCAGAAAGATCCATACCCGAAGAATCAGCTTCCGGAATCTTCTCAGAAGATAGGTTTTCTGGTCAGGACGGCTTCCCTGAATGGAATACACATACGACATCCCGGAAAGAAAGAACAGAAGCGGCACATCAAACTCCCGGATATTCTGAAACGAATCCGGGAATGAAGTATGGGCGGCAAACAGCAGAAACAGCGCGATTGCCCTCAGAAGATCTGCAGTCCTGTCTCGGTAGGAAGTAGTCATGCGTGTACGCTCAGATCCAGAATGATATCGCAGATCCGATCTACATCATTAAGAGACAGATCTGCATACAGCGGCAGCGTCAGCACCCTCTGACTGATATGCAGAGCAATCGGAGTATCTTCCGGATTGTACTGTCCCCTGTAGCACTCAAAGCTGCTGGTGATCGGATAGAAGTATTTTCTCGCCCCGATCCCATGTTCCGCCAGCGCTTTCATGACCTCATCTCTTCCGGCTCCGAACTCCTTTTCCTCAAAGATGACCGGAAAATATGCATAATTCTGCTTCACGCCTTCCTGAATCACATTAAGCCGAAGCCCTCTGACCCCCTCAAGGCGGCTGCGGTAATGATCCGCGACCTTCTTCCGCTTTTCAATCTCAGCATCCACATGCCGGAGATTGCAGATGCCCATCGCGGCACAGAACTCATTCATCTTGGCATTGGCACCCACCGCATCCACCGTTTCCGCATCGCGGATTCCGAAGTTCTTGAGTCCATAGATCTTTCTGCCAAGCTCTGGATCATGGAAGGTCACCGCGCCTCCCTCAATCGTATTGAATACTTTTGTCGCATGGAAGCTGAAACAGCTCGCATCTCCGAAATTTCCGACACCGATGCCGTGATAGGTTTCTCCGAAGGTATGGGCAGCATCATAGAGAACCTTCAGTCCATATTTCTCTGCAATCTTCTGAATTTCTTCCACATGGCAGATATTTCCGTAGACATGAACCGGAACAATTGCAGTGGTATGTTCATTGATGAGCGCTTCAATCCTGGAAGCATCGATCGTGAAATCATCCGGATCAATGTCGCAGAAAACCGGCTTTGCCCCATTGCGGACAATGGCGTGTGTCGTAGAAGCAAACGTAAACGGGGTCGTGATGACCTCGCCATGAAAGTCCATTGCCTGCATCGCCATCTCCAGAGCCATGTGCCCATTCGTCAGCAGCTCGAGGTGTTCCACTTTGAGATACTGTTCCAGCTCGTTCTGCAGTTCCTGGTGCTTGACTCCCATATTGGTCAGCCAGTGGCTGTCCCAGATCTCTCTGATTTCCTCCACGTATTCTTCCAGAGGGGGCATGGAAGAACGGGTAACTAATATTTTCTGATCACTCATGGCTGGTATCCTCATCCAGAATGACGGTATAGAAGTCCGTCATGCGTCTTAAATAATACTCCATTGTGTCACGATCCGGAAACTTCAGAAAGATGATGCCGAGAGCACCGGCAGAGTTCAGAAAAGGGACGACCTGATCACCAGGTTTCTTCCAGAGTTCTTTCCGGATCAGATATGGGTTCAGTTCTTCTGAGAATCTGATGCCAAGGTATTTTCCTCTTCTGGCAGAATGAAGATTATGCGTCGCATAAAACGGATGTCCTGCTGTTTCCTTCACCGATACTGATTTCCCCATGGCTGCTTCAATCGTCATCCGAACGATATCCTGGTCAAAGATCATTCCCATCAGTTCCGGAATCATGTTGCCGCCATTGCGGGGCCCGGCATCCAGCACAAACACCCGGTCTTTCTGATCGAGGATCAGTTCCACGTTCATAGCGCCATTCTGAATCTGGAGTTCGGAAACCATTCTCGAAAGCGTATCCTTTACAAGCCTGAGCTGCCCATCGGAAAGAAATGGCGGATAGCTCTTGCCCATCGGAACAAGCGGGTTGATCCGCTCATCCCGATAACAGTTCATCAGTCCCCAGAGTGCTACCTTGCCGTTGACTACAAACAGATCGCCGCCGATCAGATAAGGGGTGCTCTTCGAAACATACTCCTCAATAATGATTTCATGCGCCCTGCTGTAAGAAAAAGCTGTTTCTGCAGCACTCTGCAGTCCCTCAGAACTCTTCAGCAGCGTGACACCTTTGCTGCCGGAAGAGTCTGATGGTTTTACGAGCACCGGATAAGGGAAATCAGATGCATCTTTCAGCGCATCATCCAGATCCTGATAACTGCTGGATTCCGGGCAGCTGAACCCATGGCTTTTCAGAAACTGCCGGAAAAGATGCTTGCTGCAGAGAGTTTCAACCGAATGAAACGGATTTCCCGGAAGATGCATCTGCTCTGCTACCCAGGCAGCAGTCGGCGCCGCAGGATCGGAAGCATAAGCAAGAATGCCATCAATCTGTTCCTTTCTGGCAATATCAAGAACCGCATCACGATCAGTGGTTGAAATATTGTAATAATGATCTGCGGCAAACTGACCAGGATTATCAGGGAGATAGTCGCACAGTACTGTTTCATATCCCATATTTCTCGCTTCCCTGATTGCAGTGACCTGCTGGGCAGATCCACCCAGCAGCAGAATTTTCTCAGCTTTCATATTCGTTCTTCCGGTTTCTATGCCGATTCACAACTCGTCTGACTCCTTCCGCAAGATTTCCCCCGTTCTTCAGATACAGCCATTTGAACTGGAGCCACCGGGAAGCCTGCAGAAGCTTGTCATTTCTTCCCATGATCCGATCGAACTGCTTCTCGTAGAACGGATCCGGAATCAGATATTCCGGCTCTTTCATCGGAAACTGCATCGGATAGGTCTTCATATTGAACGTTTTGCGGACAGCCTTCGGCATCCGGTTCAGATCTGCTGCATGAGCACTTCCTTCTCCATAGCCGATATTGCTGATGAGATTGCGCTTCGGAACGACAATCAGCTGATGCTGACCATAGGCAGAGAATTCCGTATAGAATTCCGAAAATGCCATATGGCCTTCAAAAAACTCATTTTCGGCATACCCGAGAATCTTTTTGCGGAAGTCTTCATTCTTCTTTGTCTCTTCTTTCAATAGTGACATCACATAGGAATCTCTTCCGAAGTCACGGCTGTAGAACTGTTCATAGGTTCGCTTCCACATGCCGAACCCGCTGATTGCCACTTTTCTCGAAAAGAACCAGTCTGAGGAAGCCGGCTCATAAACCCCCATCAGATTAAGCCCTGTGATTGCAGAAACTCGTGTATCATTCCGGTATTTTTCAAAAATTTCCTGGCAGAAACGGAAATAAGTAACGTCTGGCAGAATATCATCTTCCAGGAGAATGCAGTAATCCGCATTCGACCAGATCAGATCATGTCCCTGCTTTCCGGTCGCATACAGACCTTCATTATGGTCATGGTAAAGCTTATAGACTTTGCAGTCCCAGTCGATATGGGATTCCACGTACTCCCGATTCAGACGGATCTTCTTCCATTCATCATCATTTCTGCCTCCGTCCGAAATCAGAAACAGAGTGCTTGGCTTTGCCTCGGCAATCCGATCAAACTGCCGCTTCTGACATTCCGGGCGGATCCATATATTCACTCTGACAGGTACATCTGTCTCACTAGGTTTCATTGCAGATTCTTCCTTTCATAAAGACGGTAGGTACGCTCAGCGCCATCATATTCCCCGGTTTCCTGTGCAATCAAGTCATATTCCGGAAGATCGAGTTCATGGTCCATGGAAATCAGGTATCTGATTTGTTTTTCTTCAATGCAGTGAAGTCTTTCCTGTTTCATCTCTTCTGTTTCACTGTTGATGGCAGAGAAATACCTGCAGGCAGGAATTTCTCCGCCCTCCAGGTAGAATCCCTGGTCATACCCTTCCAGCATCAGATAAGAAGCACCAGGATCATAGCTCTGAATCAGAGATACAAAATCCTGCTGCACGGATCCTTGTCTTCCAATCGCACGGAGATTGGAAGAGCCGAAGGCGCATAGAACCGAAAGACCAGTTGAGAGACTGATCATGACTTTCCGATTCATCTTCCTGGAAACTATAGGAACCAGGAAGACACTGAAGCAGATCATCGGAAGAATATAGTAAGCGATGAAGATATTGCCAATAAACGAGATGAAATACCAGCAGAGAAAGATCAGAATCAGCAGATTTCGTGCCGCAGGCTTCTGATGGAATTCATGGATTCCCGCAAAAAAACCGATGGTACTGAACAGAATCAGGACCGGATTATTCTTCAGGTAGAAGAAGTAAGCTCTTGCCATCCGGTAGATTCTGGTCGGGATTCCTGCAGAAGCCGGATACTGGTTCAGATTGTATCCGAAGTAGACTTTCAGAAAATCGGAGAGGTTTCCATTCATGGAAAACAGAAGCACTGTGATCAGCACGGGCACAAGGAAACCAGCAATCGCTTCCATGATGCATGGAAAGAGTCTGCGGCGATCCTGTCTGGCCTGATAGAGAATCAGCGCAATCGCCAGTCCGGCAAAAAAACCGCAGAGCGTGAATTTCATCAGAAATACGGCAGAGGCGAGAATGCCGATCAGGAAGCAGTCTTCCTTTGAAAAGGATTCTTCCGCAAGAATTCGTTTCAGAGAAAGAACCAGACAATGCATCAGAAGCGGCAGAGCAAGTTCCTCGACACTTCCCCCGCCGAAGGAGAATGCCTTGGCAGTGACGATCGCAATCGCAATCAGAAGCAGCCCGGGAAACGGATGTTCCGTCTGCAGAAGCTTCAGAAGTTTCCAGCATTCCCATAAGAACCAGAACAGGGAGAGGACCTCAATCAGATATACTCCTGCAAAGGAGCGATCAGAGATCATAGCAGCAACTGCATACAGAACATACAGCAGAGGCCCTTTATGATCAAACAGGTCCGTATACATCTTTTTCCCCTTCAGCATGCCCCGGCCGATGGTCAGAAAGATATTCGCATCGCTCCATGGATTCCGTTCATACAGAAACGAAGAACGTGAGAAGATGGTAATGCAGAAAAAAGAGATCAGCAGAAGACCTGCTGCCGCTGTTCTCTGCTCATTTTTCTGTTTTCTGATCGTCATCCTGATCCTTCTTCTGCCTGAGAAGCGATAACTCATAATTCAGCTTGCGGATATCCTTGTCCATCCTGCTCATCTGCATATACAGGAAATAATTCAGCAGGAACAGGATCGCCGTCATGAACAGGAGGATGAAGTTCGTGACAGACTGAATGCCGATCAGATTTGCCATCCATCTGGCTACGCCAGGCCAGATCGCAACGATCAGGACAAAGACTGCCCAGGTGATCCAGACAACCGCATAGCGGACATTCATGCGGGACTTTGCAGAGCCATAGATGACAAAGATCAGGATGCCGAGGGATGCGAGAATCAGCACCCATCTCAGCCCTTCCGGAATACCAACGGTCATAGAATCTCCTCTACTACTGAATAAACAGAATACTCATGAGAACGTTATACATGAAGCCGGCAGATTTCATCGGGTTATGGAAATAGCTTTCCCCTGCTTCGCGTTCTTTCATATTTACCTGGACTTCCTTGACCCGATAGCCGTGATGAATCACATAGGCAAGGGCGTCCGGTTCTGCGACAAAATTCATATTCTCAGCAAAGTCGGCAAGCACTTTTCTGCCAAGAGCTCTCATGCCGGAGGTCGGATCCGTGACATGGCGTCCGGTTTTCAGGCGGATCGCTCCGCATAAAAGCCGGGAGCCGATCATCCGGGAAGTCAGAGGCTTCCTCTGCTCCACGAATCTCGATCCCACCACATAGTCATTGCCTTCTTCAATCCCTTCCAGAAGCTTATGAATGTATTTCGGAGGATGCTGACCATCTCCGTCGGTTACAATTGCGACATCATAGTCATGATCCCGGGCATACATGAATCCGATCTGCGTCACGCTGGCAAGGCCGGCATTAACTGGCAGATCCAGGTGCTTCCAGCCCATCCGGTCCAGAATCTCACCGGTCTGATCACTGGAGCAGTCATTGATCACAAGGCTTTCCCAGCCATAGGAATGAATTTCCGGGATCAGCGTCGGAAGATTATCCTGTTCATTATGGGCTGGGACAATAATCAGAACCTTCACGACTCTTTCCTCCGGACTCTCCCTATTATAAAAGAATTCTCTGTGAAATACACTTTGCCTAGGAACGGCGGATTTTCTGCAGGATTCTTCTTACCGGGCGCTCCACATTGATATTCTTCAGCAGCAGATTGATAGCCAGATAGCTGAGGATCGAGAATACAATGACAAAAACGCACAGCAATGCTGCATTTGCAGAGAGATACCGGGATCCGAGAAAGGAGAAAACCAGAATGCCTGAGCATGACGCCAGGCACTTCCAGGTATTGGACAGAATGGCCTTCCGGTCAAAGAGCCAGAAGTAATCCCGAATGTGATACAAGAGAATGCAGAATACGGTGGCTTCCGCAAGCAGCGTGGTAAACGCCGCACCGGAAGCCTTCCAGACTGGAATGAAGAACAGATTCAGAACCAGGTTCTCGATCGCTCCGGCTGCAGTGGAAAAAAGGTTCACTGATTCCCGATGAAGCGGCAGATTGACACAATAGGCAATGGCTCCTCCGAACACCGCAATCGGCGTCGCCGCGGCCAGAATCCGAAGCGGAATCACCGATTCCGGGAGGCTCTTTCCTGCCACGATTTCCACGATCGGTTCTGACAGAATAAAGATCCCGAGGCTGACTGGCAGCGCAGTGACGATCATATCATTGATCACCTGATTCAAGAGCAGCTTGAAGTCGTCCATCTGCTGATGAGCAAAGTAATCGCTCAAACGCGTTATCGTGACATTGTAGATTGCCGCAAGCAGCTGCTTTACGACGGTATAGACCTTGACGGCGATGGAATAAATACCTCCGAAATAGTCTCCGACCATCCAGCCGATCATGACATTATCGATGTTCAGATAGATTGATACCGCCAGATTATTGGAAAACAGGACTAAAACCGGCTTGAGATGCTGTCTGAAATGAATATGCCTGGTCAGGTGAAGGCGGCAGTACTGACGGACATGGATCAGATTCATGACCGCGATGATTCCATTCGTGATGACCTGGATGGCAGCGTACCTGTAAAAGTCTGATGGCTTTCTGACCAGGATGATCGTCAAGAGAAAGCTGAGAATCTGAATGAGGATGGAACGGACCGTGATGTAAAGGTAGTCCTCATAGATCACATTGAGCCAGTCCACGCCGATTGTGGAAAACATGATCGATGCGCTCATGATGACGAGCAGCACCTGGCGATTCTTCAGGTTCGGAAAGATGGCAATGCAGAGGAAGAGAACCGCATATGCCGCAGCTGTCGTGATCATGTTCATCGTGAAGATCTCATCCGCAAACTGCTGCATCTTCTTCGGATCAGAGCGGAACCTGCCGCCTTCTCTGGTGGCATAGCTGGTAAACCCGAGCGAGGCAATCAGCCCGATATAGCCGATGAAGGACTGGGCAAAGGTGATCTTGCCCAGGTTTTCCATCTGCAGGGCACGGGTCACATAAGGAAAGATGATCAGCGGAAAAACGATGGAGACAATCGTCCTCACCGTATTCAGGACCATATTCACTTCTACGGACTTCGATCGCTTATTCATCTGGATCTCCGAACCTCTTCAGCACATCCGTCCACTGAGATTCCCATTTTTTCTTTGAAAATGCAGTCCTTACTGTTTCCTGGCCGCACTTTGCATACGTCTTTCTCAGTTCCGGATGCTCAATCAGTTCTTCGAGAGCGTCATGAAAGTCATCTGCCAGAGGTCTTACCATTCTTCCGTTATAGCGGTCAAGGATGATATTGCTCATCCCGCCGACATCGGAGCAGATGGCGGCACACCCTGCGCCCATCGCTTCCAGCAGAGAAAAGGAAGTTCCTTCGGATCCGATCGTCGGAACGAGTGCGATATCCTGTGTCTCATGAACCTTCAGACTGTCATGAGGGGCATAAGTGAGGAAGGAGACATTAGGAAACGGATCGAATACCTCATGAAGCTTCTGTTCGCATCTTCCGTCTCCAGCAAGAGTGAATGTGACTTCCGGATGCTGTTTCAGAATATCCGGCATGAACTGCGAAAGCAATTCAACTCCCCGGATCGTCACGAACCGGCGGGCAAAGATGATCCTGGCAGGCCCGTCATAGTCATTCCGATCGGCGCTTACATCTGAGAAGTTCGGAATCACCTGATAAGCAAGATCTCTTCTGGTGGTCTGGGTCCTCAGCCAGTTGATATAGTTATCGTCCACGCATACGGTGAAGGAAACCAGCTGATGGCGCTTCACTTCCCCGTCTGCCTGGATATGGCGCAGGAACGAATCAAACGGCGGTCTCACCTTCCGGTCCATGATGGTCGGAATATCCCAGTAGATTCCATGCTGAATCATCAGCGAATGAGAAAAATGATGCGGTTCGGTCTGGGTGCTGGTCGCAAAGATCAGCAGATCTTTCTGAAGATCTCCGTTTTCTTCGGCTTTCTTCACGAGATCCTTTGTCCAGGCCTTGCGGACTTCTCTGACCCCGATGACATGGAGCCCATTTTCCAGGGTTTTCTCGAAGTCTCTGACCGATCTCTGATAGACGAAGGTCTCATAGCCAAGCCGGATGGAAAGCGCGCAGAGATTCTCAACATAGTTCTGAAGACCTCCGATGATGATGCGGTCATGATCTCTTTCGTCCAGATAGCGGTTGTAGATGATATGAATTCTCATGCTCAGTCCCTCGCTTCCTGGCTCAGATCGCATCCGGAGATCTCGAGGAAGCGATCGGTCTTCTCTTTCTCAAATACCGTGAAATACTGGTAATCGTTCAGAGTCATCCCTTCTGAGATCTTCGGGAGTATATCAGAAAGGTCTTTGTAGAGAAGAAAGCCATTCAGCACAATCAAGCTCATCAAGACCGCGGCTCTTCTCTTTCTTGAAGAAATCCTGGACAGCATTTCCGGAAGCAGAATCACAATGATGAACTGCAGGAAATCAGAAACCCGCGACATCAGACTGAAGCTGGAAAAGCAGAAATACAGAAATATCGAAAACAGGAAAACAAGCACTTCAAACTGCAGGAACTCCTCGTCATGAGAATCCATCTCATGATACAGGACCAATATCCCCACTCCGAATACCGACTCCATCGCGATGCCCATGAAGCTAGACGAAGGAGCCAGCAGGTATTTCAGAATATGCATGAACGGTGTCCAGGGGGCACCTGCAATCGACTGGACCAGAGGAGGAAGCACTGCCGTGAAGATCACAGTCAGTCCGATGGCAATGCATAGGCTGATGCCGATCAGTTTTCCTGGCTTCTTCTGAAAGACCGGCACAAGACGGTACAGCAGCGGAATCACCAGAGCTGGAAGTGCTGCTTCATGAAACAGCACCGCCGCAATTGCGAAGATCTCGTATCTCAGATACTGCTTCTTCGGAAGAAACTCGTAGAAGCCAAACAGATACAGGCACATTGCGATCATCTGCCGGATTGCGCTGGAATAATAGACCGCCATATACCCTGCTCCTAGGAACAGCAGCATGCTGAGAAGAAGATTTCTGCTCTTCTTCCATACGACATAGGACATCAGTCCCATGCAGATCAGGTTCACAATGAGAATGAACCACCTGTATTCCTTCAAGAAGACCTTGCTCCAGTAGACCAGAATGCTGAAAAGAAGATTCCGCTGGAATCCATACTCAAATACGCCCTTTACCGGAGTCTCAATCCAGTGGAACAGATAATAATATGTATCCTGATCAGGGCCCATGTTGAAGCGTACCGCAAACAGAATCCCTAACGCCAGAAACAGAATCCTATTTGCCCTGGTATTCGATTTCTCCCGGAACAGCTCGATCAGAAGCCACGCCGCAAGTGCTCCGTAAATCAGATAGATATACATATGTCAGCTACCTTTGTAATCCTTTGCATCCAAATATTGTATCAGAGTGCGGAAAGAACGGCACACAATCGCTGTCAGCGGAAAGGAGATGCGATTATTCAGCAGTGCCTGGTAAGCTTCCCGGACATTATTCCAGTAACCGGACCCATTGCTGGTGCCTCCATAGAACATCTCAATCATGACTTCCGGAACATAGGCAAGCTTCACGGTTCCATCCTTCAGAATCCTCAGCATGAAATCATAATCAGAAGAACTGTGATACTTCAGATCATAAAGACCGTATTTCTCATAGACTTCCCGCTTCAGATAGAGGGTCGGGTGGGCGGGCATCCACCCGAAATGCAGATTCCCCTGCCCCATCTTCCAGTAGCGACAGCACTTTCCCTGATTCATATAAACCAGATCCGCATGAACTCCCTGGTATTCTCCGGAATTCAGAGCAGAAATCATCGTGCTTACGGCATGGCTGGAGGTAAAAAGATCATTGAATACTGCCAGCACTTCTCCGGAAGACATCCGGATTGCTTTGTTCATGCCATCATAGATACCATGGTCCGGCTCTGATTTCCAAACGATGGTCTTTCCGCCCGGGTGCTGTTTCACTGATTCGGCATAATAGCGAATCCGATCGACGGTTCCGTCTGAAGAACCGCCATCGGCGATCACGACCTCCAGATTGTCGTAGTCCTGCGAAAGGGCACTCTGAATCGATTGTTCAAAGTGCTCCTTGCAGTTAAAGGTAGTCATCAGGAGGGAAACTTTTTCTGACATGCATACTCCTATCGGTTATTCTGCTCATCGGTGGATCCCGGCATGCGCAGAATCGTACCGGTTTCCAGACGCTTCATTGTATTGGCAATCTTTCGGTAAGGGCGGTAGATCTCATGTTCAAAAAAACGATGGCGCTTCAGCATAGCTTCATACTGACGCACATTGATGGAATGAGGTCTTCTGCCTGCTTCCTTGAGATCACTATCAAAGATTTCATACAGGAAGTCTTTCAGCTCATAGGGATTCTTCTGATCCTGAATCGGATTCTGGTTCAGGATTTCCAGAGCCAGATCCTCATCTGCATCTACTTGTTTCACATAGGCAATGACATCATCGAAATCAGAAAAGTCATGGCAATTGATAAATGCCTTTGCATTGAAATCCAGGGAAACATCCGGATCTCCATAATAGATCGGAATTGTATACGCCCGGAATGCGTCTACGATCTTCTCGGTCAGATAGCCCTTGTATGAAGTATTTTCAAAGGCAATGGAGAACCGATAATCATTCTGAAAGGACTCCTTGTTCTCAACCGGGCCGCCGACATTGTTCAGATACCTTCCGCCGCTGTCTACCTGCTTATACGTACTGAGCTTCTGATAGAACTGCGCCCGGACATCTTCTGCAAAGCAGTTGGAAACCACGAAGTTGCAGAACTTCCGACTGCGCCATTCTTCTCTGGTCACCAGTTTTCTCTCTTTCAAGAGATCCAGATATCCCTGGCGGTATTCATGCAGCAGATAAAACGGGATCCGCCGATACCGATCCCCGAACGAAATCCGATCAAAGCCAAGTGCATAATCGCATTCATTGAAGTCAGGGACGACGCATTCTCCCGTATAGAAAATCCGGATGCAGTCATAATCCAGATGCTGATAACCAAAGACAGAATAAATGACATAATCCGGGTGATCGGTGAGTTCCACCTCATACCGTTCTCTCAGAAACCGGATAAAGTCATTATTTTCCCTGTCAAATGCCGGATTGAAGTCGGCAAACTGAAGTCTGATTTTCTTTCGTTCCATATTCATCATGAATCACTTTCTCACTGCAAGGTAATGGGTATAGGTTTCTCCGGATTCAGCTAGAGAAACTGTGAAGTCTTCGGAAACAACCTCCAGCAGATCCGAAGATTTCTGCATAAGAGAAACAGCGGCGTCATCAGAAATGCAGAGAACTGATGCGGATCAAAGAGGTCCGTCAGATATTTCTGGCCTTCTGAGAAGCGGTACATCATGGATAAGGCATACTGCTCATCGATGTCAAATCCCAGCCGCACTTTCACCATGACACTGACAGCTGATAGAACCGTCAGGATAGCAATCAGCCCGTGATCTGCCCGGATTGTCTGTCCTTTCTGATCGTTTTTCACTTCAGGGCCTTCTCTTTCCGAGGAGTCAGATAATACAGATACCCGAAAGAAAGATAGAACAGAATGGAAACAAGATGGCTGTCATCCCCGATGATGGATACCGAAGAAAGCATAGAGCCCCACAGGATGCAGATCACCAGAACCATGAGCCACTGATCAGCAGGACTTCGAAGGTTCCGCCGATTGCGAAGGATGCGGATCAAGCCGCCGATCAGGAAGATGCAGAATGGAATCATTCCGGCAAGTCCTGTCCAGAGCAGGACATTCATAAAGACATTATGTGCATTTGAAAGAGTCGGATCCACTGCGGTGATCGCAGATCCATTCAGCCACCCCTGCCCGAAGACCGGATTACTGAGAAAGCCCTTCACGGCTCCCGCCCACAGAGCAAGCCGGCCGCTCGTAAAACGATTCAGATATTCCAAGGCAGTGCCATTGGAAGGATCATTCATGGAAGCATCTCTCAGCACATAGAAAATACCTACTGCCGCAGCAGCTCCTGCAAGAATCCATTTCACCTGCTTTGCCTGCATTTTTGTTCTCATCCATCGGTATAAGAGCAACAGCACTATGATTGCGGCTTCCAGGTAGGCATTTCGGGCATCCTCAAGCATAATCATGACCATTGAGACAAGAATATCGAGGTTGCGGAACCAGACTGGAAGCTTCTTCTTAGCAGAAAGATAAAAGCACAGAATCAGACCTGCAATCAGATGATAGCCTCCTGCAGTAGCAAATCCGAGAATTCCGGAATATCGGACCCGAACAACCCGGGGGCTCGTAACTGCATCATATGGAATGCCGAACACCGATTCATACCCATTTTTATAAAACAGGAACATGATCAGAGATACCGCTGCCAGACCGAATAATTCAATTGCAAGGATTCTGAACAGAGGGTCAAAGTCATCACTGAACGTGTCAGAATGATAGAAGCCTACGGTCACAGCAAGATAAGAAGTCATGATCAGAAAGAAGATCCCTGCGATCTGTCCAGAACTCGGAGAGGATGTCCCGAAAATCAGAGACAGGCAGGCAGCAGCACAAAGCCACGCAGAAGACCAGCTGAGAAGACCTTTCGGAACTCTATGGTGAATCAGATCAGAGAGAAGAAGGAACAGGGTCCAGATACTGCAGACCGCACGATTCAGCGTATAGAGAAAAGAAAGATCCGTTCCTTTCCCAAAGAAAAATGGCACCACCGCAATAATCACCATCATTGCATATAGATAGAACTTGCAGAGGTTTCTGCGATCTGACAGAAAATCAATCAATGTTTTCATCTTTCTCTCCAATAAAAAAACCGCCTTACACATTATATCGTGTAAAGCGGTCAATTCTACTTATGATCTGTTCTCTTCAGAAAGATCAATATTCAGGCATCTGCTGTGCAGGAGCCGGCTGCTTCTCCGGGATCTGCGCAACTGCAGCTTCGGTTGTGATGAAGAGACCGGAGATGCTTGCAGCATTGAGCAGAGCAGAACGGGTAACCTTCGTCGGGTCAATCAGGCCGGACTTGAACATATCAACCCATTCTCCGGTCTTTGCATTGAAGCCGACATTGGTCTTCTGAGCAAGCTGCTTCTCATAGATCTCATTTCCGTCATAGCCAGCATTCTCAGCAATCTGCATGATCGGTTCCTTCAGTGCATCGAGAACTACATTCATTCCCTTCTGCACATCGGTGACATCAGACTTCAGAGAATCCTTGACATCGGTATATGCCTGTACCAGAGCCAGTCCGCCACCGGTGACAACACCTTCAGCAACTGCAGCCTTGGTCGCGTTTAGAGCATCTTCAATACGGAGCTTCTTATCCTTGAGCTCCGTCTCGGTAGTAGCACCGACCTTGATCAGTGCAACACCATTGGTCATCTTGCCAAGACGTTCCTGAAGCTTCTTCTTGTCATAGTCAGACTTCGTATTTTCAATGGCAGAACGGATTTCTTCAACACGAGCCTGAACATCTGCCTTCTTGCCCTTGCCGCCGATGATCGTGGTCTTGTCCTTGCCGACAACAACCTTCTTGGCAGTGCCGAGGTCAGAGATCTTCATATCTGCAAGGTTCATGTTCAGATCCTTTGCAAAGAACTTTGCACCAGTCATGACAGCGATATCGCCGAGCTGATTCTTGGAGTTGTCACCGAAGCCAGGAGCCTTGGTCGCAACAACATTGAAGGTGCCTCTCAGCTTGTTGATGATGAGGGTGCTCATGACTTCATTGTCATAGTCATCCGCAATCAGCAGCAGAGCACGGTTCGCCTTGACGACTTCTTCCAGTACCGGCAGAATGTCCTGAATTGTATTGACCTTCTGGTCTGTCACCATGATCAGCGGGTTGTCCAGAGAGACTTCCATCTTGTCATGATCAGATACCATGTAAGGAGATACATAGCCCTTGTCATACTGCATGCCTTCGGTCATCTCAAGGGTGGTCTCGAAGGACTTGGATTCATCGACATTGATGACTCCGTCACGGCCGACCTTGTCCATTGCATCCGCAATGATCTGGCCGATCTCTTCCGATCCGGAAGAAACGGTAGCGATGGACTTGATGTCTTCAGAAGTCTTGACTTCCTTCGAACGCTTCAGCAGATCTTCTGCAACTGCCTTAGCTGCCTGATCCATACCTTCGCGCATCAGAACCGGGTTGGATCCCTTGTCTACTGCCTTCAGACCATTGGTAATCATGGACTGAGTCAGAAGAGTAGCAGTAGTCGTGCCGTCACCTGCAGTCTCATTGGTGTTATTTGCTGCTTCATAGACCAGCTTAGCACCCATGTTCTCGAACTTGTCTTCCAGTTCGATTTCCTTTGCAATGGTTACCCCATCATTCGTGATGAGCGGGGAACCATAAGACTTTTCCAGAACAACATTGCGTCCCTTCGGGCCAAGTGTGATCTTGACTGCATCAGCCAGCTTATTCACGCCATCCAGCATCTTCTGGCGGGCGTCTTTTCCGTACTTAATATCCTTTGCCATATTCTTCTATCTCTCTCTTTCTTTTCTGATTATTTCTCTACTACTGCAAGAATGTCTTCTGCAGAGATCAGCAGATAATCCTTCTTGTCATAGGTAACATCTGTTCCGGAATACTTCTTGTAGATGACTCTCTGGCCCTTCTTCAGATCAATCGGGATCAGCTTTCCATCTTCCGTCTTGCCAGGTCCTACTGCAACTACTTCACCAAGACTCGGTTCATCCTTCGCTTCTTTCGTAGTCAGAATGATACCGGAAGCAGTCTTGACTTCTTCCTTCACCTTTTCCAGTACTACATAATCATGCAACGGCTTCAACATATTCTTATTTACCTCCAGATGTTAGCACTCCGATTTCATGTTTGCTAACCAACAATGATTATCATAGCCGGAATTAGCACCATGTCAAGAGGAGTGCTAAATATTTTTCTCCATTTTCCTCCTTATTCGAGACTGATTTCCTGCTCTGCCTTCTGATAGATTTTCACTCTATTCTCAATACTTATTTCATTGACAATCCAGTTTCTCAAGCTGCACGCACGGATAAATTCCTCATATCGATTAATGCCATACATCTCTTTCAGAGTAATCACAAGCCCAAATCTAATTGGCTGGTTAGAGGCATTATCCTTCCGTTCTTTTCGAACAATCCTTATTCCCCAGAGACCATCCTCATATTTTTTTCTAGGGATTACATGTCTCTGAGGAATTTCATCAGTGATATGCTTGATGTTATCCCATTTTCGGAAATATTTTCGTGCATCTTCTTCATAGATCAGATGTATTCCTTCTTCTGATTGCATATTTGCCTTGATATCTTTCACTTTTTTCCCGTCTATTCTTCCAAAGTGCAAGTCCAGTTCAGTACCCGTATAGTCAACGCCCTGATCAGGATTACATTCCGGGAAGTAGACAAGTGTTGCTCGTGCAAAATAGGGATACTTATTATTATGAGCCGGGACCGGAACGTTGAAGTTATAGGTTTCATAAGAAAAAGCATCTCCACTGATGACAAATCTTATCTCATCACTTGGCACATTCAGTACGTCTTCAATCCTTGTAGGAACAACACCATATCCTTTTTTTTCGTCTGGTGACTTGCTCCATCCGCATGCCGAATCGATAAGAAGTGCTTTAGCGTTTTCCCTGGAAAGTCCCATGACATATATTAAATACGCCATCTTTCGAGTAATCCATGGAGCTGCATACGAGGTTCCACAGCCGTATCCGCAGATTCCGTCATCGTAGTATTTCATTTTCTGGTCTGCTTTTACTCCATCTCCACCGAAGCATGAAACATCCGGTTTATTGTAAAACGAAAGAACCGGACCAACTCTAGAATAGGATGCCGGCTCATGGTCCCGATTCACCGAATTCACCACAATCGAATTAATAGAATCAGCAGGAGATCCAATCCGATAGCCCTTAATTGCTTTCTTTTCGCCTGTTTTATTCGTGCCAGCAACCACAAAAACAATATTGTATTTATTCTGGAGGCGATCTAACTCAGCTGCAACTGGCGAGATGCAATTTTCATTCACTTCTGCTTCAGAACCAAGAGACAAATTCCAAACTCGGATATCCTGATTCTGTTCAACGATTCGTCTGATCTCCATTAATAGATGCATTGAACTGAATCTGTCGCCAGTCACAACTCCGAAATGCCTTACTCGAAAGTGTCCGCAGCCATCATCAAGTTCTGGATTAGCTCTCACACCATCAACAATCAGCGTTGTAACTGCCGTCCCATGAACGAAATCTTCGGGTTTAATCTTTATTTCACCGTTGATCAGACAGTGATTATCCACCCAACTACTGCAATAAGCGTTTGGATCAAATGGCGTATCAATAACGCCTA
The DNA here is from genome assembly GCF_900290205.1 of Anaerolactibacter massiliensis. Classification (NCBI taxonomy): domain Bacteria; kingdom Bacillati; phylum Bacillota; class Erysipelotrichia; order Erysipelotrichales; family Erysipelotrichaceae; genus Anaerolactibacter; species Anaerolactibacter massiliensis. The sequence goes on along the minus strand of NZ_OLMH01000002.1, from coordinate 533,455 downwards.
CAATCGGTTCATCAGTTGGGTCCTGAATTAGTTTTTCTTTTATTGAAGAATTGGATTCTTCTTCAGGAGGTATATCATTCATGTCTTTGATCGTCATCGCAACAAGATAAGGAGCCGTTTCAGAAAGCAAAGCAAGTTCCTTATCTGAAAGCTTTGCTGACGTTTCATCAATAATCTGATTTTCAGATAGCTTAATGCCGCATCGCTCCATCACCTTCCGGATTGGTCCGTCGGTTTTATAAATTCGGATGATATGGTCACTATCAAGAGAAATATTCTTATTCGGAATATCAAAGCGTTCAACAAAACTGCATTCATATATGATTCTTAAAAAAGTAGTTCGTGCCATTAAATAATTAGCCCGATATGGAATCGAATTAAGGCTTTTTCCTGAAGGAGTTCGTGATGTTCCGATATCATTTGCAGAAATGACTCCCTCATAGTAATCATCAATAATCCTGGAAGCAGTTTTCAACTCTTCAATAGAATGCAGAACGGTTTCTTTCTTTACATAATAGACAAAAACATGCTTTTTTCTCTTCTGACCATCTGCATCTTCATTGAGAAAATAAGCCCCACGTATTCCATCATCAGATGTTGAGCCTTTATCTTTAAGGAGCTCTTTCAGCCTGTTCGATTTCGGGATGACACGGGTTTCGCAAGCAGCAATCAATTCACCTGACAGAATCTTCTGATTGTTCCAAAAAGTGTCTGCTCTTTCAAGATCAGAAGCAAGCTTTTCCAATTTTACCGACGATACAGAGACATCTGGTGGAAGAACAGGATCACCTGGCCTTGATGGGTTCTTTTTATGTGTGAATACCCCGTTCAGTTCAAGAAGTTTATTCATTTTCTTCTATCTCCTTTCAACTCCCGATCCACCGCACTCTTGGATTTACTGGTAAGAATTGCTATTTCGCGAACAGTAAACCTTTCATTCTTGAGCTCTTGAAGTTCAGAAGGAGATTTTTTACAGAAAACAAAATATAACCTTCGAAGATAGTCATATTCATCAGCTGAATCGCTGAAAGCAACCGCAGTACGAATCATGTTTTTCAGAATTCCTGGAGCTGGGAGAGATTCAACCTGATCCAGAATCTTTCTGAATATCCGGATATCTTTCCCCGCCAGGTTATATTTCGAAAGATACGATGCCAAAAGCTTTTCTGCAATTTTCGAAAGATCTTCGTGGGTATATCGATCAAAGCTGATCGTCGCATCAAATCTTCGTATCAGAGCTCTGTCAAGTTTATCCGCAAGATTAGTAGTTGCGATCACCACAGCATCTTCTTTCAGAGAATCAAGACCTTTCAGAATAGCTGTCGTAGCTCTGCCCATTTCACGAACATCGTTCTCATTTATTCGGTCTAAAGCAATAGCATCAATTTCATCAAATAGGAAAATCACCTTACTGCGAAAAGGATTCTGGTTGATTTCTGAAAAAAGAAGGGCAATATTTTTTACGGTCTGGCCAAGTCTGCTATCAACCAGCCTAGAAAAATCGCACAATAATACAGATCGGTTTGTAATCCTACCAAGCTGTTTTACCGCTTCTGTTTTTCCCGTTCCAGGTGCACCAGAAAATAAGAATTTATTAACTCCGATATTCTTTTCAATCGCATTGGCAATGCCCAGAAGATCATTCATAACTGAATCAGGCAACAAAAACATCTCAGTTGCGGAAGGAAGCTTTTCAAAATATGGAGAATTTAAATTGCTGCTTTCCTGCGCGGTGAAAGTATCTGCATCTGAAATCAATGACAAGATATACTCACCAAGTTCACGATCACCTTCATTATAAAAATCTTTTGCAATACTCGCCGCCTGATTTCGAAACCCATTTTCGTCCTTTTCTGCATGACACCGAATCAGATTAATGATGCTACTCTTCTTCATATTAGGCACCTTCTTCATAGTCATTATACGGAATGGGACATATATTTTCAAATTGGGACACATATATTGATTTTATTGCCAATATCAATTATACTTTCTTTAGCCAGTAATCCGGAATACGAAAGGCAACGGTCCTGCCCACCATTGCTGTAGGCAAGCGAGGCAAGAAAGGAGAAATCGATATGGCAAAGGTTAAAGTACTTCGCGAGTCAGAAACAGGTCTGAACACACTGCTTTCTATCAACGGAAAAACATATACGAACACCGAAGCTTACAAAGCAGCGAAGAGCGGAAAGCTTCCTGGCTTGACTGCTGTTCAGAATGCAGGCGGCACCAAATTTGTACGTAGTAACCCCGACGATAGCATAAGTAATAACATCGAACACCGATAGAGCATTAAGTAGTTCAGACAGCAAAAAATATCAAACAGTCTGAGCATTGACGAAAAGTCCTGAAATCAGGATTTTTCGTCGTTATTACAATAATATCTCCACTGCTATGACTGCTCAGATTCAATTACCTGTTTCACTTTCTTGATCTCAAACTCAGGGAACATCTCATCATCGGTTCCGACTTCTTTCAGAATCTGAATCAGGCGGTTTCCCGCATCTTTCCCCATATCACGTGGATTGCTGTGGTAGTAATAGCTCAGTTTCTTCAGAATCTTTTCGAACAGCACATCAAATGCAGAAACATCCTGATACGGCAGGAACTTTCCCTCATGATTCTTAGTCAATGCAAACAGCAGATCATAGAGTTCTTCCCCCAGGGTGTCTTCATCAATCCTCACCGGCAGCAATGTCATATCGCTTTCCACGATCGGGAATGTGCGGTCAGCAATCTGATAATTGATCGTAAAACCCTCAAAGCTGCTGAAGAGTTTGACAAAGTCGTCGCCTGAGTATTCTTTCCCGTCCACAAGCATGCGGATGCCATTTCTTTTTTCTTTAACTTCAAATTTGCCGACCGCTTTCGAAAAATACCCAAAGTTCTCATCTGAATAAACACCACTCCCCCAATTCCGGTTTTTTCTGCGCTCCAGAGTCAGGTTCTGAAGGCCGACCGCAGTCTTCTCGATTACTTCATGAACCAGCTGCATATCATTTTCGGCAGGTCCCATTACAGAGAAGGTGAAATGGGTATCAGGCTGATGGGCGAAGACTTTTCCTGTTTTTCCGCAGCGATAGATTTCTTCCATCTCATAATGTCTGAAACTGCCGAAATCAGAGCAAGACACGAGAAACATATGAGGAATATGATACTCATCCATGACTCCGCACATGTTCTCGTCAGCTGGCATTATCG